>NZ_JAPSLH010000039.1 GCF_031180965.1 Chelativorans sp.
GGCGGTGCCGGGATGCAGGGTCAGAGACTGCATCTCGGAAAAACGGGTGTCGGGTGAGAGACGACACTGCGGAAACCGCGGAGAAGCCGCTAGGGCTTTTCCTTCGGCCCGGCAAAGACCACCCCCTCCATTGGGTGCAGCCGGGGCGGAGAAGAGGCCCGCCCCGCTTCCCACCTTCTTCAATGGCCAGACGGCGAAAGCCGGGCGTGGCGGCGATGACGCGCGCCTTCATTCTCCCCACTAAGGGGGGGTGGGCATTCTAATACACCACCACGCTTCGGATGCTTTCGCCCGCATGCATCAGCTCGAAACCCTCGTTGATCTCCTCCAGCTTCAGTGTGTGGGTGATCATCGGGTCGATCTCGATCTTGCCGTCCAGATACCAGTCGACGATCTTCGGCACGTCGGTGCGGCCGCGTGCGCCGCCGAACGCCGTCCCCTTCCAGACGCGGCCCGTGACGAGCTGGAATGGCCGTGTCGAAATCTCCTGGCCGGCACCTGCCACGCCGATGATGATCGACTGGCCCCACCCGCGATGGGCCGATTCCAGCGCCTGGCGCATGACGGTCACATTGCCCGTGCAGTCGAAGGTGTAGTCGGCCCCGCCGATCTGGTCGGCGCCGCGCTTGGTCATGTTCACGAGATAGGGCACCAGGTCGCCTCCCACCTCCTTCGGGTTGACGAAATGCGTCATGCCGAAGCGCTCGCCCCATTCCTTCTTCGAATTGTTGAGGTCGACGCCGATGATCATGTCGGCGCCGGCAAGTTTCAGGCCCTGGATGACATTGAGGCCGATGCCCCCGAGCCCGAAGACGATTGCCGTGGAGCCGATCTCCACCTTGGCCGTGTTGATCACCGCGCCGATGCCGGTGGTCACGCCGCAGCCGATATAGCAGATCTTGTCGAAGGGCGCGTCCGGGTTCACCTTCGCCACCGCGATCTCCGGCAGCACGGTGAAGTTGGAGAAGGTCGAGCAGCCCATATAGTGGTGCAGCTTCTCGCCATTCAGGGAGAAGCGCGAGGTGCCGTCCGGCATCACGCCCTGTCCCTGCGTGGCGCGGATAGCGGTGCACAGATTCGTCTTGCGCGACAGGCAGGAGGGGCACTGGCGGCATTCGGGCGTATAGAGCGGGATGACGTGGTCGCCCTTCCTGACGCTACTCACGCCCGGCCCGACCTCCACCACCACGCCGGCCCCCTCATGGCCGAGGATGGCCGGGAACAGGCCTTCTGGATCGGCGCCGGAGAGGGTGAAGTCGTCGGTATGGCAGATGCCCGTCGCCTTGATCTCGACCATCACCTCGCCTTCGCGGGGGCCGTCCAGATCGACCTCCATGATCTCGAGCGGTTTTCCGGCGGCAACGGCGACAGCAGCGCGGGTTTTCATGAACTTGCCTCCCTCTTGGCTCGACAGGCGACCGGTCCTCGACGAGGGGCCGGAAGACGCCGTCATGTTACATGCTTTGCGCGCCTGTGCCAGGGTGAACGGCGCCCGGCCCCCCCTATCGCGGAGGGCCGGAGCCTCGTCAAGCAAAGCCCTTGGTGAGCTCGAGCGCCTGCCGCTCGAAGAGCCGGCGATAGATGCCGCCCTGGCGCCGGATGAGCTGGGCGTGATCGCCCTCCTCGATCACGCGGCCCTTGTCGAAGACGAGCAGCCGATCGAGCGAACGTACGGTCGAGAGCCGGTGCGCGATCACCAGCGTCGTGCGGCCGACCATCAGCCGCTCCATCGCCTCCTGGATCAGCACCTCCGATTCCGAATCGAGGCTCGACGTCGCCTCGTCGAAGATGAGGATCGGCGCGTCGGCGAGGAAGGCCCGGGCGATCGCCACGCGCTGCCGCTCGCCGCCCGAAAGCTTGATGCCGCGTTCGCCCACGAGAGTCGCATAGCCCTTGGGCAGCGTCTCGATGAAGTCGTGCGCACTCGCCAGCTTCGCCGCCTGCTCGATCTCCCTCATCGTGGCACCCGGACGGGCATAGGCGATGTTTTCCGCCAGCGACCGGTGGAACAGGATCGGCTCCTGCTGCACGATGGCGATCTGCGCGCGCAGCGACGACTGCTGCACCTGCGAAATGTCCTGGCCGTCGATCAGGATGCGCCCGCCGGTGACGTCATAGAGCCGCTGGACCAGCTTCACGAATGTCGTCTTGCCAGAGCCTGAATGCCCGACATGGCCGACGCGCTCGCCGCCGCGGATCGTCAGGGAGAAATCCTTGTAGAGCGGAGTGGCGTGACCGCCGTAATGGAAGGTCACCTTCTCGAAATCGATGCGGCCTTCCTTGATGGCAATGGGCCTGGCTCCCGGCGCATCCTCGATCCCGAGCGCTTCGTCGTGGATGGCGACGAGTTCCTCCAGGTCGTTCACCGAGCGCTGCACGTTGCGCACATGCATGCCCACATCGCGCAGATAGCCCTGCAGCACGAAGAAGGCGGTCAGCACAAAGGCGATGTCGCCGGCGGTCGCCCGTCCGCCGCTCCACAGCATGATCGCAAAGCCGATCACTGCGGCGCGCAGCACGATCAGGGTGACCCCCTGCGTCGTGCCGTTGATCGTGCCGCGCACCCAGGTGCGGCGGGTGCGGCTGCGCCACTTCTCGATCACACGGCCGAGCCGCCCGTCCTCGCGCCCCTCGGCGCCGAAGGCTTTCACCACCGGGTTGCAGGAGACGGCGTCGGCGAGGGAGCCACCGAGCTTGGTGTCCCAGGCATTGGCGAGGCTCGCGGCGGGAGCCACATAGCCGAGCGACAGCGTCACCGTGAGAGCCACGTAGATGATGGAGCCAGCGGCGACGATGGCGCCCATCATCGGCCAGTACCAGCCAAGCAGGAGGGTCGATCCCACCAGCATCACCGCCGAAGGAAACAGCGCCACCAGGATCGTGTCGTTCAGAAGGTCCAGCGCCCAGATGCCGCGCGTGATCTTCCGCACCGTCGACCCGGTAAAGCTGTTGGCGTGCCAGTCCGTCGAAAAGCGCTGCACCCGGTGAAAGGCATCCGACGCGATCTCGGTCATCATCTTCAGCGTCAGCTCGATGATCCCCATAAAGGCGATGTGCCTGAGCGCAATGGCGCCGCCGGAGAGAGCAAGCAGCATGAGGAATGCGGCAACAGCCGCGTTCCAGGCCACTTCGTCCGTTGCTGCACCCCTGGCCACGGCATCCACCAGCCGTCCGGAATAGAGCGGCGTCAGCACGTCCGCCATGGTGGAGACCAGCACGGCCAGGATGATCACGGCGAGCCTGCCCGGCTGCCGCCGCCAATGGACGGCGCAGAAACGGAACACATCGCGAAAGGCATTGCCCCTGAGGGCATTGCGGAAGGAAGTCATGATGTTCGCCGGATGCAGACGCATCCGGTCCCAAAATCGATGTTTTGAAGAATGGCGCCGGACGAAAACCCGTCCGGAAACGCTGCCGGCTAATGCGAAGCGCTCCTCGGCGGAGGCGCTCGGGCGGCAGTCGCCTTGACGGTCCGGCGCGGTCGGCGGTCTGCGACCTAACGGTGCTGCCGGGACATCAAGCCGCTGCCTTCATGGGAAGAGCCGAATGCTCGCATTCGTGGCCTCCTTCGAAGGACAAAACGGGAAGATGCTTCATATAGGCGCGCCGCCTCCTCGCCAAGCCCTCAAAGATCATTCCGCAAGGGTGTGTTCCGGCTGCAACAGGGGCGAACCGCTCCGTCGGTCAGCGCTTCAGACACGGCGCTCGAAATAGTTGGTCATCTGCAGCGCCCCGAGGATGATCGCCACGCCCAGGAGCGTGGTCCAGCCCGGCACCTCGGCGAAGATGAAATATCCCGTGGCGGTGGCGAAAATCAGCGAGAGGTAGCCGAGCGGCGCCAGGAAATTGGCGGGCGCGGACTGATAGGCGCGCAGGTAGCAGAACTGTCCAAGCTGGGCGAGCACGCCGATGGCGAGCAATGTCGGCCAGTCCGCGGGCGCGACCGGCTGCCAGACCGCGGTGGCCGGAACGGCGATCAACGCGGTGACGCCTACCGAATAGAAGACCATCAGCACGGCGGTGTTCTCGTCCTTCAGCGCGCGGATCTGGATGATCGACAAGGCGCCGAAAAAGACAGAGCAGAAGCAGGCAACGAGCCCGAGATTGAGCGGCGCGCTGCCGGGCGTGACCATCACCAGCACGCCGGCGAAACCCGCCGCTGTGCCGATCCAGCGGATCGCGCCGATGCGCTCGGCAAGGAGCAGCACGGCAAGAACCATGACGACCAATGGCCGGGTGAAGCCGATCGCCGTCACAAGGGCAAGCGGAAGCATCGTCAGGGCGATGAAGTTTCCCGAGAGCGCGGCGGCATGGCAGGCGACACGCAGGAGATGGCAGCCGAGGCGCCGGGTCCCGACGATTTCGGGCCAGTACCGCCAGGCAAGCGGCAGGACGGTTACAAAGCCGATCAGCGACCGGATGAAGACGATCTGGATTGCCGGATAGGTGGCGCCCTCGATCTTGACCAGCGCGCTCATGGCCGAAACCAGCGTCATATCCGTGAGGAGCCACGCCGCGGCGATGCGGTTGGCCGCCCGGTCCCCTGTCGACACCCCGCTCAAGCGGACTGCACGAGGTTTGCCATCAGGCGGAACGCCCCGGGCACGAGCTTGTCGAGCTGGTGGTGCAGCACGAGGCTCGTATGCGTGTGCCGACCTCTGCCGACACGGGCGGAGAGGAGCGAACCTTTCAGCGGCGCCTCGCCGGCATCGTGCATGGCAAGGAGGGGTTCATAGGCGTCATCCCACCTGCTGGCGAAGTAGAGACCGCGCTCCTTGTCCCAGCCTGAAAAATCCTCCTGGCCGATCCTGTTCGGGCCGGTGAGCAGCGGGTGCTCAGGCGCAAGGATGTCCACGGGGGAGGCGGGGTCCGTCACGCGCCATCGCAGAGAGGGCGAGCCGATGACGAGCCGGCGCGGCGGCGTTTTTTCGGGCGACCAGCCGTCCGACGGGCGGTGATAGAGCGTCACGAGATGGCCGCCTGCCGCAATCCATTCATGCAGCTTTTCCGTGGCGGCGGAGAGATCGGGGCGCAGCCCGAAGGCGAAGATGCCGACAACGATGGTGCTGAAGCGGGAGAGATCGCCACGCAGTCCCGCCTCGTCGAGCTCCGTCACGTCGAGCCCCATGCGCTTCAGCCAAAGGCCGACGCGGTCGCTGCCGCCGCCGATATAGCCGACCCGCGTGCCTTCCGGCAGCCGAAGGTCGAGCACGAGCACGTCGAGGTTTTGCGGAGCGATGAAGCGGGTGCGGCCGATATGAGGATAGGCGACGGGCGTCTGCCGATAGGCTTGGGCGCCGTCGACGGTCGCGCGCAGGCTGTAGCGGCCGGGCTGGATGTCGCGCGCGATCTCGATCTCAAAACCCTCGGCGGTTTTCTTCACCGCAATGCGTGGGGCTGCGGCAAGCTCAAGGGACGCCTTCGGGCCGTCGATGTCGGTGCGAACGGGAATCGGGCCGGGCGCCGAGCACGTCGAGACGATCGCCGCGTCAGGGGAAAGCGCAACGGAATGTGCGGGCACGATATCGATGGGCTGTTCCGGCTCGACAAGAATTCTCGCCTTTCGGCCGCCGATTTCCGCATGAAGCGCCACAGCGGCGCCCGCGCCGCCGAGGAGGCTGGAAAACTGCGGCGGATAGGCATTGCGCACCGGCGCTTCCCCGGAGACCGTCAGGGGGAAGGATGCGAGCGAATTTTCCCGCCTGGCTTGGCCGCATGAAATGCCCTCTGGCAGAATAGGCTCGATCTCGATGAAGGCAGCCTCGTTCGGCCCGATATGCACATGAAGGGTTCCGCTGCCGCCGGGCGCGAGCACGGCAGGCTCCGCCCAGACCGTCGCCGTCAGGCCCGCGGCGCAGGCAAGTGCCGCGTCGATCTCGGCCAGTTTCCTCGCCAGGCGGTGGCCGAACCGCTCCTTCTCCTCCTCGGAAAGAAGGCTCTGTGCAATTTCGATGTGGCGCGCCGCCGCGGCCAGATTCTCGATGATCTCGACACGCTGCGGGAACGCGCCGAGCGCCAGCTCGATCCTCGCCTGGGCGGTGTGGAGCTGGTCGCCGGCCTCCTTGCCGAGACCGGAGGCGAGATCGGCCAAGGTCGCGGGCAGGCCGTCCCGGATGTCGGTTTCGCCGCCGCTGCCGCCGAGCTTCAGGTGCAGGGGCCATTCCGCTTGTGGCTCGGGCTGCCACTCTCCCATGCCCTGCGAGGCGTGGAAAGCGCGCGACCATTCGCCGATTTCTGCATAGGCGGCTCCGGTCGCCGGATCGGCGCCGGGAGCGCTGACCGTCACCGTGGCATTGGGCGGCGGGACCTCGTCGTCATAGGTGCCGCCGCCGCCGGACCATGCCGGCAGATAGAATTTGCCCACCTGCCATGGAGTAAGGCCCCCGGCGAGATGCTCCGGGAAAGCATGCGGATCGGCGGCCAAGCTCACCGCCTCCTCCGCCGCCTCGGTCATGGCGCGGTGATGCCCATGCTGGCCCGGCACGTCGAGGAAGGTCGGAATGACGATGTCCGGCCGCTCGGCGCGATAGGCGCGCACGAGCCTTTCGAGAAGGCGCTCGCGGCCCCAGCGGGCAAGCGTGTCCTTGCCGTCTTTCGAGAAGCCGAAATCATGCACCGGATCGTCCGGCCCATGCCCGAGCCAAACCACATCGGCGTCGAGCGTGCGCGCCGCCTCTTCCAGTTCCCGCGTGCGCAGCACGCCCAACGCGCCGCCGCGCTCCGGGCCCAAGCTGTTCTGCCCGCCTTCGCCGCGCGTCGAGCAGGCGATGATCACTCGCATCCCGTAGGCGAAGCGCAGGGCGGCAAGCATCCCGCTCTCCTCGTCGTCCGGATGGGCGCCGGTGTTCATGACCGTCAGGGTAGAGGTGAGGCGGGAGAGCGCGCGGTAGAGTTCGACAAGGGCAGGGCGCGCTTTCCGGCGCTCGAGGCGCTCGCGGGCGGTCAGCATGGGGCTTTCCCGTTGTGAAAGGTGTTTTGCACAAGGCGCATCGGCCGGCTGGGGGGCGGGGCGACGCTCAGATGCGGGGAGACCGTGTCGAGCAGAGGCAATGCGGCCGCTCCGAGAGCTGCGGTGAGCTGGCCCGTCTGGCCGCGCATCACGCGCGGTAGGGCGCGGTTGCGGCGCGTGGCGACGGAGACCGGAAGCGGCTCCAGCGCCGCGATCACCGCGTCGAGCACCGCATCGGGGAGGCCGCCGCCGAAGATGACCGTCTCCGGGTCGAAAATGTTCTCGAGCATGGCGACTGCCGGCGCAAGGTGATCGGCCGCTTCCTCGATCCACGCTGTCACCACGGCGTTACGCGACGCGAACAGCGCGTGGAGAGCGTCAATGCTGCCGGCCTTGAGCCCGGCCGCGGCAAGCCGCTCACGCAGGGCGAAGACGGAGGCGACGCGCTCTAGCGCCCCCTCGGGCCCATAGCTCACGGCGCGGTTGCGCGGGGCAAGCACCACATGGCCTATCTCGCCCGCATTGCCGAAAGCGCCGCGCAACGGGCGTCCGTCCTGGATCACGCCCAGGCCGAGCCCGACGCCGAAATAGAGGTAGCAGAAACTGCCGATCTGCCGGCCCGCCCCATAGAGCCGCTCGCCCACAGCCGCCGCCGTCGCGTCATTGTCGAGGGCCACCGCCTCGCCCGTGGCTTCGGCGATCAGAGGCGCCGCATCGATGCCGGTCCAGCCGGGCAGCGTGGCCGGGCCCACGGAACTCATGCCCTCGATCTCGAAAGGACCGGGCATCACCACGCCCACGCCCAGCAGGCGGGGAACGGCGGAATCGAGCCTGGCGCGCAAAGTAGCGATTTCCTCGGCGATGCGCTGCGGCACGTGCCCGGGATCGGCCCGCTCCAGGGGTGTGATCGCCTCCGCCCGCAGTCCGCCCGCAAGGTCGAGCAGCACCGTCACCATATGGTCGGCGGCCACTTCCACGCCGGCCGTCAGCGGCCCGTCCGGATTGAAAGCGAACTGGATTGGCGGCTGGCCGCGGCCGCTGCGCAGCCTGCCGAGCTCGATCAGCATGCCTTCCCCGATCAGCTCGTCGACGATATTGGCCACCGCCTGAGGCGTCAGATGGGCGTGGCGGGCGATCTCGGTGCGGCCGAGATGGCCGTGGACGCGTATGACCTCCAGCACCACGCGGCGGTTGTGCGCCCGGTTCCGTTCGGGATTGCTGCCGATCGCAACCGCTCGCCGCTCTGTGCTCTTCTGCTGCCTGATCATGCTCCGGCCGTATGGCGAGGCTTCGGACCGAAAAGCTATTTTTCCGGGCCAAATAACTCAAGTAGATTATTTTATTGACAAGCCTCGAGCGCTGCGATGACCATAGGTCGAGGGAGCAGGTAAGTCCGCTTCTCGGGGAACACGCCGCAGCCGTAGCGCCAGCGGCGGAAAAGGAGGCTTCACATGCGCAGCAGGATCCGTTTGGCCGGGCTCGTCGCCGGCGTCAGCTTTCTCGCCATGGGCTCGGCGAAGGCCGTGGAGATCGAATACTGGCAGTATGTCTTCGATACGCGCGTCCAGGCCATGGACCAGCTCATCCAGAAGTTCCAGGAGGCCAATCCGGACATTACCGTCAAGCATGTGACCTTCCCCTATGCCGACTACCAGACGCGCGTGACGGCCGCGAAGCTGGCGGGGCAGGGCCCTGATGTGGTTCAGCTCTTCTATGGCTGGCTCGACAATTTCGTTGCCGGCGAACTGATCAAGCCGCTCGATCCGGCAGTCTTCCCCTATGAGCAGATCGAGAGCGAATTCTTCCCCATCGTCTCTGCCATGAAGCGGGGCGATCAGTATTACGGCCTGCCGACAGCCGTACGCTCCCTGGCGCTCTTCTACAACAAGCAGCTGTTCCAGGAAGCAGGGCTCGACCCCAACAAGCCGCCGCAGACGCTCGACGAACTGGTCAAGGCGGCGGAGGCTACCGTCAAGCGCGATGGCGGCGGCAACATGACTTCGGCGGGCATCACCATCGCCATGGAAGGGCAGGACCACCAGTGGTGGCGCGAGGTGCTCATCCGCCAGAATGGCGGCCAGCCATATTCCGACGATGGGAAGCAGGTTGCGTATAATGACGAAGCCGGCGTTACGGCGCTCAAATTCATCACCGACCTGCAGACGGTGCACAAGGTGGGGCAGGCGGGCTTCATGGACGAAGGGCAGGCGGCATTCCGCGCCGGCCTCGCGGCCATGACGATCGACGGCACCTTCCGTCTCGGCGCCTTCGCCAACAACCCCTTCGAATGGGGCGTGACGGAACTGCCGGCCAATGCCGAGGGCCTGCGCTCCAACTATTCGAGCTATTTTGCAAATGCCATCGGCGCGACGGCGGAAGGCGAGGAACTGGAAGCGGCGCAGAAATTCCTCGCCTATATCTCTTCCCCCGAGGCGATGGAGCTCTGGCTCGAAGTGGTGGGCGAGCTGCCGGCGCGCAAGGCCGTCGCCATGACCGAGAAGAACCTCGCCGATCCGATCTACGGCCCGTTCCTCAAGGGTCTGGAATATGCCCATACGACCATCTTCGTCGACGAGCAGGCGCAGCGCCAGGTGGCAATAGACATGGCCAACCGCGTCCTCCTGCAGAACCAGGATCCCGCCGCATCCGTCGCCCAGGCGGCGCAGGAAGAACAGGCGATCCTCGACAGGTTCTACAAGCAGTAAGTCAGGCGGCGGGCGATGGCAACGATCGCGCGGCAGGCGGGTCCGGCGGAAAGCGCCGGGCTCTGGGATCGCCTGTCGATCCGCACCAAGCGCGTGATTTGGGCGTGGAGCTTCCTCGCCCTGCCGGTCGTCTTTTATGCCGGCATCCGCTTCTATCCCACCTTCCAGGCTTTCTGGCTGTCCTTCACCGACTGGGATCTCCTAAGGCCTGCCACCTTCATCGGTCTTGAAAACTATCGCCGCCTCTTTGCAGACCCGCTGTTCTGGCAGGTGTTCCGCAACACATTCACCTATCTCATCATCGGCACGCCGGTGAGCCTCGTGCTCGCCTTCGTCGTCGCCTTCTATCTCGACCGCGTGCGCTTCATGCACGGCTTCATCCGAGCGCTTTATTTCCTGCCCTTCCTCACGACGGCAGCGGCGATGGCCTGGGTATGGCGGTGGTTCTACCAGCCCGTGCCCATCGGCGTGATCAACGGCTTCCTGGGCATGATCGGCATTCCGCAACAGCCGTTTCTCCGGTCCGTCGACCAGGCGCTGCCCGCCATCATGGTGACGGCCATCTGGGCGGGCATCGGCTTCCAGATCATCATCTTCATGGCGGGCCTGCGCGCCATCCCCTCGACCTATTACGAGGCCGCGCGCATCGACGGCCTCGGCGAGTGGGCGATCCTGCGCAAGATCACCCTGCCGCTCCTGAAACCAACCACCGTCTTCCTCGTCGTCTTCTCCTCCATCGGCTTCCTGCGCATCTTCGATCAGGTCTACAACATGACGACCAACGATCCGGGCGGCCCGCTCAACTCCACCAAGCCGCTGGTGCTGATGATCTTCCAGACGGCCTTCTCCTCCTACGATATGGGCTATGCCGCGGCGCAGACCGTAGTGCTGTTCACCATCCTGCTTCTCGTCTCGCTCCTCCAGCTCTGGGTGTTGAGGAAGCGCGCATGACCGCTGTCGCCGCGCCCTCGACCGAGCTTGCCGCCAACCGGAAAAACATCCGGCCGGGCCGTGTGGTCGCCTGGACGCTCCTCTTCATCGGCGGCCTCGTCATGATCACGCCGCTCCTCTACATGTTCTCGACCTCGCTGAAATCGGCCGGTCAGGTTTACGACCTGCGGCTCTTCCCAGCGGATCCCACGCTCGACAATTACCTCCGCGTGCTCTCGGACGGGCGGTTCCTGCGCTGGTTCCTCAACTCGTTGATCGTGGCGACGGCGGTCACCGTCTCCAACGTCTTCTTCGACAGCCTGGTCGGCTATACGCTGGCAAAATTCACTTTCCGCGGGCGCTATTTCATCTTCCTCGCCATTCTCTCGACCCTCATGATCCCGACAGAGATGCTCGTGATCCCCTGGTATCTCATGTCCAGTCAGCTCGGCTGGCTGGATACTTATTGGGGCATCATGTTCCCGGGCATGATGACGGCTTTCGGGACCTTCCTGATGAAGCAGTTTTTCGAGACCGTGCCGGACGACTTCATCGAGGCCGCGCGGGTGGACGGGCTCAACGAATTCACGATCTGGTGGAAGATCGCCATGCCCATGGTGACGCCGGCCCTCTCGGCGCTCGCAATCTTCACCTTCCTCGGCAACTGGACCGCCTTCTTCTGGCCGCTCATCGTCGTCACCAGCCGCGAGATGTACACGCTGCCGGTCGGGCTCTCGAGCTTCGCCGTCGAGCAGTCGATCCAGTGGGAGATGATCATGACCGGTGCGGCGCTGGCCACGATTCCCACGCTGCTCGTTTTCCTCGTGCTGCAACGCTACATCGTGCGCGGCGTCATGCTGGCTGGGCTGAAGGGCTGACCATGGCTGACGATCCGCGCAAGACAGACACAAGCACTTTCCCGGACCCGGTCTACAAGGAGACGGTCCTGAAGCCGCTCTTCGACGGGGCCAAGGCGCATCACGTGGATGGCTTTCGTGCCATCGACCGCGCGCATCTGGTGATGCTCGCGGAGACCGGCATTCTCGATGCCGAGCAGGCTGCGGCCATCGCCAAGGCCCTGGTCGATATCGACCGAGAGGTCGATGTCGCCTCGCTCACCTATACCGGAGAGGTCGAGGACTTCTTCTTCCTGATCGAGAAGGAGCTGAAGGCACGGCTCGGGCCGGACCTCGCCGGGCGGCTCCATACGGCGCGTTCGCGCAACGACATTGACCACACGCTGTTCAAGCTCGCGCTTAAGGAGCGGATCGACGTGCTTCTCGCCAAGGCGCAGAACCTGCTCGAAGCGCTGATCGAGGCTGCTGAGCGCGAGAAGGAGACGCTGATCGTCGCCTACACCCACGGCCAGCCGGCGCAGCCGACCACCTTCGGCCACTATCTATCTGCGGTCGTTGAGGTGCTGATCCGCGACATCGAACGGGTGCATGCGGGGCGCGAGATCGTCGACCTTTCGCCCATGGGGGCGGCGGCGATTACCACGTCGGGC
Source organism: Chelativorans sp. (assembly GCF_031180965.1). Classification (GTDB taxonomy): domain Bacteria; phylum Pseudomonadota; class Alphaproteobacteria; order Rhizobiales; family Rhizobiaceae; genus Chelativorans. Next base: position 12,092 of record NZ_JAPSLH010000039.1, read on the forward strand.
TTTCCCATCGATCGAACGCGGGTAGCAGGGCTTCTCGGCTTTTCGGCCCCGCTGCAGAACTCCTACGGCTGCATCGCCGCGGTCGACTACACCACGGCCACCTATGGCGCGCTGGAGCTGATGTTCCTGCATCTGGGACGGCCGATCCAGGATCTGCAGTTCTGGACGAGCTTCGAGGTCGGCCAGGTCTATGTGCCGAACGCCCTGGTGCAGATCTCCTCCATCATGCCGCAGAAGCGCAATCCGGTGCCGATCGAACATCTGAGGCACCTGGCGAGCCAGACTTTTGCGCGCGCAAGGGCGATGCTGGATATCATGCACAACACGCCTTTCACCGACATGAATGACAGCGAGGGCGAGACGCAGGGCGTGGGATACCAGGCGTTCGACAGCGCCTATCGCGTGCTCGACCTTCTTTCGGCGCTCATCGCGCAGATACGCATCGATCCTGCCCGCGTGGGGCAGAATATCCGCCGCTCCTGCATCACCGTCACGGAACTTGCGGACAGTCTCGTGCGCCGCGAGGGGCTCTCCTTCCGCGAGGGCCACGACATCGCAGCCGCGGTGGCGCGCGCGGTGGTCGCCATGGACGGCGATCTTTCCGCCGACGGCTATCCCACCTTCACCAAAGCTTTTGCCGAAGCGACCGGGCGCCAGACGAAGATCGACGAGAAGACCTTCGCCGAGCTGGTTTCGCCCGAGCATTTCGTCGCGGTGCGAACGCGCTTTGGAGGGCCGGCGCCCGAGCCGCTCGCCGCGGCGCTGAAGGGATATGGTCACGAGGCCGAAGCCTTCGCCAGATACGCTGTGCGCAATGCGGAGCGGAAGGCGAACGCGGCGCGGGAACTTGACGCACGATTCGCCGCACTGATGGAGCGGGCCTGATGGCGAGCATTCAACTGGAAGGTCTCACCAAACGCTACGGCAGGGTCACGGCCGTCGAGAAGATCGACCTCACGATCGGGGACGGGGAATTCGTGGTGCTGGTCGGCCCCTCCGGCTGCGGCAAGTCGACCACGCTGCGCATGATCGCCGGGCTTGAGGACATCTCGGCCGGCGTGCTGCGGATCGGGGGCGAGGTGGTTAACCAGCGCGAGCCCAAGCAGCGCAACATAGCAATGGTCTTCCAGAACTACGCCATCTACCCGCATATGACCGTGGGCCAGAATATCGGCTTCGGCCTCTACACATCCGGGCTGCCCAGGGCGGAGAAGGAGGCGCGCATCCGCGAGGCGGCGCGCACGCTCCGGTTGGAGGAACTCCTCGACCGCCGCCCTGCGGCGCTGTCGGGAGGGCAGCGCCAGCGCGTGGCCATCGGCCGCGCCATGGTGCGCGATCCCGCGGCCTTCCTCTTCGACGAGCCTCTGTCCAACCTTGACGCCCAGCTTCGCTCGGCGATGCGCATCGAGATCAAGCGGCTGCACCAGCGCCTGGGCACCACCACGGTCTATGTGACTCACGACCAGATCGAGGCGATGACCATGGCCGATCGGATCGTGGTGATGCGGGATGGGCGTATCCTGCAGGTGGGCACGCCCATCGAGCTCTACGAGAATCCGGTGGATGTCTTCACCGCCCGGTTCATCGGCAGCCCGGCCATGAACCTGGTGCCGGCGGAGGCAAGGGACGGGGCACTTTCGGTCGGCGGCTCCCTCCTTCCCGGACAGGGCGCGCCCAGCACCTCTCAAGACGGGGTGCTCGTCGGGATCCGGCCGCATGATCTGGTCATCGGCCAGGGGAACGGCGAGGGAGGCCTTGCGCTTTCAGGAACAGTTACCGCGGCGGAGCCGCTCGGGTCGGAGACGCTCGTGCATGTCGACCTCGGCGGCACGGAGGTTGTTGCCACGGCGCCTGGGCGGGTCGTGCCCGCGGTGGACAGCACGGTGACGGCGCAGGCCGCGCCGGGCTCGCTTTATCTTTTCGACGCCAAGACTGAACGGGCGCTGGGCCGGCTATGACATCACAGACATCGCATAACGGGGCTGTGCTCAGCCTCGGCCGCATCTACTGCGATCTCGTCTTCACCGGCGTTCCCGGCATGCCCCGGCTCGGCCGCGAGATATTCGCCGAGAATATGACGGTTGCGCTCGGCGGCGGCGCCTATATCACCGCCGCCCACAGCGCCGCGCTCGGCAGGCCGACGGCGCTTCTGGCGCGCTACGGCACGGATGCGCTCTCCCGCGCGATGGAGCCGGAACTGGCGCTGCACGGGATCGACCTGCGCTTCCTCGACCGGCACCCGCAAGCCGGGCCGCAGGTGACGGTCGCGATCGTCGGAGGCGAGGAGCGGGCGTTCCTTTCGCGCCGGGCAGGCAGCGCCGCGCCAGCCACGCTCGATGCCGCGCTCGCCTGGTCCCAGTCCCGCCACCTGCACATAGCCGAATATGCGACGCTGGTCGAAATCCCCGACCTGGTGGACCGAGCCAAGGGGCGGGGGCTGACGGTCTCGCTCGATCCCAGCTGGGACGAAACGCTGATCCGCGAGCCGCACTATCTCGACCGCTGTGCCGGCATCGATGTTTTCCTGCCGAATATGGAGGAAGCGCGCGTGCTGACGGGAAAGGAGAGCCCATCCGAAGCGCTGCAGGCGCTGGCAAGCCGCTTTCCCATCGTGGTGCTGAAGCTCGGTGCGGAAGGCGGAATGCTGTCAATGGACGGGCAGGTGGTGTCGCTTGCCGCGCGGAAAGTGCCGGTGGTGGATACGACGGGGGCGGGCGACGCCTTGAATGCCGGCTTTATCAATGCCTGGCTCGGCGGTGCGGAGCCGGAGGCCTGCCTGGCGGCGGGCATAGATGCGGGGGCGGCGGCGGTGCAGGCAGCCGGCGGTGCATCCGTGCTGACCGGCAGCGGCCAGTCCGGTTGAGCGGTTTTGCAAAAAAACCTGACAATTGGGCCGAAAGCGCTTGAAACTCCGCAGCATTGCCGTATTCCCAGACAAGTATCCTGACCGCCGGCCCTGGCTGCCGCGGCCGCGATAGGCGAATCAGTCTGGAATAGATCGTGACTAGCGAAGCCATTGGCAGCGCGACGAAGCCTCGCAATTCGCTCGCGCATGTGAAGGCGGCCGGCTGGGGCAAAGGCCTCAACACGCTGGCGCGCATCACGCGCATGAATCTGCGGCACCCGTGGCAGGTCGCCTTCGCCATCGGCTCCACCATCATCGCGGCCACCCTGCAGCTTCTCATCCCTCAGCTGCTCGGCCGCGCGGTCGACCAGACGCAGGCGGCCTTCGCCGGCGGGGAGGCGGGAGCGATTGCCGAGCAGGCGCTCTGGATCTCCGCCTTGCTGCTGCTCCTCGTCAGCACGCTGCGCGGCCTCTTCACCATGTCGCAGAACTACTTCGCCGAAGCGGTGGGCCACCATATCGGCTACGAGCTGCGGCTCGCCTGCTACGAGAAGATCCAGCGCCTCTCCTTCTCCTTCCACGACCAGGTGCATTCGGGCGACCTCATCACCATCGGCATGCTCGATCTGGAGGGCGTGCGGATGTTCTTCTCCACCGGTGTGGTGCGCATGGTGCTGCTCACCATGCTGATCGGCATCGGCGCCTATCTGCTCATTTCGACCGACCTGGTGCTCGGCCTGTTGGCCCTGAGCTTCGTGCCCTTTGTCGCCTGGCGCTCCTCCGTGACGCAGCTGAAGCTGCGCGCCACTTGGCTCGACCTTCAGGAGCGGCTTTCCGTCCTCTCGCGCGTTATGGAGGAGAATCTCGGAGGCATCCGCGTGGTGCGGGCTTTCGCCAGCCAGGCCTACGAGATGCTCAAATTCGACCGCGCCTCCAAGAACGCGCTCGGCCTTGCCCATGAGCGCGTCGACATCCGCGTGCGCAACACCTCGGCGATGACCTTTTCCTTCTTCTTCGCCATGGGGCTCGTGCTGCTGTTCGGCGGCAACAAGGTGATCGCGGGCGAGATCAGCGTCGGCAGGCTCACGACCTTCCTCACCTTCATGACGATCCTGCAGATGCCGGTGCGGCAGATCGGGCTGATGGTGAACTCCTTCGCCCGCGCCTCCACCTGCGGCTCGCGCCTGTTCGGCCTGCTCGACATGGACATCGAAATCAAGGATGCGCCGGACGCCAAGCCGCTCGAGATCAGTGAGGGCACGCTGCGCTTCGAGAATGTGTCCTTCGCCTATCCGGGCGCGGAAGGGCGGCCGATCCTGAGGAATGTCAGCTTCGAGGCGCGCAGGGGCGAGACCGTCGGCATTGTCGGCCCGCCCGGATCAGGCAAGTCGACCATCGCCCATCTCATCCCGCGCTTCTATGACGTGGCCGGCGGAGCTATCACGCTCGACGGCCAGGACATAAGGAAGGCGACGCTCGCCTCGCTGCGCCGGGAAGTGGCGGTGGTGCAGCAGGACGCGTTCCTCTTCACCACGACGATCGAGAACAACATCGCCTATGGCGATCCCTGGGCGAAGGAGAGCCGCATCGAGCGTGCCAGCGAATCCGCGCAGCTGCACAATTATGTGCTCGGCCTGCCCACCGGCTACCAGACGGTGGTGGGAGAGCGCGGCGTGTCCCTCTCGGGCGGCCAGCGGCAGCGCCTCACGATCGCCCGCACCATGATGCTCAAACCCTCGGTCATCGTCTTCGACGATTCCACCGCGGCCATCGACGCCGCCACCGAGCAGCGCATCCGCGTGGCCATGCGGCGCTTCGCCAAGGACCGGGTGACGATCGTCATCGCCCACCGGCTGAGCTCGCTCATGCATGCGGACCAGATCCTGTTCCTCGAGAATGGCGAGATTGTCGAGCGGGGGAGGCATGAGGAGCTCCTGGCGAAGGGAGGCCGCTACAAGGCCCTATACGAGCTGCAGGTGCGGCCGGGCGACCAGATCCCGAGCGACGAAGACGGGAGTGCCGGCTGATGGCGCAGGGACATGCCGGCGAGATGGAAGCCGAACGCAACGATGTGCGCGATGACGGGGGCCGCCCCCCGCGCGCCGTGGTGGGCTCGCACCGCATCGAAGAGGAGATGTTCGGCAAGGCATTCGACAGCAATATCGTCAAGCGCATCTGGGCTTTCGTGAAGCCTTACCGCGCGAAGGTGATTGTCTCCGTGGCGGCGGTGCTGGTCTTCACCGGCACGCAGCTCGTGATCCCGCTCATCATCCGCTACGCGATCGACCACGGCATGACGCCCGGCATGGTCGACCGCACGGCGCTGCTTCTTGCGGCCGGCGCCTTCCTGCTGGCCATCCTGATCAACTATGCCGCGAGCTACACGCAGGAGATCGTGGTCGGCAAGATGGCCGAGAACGTGCTCTTCGATATCCGCCGCGCCATGTTCGGCCACCTGCAGAAGGTCTCGCTCTCCTTCATGGACAAGACCGAGGTCGGCCGGCTGATGTCGCGCCTGCAAGGCGACGTCAATTCCATGCAGGAGTTTCTGGAAACCTCGGTCCTTTCGGTGGGCGACATAGCGCTGCTCTTCGGCATCGTCTTCGTCATGCTGTGGCTGGACTTCCGCCTCGGCCTGCTGACGCTCGCCGTCCTGCCAATCCTCTTCATCGTGCGGCTGTTCTGGCTGCCGCGCGCACGCGACGCCTTCATGGCCGCGCATGAGACCAATTCCGTCGCCAATGGAGCGCTCGCCGAGGCCATCCACGGCGTGCGTGCCGTGCAGTCCATGGACCGGCAGCAGGTGAACTTCGTCCTCTATGACGACAAGGCACATGCGAACCTGAAAACGCATCTGACGGCGGCAAAATACGCCCAGGTCATGGTGCCGATCGTCGACACGTTAACCGGCATCGCGATGGCCGTCGTGATCGTTGTCGGCGGCTCCATGGTGATGAACGGGGGGCTGGACATCGGCGTGATGGTCGCCTTCCTGTTCTACATCCAGCGCTTCTTCGATCCGATCCGATCGCTCACACTGCAGTATTCGGTCATGCAGCGCGCCATGGCGTCCGGCAAGCGGCTCACCGACGTGCTGGATGTCAGGATCGACGTTGAGGACAAGCCGGACGCCAAGGTGCTGTCGCCGGACATGGACGGCTCGGTCGAGTTCAAAAACGTCACCTTCGGCTATAGTCCGAAGCACCCGGTGCTGAAGGATGTCTCCTTCAAGGTGAATCCGGGCGAGACCGTCGCGCTTGTCGGCCCGACCGGCTCCGGAAAATCCAGCGCCATGGCGCTGGTCCACCGCTTTTACGACGTGCAGCAGGGGCAAGTGCTCGTCGGCGGCTACGACGTGCGCGACCTCACGCAGGAGTCCCTCGGGCGGCAGGTCGCCATGGTGCTGCAGGAGCCGTTTCTCTTTACCGGCACCGTGTTCGAGAACATCCACTATCACAAGACCGAAGCCACGCGCGAGCAGGTCATCGAGGCGGCGAAAGCGGTCGGTGCGCATGACTTCATCATGAGCCTTGCCGGCGGCTATGACGCCGACCTCGGGGAGCGCGGCGGCAATCTTTCGCTCGGCCAGCGCCAGCTCATAAGCTTTGCGCGGGCGCTCGTGGCGGACGCGAAGATCCTCGTTCTGGACGAGGCCACGGCGAATATCGACAGCTATACGGAAATGCTGATCCAGAGGGCGCTGGTGAAGCTCCTGGAGGGCCGCACCGGGCTGGTGATCGCCCACCGCCTCGCCACGATCCGCGGCGCCGACCGCATCATAGTGCTGCAGAACGGGCGGATCATCGAAACCGGCAATCACGCACAGCTGATGGCCAAGGGCGGCCTTTATTCGAAGCTCTACAACCTCAACTACGCTTCCTTCGATGACATTCCGGAAGAGGTGCTGGAGGCGTCGGTGCAGAACGGTTCGAGGACGTGATGATCAGCCGTATCGGGCGGTTCGATCCCCACTCCGTCTGCTTCGCGATTGCATTTCTCTATCCCGAATTCGCCGCCGTTTCCGACGCTGCTTCCCGCATTGCCCAACCCCGCATTTTCGCTTAGCTTTGACCAAACGATAAAAAATGCGGGCTTTTTCAAAACCGCTCGTGCCAACCAGGGGTGAACACATGCCGATCGACAGAATGAATCCGTTTCTTCCGCTCAGCCGCCGCGGGCTTTTGAAGGGAGCGGGCGCCACGGCCGCGCTTGCCGCAGGCGCGGGGCTTCCAAACCGCCTCCTCGCGCAGGAGCCCATCAAGGTTGCCGCCGTCTACACCGTGCCCGTGGAGCAGCAATGGGTGAGCCGCATCCACAAGGCGGCGAACACCGCCAAGGAGCGCGGTGATATCGAATATGTGTTCTCGGAGAACACGTCCAACAACGACTACGAACGCGTGATGCGCGAATATTGCGAGGCGGGGCACAAGCTGATCCTGGGCGAAGTGTTCGGCGTCGAGGAAGCCGCGCGCTCGGTGGCGCGGGATTACCCGGATGTGGCTTTCCTGATGGGGTCCAGCTTCAAGGAAGACGCGGCGGTGCCGAATTTCGCTGTCTTCGACAACTACATCCAGGACGCTTCCTATCTCACTGGCATTATCGCCGGCGCGATGACGAAGTCGAAGAATATCGGCATGGTCGGCGGCTACCCCATCCCCGAGGTCAACCGGCTGATGAACGCTTTCATGGCCGGAGTGAAGGAGACCGCGCCCGAGACGAAGTTCCAGGTGGCCTTCATCGGCTCCTGGTTCGATCCGCCGAAGGCCAAGGAGACTGCCTTCGCGCAGATCGATGCCGGCGCGGACATCATGTATGCCGAGCGCTTCGGCGTCTCCGACGCCGCCAAGGAGCGGAATGTGCTGGCGATCGGCAATGTCATCGACACGCAGGCGGATTATCCCGAAACGGTGGTGGTCTCAGCGCTCTGGCATTTCGAGCCGACGCTGGACCACGCCATTGCCGAGGTGAAGGCGGGAACCTTCAAGGCAGCCGACTATGGAGTGTATTCCTTCATGAAGGAGGGTGGCTGCTCGGTCTCGCCGCTCGGCAGCTTCGAGGGCAAGGTGCCGGAGGAGGCGATGAAGCTCGTGGCCGAGCGGGAAGCGGCCATCAAGGCCGGCAGCTTCACCGTCGAGATCAACGACGCCGAACCAAAATCGAGCTGACGACGCTCCCCCTTTTGGGGCGCGTGATTGCATCGCGCCCCTTCTCTCTAACGCCTCTCCACCACGACACGGCGAGTGGCGACCCGGGCTTGAGCCGGGGAAGCCGGCGAGTGCGCATTCTTGAGCTAAACGCGATTGTCCTTCCGCCGAGGGAAAGGTAAGGCGCTGTGCACAACCCAGCGACTCTCATGCCCGACACGACCGATAGTCCCATCGTCCTGCGCCTCTCCGGCATCACCAAGCGCTTCGGCACGCTCGTCGCCAATGACGCGATCAGCCTGGAGCTCGGCAAGGGCGAGGTGGTGGCCCTTCTTGGCGAGAACGGCGCCGGCAAGACGACGCTGATGAACATCCTCTTCGGCCACTATGTGGCGGACGAGGGCACGGTGGAGGCCTTCGACGAGCTGCTTCCGGCGGGCGATCCGCGTGCGGCGCTCGATGCCGGCATCGGCATGGTCCACCAGCACTTTACCCTCGCCGACAATATGACCGTGGTGGAAAACATCGCGCTCGGCACGCAAAGCCCGTGGTCCCTGCGCTTCAACCGCGCGGCAGCGCGCAAACGGATCGCACAGCTCTCCCAGGATTTCGGCCTAGCGGTCGATCCGGACCGTCCGGTCTCCGCCCTTTCCGTGGGCGAGCGGCAGCGCGTGGAAATCCTCAAGGCGCTCTATCGCGATGCGCGCATCCTCATCCTCGACGAGCCGACGGCCGTGCTCACGCCGCCCGAGACCGAGGCGCTGTTCCGCACGCTGAAGATGCTGGTGGGAAAGGGCCTTTCCATCATCTTCATCTCGCACAAGCTCGGCGAGGTCATGGCGGTGAGCGACCGCGTGCTGGTGCTGCGCGGCGGCAGGCTCGTGGGCGAACGCCGCACCGCTGAGACGACGCGGAAGGAACTGGCCGCGCTCATGGTGGGGCAGGAGGTCGCCGCTCCTTCCGTGGCGCCTGCCAAGCGTGGCGAGGCGCTTCTCGTGCTGGAAAGCGTCTCCACCGCCCCAAGCGCTTCCGGCAGCAGGCTCGACCAGGCGACGCTCGCGCTACATGCGGGCGTCATCACCGGCCTTGCCGGCGTTTCCGGCAATGGGCAATCCGCACTCGCCGCGCTGATCGCGGGCACGGAACGGCCCGTTTCCGGCACGATGCGCGTCGCCGGCGAGCCCGTCTCCGGCTGGTCGCCGCGCGCGGCGCTGGCGCAGGGCATCGCGCGCATCCCGGAAGACAGGCACGCGGTCGGCACGATCGGCGACATGAGCGTGACGGAGAATGTGATATCCGAGCGCTACCGAGATCGGCGGTTCAGCCGCCGCGGCTTCATCGACTGGAAGGCCGCGCGGGCCTTCGCGGAAGAGCTTATCCGCGACTATGACGTGAAATGCCCTTCGCCGGAGGCGCGCATCCGTCTGCTGTCCGGCGGCAACATGCAGAAGCTCATCCTCGGCCGCGCGCTCGATCCCGATCCGGTGATCATCCTTGCCAACCAGCCGACCCGCGGGCTCGATGTCGGCGCGGTGGCCTATGTGCATAGGCGGCTTCTGGAGGCGCGGCAGAAGGGGGCGGCGGTGCTGCTCATCTCCGAGGACTTGGACGAGATCCTCGCTTTGTCGGACGAGGTGTGCGTCATGTTCAAGGGCCGCATTTCCCCGCCGTCGCCGCGCGGCGCCCGCTCCATCCAGGAACTCGGGGAAATGATGGCGGGGCAAGGCCTGGAGGCGGCGGCGTGATGGCTCGGGAGATCTGCCCTCATGCGCCTTGAGGCCAAGCCAGCTCCCTCACTCGCGGCGACGCTGGCCTATCCGGCGGGCGCTGTGCTTGTCACGCTGCTTTCGAGCTCGCTCCTGGTGCTCGCCGCCGGGGCTTCGCCCTTTTCCGTCTTTGCGCTCGTGGCGAAGGGCGCCGCCGGCTCTCAATTTGCCCTCCTGGAGACGCTCACGCGCGCCACGCCGCTGATCTTCACGGGTCTGGCGGTCGCCGTCGCCTTCCGCGCCAAGCTCTGGAACATCGGCGCGGAGGCGCAGCTCTATGCCGGCGCGGTGGTCACAGTGGTGCTGGGAACCGGCGCGCTGCCGCTGCCGGCGCCCATCCTCATCCCCGTCATCATGATCGCGGCGATGGCCGCCGGCGCGCTTCTTCTTCTGGGGCCGGCGCTGCTCAAGACCCGCTTCGGCGTGGACGAGGTGGTCACGACGCTGCTTCTGAATTTCATTGTGCTGCTTTTCGTCTCCATGCTGCTCGAAGGCGTTTTGAAAGATCCAATGGGGCTGGGCTGGCCGCAGTCGCAGCGGGTCGTGGCCGATGCGCAGCTGCCCCGGCTCATCCAGGGCAAGCGGCTGCATCTGGGCTTCCTCATCGCCATCCTGGCGGCGGCCATCGTCTGGGTCGTCATGAAGAAGACCACGCTCGGCTACGAGATGCGCGCCGTGGGCCACAATCCCGAAGCGGCGCGCTTTGCCGGCATTCCGGTCAACTCCGTACTGATGAAGACGGCGCTTCTTTCCGGCGGCATCGCGGCGCTGGCGGGCTTTTCCGAGGTGGCCGGCCTCAAGGGCAACCTCACCCTCGATCTGTCGCCGGGCTACGGCTATACGGGCATCGTCGTGGCGATGCTTGCAATGCTCAACCCGCTCGGCGTGGTGGCCTCGGCCATCTTCGTCGCCGCGATCTTCGTCGGCGCCGATGCGATGAGCCGCACGGCGGGCGTGCCGAGCTATATCGCCGAAGTGATGGTGGCGACCGCGCTCCTGACGATGGTCGTGGCCATCATGCTGATGCGGTTCAAGGTGAGGTGGCGCTGATGGAAGCCTTTGAGATCCTCCTCACCGCCTCGTTCTGGGTCGCGGCGATCCGCATCGCCTCGCCGCTCATCTTCGCCACCATGGGCGAACTGGTCTGCGAGCGGGCGGGCGTGCTCAATCTCGGCATCGAAGGCATCATGACGGCCGGCGCCTTCGCCGGCTGGCTCACCGTCTATGCCGGCGGGGACCTCTGGACGGGCGTGGCGGTTGCGGCGATGGTCGGCGCGCTTTTCGGGCTGCTTCATGCCGCGCTCACGGTGCCGCTTGGCCTGTCGCAGCATGTGGTGGGGATCGGCATCACGCTGCTTGCGACGAGCCTCACCTATTTCACCTACCGCATCGTTCTGCCGGAGGTGACCTCGCCGCCCAAGATCGAGCCGTTCCAGCCGCTGCCCATTCCGCTTCTGTCTGAGATTCCGCTCGTCGGCCCCGCGCTCTTCAACCAGACGCCGCTCACCTATCTCGCCTTCATCGCCGTGGCGCTCACGGCCTGGGTGCTCTACCGCACACCGCTCGGGCTTGCCGTCAGGGCAGCGGGCGAGAACCCCGCCGCCGTCGAGGCGCAGGGCTTAAGCGTCACCGGTATCCGCATGGGCGCGGTGATGGCGGGAAGCGCGCTGATGGCCGTCGGCGGCGCGTTCCTCACCATGTCGGCCTTCAACTCATTCTTCTTCCAGATGATCGCCGGCCGCGGCTGGATCTGCATCGCCCTCGTTGTCTTCGGCTCGTGGCGGCCGGGCAAGGCGCTTCTCGGCGCCGTCCTCTTCGCCGCCTTCGACGCCTACCAGGTGCGGCTGCAGCAGCTCACCGGCGGCATGGTGCCCTACCAGATCTTCCTGATGATGCCCTATGTGCTGTCGATCCTGGCGCTGGTGCTGGTGGCGCGGCGCGCCACCTACCCCAAGGCGCTGATGATCCCCTATCAGAAAGGCGAGAGATGAGTTTTGACCTGATTGTCAAAGGCGGAACGCTGCCCGACGGAAGAACGGCCGATATCGGGATTGCGGGCGGCACGATCGGCGCCATCGAGCCGAACCTCCAGGCGGAAGCAGGACGCACCGTCGATGCCAGCGGCAATCTGGTCTCGCCGCCTTTCGTCGATCCGCACTTCCATATGGATGCGACGCTCTCCTACGGCATCCCGCGCATCAACGCCTCCGGCACGCTGCTCGAAGGCATCGCGCTCTGGGGCGAGTTGAAGCCCCTCCTCACCCACCAAGCGGTGAAGGAGCGGGCGCTCCGTTACTGCGACTGGGCGGTCTCCATGGGGCTGCTCGCCATCCGCACTCATGTGGACACCTGCGACGACCGCCTGCTCGCGGTCGAAGCGCTCCTGGAGGTGAAACGGGAGGTGGCGCCCTATCTCGACCTGCAGCTCGTCGCCTTCCCTCAGGATGGATTCTACCGCGACCCGACGGCGCGGGAGAACACGATACGCGCGCTCGAGATGGGCGTGGATGTCGTGGGCGGCATCCCGCATTTCGAGCGCACCATGGAGGACGGCCGCCGCTCCGTCACCGAGCTATGCGAGATCGCCGCGAGCCGAGGCCTGATGGTCGACATGCACTGCGACGAGACGGACGATCCCTTGTCGCGGCACATCGAGCAGCTTGCCTACGAGACGCAGCGGCTGGGGCTGCAGGGCCGCGTCGCCGGCTCGCACCTCACCTCCATGCATTCGATGGACAATTACTACGTCTCGAAACTCCTGCCGCTGATGGCGGAGGCTCAGGTTGCGGCCATCCCTAACCCGCTCATCAACATCGTCCTGCAGGGCAGGCACGACACCTATCCGAAGCGGCGCGGCCTCACGCGCGTGCCGGAGATGCTGAAGGCCGGCATCCGTGTCGGCTTCGGGCAGGATTGCGTGCTCGATCCCTGGTATTCGCTGGGCACTGCCGACATGCTGGACGTCGCCTTCATGGGCCTGCACGTGGCGCAGATGACGAGCCCGGCCGACATGCGCCGCTGCTTCGACATGGTCACCACCGAGAGCGCGGCCATCATGGGTCTTTCAGACTACGGGCTGGAAGTCGGCAGGAAGGCGAGCCTCGTGGTGCTCGATGCCGGCGATCCCGTGGAGGCGATCCGGCTGCGCGCCGAAAGGCTCTGCGTCATTGCTCGGGGTAAAGTGGTCGCCGAGCGCGAGAAGCGTGCGACCCGGCTATCCATCGAGGGCAGGCCGGAAACGGTCGAGAGGCGGCACAGGCCGGGCTGAGCCAGCAGGGCAGGCGCGCCGGGCAGGCTACGCCTCGTTCAATGCACTTCCGGATATTCCTTGATCGGCATGTCGTCGTGGATGGGAACGGTCTGCCGCTCGATCATGCGATGCACCCGGGGCGGCTCCTTGCCGCGATGCAGATTGCGCAGCCTGTCGGTAATCTCGGCATCCGCCTTGGTGCGGCGCATATTGTGGCGGACATATTCCACCCAGGTCGGCACGTGATAGGTCTCGGACCAGATATTGGGGTTTTCCAGGTCGCGCAGCAGCGCCCATTGGCGTGCGCCGTCGCGGATGCGGATGCGGCGGCGCTCGGCCATGGCGGCCAGGAAGGCCGGCACGTCCTCCTGGGCAATCTCGTAGTCGACCATGATCATGATGGGCCCGCTGCGCGCCTTCAGGTCCAGCCGCAATGCGGGCTCCTTGAACTGGCCGAGCGGGTCGAGATCGACCGTGGCGAATTCAGGCAGGGCAAAGCGCAGGCCAATGGCTGCGCCGACCATAAGCGCCACGCCTGAGCCGATCAGCGCCGCGGTCGGCGTCTCCATTTCGGCGGCAATTCCCCATAGCCAGCTCCCCAGCGCCATGCCGCCGAAGGTCGCGGTCTGGTAAATCGACAAGGCGCGCCCGACCACCCAGCGGGGGGTCGAGAGCTGCACCGAGACGTTGAACATGGACAGCGCGAGCACCCAGCAGGCCCCCGCGGGAAGCAGGGAAAGGCAGCTGAGCCAGGTCTGCCGGCTCAGCGCCAGAAGCACGGCACTGAATGCGAAGCCCAGAAAGGCGCCTTTTGCGATCGTCTCGTTGCTGAAGGATTCCCGGACGCGCGTGTTGATCAGCGCGCCGCCGATGGCGCCGACGCCGAAACTGCCGAGAAGCAGGCCATAGGTCATGGCGCCGCCGCCGATGAGATCGCGCGCGACCAGCGGCAGGAGCGCCAGGATCGCCACCGCGCCGAGGCCGAAGACGAAGGCGCGGCAGATGACCTTGATGAGGTTCGGGGACATGGCGACATAGCGCAGCCCCGCCGAGATCGCGTGCCCGAACGCCTCGCGCGGAAGGCCGGTGGGGAGGCGGCGGTGCTTCCAGCGCGCGAGCGCCAGGATGATCGGCAGATAGCTCACCGCGTTGATGGCGAAGGCGAAGGCCGCGCCGGCAGCGGCGACCACGACACCGCCGAGGGCCGGGCCGACGCTGCGCATCAGGTTGAACGCCATGCTGTTCAGCGTCACCGCGGCGGGTATGTCCGCGCGGGGGACGATGTCCCCCATCGAGGCCTGCCAGGACGGATTGTGCAGCGCCGTGCCGCAGCCGATGAGGAAGGTGAAGGCAAGCAGCAGCCACGGCGTCATGACATTCATGAAGGCGAAGGCGGCCAGCGCCACGGAGACCACCATCATGAGGATCTGCGCCGTCAGCATGACGCGGCGCCGGTCGAGATTGTCGGCCAGCGCGCCGGCGGCAAGCGAGAAGATCATGATCGGCAGGGTGGTGGCCGACTGGACCAGCGCCACCATATCGGCGGACTCGGAGATCGTGGCCATCATCCAGCCGGCACCGACGCCCTGGATCAGGCCACCTAGATTGGAAACGAGGGCGGCGGTCCACAGAAGGCGGAAATCGAGGCTTCGAAACGGGTTCGCCAGGGAAGACTTGGGAGCCAAGCTCGGCCTTTGGAAGATTCGTTTTCGGTGCGGGGGAGTGTACACCGATTTCTACCGGCCGCTATGCGGCTTGTTCCGTTTCGTGACGCCCCGCCGGTGCGGCAGCTACTTCCGGCCGGGCCCCGGTTCACCTGCGGCGCGGATCGTGCGGCGCATGCGTTCGGCAAGCCGCCCCGAACGAAGGGTATCTAGCAGCACCGCGACGAAGATGACGAGGCCCTGCAGCATCGGCTGAAGGTAAAGATTGATGCCGCTGAAGACGAGGCCGGTCTTTACCGCCTGGATCAAGGTGGCGCCGACGATCGCCGACCAGACCGTGCCGATTCCGCCGAAGAGGCTGGCGCCGCCCAGCACGGCCGCGGCGATGACATCGAACTCGCGGCCCTCCCCGAAGGCCTGGTCGAGGCGGCCGATCTGCGAGATCAGCACGAAACCGGCAAGGGCCGCGCAGGCGGAGGAGATGACATAGACGCGGAAGCGCACGGAGCCGACATTGATGCCGGCCTTCCGCGCCGCTTCCGCGTCCGCCCCCACGGCATAGACCTGGCGCCCGAAGGTGGTGCGCGTGAGCACCACATGGGCGGCCGCCGCGACGATGGCGAGCACGATGATCGGCAGGGGAATCCCGGCGAGCGAGGTCAGGCCGAAATCGAGCATGTCGCGGGAAAAGTCGAACTGGCGCGAGCTCGTCATGAAGGTACCGGCGCCGCGGAAGAAGAAGAGCGTCGACAGCGTGACGATGAAGGGGATGATCTTCAGCCTGACGATGAAGAAGCCGTTGATCGCCCCCATCGCCATTCCGGCGAGGATCGCGACCAGCAGGCCCGGGAAGACGCCGAGCCCGGTCTCGCGCATGAAGAACCCGGCGAGAAGCGGCGCGAGATACATGACCGAGCCGACGGAAAGATCGATCCCGGCGGTGAGAAGCACGAACACCATCCCCACCGCGGCAATGCCGATGAAGGCCGCCTGCTTGACGATGTTGGTCAGGTTGCCCGCGGAGAGATAGCCGGGCTCCATCGCGCCGAAGACAAGCAGCACGGCGAGGAAGATGAGCGGCACGGCAGCCCTGATGATCCGGTCCGTCAGCGTCTGCCTTGCCCCATTCATGCCGCCTGCTCCCGGAAGGCCGCCTTCAGGATCGCTTCGTCCGTGAAGGGTTTTGCGAAAGTGGCCGTGATCTCGCCCTGGCTCATCACCGCGATGCGGTCGCACATGCCCATCAGCTCCTCGATCTCGGAGGAGATGAAGAGAATGCCGTTGCCCTCGGCCGCCACGCGGTCCACGAGCGAGTAGATCTCGTATTTCGCGCCCACATCGACGCCGCGGGTCGGCTCGTCGAGGATCAGGAGCTTGGGCGAGCTGAGCAGCCACTTGCCGATGACCACCTTCTGCTGGTTGCCTCCGCTCAGCGATTTCACCGGCTGGCGGTCGGCATCGGCCGCCTTGATGCGCAGGTCCTGGCAGATGCGGGAGGCGACCTCCGACACCCGCTCCTCGTCCAGCAGCTTCAGGGGGCCGGATGCATAGCGCCCAAGGGAGACGATGGAGACATTGTCGGCGATCGGCGCCTCCATGAAGAGGCCCTCGCTGCGCCGGTTCTCGGTCACGAAGGCAAGGCCGGAGCGGATGCGGCTGCGCACGCTGGACGAGAGATCGATCGGCTGGCCGTCGACCTCGATCTCCCCGCGCGAGACCCGGTCGAGACCGAAGATCATCCGCGCGAGCTCGGTGCGCCCCGAACCCATCAGGCCGAACAGGCCGAGGATCTCGCCGCGGCGGACCTCCAGAGAGACATTCTCCAGGATGCCCGCCTTGGAGATGCCGCGGATGCGGAAGACGATCTCCTCGCCGGGCACGGACAGGCGGCTCGGGAAGAGCGCTTCGAGATTGCGCCCGATCATGAGGGAGATCATATCGGGAATGGAGATCCTGTCGGCCTGCCGGGTGGCCACCAGCGTGCCGTCGCGGAGGACCAGGATCGTGTCGCTCAGCCGCGCCACATCGGCCAGGATGTGCGAGATATAGATGATCGTCTTGCCCTGGGACCTCAGCAGGTCGATGGCCTCGAAGAGCCGTGCCGTCTCGCGCGGGGTGAGCGAAGTCGTCGGCTCGTCGAAGATGACGAGCTCGGCATCCAGATGCAGCGCCTTGGCGATCTCGACCAGCTGCCGCTCTCCCGGCGAGAGGGTGCCCACCGGCGTGCCGGGAGAGATGTCGAGGGAAAGGATGCCGAGGATTTCCCGTGTGCGCCTGGTGATCGCCGCGCGATCGATCAGGCCGTAGCGCTTGGGATAGCCGTCGACGAAGATGTTCTCCCCCACGGAAAGATTGCCGAAGAGGTTCAGCTCCTGGTGGATGAAGGCGATGCCCGCCCTCGCCGCGTCGGCGGCGCTGCGCGGCGAATAGGGCTCGCCCTTGAAGCGCATCGAGCCGCCGGAGGGAGAGACGACGCCGCCGATGATGTTCATCAGCGTCGATTTGCCTGCGCCATTCTCGCCGATCAGGCCGATCACCGCGCCTCTTTCCACGTTGAAGGTGACGGGCTTCAGCGCATGGATGCCGAAGAACGACTTCTCGATGCGGTCGATCTCCAGGATCGCGCTCATGCCAGCCGCCCCTGCATCAGCCGTGTGCGCGCGACGTCCAGCAGGGCGGCGGCAAGGATCACCGCGCCCTTCACCATATCGATATGGAAGGAGGAAAGGTTCATCAGATTGAGCGAGTTCGACAGGAGCACGAAGAAGAGAACGCCGAAGAAGGTCCAGATGATCTTGCCCTTGCCGCCGAACAGACTGGTGCCGCCGATCACGGTGGCGCCGATGACGTCGAGGAGGAAATTGCCTTCGCCGAGCGTCGGCCGCCCGGCCTCCAGCCGCGCCGAATAGAGGATCGAGCCGATGGTGGCGCAGACGGCGGAGATGACGAAGACGAGCATGATCACACGCTTTACAGGCACGCCGGAGATCTCCGCCGCATCCCGGTTGCGGCCGACCGCGTAGACATAGCGGCCGAAGACGGTGAAGCTCAAAAGCACGTGGGCGGCGAGCGCGGTGACGATGGCGATCACCATCGGATAGGTGACGAGCGAATAGATCTGCCGGCGCGGGATATTGGCCGTCTCCTTCGCGCCCAGATAGACGGAGACGATGTCGCCCTTGCCGAGGGCCACGAAACCATCGGGCAGGTTGCTCACATTTTCCGATTGCGTGAGATAGATGGCAAGGGCCGAAAAGACGATCATGCTGACGAGCGTCACCATGAAGGGCGGCATCTTGAGATAGGCGATCGCCGCGCCATTGATGCTGCCGATGAGAATGCCGATCATCAGCATCGCCGCTATGCCCAAATAGATGGAGCCGGGCAGGCCGGCCAGCGCCCCGCCGCCTTCGCCGATGAGAAGACCCCAGACCGGCGCATTGCCGAGCACCGTGTCAGTCGCCGCCGTGGCGATGAGGATCCCGCCCACCGTGCTCGAAAGCCCGACGACGGAGCCTTGCGAAAGGTCGATGCCGGCGATGGTGAGCACGAATGTCTGGCCGATCGCCACGACGAGCAGCGGCCAGGTGTTGGAAAGGATGTTGGAGAGGTTCGCCGGGTTTGAGAGCGTCGGCAGAAAGGGCAGGAGGAGGATGAAATAGGCGACGGTGAGATAGAAGACGAAATAGTCCGACAGCAGCAGCCGCGAGGCGAGGCGCGCGAGGCTCCCGCGCAGGCCGCGGCGCCCGCTGGACTCCTCCGCCCGCACAATGTCGCTGTCGATGGAAACGCTCTTCATGCCGATCCGGAAAGTGGCGCCGCGCTCGCAGGGGAAAAAGCGTCCGGCTCATGGCCGGACGCTGGAAGGGCTCAGCTCTTCTTCTCGAGGAAGCCCTGCGAGAGGAGGACGCAGCCCCACATGTCCATCTCGCGCTCGGCCAGATTGGCCCTGGTCAGCGCAAAGCCGGAATCCTGGATCACCTGGTTGGGCTGGGCTTCGCCCTTCTCGGAAGCCTCGAGGATGGCTTTCAGAGCCGAGTCGGCTTCGAAATAGAGGTCCTGCACGCCGGTGGCGTCGACAAAGCCGTCCTTGATGAGCTGGCATGCCGTGGCGTCGCCGTCGAGCCCGCCCATGATGACGTGGCCTTCCTCGCCGGCCTTCTTCCACTTGCCGCGCGGCTCCAGCACCGAGCGGATGGTCGGGAAGAGGAAGTCGGACGAGGTGAAGAGGAAGTCGACATTCGGGTTCGCGGTGACCGCCGCCTCGAGATTGGCGAGCGCCGTGGCCGCGTCCCACTCCGTCGCCACCTCGACCGGCTGGTTGAAGAGGTCTGGGTTGGCGTTGATCACGTCATAGAAGCCGGCCTTGCGGCCGACGGCGTTCGGATCGCCGAGATCGCCGACCATGATCAGCGGCGTCAGCTTCTCGCCGGTC
>NZ_JAPSLH010000053.1 GCF_031180965.1 Chelativorans sp.
CAAGCGCGACGCGGTCCTTGCGATCAGCTTCACGCCCTATGCACCCGTCACGGCCGACCTCGCGGCGGCTGCCGCGCAGCGCGACGTGCCGGTGGTCGCGATCACCGATTCGGCCTTCAGCCCACTGGTGACGAATGCCGATGTCTGGCTCGAAGTCGCGGAGGCCGATTTCGGCGCGTTCCGGTCGCTCTCCGCGTCCTTTGCCCTTGCCATGGCGCTTGCCGTCGGTACGGCGGAAAAGCGGGCGGAGGGCTGAAAGGAGTCCGACGCCCTCTCGCAGATGAAAATGGGCGCTGCCGCGCCCTTTTGCCTACAGCCGCACCGGCTTCCCACTCTGAGCCGACTCCGTCGCGGCATCCGCAAGACGCTGCGCCATGAGCCCGTCCCGTCCGGTCGGATTGCACGGCTTGCCATCCCGGATGGCGTTCAGGAACACGGTGAGTTCGTCACGATAGGCCTCGGCATAGCGCTCCAGGAAAAAGTCCTGCACCGGGTCGGCGGTGATGCCCGCGGCGTTGGCAACCTCCACAGTCGTGCGATGGATGTTGCCGGCGCGGATCATTCCCTTGGAGCCGTGGACTTCGATCCGCTGGTCGTAGCCATAGGTGGCGCGGCGGGAATTGGAGATCTGGACGATCTTGCCTCTGGCGGTCTTGAGCATGACGGCAGCGGTGTCGACGTCGCCCGCCTGACCGATCGCAGGATCGACGAGAGAGGATCCCACCGCATGCACCTCCACCGGTTCGTCGCCGAGAAGCAGGAAACGGGCCATGTCGAGATCGTGGATCATCATGTCCCGGAACAGGCCGCCGGAGGTGGCGATGTAGCTCACCGGAGGCGGGCCGGGATCGCGGGAGAGGATCGTCACGAGCTCCACTTCTCCTACCTCGCCATCGGCGAGACGGCGGCGCAGGGATGCGAAGTTGGGATCGAAGCGGCGGTTGAAACCGATCATCAGCGGCGTGCCGGCCTTTTCCACCGTAGCGAGGCAGGCTTCGATGCGCTCGCTCGACAGATCGACCGGTTTCTCGCAGAACACGGCCTTGCCGGCGCGCGCGCCGCGCTCGATCAGGTCGGCATGGGTCGTGGTCGGCGTGCAGACGAGGATGGCGTCCACGTCCGAGCGCTCGACGATCTCTTCTAGCGGCGCGACCTCAGCACCCGTCGCGGCCGCCAGCTCCTGTGCGGAGGGAGCGTGCGGATCGGCTACCGCCACGAGCCGAGCATCGGGATGGCCGGCGGCGTTGCGTCCATGAATCCGGCCAATGCGGCCCGCCCCCAAAACAGCGATTTTGATCATGTTTCCCTCGATCCTTTGCCGGCTCACGGCAGATTTGGAATTGATATTCCAGTATAAGATGCTAATAGAATAAACGTTCTATAACGACAAGAGCCAAGCGCGGCTCTCACGCGGTTTATCAAGACCGAGAGCGGGAGGAATAGCATGAAGCCAGCCCTGGATGTGATCACCATCGGGCGCGCCTCGGTCGACCTCTACGGCCAGCAGGTGGGCGGACGGCTGGAAGACATGGCCTCCTTCTCCAAAGCCGTCGGCGGATGCCCGGCCAATATCGCCATCGGAACCGCTCGACTCGGCCTGAAGTCGGGTTTGGTGACCCGTGTCGGCGACGAGGCCATGGGCTGCTTCATCCGCGAGCAGATGGAGCGCGAAGGCGTGTCGACAGCAGGCATCGTCACAGACAGGGAACGGCTGACCGCCCTCGTGATCCTTGGCGTGCGGGACGAGAGCTCCTTCCCGTTGATCTTCTATCGCGACAATTGCGCCGATATGGCGCTCGACGAGAGCGACATCGACGAGAACTTCATCGCCTCCGCCGGCGCCGTCGTCGTCACCGGCACGCATTTTTCACGTGAAACGACGGCTGCTGCGCAGAGGAAGGCCATCCGCATCGCCAAGGCGAACGGCCGCAAGGTGGTGTTCGACGTGGATTACCGCCCGAATCTCTGGGGCCTCCTCGGCCACGGCGCCGGCGAATCGCGCTATGTGCGCTCCGACGCCGTGACGGAACATTTGAGGCCGATCCTCGCCGATTGCGATCTCATCGTCGGCACCGAGGAGGAATTGCACATTGCAGGCGGGTCCGAGGACACCCTGACGGCCATCCGGACGATCCGGGCCGTCTCCAGGGCCACCATCGTGTGCAAGCGAGGCCCCATGGGCTGCGTGGTGTTTCCCGACGCCATTCCGAATTCGCTCGATGACGGTGTGAAGGGGCCCGGCTTCCCGGTCGAGGTCTACAACGTGCTCGGCGCCGGCGACGCCTTCCTGTCCGGTTTTCTGCGCGGGTGGCTCAAAGGCGAGCCGCTCGAGACGTGCTGCGCCTATGCCAATGCGAGCGGCGCCTTCGCGGTGTCGCGGCTGCTCTGCTCTCCCGAGATCCCAACCTTCCCGGAGTTGCAGCACTTCCTGAAGACCGGCAGCCGCCACAAGGCGCTACGTTTCGACGAGACCATCAACCACATTCACTGGGCGACGACACGCCGGCCTCAGAGCGACACGCTTATGGCGCTCGCCATCGACCACCGCATGCAGCTGGAAGCGCTGGCAAAGGAGATCGGCGCGCCCGTCGAGCGCATCCCTGAATTCAAGGTTCTCGCCGTCGACGCTGCAGCGCGGGTGGCGGATGGACGCTCGGGCTTCGGCATGCTGATCGACGGAACTTATGGCCGCGAAGCGCTGTTTCGCGCTGCCGATCACCCGTTCTGGATCGGGCGCCCGGTGGAACTGCCCGGCTCCCGCCCGCTCGATTTCGAGGGCGGCGGCTCGCTCGGCGCCAAGCTGGTGGAATGGCCGGTAGGACACACCATCAAGTGCCTGTGCTTCTATCACCCTGACGACCTGCCGGAGCTGAAGCAGCGACAGGAGCGTGAGCTGCTGCGCCTGCACGATGCCGCGCGCCGCATCGGTCGGGAACTGCTGGTCGAAATTATCGCGGGCAAGCATGGGCCTCTCAGGCCCGATACGGTCGCCGGCATCCTGCAGCGGCTCTACGACCTCGGCATCAGGCCCGACTGGTGGAAGCTCGAGCCGCAGCAGGACGAAGCAGCCTGGCATGCGATCGGCGAGGTGATCACCCGAAACGACGCATACTGCCGCGGCATCGTGCTGCTCGGCCTCGAAGCGCCGGAGAACGAGCTGGAGGCCGCCTTTGCCGCCGCTGCCAAGGAGCCGCAGGTGAAAGGCTTCGCGGTTGGGCGCACCATTTTCAATGATGCAGCGCGGCGCTGGCTCAAGGGTGAGATTTCGGACGAAGCTGCCGTCAGCGACATGGCCTCCCGCTTCCAGCGCCTCGTCGACGCCTGGCAGCGGGTCTCGGCCCGCGCGAAGGCGGCCTAATACCAAGGGCGGAGCCTGTGGACGGCTCCGAACTCTTTTCATGAACCGGAAAACCTGAAAACCCTGCGACGCCCTTCGAGAGGAACACGCATGAGCACGATCCGCCTGACCATGGCGCAAGCCGTTGCCCGCTTCCTGACGGCCCAGAAGACTGAGATCGATGGACGATCGCTGCCGCTCTTCGGCGGCGTCTGGGCCATCTTCGGCCACGGGAACGTGGCCGGCATGGGCGAGGCGCTGCACGGCGTGCGCGATCAGCTCCCCACCTATCGGGCGCATAACGAGCAGGGCATGGCGCATGCGGCAATCGCTTTCGCCAAGGCTTCTCGGCGGCGGCGCATGATGGCCTGCACCACTTCCATCGGCCCAGGAGCCACCAACATGGTGACGGCCGCCGCCGTCGCCCACGTGAACCGCCTCCCGGTACTGCTCCTCCCCGGCGACGTCTTCGCCAATCGGAAGCCCGATCCGGTGCTGCAGCAGATCGAAAGCTTTGCCGACGGCACAGTCTCGGCAAATGACTGCTTCCGGCCGGTCTCCCGTTATTTCGACCGCATCACGCGCCCTGAGCAGATCATTCCGGCGCTCCAGCGCGCCATGACCGTGCTCACGGACCCGGCCGAATGCGGCCCGGTGACCCTTGCACTCTGCCAGGACACGCAGACCGAAGCCTATGACTACCCGGAGAGCTTCTTTGCGGAGAAGATCTGGGCACCGCGCCGCATCCGCCCGGACGAGACGGAACTCGCCCAGGCCGCCGATCTCATCCGCAATGCCAAGAGGCCTTTCATCGTCGCGGGCGGCGGCGTGCTTTATTCGAACGCCGAGACGGCTCTGGCGGAATTCGCGCAGAAGCACGGCCTGCTCGTGGGGGAAACGCAGGCCGGCAAATCGAGCCTCCCGCATGATCATGCATCTTGCCTCGGTGCCGTCGGCGTGACCGGGACGGGCGCAGCCAATGCGCTCGCCGAAGAAGCCGACGTGGTGATCGCGGTCGGCACGCGCCTGCAGGATTTCACCACCGGCTCCTGGGCCCTGTTCAAGAACCCGGACCGGCGCATCGTCGGTCTCAACGTGCAGGCGTTCGACGCCACCAAGCACAACGCGCTCC
>NZ_JAPSLH010000008.1 GCF_031180965.1 Chelativorans sp.
TCCCATCGCTCTTGCGGGAACCGGATGCGCACCGGGTGTTCGGGAGAGCGGCGGCAACCTCCCCCTCCAGGGATCGGTACCTGGAGGCATGCTGAGGGCCCGCGACAGGCCGGCGGTGCCGGGGCGCTGGGTGACAGACGGCGCTTCGGAAAAACGGATGCTGGGTGAGAGCCGGCATCGCGGAAACCGCGGAGAAGCCGCTAGGGCTTTTCCTTCGGCCCGGCAAAGACCACCCCCTTCATTGGGTGCAGCCGGGACGGAGAAGAAGCCCGAGTGACCGGCCAATGTCGGGACAGCGGCCGGCGGGGCGCGTGAGACGCGCCACGATTAACTAACAGAGAGGCACGGATCACGCGCCCCGCTTCCCACCTTCTTCAATGGCCAGACGGCAAAAGCCGGGCGTGGCGACGATGACGCGCGCCTAACGTGACCTAGAGGAAACCGATGAACCGCCCGCAGACGAGCACGCCGAGCCAGAGGACCAGCGAAACCATGGCAAAAGCCCGCGCGCCGACCGTTTCCGAAGGCGTCCCGTCGGGTGGGGAGGCGAAGAGCCGCAAGGCCAGCATGTTGAGGCCGGCGAAAAGGATCAACAGCATCTTCAGGCGGAAGGCCGGATTGACGAAATACTCGCTCGCCCGGATCGAAAACAGGAGCAGGCCCGTGGCAAGCGCGCCACCGAAGGCTGCAAGCGCCAACCGCCGCATGAGTTTCAAGAACGGCTGGCGCTCCTGCGCGGCGAGGAAGCCGAGGATCCTCAGATCCATCAGGATCACGCCCGTGAGCAGCGCGCCGATGGAAAGCACATGCGCAGCATTCACGAGCGGATAGGCGTAGAACGAGGCCCTCAGCGCGCGGGCGGGCGCCAACTGCTCGATGGCTTCGAGGAATTCCAATCAGGCCACCTTGGAAGTCACCGCCTAGTTGCCCGGAACGCGGCCCGGATAGACGTCATAGGTGTTCCCGTTGACGATGATGCGCACCGCCTTCATGCGCCGCTCGGTCTCGTCGCGCGAGCGGTTGCCGATGGCCGTCACCTCGTCACCGGCCCATGCCGTCTCCTCAGTGAAGCCGGCCCTGACGGTCTGCGAAGGGGGCGCGAGCTCGACGCGCCAGACCTCGCCGTCCACATCCACGTCGAGCGTGGCATGCGGGTTTCCTACATAGACCTCGGTGATGGTCCCTTCGAGCTCGAAAAATCCGTCCTCGGTCCAGGACCAGCCGTGATGGGCGAGCGCGGGACCGGCTGTTCCAAGTCCGAGCAACAGCGGCAATGCGAGCAGGCGGATCGGCATTCTTTCCATGGGATGCTCCTCGATGGCCGTCGAATTAAGGTAAGGTGCCCTTGCCGGGGGTCAATTCACGTTCGGGAGAGCGGCGCGCCCGCCGGCCTGGCCGGCAGATTGACTTCGCACCGATTCGGCGTAAAAGCGGCGCGGAGACGGAGACTGCCTGGTCATGCGCGCTTCCCCTGCGCAGAATATTGCCAGCCTGATCGTCGCTGCCGGAACCGGCGGCGCGGTCTTCCGCTTCATCAAGACGACGGCCAAAACGACCGCCAAAACGGTCTGACCTTCCTTGGCCCGCTCGCTCTCTCCCCGAGACAGGCCGGGGAGGAGAAGCCCGCAGGGCCGGCGGGCTTGATCCAAAGCCAGGCGGAGAGGACAGGAGCTGTTTCACATGGGTTTCAAGATCGCTGTCGTGGGCGCAACCGGCAATGTCGGCCGGGAGATGCTGAATATCCTGGAGGAGCGAGGCTTCCCCGCCGACGAGGTGGTGCCGCTCGCCTCGCGCCGCTCGGTCGGCACCGAAGTATCCTACGGCGACAGGACGCTGAAGGTGAAGGCGCTCGACAATTACGACTTCTCCGACACCGATATCTGCCTGATGTCGGCCGGCGGCGCGGTATCGAAGGAGCATTCGCCGCGCATCGGCCGGGAGGGCTGCGTCGTCATCGACAACTCCTCGGCCTGGCGCTACGACCAGGACGTGCCGCTGATCGTGCCGGAGGTGAACCCGGACGCGATCGACGGCTTCACCAGGAAGAACATCATCGCCAACCCCAACTGCTCGACGGCGCAGCTCGTCGTGGCCCTGAAGCCGCTGCATGACGTGGCGCGGATCAGGCGCGTGGTCGTCGCCACCTATCAGTCGGTCTCCGGCGCGGGGAAGGAGGGCATGGACGAGCTTTTCGAGCAGACCCGCGCCGTCTTCGTCGCCGATCCGATCTCGACCAAGAAATTCACCAAGCGCATCGCCTT
Source organism: Chelativorans sp. (assembly GCF_031180965.1). Classification (GTDB taxonomy): domain Bacteria; phylum Pseudomonadota; class Alphaproteobacteria; order Rhizobiales; family Rhizobiaceae; genus Chelativorans. Next base: position 2,262 of record NZ_JAPSLH010000008.1, read on the forward strand.
CAACTGCATTCCGCATATCGACGTCTTCATGGAGGACGGCTTCACCAAGGAAGAGTGGAAGATGATGGCGGAGACGAAGAAGATCCTCGATCCGAAGATCAAGCTCACCGCCACCTGCGTGCGGGTGCCCGTTTTCATCGGCCATTCGGAGGCGGTCAATATCGAGTTCGAGACGCCGATGACGGCTGAACAGGCGCGCGACATCCTGCGCGAGGCGCCGGGCTGCCTCGTGGTCGATAAGCACGAAGACGGCGGCTACGTCACGCCCTATGAGAGTGCCGGCGAAGATGCCACCTATATCAGCCGCATTCGCGAGGATGCGACCGTCGAAAACGGGCTTTCCATGTGGGTCGTCTCGGACAATCTGCGCAAGGGTGCCGCATTGAACGCGGTGCAGATTGCCGAGCTTCTGCTCGCCCGCGAGCTCATCCAGCCGAAGAAGCAGGCTGCCTGAGGACGGTGAACCGGGCCAGCGTCCGCTCACCAGGTGACGCGGACGCTCTCCGTCGAACGGCTATGCGGCCCGTGATGGACGGCCTCGACATTGTTCCCGTCGGGATCGAAGGCAAAGGCCGCGTAGTAGCCCGGATGGTAATGCCGCTCGCCCGGCCCGCCATTGTCGCGCCCGCCGGCGGCAAGCACCGCGGCATGGAACCGGTCCACGGTCTCGCGATCCTTGGCCTGAAAGGCGACGTGCACCCGGCTCGGTGCCCCGCCGACATCCACCCACAGTTCGTCGGCGAAGAAATAGCCGTCGCCCTCGACGAGAGGAATTCCGATAGCCCCCAGGGCGGCCTTGTAGAAACGTTTGGACGCCTCGAGGTCGCGTACGCGCAGATGCAGGTGATCGATCAGCCGGCCGCGATGGATTTCCATTGCCATGCTCCCTTGCACAATTCCGGCGGATTTAAGCGCGAGCAATGGCCGGCGTCTACCCGGCGGATGTGAGGCGATGCGGCCTTGCCAAACCGCCGCCTTCGGGTGAAGCTCCTGCCGCAAAGGAGATGGAGGAGGCCATGGTCGAAGGAGCGCTCATCGTCGTCGACGTCCAGAACGATTTCTGCCCGGGCGGCGCGCTGGCCGTGGATCAGGGCGACGAGGTCGTGCCCCTCATCAACGGCCTCATCAAGCGCTTCGAGCACGTGATCCTGACCCAGGACTGGCATCCGGCCGGCCATTCGAGCTTCGCCTCCTCGCATCCCGGCAAGCAGCCCTTCGAGACGATCATGATGCCCTATGGCAAGCAGAAGCTCTGGCCGGACCACTGCGTGCAGGGCACGCGCGGGGCCGAGTTTCATCCTGAGCTTGAATGGACAAAGGCCGAGCTCGTCATTCGCAAGGGCTTTCGCAAGGCGATCGACAGCTATTCGGCCTTTTTCGAGAACGATCACGAAACGCCCACCGGCCTTTCCGGCTATCTGCGCGAACGCGGCATTAGCAAGGTGAGCTTCGCGGGCCTTGCGACGGACTTCTGCGTGGCTTTCTCGGCCCTCGATGCGCGCCGGCAGGGCTTTGAAGCATCGGTGATCCTGCAGGCCTGTCGCGGCATCGATATCGCCGGCTCCATGGCGGCGATGACGGAGAGGATGAACGACGCGGGCGTGGCGCTGGTCTGATCAGCGGGGCGGATAGGGCCTTTCGCCGAAGATGGCGGAGCCGACGCGCACGCTGGTCGCCCCGAAGGCGATGGCGGTCTCGAAATCTCCGGACATCCCCATGGAGAGCTTCTCGACCCCTGCCTCGCGCGCGAGCTTTTCCAACAGCGCGAAATGGGGGCCGGGATTCTCGTCGACAGGCGGAATGCACATCAGCCCCTCGACCTCGATCCCATGCACCTCCCGGCAGCGGGTCACGAAGTCCACCGTCTCGCGCGGGTCGATGCCCGCCTTCTGCGGCTCCAGTCCGGTGTTCACCTGGACGTAGAGGCGCGGGTGGCGGCCCTGCTTCGCCATTTCCGCTGAAAGCGCTGCGGCGATCTTTTCCCGGTCCACCGTCTCGATGACGTCGAACAGCTTAACCGCCTCTTTCGCCTTGTTTGACTGCAGCGGCCCGATCAGATGCAGCTCTATGTCGGGGAATGCCTCCTTCAGCGCGGGCCATTTGCCCTGCGCTTCCTGCACGCGGTTCTCGCCGAAAACGCGCTGGCCCGCCTCGATCACAGGCCGGATTTCCTCGGCAACAAAAGTTTTAGAGACGGCGACCAGCGCCACATCCTGCTCCGGGCGGCCCGCCTCTCGCGCAGCCTGGGCGATCCTGTCCTTGACCAGGCGAAGGTTCTCGGCGGCGTCGGTCATGGCTTCTGCGCAATCCTCCGGCACGCTTTCATCGCGGCGAATCAGGGCCCACGGAGTTGACGGTCGTCACAAACCATGGTGAAGGTCCGCCGAAAATTCCCGTCCTTTTAGGCGAAAATCCGGGCATGGCAACCGAACGCTACAATCCCCGCGCATCAGAGCCCCGCTGGCAGAAGGCGTGGGAGGAGGCACGCCTTTTCGAAACCAGGAATGACGACGGGCGGCCGACCTACTATGTGCTCGAGATGTTCCCCTATCCGTCGGGGCGCATTCATATCGGCCACACGCGGAACTACACGATGGGCGACGTGGTCGCCCGCTACAAGCGCGCCAAGGGCTTCAGCGTGCTTCATCCGATGGGATGGGACGCCTTCGGCCTGCCCGCCGAGAACGCGGCGATACAGAACAAGGTCCACCCGAAGGCCTGGACCTACGAGAACATCGCCACCATGCGGTCGCAGCTCAAGATGATGGGCCTCTCGATCGACTGGGCCCGCGAGTTCGCCACCTGCGACGTGGATTATTACCACCGCCAGCAGATGCTCTTCATCGACTTCTATGAGAAGGGGCTGGTGACGCGGAAGACCTCCAAGGTCAACTGGGATCCGGTGGATCAGACCGTGCTCGCCAACGAGCAGGTGATCGACGGGCGCGGCTGGCGCTCCGGTGCGCTGGTCGAGCAGCGCGAGCTGGCGCAGTGGTTCTTCAAAATCACGGACTATGCCGAGGACCTCCTGCAGGCCATAGACAGCCTGGAGAATTGGCCCGACAAGGTGCGCACCATGCAGCGCAACTGGATCGGCCGCTCCGAGGGCCTGTCGATCCGTTGGGCGTTGGTTGAAAGCACTGCGCCGGCGGGTGAAAGTCGTCTGGAGGTCTATACAACTCGACCTGACACGATCTTTGGCGCCTCCTTCATGGCCGTCGCGCCCGACCATCCGCTGGCCAGGAAGGCAGCGGAAGGAAATGCCAAGCTCGCCGCCTTCATCGAGGAATGCCGGCGCATCGGCACATCTGCCGCAGTGCTGGAGACTGCCGAGAAGAAGGGCTTCGATACGGGGATTCGAGTAAAGCACCCGTTCGATCCTTCGTGGACGCTGCCCGTCTATGTGGCAAACTTCGTGCTGATGGAATACGGCACGGGCGCGATCTTCGGCTGCCCCTCGGGCGATCAGCGCGACCTCGACTTCGCCAACAAATACGGCCTGCCGGTGATCCCCGTCGTGATGCCGGAAGGGGCTGACGCGGCCACCTTCCAGATCACCGAGGAATCCTATTCGGATGACGGCGTGATGATCAATTCGCGCTTCCTGGACGGCCTGACCAACAAGCAGGCGTTCGAGGAAGTGGCGAACCGGCTGGAGCAGGAGATGCTGGACGGCCGCCCGGTAGCTGAGCGCAAGGTGAATTTCCGCCTGCGTGACTGGGGCGTCTCGCGCCAGCGCTACTGGGGCTGTCCCATCCCGATGATCCATTGCGATGCATGCGGGATCGTGCCGGTGCCGAAGCAGGACCTGCCGGTGGTCCTGCCCGAGGACGTGGATTTCGACAAGCCGGGGAACCCGCTCGACCGGCACCCGACCTGGCGCAATGTGAAGTGCCCGAAATGCGGCGCCGACGCGCGGCGCGAGACGGACACCATGGACACGTTCGTGGATTCGTCCTGGTATTTCGCGCGCTTCACCTCGCCGCATTCCGACGATCCGGTCGAGCGCGGTGCGGCCAATCGCTGGCTGCCGGTGGATCAGTATATCGGCGGCGTCGAGCATGCGATCCTGCACCTGCTCTATTCGCGCTTCTTCATCCGCGGCATGCGCGACACCGGTCATCTGGATCTGGCCGAGCCGTTCAAGGGCCTGTTCACCCAGGGCATGGTCGTGCACGAGACCTATCGCTCGGAGGACGGCCGCTGGCTCCAGCCGAGCGAAGTCAGGATCGAGAGCGCCGGCGGCGAGCGCAGAGCCTATGAGATCGCGACCGGCAAGGAGGTCGCGATCGGTCCGCTGGAAAAGATGTCGAAGTCGAAGAAGAACACGGTGAGTCCGGAAGAGATCACCGAATCCTTCGGCGCCGACACGGCGCGCTGGTTCATGCTGTCCGATTCGCCGCCCGAGCGCGATGTCGAGTGGACCGACGACGGTGCGGCCGGAGCACACCGATTCGTGCAGCGGGTATGGCGGCTGGTGACGGAAGTCGCGCCCGCGATCGAGGGCGTGGCTCCGAAAGCTTCCGGCGAGGGAAATGCGGCCGCTATCTCAAAACCTGCGCATAAGGCGCTGAAAGCCGTAGGTGAGGACATCGAGCGGCTTGCCTTCAACCGCGCCATTGCCCGCATCCACGAGCTGGTCAACGAGCTGCAGGGACCTTTCGCCGCACTGGCTTCTGCCGATGCGGCTACCCGCGCGGCAGCCCGCGAAGCGACCGAGATCCTCATCCACCTGATCGCGCCCTACATGCCGCACCTGGCCGAGGAATGCTGGGCGCGCATTGGCGGCAACGGCCTCGTGGCCGCGAGCCGGTGGCCGGATTACGATCCGGAGCTGGTGGTGGATAACCTGATCGTGCTGCCGGTGCAGATCAACGGCAAGAAGCGCGGGGATTTGACAATTGCCCGCGAGGCGGATCAAGCTGCAGTGGAAAAGGCGGTTCTTGAACTCGACTTCGTGCAGAAGGCGCTGAACGGCGCCCTCCCGCGCAAGGTGATCGTGGTCCCGCAGAGAATCGTCAATGTGGTCGCCTGATAGAGGAGGTATCATGGCTTTGATGGTGCGTGCCTCCACGGCGATTGCAGCCGCCTTGATGTTGGCGGGCGTCTCAGGCTGCACCGTGCAGCCGCTGCTCGCGACCCATGTGGAAACCTTCGGCCGGGCAAGCACCCCCTCTCTCTCCTCGATCTTCGTGAACCCCGTCGCGACGCGGTATGCGCAGGAGGTCCGCAACGAGCTCATCTTTCTCCTGAACGGCGGTGCCGGACAGCCGGCGGCCCCCCGTTACAAGCTCGACCTTTCCGTAGCGCTCAGCGTCACCTCCGCCGCCGAGATCCAGATAGCCCGGGAGAACGAGCCCACCGCCGGCACGGTGACGCTCACCGGCATCTACCGTCTGACGGATGCGGCGACCGGCCAGCCCGTCGCCCAGGGGCGGCGGCAGGTCATGTCGGCTTTCGACCGGCCGCTGCAGGAATTCGCCGTGCTGCGCGCCCAGCGTGATGCGGAGGACCGGGCGGCGCGCGAACTTGCAGAACAGCTGCGGCTGGCCGTCGCCCAGGACATGGCGCGCCTCAATCTTCGATAGGAGTTCTGAGATGACGTGCTGCAACCGGCAAGAGGAACAAAGCTCGGCGCAGGATATTGAGTAGGCCTGTCATTGCGCCGTCACAGATTTTCGGTGAAACAGCTCCAACGGAGTGCTTCGTCCATGGCCTTTCATACGACGCTGATGTCGGTCGCCGGAGTGGTCGGAAGCCGCATTCTCAAGCGCCCGGCCGTGGCAACGGAGGCTCCCTCCCATATCGTCGACCAGCTGATCGCCGAGCGCACCGTCCATCTCTCGCAGCATCCGCTCTGGCCCATAGCCCGTCCGCTGCTCTACCGCTATTTCCATTACCATCAGGCAGTCGCCATGGCCGACGAGATCGCCCAGCTTTCAGGCTGGGACTCGATGGCCTATATCAGTGCGCTGCTGTCCCTCAACATCACGGCAAGGGGTAAGGAGCGTATCCCGCAGAAGGGCGCTTTCATCCTGGCGCCAACCCACCCGACGGGTATTGCCGACGGAGTCGCCATCTTCGATCTGATGAAGGATGTCCGTCCGGACATGGCGATCTTCGCCAATCTGGACGCGCTGCGGGTCAATCCCCGCTTCCGCGACATCGTCATCCCCGTCGAGTGGCGGGCGAACGAGAAGTCCCATGCCAAAAGCCGCGACACGCTGGAGATGACGGCGAAGGCGTTCGCCGGGGAAAAGGCGATCATCCTCTTCCCGTCTGGCCGCATCGCCTATTGGAATGAGGACAGGCTGACCGAGCGGCCGTGGCAGCCTTCGGTCGTGGCGCTCGCGCGGCGCTACGAGGTGCCGGTCATCCCGGTGAACATGACGGCGCGCAATTCTGGCCTGTTCTACCTCTTGTCGAAATACTCGACGGAGCTGCGCGACATGACGCTATTCCACGAGCTTTTGAACAAGAAGGGCCGCAGCTTCCATATGACCATCGGGAAGCCGATCGCGCCGGAAAAGCTGAGCCGCGGCGAACCGGCGGAGGTCGCCACCTTGCTCCAGCATCATACGGTGACAACCCTTGCCGCCGATCCGGACGCGGAATTTCCGGAGGCCTCTCAGTAGGCGGGGATCGGCAGGCCGCCGCTCCTCTCGGCAAGTGGAGGAGCCCTCGACGGTTCAGTTCCTCGCTTCCGATTTGGCGACTGGCATGCGTCTCGTTTCCTTCTCCGCCCAGGGCTACCGTTCGCTCCGCTCCGCGTTTCTCGATGTCGGGCAGATCGGGCTTTTCGTCGGGGAAAACGGGGTCGGCAAGTCCAATCTCTACCGCGTCCTGCAACTCCTGAAGGCGGCCGCCGACGGATCGCTCGCGATCGAAATCGCGCGGGAAGGGGGGATGCAGGCAGCTCTCTGGGCCGGCAGCAGACGTAGCGGCAGCCCGGTGCGCATCATCTTCGAGGCGCTGCTCGAGGACGAGGATACGGCGATGCGCGCAAGCTACCGCGTGGAAGCCGGTCTGCCGCCTCCCGCATCCGCCGGCTTTTCCTTCGAGCCGCATGTCAAGGAGGAGATAGTGGCGATCGAGACCGGCCGCAGGAGCATCGACATGATGCAGCGGAAGGGTCCTGCGGTATTCGCCCGCGAGGGCGATGGGCGGAGGATGGAGCACCCGGTCCGTATGCTGAATTCCGAAACGGCGCTCGCAGCGCTTGGCGCCTCCGGGCGCTATCCGGAAGTCGGCAGCATCCGCGCCGCATTGCTCTCCTGGCGCTTCTATCACGGATTCCGCGCCGACAGGGACTCGCCCGTCCGCAAGCCCGCGCTGGCCGTCACGTCGCCGCTGCTCGACGAGGACGGCAGCAATCTCGCCGCCGTCTTCGCCACGTTGAAGCACATCCGAGGCGATACGCGCGAGCTCGACCGTTGCGTTGCGGCCGCTCTCGGCGGCGCGCGCCTGGAGACACCAGCCCCTGGAGAGGCGGCGAGCTTTGCTCTCGTGCTGCCGGAGTTGCCGCAGCGCCCGATGCGGCCGGAGGAATTGTCCGACGGGCAGATCCGCTTCCTGGCGCTCGCGGGCGCGCTGCTCTCGTATCACCTCCCTCGGCTCGTGGCGCTGAATGAGCCGGAGACGAGCCTTCATCCCTCCATGCTGCCGGCGCTAGCCGACATGATCGCCGATGCCGCCGAAAGGACGCAGGTCTGGGTCGTCACTCACTCCCGCGAGCTGGCGGACCTCATCTGCGACCGCACCGGCGCCCGCGCCATCACGATTGCCAAGAAGGATGGGGCGACCCTCGTTGGGGCACCGGGTTCCGACGAGGAAGAGGACCACGACGCCTAGTCAGCCGATCTTCTGCCCCGTCTTCGCCCAATCGGCGAGGAAGGATTCGAGACCCTTGTCCGTGAGCGGATGCTTTACGAGCGCCTTAAGAACCGAGGGCGGGACCGTGGCCACGTCGGCGCCGATCATGGCCGCCTGCTTGACGTGGTTGATGGTGCGGATTGAGGCGGCGAGGACCTCCGTCTCGAAATCGTAATTGTCGTAGATGGTGCGGATCTCGGCGATCAGCTCCATCCCGTCGATGCCCATGTCGTCCAGCCGCCCGATGAAGGGGGAGATGAAGGTGGCACCGGCCTTCGCCGCCAGCAATGCCTGGTTGGCGGAAAAGCACAGGGTCACGTTGACCATCCGGCCGCTCCCGGTGAGCGCCTTGCAGGCCTTGAGGCCATCCATCGTCAGCGGCACTTTTATGGCGATATTGTCGGCGATCTTCGAGAGGATGTCGGCTTCCCGCATCATCTCCTTGAACTCGATCGCGGTGACTTCCGCCGAAACCGGGCCATCGACGATCTCGCAAATTTCCTTGGTGACTTCGAGGATCGGCCGGCCCGCTTTCGCGATGAGCGACGGGTTGGTCGTCACCCCGTCCAGAAGCCCCGTCTCGCTCAGCTCGCGGATCTCGTTCACATCGGCGGTATCGACGAAAAACTTCATGGCTCTCTCCTTGTCCTTTCGGCGTTCCCAGCGCTCCCATGCTCGGCCTTGCTCTAATCCAAGAAACCGGCAAGGTCACGCGTGATGAACAGAGAATCGACCTCAAGGCGCGTGATTCCCGTCATGGTTCCCATGCCGGTGGAACGGCCCTATTCCTATGCGGTGCCCGAGGGCGTGCGCGTGGAGCCGGGGGCGATCCTGCGCGTACCTCTCGGGCCCCGGGAGGTGGCCGGCGTCGCCTGGGACGGTGACGGCGAGCCGGTGGAGCCGGCGAAGCTCAGGGAAATCTCGCAGGTCTTCGAATGCCCGCCGCTGCCGGCGGAAATGCGCCGCTTCATCGAATGGGTGGCGGCATATACGCTCTCTCCCCCCGGCATCGTGGCGCGCATGGCGCTGCGGGCGCCTGCAGCCTTCGATCCCGAGCCGCCGGTGGAGGGATTGCGGCTCACGGCGAACCGTCCGGACCGCGTGACGGCAGCGCGCGAGCGCGTGCTGCGCTATGCTGCCGATGGCCAAGCCTGGACCCGGTCCGGCCTAGCTCACGCGGCGGGCGTATCCTCGACCGTCATCGACGGGCTGGTGGCGCAGGGCGTGTTTGAGCGGGTGGACATTCCTCCGCCGCCGATCGTGGCGGCTCCCGATACGAGCTTCGGCCGCCCGGAACTGACGCCGGACCAGCAGCTCGCCGCCGAGCGGCTGCGCGAGAAGGCGGGCGCGGAGACCTTCAGCGTGACGCTGATCGACGGCGTCACCGGCTCCGGCAAGACGGAGGTTTATTTCGAGGCCGTCGCCGCCGCTCTCGACATGGGTAAGCAGGTGCTGATCCTGTTGCCCGAGATCGCACTCACCCAGGCATTTCTCGAACGCTTTCACGACCGCTTCGGCGCCAAGCCTGCCGAATGGCACTCGGACCTCGCGCCCCGGAAGCGCGAGCGCGTCTGGCGGCAGGTGGCGGAGGGTCAGGTGCGCGTCGTCGCCGGCGCGCGCTCTGCGCTCTTCCTGCCCTTTTGCGAGCTCGGCCTCGTGGTCGTCGACGAGGAGCATGACCCGGCCTACAAGCAGGAGGACCGCGTCTTCTACAATGCGCGCGACATGAGCGTGGTGCGCGGCCGTCTGGGCAATTTCCCGGTCGTGCTTGCCTCGGCGACGCCCTCGCTCGAGAGCCGCGTGAATGCCGACCAGGGCCGCTACGAGCGCATCTTGCTTCCAGCCCGCTTCGCCGACGCGGCGCTCCCCGAACTCAGTGCTATCGACATGCGCAGGTCCCCTCCCGCCCGGGGCGGCTTTCTTTCGCCCGTGCTGATCGAAGCAATCGGTCGAACGATCGGGCGCAAAGAGCAGGCGCTGCTCTTCCTCAACCGGCGCGGCTATGCACCGCTCACCCTTTGCCGGGTGTGCGGCCATCGCTTCCAATGCCCGAACTGCTCCAGCTGGCTGGTGGAGCACCGCTTCCGCCGGCAGCTCGTCTGCCACCATTGCGGTCACAGCGAAGGACGGCCGGAGGCGTGTCCGGAATGCGGAGCGCTCGATCATCTCGTGCCCTGTGGCCCCGGGGTTGAGCGCATCGCGGAGGAGCTCACCCGGCATTTTCCGGACGCGCGTACGATCGTGCTGTCGTCCGATCTCCTTGGCGGGGTGAAGCGGCTGAGGCTCGAGCTTGAAGCGATTGCCAATGGCGAAGCCGATATCGTGGTGGGCACGCAGCTCGTGGCCAAGGGCCACAACTTCCCCTCCATGACGCTGGTCGGTGTCGTGGACGCCGATCTGGGCCTCGCCAATGGCGATCCGCGCGCCGCCGAGCGCACCTTCCAGCTCCTTTCCCAGGTCACCGGCCGGGCCGGGCGGTCGGGCAAGAAAAGCACGGGGCTATTGCAAACCTATCAGCCGGAGCACCTGGTGATGCGCGCGCTCATCTCGGGCGATGCCGAGACCTTTTACGAGCGCGAGATAGAGGAACGCCTGCGCGCCGCGCTGCCGCCCTTCGGCCGGCTCGCCGCGCTCATCGTCAGCGCCGCAACCCGCCAGGAAGCCGAGGCGCATGCGCGGGCGCTACGTCGCGCCGCCCCCGCCGCGCCCGCCGCGGGAAACATTGAGATTCTCGGCCCCGCCGAGGCGCCGCTCGCGATGGTGGCGGGAAGGCACCGGTTCCGCCTGCTCGTGCAAGGCTCGCGCCGAGCCGATCTGCAGGCGTATATCCGCCGCCTGTTGGAAGCTGCCGAAAGGCCGCGCGGCTCGGTGCGCGTGCAGGTCGACATCGACCCGCAGAGCTTTTTGTGAAGAAAGCTTTGCGGGCGCAGCCGTCACTATGGAACTGAGCTCCACTCCCGAATCGGCTATAGGAGCGGTCTGTGCCGCGCCGGAGCAGGAGGGGTGCAACATGGAAATCGCGTTTCCCTGGCCTTATAGTCCGGGCGAATGGTTGGCCTGGATCGGCGCCGCGCTCACGGCGCTCTTCGGGCTCGTCAACCTCCTCGCGCCCCGGCTGGGCGGGATCGAAGGCGCCGGCTCCCGCGCGCTGTCCGGCGGCTTCCATGTCGGAATAGGCCTCTCGGCCATTCTGTTCGCTCAGCCCCTGATCTATCTGGCCTTGGGGATCGCCTGGGCACTCGCGGCGGTGGGGCAGATGCTTTCAGTCCTGTTCGACCGGGGCGGGACGGTCACCAAGTTGCTCGGCTTTGCGGCCGCGCTCCTGATGGCCGCGCTGCCGCTCTCCTTTGCTTTCGGCTTTGTTCCCTGACGCGTGGAGCGACTGGAATCCTCTGAGACCACATTCTGCGGGCATGCGACAAAAGGGGCGCAAAAGCTTGGCGCCCCGCGTGTTGCGAGTCCGGAAAGCCTGTGGTAGACGGCAATCGGCTTTCTGCCCGGGGGGACGGCGCCGCATGTCCGCCCGGATCGAAAATTCAACAAGGTCTGAGATTTAACCCGAGTCATCGGCCCTTCGCCAAATCTCGCGACCCAAGCGCATGAGAAGAGACCTGATCCCGTGGCACAATCTGGCTCGATGATCTCCGGTGTGGCAGGACGTTATGCGGGCTCGTTGTTCGAACTCGCTCGGGAACAGGGCGCGGTTTCGGCGGTTGAGGAAGACCTTGGCCGGTTCGAGGAACTGCTTCGGGAAAGCGGGGATCTGCAGCGCCTGATCAGAAGTCCGGTTTTTTCCGCCGACGAGCAGCTGAAAGCCATTTCGGCCGTGCTCGAGCGTGCAGAAATCGGCGGCCTGGTCGGAAACTTCCTGCGCGTGGTCGCCAATAACCGGCGGCTGTTCGCGGTGCCGCAGATGATCCGCGCCTACCGCCAGATCGCCGCCGAAGCGCGCGGCGAGACGGCGGCGGAAGTCACTTCGGCGCACGCGCTTTCGCCGGAACAGGAGCGCGAGCTGAAGGCCACGCTGAAAGAGGTCATGGGCAAGGATGTCGCAATCCGGGTCGTCGTCGATCCCTCTCTCCTCGGCGGCATGATCGTCAAGGTCGGCTCGCGCCAGATCGACACGTCGCTCAAGACTAAACTCAATTCGCTCAAGCTTGCACTGAAAGAGGTCGGCTGATGGATATCCGGGCAGCGGAAATTTCCGCAATTCTCAAGGAGCAGATCAAGAATTTCGGCAGGGAAGCCGAAGTCTCCGAGGTCGGCCAGGTTCTTTCGGTCGGCGACGGCATCGCTCGCGTCTACGGTCTGGACAATGTCCAGGCCGGTGAGATGGTCGAGTTTCCCGGCGGCATCCGCGGCATGGCGCTGAATCTCGAGGTCGACAATGTCGGCATCGTGATCTTCGGCAACGACCGCGACATCAAGGAAGGCGACACGGTCAAGCGCACCGGCGCCATCGTGGACGTGCCGGTCGGTCCGGGCCTGCTCGGACGCGTGGTGGACGCGCTCGGCAATCCGATTGACGGCAAGGGCCCGATTGCTGCTGCCGAGCGCCGCCGCGTCGACGTCAAGGCGCCCGGCATCATCCCGCGCAAATCCGTGCACGAGCCGATGTCCACGGGCCTCAAGGCCATCGATGCACTGATCCCGATCGGCCGCGGCCAGCGCGAGCTCATCATCGGCGACCGCCAGACCGGCAAGACCGCCATCATCCTCGACACCTTCCTCAACCAGAAGCCGCTCAATGCGGGCGACGACGAGAGCCAGAAGCTCTATTGCGTCTATGTGGCCGTGGGCCAGAAGCGGTCCACCGTAGCGCAGTTCGTGAAGGCGCTGGAGGAGCGCGGCGCACTCGAATACTCCATCATCGTTGCCGCCACCGCCTCGGACCCCGCGCCGATGCAGTTCCTGGCGCCCTTCGCCGGCTGCGCGATGGGCGAGTATTTCCGCGACAACGGCAAGCACGCCGTGATCGCGTATGACGACCTGTCGAAGCAGGCCGTCGCCTACCGCCAGATGTCGCTGCTGCTGCGCCGCCCGCCCGGCCGCGAGGCCTATCCTGGCGACGTGTTCTATCTCCACTCGCGCCTCTTGGAGCGCGCGGCGAAGATGAACGATGAGAATGGCGCCGGCTCGCTCACCGCACTCCCCGTCATCGAGACGCAGGCCAACGACGTGTCGGCCTACATCCCGACCAACGTGATCTCGATCACCGATGGGCAGATCTTCCTGGAGACGAACCTGTTCTTCCAGGGCATCCGCCCGGCGGTGAATGTGGGCCTGTCCGTGTCGCGAGTGGGTTCGGCCGCGCAGATCAAGGCGATGAAGCAGGTCGCGGGCTCCATTAAGGGCGAGCTGGCGCAATATCGCGAGATGGCCGCCTTCGCCCAGTTCGGCTCGGACCTCGACGCTGCCACGCAGCGCTTGCTCAACCGCGGCGCGCGCCTGACGGAGCTCCTGAAGCAGCCTCAGTTCTCGCCGCTCAAGACGGAAGAGCAGGTGGTCGTGATCTTCGCCGGCGTGAACGGCTATCTTGACCGGCTGGCCCTCAGGGATGTGAGCCGGTTCGAGCAGGCGCTGCTCACGCATATGCGCACGGACGGCAAAGAGATCCTCGACACCATCCGCAGGGAAAGGGCACTGTCGGACGATCTTCGCGCCAGGCTCAAGGCCGAGATCGACAGCTTCGCCAAGAACTTTTCCTGAGGCTTAGGCGCCCATGCCCTCGCTGAAAGACCTTCGCAACCGGATCGCCTCGGTCAAGGCGACGCAGAAGATCACCAAGGCGATGCAGATGGTCGCCGCGGCCAAGCTGCGCCGCGCCCAGGAGGCGGCCGAGGCCGCGCGTCCCTATGCCGAGCGCATGGGCGCGGTGCTTGCCAATGTGGCAGGCCCCATCTCCGGCAGCGACGCGCCGGCCCTGATGGCGGGCACCGGGAAGGACGACGTCCATCTGATCGTCGTCTGCACCGCGGACCGAGGCCTTGCCGGCGGGTTCAACAGCCAGATCGCCAGGCTCGCGCGCGAGCACATCCGCAGGCTTCAGGCCGACGGCAAGCAGGTGAAGATCCTGACCGTCGGCAAGAAGGGTTACGACATGCTGCGCCGGGATTTCGGCCAGCTTGTCATCGACCGTATCGAACTGCGCGACGTGAAGCAGATCGGCTTCTCGAATGCCGATACCATCGCACGCAAGGTGATCGGGCTATTCGAGGATGGCCAGTTCGACGTCTGCACCCTCATCTTCTCCCAGTTCAGGTCGGTGATCAGCCAAGTGCCGACGGCACAGCAGATCATTCCCGCCGCGGTTCCGCAAGCGCAGCAGGGCGATAGCGCTGCCGCCGTTTATGAATACGAGCCGGACCCGGCCTCCATCCTTGCCGACCTCATCCCGCGCAATATCGCCGTGCAGATCTTCCGGGCACTGCTCGAAAACGCCGCCGGCGAGATGGGCGCCAAGATGACCGCCATGGACAATGCGACACGCAATGCGGGGGAGATGATCAACAAGCTGTCGATCACCTATAACCGGCAGCGGCAAGCGCAGATCACCAAGGAACTGATCGAAATCATTTCGGGCGCGGAAGCGCTCTGACGGACCAAGAGGTAAGAACAATGGCTAAAGCAGCGACCCCCAGAAGGGCCCCCGCCATGGCGGCCGAAAGCGCGGCAGAAATAGCGCCTGTCGTGAAGCCGGCGCGGCGTGCTTCCACCCGGGCAGCCGCGGGCCAGGCGCCGACTGCCGCCGCGTTCGCCACCGGGGCGGTCGGCAGCGTGCGTCAGGTGATCGGCGCCGTCGTCGACGTGCAGTTCCAAGACCATCTGCCGGCGATCCTCAATGCGCTCGAGACGGACAATCAGGGCAACCGGCTGGTGCTCGAAGTGGCGCAGCACTTGGGGGAAAACACTGTCCGCTGCATAGCCATGGACTCCACCGAAGGTCTGGTGCGCGGCCAGCAGGTACGCGATACCGGCGCGCCCATTTCCGTGCCCGTCGGCCCGCAGATGCTCGGCCGCATCATCAACGTCATCGGCGAGCCGGTGGACGAGGCGGGGCCGGTCGAGGGGGTCGAGCTTCGCTCGATTCACCAGCCCGCGCCTGCCTATGTCGAACAGTCTACGGAGGCCGAAATCCTCGTCACGGGCATCAAGGTGCTCGACCTGCTGGCCCCCTATGCCAAGGGCGGCAAGATCGGCCTCTTCGGCGGCGCCGGCGTGGGCAAGACCGTGCTCATCCAGGAACTGATCAACAACGTGGCCAAGGCCCATGGCGGCTACTCGGTGTTCGCCGGCGTCGGCGAGCGCACGCGCGAGGGCAATGACCTCTATCACGAGTTCATCGAATCGGGCGTCAACAAGAAGGGCGGCGGTGAGGGATCCAAGGCCGCACTCGTCTACGGCCAGATGAACGAGCCGCCCGGCGCGCGCGCCCGCGTCGGCCTGACGGGCCTCACCGTCGCGGAATATTTCCGCGACCAGGGCCAGGACGTGCTCTTCTTTGTCGATAACATCTTCCGCTTCACCCAGGCGGGTTCCGAGGTGTCGGCGCTTCTCGGCCGCATTCCCTCGGCCGTGGGCTACCAGCCGACGCTCGCCACCGACATGGGCGCCCTGCAGGAGCGCATCACCACGACCACCACGGGCTCGATCACCTCGGTGCAGGCCATCTATGTGCCCGCCGACGACCTGACCGACCCGGCGCCGGCCACGTCCTTCGCCCACCTCGACGCCACGACCGTGCTGTCGCGCGCCATCTCGGAAAAGGGCATCTACCCTGCGGTCGACCCCCTCGACTCGACCTCGCGCATGCTCGACCCGATGATCGTCGGCGAGGAGCACTACCAGGTTGCGCGCGACGTGCAGCAGACGCTGCAGCGCTACAAGTCGCTGCAGGACATCATCGCCATCCTGGGCATGGACGAGCTTTCCGAAGAGGATAAGCTGACGGTGGCGCGCGCCCGCAAGATCGAGCGCTTCCTGTCGCAGCCCTTCTTCGTGGCGGAGGTCTTCACCGGCTCGCCGGGCAAGCTTGTCGATCTCGCCGACACGATCAAGGGCTTCAAGGGGCTCGTGGCCGGCGACTACGATCACCTTCCGGAAGCAGCGTTCTACATGGTCGGCACCATCGAAGACGCGGTGGAGAAGGCCGAGCGGCTGGCGGCGGAAGCGGCCTGAAGCGAACAGCGAATAGGGAGTAGCGAATAGAGGATGAGCGGAACGGCGGAGCGACTACTTTTTCGCTGTTCGCCATCCGCTATTCGCTGACAATCCATGGCAAAAACCTTCACGTTCGAACTTGTCTCCCCTGAGCGGCTTCTCGTCTCGGAAGAGGTCGAGCAGGTCGTCATCCCCGGCACGGAAGGCGAGATGACCGTCATGGCCGACCACGCTCCGGTGATGACGAGCGTCAAACCCGGCGTCATTACGGTGGTGCGGGCCGGCGGCGCCAGCGAGCGGTTTGTCGTCTTCGGCGGCTTTGCCGACATCACTCCCGAGGGCTGCAGGCTGCTTGCCGAATCGGCAACACGGGTTGCCGACCTTAGCCGGGAGGAACTCACGCGCCGCATCGAGCACGCGCGCAGGGAACTTGAGGGCATCCGGGACGAGGCGGCGCGCACCAAGGCCGAGGAGTTTCTCGGCCAGCTCACCACGCTGGAAGGCGCCATCCTGCCGGCCTGACATCCGGCGGGACGGATGAAAAGAGCCGGCGGCGACGCCGGCTTTTTGTGTGCGAATGCGCGTCGATTTCCGCTGCAGCCAACCCTCAGAAATGCCGGTGACCGTTTGCCCGCCGCGCGTCAGATGGAGGCTGCCTTTCTGGCCGCCATCATCAAGTTGCCGGGCCATGTCGATGCCGGCAGCCTCTGGCGCATGGTTCAAGCCCTTCGCACGAGCTCGTGGAACTGCTCGCGCCGCCCGGGCACATCCTCGCTGACCACCAGTGCGAGCTGCCGTTCATCGAAGATGCGGAACCATTCATCCCAGTCGATGATCTGAATGCCGCCCACCGGATCCGCCCCTGTGTCTGTGTCCTGATAAGCCTGCTGACCGAAAGCCAAGCAGAGCACCGGTTCGGTGTGCGCCATACCAAGCACCGGGTCGCTGATTGCCGGCTGCCCCGTGCGGGCGGCGGCCCAGTCGCGGATTTCGTCGTGATCGGTCAGCATCTTTGTATCGGCCATAGGGGAAGCTCCTTGAAACGCCTTCCCCAACGCGTGGCGCAAGACCCGGTTCCGGGCCGCGCTTCCGGTCGTGCGCTACTGGCTGGCGACGTTCTCTGCCGCGGTCACGAGCTTGTAGCGTTTCATTTCCTCGGCCGTGAGATAATAGAGCGCGCGCGGAGGCGTATCGAGCGCGTGCAGCCACATGGCCGGGTCGACGCCCATCTCCTCGAGATGGCGGGAGATGCGTGCCGTCGTCATCTGCGCGTCCGCCATGGCTTGCGCCGGCTGCGTCAGCGCATCGGCGGCGGTGTAGAACTGGTGCAGGCCGACGGCCGCCTGCTCGCCGACCAGGCGCACGGCGCCGCCGGCCATCATCAACGGGCAGGAGGACGCGCAGATCGCGCCATCCTCCACCATAGTGGCGATCCCGCGCTCCCTGAGCATGCGCGCCATGAGAATGGCGTCGTCCAGCGCGCCGCCGGGCGAGTTCAGGCTGACGCGCTTCACATATTCGCCGCGCGCTTCAAGCTCCGCCTTGAGCCGGCCTGCTGAACCGAGACCGATGCTGCCGGTCGCTCGCAACAAGCCGCCGGGCTCGAGCGTGAAGGAGATCGGCTGTCGCAGCATCGCCTCGTCGGACGTGACGAATCGGCGCGGATCGTTGGACTGCCTCCGATCGCCGCCGGCTTCCACCGCAGGCGGCAGGATACGCAGCGTGTGCTGCAGCGTCTCGGGTTGGAGGGCAGGCAAGAACCCACCATTGGCTTCCGACAGCTGGCGGAGGTCAAATGCCACCAGACCGGCCGCGCCGATCAGAACTCCGATGAAGGCAGCGCGCATCAGCGCGCCGTCATCAAACCGCGCGAGATAGCGGGTCCAGCTTCCTTTTGGGGACCGGGATGGAGTGGGGCCGCTGGTTTCGTTCATGGCTCGTGCCGCTTGCGATCGGCAAGGGGAGTGACATTTTCCGCCCGCTCCACCGCCGCCGACATTCCTTCGTCCGCGGGCAGGTGCGGCCCTTCGACCGAGGGTGACGGCGCCGCCTCCTCGCGCGGGGCACGCCGGGCAAGTTCCTCGCGCAGATCGATGGCGCGCAGCAGCTCGGACGCTGTCATGCGGTCCGCATCGGTCATCGCCTCCTCATTCCGCCGGATCGAGCCATGGACCACCGAAAGAACTCCCACGAACACGGCCGGGAGCAGATCGATCGAGATGGCGCCGGCCCAGCTCGGCAGGAAATCTGCCGCGTAGCGCAGCACCGCCTCGGCCGAGGAGAGGGGCACGAAGCGCCGCTCCGGCACCTTTGGCTGCGCAAGGATTTCTGCTGCGGCATCCGATAGGGCTTTCGACTGTGCGGCAACCGATTCCCGCACCGTCGCCATCACTTGGTCCTGTCGGCCGGCAAGATCAGGCGAAGCGCCGTCCGCCACCGGCGCGATGAAGCCAGCCGTGAGATCCGCGGCGGCCCGGGCCACCGAAGGTGCGATCGACGTCTGCTCCAGGGCTGCGACTACGCCGGCAAGTGCCACCGACTCCCGGGCAAAGGCATCCGAGCGCGGCTCGATGGCGCCGCGCGCCGAAACCAGCGCACGCATCGCAGCAAGCCTCTCCTGCCCCTGCGTGAACAGTCCCGAGACGGTCTCGCGGGACCCCTGGATCGTCTGCTCCAGTTCGCGCATCTGTGCCGACATCTGCGTCAGGAGCTGCACCACGCTGCCCGAACCGGACGTGCCGGTGAGCGCGCCGGAACTGCGCTCGTCATCGGCAAGCCGCGCGAAGCGCTCCGCCGCGCGCTGGATGTCCGGCAGCAGCGAGAGAGCGCCGAGCGCGTTGGAATGGGCCTGGTCGAGATCCGCCGTATAATCCTCCAACGATTCAGCCAGGTGCTGCTCTACGGCTGCGGAACCGGCGAGGGCGGCGGCATTTAACCAGGAGGACATGGCGATGATCATCACCGAGCCGATGCCCATGATGCCCAGCAATGCCAGTCTCGAGCCGCTATCCCGCATCTCCGGCACGAAACGCATGAGATAGGTCCAAAAGCCATAGATGCCGACGGACACCGCGGCCGAGTAGATGATCGCAGCGAAGAAGACGAGCGTAGTCGAGCCGTCGAGCAGGTCGCGCACGCCGAGATAGGTATAAACGCCGCTCGCCAGCGCCAATGTGGCGAGCACGAAGCGCGACATCGTCTCCAGCGCCGTCACCTGTTCGCGCAGCTGTTTTGCGGCCCGTGCCTCGCTCATTGGAATATTACCCCCGCGCTCTGGTTTCACCCGCCCGACCGGAGCGCGTCACCGGCAGGTTGCGGTCGGCACCGGCACGACATTGTCCGGCAGCCCATACATATGGCTGCGTCCGCGCAGCAAAGCGCCGTAGCGGCACGTACCGCCTTCGCGCAGATAAAGCCGCCCACCATCCTGCTCCAGGTACATCACTTTCGGCCTGGCACCGCCCCCGGCCAGCTGGCCCATGCCGACGAGGATGCGCTTCAAGCCCGCGGAGCTATGGACCACCAAATTGCCGAAGCTGTCGCCATGGACGCGCTCACAAGCCGCCGCCGGCACCGCCCCTGCCAGAAGCATCGCGGTCAATACCGGGAAACCTTGTCGGCGGGAAAAATGTCTGCAAAAAGGCATGCGGGAGGCTCCTTCCTTGCCGCGGGCTCCTCACGCGCCACATTATCGGTTTCCCAACCTTTGTCACGCCGCTCGCCACGGCCGCTCCAGCGATTGACAGGACAGGTTGAATTCGCCGATTTCTGTGCGCGACAGGAGGATGGAACGCCATGAGCGAAAATCACGTCATCGACATCGCGCCGCTGCGGCTCAAGGACGCGCATGTGCTGGCGCCGCTTTTGGCCGATTATACGCAGTCGCTGAAACGTGGCGCGCCTCGCCGCCCCGATGATTTCTATGCCGAAACGCTGCTGCAGGACCGGGTGGTCGAGGTGGTAGGAGCCCGAGTCGACGGCGCACTGGTGGGGTTTGCCATCTTCTATGACCTGCCGGACCCGATCTCCGGCTTGCGGTACGGCCTCGTCGAGCATGTCTATGTGCATCACGACCATCGCGGCAAAGGCATAGCCCGCGCTCTGATCGATGTGATCGGCGATCAGGCGGAGGAGCGCGGCTGGACACGCCTCGTGCTCCATGCGCCACGCCATCCGGCGGAGGGGAGGAAGCTCTACGAACAGCTTGCCGTGCCCGCAGATTGGACCATCCATGTGATCCCCTTCGACCGCCGGTAAGCCCAAGCGCCTGGTCCGTCTCATGAGGAAGATCAGCGGAATTCGACTCCCTCGTCATTCACTCCCTCGCCGCAAGATCGTTAGCCGCGCGCATGCACAGGGCAGCAGGTTGGCGCTTCGAAAGGGCTCGTTGGTCGCACTAGAGCCTGTACAGAACTCCAGCCCTCCAGCCGAGGGGCGGCGCGAAGCTTCAATCGATTCAGACACCTGCAGTCGTTCGGCGGGCTTTGACGCACCGCAAAAAGCGCATTAGAAAGCGACCAGCCGACGGCTTGAGGCATGGGGGTCTTCCGCCCTGCTGCATCCGCCGGCAGCAAATGGGGAAGCCATGAGCAAGTCCGCAGCCACCCGACCAAGGCCCCTCTCGCCGCATCTGCAGATCTACCGCTTCACGCCCACCATGGCGATGTCGATCCTGCACCGCATCACCGGGATCGCGCTCTTTTTCGGCACGCTCCTTTTCGTGCTCTGGCTTCTCGCCGCGGCTGGATCCAAGACGCAGTTCGACTTCATCAACGGGCTGTTCGGGTCGATTCTGGGCCGGCTGATCCTCTTCGGCTATTCCTGGGCGCTCATCCATCATGCGCTGGGCGGCATCCGCCATCTCCTCTGGGATACCGGCCACGGCTTGGAGAAGCATACGTCCAGAACCATGGCGATCATGACCCTGATCGGCTCCGTCGTCCTCACCATCGCGTTGTGGGGTGCGGCTTGGGCGCTACGCGGGGGCTTCTGAGATATGCGCAAAGCGCTGCACGACATCGGCCATTTTAGCACGGCTCGCAACCACGCGATCGCGGCTCCATGCCAGGTCCAGAGTTGCCTACGGAGAGTGAACCGGAATGGCTGATGCTTCCCAGACAATCGCCGGGCGGGCCTACTCCTATGTCGACCACGCCTTCGATGTGGTGGTGGTCGGAGCCGGCGGCGCCGGATTGCGCGCCACGCTCGGCATGGCGGAACAGGGGTTGAGGACGGCCTGCATTACGAAAGTTTTCCCGACGCGCTCGCACACGGTGGCGGCGCAGGGCGGCATTGCCGCTTCGCTCCAGAATATGGGCCCCGACAACTGGCAGTGGCACCTCTATGACACAGTCAAAGGGTCCGATTGGCTGGGTGACGTCGACGCGATGGAGTATCTGGCGCGCGAAGCCCCGGCAGCCGTCTATGAGCTGGAGCACTATGGCGTGCCCTTCTCGCGCACGGAAGAAGGCAAGATCTATCAGCGCCCCTTCGGCGGCCATATGCAGAATTTCGGCGCCGGGCCGCCCGTGCAGCGGACCTGTGCCGCCGCCGACCGCACGGGCCACGCTATCCTGCATACTCTTTACGGCCAGTCCGTGAAGCACAACGCTCAGTTCTTCGTCGAGTATTTCGCGCTCGACCTCATCATGTCGGATGACGGCGTGTGCACCGGCGTCGTCGCCTGGAACCTAGAGGACGGCACGATCCACCGTTTCGCCGCCAAGATGGTGGTGCTGGCGACCGGCGGCTATGGCCGCGCCTATTTCTCATGCACCTCCGCGCATACATGCACGGGCGACGGCAACGGCATGATCGCACGGGCCGGCTTGCCGCTTCAGGATATGGAATTCGTGCAGTTCCACCCGACCGGCATCTACGGTGCGGGCTGCCTGATCACCGAGGGCGTACGTGGCGAGGGCGGATATCTGGTCAACTCCGAAGGCGAGCGCTTCATGGAGCGCTATGCCCCTTCGGCGAAGGACCTTGCCTCGCGCGACGTGGTCTCCCGCTGCATGATGCTGGAAATCCGCGAGGGGCGCGGGGTCGGCAAAAACAAGGACCACATTTATCTTCACCTTGACCATCTCGACCCGGCGGTGATCCACGAGCGCCTGCCCGGCATCGCCGAATCGGCGCGGATCTTCGCCGGCGTCGACGTCACACGCGAGCCGATCCCGGTTCTGCCGACGGTCCACTACAATATGGGCGGCATTCCCACCAATTACTGGGGCGAGGTGCTGAATCCGACGCCAGGCGATCCGGACGCCGTGGCGCCGGGCCTCATGGCCGTGGGCGAGGCGGCATGCGCGTCAGTGCACGGAGCGAACCGGCTGGGCTCGAACTCTCTGATCGACCTCGTGGTGTTCGGCCGCGCCGCGGCGATCCGCGCCGGGCAGGTGGTCGACCGCAGCTCCA
Source organism: Chelativorans sp. (assembly GCF_031180965.1). Lineage (GTDB taxonomy): Bacteria > Pseudomonadota > Alphaproteobacteria > Rhizobiales > Rhizobiaceae > Chelativorans. The sequence continues at coordinate 24,711 of NZ_JAPSLH010000008.1, forward strand.
AGGTGCCGGCGGTCAATGAAGCTGCGTGCGAAAAGATCATGGACCGCTTCGACCGCCTGCGCCACGCCAATGGCGGCACACCGACAGCGGTGCTGCGCGAAAAGATGCAGCGCGCCATGCAGGAAGACGCCGCGGTGTTCCGCACCCAGGAATCGCTGGAACAAGGTTGCCGCCGGATTTCGCAGGTCTGGGCCGAACTACGGGACATCAAAGTCACCGACCGTTCGGTGATCTGGAACTCGGACCTGATGGAAACGCTTGAGCTTGAGAATCTCATGGCGAACGCGGTGGTCACGGTTTATTCGGCCGAGGCGCGCAAGGAGAGCCGCGGCGCCCATGCGCGCGAGGACTTCACCGAGCGCGACGACGTCAATTGGCGCAAGCACACGCTTTCATGGGTGGACCCTGCCGGAAATGTGCGGCTTGGCTACCGTCCGGTGCATACGGAGCCCATGCTCAGACCCGAGGATGGGGGCATCGACCCGGCGAAGATCGCGCCCAAGGCGCGGGTGTATTAGGCGGTGGAATCCGTCATGTCGGAGCTGAGGCTGGTTGTCCGAAAAGGATCGGCGGAACAATGGTTGAATTTACCCTTCCCAAAAACTCCAAGGTCAAACCTGGCAAGGTCTGGCCGAAGCCGGAGGGCGCCACCAATCTGCGCGAATACCGCGTTTATCGCTGGTCGCCGGACGATACCGAGAATCCCCGCGTCGACACTTATTACGTCAACCTCGACGATTGCGGGCCGATGGTGCTGGACGGGCTGATCTGGATCAAGAACAAGATCGATCCGACGCTCACCTTCCGCCGCTCCTGCCGCGAGGGTATCTGCGGCTCCTGCGCCATGAATATCGACGGCGCGAACACGCTCGCCTGCACGAAGGGCATGGCCGACGTTCGGGGCGATGCGGTTAGGATCTATCCCCTCCCGCATATGCCCGTCATAAAGGACCTGGTGCCGGACCTCTCGATCCCCTACGCTCAGCTCTCCTCGATCGAGCCATGGCTGCAGACCGTCACGCCGGAGCCGGCAACCGAGTGGCGGCAGAGCCACGAAGATCGGGCAAAGCTTGATGGCCTCTACGAATGCATCCTCTGCTTCTGCTGCCAGACCTCCTGCCCCAGCTACTGGTGGAACGGCGAGCGCTACCTGGGCCCGGCCGTGCTGCTGCAGGCCTATCGTTGGCTGATCGATTCGCGCGACGAGGCCACCGGCGAGCGGCTGGACATGCTGGAGGATCCGTTCCGGCTTTACCGCTGCCACACGATCATGAACTGCACCCAGACCTGCCCTAAGGGGCTCAACCCGGCCAAGGCGATCGCCGAAATCAAGAAGATGATGGTCGAACGTCGGGCCTGAGGGGCCGGCAGGCGCCTTCACACAAGTGTGTTCGCACCGGAATTGTAATACCCGCGGCGCATGTTAGGCTTTCCCGATGCGGAGGTCCAATATGCTGCGCCGTCTCGCTGCCATTGCTGGCCTTCTTGCAGCAGGCCTCACGGCGCCGCCGTCTCTTGCCGCGACGAAAACGGCGATCTTCGCCGGCGGCTGCTTCTGGTGCGTCGAAGCGGATTTTGACAAGGTCCCGGGCGTCATCTCGACCACCTCCGGCTATACGGGGGGCGATACTCCGAACCCGACCTATGATGACTATTCCTCAGGTGGCCACCGCGAAGCGGTGAAGATCGATTACGACGACAGCCGCGTCACCTACGAGCACCTCCTCGATGTCTTCTTCCATTCCGTTGACCCGACGGATGCGGGGGGCCAGTTCTGCGACCGCGGCGAAAGCTACTCGACGGCCATCTATGTGTTGAGCGAGGCTCAACTCCAAACAGCGAAGAAGGCGAAAAAGGCGGCCGAGGAGGAGCTCGGCAGGCCCGTGGTGACGCCGGTCCTGCGCGCCTCGACCTTCTGGCCCGCCGAGGACTATCACCAGAACTACTACCAGAGCGAGGAGCGAACCTTCACGCGGTTCGGCTACGTGACCAGGGCCGAGGCGTACAAGGGCTACCGCGAGGGCTGCGGGAGGGACGCCCGCCTGAGGGAGGTCTGGGGCGAGGCCGCCCTTCGCGGCATCGCCAAATAAGGTCTATATCTTCGCCGCCTCCTGGATACGCTCCATCGCGATCTCCGCGGCGATGTCGTTCGTCGGCCGACCCTCTGCCTGCGAGCGCATGAAGATGTCGCTCAGGGTCTCCGGAATCTTCCCGATTTTTTCCAACACTGCCTCGCGCCAGTAGCCGTCGGGGGAGAGTTCCGCAGCCACATTGATGAGGCCTCCAGCGTTAATGACGTAATCAGGCGCGTAAAGGATTCCGCGCTCCATGAGCAGCTGCGCGTCTTCATGGCTGGCGAGCTGGTTGTTGGCGGAGCCCGCGACAATGCGGGCCTTCAGCGATGGAATGGTCTGCCGCGAAATCACGCTGCCCAAAGCACACGGGGCGAAAACATCAGCCTCCGCGGCGATGATTTCCTCGGGTTTGATGGCGACCGCCGCAAACGTTTGGCTTGCCTTTTCCACCCGGGCGGCATCGATGTCGGAGACCAGGAGTGCAGCCCCTTCCCCATGCAGCTTCTCGCAGAGCGACCAGCCGACGGAGCCGAGGCCCTGAACCGCCACCCGGACGCCTGCGAGGCTCTCCTTACCGTGCCGATGTCTCAGCGCGGCCTTGATACCAAGAAAGACGCCTTCGGCGGTGAACGGCGAGGGGTTGCCGCTGCCGCCCTTGGTCGTGCCGACCACGTTCGGCGTGCGGGCGCGCAGGAAGTCCGCGTCGGCGAGCCTCATTCCCACATCCTCGGCGGTGATGTACTGGCCTTCCAGACTGGCCAGCATCTCGGCATAGGCTGTCAGCAGGGCCGGAGACTTTTCCGTCTTGGGGTCGGCGATGATCACCGCCTTTCCGCCGCCCAGAGGCAGGCCGGCCACGGCGGATTTGTAGGTCATCCCGCGCGACAGCCGGAGCGCGTCCGTCAGCGCCGCCTCGAAACTTTCATGCGGCCATATCCGCGTGCCGCCCAGAGCCGGACCAAGCGTCGTATTGTGGATGGCGACGATTGCGGTCAGGCCGCGCTTCTCGTCTCGGCCGCACCAGACCCATTCGTGATTGGCGAAGGCCGGAAGGGCGGCGGCTTCGGCGGTGATATCGGAGATCGCCAGACTGCCCGCGCCTGCCGTTCTCCTGAGAGTCCTCGGTTCCTGAACCTGCAGCATGGCATTCCTCCCGAATGTCTCATCTGCATGGAATCTAGGCCCGCCAGCGAGTTTTTGATTGCTAAGTGAAGCTGTTCCGCGAACGCACGTTGCGTTCGCGGAGCGTTGTCTGTTCAAAAAGTGCGGCCGTAGCCCCCGCTAGGCGAATCGGGCGTCAAGCGTTATGGCGATCGCACTAAGCGCTCTGGAAACAGGGCAGTTTTCCTTCGCCTTGTTTGCGAATTCCCTGAACTTCTCCTCATCCAGGCCCGGCACCTTGCCGACGACGGAGAGCGCGCTGCCGCGGATCTCAAAGCCGCCGCCCTGCTTCGGCTGCAAGTCGATCTCGGCCTTCACGTCGAGGGATTCGGCCGGTGTGCCGCTTTCCGCCAGCGCGTGCGCGAGCGCCATGGAAAAGCAGGACGCGTGTGCGGCCGCAATCAGCTCCTCCGGATTGGTGCCGGCCCGGCCGGTCTCATCCTCAAAGCGCGCCTTGAAGGAGAGCGGAAGGTCTCCGAGAGCTCCGCTCTGCGTGCCCGTGAGCCTGCCCGAGCCGCTGGTGAGAGAACCTTTCCAGGTTACATTGGCGTGGCGCTTCATCCCTGTCTCCTTCGTTGCCGATCAACCAATTCAGATTGCCTCGCCTTGCAGCAGGCGCGGTGTGCCCCCCGTCAGGCCCGAGGCTTGCCTGACGAAAAAGTCCTTGATGCCAGGCACCCGGTCCACGAGGCCAAGGCCTATGTCCCGGATCGCCCTCACCGGCGCGAAGTCATTTGAGAAGAGGCGGTTGAGGGCGTCCGTCGTCACGCCCATTTGCACCGTGTCAAAGCGGCGCCAGCGCTCATAGCGCTGCAGCACATCGAGCGCGCCGATATCCTCCCCCAGCCGGTCCGCTTCCACCAGGACCTGGGCGAGCGCCGCTGCGTCCTTGAAGCCAAGATTGAGCCCCTGGCCGGCGATCGGATGAATCCCGTGAGCGGCATCGCCCGCAAGCGCGAAGCGCGGGCGCACGAAGTCGCGCGCCAGCGTCAGGCCCAGTGGCCAGGCGCGGCGCGGGCCCTCGACGCGGATGTCACCGAGCTTTAAGCCAAACCTCTGCTCCAACTCCAGCTCGAAGACGAAATCGTCCTCCGCCACAAGTCGCTCGGCATCCTCCGTGCGCTCGGTCCAGACGATGGAGGAGCGATTGCCCTTGAGCGGCAGCGTGGCGAAAGGTCCGGCCGGCAGGAAATGCTCTTCCGCCCGGCCGTTATGCGGACGCTCATGCGCCACGGTGCAGACAATGCCCGACTGGCCGTATTCCCAGCGCACCGTGCGGATGCCGGCCATGTCGCGCAGGCGCGACTTGACTCCGTCGGCGGCGATCAGCACGCGCGTGCGGCAGGAAGTTCCGTTCGCCAGCCGAACCGTGACCGCCGCCGGCTCCACCTCGAAACCCTCGACGGCCAAACCTTGCATGATATCGATGCCGAGTTCCCCGGCGCGACGGCGCAGCGCGCCGGTCAGTTCGCGGTTCATGACCATGTGTGCGAAGGGCTCGCCCGGCGCCGCCTCGCCGCCGAAGGTGAGGAAGACCGGGCGCACGGGATCGGAGGTGCGCGAATCGGTGATCACCATTTCCGTAATGGGCTGCGCTTCCGCGGCGATCTCGTCCCAGCAACCGAGCTGGCGCAACATGCGGGCAGCCGCGGCCGCAATCGCCGAGGCGCGGCCGTCGCGCTGCCACACGCCTTCGGGTGCCGCATCCACGACCAGCACCTTCAGGCCCGGCCGGGCATGGCGAATCGAGACGGCGATGGCCAGGCCCACATAGCCGGCGCCGGCAATCATCACGTCGAAGGGTCCGCTTAAACGTGCATCCGCCGTCGTCGCGCTCATATTTGCGTTCTCCGCCTTTTCCCGCCGCCTTGACTTCCCGCGCCGCCTTCGGTTTGTCAGCCCTACCGCAATTCTGCCGGAGAGCGACATGTCGTCGGCGATGCAGGAGCTTCTCGACATACTTAACCTTGAGGAGCTCGAACTCAACCTCTATCGCGGCCGGAGCCCGAAGGTGGGCTGGCAGCGTGTCTTCGGCGGGCAGGTCATCGGCCAGGCGCTCGTCGCCGCCCAGCGTACGGTTTCCAGCGAAAGGCATGTGCATTCCCTGCACTGCTACTTCATGCGCCCGGGGGACCCTGCCATTCCGATCGTATATGAGGTGGATCGCATCCGCGACGGCGGCAGCTTTACGACTAGACGCGTCGTCGCCATCCAGCACGGCCACGCCATTTTCGCCCTTTCTGCTTCCTTCCAGGTGGATGAGGACGGGCTTGAGCACGAGCTGCCGATCCCGGACGGTATTCCCGCCCCGGAAAGCTTGCGAAGCCAGGCGGACTACATAGCATTGCTGAGTTCGGATGTGCCGGAAAACATCCGCCGCTATTGGCAACGTGAGCGGCCGGTCGAAATCCGTCCCGTCAATATCGAGCACTATACGACGAACAACAAGCTGCCGCCCTTCCAGCAGGTCTGGATGCGCACCACCGGCCCCGTTCCGGATGACAAGGCGCTGCAGGCGGCAGTGCTTGCCTATCTCTCCGACATGACGCTGATCGACACGGCCACTTTTCCTCACGGAAGATCCCTGTTCGATCCCGGCCTGCAGATGGCAAGCCTCGACCACGCCATGTGGTTCCACCGGCCGGACCCGCTCGACGACTGGCTGCTTTATACCCAGGACAGCCCCTTCTCCGGCGGTTCGAGGGGGCTGGCGCGTGGCAGTATCTATGCACGGAACGGCAAGCTTATCGCCTCGGTAGCGCAGGAAGGCTTGCTGCGCCTGCGCGAAAAGTAAGCAGATCGGGCTAGTTGCACAATTATTGTGCATCTCCTCGCCGGCCGGCTGAAACTGCAGCCAAAGCGGCCGCAGCATTTTCCAAACTTTCCAAATAGTTAACGCTGCTGTCCGGCAAGTGGCACGGCGCTTGATTCGCCCTTGGCGTCGCTGGCGCCCTCGGGCGGGGACCCCAGTGACATCCAACGCGGCTGGTTCCGCAAGAGCAGGGGTGAGGCCTGATGAAATTTGTGATGGCAATCATAAAGCCGTTCAAGCTTGAGGCGGTGCGCGAAGCGCTCACCGAACTCGGCATTCAGGGGCTGACCGTCACCGAGGTGAAAGGCTACGGGCGGCAGAAGGGGCACACGGAAATCTATCGCGGCGCCGAATATGCGGTGAGCTTCCTGCCCAAGGTCAAGATCGAGGTGGCCGTCGATTCCGAGTTGGCCGACAAGGTCGTCGAAGCGATCGCCAATGCCGCCAAGACCGGCCAGATCGGGGACGGCAAAATCTTCGTCTACAGCATCGAAAAGGCCGTGCGTATCCGCACCGGCGAAACAGACGCCGATGCGCTTTAGGCGCAATCCGGATATGCCAGGGGAGAATAGAATGAGATTTCCGAGTATCGATTTGGCGAAGCGCGTATCCGGGGCGGGCGCGCTCGCATTGGCTGCTTTCGCGACTCTGCCTGCCCTGGCGCAGGAAGCGGCCGAGGGGGCGGCGGATGCGGCAGCCGCGGCCGCGCCCGTCATGGACAAGGGCGATGTGGCCTGGATGATGACGGCGAGCCTCCTGGTGCTGTTCATGACCATGCCGGGCCTGGCGCTCTTCTACGGCGGGCTCGTGCGCGCCAAGAACGCGCTTTCCGTCCTCATGCAGTGCACCATGATCGCCGCCGTGGTTATGGTTGTGTGGGTGCTCTGGGGCTATTCCATAGCTTTCGGCGGCGGCACGAGCCCGTTCTGGGGCGGCTTTGGCAAGCTCTTCCTGTCCGGCGTGACGCCCGACTCGACGGCCGCGACCTTCACCGACGGGGTCGTGATCCCCGAATATGTCTTTATCGTCTTCCAGATGACATTTGCCGTCATCACGCCGGCCCTCATCGTCGGCGCCTTCGCCGAGCGGATCAAATTCTCGGCGGTGGTGCTCTTCACCATACTGTGGGTGACTTTCGTCTATTTCCCGATCGCACATATGGTGTGGGACGCCAGCGGCTACCTCTTCAATCTCGGCGCGCTGGATTTCGCGGGCGGCACGGTCGTCCATATCAATGCCGGCATCGCCGCGCTGGTAGGCTGCATCCTGGTCGGCCGGCGCAACGGCCTTGGCAAGGAACTGCTCGCCCCTCATTCCATGACGTTGACGATGGTTGGCGGGTCGATCCTGTGGGTCGGCTGGTTCGGCTTCAATGCGGGGTCGAACCTTGAAGCCACCGGCGGAGCCGCCCTCGCCATGATCAACACCTTCACCGCGACCGCCGGCGCGATCATCGGCTGGAGCGTGGTCGAGGCATTCCATCGCGGCAAGGCGTCAATGCTGGGCGCGGTCTCCGGCCTGGTGGCGGGCCTGGTGGCGGTGACCCCCGCCTGCGGCTATATCGGCCCGGTGGGCGCGATCGTCCTCGGCTTCATCGCCAGCGTGATCTGCTATTTCTTCGTCGCGGTCGTGAAGAACAGGTTCGGCTATGACGACACGCTCGACGTGTTCGGCATTCATGGGATCGGCGGCATCGTCGGCGCGCTCGGCACCGCCATCTTCGCCGCGCCGTGGCTTGGCGGCATCCAGGGCGAGGACTTTTCCATCGCTTCCCAGCTCTGGATCCAGTTCGTCGCCGTCGCCATCACGATCGTCTGGTGCGGCATCGTCTCTGCCATCCTCTATAAACTTGTCGACGTCATCGTCGGCCTGCGTCCGACCGCTGAGGCGGAGACGCAGGGCCTCGACCTCGCGTCGCATGGCGAGGCAGCCTACCACTACTCCTGATCCGCGGCACCTCTCCCGAGATGCCCATTGGGCCCGGCGCAAGCTGGGCCCTTTTTTGCGTAGGGACTAGCGGAAGGAGCGACAGGAAGCGCTGTCCGACAATGCGCTCTTGTTCCTCTTGGCCTACTCTCCCTGCTACCCTTCTGCCCTTCCTCCATGGTTAATGCAGCCTTTACCATCCCTCGGCTAGGTTGAAGCTGGCGTCGGGCATTGCCCGGCATCGGTGGTATGAGTGCACGGGGACATGCGTATGGGTTCGGGTTCTTCGGCGGCATTTGCCATTTATGATGATGGCTTCAGCCTGCGAAATTTCCTGCGGCGGCAGGCCCGGCGCGGCGTGGGAGTCGCCGTCCTGGCATTCGTCGCTTTCGGATTGGCAAGCCTTGCCACCTGGAACGTAGCCGACCCGAGCTTCAGCTACGCGACCGACAATCCCGTTACCAATGCCATGGGTTATCCGGGCGCCGTCTATTCCGACATCGCGATGCAGTTCTTCGGGCTTGCTTCCGTCGCAGGCCTGGTGCCCGCCGTCTTCTGGGGCCTTTTTCTCGCCGCCGGCCGCGGCATCGAGCATCCCGGACGCCGCGTAGCCGCCTGGTTCGCCGGGGCGATTCTCTCGGCCGGGGTTGCGGGCTGCCTCACGCCGCCCGACACCTGGCCGCTCCCCATGGGACTCGGCGGCGTCTTCGGCGACATGGTCCTCTCCATTCCCGGCTTCTTCACCGGCGGCTACCCCACGGGGTTGTTCGGGATCGCCGTCGCAGCAGTCCTGATCCTGCCGGCCACCTGGCTAACGCTCTATGGAGCAGGCGCTCTCGGCCGGACCGGCACGTCCTCGGCCGTGGTCGAGAAGGAGGAGGAAGTAGATACTCCCTTCGAGGTTTCCTATGCGGAGAGTGACGAGGAGGAAGGCGGCCTGGTCGCCTTCGGCGTCATCGCCCATTGGTGGCTTTATCTGAAGGCTTTTTTCCGCCGGCGCTTCGCCCTGCATGGTACTGATCTGCCGGAGGAGTTTGATGCGCCGGGCCCCGCGCCCGTGCTGGTTGCTGCCCGCGCGGCTGAGCAGAATATGCGGATCGAGCCTGGCTTCGGCGGGGACGGGCTTGAGTTTACGTCGTTCGAGGAGGTACCCGCCCCGCGCCTTCGCCCCGCATACCCCGCCCAGGCGGCTGCGCAGCAGCAAGGGGCAGCGCAGTTGGGTGCGCGCGTGGAAAATCCTGCCGCACGGCCAGTTCCCGGAGCGCGTGTGCGCCGGGAAGCTCAGCCGTCGCTGATCGAAACCAACGAGTTCAAGCTGCCTGCCCTGCATCTCCTCGCCGAGCCGAAGGCGACGAGCAAGGATCCTAGCCTTTCCAAGGACGCGCTGGAGCAGAATGCGCGGCTGCTGGAGGGCGTGCTCGACGATTTCGGCGTCAAGGGCGAGATCATTCATGTGCGACCCGGCCCTGTTGTCACGCTGTACGAACTGGAGCCGGCGCCCGGCATCAAATCCTCGCGCGTCATCAGCCTGGCCGACGATATCGCCCGCTCGATGAGCGCCATTGCCGCGCGCGTGGCGGTGGTGCCCGGGCGCAATGCGATCGGCATCGAGCTGCCCAATGCCAAGCGCGAGACGGTCTACCTGCGAGAGCTCCTGGCGAGCCGCGAATTCGAGACGACGAAGACGCGGCTGGCGCTCGCGCTCGGCAAGACGATCAATGGCGAGGCGGTGATCGCCGATCTTGCCAAGATGCCGCATCTTCTCGTCGCCGGCACTACGGGCTCGGGCAAGTCGGTGGCCATCAACACGATGATCCTCTCGCTGCTTTACCGCATGACGCCGGAGGAATGCCGCCTGATCATGATCGACCCGAAAATGCTTGAGCTTTCCATCTATGACGGCATCCCGCATCTGCTCACGCCCGTGGTGACCGATCCGAAGAAGGCCGTAGTCGCGCTCAAATGGACCGTGCGCGAGATGGAAGAGCGCTACCGAAAGATGTCGAAGGTCGGCGTGCGCAACATCGAGGGCTTCAACCAGCGCGTAAAGGCCGCCAAGGAAAAGGGCGAGACGATCACCCGCACGGTGCAGACGGGCTTTGACCGCGAGACCGGCGAAGCCATCTACGAGACGGAGGCTCTCGATCTGGAGCCGATGCCTTGCATCGTCGTGATAATCGACGAGATGGCCGACCTAATGATGGTTGCCGGCAAGGATATCGAGGGGGCGGTGCAGCGGTTGGCGCAAATGGCCCGTGCGGCGGGCATCCATGTGATCATGGCCACGCAGCGCCCCTCGGTCGACGTCATCACCGGAACGATCAAGGCGAACTTCCCAACGCGTATTTCCTTCCAGGTCACGTCCAAGATCGACAGCCGGACCATTCTGGGCGAGCAGGGCGCCGAACAGCTGCTCGGAATGGGTGACATGCTCTACATGGCCGGTGGTGGGCGAATCCAGCGCGTGCACGGACCCTTCGTCTCCGATTCGGAAGTGGAGCACATCGTCTCCCACCTGAAGTCGCAGGGCACGCCCGACTATCTCGAAGCCGTCACCGAGGATGACGATGAGGAGGAGGAGTCCTCGTCGGGCGGCTCGGGGAGCGGCGGCTCGGCAGGCAATTTCGACGATTCGGACGATCCGTACGACCAGGCGGTGGCGGTCGTCCTGCGCGACGGCAAGGCCTCGACCAGCTACATCCAGCGGCGCCTCGGCATCGGCTACAACCGTGCCGCATCGATCATCGAGCGGATGGAAAAGGAAGGTATCGTCGGCCCCGCAAACCATGCCGGCAAGCGCGAGATCCTGGTCCCTACCGAGCAGGAGGATGTCTAGGCCAGCTAGTAGCGCCTGATCGGAACGGCCGCGCGGCGATGTGTCCGAGCGTTGCCCTCTCCCGGGTGAGCAGCCGCGTCGCAACGCCCCGGAACAATGCGGCCGCGCTTCCGTTCCTCCGACTTGAGGCAAAGGACGGACAGCTCTCCTGAGTTGTCCGCTATGGCAAACAGATGTCGAGCGCAGGAACGATCCGCATCGGCATATCGGGTTGGACCTATAAGCCCTGGCGCGGCGTGTTCTATCCTGGCGGCCTGCCGCACAAGCGCGAACTCGCCTATGCGGCGGAGCACTTCCGATCCGTGGAGATCAATGGGACGTTTTACGGCCTCCAGCGGCCGGAATGTTTTGCCCGCTGGCGCGAGGAGACTCCCGAAGGATTCGTCTTCGCCATCAAGGGCTCGCGCTACATAACGCACATGAAGAAGCTCGTCGATGTTAGGACGCCGCTCGCCAATTTCCTGGCGTCGGGGCCGCTGCGGCTCGGTCCGAAACTCGGGCCGATCCTGTGGCAGTTTCCCCCGCAAATGAAGTTCGATGCAGCCCGGTTCGAGGCATTCTTCAAGCTGCTTCCGCGCAATACGCAGGAAGGGGCGGCGCTGGCGCGGCAGCATGATGAGCGGCTGGACGGCCGCGACTGGACCGAAGCGGACGCGCGCCGTCCGATGCGCCATGCCGTCGAGATCCGGCACGAAAGTTTCTGCACGGCCGAATTCATCGAGCTCTTGCGGCGCTACGAGATCGCTCTCGTTTGCGCCGACACCCCAGAATGGCCGCTTCTCATGGATTTGACAGCCGATTTCGTCTATTGCCGCCTGCACGGGTCCGAGCAGCTCTATTCGAGCGGCTACGACGACGCCGCGCTCGACCGCTGGGCGGAGCGCGTGCGAACCTGGGCCAACGGCGGCGAGCCTGACGACGCGCAGCGCGTGCTGGAGCCCACGAAACCGCGCGCAGCCGGCCGCGACGTCTATGTCTATTTCGACAATGACGCGAAGGTCCACGCACCCTTCAATGCAGCTTCGCTTGCCCTGCGGCTGGGCATCGGTGAGGCGCTGCATCGGGAAGACCAAGAAAGGGCGCCAACGCGCCGCCGCGTTCGGCAGCCCCCGCACCCGGAGAAGCTCGCGCAAACGTGAGCCCGTCTCGCCTTCACAGGTTTTTCGCGCGGGAATATGGTCTTCGGCGTCGGTACTACACGCGGTGGTCGCGTCCCGACATGGAGGACACTTCAATGTTCCGTTCGATGATCGTGGCATTTGCGCTGCTCGCCCTTCCGGCGGCGGCATTGGCCAATCAGTGCCCCCAGATGATGGCGGAGATTGATGCCGCCCTGCCAAGTGCAAACCTCTCCGAAGCCGACCGCGCGAAGGTCGTGGAACTTCGGGCCAAGGGCGAGCAGGAGCACCAGGCCGGCAATCACGACGCCTCCGAAGCAGCGTTGGAGGAAGCGAAGTCCCTGCTCGGCATCTAAGCCTTCGGGGCGCGCCATCTCCGCTCGGCATGGAGGCGGCGCGCCTTTTCAAGAGCTAGCTTCTCGGCCAGATTGGCGCCCATGCGCCCTTCTGCCTCTCGACTGGTTTTTTTCCTCGTTGCCGGTTCTTTTTCTGTCGCCGCCCTCTGTAGGCCGGCCTTTGCGCATGCTTCGGAGCGTGGGCATGTGCTTCTCCTGCCCACTCAATATTACGCCCTTGGCGGTGCGCTTGCGGTCGCGGCCACTTTCCTGATCCTGACCTTCCTGCCCCCAGAGCCGCTTGCGCGCGCCGGGCGGCGCCGATTGTCCGTCGGCAGCTTGCCGGGCGACGGGCGGGCGGCGGTAAGCTTCCTCTCCTTCCTGTTCTTCGCCGCGCTTCTTTACGCCGGCATCGAGGGGAGCCGCGATCCGCTCGGCAACCCGCTTCCGCTCACCATATGGACGCTTCTCTGGGTGGGTTTGACACTCCTCCAGGGCATCATTGGCAATCTCTGGGCCTGGCTCAATCCATGGTATGGGCCATGGCGGATCTTCGCGTGGCTGAGCGGCCGCAGGAGTGGGTGGCTGCACCTGCCGCCTACGCTGGGCTATCGCGCGGCTCTGCCGCTCTTCGCAGCATTCGCTTGGTTCGAGCTCGTCTACATCGCGCCGGATGATCCGCAACGATTGGCTGCGGCGGCGTTCGCCTATTGGCTCTTCACTTTCGGTGGCATCTGCCTGTTCGGCTACAGGGCATGGACAGGGCGCATCGAGTTTCTCTCGGTCTTCTTTCGAATGCTTTCGCAGCTGTCGGTCTTCCGGGCGTGGCGGTCGCCTCAAGGTTTGCGACTTTCCCTCGGCTTTCCGGGAGGAAAATTAGCTCATATCCAGCCGCTGCCCTTGAGCGGCGTCGCCCTTCTTCTCCTCGCGCTCAGCTCCGTCTCGTTCGACGGGCTGATGCGCAGCTTTTTCTGGCTCGGCGTCATCGGCATCAACCCCCTTGAGTTTCCGGGCCGCTCTGTCGTGATCGCCGAAAATACGGTCGGCCTGCTTCTCGTCTTCCTCCTCTTCTGCGCTCTGTTTCTACTCGCTGTAGTTATAGGCGAGCGGCTTGCGGGAGGGCGCGACTGGCGGCAGGCGGCAGGGCTGCTTGTCTGGTCAATCACCCCTATCGCGCTCGCCTATCACTTCTCGCATTATCTGACGGCGCTTCTAGTAAACGGACAATATGCCCTGGTCAGTCTCTCCGACCCTTTTTTCAACGGTTGGAACCTGTTCGGCACAGGAACAATGCATGCCCATACAGGCGTGGCGCTCGGTGCGGAGCGGGCCTGGCTCATCTGGAATGCGCAGGCCGCCGCAATTATCGGCGGGCATGTCTTGGCCGTGACTATTGCCCATATCACCGCCTTCCATCTGCACGGCTCGGGCCGGCGCGCGGCACTCAGCCAGATCCCAATGGCGGCGCTAATGATCGGATACACCGTGTTCGGCCTGTGGCTGCTTTCCGCACCCACGGCTGGCTAGCCCCGCGGGTCGCTTGTTGCAACTGCGAAGGTTTGATGGTTTGCTCTCCCCCACGCTAGGCGCGCCGCCGGGCGCCTCGCCAGAGCATCCTATGGAAAGGAACGGCATGACTGAATTTGGCAACGTCCAGATTGCCTCGAAGCGCGGCATCACCCGCCGAGCAGCCCTTCAAGGCCTCGGCGTGGTGGCGGGTGCAGCGGCCGCACCCGGTTTCGTACGCTACGCGCAGGCACAGTCTTCCGAGCCGATCCGCATCGGATTTCAGTGCCACCGCACCGGCATCGGCGCCGCCTATGGCCGCTGGTATGAGCGCGTGACCAGTGCCACGGCGAAGCTCATCAATGAAGCCGGCGGCATCAACGGCCGACCCCTGGAGATCATCATCGAGGATGACGGAACCGACCCGGCGCGCGGCGCAGAGGTGGTTCAGAAATTCGCCAATCAGCACAGAGTGGACCTGATCTACGGCACCTTGTTCTCCCATGTGGTCGTCGGTTCGGCCCCCGCCGCCGGGGAGCTGAAGATCCCCTATTATGTGGTGAGCGAAGGCTACCACGTGGCTTCCGGCAAAATGAACCGCTATTGCGTGCAGCCCGGCATCACCGATGTGAAGGCACAGGTGCGCTCCGTCGCTCCTTGGATTGCGCAGAATCTCGGCAAAAAGGTCACGCTTGTTTTCCCCGACTACGCGTTCGGCCACGATCACCGCGACTTCTTCGGTCCGGCACTGCAGGCACAGGGCGGCGAAGTGGTCGCCCTGGTTCCGATCCCGCCAACCGAGACCTCCTTCACCCGCTATCTCCCGCAGATCCCACGCGACACGGATGTGATCTACCACGTCATGGTCGGACCAGCCGTGCTCACCTTCGTGAAGGAGCTCGGCGAGTTCTTCGGCTCGGGCGGGCCGCAGCTCTTCGGCTTCATCGACTCGCTCGAGGCCGTAGACATCAACAGCCCTGGGCTGGAATTCTTGGAGGGCAGCCACTTCTGGGAGGGCATGTCGCGTTACGCTCAGCCCAACATGCCCGAATATGAGGCCGTGTACCGCCGGACCGTCGGCATTGACGAGAACGGCGCGAGCGTGAACGACCCCAACGACGTTTCCACGGCTGCTCACATGTTCGGCTGCTGGGAGACGCTCTATGTCATCAAGGCCGCAATGGAAGCCGTCGACTATCGAGGTCCGCAGGACCGCGCCAAGATGATCGAGGCGACCGAGGCGATGACCGAGATTGACGCCGGCCCCGAACACCCGCAGGGGCGAAAGACTTTCAACGGCAAGATCCACCAAGTATTCGGCGAGCAGAACATCAGCCAGGTGAAGGACGGGAAGCTGCAGGTTGTGCACCGTACTTCCCTCGAGGACGGGCTCTACGAGCCGGAAGCCGACTACACCACGATGCCCTTCTGAGGCTCCGCGCCGCGTTTCCAGTTCCTGTGCAGAACGGTACGACATGGCTTTCGGTCCCTACCTCCTGCTTGCCACCCTTGAAGGCCTGGTGACCGCAGCCGTTCTGGCGCTGATGGCGCTAGGTCTATCGCTAGTCTTCGGCGTTATGCGTGTCGTGAATGTCGCCCACGGCGAATTCTACATGCTAGGCGCTGTACTTGCCTGGTGGGTTGCAAGCTTCTTCGGTGGTCATCCGGCATTGGGTTTTCTGGCCGCGCTGGTCCTGAGCCCGATCATGGTAGCGACAATAGCGTTCCTGGCCGAGCGTCTCGTCCTGCGGCGGCTCAACTACGAGCCCGAAGCCACGATCGTGGCGACGATCGGCCTCCTCTATATCATCCAGCAGCTGGCCCTTACTTTCTATGGGCCCGACGCACGGCCGGTGCAGGCGCCCTTCGACATGCGCATTGCGCTGCCCTGGTTCGGCTATTCGGGCTATAAGCTTGCCGTCATCGCCGCGTCGATCCTCCTTATTCTCGTAGCGTGGATCCTGCTGACGCGAACAAGGCTCGGCCTCATCATGCGCGCAACCCAGTATGACCGGGAGACGGCGCAAACCTTCGCCATTCCAATCGACCGTGTCCATGCAGGCGTCTTTGCGCTGGGTGCAGGTCTAGCCGCTCTGGCGGCCGTGCTCATCGTGCCCATCCAGCAGGCGCACTACCTTATGGGACACGATCCCCTGCTTCTGTCCTTCATCGTGGTCATCATAGGCGGATTGGGCTCGCTGCGGGGGACGGTGGTGGCGGCTCTCCTTATCGGCCTTTCCGATGGCATCATATCCATGTTCTTCTCGCCGACGCTCGCCAAGATGCTTGCCACGCTTCTCGTCGCTCTGGTTCTCGTATTTCGCCCGCAGGGGCTGTTCGGGGTAGCCGCCCGATGATGGCGGGCGCGAAAAGCTTTTGGCTGCATGTGGCAGTCGTCCTCGTCCTTTTCGCTCTTAATTTCCTGCTGCCGGAGTATCACCGGGGCGTTTTTTCCAGGGCCATGGTGCTCGCCGTCTTCGCAATGGGTTACAACCTGGCGTTCGGCTATACCGGGCTCCTGAGCCTCGGGCACGCCATGTTCTTTGCCGCCGGCCTTTATGGTGCCGGGCTGCCCATTTATCACCTGGAATGGAGCGCATGGCCGGCTTTGGGCACAGCGCTTCTTGCCGGCGCGGCGCTGGCGCTGGCGGTGGGTTTCCTGGCGCTCAGGACCGCCGGCGTCGCTTTCATGATCGTCACCCTGATGTTTGCGCAGGTCTTCTACCTCGCCACCCTTTACTTCGGCGCCTATACGCGCGGCGAGGAGGGCCTGGTTTTGCCACAGGCTGCCCGCGCGCTCCCCTTGCTCGGCTGGAACTTAGTGCTCACGGACCCTCCGACGCGGTACATGATCGCGCTGACGCTCCTCGCATCCGTACTCGCTATCACTTTCCTGCTCGTGCGCTCGCCCTATGGCCGCTCGCTGATCGCGATTCGAGAGAACGAGGAGCGCATGCGCATGTTGGGCTATAACGTCTTTGCCAACAAACTCGGAGCCGTCGTGGTGTCGGGCGTGATTTGCGCGACGGCCGGCGCGGCCTACGGCCTGCTCTTCGGCTATATCGGATCCGGCTTCGCCTCGATCCAGTACTCCATACTCCCGCTTCTATGGGTGCTTTTGGGCGGGGCCGCCACCACACTCGGTCCGATCATCGGCACGCTCTTCATGTTCTATGCCGTGGACCTCGCCTCCTCCTATACCAGCGCCTACATGCTGGTTGTCGGGCTCGCCCTCATCCTGCTCATCCTTTTCTTCCCCAAGGGCATCGTCGGCACCATACGCGAAAGGTGGCTGCCATGGCTGCCGTGACGCCGCCCCTCCTCGTGACACGAAACTTGAGCCGTTTCTTCGGCGGGCTCAAGGCCGTCGATAGGGTGGACTTCGCCCTTCCTGAGGGTCAGGTCCGCGCCATTATCGGCCCCAACGGAGCCGGCAAGACCACATTTGTCAGCCTCGTCTGCGGGCGTATCCTGCCAAGCTCGGGCAGCATCCTCTTCGATGGTCGCGAGATTTCGCACGAGCCGGCGCACCGCCGCGTGCGCGCCGGCATAGCCTATACCTTCCAGATCACCAGCATCTTTCCCAATCTTACGGTCTTCGACAATGTCGCGCTTGCGGCCCAGCGTCATCTGCTCGATCAGAAGCGTGTCCGCCCCACGGAAAAGACTCTGCAGGACGCCTGCACGAAGGCGCTCGATCAGGTGGGGCTCGCTCAACGGGCAAGTCATCGCGCCGGAAACCTCGCTTACGGCCACCAGCGGCTCGTGGAAATCGCCATGGGACTGGCGCTAAGGCCCCGGCTGCTGATCCTCGACGAACCGACGCAGGGGCTTTCGGACGAAGAGATTGAAGCCTTCATCCGCCTCGTGCGCGAAATCAGACGCGAGGCCACGATTCTCCTGATCGAGCACAATATGGACGTGGTGATGGCGCTTGCCGAATGCATTACCGTCATGGACCAGGGCCGAATCCTGGCCGAAGGGCCTCCGGCGGCGATCCGCGCTGACGCCGCCGTCCAGCAGGCATATCTGGGGGGCTGAAGCATGGGAGCGGTGCTGACGCTCGACGGGATCGACAGCTTCTATGGTGCCGTCCAGGTACTGCATGGACTCTCGCTGGACTTGCGAGAAGGCGAGGTCCATTGCCTCCTCGGGCGGAACGGGGCCGGCAAGACCACGGCGCTGAAGGCAATCATGGGCTTAGTGCCCGTCCGTTCGGGTACCATAGTCAAGAACGGTACGGAGTTGACCAGACTGCCGCCGCACCAAGTGCCTAAAACGGGCATTGCCTACGTTCCCCAGGGCCGCCGCCTTTTCGCTGAGCTGACCGTTGCAGAAAACTTGGAGATCGGGCTTATGGCCCGGGGCAAGGGCGTGGCGGCGCGCGAGCGGGTGCTCGAGCTGTTCCCGACGCTTCGGGAACGACTGAGGCAGCGCTCCGGCACACTTTCCGGCGGCGAACAACAGATGCTCGCCATGGCGCGCGCGCTCTGCCTCGAGCCTGACGTGCTGCTGCTCGACGAGCCGACGGAGGGACTGATGCCTTCCATGGTTGCCCGCATCCGCGGGGCCGTGGCGGCTCTTCGTGCGGAAGGCGTTTCCACCCTGTTGGTGGAGCAGCGGGTTGACGCGGTTCTTCCCGTGGCGGATCGCGTCTCCTTTATAGAAAATGGCCGCAACGTGGATACGGTCAGCGTCGAGGATCTGCGCGAGAATCCGGAGATGATCCGTCGCTATGTGGGTGTGAGCTGAAATGGGGCGGTATCTGCCTTAGCCCGGGTCGAGCAGGCGAGCCCCGGGCCCCTGTTCTCCCAGCTTGTCGTAGGGGTTCCGCAGTGGACAGGTCTCGACCGAAAGACATCCGCAGCCGATACACTCGTCAAGGTGATCTCGCAGTTGCACCAGCTTCTGGATGCGCGCGTCGAGATCCGCCCGCCAATACTCGGACAATTTGCGCCAGTCCGCCGCGTTTGGCGTCCGTCCCTCCGGCAGGGTAGCCAGCGCCTCCCGGATTGTCGCCAGCGGGATGCCGAGCCGCTGCGCCACCTTTATGACAGCCACGCGCCGCAAGGCGTCCCGGGAGTAGCGCCTCTGGTTCCCGCCCGTTCTGTTGGAGGAGATCAGGCCTTTCGCCTCGTAAAAATGCAGCGCCGAAACGGCAACGCCGCTGCGCCGGGCCAGCTCTCCGACGCTGAGTTCTCGCGCCAGGGGTCGAGCTTTGTCCTGCATACAATTCCCTCGAATCTGAAGCTTGATCGAGATTGAGCATCGCGCGAAAGATGCTCGAGAGGAAGAGAAATGAGGGGTATGGCTTCGGCAGCAGCGATGGGCAGTGCCCACCGCCCTTGCGCAGGGCTGGCAACCTGATTATCTCCGGTGCGGCGAAGGCCTGTGCTCGTAACGACGACGAAGGTACCGGACGCTGTTGCCGCAATGTCCTACAACGGGAGGCGAAACCGCGCGGCTATTCTCACCTTCTCGCCGATTACGGAATGCGAAAGCTTTTTCTTAGCGGCATTTTGAAATAGGTCTGAGCGATCAAACCTGCCGCATCCGTAGTATGGTGATTTGGCCGGAAACCCCAGCACAAGCAAGGCCGCTAATAAGGAAGAGACAGAATGAACAGCGCTGCCGTGGGCAAGATCGAGGCCGCCGAGAAACTGGAGTTCCCTATTCCCGCCGGCGTTCATGCCGAGCGCGTGGTTTCGGTGAAGCACTATACGGACCGGCTCTTTTCCTTCCGCCTCACACGGCCGCAGACATTTCGGTTCCGCTCGGGCGAGTTCGTCATGATCGGCCTTCCCAATGCCGAGAAGCCGGTCTTCCGCGCCTATTCCATTGCAAGCCCCGCATGGGACGAGGAACTGGAGTTCTTCTCGATCAAGGTTCCCGACGGCCCGCTCACACAACACCTGCAGAAGATCAAGCCGGGCGATATCGTGCTGATGCGACAGAAATCTACCGGTACTCTGGTCAACGACGCGCTGACGCCGGCGAAGCGGCTTTACATGATCTCTACCGGGACAGGCATTGCGCCATTTGCCAGCCTCATCCGCGATCCCGAAACCTACGACAAGTTCGAGCAGATTATCCTCACGCATACATGCCGTGACGTCGCCGAGCTCGCCTATGGCGAGGAACTTGTGGCGGCCACCCGCGAGGACCCGCTGATCGGCGAATTGACCGAGGGCCGGCTTTTCCATCTCACCTCCACGACGCGTGAGCCCTCGCCGCGGATGGGGCGCATTACAGCACTCATTGAGAACGGCACGCTCTTCAAGTGGCTTGGCACGGAGCCGTTTAGTCCGGCGGAAGACCGCGTCATGATCTGTGGCTCCATGGCTATGCTGAAGGATGTCAAAGCGCTGGTGGAGAAGGCTGGGCTCAGGGAAGGCTCGAATGCCGAGCCCGCGGATTTCGTTGTGGAGCGTGCTTTCGTAGGCTAGGAGGCGGCGTCTCCCGTAAAGCTGCAGCGTGCCACGGGTCGCTTCTGGGGGAGCCTGGAGCCTGCCGCGTTTGCTCAAAGCATTTATAGCAGCATAGCGCATCGCAGTACGGGTCCTGTAGTCCGTCCGTACTTGACCAATCTGGCCTGGTCTTTGCCTTAATAGGTGGAGCAAACCCGCGAGCAATGCGTTTGGAGTCCGGAACCCGGAGAAGTTCAATGGACGTCATTCGCATCCTGCTCGCCATCCTCATCCCCCCGCTCGGCGTGTTCCTGCAAGTGGGCATCGGCCTGCAGTTCTGGATAAACCTCCTGCTGACCTTCCTGGGCTACATTCCGGGGATAATTCACGCCATTTGGGTGATAACGAGGCGCTAATGGCGACTGTAACCAGCGCAGCGCCAGTGGATGAGAGCCATTGGCTGACGGAGCAGCAGATCGCCGAGCTTGACCAGCTCGCGCGGCTCCTCGATTCGCGGTGGCGCATTCCCGGCACGTCGATCCGCTTTGGCGCAGATGCCCTAGCCGGTCTGATCCCCGGTGTGGGCGACGTGGCGAGCGGCGCAGTCTCGGCCTATCTTTTATACCGCGCCTCGCGTTTTGGGGTGCCGCGCTCCGTCATGGCGGTCATGATCGGCAACATTCTCCTTGATACGGCCGTGGGGTCTATACCCCTAGCCGGGTCGATCTTCGACGTCTTCTTCAAGGCGAACAATCGCAACATCGGCCATCTACGGCGCCATCTGGAACGCAAGTCGCGACGCCGTCCGGCCTGAACTCGTCTGCTAGCTTCTCTGTTGTCACCGAGCCAGATGTGCAATGAATAGGTCAGAACGGACAGGACATGCATCATGGCCGAGACATTTGTGATCGCACAGGGCGGCGGGCCGACAGCCGTGATCAACCAGACGCTTGCCGGCGCCGCCCTGGAGGTGAGGCGCCGGTTTCCAGCCGCAAAGGTGCTCGGCGCCCTCCACGGAGTTCGCGGCGTGCGTGAAGGGCGCTTCGTCACTCTCTCTGAGCTTTCGGACGAGCAAATCCGCGCGATCGCCGCCACGCCCAGTGCTGCTCTGGGAAGCACGCGCGATAAACCCGACGAGGCCTATTGCGAGGCGATTCTGAAAGGACTCGACGCGGTTCACGCGGATGCGTTCATCTATATCGGCGGAAACGACACGGCCGGTACGCAAAGCATTCTCGCCGAAGCTTCGGGAGGGCGCATCGCCTGCGTACATGCTCCGAAGACGATCGACAACGATCTGATGGAGAATGACCATACGCCAGGGTTCATATCAGCGGCCGAGTTCGTAGCGGGGGCCTTCCTGAGCATCGACCTGGATTTCCGGGCCCTGCCCGGCATCTATGTGGGGATCGTTATGGGTCGGCATGCGGGGTTCTTGACTGCGGCCGCGGCGGCTTGGTCTCTTGACGAGGAGAGCGGGCCGCACCTGGTCTATGTGCCGGAACGATACTTTGAGCGGACGCGGTTTGTTGAGGAGGTGCGCTCAACTCTCGACCGCCATGGACGCTGCATCGTCGCCATGTCCGAGGGGGTGGCCGGGCCCGACGGGCGGTCGCTTGTTGAAAGCCTCGTTCCGCCGGAGCTTCAGGAGCGCGACCAGCATGGCAATATCCGTCTATCGGGAACGGATCTCGGCCAGGCGGTGGAGCGTATGCTGGCAGCTGATCTGCCGGGGAAACGTGCACGGGTGGATACGTTCGGTTACCTGCCGCGCGGCAACATCGCCACCATCAGCGAAACGGATGCTCGCGAGGCCTTCGAGGCCGGCGCCTTTGCCATTGAGGCTGCGGAGCAGGGAGGCGGCTCCGTGGCGCTGCAATTCGACGGCGAGAAAACGGTCTGCAAGCTGGTTCCGCTGTCTGCGGTGGCGGGCAGGACCCGTCACATGCCTGAAAACTTCCTGCTCCCGGACAACAACCGGGTGTCAGTCACCGGTCTTGATTATCTGGCGCGGCTTCTGCCGCGCAAATATTCGGCTGCCAAGCCCTTCGTGTGAATAACAAAGCCGTGGAATAGGTGGGTCTTCGAGCGGCGGCGCAGGATCAGCGCTGAAGCAGCCTGCATAGTTCGTCCAGCTGCTCTAGCGAACGGTAGGCGATCCGCACTTCCCCGCCCTTTTGCTTGTGGTTGATCGCCACTTTGAGGCCGATACGGTCGCTCAGGAGCTTTTCCAGAGAGAGCGTATCCGCGTCCTTCTCTTTTCGCTCCCGCACACTCGCATCCGGTTCGGCCTCCGGCGCGCTCGCAAGCGCTTCGGCTTGGCGCACCGAAAGACCATGTTCGATGATGCGCTGGGCGAGCGCCGCCGGATCGGCAGCGGTCACCAGCGTCCGTGCGTGCCCCGCCGTCAATGAGCCGTCTACGATCAAGTCGGTGACGGCCGGCGGGAGTTTTAGAAGGCGCAGTGTGTTTGCCACATGACTGCGGCTTTTGCCGATAACCTGGGCCAGATCGGCCTGGGTGTAGTTGTGTTCATCCATCAGTTGCTGATAGCCGCGCGCCTCCTCCACCGGGTTGAGATCCGCGCGCTGCACATTCTCGATGATTGCGAGCTCCAGCGCGGCCTTATCGTCGACACTGCGGACAATGACCGGGATCTGCGTCAGGCCGGCCCGCTGCGCCGCCCGCCAGCGGCGTTCGCCGGCGATGATCTCGTATCGCCCTGCAGCCCCTGCCGGGCGCACGACAACCGGCTGCACAACCCCATGCTCACGGATGGAATGGGTCAGCTCCGCAAGGTCAGTTTCGGCGAAATTACGCCGTGGGTTGCGCGGGTTTGGTGAAACAAACTCTATAGGAACGACGCTGTCCGCCCGCACAGCCTCCTGTTCGCGTATGGCAGGCTTGTCGATTTCGCCGATCAGGGCGGCCAGTCCGCGGCCAAGGCGCTTACGGGACAGGTCTTCGTTCATTGTGCCACCAGCTCGTTGATTTCTATGCGGCTCGCAGCCGCCGCTCCCTTCGAATCACCTCCGACGCCAACTGCAGATAGGCTTGGCTGCCGGAGCATTTGAGGTCATAGAGGATGGCCGGCTTGCCATAGGACGGCGCTTCGGAGATCCGCACATTACGCGGGATCACCGTTTCGTAGACCGTATCACCCATATGTGCCCGGACATCCTCGACAACCTGGTTCGCCAGGTTGTTGCGACGATCGAACATGGTGAGGACGATACCTTGTATGGTTAGCGCAGGGTTAATCGACCCGCGGATCTGGTCAACGGTAGCTAGAAGCTGGCTCAAGCCTTCCAGGGCGAAGAACTCGCATTGCAGGGGGACTAGCACAGAATCGGCGGCGGCCATCGCATTCAGCGTCAGGAGATTGAGCGACGGCGGACAGTCGATCAGGACATAGGAGAACGCTTTTAGGGAAGGCGCTTCGCGTAGAGCCCGGCGAAGTTTAAGCACTCGGTCAGCTTCGCCCGAAATCTCCATTTCGATGCCCAGCAAATCGAGCGTGGACGGCACGATTGACAGGCCGGGCACTGCCGTTTCCATAGCCGCACCGTCAATATCAGATCGGCCCGTGAGCACGTCATAGGAAGAAACTTGCCGGGCGCGCCGGTCGATCCCAAGCCCGGTACTGGCATTACCCTGTGGGTCCAGATCAATGACCAGTACGCGCTCCCCAATCGCGGCGAGGGCGGTGGCCAAGTTAATCGCGGTCGTAGTCTTTCCGACACCACCTTTTTGATTTGCAACGGTAATGATGCGTGAAGGCTTGTTCATAGCCCTGCTCAACCCAACGCCGGGACGAAATTAGCGGCGATGGAGATTGCTGATTTCGAGAATCACGCCCTCGCCGCCGACGCTATCCTTATGTTCTAACAGATCGAATCGCCAAGCGGCACCACTTTCTTCCACTTCCCGCAGGTAACCCCTGCCTTTGTGCAGCAGAGCCCTTGTTCCTCCGCTCATCCATGGCGCGATGAGCTTCAAGAGCTTCGGCAAAGGAGCCAGCGCTCGGGCAGTGATCACTTCGGGAGCCGCGATCCGGCCGTAACACGCCTCAATCCGTTTTACATGGACGGTAGCCGGAGCCGCCGAGGAGGCCAGGACGTTCTGCAGGAAGGCGGCCTTCTTATGGCTGCTCTCGACCAGATCGACATGGGCTTTCTCTCTATCGATGAGAAGGATTGCTACCACCGCTCCCGGAAATCCTCCGCCCGAGCCCAGGTCCAGCCACCGTTCCGCCGCCGGGGCCAGGGGAAGCAGCTGAGCGCTGTCCAGAATGTGGCGCTCCCAAAGATGAGGCAATGTGGACGGCGCCGCCAGGTTGATGCGAGCATTCCACCG
The DNA here is from genome assembly GCF_031180965.1 of Chelativorans sp. Taxonomy (GTDB): domain Bacteria; phylum Pseudomonadota; class Alphaproteobacteria; order Rhizobiales; family Rhizobiaceae; genus Chelativorans. Next base: position 49,243 of record NZ_JAPSLH010000008.1, read on the forward strand.
CTTGAAGGTTTCTTCGAAAGTCAGCAGATGCCGGAATGTTTCACGTGAAACCGGCCCTGCGGCAGCGCGCAGCGCGGAAAGCTTGTCGGAGCTCAAGCAGCGCTCCGGGAGGCTTCCCCGTGACGGATGGCAACCAGTACCAAGGCCAAGGCGGCTGGAGTCATTCCATCTATCCGCTGCGCCTCCGCAAGGGTGCGCGGCTTGCGACGGCACAGTTTGTCCTTGAGTTCATTGGAAAGCCCCGCAATCCGATCAAACTCGATCGATTCAGGAATTGCCCTGCTTTCGTCCTTCCGGATACGCTCGGCATCGGACGTTTGACGCTCCAGATAAACGGCATACCGGGCCTCCGTTTCCAGCCGCTCGGCAGTCTTGCGATCGACTCCGCCGAGCTCCGGCCAGATGGCCGCTAGCCGCTCCACGGTGACCTCTGGATAGGAGAGAAGATCATAGGCACTGCGCCGGACACCATCCTGATTAAGATTGATGCCGTGGCGCTCGGCCTCTTTAGGCGAGAGGCTGCGTGCCATTGCCAGTTCCCGCACCGCGTCAAGCTTTCGCTCATTCTCCAAAAACCTGGCTTCGCGATTCGCCGATGCAATGCCCCACTGGATCGCGAGTGGCGTCAGGCGGGCGTCTGCGTTATCCGCACGGAGAGAAAGACGGAACTCCGCTCGCGAGGTAAACATGCGGTACGGCTCCGTCACCCCGCGCGTGACAAGATCATCGATCATCACACCAATATAGGCTTGCGTCCTGCTGAGACTGAGGCGGTCCGCTCCTGATGCGGCGCGCGCTGCGTTTATCCCCGCCACGACACCTTGCGCGGCAGCCTCCTCATAGCCTGTCGTGCCATTGATTTGCCCGGCGAGAAAAAGCCCCGTCACGCGACGGGTTTCCAGCGACGGGTGCAGCTCGCGCGGGTCAATATGGTCATATTCGATGGCGTAACCTGGTTGCAGCACCCGCGCCTTCTCCAGCCCCGGGACAGTTTTCAGGAAAGCATGCTGCACCTCTTCCGGCAAAGAGGTGGAGATGCCGTTCGGATAGACCGTGTCATCCTCAAGCCCCTCGGGCTCAAGGAAGATCTGATGGCCCTCGCGCTCACCGAATTTGACGATCTTATCCTCTATGGAAGGACAGTAACGCGGTCCAACGCCCTCGATCTGCCCGGAATACATGGCGGACCGGCCGAGGTTTTCCTGGATGATCCGATGTGTCTCCGGCGTGGTGCGTGTGATCCCGCATGAGATCTGCGGATTCCGGATTCTCTCCGTAAGCAAGGAGAACGGCACCGGATCCTCGTCCGCCCCCTGCCGTGCGAGACCGTTCCAATCGATCGTGCGCCCGTCAAGGCGCGGCGGCGTTCCTGTCTTCAGGCGACCGAGCGTAAAGCCGACCGATTCCATGGAGCCGGAGAGACGCCTCGCCGCTGATTCGTTCATGCGCCCGGCTGGAATCTTCTTGTCGCCGATATGGATTAGTCCCCGCAGGAACGTGCCGGTAGTCAAGACCACGGCGCCGCAGTCGATACGCCGCTCACCGGAGATGATCACATGGGTTAACCGCCCCGCCTCGATCCCCAGCTCATGCGCCTCCGCTTCGATCACGTGGAGATTTTCCTGGCTCGCGATCGCCGCCTGCATGGCTTCGCGGTAGAGGCGGCGGTCCGCCTGCGTTCGCGGCCCGCGCACCGCCGGACCCTTGCGGCGGTTGAGCAAGCGAAACTGAATGCCGGCTGCATCGGCAACCCGGCCCATTAGTCCATCCAGCGCGTCGACCTCGCGCACCAGCTGGCCTTTGCCGATGCCGCCGATCGCCGGGTTGCAAGACATGACCCCGATCGTGTCGCGACGCAGCGTCACGAGCGCGGTGACGGCACCGGCCCGGGCAGAAGCGGAGGCAGCTTCACACCCGGCGTGCCCGCCCCCAACAACGACTACATCAAACCTTTCGCGCATCGCCACATCTCGCATTTGCTAAGCTCATCACATGCGCACGTCCTCTATCCCAGTCAAGGTTTCGGTTCGCGTGAAACGGAACGGGACGTGGTGTTTCACGTGAATCACCCGGACGCGGATTGTTTCACGTGAGTCATTTTCCGATGCAGAAGGACGAGAAGATCGCATCGAGAAGGTGTTCGACATCCACCTCCCCAGATATGCACCCTAGGGCCACGCCCGCCGCCCGCAAGCCTTCAGCTCGGATCTCCAACCCGGCGCCTTCTAGAGACAAGGCTGCGTGGAGGGCGTCGCTAGCTTCCTGGAGAAGCGCGACATGCCGGGCGCGAAAGGGCAGGATGCTTCCGGCAGTGTTCGTGTAAGCCTCACAGGCTAGTTGAATTCGGCGGATCAGTTCATCAAGTCCTTCGCCTGTCCGCGCCGAAACCAGGACGTCATAGCGGATTGGGAGTTGATCCCGAGCTATCAAGTCGCATTTGTTTCCCACCTTTATGACGGACTTGTCTGGTGGTGCCCGAACCAGCACCGGAGCGGAAGCATCTTCCAGCACCATCACCAGATCGGCTTCTCGTGCCCGCTGCAGGGAACGTTCGATTCCAATCGCCTCCACCTTGCCAGCAGCCCGCCTGACCCCGGCGGTGTCAGCCAGCACAACCTTCATGCCGGCAATATCCAGATTGACCTCGAGAACGTCACGTGTAGTTCCAGGCTCGTCCGTCACAATGGCCACATCACGCCGTGCTAAGGCATTCAGGAGGCTGGATTTACCGGAGTTGGGCGCACCTAGTATCACGACCCGGAAGCCCTCGCGGATGATCTCTGCGTGCCGGTATCCCGCTGCATGCTCCGCGATCTCCCTTTGCAGGGTTCGTACGTCATCCCAGACTGCTGCCGCTACTGAACCAGGCACGTCTGCTTCGTCGGAAAAATCGAGTTCCGCCTCGATCATTGCACGCGCATGGATCAGCCGCGCCCGCCAGGATCCGTAGAGCTGCCTGTGCGACTCGGTGGAGTTGTCAATCGCAAAGCGCCTTTGGGCTTCCGTCTCGGCGGCTATGAGGTCCGACAGCGCCTCCGCCGCGGTAAGATCTATCTTGCCGTTGAGGAAAGCGCGTTTGGTGAATTCGCCGGCTTCGGCCAGCTTAAGTCCTCGCACGGAAAGCGCGTCGATCACGGCCGCGACAACGGCCCTGCCTCCGTGCAAATGCAACTCGGCGCAATCCTCTCCCGTAAAGCTGGTCGGGGCAGGGAAAAAGAGGCACAAGCCTCGGTCGAGGACCATTTCATCTGAGGCGCGGAACGTTGCCAACTTGGCGTGGCGTGCCTCCGGGACCTCGCCCATCATGGCCATTAGCACGTCCCTTGTAGCGGGGCCAGAGATACGGACCACGGCAATACCCGACGGAAGCGCTCCGCTCGACAAGGCAAAAATGGTATCGGAGGCGATCGTCATTCGTCAGTACGTGCGTTGGAGCATCCTACTGCCTGGGTTCAGGCCTTCCAAGCTCATGGCCGGTATAGCTCAGCGCCACCATGCCGACGGCGAGGGAGACGCACAGCTGCAGAGACCAGCCCCTGCTGTAAGAATATTCCGGAGGCGAATCGAGCGCAGAGCCGGCTGCATGTCGACAGAGGCACCTCTGAGCTGAAGGGCAGCGATTTGACATCTCCTTCAACTAGCGCATGCAGCACCGTGACGCATTATAAATGCAGGTGGAGCGGTCGTCCGCAACTCCTCAGGTATTCATCGAATCAAAAAATTCGGCGTTGCCCTTGGTCTGCTTAAGCTTGTCGATGAGAAATTCGATGGCGTCGGTTGTACCCATCGGAGCAAGGATCCGGCGCAGCACGAAAATCTTCTGAAGATCTTGCCGCGGGACCAGCAGGTCTTCCTTGCGGGTGCCTGATTTCAGGATATCCATCGCAGGATAGATGCGCTTATCCGCGACTTTCCGGTCGAGCACGATTTCCGAATTGCCCGTTCCCTTGAACTCCTCGAAAATCACCTCGTCCATGCGGCTGCCAGTGTCGATAAGCGCGGTCGCTATAATGGTCAGCGATCCGCCCTCCTCAATGTTGCGCGCCGCACCGAAGAAGCGCTTCGGGCGCTGCAACGCATTTGCGTCGACGCCACCGGTCAGCACCTTACCCGATGAAGGAACTACGGTGTTGTAGGCGCGGCCGAGGCGGGTGATGGAATCAAGCAGGATGACCACGTCGCGCCCATGCTCCACCAGGCGCTTCGCCTTTTCGATCACCATCTCTGCGACCTGCACGTGCCGCGATGCAGGCTCGTCGAAGGTCGAGGAGACGACCTCGCCCTTGACCGACCGCTGCATGTCCGTAACTTCCTCCGGCCGCTCGTCGATCAGCAGCACGATCAGGTAGCATTCGGGGTGGTTGGAGGTGATGGAGTGCGCGATGTTCTGCAGTAGGACGGTCTTGCCTGTGCGTGGAGGCGCTACGATGAGGCCGCGCTGGCCTTTCCCGAGCGGCGCAACAAGGTCGATCACACGGGCCGAGAGATCCTTCGTCGTGGGATTCTCGATCTCCATCTTCAGCCGCTCGTCAGGATAAAGCGGCGTCAGATTGTCAAAATGGATCTTGTGTCGGATCTTCTCCGGATCTTCGAAATTGATTGTATTGACCTTGAGCAGAGCAAAATACCGCTCGCCCTCCTTCGGGCTGCGAATGGGCCCCTCGACCGTATCTCCGGTCTTCAGAGAAAAACGCCGGATCTGCGAAGGTGAAATATAGATGTCGTCGGGGCCCGGCAAGTAATTCGCCGTCGCCGAGCGGAGAAACCCGAAGCCATCTTGAAGTACCTCGACGACACCATCGCCAATAATCTCGATATCCTGCATCGAGAGCTTCTTGAGGATTGCAAACATCAGCTCCTGTTTGCGCATGATGCTTGCATTCTCGACTTCGAGCGACTCGGCAAATGCGATAAGATCAGTCGGCGTTTTGCTCTTGAGTTCTTGAAGTTTCATTTCCTGCATAGGAGCGGACTCTAGGTGTAGCATGGGAATACCAAGGGAAAAGGCTGGGGCTCGTGAGGCACCGCAGCATCCGGAACTTCCGAGAGACTTGGGCCGGATGTGGAGGGAAGGAAGACCCTTTTATCGCTCCACCGGAGAAAGAGCAAGAAGGGTTTTTCTGCTCCCTCTCCTGCACGCATCCGCAGCTGCGTAACGTACCGCACCAGTCCTCGGGCTTAAAAGGGTTTCACGACCACCAGGATGACGATGATGATCATCAGCAGCGTCGGCACTTCGTTGACGATGCGCCAGTGACGTGCCGGCTTCGTATTGCGGTCGCTCGCAAACAGTCGTTGCGCACCGGATAGGTAGCCGTGAAGAGCCGACAGCAGAATGACAAGGGCAATCTTGGCATGGAGCCAGCCGCCGGCGAAAGCAAAGCCTTTCCAGGCCAACCAAAGGCCGAGCACCCAGGTGGCCATCATAGCGGGATTGATGATGAGGCGCAGAAGCCGCGCCTCCATCACCTTGAAGGTTTCGCTTTGCACCGAACCCGACTCAGCCTCCGAATGATAGACGAACAGTCGAGGCAGGTAGAGCATGCCCGCCATCCAGGAGATCACCGCCACTACGTGGAAGGCTTTGATCCAGAGATAGAGCCAGTCGGGAGCCGCGAGAAAGAGCAGCGCCGTCAGCCCAGCAAATATGATGAGGGCGAGAATTGCGCGTCGTGCAGCGGCCCCCCCGCTGGTCGGCGCTTCCGCGGTCATAGGGTTGCCTCCCGCACCTGTTTTACCATTGCTTCCACGTGCTCGATCGGCACGTTCGGTGTGATTCCATGCCCGAGATTGAAGATGAGCGGGCCGTGCCCCAAGCTGGACAGGATTTTATCCACGCCTTGCGAAAGTGCTCGCCCCCCGGCGAGAAGCCGCATGGGGTCGAGATTTCCCTGTAGCGGGCCGTCTTGCTGCAGCCTGCGAGCCTCCTCCATCGGCACGGTCCAGTCGAGGCCAAGCGCGGTGACGCCGGTGTTCCGCCGATATTTTTGGTACATCAGTCCGGCGCCTTTTGGAAAACCGATGATCGGCACACTTGGATGCCTTTCACGCACACGACGAACCATCTCGCGGACCGGTCTCATGCACCAATCCTCAAAGCCGGCCTCATCGAGGACGCCCGACCAGGAGTCGAAAATCTGCAAGGCGTCGGCACCGGCGTCGACCTGACGGATGAGGTATTCGGCGGATGAAGCAGCAACCGCGTCCAGAAGACGAGCAAAGGCCTTTGGGTTCTTGTACCCAAACAATCGGGCCGGAGCTTGGTCCGGCGTTCCCCGTCCGGCGATCATATAAGTGGCAACAGTCCAAGGCGCACCACAGAACCCAATGAGCGCCGTGTCTTGGGGCAGCTCGCGCCTGAGACGCCGCACCGTCTCGTAGACCGGCTCCAAATGCGCGTGCAGGCGACTAGCATCAAGGTTGTCGATCCCATTCTCGTCTATCGGTGTCATCATGGGACCCGCGCCTTCCTCGAACCGCAGATCCCGGCCAAGCGCATGCGGTATGACGAGGATATCGGAGAAGAGAATGGCGGCGTCGAAAGCGAAGCGGCGCATCGGCTGCAACGTGACCTCAACCGCGAGTTCCGGATTGTAGCAGAGGTCGAGGAAACTCCCCGCCTTCTTCCGCACCTCTTTGTACTCCGGCAGATAGCGCCCTGCCTGGCGCATCATCCAAATGGGTGGGGGAAAGACTGTCTGGCCTCCCAGCACCTTCAGGAGTTTTCGCTCCGCCACCTCAGGCTCCGATTCAAAAAAAGAGATTCTAAAGAGAATTCTGATTCTATGACTCTGTTTGGAGTGTGGATTAAATTCTGTCCACGACCCGCCGTTCCTTCAGGCTGGCCATTTTGCCACGGGCCCACTCTCTACAATGGGGAAAACAGCGCGAGAAAACGTAAAAGTTGCTTTAACCTCAATGCCTTGGGCGGGTTAAATCGTGAGGTCGACCGGCGGATGCGTGTGGAAAGGTTCAGGCATCAACATTGTTCTGCACATCCAGCCGATGTCTTCCAGCGCCCAGGCCGATGTGGATGACAGCCCCTGTTTTCCCGAGCTGAAACCTCGCCAAGGGAAAATGGCCGCGCTATCAACACTTCTCCACAGAGGCGGGGTCTTGTTGTGCATAAGCCGCAGAGCTTTTTCCATCTGCATCTGGTTTCCGACGCGACGGGCGAAACGCTGCTCGCCGCCGGCAGGGCTGCTGCTGCGCAATACAAGAACGCGCGCGCCATCGAGCACATCTACCCGCTGGTGCGGACGGAAAAGCAACTAGACAAGGTCTTCGCCGATATCGAAGCGGAACCAGGTATCGTTCTCTATACGATCGTGGATCAAAAGCTTGCGCGGAAGATTGATGAGCGTTGCACGGCAATGGGCCTTCCCAGCGTTTCGGTTCTGGAACCGGTGCTGACCGTGTTCCAATCCTATCTGGGCACGCCGGCAGGGCGAAGGGTCGGCGCGCAGCATGTGCTGGACGCAGATTATTTTCGCCGTATCGACGCACTCAACTTCACGATGGAGCACGACGATGGTCAGCTCCCCCAGGATATCGAACAGGCAGAGATAATCCTGGTTGGAATCTCACGAACCTCAAAGACGCCAACCAGCATCTACCTCGCCAATCGCGGAGTTAAAACCGCCAATGTGCCGATCGTCCTTGACGTATCTCTGCCCGAAGCTTTGTTGCGCGCAAAGGCTCCGCTGATTGTGGGCCTCATCGCTTCGGCTGAACGAATTTCGCAGGTCCGGCAGAACCGGATGCTGGGCACTTCTCCCGGTGATTTCGACGCCTATGTCGACCGCGCTACGATCGCTCGGGAACTCGCATATGCCCGCCAGCTATGCGCGAGGCACAATTGGCCGATCATCGACGTAACACGACGTTCGATCGAAGAAACGGCCGCTGCCATATTGGCGTTGCGGCAAAAACCTTGGTGATGGAAATGAGGACCACCATGCCGGCGGAAACAATCGTGCTTGCTTCCACCAGTTCTTTCCGCCGGCAGCTTCTCGAAAATGCCGGTGTCGCGGTGAAGGCTGTAGCGCCGGAGATCGACGAACGCGCCGTAGAGGCGCCGCTGGAGGACACGGGCGTGACCCCAGAAGAGGTGGCGCTTATCCTGGCTGAAGCGAAGGCCGCAGAGGTCTCTGAGCGGTTTCCGAATTTCTGGGTGATCGGAGGAGACCAGACGCTTTCTCTCGATGACCGAATTTTTCACAAACCTGAGGATATGGAAGGCGCGCGGCACCACCTCCTGGCGCTGTCAGGGAAGACGCATCTTCTGAATAGCGCGGTCGTGCTGGCCAAGGGCGGCAGGGTCGTCTGGCAGCACCTTGCTGCCGCGCGGATGACAATGCGGCCGCTCGATCCGGCATTTATCGGCCGGCACCTCTCGCGGGTGGGAGATAGGGCGCTGGCCAGCGTTGGCGCCTATCAGATCGAAGGCGAGGGTGTTCAGCTTTTCGAAAAGATCGAGGGCGACTATTTCACCATTGTCGGCCTGCCGCTATTGCCGCTTCTGGCGAAGCTGCGTGAGCTTGGGGCAATCGATGGCTGATCCTCGCCCGCGTGCCTTCGTTTGCGGCCATCCGATCAGCCATTCCCGATCGCCACTCATCCACAATTTCTGGCTGCGCGAGTATGGGATCCAGGGCGGCTACGAGCGATGCGATGTGCCGCCGGAGGACTTCGCGAGATTCCTGCAGGAGTTCCCAACAATCTATGTTGGCGGCAACGTCACGATCCCGCACAAGGAAAGCGCCTGGCGCTTGGTCGAGCACCGGGACGATACGGCAGGAATTATCGGCGCCGTGAATACGCTTTGGGTCGAGGATGGCCGTCTTCATGGCAGCAATACCGATGCCTATGGTTTTGCGGCCAATCTCGACGCGGTGGTGCCTGGGTGGGAGAGGAGTGCCGTGGCCACCCTTATTGGTGCCGGCGGCGCGGCACTGGCAGTGGTTCACGCACTGCAAAGCCGCGGCGTGCGCGACATCCGCATTGTCAACCGAACGCTCTCGCGCGCGCAATCCTTGGCTCATCGTTTTCGCGGCGGCACCAGCGCGCATGGCTTGGAGGCGCTGCCGGAAATTCTCTCGGATACCTCCCTTCTCATCAACACCACGCCTCTTGGAATGCACGGAGCTGCCGAGGCTGCGATCGACCTTGGACCGTTACCTGCGTCTGCCATCGTGAATGATATCGTCTATGTTCCACTGCAGACCGCGCTCTTGGCGGACGCCGCAAAGCGGGAGCTTCGTACGGTGGACGGGCTCGGCATGCTGCTGCACCAGGCCGTCCCTGGCTTCGAGCGCTGGTTCGGCGTGCGGCCCGAGGTGACACCCCGTCTGCGAGAAATCCTGGTTGCCGATATCGAGGGCCGGAGATGATAGTGATCGGCCTCACAGGCTCGATCGGAATGGGCAAGTCGACGACCGCCCGCATGTTCGTGGAAGAAGGCGTACCGGTGCACGATTCGGATGCCACGGTGCACAAGCTCTATGCCGGCGAGGCCGCGCCCATGGTGGAAGCCCTCTTCCCCGGCACCACAATCAATGGAAGGGTGGATCGCGAGCAGCTCGCAAAGGCGGTTGTCGCGAATGCGGAAGCGCTGAGAAAGCTAGAAAATCTGATACACCCGCTGGTCCGCAGGGACGCGGACCGATTTGTGGAGGAACACAGGCGGAAGGGAACGCCGCTAGTTGTTCTTGATGTCCCGCTGCTCTTTGAGACGGGCGGCACCGACCGCGTCGACAAGGTTGTGGTTGTGTCCGCCCCGGCGGAGGTGCAGCGCCGGCGCGTGCTTGCCCGGCCGGGCATGACCGAGGAGAAATTCGAACAGATTCTTGCCCGACAGGTGCCGGATGTGGAAAAGCGCAAGCAGGCGGATTTCGTGATCGACTCCAGCAAGGGCATGGATGCCGCACGACGGGCAGTCCGCGTGATAATCGATCAGCTGACACAAGGCTGACAGCTTTTCCGCGGCCTCGCCTTGCCTTGGCCACGTCGTTTGGCTCATCTTCGTGAGCCTGGGAGTTGATTCGGTGCGTGAGATCATTTTCGACACGGAGACGACAGGTCTTGACCCGCGCGAGGATCGGGTCATAGAGCTTGGCTGCGTCGAATTGCTGAACCGTTTTCCCACGGGGCGCGCAATCCATTATTTCATCAACCCGCAGGGCCGCTCGGTGCATCCGGACGCACAGGCCGTGCACGGCATTTCTGACGCGGATTTGGCCGACAAGCCGGTCTTCGGTGACATACTCAAGGGATTCCTCGACTTCATCGAAGGCGCCAAGCTGGTCGCCCACAACGCCAACTTCGACGTCGGCTTTATCAATGCCGAGTTGCAGAGGCTGGGGCAGCCCTATGTTGACCCGACGCGCGTCGTTGACACGCTTGCCATTGCCCGGCGGAAACACCCTATGGGGCCGAATTCCCTCGACGCGCTTTGCCGCCGCTACGGCATCGACAATTCGCACCGCACCAAGCACGGCGCGCTGCTCGATGCCGAGCTCTTGGCCGAGGTGTATATCGAGCTGGTCGGCGGCAGGCAGGCTACCTTCGGGCTGGAGGCCACCGTCCAGGACGCCCGCGAGACAGTCCGCGACAACACCGCGATACTAGTCCTGCCGCCCCGTCCGCGCGCGCTCCCAACGCGCCTTTGCGATTCAGAGCTGAAGGCTCACGAAACCATGGTCGCAAGTCTCGGCGAAAACGCGCTATGGCGCAAGCTTTCCGGCGCTGCGTCCGCCGGGAAGGCGGAGATCGCCTGAATCCTAGGGTTCAGCAAGAAAAAGCCGGACGCAAGGCCCGGCCAGTTCTCATGCGGCAATTGCACCCTTCTCAGGAGACCTGAATCTTTCGCCGGGTCTCTTCCTCGGCGAGGCGCTGCTGGAACATGCGCGCAAAATCGATCGGATCGATCATCAGCGGTGGGAATCCGCCGTTGCGGGTGGCGTCCGCGACGATCTGCCGTGCGAAGGGGAAGAGAAGACGCGGGCACTCAATGAACAGCAGGGGAAGCATGTGCTCCTGCGCAAAGCCCTGAATGCGGAACACGCCGCCATAGACGAGCTCCACGTTGAAGAGGACACCGCCATCCGCTTCTGCCCGCGCGTTAAGCGTAAGAAGCACATCGTAATCAGTGCCACCCAGAGGGTTTGCGTTCACATTCACATTGATGTTGATGGCCGGCGCCTTGTCACGCGGGCGCAGCGACTGAGGCGCCCCGGGGCTCTCGAAAGAGAGGTCCTTTATATACTGGGTCAGTACGTTGAGGCTCGCCGGCACCGAATTGCCGTTTTTTGTTTCGGCAGGTTTCGCGTCGTCTTTTTCTCTGGGCTTTTCGGCCATACGCCTATCCTCAAGGGCGCCTGAAGGCGCGGGGAAAATTGAGCGGCTTGGCTACCACGGTGACTGCGGCCTGACAAGGTTTCCAGGCCGGGTTAGCTTCAATCCTGCCGCCGGATGGGCGCTCGCCACGGCGAGCCCTTCTCATCCTCGGTTGAATAGTCGCCTATGTCGAGGTCTATCGTCTTTCCCTGCGGGCTCGCGCGATCGCGCCTTTGCATCCTCCCTAGAACGATGATTCGGCTGCGGACAAATCGCCAGAGGGCATCGCGTAGGGGAGGGATGAATAGCAACAGCCCAAGCGCATCGGTCACGAAGCCCGGCGTAAGCAGCAGCAGGCCGGCAACGAGGATCATGACGCCATGCACCAGTTCGCGGCCAGGCAGTCGGTGTGCCTCAAGGTCGCGCCGCATGCGGGAGAGAACTGCAAATCCCTGGATGCGCAGCAGGATGGAGCCTGCCACCGCGGTTGCAAGCACCAGCCCAAGCGTCGCAAAAGGTCCGATATACCCGCCTACCCAGATGAACACGACGATTTCGAGCAGCGGGATGGCGAGCAAAAGAAACGGGATGATGGTGAAACGCACGGCTCTGGACTAACCTCTTGCCTTCAAACTTCTGTAAGAGACACATAGGGTCGTGCGTCAGCGATTTGAATGATTGCCTCGCGCGTTCTATATGCATTGTTTGCGGCGCCGCCATGCTTTCATTCCGGGGGCGGCTTGCTCGGCAGGCACAAGAAGCGGCTTCTCTGGCGGACGATATGGAATTTTTCGATTTCGGCACGATTTTCTTTCTGGTCGCAGCGGTTGTGATCTTCTTCCAGCTGCGCAACGTGCTCGGCCGGCGGACCGGCAATGAACGGCCGCCCTTCGATCCATATACGGCGAGCCGCACACGCCCCGCGGAACCGGGCAAAACAGCGAAGAATGATACGGTCGTATCGCTGCCCCGGCGCAAAACGCCGGCCGAGTCTCTGGAGGAACGTTACAAGGTCATCGACAGCGTCGCCCAGCCGGGAACGGAACTCAACAGAGGGCTGCGCGCCATCAAGGACGCGGATCCGTCATTTGACCCGAAGAGCTTTGTCGACGGCGCGAAGCTCGCCTATGAAATGATCGTCATGGCCTATGCCGATGGCGACCGTCGCACTTTGAAGAATCTGCTTTCCCGCGAGGTGTATGAAGGGTTTGTCTCGGCTATCGATGAGCGCGAGAAACGGTCCGAAAAGATCGAATCGTCCTTTGTAGGCATCGACAAGGCGGCGATCGTCGGGGCCGAGATGAAGGGCCATGAGGCCCATGTCACCTTGCGTATCGTCAGCGAGCTGATCTCGGCCACCCGTGATAGCGCCGGCAGTGTCATAGATGGCGATCCGGAAACTGTGGCCGAGGTGAAGGACGTGTGGACCTTTGCCCGCGATACGCGTTCCCGGGATCCCAACTGGAAATTGGTGGCAACCGAAGCTGAAGAATAGCTCAGCCGTGGAACGGCGGGTGCCGCAGATAGAGACGGAGGGGCTCCGGTGAGCCTTTCTAAGGTTTTTCTGCTCACCCGTTTCGAGGATATGCCGGGTTGGACAGAAGATGCCGGCCTCCCCGAAGCGCTTTTAGCCTTTGCGCGCTGTGGAGCGCATGCCGAGCAGAGGACGTATAGAACCGGCGGCCTTGGAGTGGCCTTCGATTCCTTCGCCGCGGCGTATGCGGAAGCGCGGCGCCTTGAGCACCCCGTCGGGTTGCAAACCGCGCAGGATTTTTTCCTACGTCATTTTTCTCCTTTCTACGTGCAGGCGGATGCTGGCGAGCGCGGTTTTGTGACCGCCTATTATGAGCCGGAAGCGGAGGCTTCACCCGTGCGCACAGAGCAATTCACGGTGCCACTCTACCGCCGCCCGGATGATCTCATCGACATTGATGACCACAACCGCCCGGAGGGTTTCGATCCGTACTTCGCCTTCGCACGGCGTGAGGGTGGAACTTTGCGTCCCTATCATGACCGGCAGGCAATCGACAGCGGTGCGCTCGAGGGTGAAGGCCTGGAGCTCTGCTGGCTGACAGACCGCGTCGATGCCTTCTTCATCCATGTGCAGGGCGCGGCACGGTTCACTATGACCGACGGGAGCCGAATGCGGCTCACCTATGCAGCGAAAACTGGGCATCGCTTCACCGGTATCGGTCGGTACTTGGCGGATATGGGCGAAATTCCCCCCGAAGGAGTTACGATGCAGTCGATCCGCGCCTGGCTGGCGGCCAATCCACACCGTCAGGACGAGATCCTCTGGAAGGACCGCTCTTACATATTCTTTCGCGAGACTCCGCTCGGCGATCCTGAGCTAGGGCCAATCGCGGCCGCCAAAGTGCAGCTCCAGCCGGGCCGGTCGATCGCGGTCGACCGTCTTCTCCACACCTTCGGCACCCCCTTTTTCATCCACGCTCCGGAGATCCAGCATGTGGACGGACGGCCGTTTAGCAGGCTCATGATTGCGCAGGACACCGGCTCAGCGATCACCGGTTCCGCGCGCGCGGATCTCTTCATCGGCACTGGGGCGCAGGCGGGTGAAATTGCCGGCACGATCCGGCATTCCGCAGATTTCTATGCTCTATTGCCCCGAAGCCTGGTAGGGGCCGAGCCGTGAAACCCGGCGGCCCGAAGCGGCTGACCGATGAGGACCGCATACTTTGGGGCCGCGTCGCGCGCTCTGCGATTCCACTCCCCGGCAAAAAACATCCGGAGGAAGCCCTCCCCCTGCCGGAAGAAAAGGAGCATCAGCCCCCCACCTCAGCCGAGCCGGCGCCGCAGGTTCCCGGCCATCCAATACCCCCGCGGCAGCGGCATCCCCGCCGTCTCGATGCGCCCACCACCGAAAAGCTGGCACGCGGCCGCCTCGACATTGCCGGCCGAGTGGATCTTCATGGCCTCACGCAGACGGAAGCTCATGCGCTTCTCCTCTCGTTCCTGCGCCAAGCCCTTGCTGAGAAGCGCCGATATGTTTTGGTGATCACAGGAAAGGGAACGTCGCGCGGCGAAGGGGTGCTGCGCCGCGTGGTGCCGCAATGGTTCTCCACGCCACCTTTTTCCGAGATCGTCGGCGGCTACGAGGAGGCCGCGCGCCATCATGGTGGGGGCGGCGCGCTCTATATCCGCCTGCGCAAGAGCGAGGGCCAGCGGTGACGCCTTTCGCGACGAAAGTGCGCGCCCTTCGCCGGGCCCGAGGCGTGAGCCAAAAGGAGATGGCCGCTGCGCTCGGCGTCACTCCTGCCTACCTGTCGGCACTGGAACATGGCCGGCGGAGCCCGCCGAACTGGGCGCTCGTGCAGAAGATCATCGGCTATTTCAACGTGATCTGGGACGAGGCGGAGGAATTGCAGCGCCTGGCCGAGCTGTCCCATCCGCGCGTGGTTGTCGACACGGCAGGACTGCCGGAAAAGGCTACGGCAATTGCCAACCTTCTAGCGCAAAACATTGCCCACCTAGATGAGCAACAGCTCGATCGGCTTTATGAGGACCTGCAGAAACTCCTGACGAAGTGAAAAACGCCCGAACAGGAGTAAACCGGGTCCCGGTCTCGAGAAGGCGTCAAGACTCCACCGCGAGTGCCTCGAGTTCGTCGAGCTTCTCGTTGACGTGCCAGCCGTAGTAGTTCTCCTCCGGAAGCCTAGGCTCCAGCCCCTTCTTGCGCCGCAACGCATTCTCGGCCGCAAGCTTCGCCGCCCGGGCGACCGGATTACCGAGATTGTAGAGCGTCGCCGTGAGCCCCGGGTTTCCGCTGATGTCGAAACCGGCAATCTCCGCATAGACATCGATAGACTTTCTGATGGTGGCCGCTACGTAGTCGAGAGTGATGTCCGGATCCATTATCGCGCGATAGACCCTCTGCGGATCGCGATGGTCGATCTTCGGAAGGCCCGAGATCTGGTGCACCAAATCACTCATCTGCAGTGCGGTGAGCGGATTGAGCTGTCCGATGCCGAAGGTCTGGCCGGCGAAGAAGGGCTGCAGGAAGACGGCGCTGAAACGATCATCCGGGAAGGAAGTGCCGTCCACAGTAAGGCCGCGGAAGCTCCGTTCCCACACAGCCTCGCGGCAGCTCCAGAGGGCGTAGCTGTCCGCCATGTCTGCGCATGTCGCAAATTCCGGCCGTTTGATGAAATCGTCCAGGCTTTCTCCCTGGTAGGAGAAAGTAAGGCTGCTCTTCAGATAAGAGACCGCCTTGACATAATAAGTCTGCAGATGGTCGTAGGCGTCCACATTATAGGTGTGCTCGCCAACGATCGCGCCAATCATGTGAATGGGATCGAGATCATAGCGCTCGGCGACCCGGCGGATTTTGGCCCTGAGTGTGCCGTCGCTACGCAGAAGCTGAACGATTTTCGCGTACTTCGCCTCGAACGTGGTTCTGCCGGCCCCGGTGCGCCGCGCGGAGGCGCCTGGAATGGGCGGCTGCTCCAGGTTGCGGTTGCCCGGAGGCACCAGGGTCTCAGCATCCGCCGGCGACGCCGACACGCACGCGAGCAAAGCCAGAAGGATGCCGAGCCGCAAGATAATCGCCTCAGGACTGATTTTTGGGGATCGGCCGGAATCTAGGGGAGCGGCGAGCCGGAGTCGAGTGGTTTTGCTAGCCGGTTTCAGGCCCTGCCGTTGCCGTGTCGTCTATGTCACAGGATAAAGCGGGACAGATCCGTGTTCTTGGCCAGGTCGCCCACATATTGATCCACATAGGCGGCGTCGATTGTAACCTTGGCTCCTGCGCGGTCCGGGGCGTGGAAGGAAATGTCATCCAGAACGCGCTCCATAACGGTTTGCAGCCGGCGCGCTCCGATATTTTCGACATTGGCGTTGAGATCGACGGCGATTGCCGCCAGACGGTCGATTGCGTCGTCGGTGAACTCGAGCTCCACCCCTTCGGTCCTCATGAGCGCGATATACTGTTTGATCAGGCTCGCCTCCGTCTCGGTAAGAATGCGGCGGAAGTCTTCCTTCTCCAGCGCGCGCAGTTCGACCCGTATCGGTAACCGCCCCTGCAGTTCCGGCAGAAGGTCGGAAGGCTTCGACACGTGGAAAGCTCCGGAGGCTATGAAGAGGATATGGTCCGTCTTCACTGGTCCGTATTTAGTGGCCACGGTTGTGCCCTCGACGAGTGGCAGCAGATCGCGCTGCACGCCTTCCCGGGAGACGCCCGCCCCGATGCCGCCCTCGCGGGCCGCGATCTTGTCGATTTCGTCTATAAAGACGATGCCGTCATTCTCGGCGGAGGAGAGGGCCCGCCGAGTCACCTCGTCCTGGTCGAGCAGCTTGTCGGATTCGTCGTTGATCAGAAGCTTGTAGGAGTCCTTGACGGTCGTCTTCACGGTTTTGGTGCGGCCGCCGCCCATCGCCTTCTGCAGCATGTCGTTTATATTGAGGACGCCGATATTGGCGCCGGGCATCCCGGGAATTTCGAAACCGCCAAAACCGCCGCCGGTGTCCGCCACCTGGACTTCGATCTCCTTGTCGTCGAGGTCGCCGCTCCTGAGCTTCTGGCGAAAGCTGTCGCGGGTGGCTGGACTTGCGGTTCTGCCGACCAGTGCTTCGAGTACGCGTTCCTCTGCATTGAGATGCGCGCGCGCTTTGACGCTCTCGCGCATCTTCTCCCGCGTCAGCCCGATCGCCACCTCGACGAGGTCGCGCACGATCTGCTCCACGTCGCGGCCCACATAGCCCACCTCGGTGAACTTCGTCGCTTCCACCTTGATGAAGGGCGCGCCTGCGAGCTTCGCGAGCCGCCGCGATATCTCTGTCTTGCCGACGCCGGTGGGGCCGATCATCAGGATGTTTTTCGGCATTACCTCTTCGCGCAGACCGGGCTCGAGCTGCTGGCGGCGCCAGCGGTTCCTGAGCGCGATAGCGACTGCACGCTTCGCATCCTTCTGGCCGATAATGTAGCGGTCGAGCTCAGAAACGATCTCTCGGGGTGAAAAATTGGTCATATCGTCGTCTCGTTTATAGTCGCATCGTACTGCATGATCAGGGCGTCGCCGGTTCGCCCTTCAAGATGCGGAATGGGTCGGAACCCCGCCTTAGTGTAAGCGCGAATCGCGCGGGCGTTGTCGCGGTCCGGGTCGATGATGATGGTGCGGAAACCTTCTTCGATGAGCTTGCGCGCGAAGGCGGCGAGCGCCCTGGAGCCGATCCCCTGCGAAAGTTTTGCACCGTCGCCGAGCGAAAGGTCCACGCCCACCGTCTCGGACGGCAGCTCCAGGAGCCAGGGGTGGTCGTTCGTCCATTCCTCGTTCTGGTGATGGCCTATGAACCAATACTGGATGTAGCCCACCGGCTCGCCATCCATCATGATGATGAAGGGCCGCGTGGTGTCCTGCCCTTCCACCATCGCGCGGATGAACCCGATCTCCTCCTCTGGATCGCCCCACCATTCCCGCATATGCGGCTCTTCCAGCCAGTGCTGAAGCATCGGCAGATCCGCCGCGGTGACGGGTTCGAAGCGGATGCCCCGATCAGCCTGCATCAAGCGATTCCAGGACAATATTGTCGTTGGTGTAGATGCAGATGCTTGCAGCGATCTCCATCGCCCTCCGGGCGATCTCTTCCGCGCTCTTGTCCGTATCAAGCAACGCGCGCGCCGCGGCGAGCGCGAAATTGCCGCCAGAGCCGATCGCCATAACTCCTTCTTCCGGCTCCAGCACATCGCCATTGCCGGTCAGCGCCAACGTCACGTTCTTGTCCGCCACCAGCATCATGGCTTCCAGCCGGCGCAGATACCGGTCGGTCCGCCAATCCTTGGCAAGTTCCACGCAGGCTCGCGTCAGCTGATCCGGATACTGCTCGAGCTTCTTTTCCAGCCGCTCGAGCAGCGTAAAGGCATCGGCTGTGGCGCCGGCAAAGCCAGCGATCACATTGCCTTTGCCGATGCGGCGCACCTTTCTCGCATTGCCCTTCATGACCGTCTGGCCAAGGCTCACCTGCCCGTCGCCGGCGATGACCACCTTGCCGCCCTTGCGGACGGTGACGATGGTCGTGGCATGCATGGATTGATTTTCATTCATGAAGCTACTCCTGGACGCCTTTCGGGGGCGCCAAATCGAGCGCTTATGTAAGTGCGCGCAATGGGAATGCAAATGCGCGCGCGTCGCGCGTGCCCGGCGTGCGCTGCTGGCATTCCCCGGCGGCATGCTCTAAAAGGCGGGCCTTCATGATGAAAGGAAAGCCATGGCCGCCACCAATCCGCGCCAGGCCGAACTGAGCCGCAAGACGAACGAGACCGACATTTCTGTCACCGTCGATCTCGACGGGGAAGGCCGGTCGGATATCTCGACGGGCGTCGGCTTCTTCGACCACATGCTTGAGCAGCTTTCCCGCCACTCGCTGATTGACATGAAGATTGCGGCCAGAGGTGACCTGCATATCGACGACCACCACACGGTCGAGGACTGCGGCATCGCTCTGGGCCAGGCGATCGCAAAGGCGCTGGGCGATCGCCGCGGCATTGTCCGGTACGCATCGCTCGACCTCGCGATGGACGAGGCGCTGACGCGCGCCGCGGTGGATGTGTCGGGCCGACCCTTCCTCGTTTGGCAAGTGGCATTCCCCTCGCCTAAGATCGGCACATTCGATACAGAACTTGTGCGCGAGTTCTTTCAGGCGCTCGCGCAGCATGCCGGCCTTACGTTGCATGTGGCCAATCTCTATGGCGCGAACGCGCATCACATCGCCGAGACTTGTTTCAAGGCTGTTGCGCGGGTGTTGCGTGCCGCGCTGGCGCCCGATCCGCGCCAGCCGAACGCCATCCCCTCCACCAAGGGCACGCTGAACGGTTGAACTGATGGCAAGCTACATCGTTCTGCAACCGGCAAAGGCTGCCGCCGACAAGCTGGAAGAGGCCGTCATGGTTCGGGACGGCTTTTCCCTCCCTGCCCTGGTGATGCCGCTTCTCTGGTTCCTCTGGCACCGCATGTGGCTTGAAGCGCTGGCATTCGTGCTTGTTGGCGCGGTGCTCGGCGGCCTGGGGGCGTTGCCGAGCTTTTCGGTAGTGGCGCCGCTCCTGTCGCTGTTTCTCTACATCCTCGTTGGTCTGGAGGCGCAGACGCTGAGAGTCGCATCCCTCCGCCGCCGCGGCTGGAATGTCTGGGGCGTCATTGAAGCGGCCAATCGCGACGAGGCGGAGCTTCGCTATGCGGCCGAGGTCGACTGGCCGCCCGCCCAGGGCGCCGTTGCCGCGCCAGGCGCTCCCTTGTCCTCGCCCCGATCCGGCGTGTCGAGATCGCCGAGCGGCAGCTTCGGCCTCATCGACTATCCGCGAAAGGCATGACCATGCGCGTCGCCATCATCGATTACGGTTCAGGCAATCTGCGGTCCGCCATAAAGGCCTTCGAGCGCGCCGCGCGGGAAGCCGGTATCGCGGCTGAAATCGACCTCACCGATGACGCCGGGCGGGTCCGCACGGCCGATCGGATTGTCCTGCCGGGCGTCGGCGCTTATGCCGATTGCCGCGCCGGTCTCGACGCCGTTCCGGGCATGGTTGAGGCGCTCGAGGAGGCGGTGGTCAGGAAAGCACGACCCTTCTTTGGCATATGCGTAGGCATGCAGCTGATGTCGGAGCGGGGCCTTGAGAAGACCGTCACCAGCGGCCTTGGCTGGATCGAAGGCGACGTGAAAGAGATGAGGCCGGACGACCCCTCCCTTAAGATTCCGCAGATCGGGTGGAATACGATTCACGTGAAACATTCTCACCCGCTGTTCGACGGAATCCCCACCGGACCCGACGGGCTGCACGCCTATTTTGTGCACTCCTACCACCTCGCCGCAAAGCGGAAGGAGGATGTGCTCGCCGTAACCGACTATGGCGGGGAGATCACTGCCGTGGTGGCGCGCGACAATCTCGCGGGCACCCAGTTCCATCCGGAAAAGAGCCAGACGCTCGGCTTGGCTCTCATCGCCAATTTCCTGAGGTGGAGGCCATGATCCTCTTCCCGGCCATCGACTTGAAGGACGGCCAGTGTGTGCGCCTTAAACTCGGCGAGATGAGCGAGGCGACCGTCTACAATCCTGATCCAGCCGCCCAGGCGAAAACCTTCGAGGACCAGGGTTTCAAGTGGCTGCACGTCGTGGACTTGAACGGCGCCTTTGCCGGGACGAGCGTCAATGGCGCGGCGGTTGAAGCCATTCTCCGTGTCACAAAAACTCCGGTGCAGCTCGGCGGCGGCATCCGCTCGCTGGCGCAGATCGAAGCGTGGCTCGCGAAAGGCCTGGCGCGGGTGATCCTCGGCACGATCGCCGTGCGCGACGCGGCGCTGGTGCGCGAGGCCTGCAGGAATTTTCCAGGCAAGATCGCCGTCGGCATCGATGCACGCGGCGGCCGGGTGGCTGTCGAAGGCTGGGCCGAAACGTCCGACCTGACGGCGCTGGAGCTGGCGCAACGTTTCGAGGGGGCGGGCGTCGCCGCCATCATCTACACTGATATCGACCGCGACGGCGTGCTGACCGGCATAAATTGGGATGCGACCATCGCGATGGCGGATGCCGTTTCGATTCCCGTCATCGCCTCGGGCGGCCTTGCCTCCATGGCCGACATCGAACGCATGACGAGACCCGACGCGGCGAAGCTTGAAGGCGCAATTTCCGGCCGGGCGCTCTATGATGGCCGCATCGATCCGAAGGAGGCGCTGGCGCTGCTGGCGAAGGCTGCGTGAACACCGCGCCGCAGCCGCGGGTCCGGCGCCGTATGTTCATGATCCTTGCGATCATCATCTTTCTGGCGGTCTTTCCGGTCGCCGCCGCACTCGGCGCCTACACGATAGCAGACGCCGCCGGTTGCCGGCTCAACGAGGCGGAGGTCAATCCCTGCATTGTCCTCAGGGCTGATGTGGGGGAGTGGCTGATGGTCTTCGGCCTGATGGGGTGGCTGGGAATAGCGAGCCTGCCTCTGGGCGCGATGGGTGTCGCGATCTGGCTCATAGCCGCCCTTTTCCTCTATCTTCGCGGTCGCCGGAACAGGAGCCCCGCATGAGTTTGAAAGCTCGCGTCATTCCCTGCCTGGACGTAAAGGACGGACGCGTCGTCAAAGGCGTGAACTTCGTCGATCTGATTGACGCCGGCGATCCTGTGGAGGCGGCGAAGGCCTATGACGCCGCCGGCGCCGACGAGCTATGCTTCCTGGATATCTCTGCCAGCCACGAGAACCGCGACACGATTTTCGACGTCGTCGCCCACACGGCCGAGCAGTGCTTCATGCCGCTGACAGTCGGCGGCGGCGTGCGCGAGGTCGCCGACATTCGCAAGCTGCTTCTGGCTGGGGCAGACAAGGTCTCCATCAATACCGCGGCCGTGAGGGACCCTGAATTCGTGGCCCGGGCAGCCGACAAGTTCGGAAACCAGTGCATCGTCGTGGCCATCGACGCGAAAAAGGTCTCGGCAGTGGGCGAACCGGACCGCTGGGAAATCTTCACCCATGGCGGGCGCAACGCGACCGGCATTGATGCGGTGGAGTTTGCGATACGCGTCGTGGGACTCGGCGCAGGAGAGATCCTGCTCACCTCCATGGATCGCGACGGCACGAAGGCGGGGTACGATCTTGCACTGACCCGTGCCGTGGCTGATGCTGTCCGGGCACCGGTCATCGCCTCGGGCGGCGTGGGCAATCTGGACCACCTGGTTGAAGGTATTCGCGATGGCCATGCGGGCGCCGTCCTTGCGGCCTCGATCTTCCACTTCGGAACCTATACGATAGCCGAAGCCAAGCAGCACATGGCCAAAGCGGGAATCGCCATGCGTCTCGATCAATCGCAGCCCGCGCAGAACGCGTATGAGCCAATTCGATCTTTCCAAGCTTGAAGCGATCATCGCTGAGCGCGCTCGCTCCGGGGACCCGCAGTCGTGGACTGCTCAACTGCTTTCCGCAGGCATGGAGAAGGCTGCTAAAAAGCTGGGCGAGGAGGCGGTGGAGACGGTCATCGCGGCGATTTCGCAGGACCGGAAGGCACTGATCTCGGAAAGCGCCGACTTGCTCTACCACTGGCTCGTCGTTCTCGCGATCGGCCGCGTCAGCCTGGATGACGTCATGACGGAACTTCAGGCCCGTACCGCGCGCTCGGGCGTTGAGGAGAAGGCGTCGCGTGCACCCGCCGCCGGACGAAAAGGCTAGGCTGAAAGGCAGCACGAAAGAGACACTGATGGACCAGCTCGTCGCCGGCGAACGTTATTCTCCATACCGTTTCTTTTCAGCGGAGCAATGGGCGAAGTTTCGGGCCGACACGCCCCTCACGCTGACCGAAGACGAAGTGAGGCGCCTCCGCTCCCTCAACGACCCGATCGATCTCAGTGAGGTGCGGCGCATATATCTTTCGCTGTCGCGGCTCCTTTCCGCCCATGTGGAAGCCAGCCAGCTTCTCTTTCGCCAACGCCAGGTGTTTTTCGACGCTAATCATGCGGTGAAGACGCCATTCATCATCGGTATTGCCGGCTCCGTAGCCGTGGGAAAGTCCACCACGGCGCGCGTTTTGAAGGAACTGCTGGCGCGCTGGCCCTCGAGCCCTACCGTCGATCTGGTCACGACCGACGGCTTTCTCTATCCGAACGAGGTGCTGCGGGCGGAAAACCTGATGGACCGCAAGGGCTTTCCAGAGAGCTATGACGTGGGAGCGATCCTGCGTTTCCTGTCGGGCATCAAGGCAGGTCTGCCCAACATGCGCGCGCCGCTATACTCCCATCTCACCTACGACGTGCTGCCGAACGAATACCTCACCATCGATCGCCCGGACATTCTCATATTCGAGGGCATCAATGTCCTGCAGACGCGCGAATTGCCCAAAGACGGCAAGGCAGTGCCTTTCGTCTCCGATTTCTTCGACTTCTCGATCTACATCGACGCGGCGGAGGAGCATATCCACGACTGGTATGTGCGCCGCTTCATGCGGCTGCGCGAAACCGCGTTCAAGGACCCCAATTCCTTCTTCCATCGCTATTCCAAGCTCTCGAAAGATGCCGCCCAGGCTATCGCCGAGCAGCTCTGGGAAAACATCAACTTGAAGAATCTGCGCGAAAACATCCTTCCGACCCGTCCGCGCGCAGACCTCATCCTGCGCAAGGGCGCCGACCATCTCGTGGAAGAAGTGGCGCTTAGAAAGCTCTAGGCGGGCTCACGCGCCGCAAGGTGAGGTTGATCCTCCCGCCGTTCCTGAGCAGCGTGGATGTGTTCGGGTAGACGCGGTCTACGCCGTGGAAAGCGAGCCGCCCCTGCCTGCCAAGAACGACCACATCGCCGCTGGAGAGCCGGAATGACACTGTCCGTTTCGAGCGGCTGGTGCCGCCGACGCGGAAAAGGCAGTCATCGCCCAGCGAGACGGATACCACTGGCGCCTCAAGGTCCTTCTCGTCGCGATCCTGGTGCAGACCCATCTTGGCGTCCTGCGCGTAGAAATTCACGAGACAGGCCTCGGGCGGGTGTGGGTAGTCTGAAACTTCGTCCCACAAGGCAAGCAGACGTTGCGGGATAGGCGGCCACGGCTTGCCCGTGATCGGATGCATTTCCTGATACCGGTAGCCGCGCTCCTTGTCCGTCACCCAGCCGAGCGCGCCGCAATTGGTCATGCGGACGCTCATGGGTTTACCTGTGCGCGGCATTGTGGGCAGATAGAGCGGCGCCTCAAGCACCACTGCGCGTATCTCGGCGAGCAGCTCCTCCTGCTCCGCCGGCTTCAGAAGCCCTGGAATGTGGCGGATTCCGCTGGGGAGCACGAGCATGACGAAGTCCGGAACCAAGACAGCTATTTGCCGTATCGATCATCAGGGTACGGCGATTTCAGTCTGCCGCAAGCGCTCCGCCATCTCAATCTGGCGCGACCCTCCCACGCATCTTCTTGATACCGGAGCGCCCGGCCTTCTCCTTCAGTCTGCGTTCGACAGCGCCCCTCGACGGCTTCGTCTTCTTGCGCGGCTTGGGCGGCGGCTCGGACGCCCTATGTAAGAGTTCCACCAGCCTCGCGCGGGCGTCTGCCCGGTTCTGCTCCTGGGTGCGATACCGCCCGGCCTCGATAAGGATGTGACCTTCTTTTGTCGCCCGGCTTCCTGCGAGCTTGATCGCCTGGCCGCGGACGCGGTCGGGGAGATGGCGTGCATTGGTGACGTCGAAACGAAGCTGGACGGCCGTCGCCACCTTGTTCACATTCTGCCCGCCCGGACCTGAAGAGCGGATGAATTGCTCCTCCAGCTCGTCCTCATCGACGAAAACACCCGGTCGGATCTGGAGCTTCTCGCCCATGCCGCCTCCACGAGCCGTGCTGCAAAACGGCTGTCCCAACCACAGATCAAGATGGGCGGGAATATGCGTTCGAGCAACCCTTATTCAGCGGCTTGCCTCATCTGCGGAGAGGCATCCATCACATCGGGTTCGACATAAGCCTGGAAACGCTCGAAATTCTGGATGAACATGCCGACCAGCCGCTCCGCTTGTGCATCATACGCCTTCTTGTCGGCCCAGGTGGAGCGCGGATTGAGGATGGCCGCGTCCACTCCAGCCACGGCCACGGGCACTTCGAAGCCGAAATTCCGGTCTACGCGGAACTCGGCCTGGCTGAGCGAACCGTCGAGCGCCGCCGAAAGCAATGTGCGCGTCACAGCGATGGGCATGCGGCGGCCGGTGCCGTAAGCGCCGCCGGTCCAGCCCGTATTCACCAGCCAGCAGTCGACATTGTGCTTCGCGATGAGGTCACGCAGCAGGTTGCCATAGACGGATGGGTGCCGCGGCATGAAAGGCGCGCCGAAACAGGTTGAGAAGGTGGCTTCCGGCTCGACGACGCCGCGCTCCGTTCCTGCCACCTTGGCCGTATAGCCGGAGAGGAAGTGGTACATGGCCTGGGCCGGCGTCAGCCGTGCGATCGGCGGCATAACGCCGAAAGCGTCCGCCGTCAGCATGATGATGTTCTTCGGCTGGCCGGCCCGGCCAGTCTCGCTGGCATTGGGAATAAAGTGGAGAGGATAGGCGCATCGCGTATTTTCGGTGAGGCTGCCGTCGTTGAAATCAGGCACGCCATTCTCGTCCAGCACGACATTTTCAAGCACCGTGCCGAAGCGTCGCGTCGTGGAGAAGATTTCCGGTTCCGCCTCCTCCGAGAGCCGGATCGTCTTGGCATAGCATCCCCCCTCGAAGTTGAAGATGCCGTGCGGCCCCCAGCCATGCTCGTCATCGCCGATGAGCGTGCGCCGGGGATCCGCCGACAGCGTCGTCTTTCCCGTGCCGGAAAGGCCGAAGAAGACCGCCACGTCGCCGTTCGATCCGGCATTGGCCGAGCCGTGCATGGGCATCACGCCGCGCGCGGGCAGGATGTGGTTGAGCGCCGTGAACACGGATTTCTTCATCTCGCCGGCATAGGCGGTGCCGCCGATGAGCACGGCCATGCGCGAAAAATCTATGGCGATGACAGTCTCGCTCCGACAGCCATGCCGTGCAGGGTCGGCGCGGAAGGAGGGCAGATCGATGATCGTCATCTTCGGCGCGAAGCTCTGCAGGTCCGCCCGCGCCGGACGGATAAGCAGGTTGCGGATGAAAAGGGAATGCCAGGCATATTCAGTGATGACGCGGACCGGCAACGCGTTGTCGGGATCTGCGCCGCCGATCAAATCCTGCACAAAAAGATCGAGCCGTTCGGCATGCTTCTGGAAGTCGTGATAGAGAGAGTCGAATTGCTCACGGCCCATCGGCTTGTTGTTTTCCCACCAGATCGCCTGCTCCGTCTCCGCATCGCGGACGATGAACTTGTCCTTGGGCGAGCGGCCGGTGTGCGGGCCGGTTTCGGCCACCAAGGCACCGTGTGCAGTGAGCCTTGCTTCCCTCCTGCGGATCGCTTCTTCGTAGAGCTGCGCCTCGTTCAAATTGAAATAGACGGTACCGGCCGTCCTGAGACCGCCCGTTTCGCTGCCTTTGGCGGGGTTGCGCGAGCCGGTCTCTTTCATTTTGTTCCTCCAGGAAAACAGGTGGTGAAAAACCGGCTAACAAAACCGGGCGGGTCAGCTATATAGGCGAGCCATTCTTCTCGACCAGAAAAGTCAAATGATATCAAGTAATTAATCGATTTAAAAAATTCCGACATTTCCTTAAATCGTTTAGAGCGCTGCTCTGCCGGGACGTAAGGGCGCGCCGGCGACGCTTCTGGGCCTAAGCGGTGCCATACTGCTAGTTCGCCGCCGGCTCTCCCGCGTCGAGCGACCGGAGCACGTCCGCGGCAATTTCGAACGACCTCATTCGCGCTGCGTGATCGTGGATTTGACCCGTGATGATCAGCTCGTTCGGCATGTAGCGTTCAATGAAGCCCGCCAATGTCTTTCGTACGGTGTCGGGAGAGCCGGCCGCCGTGCATGCCAGTGCTTGGTCGACCGACGGCTTCATTTCCGGGTCGATGTGCTCACTTATATCCCTCACGGGCCGCGGTAGCGGGCCAGGTCTGCCGCTGCGCAGATTGGCGAAAGCAAGCTGCATCGAGCTTTTAAGGAAGAGCCCCTCCTCGTCCGTTTCGGCCGCAAAGACGTTGACCGCCAGCATGAAGCGCGAGTGCTGCAGATGTCGCGAGGGTCGGAAGGTGGTTCTATAGACAGTGATCGCCTCTTCCAGGGCGGCCGGAGCGAAATGCGACGCGAAGGCGTAGGGCAAGCCGAGATGGGCCGCAAGTTGCGCGCCATACAGGCTCGATCCGAGGATCCATACCGGCACGCGCGTTCCCGCGCCTGGTATGGCCCGGACAATCTGCCCTGGCTGCGGATCGTCGAGATATGAGATCAGTTCCAGCACGTCATTAGGAAATCCCTCCCCGTGATCAAGCCCGCGCCTTAGCGCTCTCGCGGTTGCCATATCCGTGCCCGGTGCGCGCCCAAGCCCGAGATCGATGCGGTCCGGATGAAGCGTGGCTAGGGTGCCGAACTGTTCCGCCACCACGAGGGGTGCATGATTGGGCAGCATGATGCCGCCCGCTCCAACGCGGATGGTGGCCGTCTGCGCCGCGACATGCGCGATCAGCACCGTCGTGGCAGCGCTCGCGATCCCCGGCATGTTATGGTGCTCGGCGAGCCAGAACCGGTGATAGCCCCAGCGCTCCGCATGGCGCGCAAGATCGACCGTGTTCTGCAGTGCTTCGGCAGCCGAGGCGCCTTCGGCAATAGGTGCTAGGTCGAGAACGGAAAAGGGAATCATTGAGGAGGCTCCGGATTTTGAGCCTGTTCATATGGGGTCGGACGCAGCGATCCCCAACGCCGCTCCTCATCGAGCGGCGGCGTGAGGGGAAACGTCTCCAAAAACGGCGGCAGCCGCGGCGCAAAGGCTTGTCACGCGTGGAGCGGGCGCTACGTCGTGCAGCTATTTTGCTCGCTCGAGCAGCGAAACATAATTGGCGACAGCCGCGCCGCCCATGTTGAACACCCCGGCGAGTGTAGCTCCAGGTACCTGCATGTCGCCGGCCTCGCCCATGAGCTGCATTGCGGCCATGACATGCATCGACACGCCGGTGGCGCCGATCGGATGACCTTTGGCCTTCAACCCGCCCGAAGGGTTCACCGGCAGCTTGCCGTCCTTGCGCGCAACGCCCTCCCGCACCACCCGATGGCCTTCTCCAGGTTTGGCGAGTCCCATCGCCTCGTATTCGATCAGTTCGGCGATGGTGAAGCAATCATGGGTTTCGACGAGCGAGAGATCGTCGAGGGAGATGCTGGCTTCCTCAAACGCCGCTGCCCAGGCCCGCCGCGCCCCCTCGAAGGCGAGCACGTCCCGGCGACTCATCGCGATGATATCGTTGACCTGCTTGCGCGCGCGGAAGGCGATTGCCCTTTGCAAGACAGCGGCCGTTTCGGAGTCGGCCAGAACCAAGGCTGCCGCGCCGTCAGAAATCAGTGAGCAGTCGGTTCGCCGCAGCGGCGGCGCCACATAAGGGTTCTTTTCCGAAACCGTGTTGCAGAAGTCGAAGCCGAAATCCTTCCGCATGTGGGCGTACGGATTGGCCATACCGTTCGCATGGTTCTTCGCAGCAATCAGCGCGAGCTCTTCGGAGCGGTCGCCGTAGCGCTGGAAGTAGTTCTGCGCGATGCGCGCAAACAGACCGGCAAAGCCGCCATCGACATCGGCCTCCTCCTTGCGGTAGCTCGCGCCGAGCAGGATATCGCCCACCTCCGCCGTGGGGGTGGAGGTCATCTTCTCGGCGCCGAGGACAAGTGCAATGCGCCCGCGGCCCGCTTCAATAAAATCCATGGCCGTGTAGATGGCGGCCGACCCGGTGGCGCAGGCATTTTCGAGCCGCACCGCCGGTACATGCGCCAGCGCTTCATTGGTCATCGCCACGAGCGCACCCTGAAAATCCTGTTTGGAAAAGCCGTTGTTCATCACCCCGACAAATATGCCATCCACGTCGCCGGGCTCGACGCCGGCATGAGCAAGTGCAGGCGCCGCTACGGAGGCCATCAGCGCCTCGGTGTCTGCGAGCTCCGATTTCCCGAAGGGCGTGTGCGCCCATCCGACGATCTGTGCCTTGCTCATGTTTCATATCTCCCTGCCCAACAAGATGACTTCACAAAGGGCACAGGTCCAAGCCTACCAGATTTCAGGCGGTCGGGTGATCATGAGCCAGAATATTGTAATGACGGCGCCGAACGCCGGGAACCCGAACGCGAACCACAGCCGGAAGATCTTGTGATAGCGCTCGGGGAGCGGTGTACCCTGCGCCGCTGCCGCTGCAGCCAGTTCCCGCAGCTCCATCTGCATCCACACGACGGGCAGCCAGAAGGCGCCAGTAAGGACATACAGCAGGATGGACGCGACGATCCAGTCATCGCCGAGGGAATAGCCGGCGTTCCAGACCAGCAGAACGCCGGTGATGGGCTGCGCGACCACGGCGGTGGCGGTGAAGAGGAAGTCGGCAATGACGACAATGCGGGCGGTGGCGGCAATCGTTGCCGCGTCGCCCGTGCGGTGGGCAAGCAGCATGAAGAAGGCGATCCCGGCGCCGGTACCCAGAAGTACGGCAGCGCCGATCACATGCAGGAATTTCAGAAAAAAATAGAGCATCAGCGCTCCTTGCGGATAGCGAGCGCCACGAAATGCAGTACCAGTATCGGCCAGATCTTCATCAAAGGCCCAAGTGGCTCCCGCCACAGCGAGGGTAACAGAACAGTGCCCGAGATTATATAGAAGGCTGAAAGTGCGATGGCTCCATAAAGCCCCTGGCGCGTCGTTGGTCGATAAGCGATAGCCATCCCCACGAGGATGTCGGCGATTGCGCCAGCTATCACTCCGGGTCCCGACAGGGCACCCGCACCTGTGCGAAGCATCAGTTCCACGCCCTCGCGGTAACCGACGGTCAGGGAGATGATGCCGGTGCCGATCCAGAAGGCAGAAAGCACGATGAAGATCACCGGCTTCAGGAAGTAGAGATTTGCGAACCATCGATCCTGCACGCCGGCCGGCTCCCGCGCCAGCGCAGCGGAAAGGGACTCGGGAACGATACCGGTCATGGCCCGCCACGGACGCGGATTGCCGATGGCGCCGCGCTCTATCTCCTTTCGTGCGGTACTGCGCATCGGCGGCCGCCAGCCGAGCATCCCGACGAGGTCGCCAGTGCTATAGAGCAGTCTCGCCGCCCAGTCCGGAAGGGTGATGCTCCGTGCAGGACGCCAGCCGTACCACCGGCGATATTGCGCCACCACCTCGTCCATGGTGAGGCGGTCCGGCCCGGCAAGCTCAAGAACCACCTGCGAGGGGGCGGTGGGCTTTATGAAAAAGGCGACCGTCGCCGCCACATCGTCGAGTTGCACCACCTGCAGGGGAGCGGTGCGCCCCATGCGGGGTGCAATGGGCAGAGCGGCCAGTCCGCGCATCAGCGCGCTCGCGCCGAAGACCGACCGGCCCAGGACCACGGAGGGTCTGAGAATCACCCAATCAAGATCCCGTTCCATCAGCAGCCGGTCCCCCTCCAGTTTGGTCGTGGAGAAAGCCGAGGGTTGCGCGCGGTCGACGCCGATCGCGGAAAAATGGATGACGCGGCGGACACTGAGCTTTTCGCAGGCGCGAAACAGCGCGGCGGCGCCGGTCACATGCACGCCTTCGATATCCTCCCGAACGCTGTCCTGCAGCGCACCGACACAATTCACGACCGCGTCAATCCCGCGCAGGTGCTCCGCCCAGACCTGCGTCCCTGCGGCCCGCGCCATGTCCACCTCGACGACCCGGGCGGCGGCCATCGCGAGAGGGCGGCTGCCGGGGCGCACCACCGCGGTGACCTGGTGACCTTCTGCCGAAAGCCGTGCGCAAACCGCGCAGCCGATGAGTCCGGTCGCCCCTGTGACGAGAACCTTCATGCGCCTTCTTCTTCAATTTTCGTGACATCACGCGGTTTGAGCGGCGAAACCGCCGGCCCGGCGATCACCTCGCCCCGCTCGTCAAAGCGAGACCCGTGGCAGGGGCAATCCCAAGTCTGGTCAGTCTCGTTCCAGCCGACTATGCACCCCATATGGGTGCAGCTGGCCGAAAGCGCCGTCAGCGAGCCGTCAATGTGGCGGCGCACGGCTAGCTGTTCGCCTTTGTAGGCTATGACGCCTCCCTGCCCGGGCGCGATCTGTCCGATCCGCACTGTCCCGCGCTTCAGCACGCGGTCCCCGATCAGGTGACCGGCCGCTTTGAGATTCTCTTTGGTGAACTCGGTGGCGCTCGCCAAAGGTTTTATGCGGGTCGCATCGAAGAGTTCGGCCGCCGGATGCGTTCGCCCCAGGATTCGATCGGCCAGAATAGCGCCGGCGACGACGCCTTGCGTAATTCCCCAGGCCTCAAAGCCGGTGGCGACAAGCAGATTCTCGCGGCCGCGGCCTGCCGGCCCGATAAAGGCTGCGCCATCCATCGGGCGGAAATCCTCGTTGGTCCAGAAGTGCGTGATGGACCTTATGCCGAAAACGTCAGCTAGGAAGGTGCGCAACTCCTCCACTACCTGCCGTTCCTGTTCCGTCTCTCCATTCTTGAACTCGCCGCCGGCCGCGATCAGATAGGTCTGGCCATTCCTGACGGCTGTTCGCAGGGAATGAGAGGGGCTACCGGCGCTGATAAACATGCCGTCGATCATCTTATCGTCCGGCAAAGGCGCGGCGGCGACGGGATGAGCAAAGGGGAAAGCCTTCGCAAAGAACATGCCGTCGTTGATTACAGGCATTTGCGTGGCGACCACGACATGGCGCGCAGTGACCGTGCGTCCGTTGACACTGAGCCGGGTGGGGCCGTCCTTCGAAATGTCGGTGACGCGGCTTTGCTCGTAGATTGGCATGTATCGGGCAACACGCTCGGCAAGGCCAAGCAGGTAAAGGTAAGGGTCGAACTGATACTGGCGGGAATATCTGAGCAAGGCGGTCGTCGCGACGGGCAGCTCCGCGCTCTGTACGATCTCGGCGGGCAATCCCAACGAGCGGGCAGTATCGGCCTCCTTCTCCAGCTGCTGCGCCTGCTTTTCATCGGTGGCGTAGATGAAGGCGGAACGAGGCTCCAGACCGGCTTGGTTTTCCATCGTCTGTGCGAGAGCGACGATCTCGCTGATCGCATCCTGGTTCGCTTGCGCATAGATGCGCGCGGCATCTTGGCCGAATTTCTTGACGAACGTCGAATATTTTTGTCCGTGCTGCGAGGTGACCTTCGCGGTCGAGCGGCCGGTGGCCTGGCGACCGACGCGGCGTGCTTCCAGCACCACTGATCTCAGCCCCGAGCCTTCCAGTCGATGCGCGCAGTGCAGTCCGACGATCCCGCCGCCGACGATAGCCACGTCTACGTTCAGATCTTCATCCAGCGGCGGGTAGTTCCGACTGACTACATCGTCGAACCAGAATGGAACTCCGGTGCTCATCCAAACCTCCTGCTCAAGTGCGGTTTCGTTGCATCCTTCGCGGGCCCGCCCGCGAAGATTTCACCGCCGGCACGCTCAAGTTCGCGAAGATTGGCGGCCAGCATCGCGCCCCAGACCATGTGGACGGCCAGCATCAGGAGGTTGCGTTCCAGCGGGTGCCTCGTCGCGGGTTTCAGGAGGCCGACGGCCGGAATCCAGCCCAGATAGCTTACCGTCCAGACAGAAAGGCCGTACAAAATTCCGCTCGGCAGGCTGCGCGGTAAAAGCGCGAAGCCGGCGCCGGCGAGCGCGCCGAAACCGAAATGGGCAAGGAGCGTGTTGATGCGCCTCCCATCCTCTCCCGCCGGCAGATTCACCCGCTCGACCAATTCGCGCGGCGGCAGGGGGTAGCGGTTCCGTGGCTGCAGCCGCAGCCAGAGATGGCGCATGGCGGCGGTCATCGTCGTCGTTGCCGACAGACCAGCAAGCAAGCCTAGTATCAGCCTCTGCAATGCGACCTCCGTCCCTGAACGCGAAGTCCAAACCGGAGGAAAAAAGGAAAGTTCCGCGATGGGCTTAGAGCTTTCCGGGCGGGGACGGCCCGGGGCCGATAACATGCATTTCCCTTGCGGAAGGACGGCAAAGTTGCTCTAGAGTCCGCGGCACCCGACCGTGATCTAGATCGGATCGCCGGTCTATGTCGGTCATCCTATCGAGCCTGTGTCCATGGGCTGATTGCAATTTTAAGGGAGGAACAGATGAATTTGAAAAAGGCTCTCCTGCCGATTGCGTTGTTTGCCGCTCTCGCGGCGGGGAGCGCCGAAGCGCAGGTCAATGTCATGCTGCCCGCCAATCCCGGCGGCGGCTGGGATGCGACGGGACGCCAGGCGTTTCAAGCGATGAATGAGGCCGGCATATATACCGACGGAGTAAACTTCACCAACAAGGGCGGCGCCGGTGGGACGATCGGACTTGCAGAGTTCCAGGGCGGCCAGCGCGGCAAGCCCGATGCCCTCGCGGTCTTCGGCGCGATCACGGTCGGCTCCATCATTCTCAACCAGTCGCCGATTAATCTGACCGACTTCCGCCCTGTCGCCCGCCTGACAGCGGAATATTTGGTGATCGCCGTATCAGCGGACTCGCCCCACCAGTCTCTGCAGGACCTTGTCGCCGCACTGAAGGCGGATCCTGGCGCGACCGCCGTCGGCGGCGGCTCGGCGGGCGGCGTTGACCACATCGCGCTGGCCCTGCTTGCCCAGGCAGCGGATATCCCGGTGGCCGATGTTAACTACATCCCGCAGGCGAGCGGCGCCGAGACTGTAACGGGTATTGTCAACGGTACGCTGGCGGCGGGCATTTCCGGGATTTCGGAATTCGCCCAGTTCGCCGAGCAAGGCCGCATCCGCATCCTCGGCATCACCTCGGCCGACCGCAAGGAAGGGCTCGATGTGCCAACCTTCAAGGAGGCGGGTTACGACATCGAGATCGCTAACTGGCGCGGCATTCTCGGCGCTCCGGGCATGCCCGACGACAACTACCAGCTCTGGGTTGACCGCTTCACCCAGCTGAACGAGAGCGATGCGTGGAAAAAGGTGCTGGAGACGCAAGGCTGGGACCAGTTCTTTCTTGCTGGCGAGGAGTTTGGCGCCTTCATCGCCGAGGAAAACGAACGTATAGCGACGGTCCTCAAAGAGGCGGGCCTTGCCCAATAGCATACCGGAGGCACCGGCAGGCGGCGGGAGCGACACCGCGCGTCCCTGGTGGCTGGGCGGCCTCGTCGTAGCGCTGGGCTGCCTTTGCCTCTACGGCGCGTTCAGCCTGCCGCAGGCCGCACGATACGCCGGCATCGGACCCGGGCTATTCGTGACGTTGGTGGGCGGCGGCCTCGTGCTCCTTGGGCTGATATTGCTCTTGCAGATTGCGCGCGACGAGCAGTTCATTCCCCAGGACACAGAAGACGCATCGGGCGGTGAAAGCGCGCACTGGCCGGCCTTCTTCACCGCGCTGGCGGCAGCCCTCGCCCCAATCTTCACCATCGAGCGGCTGGGCATGCCGATCACCGCCATGCTGTCCTTCGCCTTGGTCGCCCATGCTTTCGGGTCGCGCAAGACCGTTGTGAACGTGCTGGTGGGAGCCGTCCTCGGAGCGCTTTCATGGCTCCTATTCACGCGTCTTGGCCTGCAGCTTGGCGGCTTTCTGCCCATGGCGGGGATCTGAATGGAGACCTTCTCGCTCCTGCTGCAGGGCTTCGGGGTCGCCTTGCAGCCCATAAACCTGTTTTACGCGCTGCTCGGTTCGGTCCTGGGAACTGCCATCGGCGTGTTGCCTGGAATCGGCCCCGCGCTCACTATCGCTCTGCTCTTGCCCGTCACCATCAGCGTGGCGCCGACCTCCGCCTTCATCATGTTCGCCGGCGTGCTCTATGGCGCGATGTATGGTGGATCTACCACCTCGATTCTCATCAATACGCCGGGCGAGGCGGGCTCCATGATGACCGCGCTCGAAGGAAACAGGATGGCGCGGGCCGGACGCGGCGCAAGCGCGCTCGCCACGGCCGCGCTCGGCTCCTTCGTAGCCGGCACCATCGCCACGCTGCTGCTGACATTCGCGGCGCCGGCTATCGCGGAGATCGCCTTTTACTTCCGCCCCGCCGACTACTTCGCGCTCACCGTGCTCGCTTTCACCTCTGTCGCGGTGGTGATGGGGAGCTCGCGCGTGCGTGGTTTCGTCTCCCTCTTCATCGGCCTTGCCCTGGGTCTCGTCGGCATTGACCAGATGACCGGGCAGGCACGGCTGACTTTCGGGGTTCCCGCCCTGTTCGACGGGATGGAATTGGCTGTGGTGCTCGTCTCGCTTTTTGCGGTGGGCGAGATTCTCTATGTGGCCAGCCGCTACCGCAAGAACGCCTCCGAGATCGTGCCGATGCGTGGCTGGGCATGGATGTCATGGGAGGATTTGCGGCGTTCATGGAAGCCATGGCTGCGGGGCACCGCTCTCGGTTTCCCCATAGGCGCGCTTCCCGGCGGCGGCTCCGAGATCCCGACCATGCTCTCCTACACACTGGAGCGGCGGCTCTCGAAGCATCCGGAGGAGTTCGGGCACGGCGCCATCGAGGGCGTGGCGGGGCCCGAGGCCGCCAACAATGCGGCGGCCGCTGGCATCCTCATCCCGCTGCTCACGCTGGGTCTTCCTACCTCCGCCACCGCAGCGGTGCTGCTTGCGGCCTTCCAGAATTACGGGCTGCAGCCCGGCCCCTTCCTCTTCACCAACAACCCTGAGCTTGTCTGGGGCCTTATCGCCTCGCTCTACGTGGGCAACGTGATGCTTCTGGTGCTGAACCTGCCGCTGGTGGGCCTCTGGGTGCGGCTCCTGTCCATCCCGGCGCCGCAGCTTTACGCGGGGATACTCGTCTTCGCGACGATCGGCATCTGGGGCGTGTCGAACTCCGTCGTCGATCTCATCGCTATGGTCATCATCGGCATCATGGGCTATGTGATGCGCGTCTATGATTTCCCCATTGCGCCGGTGCTGATCGGCCTCATCCTTGGACCGATGGCGGAGCAGCAGTTGCGTACCGCGCTCGCGGCCGGGCAAGGCAATCCGGTGGTCCTGGTTTCGACGCCGCTTTCAGTCGCGTTCCTGGTCCTCGCCGGCCTTTTCCTGCTCGCCCCGGTCGTGCTGCGACGCCTTCGGGCCGGCGCGTGATCTTCGGAGTACTTTCGGGAATGCAAAAGCACATCGTCAAGGTTCATTCGTCGGCGGCAAGATTGCCGCGCGAAGAGCAACTCGCCTGGCATATTGCCGATTTCGCCGCCCATTGCGGACCGCTGGACGACGATGTCATTGACATGATCTCCTGCCGGATCGTCGACAATGCTGCCGTGGCGCTGGCGGCAATCAATCGGAAGCCTGTGGCAGCCGCGCGCGCCATGGCGCTTGCCCATCCCCGAAAGGGCGGCGCGACGCTGTTCGGCCTGGCGGCACAGACGCGCGTAGATGCGGAATGGGCGGCCTGGGCCAATGCCACGGCGGTGCGCGAGCTCGATTTCCACGACACGTTTCTCGCGGCCGACTATTCGCACCCCGGCGACTCCATCTCGCCGCTCGTAGCGGTCGCGCAGCAGATGGGATCGGACGGGGCGGCGCTCGCCCGCGGCATTGCCGTGGCCTATGAGGTTCATGTGGCGCTGGTCAAAGCAATCTCGCTGCACAAATACAAGAAGGACCATGTGGCCCATCTTGCCCCTGCCACCACGGCCGGCATCGGCGCCATGCTCGGGCTTCCGACGGAGATCATCTTCCAGGCCGTGAACCAGGCCGTGCATCTCGCCTTTTCCACGCGCCAATCCCGTAAGGGCGAGATCAGTTCATGGAAAGCCTATGTGCCCGGCTTCTCCGGCAAGCTCGCGATCGAATGCATCGACAGGGCTATGCGGGGAGAGGCCGCCCCCTCCCCGATCTATGAAGGCGAGGATTCGGTGATCGCCTGGATGCTTGGCGGACCGGAGAGCCGCTACGAGGTGTTCCTGCCGGCCCCGGGCGGGAGCCCCCGCGCAATCTTGGAAACCTATACCAAGGCGCATTCTGCCGAGTACCAGGCCCAGGCCCTCATTGATCTTGCTATCGAGCTTTCCGGACGGGTCGACGATCTTTCCCAAATCCGCGACATTTTGCTCGAGACCAGCCACCACACACATTATGTGATCGGCACCGGCGCCAACGACCCGCAAAAGATGGATCCGGAGGCGAGCCGGGAAACCCTCGACCATTCGATCATGTATATTCTCGCGGTCGCGCTGGAGGATCGCAGGTGGCATCACGTCGACTCCTATACGCGCGAGCGCGCCCGGCGAGCCTCGACGGTGGAGCTCTGGCACAAGATTAGGACGGTGGAGGACCAGGTCTGGACGGAGCGCTACCACGATCCGGACCCCGCCAGACGGGCTTTCGGCGGGCGCCTGATCATCACCATGAAGGACGGTCGGGTCATTTCCGGCGAACGTTCCGTAGCCGACGCGCATCCGAATGGCGCTCGACCCTGGACCTGGCCGGACTACGCAGGCAAGTTCGAGACGCTGACGCGGGAGCTTTTGGGGGAAGCCGAACGGGATGTTTTCCTTGACGCAGCCAAGGGCTTTGACCGCCTCCCGGCGGGCGGCCTCGACCCTCTCGTGCCTGCATTGCCGGCCGGGGCGGTAAGTCCCTCCCGGCCCACGGGCGAGGGCATTTTCGATCGAGGCCTGGAGTAGGCTCATGCTCAATCACGAGATCAACAAGGCTTTCAGGTCGCGTCTTGCCAGCGGCGGCGCCGTCCTCTTGCCCGGCGCCGCGAACGCCCTTGCGGCACGGATCATCGCCGACCTGGGCTTCGAGGCGATTTATCTGTCAGGCGCCGGGCTTACGAACACCTACCTTGGCCTGCCCGACCTCGGCTTCATCAGCCTGCCCGAGATAGCGCAGCATACCGCCTCGATCCGAGACGCCACGGACCTGCCGATCGTCGTCGACGCGGATACCGGCTTCGGCAATGCGCTGAACGTGAGGCACACCATCCGCACGCTCGAACGCGCAGGAGCCAGCGCCGTCCAGATCGAGGATCAGGTGAGCCCTAAGCGCTGCGGTCATTTTTCGGGCAAGGACGTGGTTGACCTTTCGGAGGCGCGCAGCCGGATCAAGGCAGCGGTGGATGCGCGTCAGGACAGGAATCTGATGATCGTCGCCCGCACCGACGCGCGCGCGACACTCGGCTTGTCAGCGGCGATCGAGCGGGCGCAGGCTTTCATTGAAGATGGCGCCGATATCACTTTCGTGGAAGCGCCCGAGAGCCTTGAGGAGATCAGGGAAATCCCGGCACGCCTGAAGGGCACGCCGCAACTGGTCAATCTCGTGGTAGGTGGACGCACGCCGATTCCACCCTTCGCCGAACTCGACGAAACGGGGTTTGCCTTGGTTCTTTACGCCAATGTTGCCCTGCAAGGCGCCATCCATGGAATGCAGGCAGCGCTCGGCCGCCTCATGACGGATGGGCGCCTGGATGAAGGTGGCCCGGTGGCAAGTTTCAAGGAGCGCCAGCGGCTGGTCCAGAAACCCTTGTTCGACGAGTTGGAAGAACGCTATTCGACCGACGAGGCAGGGGCCTAGCGGCCCGCGGGGCTTCCGCATCGCCGACGGCCGCTCACAGGCCGGCCGAAGTGCGTTTGCAACAACCTCTGCTTCTGAAGCGACGGAAGGTTGGCGCACCCGACAGGATTCGAACCTGTGACCTCTGCCTTCGGAGGGCAGCACTCTATCCAGCTGAGCTACGGGTGCTCGGCGCCGATCCAGCGTCGCCGCTTTCATAGCCGAAGGCAGCCCTCGCTTCAATCAACAATCTCTAGGGCTCATTTCAGCCCCCTTCCGACCGGCTCCTTCACATTTTTGTGATTGTGCCTAGAAATTTGGATTGGAATGTCCATTTAAGTTGGGCAGCGAGGAAAACTCCTCGCGTTTTTGGAGAACTACAATGCGTAAGACTCTTCTCATTGCCTCTGCTTTTGCAATCCTCAGCGCGGGCAGCGCGTTCGCGCAAAGCTCCGCTCCTCGCCCGCTCCAGGCGGTCGACACCATCCGTCTCAGCAGCCAAAACGCGGCGCCTGAGAGCCTGGCACCGCAATCGGTCCAGACGCCGGTCGAGTCCCCCCGGGTTACGCAGCGTCATCCCGGCTACTCGGCGGCCGATGAGTTCGGCCCGAGCGAGGAAAATGCGCCGCCCAAGGCCTACGCAGCCGGACAGGCTGCCGGTCAGGTGGATACCACCGCGGTCACGTCGGGCGTCAATGTGGTGAACAGGCGTGCCGGCTATTCCGCCGCAGGTGATATTCAGCTCAGCGACAACTAAGCCTCGCCCCATTGTGAGGTAGCATGACCTGTGTGTCTCCGGGATCGAGCTTCTG
This sequence comes from Chelativorans sp., assembly GCF_031180965.1. Taxonomy (GTDB): domain Bacteria; phylum Pseudomonadota; class Alphaproteobacteria; order Rhizobiales; family Rhizobiaceae; genus Chelativorans. The sequence continues at coordinate 88,352 of NZ_JAPSLH010000008.1, forward strand.
GGCATCGCCAGCCCATGTAGGTGGGCGAGAGCCCGAGCGCCAGAGGCCGGTCCCGGACACACCCTCCAATCTCCCGCATCCGTTCACGCCGCCACACATCTTTGTGAGCCGTGCGGAACCCAGATTCTCCTCCATCGTTAGGACCGCAGGGGCAAGAGCCCTTTATTCCGAAAAATGCTACAAGGAGAAGCAAATGCGTAGGATCCTTATGGCGACTTCGGCTCTGGTGTTGTTCGGTGCGAGCGCCGGCTTTGCCCAGGAGCTCCAGTCGCCTGATATGAGCGACGAATCGGCATCCCCCGTAATGGGCGAACAGGGCGTCGACACGAGCGTCACCACCGGCAGCGTCGCCCCGCTGCGGTTCCTGAATCAGGGGTTCCAGGCGACGGACGACTTCAAGCCGAGCGACGACGATGACCTGCCGGATGGGATGGCCGCGGACGATCTCTTCGACAACGAGATCGACCCCGGTGCTGACGTTGCGGCGGCGCCCTTCCTGCGTCCGATCCCCGGCTCCGACCAGGCCGAAATGGCTGGCCCGCAGGAGGAGAACGACTTCCCCGAGGCCGTGCCCCAATAGTGGGCGATAACGACAACCGCGCTTCTTCGGAAGCGCGGCGCTGAGGCCCTTTCCCTCCCGGGGCAACAGCAGGCCGTTCCGGTACGCGCGCCGGAACGGCCTTTCCTCGTCAGAGGAAGCGAGCGAGTCGGAATTCCCCTCCGGGGATAAATGCACTAAACGGCTCGACGGCAAAGGCCATCGAGACCACCCATGCATCAAAAGCGGCGCGATCCTCTTCTTCTCGGCATCGATACGGGCGGCACCTATACCGACGCCGTCCTCTATAGTGAGCCTGCCGGCTTGGTGGCCAAGGCGAAGGCGCTGACCACTCGCCATGACCTGGCGGAAGGGATCGCCGCCGCGGTCGAGGCCGTGCTTTCGCGGGCGGAAGTGGAGCCTGCAGAGATCGGCCTTGTCTCCATGTCCACCACCCTTGCAACCAACGCGCTGGTCGAAGGCCATGGCGGCCGGGCCGGGCTCGTGATGATCGGCTTTTCCGAGGCCGATTTAAAGCGGGATGGCCTAGGTGCTGCGCTCGGCCGGGATCCGGTGATCTTCCTGAAAGGAGGGCACGACGTCCACGGCAATGAAAGGCCGCTTGACCTCGAACCGCTCGCCGCATGGCTCGACCGTGTCGCGCCCACGGTGGGAGCGATTGCGGTTTGTGCGTACTTCGCCGTGCGCAACCCGACGCACGAGATTGTCGTTGGCGGGGCGATCCGTGCGAGCACAGGCCTTCCCGTGACGTCAAGCCATGAGCTTTCCTCCAGGCTCGGCGGTCCGCGACGGGCGCTCACCACATTGCTAAATGCTCGTCTGATATTTCTGATCGACCGGCTGATCGCCGCCACGAAGGGCTTCCTTGATGATCGTGGCATAACAGCGCCTCTGATGGTGGTTAGAGGCGACGGCGCGCTGATTTCCGCCGCCATGGCGCGAGCAAGGCCGATCGAAACTATCCTCTCCGGCCCTGCCGCAAGTCTTGTCGGCGCCTCACATCTGACGGGTCTCGATCACGCCATCGTATCGGACATCGGCGGCACCACGACGGATATAGCGCTTCTCTCCGATGGCCGCCCGCGGCTCGATCCGGAAGGAGCGGTGGTGGGCGGGTGGCGCACCATGGTGGAGGCGGTCGCGATGCGCACCTACGGCCTCGGCGGCGATTCCGAAGTATCCCTAGAGGAGGGCGCGCTCGATGCACGCCTTCGCCTCGGGCCGCGCCGGCTCGTCCCGCTTTCGCTCGCCGAAACCCTGTTTCCGGGCAGGATCGTCCCGGAACTGGAGAGGCAGTTGCGCCAGCCGCAGGCTGGGCGGCTCGATGGCCGCTTCGTGTGGTCGACAGGCTTGCCCGAGCGCTTTTCGGCCGGGCTTGCCGAGGCCGAGCGCCGGCTCTTCGAGCGGCTCTCCCCCACGCCGCAGCCCCTCGACCGCTTCCTTGGCTCGAATGTGGAGCTCGCCACCCTGCAGCGGCTCGTCTCGCACGGCCTCGCGCAGGTCTGTGGCTTTACGCCGTCTGATGCCGCCCATGTGGCGGGCCGTCAGTTCACCTGGAATCTGGAAGCCGCCCGCCTCGGCGCAGCGCTCTTTGCGCGCCGTCGCGACGGTCGCGGTGAGCCTCTGGCGGGCAATGCCGAAACAATAAGCGAGCGCGTTCTCACATCTCTGACCCGCCGTTCCGCCGAAGCCGTTCTCGAGACCGCCTTTGCCGAGGATGGGCTGGACATCTCGCCCGGCCATCCGCTCGTCCAAAAGGCGCTCGACGGACAACCGGGCATCGCCCGCCTGTCGTTGTCGGTCGACCGTCCGGTCATAGGGCTCGGCGCATCCGCCAGGCTTCATTATGCCGGCCTTACAAACCTGCTTGCGGGCGAATGCATTCTGCCTGACCATCTCGATGTGGCGAACGCGATCGGTGCGGTCGCCGGCCAGGTACGCATGGTGGTCGAAGCCAAGGTCACGCAGCCGCGCGCAGGCCTTTTTCGGGTAAGCGCGGGCGCTGAAATACGCGATTTCCCGGAAGAGGATGACGCGCTCGCCTTCGCCGAGGAGCGGGCCAGAGCTCTTGTGGCAAGCCGCGCAGCCGAGGCGGGAGCGGAAGGTGCGGAAATCAGCGTGTCCTGGGTGCTGGAAACGGCTGACGTCGATGGTATGCGTCTTTTCGTCGAGGGAACTGTCTCGGCCATTGCCGCCGGGCGTCCGCGCGTGGCCGGATGAGGCGATTGACCCCCACTCCCCGACATGATCAAACCGCAGCGGGAGTTTTGCCGGAGGTATCTGTGTGAGCGATCGGATCGAGATCAATGGATTGAAAATCGCCCGCGAGCTTCATGATTTCGCGATAGAGCAGGCCTTGCCGGGGACGGGCGTCGATGCGGAGACTTTTTGGCATGCTCTGTCAGAGATTGTGCATGCGCTCTCACCGCGCAATCGTGCGCTGCTTGCCAAGCGCGACGAGATGCAGACGAAGATCGACGCCTGGCACCGGGCGCACGGTGCGCCCCACGATCTCAGCGCCTATGAAGGCTTCCTGCGCGAAATCGGTTATCTTCTGCCAGAGGGGCCGGACTTCGCAGTTACCACCTCGGATGTGGACCCTGAGATCGCAGAGACAGCGGGGCCACAGCTGGTCGTTCCAGTCACCAATGCCCGCTACGCGCTCAATGCGGCGAATGCCCGGTGGGGTTCTCTCTACGACGCCCTCTACGGGACCGACGCCGTCCCAGAGTCTGATGGGGCCGAGCGCGAGGGGGGCTATAATCCCAGGCGGGGCGAAAAGGTCATCGCCTGGGCGCGCGCGTTTCTTGACGAGAGCGCGCCCCTCGACGGTGTAAGCTGGAGCGATGTCGTCGCCCTTGCGGTGGAGAACGGGACCCTTGCCGTGACCACGGAGACCGGCAGCACGGGTTTGAAGCATCCCGCGCAACTCGTTGGCTACATTGGGGCGGCAGACCGCCCACGGGAAATTGCTTTAGTAAGGAACGGGCTGCACGCGCGGATCGTCATCAACCGCGATCACGCGATCGGCGGGACGGACAAGGCGGGCATATCCGACGTGATCCTTGAGGCGGCACTGACCACGATCATGGATTGCGAGGACTCGGTCGCTGCGGTCGACGCCGAGGATAAGGTGCTTGCCTACCGCAACTGGCTCGGCCTGATGAGGGGCGACCTGGAAGAAAGCTTCCAGAAGGGCGGGAGGACCATCAAGCGCGTCTTGAACCAGGACATCCTCCTCACCGGGTCAGACGGGGCGAGGGTCACTCTTCCTGGCCGGTCACTGATGCTGGTGCGCAATGTCGGTCATCTGATGACCAATCCCGCTATCTTGGACCGCGAAGGCAAGGAAGTGCCGGAAGGCATCATGGACGCGATGTTCACGTCCATGATCGCGCTGCACGATATCGGCCCGAACGGCCGCCGCATGAACAGCCGCGGCGGCTCGGTATATATTGTAAAGCCGAAGATGCACGGCCCTGAGGAGGTGGCGTTCGCCGTCGATCTTTTCGGCCGGGTGGAGGACGCGCTGGGCATGAAGCCCAACACGATCAAGATGGGCATCATGGACGAGGAGCGGCGCACCACCGTCAACCTGAAAGAATGCATCCGTGCCGCTTCCGAACGCGTGGTCTTCATCAATACCGGCTTCCTCGACCGCACCGGGGACGAGATCCACACCTCGATGGAAGCGGGGCCCATGATCCGCAAGGGCGACATGAAGCAGTCGACCTGGATCCAGGCCTATGAAAACTGGAACGTCGATATCGGGCTCGCCTGCGGGCTCTCCGGCCGAGCTCAGATCGGCAAGGGCATGTGGGCCATGCCGGATCTGATGGCCGCGATGTTGGAGCAGAAGATCGCCCATCCCAAGGCGGGCGCCAACACTGCCTGGGTGCCCTCGCCCACGGCGGCGACGCTGCACGCGACCCACTATCACAAGGTGGATGTGAAGGCGGTACAGGAGGGCCTGAAATCGCGGCCGCGCGCCAAACTTGCCGACATTCTCTCTATTCCCGTCGCGGTACGGCCGAACTGGTCCCCGGGGGAAATAAAGCAGGAGCTAGACAACAATGCGCAGGGCATTTTGGGGTATGTCGTGCGATGGATCGACCAGGGCGTCGGCTGCTCCAAGGTGCCGGACATCTCCAATATCGGCCTGATGGAGGATCGCGCCACGCTCCGCATCTCCTCGCAGCACATCGCCAACTGGCTGCATCATGGGGTGGTCACCCGCGAGCAGGTGATGGACACAATGAAGCGAATGGCGGAAGTGGTCGACCGGCAGAATGCGGGCGATCCGGATTATCAGCCGATGGCGCCCAGTTTCGAATCGTCCATCGCATTCCAGGCCGCCTGCGATCTTGTATTCAAAGGCCGCGAGCAGCCCAACGGCTATACCGAGCCTGTGCTGCATGCGCGGCGGCTCGAGAGGAAGGCGCGCACTGCTGCCAATGCTTCGGCTCAGATCTCCTAGTCCGGACGAAGGGCCGGCGTTGACGGAACTATGCCTGCGTTCGAAGGCGTCGCATGGCTATGATGCAGCCTTTATGGCCGCTTGTCGGGAGGAACTGACCGTCAATCCTGGCGAGTCCCATATCGCGGTGGCAGAGCTCGATGGCTTTTGCGCAGGGATAGCGGAAATATCCGTCGATGGGGAGCATGCCGAGCTCAAGAAGCTTTTTGTCGATCCGGCCCTGCAGGGTCGGGGGATCGGCAAAGTACTTTTCGAATGGGCCAAAACGGAGGCTCTGAGGAAAGGGGCGCGGGTGCTCGCGCTGGACGCCGATCCGGGTGCTTTGGCCTTTTACGAGAGGATGGGCGGGCAGATCGTCGGTCGATCTCCCTCCGGCTCCATTCCCGGGCGAATCCTGCCGCGCCTGGAGTTGCGGCTCTGCGGGACTGTTGAAGCCTGAGCGCGGCGCATGTCCGAGATGAACATCCTTGCCATCGATACCTCCGCCTCGCTGTGCTCCGCCTGCGTCTTCGATGCGGGCACAGGGGTGGAGAAGGGCCGTGCGGTGATGGACCTCGGCAAAGGTCACGCAGAGCATGTCATGGCCGTGATCGAGGAAGCTCTACAAACGGCAAGCCTTTTGTTCGGAGCGGTCCACACGATCGCGATAGCGGTCGGTCCGGGTTCCTTCACCGGAGTTCGTGTCGGAGTATCCGCCGCGCGCGGCCTTGCTTTGGCGCTCAAAATTCCAGCAGTCGGCGTAACCACTCCGGAAGCGATCGCAGAAGAGGCGCGCGGGCGCTTCCCATACCGGCCGGTATTGTGTGTGCTCGGCCATTCCGAGCCCGTTTGCCTGGCACACTTCGACACAGATGGAAGTGTCCTCGATGGCCCGCGCCTTGCCGCCTCGGAGGAGGCGATAGCTATAGCCCGGGCCGATCGCCCCGTGCTTGCCGGCGATGCGGCCGAACGCATTGCGCACGCGGCGGGGGGGAGCCTCGACATGGGCCCGTTGGGAGCTACCGCGGACATTCTCGCCTACGCCCGGGTGGCCGCCCGCCGGCCGAAGGCGGGGGAAAAGCCCAGGCCCCTCTATCTGCGCGCACCGGACGCAAGGCCGCAGACCGGCTTCGCCCTGCCGCTGAAGGGACCATGATGGCGCTTTCACTGGCCCGTTTTTTGCGACGAAGTTTTTCCGTGCGCCGGCTTCAGCTGACCGACTGCCGCGCGTTAGCCGAGTTGCATCGCGACGATTTCGCACGTCCATGGACGGACGGCGAGTTCGAGTCGCTGCTTGGTGATGATACCGTCTTCGGATTTGCAGCGATCGAAGAGGGACATCCCGCATCAAAACCCTGCGGCTTCGTGCTCGCCCGACTCGCAGCGGGCGAGGCGGAGATCCTCACAATCGCAGTTGCCCGCCAGGTGCGCCGCCGCGGCATCGGCAGGATGCTTATGGATGCGGTCCTGCGCACGCTCCACGCCGAACGCGCTGAAGCGCTGTTCCTCGAGGTCGACGAGAACAACGCTCCCGCGCTTGCACTTTACCGGCGGCTCGGCTTCCGGCAGGTGGGGCACAGGCCCGACTACTACCGGGATGCGAACGCTCGACGGTCCCACGCGATCGTCATGCGCCGCGACCTGCGTTGAGCCAGAGTCGCATCCGGTGCATGTTCGAAATTGCCCGCATCGGCGGCAAGATCCTGCTCATCGCTCTATACACGCCACCATTGATGCTCGTTCAAGAGCTCGCGCTACGCACCGGATGGTGGAGCGACCGCACGGTTCCGCGGCTTTGGCATCGGCTCACCTTGAAGGCGCTGGGAGTGCGGGTTCACCGGGCGGGCGGGCCAGCGGAGGGCAGGCCGCTCCTCATCATGTCGAACCATGTGTCCTGGACCGACATCCTCGTTCTCGGCTCGATTGCCGATGTTCATTTCATCGCCAAATCGGAAGTGCAGCATTGGCCGGTGTTGGGCACCTTCGCGCGCCTCCAGCGCTCCGTCTTCGTGGAGCGAGACCGCAGGCGCGCGGCGCCTAATCAGACTCGCGAGATCGCTGGCCGGCTCTCTGACGGAGATCCCATGGTGCTCTTCGCGGAGGGCACGACCGGGGACGGCAACCGCGTCATGCCGTTCAAGAGCACGCTGTTGGATGCCGCGCGGCTCGCCCTGCAACGACAGGAGACCAGGCGGGTTCTTGTGCAGCCGGTGGCGATCGCCTATCTGCGGCGGAACGGGCTTTTGCTTAGCTGGCGCGAGCGCGGCTCGATGGCCTGGATCGGCGATATGGATTTTGTGCCGCACCTCATGATGATGCTCCGTCAGGGTGCGGTCGACGTGGAAGTACGGTTTGGCGACCCAATCCCCTTTTCGGCCGACGGCAACCGGAAGACCGTTGCCCGCGCGGCGGAGGCGGAGGTCCGCCGAATGCTCGGCGCGGCGCTACGCCGCCGCGACCCCTGAACCGGAAGATTCGTCTGTTTTTTGCCCCCGATTGGCGCTAGTTAGCCCCTATGGAACAGAGTGTGACGACGGAACGTTCAGCCAGCCTCGCCTCCGAGACAGCGGAGGCCGCGTCGCCGAGGGACAAAAAAGTCTTCGTGAAGACCTATGGCTGCCAGATGAACGTCTACGATTCTCAGCGCATGGCTGACGCGCTGGCGGCGGATGGCTATAGGCCCACCGAGATGATCGAAGACGCCGATCTCGTGCTCCTCAATACCTGTCATATCCGCGAGAAAGCCGCCGAGAAGGTCTATTCGGAACTCGGCCGCATCCGCGTTCTCAAGGAGGAGCGGGCACGGCACGGCCGCGAGACGGTGATTGGCGTGGCAGGTTGTGTCGCCCAGGCGGAAGGACGTGAAATCCTGCGCCGGGCACCGATGGTTGATCTCGTCATCGGACCGCAGACCTATCATCGCCTGCCAGCTGTCGTTCAGCGGGTCAGGACTGGAGAGAAGATCGTCGAGACCGACTACGCGATCGAAGACAAGTTCGAGCATCTGCCCGCACCAGAGCGAACATCCGTCAGAAGCCGCGGCGTCACGGCCTTCCTGACGGTGCAGGAAGGCTGCGACAAGTTCTGCACCTTCTGCGTGGTCCCCTATACGCGCGGAGCCGAGATCTCGCGCCCGGTGGCGCAGATCGTGGCCGAGGCCGAAAGGCTCGCCGAGGCCGGTGTCCGAGAGGTGACGCTGCTCGGTCAGAACGTAAATGCCTGGCACGGCGAAGGTCCGGGGGGCAGCGAGTGGGGGCTTGGCCGCCTGCTGTTCCGGCTTGCCGAAATACCCGGCCTTGATCGCCTGCGCTACACGACCAGCCACCCGCGGGACATGGATGACGAACTTATCGAGGCTCACCGCGATCTGCCCGAGCTCATGCCTTACCTGCATCTGCCGGTGCAGGCCGGTTCCGACCGGATTCTCAAGGCGATGAACCGGCGACACACGGTGGCCGACTATCTGCGCTTGATCCACCGCATCCGTGCAGCTCGACCCGACATTGCAATGTCCGGCGACTTCATTGTGGGCTTTCCCGGCGAGACCGAGGAGGACTTCCAGGAGACGCTGCGCCTGGTGCGCGAGGTGAACTACGCGCAGGCATTCTCGTTCAAATATTCGCCCCGACCCGGTACGCCCGGGGCAGAGATGGAGAACCAGGTGCCTGAGCCGGTGAAGGACGAGCGGCTGCAGCGCTTGCAGGCGCTGCTTGCCGAGCAGCAATCCGGCTTTGCGCAGAGTCTCGTCGGAGCGGAGATCGACCTGCTCCTGGAGAAGCCCGGCCGCGAACCCAACCAGCTTGTCGGCCGTTCCCCATGGCTGCAGCCGGTGATTGTTGATGAAAAGGCCGGCAAAATCGGAGACATTGTCCGCGTAACAATCACGCGGGCCGGCAGTCACAGCCTGTTCGGCGAAACGGTTCGGAACGTGGCCACACTGCAGGCCACAGAGGAGGAAAGCGTTTGACCGGCGGTACGGAGCTGAAGAGTATGCCTGTCGGGGCGTCCGATATGGCGCATATCGTGCTCACCTTCGACAACAACAAGTTCGCCGGAGCGCTTTACGGCCCGTTCGACGAAAATCTGGCCCGCATCGAGCAGAAGCTTGGTGTTGATATCCGCTCCAAGGGCAACCAGCTTGCCATCAAGGGCGAGTCTGGGGCGGCCGAGCAGGCCCGCCGGGCTCTAGATTATCTCTACGGCCTCGTGCAGGGCGGAACCGAGCTTTCCGCCTCGGAGGTGGATGGCGCCGTACGGCTTGCCCTAGCGGCCGACGATCAGCTGAGCCTGCCTACCTTCGAGGGTAAGGGCAAGCTGGCCGCTGCGCAGATTTCCACGCGCAAGCGCACCGTGTATGCGCGTTCCGCCAATCAGGATGCCTATATGCGCGCGCTGGAGCGCTCGGAGCTGGTCTTCGGCACTGGGCCGGCAGGCACCGGCAAGACCTTCCTCGCCGTTGCCTATGCAGCCATGCTTTTGGAGCGCGGGATGGTGGACCGCATCGTGCTCTCGCGGCCCGCCGTCGAGGCAGGCGAACGGCTCGGTTTCCTACCCGGCGACATGAAGGAGAAGGTCGATCCCTATCTGCGGCCGCTATATGACGCACTCTATGACATGATGCCTGCCGACAAGGTGGAGAGGGCGCTTGCCGCGGACGTAATAGAGATCGCCCCGCTCGCCTTCATGCGCGGTCGCACGCTTTCCAATGCCGTGGTGATTCTTGACGAGGCGCAGAACACCACCCCCATGCAGATGAAAATGTTCCTGACTCGCCTCGGTGAGAATGGGCGGATGATCGTAACCGGCGATCCAAGCCAGATAGACCTGCCCCCCAACACCAAGTCAGGTCTGGTCGAGGCGATGAACATTCTCAAGGAAGTGCCGGGCATCGTCACCGTCCGTTTCAATGAGAAGGATGTGGTCCGGCATCCATTGGTGGCAGCTATCGTCGAGGCCTACGACCGCAATGCAGGTGGCGCAAGGGCTCCGGCACGGGAGAGCAATGGCTGAGAACAGCCAACCATCAGCGATCTCCGTCCATTGCGTCGTCGAGGCCGGAGAATGGCCTCCGCAAGAGGTTCTTCAGCACTTCGCGGAACAGGCCGTAGCCGCGACGACAGCTCTGGTGGACGGCGCCCCGGCCGGGCCGCTCACCATCCTCTTTACGGACGATGCCGAGATGCGGGCGATGAATGCTCGTTTTCGCGGCAAGGACAAGCCGACCAATGTGCTGTCTTTTCCCGCCGAAGCTCGTGCTTTCCCGCCCGGCGCCCCGCGTCATCTGGGCGACATCGCGCTAGGCTACGGGATCGTCGCGTCTGAGGCGGAGGCCGAGGAGAAGCCGTTCGAACATCATCTCACACATCTGCTCGTGCACGGCTTCCTGCATATTCTCGGCTACGACCACGAATTGCCCCAGCAGGCCGAGGACATGGAGGCGTTGGAAAGACAAATCCTGCAAAGCCTTGCCATTCCCGATCCCTATGCCTAACTTTGGGTCAAACGAACGAAAGACCATGAGCGACGTTTCCATGATCGCCCCCGGCGGTGCGCCGGCGAGCGAAGCCGCGAGTTCCCCCGGGGAGGGGGATGACGGCTCTAGTAGACCTCCGCAACGGACCGGAGGGCTGCCATCATTCTTCACCCGCATTGCGAGCCGGCTGCGGTTGCGCAACAGCGCCACATTGCAAGACGACCTTGCCGAGGCGCTGGCGGAGCACACCTCCGATTCCGCGCCCCTGTCGCCAACCGAAAGGGCGATGCTCAACAACATCCTGCGGCTGAGGGCACTGCGCGTTGAGGATGTGATGGTGCCCCGCGCGGATATAGAGGCGGTGGAGCTTTCTACCACCCTCGGAGATCTGCTCAACCAGTTCGAGCGTGGCGCTCATTCTCGCATGCCGGTCTATGTCGAGAGCCTCGACGATCCGCGCGGCATGGTGCATATCCGCGACGTGGTTGCACACCTGATCCGCGCCTCCAGGCACAAGAATGGGCGTAGCCGCAAGCCCATAGCTCCCAATCCGCCGCTTGCGCTTGGCAGCGTCGACCTCAACCGTACGATCGGCGAACTCAACATCGTGCGGCCGCTCCTCTTTGTGCCGCCGTCGATGCTCGCGTCGGATCTGATGGCGCGCATGCAGGCCAACCGTATCCAGATGGCGCTTGTGATCGACGAGTATGGCGGCACCGACGGGCTGGTCTCGCTGGAAGATCTTGTCGAGATGGTGATCGGCGACATCGAGGATGAGCACGATGAGGACGAGCCGATGATCGAAAAGACCGGCGACGGCATCTTCCTTGTCGATGCCCGTGCCGAGATCGAGGAAGTCGCGAAAGCTATTGGTGAAGGCTTTCGCCCCGGCGAACATGCCGAGGACGTCGACACCATCGGCGGCATGATCTTCAACACGCTTGGCCGTGTGCCGGTGCGCGGCGAGGTGGTGCAGGCAGTGCCCGGCTTCGAATTCCATGTGCTCGATGCAGATCCGCGCCGCGTCAAGCGCGTGCGCATCGTGCAAGGGCGAACGGCCGAGCGCCGCCGCCGTATCCTGAAGCCGCCGGAGGCTCCGGTCCAATAACCAGCAGGCTCGCGTGGTCGGACGGGCGCGTCAGATGGCCGCACGGCGGTCGCATTCGCGCCCAAAGCGCAAAAATCGGGGGAAAAAATTTCTGCGCCGCGGCCTCGCAGCGGCAGCAGTTTTCGTGCTGTGTATTTGCACCGAATGACAACTTCGCCGCGCGTATGAGTTTGCTGCTGCATCCGCGCAGGCAGGTCCTGGCTGGAGGCGGGCGGCACCGTTCCGAGATACGGCAGCGGCCGGGCGCCAGAGCCAGACGCACACTCTGGCGGCACCTCCTGGGCGCCATCCCGGTCGCAAAGCCCTACTCTCATGGAAATCTTTGCCGCCTCCGCGCCTGAAAGCGCCACCTCCATATCAAAAAATGTCGATTTTCCGCTTGCTGGTCGGGATGATCTATCATCATCGACAGGTCTGCTCGCCGGCACCCAATCCGGGAAAGTTGTCGTCGTCCCAGGCTCGCAAGGTAGCGGGAGCACACAACGACGTCCCACCGCCGCCACGTCGTGTTGCCGCGGCGTGCCCCCGGTGCTGCCCCGCCGATCAGCCGTACACCAACCGGGCGTTGTGGCGCCGTCCTCCTGTTGGACTGTCAATCACGTTTGTGGCCCAGAATCTCGAAAAGTGGCCGCATCCCCTTGCAGGTACTTGCATTTTCGGCAATTTTGGCGCTGTTCGCGTGGTTGTTAAGCATAGGCGCAGGCGTAAGGGGGCGCTGAATTGACATCGCCAGTTTGCCTTCGCATATGCAAAAAGCCGACTCTTCGCGCAGCTGGGGCCACCCGGCATATGGGGGGCGTGACCTCGTCGGTATGTGCTGTCAACTGTCCCGTGCGGCGAGGGATATATGAGTATCAACAAGAAGCGGCCGAACCCCATAGATGTTCATGTCGGTAGCAGGATACGGCTGCGAAGGAACATGCTAGGGGTCAGCCAGGAGAAGCTGGGCGAAAGCCTGGGGATCACATTTCAGCAAATTCAGAAATACGAGAAGGGCACCAACCGAGTGGGGGCGAGCCGACTGCAGGCGATCGCGTCCATTCTCAACGCGCCGGTGTCCTTCTTCTTCGAAGGTGCACCGAGCGAGGACAGACCCGGCACGCCCGGTCTTTCCGAGGAGGGATCCTCCTATGTGGCTGATTTCCTCAACACTCCGGAGGGCGTGCAGCTAAATCGGGCCTTCGCCAAGATCTCCGACCCAAAGATTCGGCGTCGAGTACTCGATTTGGTAAAGGCGCTGGCGGCCGACCCTGCCACGGCCGAATAGAGGGCCCAAGTTCTTGACCAGTCCTCTGGCGGTGGCTAACAAGATGCCGCCAGACGCTGGCCCTTGCCGGCTTTTCTCAGAGGGGTTACCCGTGGCGCGCAGAAACTATCTTTTCACCAGCGAATCCGTCTCCGAAGGGCATCCGGACAAGGTCTGCGACCGCATTTCCGACGAGATAGTCGATCTCGTATACCGCGAAGCGAAAAAGGAAGGCATGGACCTATGGAAGGTCCGGGTAGCCTGCGAAACCCTCGCCACCACGAACCGTGTGGTCATCGCTGGCGAGGTCCGCGTCCCGAAAAGCCTCCTCAAACGGGACAAGGAAGGCAATGTGATTGCCGATAGCCGCGGCAATCCGATCATAAACCCCGTGAAATTCCGGGCCGCTGCGCGCCGAGCCATCCGTTCCATAGGCTACGAGCAGGAGGGCTTTCACTGGAAAAACGTGAAGATTGACGTGCTGTTGCATGGCCAGTCGCCCGATATCGGCCAGGGGGTGGACAATGCCGCCGACCGGCAGGGAGAGGAAGGCGCCGGAGATCAGGGGATCATGTTCGGCTATGCCTGCCGGGAGACGCCGGATCTCATGCCTGCGCCGATCTATTACGCCCACCGAATCCTGCAAACGCTGTCGGAAGCGCGCAGGACAGGCAAGGGAGAGGTCGCCAAGCTCGGTCCCGATGCCAAGAGCCAGGTGACGGTGCGCTATACGGATGGCAAGCCGACTGCCGCCACCGAGATCGTTCTTTCCACGCAGCATCTCGATCCCGATTGGGACAACAAGAAGGTCCGGCAGGTGGTGGAGCCCTATATCCGCCAGGCCCTGGAGAGCGGCGGACTCGCTATTGCCGACGATTGCCGGTGGTACATCAATCCTACGGGAAAATTCGTCATCGGCGGGCCTGACGGCGATGCGGGCCTGACCGGCCGCAAGATTATCGTCGACACCTATGGCGGTGCGGCGCCCCATGGTGGGGGCGCCTTCTCCGGAAAGGACACGACCAAGGTCGACCGTTCGGCTGCCTATGCCGCCCGCTATCTTGCGAAGAACGTAGTGGCGGCCGGGCTGGCCGACCGCTGCACGATCCAGCTTTCCTACGCGATCGGCGTGGCGCAGCCGCTCTCGATCTATGTAGATCTGCACGGCACAGGGCGCGTGTCGGAGGAAGAGGTGGAGCTTGCCATCCGGCAGGTGATGGACTTGTCACCCACCGGCATCCGGCGCCATCTCGATCTCAACAGGCCGGTCTATGCGAAGACCTCGGCCTATGGCCATTTCGGCCGGAAGCCCGGTCGTGACGGCTCCTTCTCCTGGGAGCGCATGGATCTCGTCAAGTCGCTGAAGCAGGCGCTCGCCAGAGCCGCGTGAGCGGCGCATGACGCAAGCCGGCCACCCGGAGCGATCGACGGAAGCATTCTTCGGGCGTAGGCGCGGCAAGCGTCTGCGTCCGCAGCAGCTCGCCGCGCTTGAAGAAGTGTTGCCGCGGCTCAGGGTGAATCTTGCTTCCGCTGCCCCGGAGGATTTGCGCACACTGTTCGCATGTCCGGTGCAGGATGTGCGGCTGGAAATCGGTTTCGGCGGAGGCGAACACCTTCTTGCCGAGCTGCAGCGGCATCCGGCGACAGGGTTTCTGGGTGTCGAGCCCTTTGTCAACGGGATGGCGAAGCTCGCCGCCGCATTGGAAGGGAGGGCGCCGCCGAACCTCCGCCTCTACGACGACGATGCGACGCAACTCCTCGAGTGGCTTCCAGACGCGTCGCTTGTCGGCATAGACCTGTTCTACCCTGACCCCTGGCCGAAAAAGCGGCACTGGAAACGGCGCTTCGTCAGCCCCGTGAATCTTGATCGATTTGCGCGCGTGCTGAGGCCGGGGGCGAAGTTTCGCTTCGCGTCCGACATTCCTTCCTATGTGAACTGGACCTTGTTGGCGTGCCGCATCCACCCAGCTTTCAGCTGGGAGGCCGCAAGCGCGGACGACTGGCGCGTTCCCTTCGTAAACTGGCCGGGAACCCGCTATGAAGAGAAGGCCGTTCGCGAAGGACGCCGCCCGGCCTATCTCACGTTCACTCGCGTGTGAGCGCGATTTAGCGGAAGTTGATTTCGCCGAACCGCTCGGGATCGATGCCGAGCTTGGTAAGATCGGCGGCGTTCGGCCGCCTGCGATTATTGACCGCATTCGACACCTTGATGGCGCTGTCCATCACGTCGAAGAACCGGCCGATCCCATTTACGAAGTTGCGTGCGCGCATCGGACATCTCCATTCTATAGGCCTGGAAATAATGAAGTTCAGGCGTCGGCGGTAGGGGCTTTTGTGCAATGCATCCATGCGAATTGTGCATCGCAGCAACACCAGTGTGCGGATCTTCTTGAAAGTCGGCCGCCGCTCCGCTATATCCAGATCAAATTCTTGGTCACTAAGACGAAGAGTGGGTCCCGCCGGTCCCGCTCTTTTTTGTTACCGAGGTCGGCTTGGAGGACGTTGAGACCTGAATGCAGGATGATCGCATCATTCGCGAAAGCGGCGTTGACGCGCGTGTGGCGGGCATCGTCATGCCCGTGCTCGATGCGCTGGGATACCGGTTGGTCCGAGTGCGGCTCTCCGCGCAGGACGGGCTCACCCTGCAGATCATGGCGGAACGTGCGGACGGCACGATGACGGTAGAGGATTGCGAGGAAGTAAGCCGAGCAGTCTCTCCGGTTCTCGATGTCGAGGATCCCATCGATGGCGCTTACCAACTAGAGATTTCCTCCCCCGGAATAGACCGGCCGCTGGTGCGGCTCGGCGATTTTGAGGCAGCGATCGGCCATCTCGCAAAAATCGAGACCTCTGTGATGGTTGGCGGGCGCAAACGGTTTCGCGGCGAAATCACGGGCTGCACCGCCGAGATGGTGACGATAGCGCGCGACAAGGTGGCCGAAGGCGAGGAGCCGGTGGCGGAAATCCCTCTCGACGCGATCGAAGATGCGAAGCTGGTGCTGACGGATGCGCTCATCCGCGAGGCCCTGAAGAAAGACAAGGAAGAAAGGCGGCAGCGCAAGAAGGCGCGCCGCCGCGGCGAACCAATGCCGGCAGAGGGCGAAGGCGCCGCCACCGAAGAATAGGTTTTTGGACAGCCGGCCGAGCGCCCGTTGATCCAGTGTTTGAGGAGAATGAACATGGCAGTCAGTGCAAACAGGCTGGAGCTCTTGCAGATCGCCGACGCGGTCGCCCGGGAGAAGTCGATTGACAAGGGGATTGTGATCGCGGCGATGGCCGACGCCATCCAGAAGGCGGCCCGGTCCCGCTATGGTCAGGAGACGAATATCCGCGCGGACATCAATCCGCAGACCGGAGAAATGAAGCTGCAGCGGCTCATGGAAGTGGTCGAGGATGTGGAGGAGCCGGCGAGGCAAATCCCGCTGTCGCTCGCCCGCGCGCGCAATCCAGACGCGCAGGTCGGCGACTTCATCGCCGAACAGCTTCCGCCAATGGATTTCGGCCGCATTGCGGCGCAATCGGCCAAGCAGGTCATCGTGCAGAAGGTGCGTGAAGCTGAGCGCGACCGGCAATATGACGAATACAAGGACCGCATCGGCGAGATCGTCAACGGCACGGTGAAGCGCGTGGAATACGGCAATGTGATCGTGGATCTGGGCCGGGGCGAGGGCATTATCCGCCGCGACGAGTTGATCCCGCGCGAGACGTTCAAGTACGGCGACCGCGTCCGCGCCTATGTCTACGACGTGCGGCGCGAGCAGCGCGGCCCGCAGATCTTCCTGTCGCGCACACATCCGCAGTTCATGGCGAAGCTCTTCACCATGGAAGTGCCGGAAATCTATGACGGCATCATCGAGATCAGGTCAGTTGCCCGCGACCCGGGCAGCCGCGCGAAAATCGCGGTGATCAGCCGCGACTCTTCCATCGACCCCGTCGGCGCCTGCGTCGGTATGCGCGGTTCGCGCGTACAGGCTGTGGTGGCCGAGCTTCAGGGCGAGAAGATCGACATCATTCCCTGGAATGAGAATGCGGCGAGCTTCATCGTGAACGCGCTGCAGCCGGCGGAGGTCTCCAAGGTGGTGCTCGACGAGGACGCCGAGCGCATTGAGGTGGTGGTTCCCGACGACCAGCTTTCGCTGGCGATCGGCCGCCGCGGCCAGAATGTGCGCCTCGCCTCGCAGCTGACCGGCTGGGACATCGACATCCTGACCGAGGAGGAAGAGTCGCAGCGCCGCCAGAAGGAGTTCGTCGAGCGCTCCACCCTGTTCATGGACGCACTGAACGTCGACGAGATGGTCGGCCAGGTTCTCGCTTCGGAGGGCTTCACGAGCGTCGAGGAACTCGCCTATGTCGAGTCAGGCGAAATCGCCTCCATCGACGGCTTCGACGACGATACGGCCGAGGAAATCCAGGCCCGGGCCCGCGAATATCTGGAGCGCATCGAGGCGGAGCAGGACGCCAAGCGGAGGGAGTTGGGCGTTTCCGACGAATTGCGCGAGATTCCCGGCCTGACCACCGCCATGATGGTGAAGCTGGGCGAAGACGGCGTGAAGACGATCGAAGACTTCGCCGGCTATGCCGTGGACGACCTCGTTGGCTGGAAGGAGCGCAAGGACGGAGAGAACAAATTCTTCCCTGGGGTGCTTTCCGACTTCGACGTTTCACGCGCGGACGCCGAGCAGATGGTGATGGCCGCACGTCTTAAGGCCGGCTGGATCAGCAGCGACGATCTTGAGACGGAAGCCGAAGCTGAAGAGGCCGAGCCGGTGGAAGGCTGAGGGAAATGCCTGTTCGTGCCGCCAGGGGTCTTGTGAAACCAGATGAACGACCGCACATGTATCGTGACTCGCGAGCCGCTGCAGCCGGATCAGCTGATCCGGTTCGTGGCGGGTCCGGACGGCATGGTGGTTCCCGACCTGAAACGGAAGCTGCCCGGGCGCGGCTGCTGGGTCACTGCTGAAAGAAATCTGGTCGAGAAGGCGGCGGCGAAGAATCTTTTTGCCCGCGCGCTGAAAGCGGCGGTCACTGTGCCGCCGAATCTCGCTGCGATGGTCGATTCTTTGCTTTCCAGCGGCGCCCTTGGCGCTCTTGGCCTTGCGCGCAAGGCCGGAGCCGTGGCATTGGGTGCGGCGAAGGTAGAAGCCGGCATACGCAGCGGCAAGGTTCTTGCGGTGCTGCACGCAACGGAAGCTTCCGACGACGGCGTCCGCAAGATCGCGAGCGCGCGAAGATCGATTGCCCATGTCGGCGGCCCCGCAGTCCCGGCATACAAGCTCTTTTCGGAAGCCGAATTGGGTTTGGCATTAGGGGCCACAAATGTGATACATGCTGCCGTGCTCGACCGGGGGCCGGGCGAGGCAGCGCTGAGGCGCATTGAAGCGCTGGCCCGATATCGAGGAATAGCCCCGGACTGGCAAGCGTCGAGTGCGGCGGACGCCGCAGAGGATATGGAATGACAGACACGAAGACTGGTGACGACAAGACGCTGAGCGTGAACCCGAAAAAGACGCTGACGCTGAAAAGGCCCGGCATGGAGCAGGGCACTGTGCGTCAGAACTTTTCGCATGGGCGCACGAAGGCCGTCGTTGTCGAAACCAAGAAGCGCAAGTTCGCCCGGCCGGACGAGCGTGCCGAGCCGGTTTCGCCCTTGCGTCCGAAGCCCGCTGCTCCTGTGACCGCGGCGCCGGCGGCGGCTGCACCCCAGCAGCGCGAGGCGCCAAGGCCGCAGCCGGCCCCGCCCCGCTCTGGCGTAGTGCTGAACGAGCTTTCCACGCAGGAGATGGAGGCCCGCCGACGCGCGCTGCAGGATTCCAAACTGCGCGAAACGGAAGAGCGCAAGCGCGCCGCCGAGGATGCCGCGCGTCGTGCCGAAGAAGAAGAGCGCCGCCGCCGCGAGCGCGAGGAATCCGCCCGGCGCCAGGCCGAGGAGGAAGCCCGCCTGAAGGCTGAGGCCGAAGCACGCAAGCGTGCCGAGGAAGAGGCACGCCGACGCGCTCCTGCGGTCGAGGCTGTGGCCGGCGTGGAGGTCGAGGAGGAAGAGGAGGGGCGCGGCCGTGGCGGTCCAGCCAAGCGCGGCGTTCCCAAGGTCGAAGCGCCGGCACGTCCGGCAAAGCCTCGCGCGGAGGACGAACGCCGCCGCGGCAAGCTCACGCTCAATACGGCTCTCTCCGACGAAGAGACGCGCGCCCGCTCG
This sequence comes from Chelativorans sp., assembly GCF_031180965.1. Taxonomy (GTDB): domain Bacteria; phylum Pseudomonadota; class Alphaproteobacteria; order Rhizobiales; family Rhizobiaceae; genus Chelativorans. The sequence continues at coordinate 107,387 of NZ_JAPSLH010000008.1, forward strand.
CTGTCTTCCATGCGGCGCAGGCAGGAGAAGTTCAAGCGCGCCCTGCACCAAGAGCCACGCGAGAAGGTCGCGCGTGAGGTCGTGCTGCCGGAAACTATCACCATCCAGGAGCTCGCCAGCCGCATGTCCGAGCGGGCGGTCGATGTGGTGAAATATTTTATGAAGCAGGGCCAGATCATGAAGCCCGGCGACGTGATCGATGCCGATACGGCGGAGCTGGTGGCGGTCGAGTTCGGCCACACCGTGAAGCGCGTGGCTGAATCGGATGTCGAAGGAGGTCTGTTCGATATTCAGGACCGCCCGGAGGATCTAAAGCCGCGGCCGCCGGTCGTCACCATCATGGGCCATGTCGACCACGGCAAGACCTCACTGCTAGACGCCCTCCGCAAGGCCAATGTAGCGGCCGGCGAAGCTGGCGGCATCACGCAGCATATCGGCGCCTATCAGGTCGAGCAGAACGGCCACACGATCACCTTCATCGACACTCCCGGCCACGCCGCGTTTACCGCGATGCGTGCCCGCGGCGCACAGGCGACCGATGTTGCCGTGCTGGTCGTGGCGGCCGATGACGGCGTGATGCCGCAGACGATCGAGTCCATCAGCCATGCCAAGGCGGCCGGGGTTCCGATCATCGTCGCGATCAACAAGATCGACAAGCAGGATGCCAATCCTCAGCGGGTTCGCACGGAACTCCTCCAGCACGAGGTATTCGTCGAATCCATGGGCGGCGACGTGCTCGATGTGGAAGTATCCGCTGTCAAGGGCACCAATCTCGACAGACTGCTGGAAGCGATCCTCCTGCAGGCGGAGATTCTCGAGCTCAAGGCAAACCCCGACCGCACGGCCGAGGGTGTCGTGGTAGAGGCCAAGCTCGACCGCGGCCGCGGTTCCGTGGCTACGGTGCTCGTTCAGAAGGGCACGCTCAAGCCGGGCGACATCATCGTCGCCGGCAATGAGTGGGGTCGCGTGCGGGCGCTCGTCAACGAGCGGGGCGAGATGGTGAAGGCCGCTCCGCCCTCCACCCCGGTGGAGGTGCTGGGCCTGCAGGGCACGCCGCAGGCGGGCGACCGCTTCGCCGTCATCGACACCGAGGCCAGAGCACGCGAGATTTCCGAGTACCGCCAGCGCAAGGCGCGCGAGAAGGCCGTTGCCCGCCAGGCCGGCCAGCGCGGCTCGCTCGAGCAGATGATGTCGCAGCTGCAGTCGAGCGGCGTCAAGGAGTTCCCGCTCATCATCAAGGGGGACGTGCAGGGCTCGATCGAGGCTATCGTCAACGCCATCGAGAAGCTCGGCACCGAGGAGGTGCGGGCGCGCATTGTTCATGCGGCTGCCGGCGCGATCACCGAGAGCGACATCTCGCTCGCGGAGACCTCTGGAGCGGCCATCATCGGCTTCAACGTGCGCGCCAACAAGCAGGCCCGCGACGCGGCCGAGCAGGCGGGGATCGAAATCCGCTACTACAACATCATCTACGATCTGGTGGATGACATCAAAGCGGCCATGTCTGGCCTCCTATCCCCCGAGCGGCGCGAGACCTTCCTCGGCAATGCCGAGATCCTCGAGGTCTTCAACATCACCAAGGTCGGCAAGGTGGCTGGCTGCCGCGTGACGGAAGGCAAGGTCGAGCGTGGTGCGGGCGTCCGCCTCATCCGCGACAATGTGGTGATCCACGAGGGCACGCTGAAGACGCTTAAGCGCTTCAAGGACGAGGTTTCGGAGGTGCCGGCCGGCCAGGAATGCGGCATGGCCTTCGCGAACTACGAGGACATCCGCGTCGGCGATGTGATCGAAGCCTATCGCGTCGAGATGGTGACCCGGACGCTATAAGGAGGGCGGTGGCCGCGGCGAAGCGGCCACCACTTTTTCAGCGGCGGTCTTGCCGGTGAGATCGAAATCCTACCTAGAGTCGCAAGCGGCGCCGGAGCACGGCAGCCGCATGCATTTGACGAGCGACTTTGCCCATGCCTAACTCTGCTCCTTCCCAACGCCAGCTTCGCGTCGGCGAACAGACCCGTCACGCGCTGTCCGATGTCCTCCAACGCGAGGATTTGCGCGACCCTGCGCTTGAGGGCGTGGTCATTTCTGTCTCCGAGGTGCGGATGTCGCCGGACCTGAAGATCGCCACGGCTTTCGTCTCGCCGCTCGGGAGCGCGGATAAGGACGCGGTCGTGGCGGCGCTCAACCGCCATGCACGCTACATCAGGGGACGTGTTTCGCCGGCTCTCCGGCAGATGCGCTACATGCCCGAGTTCCGCTTCCGCATCGATACGAGCTACGAAAATTTCGAGAAGATCGACCGCATCCTGAGGTCGCCGGAGGTGGCTAGGGATCTCGAGGACGACGACCCTGACAGTGGCAGCGGCGGCTGACACAGACGCCCGCAAGAAGAGATATTGGAAGGAACCTTGCCGGATGGCGGCTCGCAAAAAAAAGAAGGGCAGGCCCGTTTCGGGCTGGCTGGTGCTCGACAAACCGCCGGGTATGGGCTCGACCGACGCCGTCTCCAAGGTGAAATGGCTTTTCGGCGCCCAGAAGGCGGGCCACGCTGGCACGCTTGATCCCCTCGCCTCGGGCATGCTGCCGATTGCGCTCGGTGAGGCGACCAAGACGGTGCCGTATGTGATGGAAGGTGCCAAGGTCTATCGCTTCACCGTTGCCTGGGGCGCGGAGCGCTCCACCGACGATCTTGAAGGCCCCGTCACGAAGTCCTGCAACAAGACTCCGACCGAAGAGGAGGTTCGCGCGCTTCTGCCGCGATATACGGGCCTCATCATGCAGACGCCGCCGCGGTTCTCGGCCGTAAAGATCGCCGGCGAGCGCGCCTATGATCTCGCGCGCGAGGGCGAGGTGGTGGAGATCGCGCCGCGCGAGGTGGAGATCGGTCGGCTCGAGCTCGTTTCGATGCCCGAGCCGAGCAAGGCCGTGTTGGAAGTCGAGTGTGGCAAGGGCACTTATGTGCGCTCGCTTGCCCGGGATCTGGGGCGCGATCTCGGCTGTTTCGGCCATGTAGCCGATCTGCGACGTGTTGAGGTCTATCCGTTCGATCCCTCCCAACTCGTCCCTCTGAAGGTGCTGGAGGAGGCTGCAGAAAAGGCCCAGACCGAGGAGGAACGATTTGCCGCTCTGGATTCGTTCCTGCTCGACACCACGGCGGCTCTCGATGGATTGCCGGAATTGGTGCTGAGCGACGACGCCGCGAGCCGAATCCGCCTCGGCAACTCCGTCATCCTCCGGGGGCGGGACGCACCGGTCGAGGCGCCGGAAGCCTGGGCCAGCGCGCGCGGCAGGCTCGTTGCCATCGGCGCGGTGGAGGCGGGCATGTTCAAGCCCAAGCGCGTGTTCGGAGGTTGAGAAAAGCCATAGCGCATCCCGACAAAGGTTTGTATTGCAACGCATGTCTGAGTTCCGCATTGAACGGAAGAGCGGGTTGGACAGGCAGTGGCAATGGGCGACGTGGATACCGGCGCTAGCCGCCCCGATGCGGAGATACGCTTCGGTCAGAAGCTGCACGCGCGGCTGACTGGCCCGAAGCCGATCGGCTTCTATCTATTCTTGCTCATCGTGGTGACGATTGTGCCGGCGCTTGCCATCTCGGCGGTGCTTCTCCAGCGCAACGATGAAGCGCAGCGGGAGATCGTCGAAACGCTGGCCGAGGCGATGGCTGGCTCCATTGCCGAAGCGGTGGACCGAGAGCTTGCGGGCATGGAGACCACCCTTCGGGTGCTCTCAACGACTCGCTCGCTCACCAGCGGCAACCTGCAGGATTTTTATGACCGGGGAAAAGCCGCGCTGAGCGGCACCGGATCCTACCTGATCGTGCTCGACGAGAATTTCCGCCAGCTCATCAACACCCGGGTGCCTTTCGGGAGCCCTCTTGGCGTGACGGGAGATCCAGAATCGGCGCAACGGGCGCTGAACACGCGCGCGCCCGCGATTTCCGGCGTTTTTTTCGGCCGCACCTCGCAAAACTGGGTTTTCAATGTTGTCCTGCCGTTTCTGCGCGAAAACCAGCCGCCGCGCCTTCTGGTTTTGACGCGTGACGCCGATTCGATGGCGGACGCGCTGTCGCAGGAGATGCTCCGCGGCGGCTGGAATGCCTCACTCCTCGACCGGAACGGCATCGTCATCGCCTCCTCCTTCATGTCGTCCAGCGTCGGCAAGCCGTTTTTTCTGGATATCAGTGGCAGCGGCGCCCCGCAGACCGCCCGCCTGGCGGAGGATATGAACTCCGAGTCCTATCTGCGGATCATTCGCGAATCGCGATACAGCGGCTGGAAAGTGGTCGTCTGGGCGCCGACGGCGGCGGTGGAAGAGCCGACCCGCCGCGCCCTCCGCTTCCTCTTCGGCGGCAGCCTGGTGATCATCGCGATCGGCACGCTCGCGGCCTGGCTCATCGGCCGGCAGATCGCCGGACCCGTGCGTAGGCTCGCCTATGATGCGCGCCGACTGGGCGCGGGGCAGCCGGTTGATGCCGTGCGCTATCCGATTGCCGAGGTGGCGACGGTATCGGCCGCGCTTTCCGAAGCCTCTACGGATCGCAAGACTGCGGAAAACGAAATCCGCTTGCTCATGCGGGAGGTGGCGCATCGTGCGAAGAACCAGCTCACCGTGGTCTCCTCCATGGCGAAGCAGACGGCGCGCAGCTCGCGCTCGCTGCCGGCCTTCCTCGACTCCTTCCAGAAGCGCCTCTATGGGCTCGCGCGCTCGACCGATCTTCTGATTGCCGGCGGCGCAACCGGCGTCGAACTGCGCGAATTGCTGATGGCGCAGATAGAACCCTTCAGGCCCGAGGATTTGAAGCGGCTCGATATCTCCGGGCCTCCCTTCCGCCTGTCAAACCAGGCGGCACAGACTATTGGCCTTGCTGTTCATGAGCTCGCCACCAATGCCGCCAAATACGGCGCCTTTGCCTCGCGGACGGGGCGTCTTTCGGTCGACTGGGCAGTGGAAGGCGAGACGCTGGTGCTTACATGGCGCGAGCACCTGGCCCTGCTACGGCGCCGACCCGCCAAGCGGGGATTTGGCACGGAGATCATCGAGCGCATGCTGGGCGGCACGCTGGATGCGGAGATTTCGCGGACGTTCCATCGCGACGGGCTGGAATGTGTCTTCCGGATCCCGCTGAAGCGCCTCGTGCCCGAGCGGACGCATTCCCTCGCTTCGGTCTGATTCGCCTTTTATCTGGCAATCCCCTCCGGGATGCACTATATGCGCCCGATCATTGCGGTTTCGCGCGATGTGCGGGCCCTGGCTGGACGACATCCCGGCTATGGGCGGCTGTGCCCTCTATGTTGAAGAGAAAGGACACCCGATGTCGATTACTGCCGAGCGCAAGCAGGAGATCCTGAAGGAATTCGCCACCGCCAAGGGTGACACCGGTTCGCCGGAGGTCCAGGTGGCACTCCTCAGCGAGCGCATCAAAAACCTGACCGAGCATTTCAAGGGCCACCAGAAGGATAACCATTCCCGCCGTGGTCTGTTGAAGCTTGTTTCGCAGCGCCGCCGTCTGCTTGACTACGTCAAGCGGAAGGATGAGAGCCGCTACCAGACCCTCATCGAGAGGCTCGGGCTGCGTCGCTAGTTCTGGCGGCGGGCTCTCCAGGCGGGAGCCCGCCACCAGCATAGCGCCTGCTGAGCGGGCGCTTCGGCTCCGGACAGATCCGGATGCCGCCGATGGACAGGTCATGGGGCAGGATTGCAGGATGCTTGCGGGCCGCGAGAAGCGGCGCATTCCAAGCCTCCCGTTGTCTTGCCCATGGCTCGTCCTACAAAGAAGAGAAAGCGAATGCGCGCGGCACTGCCGCGCGGCCTTCGAGATTAGGACCAGACATGTTCAAGCAACACAAAGTGGAAATCGAATGGGGTGGGCGTCCGCTCATCCTGGAGACCGGCAAGATAGCGCGTCAGGCCGATGGCGCGGTGCTCGCCACCTATGGCGAGACGGTTGTGCTCGCCACAGTAGTCTCCGCCAAGGAGCCGAAGCCCGGCATCGACTTCTTCCCACTCACCGTCAACTACCAGGAAAAGAGCTTCGCTGCCGGCAAAATCCCCGGCGGCTACTTCAAGCGTGAAGGGCGCCCGAGCGAGAAGGAGACGCTCGTCTCCCGCCTCATCGACCGCCCGATCCGTCCCCTCTTCGTCGAGGGCTACAAGCACGACACGCAGGTGATCGTCACCGTCCTCCAGCACGATCTGGAGAATGATCCCGATATCGTCGCCATGGTCGCCGCCTCGGCCGCGCTCACCCTTTCCGGCGTCCCCTTCATGGGCCCGGTGGGTGCTGCCCGCGTCGGCTATATCGGCGGCGAATACGTCCTCAACCCGCATCTCGACGTGATGCCCGAGACCAAGCTCGACCTCGTCGTGGCGGGCACGCAGGACGCCGTCCTGATGGTGGAATCGGAAGCCCAGCAGCTTCCCGAGGACGTCATGCTCGGCGCCGTCATGTTCGGCCACAAGCATTTCCAGCCGGTCATTGATGCCATCATCAAGCTCGCGGAAGTGGCGGCCAAGGAACCCCGCGACTTCCTGCCCGAGGATCTTTCCGGCCTCGAAGCCGAGATGCTGAAGGTGGTGGAGGCCGACCTGCGCGAGGCCTACAAGATCATCAACAAGCAGGAGCGCTACGCTGCCGTTGACGCGGCGAAGGTCAAGGTCAAGGAGACGTTCCTCCCCGAAAGTGCCGAAGAGTACAAGTGGACGCCCGAGCAGGTCGCCACCGTGTTCAAGGCACTGCAGGCCAAGATCGTGCGCTGGAACATCCTCGACACCGGCAGCCGCATTGATGGTCGCGACCTGAAGACAGTCCGGCCGATCACCGCGGAAGTGGGCGTGCTTCCCCGCACGCACGGCTCTGCGCTTTTCACCCGAGGCGAGACGCAGGCGATCGTAGTTGCCACGTTGGGCACCGGCGAGGATGAGCAGTATGTCGACTCGCTCACCGGCACCTATAAAGAGACTTTCATGCTCCACTACAACTTCCCGCCCTATTCGGTGGGTGAGACGGGGCGCATGGGCTCTCCCGGCCGCCGTGAGATCGGTCACGGCAAGCTCGCCTGGCGGGCAGTTCATCCGCTGCTGCCAGCGCCGGATCAGTTTCCTTACACCGTCCGCGTCGTTTCCGAGATCACCGAGTCCAACGGCTCGTCCTCGATGGCGACGGTCTGCGGTACCTCGCTGGCGCTGATGGATGCGGGCGTCCCCCTGGCCAAGCCCGTTGCCGGTATTGCGATGGGCCTCATCAAGGAGGACGACCGCTTCGCCGTGCTGTCGGACATCCTCGGCGACGAGGATCACCTCGGCGACATGGACTTCAAGGTCGCGGGCACCGACGAGGGCGTGACCTCGCTGCAGATGGACATCAAGATCACCGGCATTACCGAAGAGATCATGAAGGTAGCGCTCGAGCAGGCCAAGGAAGGCCGGCTCCACATCCTCGACGAGATGTCCAAGGCCCTGTCCCAGAGCCGCAGCGAGCTCGGCGAGTTCGCCCCGCGCATTGAGGTCATGCACATCCCCACCGACAAGATCCGCGACGTGATCGGCACCGGCGGGAAGGTCATCCGCGAGATCGTGGAGAAGACCGGGGCCAAGATCAACATCGAGGACGACGGCACGGTGAAGATCGCTTCGTCCAATGCGAAGGAGATCGAGGCTGCCCGGAAGTGGATCCACTCCATCACCGCCGAGCCGGAAGTTGGCGAGATCTACGAAGGAACCGTGGTGAAGACCGCCGATTTTGGCGCGTTCGTGAACTTCTTTGGTCCGCGCGATGGCCTGGTGCACATCTCGCAACTCGCTCCCGAGCGCGTCCAGAAGACCACCGATGTGGTCAAGGAAGGCGACAAGGTCTTCGTCAAGCTGATGGGCTTTGACGAGCGCGGTAAGGTGCGGCTCTCGATGAAGGTCGTCGACCAGAAGACGGGCAAGGAAATCGTCCGCGAGAAGAAGGAAGAAAGCGAAGAGGTCGACAACTGATTTCTTCCGCCTGATGGCTTACATACGGGCGCGGCTATGCTGCGCCCGTTTTGCTTCCGCCTGGGATTCCCGCCCGTGAATGAAGCCCTTCCAACAATGCTTTTTCCGTTCGAACGAGGCCTCATCGAGATGCCGCGTTCCGGAGAGCGGCTTCTCCTCTTTGGCGCTTCCACAGGGCTGAGGCTGCCTTCCGAATTCCGGGCCGAGCTGAAGGTGGTGCAGGATTTCCGCCCCGATTTCCTGGCGCTTGAGAAAGCGGGTTTTACGGTGGCACCGTGGGCGGAGGGCCACGGCTTCGACACGGCGCTTCTCCTTCTCGGCCGTCATCGGCGTGAAAACGAGGCGCGTTTTGCCGAAGCGATCGAACGCGTTCGCCCAGGCGGCCTCATTCTCGCCGCTGGCACGAAGAGGAATGGCGCGCCGAGCTTCCGCAAGCGGATATCCGAGCTTCTGCCGATCGAGGATCACCTGTCCAAGCATCATGGGACGGCCTTCTGGTTGCGGCGCCCCGGCAGAGTGGAAGATGGCGTGCTTGCCTCGCTCTCAGCGCCTGCGCTGGCCTCTTCCGAGGGGTTCGAGACAGCCGCAGGCGGTTTTTCCGAAGGCGCGGTCGATCCGGGTTCAAGGCTTTTGGCGGAATGCCTGCCGCAGGATATCTCGGGCGAGGTGGCAGATTTTGCCGCCGGCTGGGGATACCTGTCGGTACAGGTTGCCCGGCGATTTCCGGTTTCGAGGGTGGATCTCTACGACGCGCACTACTCCTCAATCGAGGCTGCGCGCCGCAATCTTGCCAAGCATGCGCCAGGCGCAGGCTGCCGCTTCTTCTGGCACGATCTGCTGAGCGAGCCGGTTGCGCATCGCTATGATGTGATCGTTATGAATCCGCCCTTCCACCGCAGCCGTGCCGCGGAGCCGGATATCGGCCGCGCTATGATCGGGATAGCGGCGAAGACTCTGAAGCAGCGCGGTCGGCTTTTTCTTGTCGCCAATCGCGGCCTGCCTTACGAAGCGGTGATGCAAACCGCATTCGCGCGGCACGGGGAATTGCGCCGCGACGGGACCTACAAGGTCCTCTGGGGCCAGCAATAGCTATTTTGCCTTTGCCGCTTCGCGTTCGGCTTCGACCTTTTCGGAGGCTTCGCCCGAGCGCTTCAGCTCGTCCAGTGCTGGCATGGAAACGATGTTGTAACCCGAATCCACATAGTGGATTTCGCCCGTCACGCCGGATGAAAGGTCAGACAGAAGATAAAGGGCTGAGCCGCCGATCTCGTCGATGGTGACGGTGCGGCGCAGTGGTGAATTGCGCTGCTGATAGGAGAACATATGGCGGGCGTCGGAGATTCCCGCACCCGCCAGCGTGCGCACCGGGCCGGCGGAAATCGCATTCACGCGGATGGCGCGCGGGCCATAGTCGTTGGCGAGGTAGCGAACGCTCGCCTCAAGCCCGGCCTTGGCGACGCCCATGACGTTATAATTGGGCATGACGCGGGTGGAACCTGCATAGGTGAGCGTAAGCAAGCTGCCGCCATTCGGCATCATGGCTGCCGCCTTGCGCGCCACCTCCGTGAAGGAATAGCAGGAGATCACCATCGTGCGGATGAAGTTTTCCCGCGTCGTGTTGGCGTAGAGGCCCTTGAGCTCGTTCTTGTCGGAAAAGCCGATAGCGTGGACCAGGAAATCGAGCGAGCCCCATTCCGAGGCAAGCGTCTCGAAGACCTTGTCGATCGAGGCGCTGTCCTCCACGTCGCAGGGCAGGAGGAATTTCGAGCCGACCTGCTCGGCCAGCGGTTTGACGCGACGGCCGAACGCCTCGCCCTGATAGGTGAAGGCCATCTCGGCGCCATGGGCGGCGAGCTTCTTTGCAATCCCCCAGGCGATCGAGTGGTCGTTCGCGACGCCCATGACGACGCCGCGCCTGCCCTTCATCAGAGGTTCCATCTTCCGTCCCTCACCCCGCGTAGCGCTGAAACACCAGCGTCGCATTGGTGCCGCCGAAGCCGAAGGAATTCGACAGCACCGTGTCTATCTTTGCATTGTCGATGCGCTTGCGCACGATGGGCACGCCCTCGAACTCGGGATCGAGTTCGTCGATGTGAGCGCTTTCGCCGATGAAGCCTTCCTTGACCATCAGGAGCGAATAGATCGATTCCTGCACGCCGGCAGCGCCCAGCGAATGGCCGGTCAGGGACTTCGTGGAGGCGATATAGGGCATGTTGTCGCCGAAGACCTCGCGGATGGCGCCGACCTCGCGGGAATCGCCCACCTCGGTGGCCGTTCCGTGGGTGTTGACGTAGTCGACGCGCTCCTTCACGGTGGAGAGCGCAAGCCGCATGCAGCGCGCTGCCCCCTCGCCCGAGGGCGCGACCATGTCGTAGCCGTCTGACGTCGCGCCGTAGCCCACGACCTCACCATAGATGTTGGCGCCGCGCGCCTTGGCATGCTCCAGCTCCTCCAGGACCAGCACGCCGGCGCCGCCGGCGATGACGAAGCCGTCGCGGCGGGCGTCATAGGCGCGGGAGGCGACCGCCGGCGTCTCGTTGAACTTGGAGGACATGGCGCCCATGGCGTCGAAGAGGTTCGACATGGTCCAGTCGAGATCCTCGTGGCCGCCGGCGAAGACGATGTCCTGCTTGCCGAACTGGATGAGCTCGTAGGCATTGCCGATGCAGTGCGCCGAGGTGGAGCAGGCCGACGTAATCGTGTAGTTCACACCATGGATCTTGAACCAGGTGGCGAGTGTGGCCGACGCCGTGGAGGACATGGCCTTCGGCACGGCAAACGGGCCGATGCGCTTGGGCGAGCCCTTTTCGCGGGTCGTGTCGGCGGCGTCCACGATGGTGCGCGTCGACGGGCCGCCCGAGCCCATGATGATGCCCGTGCGCTCGTTTGTGATGTCTTTTTCTTCGAGGCCGGAGTCGGCGATCGCCTGCTCCATCGCCACATGGTTCCACGCGCCGCCCTTGGAGAGGAAGCGCAGGGCGCGCCTGTCTACGAACTCCGTGGGATCGAGCGTGGGCGCGCCCCAGACCTGGCAGCGGAAACCGTGTTCGGCGAAATCCGGCGAAAAGCTGATGCCTGACTTGGCCTCGCGCAGCGAGGCCGTTACTTCCTGAGCATTGTTGCCGATCGAGGACACGATGCCAAGGCCGGTGACTACGACGCGTCTCATATGGCTCTCCCTGGGGCTCAAGGCGGCCGCCCGCAATTTCCCTGGTGGATTTTGGTCAGCTTCCTAAGAGGCCGCGGCTTCCTGTTTGAAAAGACCGACACGCAGGTCGCCGGCCCTGTATATGGTCTCGCCGTCGGCTTTCAGCCAGCCGTCGCCGGTACCGAGCACGAGGCGGCCGCGCATAACGCGCTTGAAGTCGACGCCATACTCGACCTTCTTCACGCTAGGCGTGACCATGCCGCTGAACTTCACCTCGCCCGTTGAGATGGCGCGCCCCTTGCCGGGCTCGCCCAGCCAGCCAAGGAAGAAGCCCGTCATTTGCCACAGCGCATCCAGGCCGAGGCAGCCGGGCATCACGGGGTCGCCGATGAAGTGGCAAGGAAAGAACCAAAGATCGGGCTTGATGTCGAGCTCGGCGCGGATGAACCCTTTCCCGAACTCGCCGCCATCCGCGCTCACTTGAGTGATCCGGTCGAACATCAGCATGGGAGGTGCTGGAAGCTGCGCATTGCCGGGGCCGAATAGCTCGCCACGGGCACAGGCCAAAAGGTCTTCGTAGTCGTAGCTCGATTTCGTCTGCGCCATGTATTCCCATTCTCGTTCGCAGGCCGCCCGAGGGCCCATTGCCGATTTGGGGACTCTCCCTATCACAGCTTGTTTGGCGTAGGAAACAGCCCGCAGCAATTTCCCGATCATCGCCCCGCATGGGCGATCTCGCAGACGTTTTGCCGCTATTGATCGGCAAAACCCATCGGAATATATGTGAGACTGATAAATACGGCTCTACGCCGAGAAGAAAGTCGAAAGCGACAGGAAAGGGTTCCTTGACCGCTGCCCAGTTCAACGCTTCAGCGCTAGATTGTCGTGTGCGCGCGGCCGGACTTCGTCCGACGCGCCAGCGCATTGCGTTGGCGGAACTCCTGTTCAAGGCCGGCGATCGACACGTGTCGGCTGAGGAGCTGCACGAGGAAGCTTTGAGCGCCGGAGTGCGCGTCTCGCTCGCTACGGTCTACAACACCCTGCACCAGTTTACCGAGGCGGGCATGCTGCGCATCCTGCCCGTGGAAGGGTCGAAGACCTATTTCGACACCAATACCTCGGACCACCACCATTTCTTCCTGGAAGGGGAGAACCGGCTGATGGATATTCCCGAGGGGCCCGTGAGCGTCACCAATTTGCCCGCACCGCCGGAGGACATGGAAATCTCCCATGTAGACATCCTCGTGCGCCTTCGCCCTAAATCCAACCGGGTGCGCTGACCCGTCAGGCTGCCATCTGGTGCGGACGCGCGGCTAGTCCTGAACAGCTTCGCCGGGATAGACGCCCCAGAGGGAATCTTGGCGGATCCAGCCTTCATGGCCCGCGAAGGTCATCCGGCACCAGTCGCCATTGCACACGGTAACCTCGCCGATGACACCCGGCTCCAGCTGCGCCACCGCGCGAGCACCTTCATTGGGCTCCGCCATCAGCGGCAAGGCTGCCTTCCCCTTACCCTTCAGCCAGGGCGCTACGATGCCGGTCCGCTGGCCGGACAGGAGCGCCTGGTTGATCCAGCCTTCCGCCCCGTCCATATCTCGGACGCGGCGCCAGTTGTCATATTCCTGGATGATCTCCACAGGCAGCCCGGGCTTCAAATAGAGCCACTCGACGGCATATTGCGTTCCAGGCCCCACACGCATGTTGACGCGTCCTGATTTGAGGCTGACGAAGCGGGGCAGTGGAAGCCCGCTCGGCCCTCTCTTCAAGACCTGCGCGACGGCACCTTCCGTTTGTGTGTAAGAGGGGCTCGACGCCAGCAAGGCGCCAAGCAGCGAAAGAGCGAGCAAGCCACGGCTCTTCGTGAATGCAGGCATCTTCTTTCCCCACGTCCCGAACCTGCTGAAGGTTGCCGCGTCGGCGGCATCATCTTCGGCCATTCCGCTACGCCTCCATGCGGCGCATCGCGGTCTTTTTCTTTGTCTTCGCCACGCCTGCTTGTTAGACATCGCACCTGAGACTTCGAAGCAGGAAGGCGCCTCTTAATGTCGCTCTTCTTGGTTAACGAGGCCTCAACGCGGGGGAGGTATCGAACCAATGACCGGGCGGAAAAAACCTCTCGTCGTCATCACAAGAAAGCTGCCGGACCAGGTCGAAACGCGCATGCGCGAGCTGTTTGACGCCAGGCTCAATGTGGACGACCGCCGGCTCGCCCAGCCGGAACTGGTGGCGGCGGTCAAAGAGGCGGACGTGCTTGTGCCGACCATAACCGACCGCATCGACGCAGCCCTGCTCGCCCAGGCGGGCGAGCGGCTGAAGCTGATCGCTAATTACGGCAATGGAGTCGAGCATATCGACGTCGCCGCAGCGGCGGAGCGGGGCATCACCGTCACGAATACGCCCAATGTGCTCAATGAAGACACGGCTGACATGACGATGGCGCTGATCCTCGCGGTGCCGCGGCGCCTGGTGGAAGGCGCGGAGGTGCTGAAGCAGGACGGCAAATGGGCGGGGTGGTCGCCCACCTGGATGTTGGGACGGCGCATCTGGGGCAAGCGGCTCGGCATCGTCGGCATGGGCCGCATCGGAACGGCGGTGGCGCGCCGGGCCAAGGCCTTCGGCATTTCGATCCATTATCATAATCGCCGCCGCGTTGCGCCGATGATCGAGGACGAACTGGAAGCAACCTATTGGGATAGCCTGGACCAGATGCTCGCCCGCATGGACGTCATCTCCGTCAACTGTCCGTCGACGCCGGCCACTTTTCACCTGCTGTCGGCGCGCCGGCTCGCTCTCATGCAACCCTCCGCCTACATCGTGAATACGGCCCGCGGCGACATCGTCGACGAGGATGCCCTGATCCACATGATTGAGGAGGGAAAGCTTGCGGGCGCCGGTCTGGACGTCTTCGAGCACGAGCCTGCGGTCAACAAGAAGCTTCTCAAGCTGGCGGCCAAGGGCAATGTGGTCCTCCTGCCGCATATGGGCTCGGCCACGATGGAGGGCCGCATCGACATGGGCGAGAAGGTGATCATCAACATCCGCACCTTCTTCGACGGCCACCGGCCACCGGATCGCGTGCTCCCGCGCAGGGTGTAGGGCGCGCCGACCTGATGCATGCCCGTCGGCGGATCAGGGCAAAATGCCTAGTGCGCCTCTTCCCAATTGTCGGCCGCGCGTGCGTCCACCTTCAGCGGCACCGAAAGAGAGCGGGCCGGCCAGGCCGCGCCTTCCATTACCGTGCGGATCACCGGGATGGCGCGCTCCACAGCATCTTCCGGCGCCTCGAATACAAGCTCGTCGTGTACCTGCAGCAGCATCTGGACATCGCCGAGCCCCGAATCGGCGAGCGCCGCATCCATGCGCATCATGGCGCGGCGGATGATATCGGCGGCCGAACCCTGGATGGGCGCGTTGATGGAGGCGCGTTCGTTGAAGGCGCGGATGGAAGGGTTGGAGGAGCGGATCTCCGGGTAATGGGCGCGGCGGCCGAAGATGGTCTCGACATAGCCCTTTTCGCGGCAGAACGCTTTCGTCCGCTCCATATAGTCGCGGATTCCCGGAAACCGCTCGAAATACCGTTTGATATAGGCACCGGCCTCCTCGCGCGGAATGCTGAGCTGGTTCGCGAGGCCGAAGGCGGAGATGCCGTAGATGATGCCGAAATTGATCGCCTTGGCACGGCGGCGGACCTCCGCCGGCATGCCTTCGACCGGCACGCCGAACATCTCGGACGCCGTCATGGCATGGATGTCCACGCCCTCCGCAAAAGCCTTCTTGAGCTCCGGGATTTCTGCCACATGGGCAAGCACGCGCAGCTCGATCTGGCTGTAGTCGGCCGAAATCAGCTTCCGGCCGGGCGCGGCGATGAAGGCGGTGCGGATTTTCCTGCCTTCCGGCGTGCGCACGGGGATGTTCTGGAGGTTCGGCTCGGAGGAGGAGAGCCGCCCCGTCGTCGTGGAAGCCAACGAATAGGATGTGTGCACCCGTCCCGTATCGGGGTGGGTATAGCCGGGCAGCGCATCCGTGTAGGTGGATTTCAGTTTGGTGACCTGCCGCCAATCGACGATCTTACGCGGCAGTTCGTGACCTGCGGCAGCGAGTTCTTCAAGCACCTGCGCGGACGTGGACCATTGGCCCGACTTCGTCTTCGCCCCGCCCGGCAGGCCCATCCGGCCGAAAAGGATATCGCCCAGTTGCTTCGGCGAGCCGATAGTAAAACGCCCGCCGGCGAGCTCGTAGATCTCCTCCTCCATCCGCGCCGCCGTCTGCGCGAAATCGCCGGACATGCGGGAGAGGATCTGGCGGTCCACCATGATGCCGCGGTGCTCCATGCGGCAGATCACTGAGATCATCGGTCGCTCCAGCCGCTCATAGACGGAGACGAGGCCTTTTGCGGCCAACTGCGGCTTCAGCACCTTCCACAGGCGCAGCGCGATATCGGCATCCTCGGCGGCATAGATGGTGGCGCGCTCGAGATCGACCATGTCGAAGGTCACCTTGGAGCGTCCGGAGCCCGTCACCTCCTTGTAGGAAAGCGGGGTATGGCCGAGCCATCGCTCGGCCAGCGCGTCCATGCTATGTGCCTGCGTCCCCGCTTCAAGCACGTAGGAGATCAGCATGGTATCGTCATAGGGCGCGATCTCGATCCCATGCCGGTAGAGGAGCAGCCAGTCATATTTCAGGTTCTGGCCGATCTTCAGCACCGCAGGATCCTGGAGTGCCGGCCGCAGGACGCTGAGCGCCGCTTCCACCGCAATCTGGCCGTCCATCATCCCGCCGCCGAGCAGGTCTTCTTTCCCGTTCTTGTGCGACAGGGGCACATAAGCCGCGCGCCCGGGAGCAGTGGCGAGAGCGATTCCGCACAGTTCCGCCTGCATTGGATCGAGCGAGGTCGTCTCTGTATCGAGGGCTAGGATGCCCGTCTCGCGTGCTTCCGCTGCCCACTGGTTCAGCGTTTCCAGGTCTCGGATGCAGACATAGCGGGAGTGGTCGAATTTCTCGGCCGACGCCGCCTCGGCAATCTTGCGCGCGAATTTTTCCGGCGTCTCCGCCTCATCCGTGCGGTCGGGCGCTATCTCGCCCTCGGCGCCGGGCTCGCCGATGCCGGTTGCAGGAACCGTGAGATCGGGTCCGTGCGCCTCGGCCCCCGCCTGTACTGCCACGTAAGCGGACTCGATCGCTGACGGATCGGTTCCTGTCGCCTCCGCGACCCGGCGGGTGAGCGAGGAGAACTCCATCGCCTTCAGGAAGGCGATCAGCTTCGGTCCGTTGGGGGGATTAAGCGCCAGAGCATCGAGGCCGAGCTCGACCGGCACGTCATCCTTGAGGCGGACCAGTTCGCGCGAGATGCGGGCATTCTCCGCGTGCTGAAGCAGGTTTTCGCGTCGCTTGTCCTGCTTGATCTCATGCGCCCGGGCAAGCAGCGTATCGAGATCTCCATACTGCTCCAGAAGCTGAGCTGCCGTCTTCGGACCTATGCCTGGCACGCCCGGCACGTTGTCGATCGTGTCGCCGGTCAGCGCCTGCAGGTCGATCATCTTTTCGGGCGGAACGCCCCATTTCTCGATGACCTCGGGGACTTTGATCTCCTTGTCCTTCATCGGGTCGTACATGGCCACCGTGGGCCCGACGAGCTGCATCAGGTCCTTGTCCGAGGAGACGATGGTCGTATCGCCTCCCGCCTCGCAGGCAAGCCGCGCATAGGTGGCGATCAGATCGTCGGCCTCGTAGCCCTCCATCTCAATGCAGGGCAGGTCGAAGGCGCGCGTCGCCTCCCGGATCAGGCCGAATTGCGGAATGAGATCCTCTGGTGGCTGGGTCCGGTTGGCCTTGTATTCAGGGAAGAGTTCATTGCGGAACGTCTTCGATGAATAGTCGAAAATGACCGCGAAATGGGTCGGGGTGATACCGACATCCGTGTTGCGGGCGTCGCGCAGGAGCTTCCACAGCATGTTGCAGAAGCCCGATACGGCGCCGACCGGCAGCCCGTCTGACTTGCGCGCGAGCGGCGGTAGGGCGTGATAGGCCCGGAAGATATAGCCCGAGCCATCGACGAGGAAGAGATGATCGCCTTTTTTCATGGCCGAACGGGTAGCGCGACCTCTTCCGCCTGTCCATCAGAAAGCCTCGCCGCCGATGAGGCTCCGGACAGGGTATGGCAGTGGCGCGCAAAGATTAACGAGGTGTAATGTTTCAGCCCTTGAATAGCCATTTTGGTGAACAACATAACAGTCATCGGCAATACTCCGCCGAGTCCGGCAAGGCTCGTCCCCCGCCTGAACCGGACACCAGCGGCAGCCTACCCCCTCTCCGGGCTGCCGCACATAATAAAAGGCCGCCGTGGTTCCCCTCCACCACGGCGGCACTTTTTATCCTCTGTTCCAGTTCCCGTGGTGATTTCCCTCGCGGTCGACGCGCTCGAAGCCATGCGCGCCGAAGAAATCGCGCTGCGCTTGGATGAGATTGGCCGTGCCTCGGGCACGGCGAAACGTGTCGAAATGGGCGAGCGCGGCTGAAAGCGAGGGCGCAGGCAGGCCGGCCTCGGCGCTTTGTGCCACTACGCGCCGCAGATGCGGATGCGCAGTCTCCATGAAGGCCGAAAAGGCGGATGTCATCAGCAGGTTTTCGGTTTCGGGCGCCTTGTCGAAGGCATCCGCGATCTCGCCGAGGAATTGCGAGCGGATGATGCAGCCTGCGCGCCAGATGCGCGCGACCGTGCCGAGCGGCAGGTTCCAGCCAAACTCGCGCGAGGCCGCGGCCATGACCGAAAAGCCTTGCGCATAGGCGACGATCTTCCCGGCAAAGAGCGCAGCCTCCAAATCGGCGAGTGCCGATTCGCCTGGCTTTCCAGCGGAGGGTACCCGGATGCCGAAGCGCTTCTCGGCTGACTCCCGCTCCGCTTTCATGGCGGAGAGGCTGCGGGCCGCCACTGCCGCTTCGATTGCCGTGGCGGGAACGCCCAGCGACTGCGCCTCGATCGCCGACCAGCGGCCCGTGCCCTTCTGGCCGGCGCGGTCGAGGATAACGTCAACGATCGGCTTGCCCGTATCCATGTCGATCGCCGTCAACACCGCGCCGGTGATCTCGACGAGGTAGGAGTTCAATCGGCCTTCGTTCCACCGCGCGAAGATCGGCGCGATCTCCTGTGCGCTCAATCCATGCCCGTCACGCAGGATGCCGTAGATCTCGGCGATCATCTGCATGTCGGCATATTCGATGCCGTTGTGAATGGTTTTGACGAAATGCCCTGCACCATCGGGGCCAAGCCAAGCCTGGCACGCCTCGCCCTTGTACCGCGCGGCGATCGCCTCCAGGACCGGCTCTATGCGCCGGTAGGAATCCTGCGGGCCGCCCACCATGATCGACGGCCCGTGCCGTGCCCCCTCCTCGCCTCCCGACACACCCATCCCGATGAATCGCGGGCCAGTCTTCGCGAGCGCCTCCATGCGCCGGCGGGTATCGCGGAAATTGGCGTTTCCTGCATCGATGATGATGTCGTCGCGGGCAAGCAGCGGATCGAGCGCGGCGATCTGTTCGTCGACGGCCGGGCCTGCGGGCACCATCAGGATGATCGGGCGGGGCGCGCCGATCGCATCCACCAGCGCCTCGAGCGTCTCGCACGGCACGATATTGTCCGCGAGGGGGCCGGCTTCCTCCACAAATTCACGTGTACGCGCCGTGGTGCGGTTGAAAACGGCAATGCGAAAGCCTTTTTCCGCTATGTTGAGCGCCAGATTGGCGCCCATCACGCCGAGGCCGATCAGGCCGATGTCAGCTTTGGTCATGAGTGAGCCCCATCATGATGCACGAGCGCGTCTCCTCCACCTGTCTGGTTCAACGCCGCCGCCTTTTCCTGCCATAGAGTTCCAGGCGGTGGTGCACGATATCGTAGCCGAGCGATCGGGCGATCTCATCCTGCAGGGCCTCGATCTTTGTCGAGTGGAACTCGATGACGTCGCCTGTGTCGATATCGATGAGATGGTCGTGATGCTCGCTGCCCGCCTGCTCGAAGCGCGCGCGTCCGCCCTCGAAGGCGTGACGGTGGATGGCGCCCAGCTCCTCCAGCAGCTTCATGGTGCGATAGACGGTGGAGAGCGAGATGCTGGGATCGATCTCGGATGCGCGGTTGAAAATCTCCATCGCGTCCGGATGGTCCTCCGTCTGCGCGAGGATGCGCAGGATCACCTGCCGCGGCCGCGTGATTCGCACGCCGGCGCGGCGCAGCCGCTCCTCGTATTTCGTGCCGTTCGGCGCCGTTTCGCTCATGGGCAGGACTATGCTTCAGAACGCATCTTGTTGCAAAGTGCGGGCCGGCTCTCTACCACGACAGGGCGAGTGCGCCAAAGCCCTGTTGACAGCTGCTGCCGATCATCCACCTTCTCTTGGAGAGTGGAACGATCCGCCGGAAGGAACCATGAGACCCGTATTCGTTCAGTTGCGCTGCCAGCCCGGCAAGACATATGACGTCGCCGACGAGCTCTACAAACGGGAAATCGCCTCCGAACTCTACTCGACGAGCGGCGAATACGACCTGTTGATGAAGGTCTATATCGACGAAGGCGTGGATATCGGCAAGTTCATCAACGAGAACATCGCTAACGTTCCTGGCATTGTGCGCTCATTGACGACGCTGACATTCAAGGCTTTCTGAGCTGGGGTTCTTCACCCGCCGCGTCCGTGGCGAAACGTCTGACCGCTTTCCGAGGAGGAGCTTTGCGATGAAAAGATCGAAGGTGAACGATATTCTGCGCGAGGGCGCAGGCTTTATCCGCTCGTTCGGCTATGTGCTCCCGCCCTTCGCCGACTGGACCCCGGCCGAAATGAAAGCACGTCGCGGCGAGATCGACGGAGTGGTGAATGCCCGCCTGGGCTGGGACATCACCGATTACGGCGTCGGCGATTTCGCCAATAAGGGGCTGTTCCTCTTCACGGTGCGCAACGGCGATGCGGCAGCCCTGAACGAGGGCAGGGGCATGCTCTATGCGGAAAAGATCATGATCTCGCGGCGCGACCAGATATCCCCCATGCACCGTCATGTGGTGAAAGCAGAGGACATCATAAATCGTGGCGGCGGCAGCCTGTGCATCAAGCTCTATGCCTCGGCTCCCGATGGCAGCATCGACTACGGCGCGCCGGTTTCCGTGCCGACCGACGGCATCATGCGCCGGTTCGATGCCGGCGGGATCCTGCGGCTCTCGCCGGGCGAGAGCGTCACGCTCATGCCGGGCGTCTGGCACGAGTTCTGGGGCGAGGGTTCGGACGTGCTGATCGGGGAGGTATCGACGGTCAACGATGACCTGACGGACAATATCTTCGCCGAGCCCATCGCCCGCTTCTCCAGCATCGAGGAGGATGAGGAGCCATATCGTCTTCTTGTCTCCGATTACCCGCAGTGGCTGGAGGCCTGATCGGCGCAGGCATGGGCACCCTTCCCGTCGATGCTCTCCTCAGATGCGCGGCTGGTGCCGAGCGCTTCATGGTTGCGATTGCGGGTCCTCCCGGGTCGGGCAAGTCCACCTTGGTGCAAAGGTTGGCGCAGGCGCTGAAGGAACGCGGAGAAAAGGCGGCGGTCGTGCCGATGGACGGGTTCCACTATGACGACGTCGTATTGAGGGAGCGCGGGCTTTCAGACCGGAAGGGCGCGCCCGAGACCTTCGATTTTCCCGGTTTCAAGAATTTGCTTCAGCGCTTGCGTGCCTGCGAGCCAGAGGTGGCGATCCCGCTTTTCGACCGCTCGATGGAACTCTCGCGCGCTGCTGCCGCCGTGGTGGGCAGCGATGTGCGCCTGGTGCTCGTAGAGGGGAACTATCTGCTTCTCGACGAGCCGCCCTGGAGCGGGCTGGAAGAGCTGTTCGATTACTCCATCTATCTCGACGTTCCTCGTGCAGAACTGCAGCGCCGATTGCTTGAACGCTGGCACCACCATGGCCGAGATGCGGAAGCGGCCCAGCGCTGGGTGGAAATGAACGATCTCGCCAATGCCGACCGGGTGGCAACGCGGCGTCGCAATGCAGACATGATCCTTTGAAAGGGATTGGGCGGCCGGGATCGGCTTCGTGGAACCGCCTCCACATCCCTGCCGTTTCGGCCTGCGTTGCTATTGAAGTGATTGCCGGGAGAACAAAGATGTATTCCGCTGCTTTCCGCCCCGCGATCAGGGGCCCTTACGACAATGCCGTACTCCTTCTAGCGATGATAGCCTTCCTGCTTGCGCCGTTGGCGCAGGGCCCTCTCCTTGCCCAGGGCCTGCAAAGCGAGGAGGCAATCGACGCCATTGTCGGTTCGGACGTGAAGACAGAGGAGAGCACGAAGGACAATCAGGTCGACCGTATTCTCACGGCCATCGAGAGCGCGCAGCAAAGCGCGGATCGCGTGCGCAAGACCTTTGCTCTCGACACCCTCGAGATAGTCTTCCTGCCGGATCTGGGCGATGAGGCCGGTGCTATCGAGAAGGCGATCGAAGAACACCAGCCACAGATCGAAGCGTTGCGCGATGCGATCGAAGGCAGCGCGATGTTTTACCACGCCATAGACTCCCGGCAGATTCTGTTGCCGGACGTCGTGGCGGTCGAATTCGCGCAGGATGAAAGCGTGACTATTTTCGTCGACGGCGGCGAGCGATAAGAAGACTTGCCGCCCCACCCCAATTCAAGTCATATGCAGCCAAGGAACAAGGCGAGCTATCCGCGCTTCCGGCATAGGCCGACAACGATGGGAAGCCGTGAACGCTAAAGGGCATATTGGTGCAAGCCGAACAACAGGCCGACTCGATCGGCAAAACCATCCTCGAGAAGATAAGGGGTCGCGCCGAGGGCGATCCGTCGGGGATATCCTTTTCCACTCCGCTCGATGAGCTGGGTATCCATTCGTTGGAACTTACGGAGCTCATCTTCGACCTGGAGGATGAATTCGGCGTCGAGGTTGAGATGAACACGGCCCAGGCTTGGGAAAAGCTCGGGACTGTCCAGGATCTTGTGGACGCAGTTCGGGCGCTGGTCAGTGCCAAGAGCTGAGATGGCCTCCGGCCGCATCGTCATAACCGGGCTTGGCGGGATCTGCTCGCTCGGCTCCAATGCCGGCGCAATCTGGCAGGCCATGCGTGACGGCCGCGTGGCGATCGGCCCGATCGAGAATGCGGATCTGCGCGAAGTGAAGGTCCGGATAGGAGCGGAGATCAAGGCTCTGCCCGACCACGCTATTGATCCCAAGCGGCTGCCGACGATGGATCGCAATGGTCTCCTGGCAGCGGTGGCGGCCGGAGAGGCGATCGCCCAGGCCGGGCTCGCGGTGAGCGCCTCCAATGCGCACCGGATTGGGGCCGTCGTCGGGGTGGGCGTTTGCGGCTGGCATGCCGTCGAGGAGGGGTATCGCGCGGTCTTCCTGGAATCCAAGAGCCGCGTGAACATCTTCACCGTGCCGCGCATCATGCCGGGGGCGGCGGCGGCGCAGGTCAGCATGGTGCATGGTCTCACCGGGCCTGTGTTTGGCGCCACGTCTGCCTGCTCGTCGTCGAATCATGCGATCTCGCTCGCCATCGATCAGCTCCGCCTCGGCCGGGCCGACGTCATGCTTGCCGGCGGCGCCGATGCACCTCTGATCTACGGCATCTTCAAGGGATGGGAGATGCTGCGCGTGCTCGCGCCGGACACTTGCCGGCCCTTTTCGGCCGACCGGCAGGGGCTGGTTCTTGGCGAGGGCGCCGGCATGGCGGTGCTGGAGACCTATGAGCACGCCATGGCCCGGGGCGCCCCGATCCTGGCTGAGCTTGCAGGGGTCGGCATGTCCGCCGATGCTTCCGACATCGTCGCACCGACGCTGGAGGGGCCGATCCGTGCCATGCAGGCCTGCCTGGCGGATGCCGGCCTCAGCCATGAGGATATCGATTACGTGAATGCGCACGGCACGGGCACGAAGGCCAACGACCGGCTGGAGACGGAGGCGATCAAGCACGTTTTCGGCCGCCACGCCTCGGCGCTTTCTGTGTCGTCGACCAAATCCATGCACGGGCACTGCCTCGGCGCGTCCGGCGCCATCGAGCTCATCGCCTGCGTGAATGCGATCCAGGAAGGAGTGGTTCCGCCGACGGCGGGCTATCGCGAGGCGGATCCCGACTGCGACCTGGATGTGACCCCGAACGAGGCGCGGCGACGCCCGGTCCGAGCCGCGATCAGCAACAGCTTTGCCTTCGGCGGCACGAATGCGGTGATTGCGGTCCGCTCGATGAGCTGAGCCAACTCGCCGATCGGCTCCGCCGCGCGTGGTTCAGTTGGGCCTGCGGTAGCCGGTCGGCCTTCCGTAGAGAGGCTCGATCCGACGCATGGCCTCGGCCAACGGCTCTTCCCATACGGTCATCGTGTAGCCATTTGCATGTATGATGTGGTCGGCATCGGTCATTATGGCGACATGGCCGCGCCAGAAGACGAGATCGCCGCGCTGAAGACCAGCTTCCGGTTCCACCGGGACACCGATGGTGGCCTGCATGTCGGTATCACGCGGAACGTTCCGGCCGGCCATGAACATCGACAGTTGCACCAGGCCCGAACAATCGATGCCAAAGCCGCTCGTGCCGCCCCAAAGATAAGGGGTGTGGAGGAAACGCTCCGCAATGGAGACAAAATCCGAGCAAGGTTTGCCGAGAGGGCGCAGATGCTTCGCGATCATCGAGCCCCCGGAGCCAAGGAGGGCGTAGACCGTGCCGTGATTTTCCACCTCCTCAACAACAGCCACGCGTGCCCCCATGCTATGGGCCATGATCGGCGGCGTTTTCAGCTCTGATTTCGGATATGTGAAACTTCGCGCAGCAGAAACTACATGCGTTGGTGAGTGCGTATCCTCGCCCAGCGCCTCTTCCGGCACATACCCCACATAGCCGTCGCGCTCGCCCTGCACCCATGCCCAGCCCTCCCTGCGCTCGAAGACGCGCACGCTCTCCCCATAGAGGAACTGAGTGTCGATGCCTGCCATCGGACTTGGCGCCGAGTGCACATCTGCCACCGGCGCAGCAATGACAGTCGGCTCTCCGGCCACGAAGCGGGCCGCATCAACGCGGCCTTTCAGCCGCTCGTCGGCGAGGTCGGCTCGGAATGCGTTGAGACGGCTGTCGAGAGTGCTCACAATGAAAGCTCCGCAGCTTTTGCGACGGCGACGTCGCCGAAGCGCTCCACGAAGAGAGCGCCCTCCACCGTGCGCCGGATCAGCACATTGCGGCGGTCGCACTCGTCGCGATGGCGGGTGACGAGCTTGAGCCCGCCCATCGTGTCCAGCGCGCGGGTGATCACCGGCTTCGTCACCTTCAGCTTTTCGGCCAAGCCCCGCACTGTGTGCGGCGGCGGATCGAGGTAGATGGTGAGCAGGATAGCCAACTGCCTCTCCGTAAGGTCCGGCATGTCACTGCGCACCTCTGCAACGCATACCTGCTGCCACAGCCTCAGCGCCTGGCTCGGCCGTAAAATGACGGGCATTGCACGAACCGAATCGTTTCGTGCCCGTGTCATTGCGCGGCGACTCTGGCCTTTTCAAGACTTTCCGGCGCCATAGCGGTCACGCAGCAGGGCTTCGATGGCGCGGATGGCCTGCGCCTCGCCGCCGACCGGGCAGGTGGGCTTCTCGTTCGGGCTCCACCCGAAGATGTCGAAATGCGCCCAAGTCGCCGCCTTCTCGACAAAACGTTCCAGAAAGAGCGCCGCGGTGATCGATCCGGCAAAGCCGTCGCTCGTTACGTTGTTGATGTCGGCCACCTTGGAGCGCAGCTTTTCCGCGTAGGGCTTCCACAGCGGCATCCGCCACAAAGGGTCGGCGGTTTTCTCCGATGCCGTCGCGACGGCGGAAGCGAAACTATCGTCGCGCGTGTAGAAGGGCGGGACATCCGGCCCGAGCGCCACGCGCGCGGCGCCGGTCAACGTGGCCATGTCGATCATAATGTCGGGCGCTTCCTCGTCGGCCAGGGCGAGCGCATCGGCGAGCACGAGCCGGCCTTCCGCATCGGTGTTGCCGATCTCCACTGTGATCCCCTTCCGGCTGCGCAGGATATCGCCGGGACGGAAGGAATTGCCCGAGATCGAATTCTCTACAGCCGGAATGAGCGCGCGCAGCCGCACCGGGAGCTTTTGCGCCATGATCATGGAGGCAAGCCCCAGCACATTCGCCGCTCCGCCCATATCCTTCTTCATGAGAAGCATTCCGCTGGACGGCTTTATGTCCAGGCCGCCGGTGTCGAAACACACGCCCTTGCCGACCAGCGTCACTTTCGGCGCGGATTGGGGCCCCCACCGCATGTCGATGAGCCGCGGCGCGATGGCGCCCGCTCGACCGACCGCGTGGATCATCGGAAAATTCTGCGATAGGAGATCCTCGCCGAGGATCACCGAGACGACCGCGCCATGCGCTTCGGCAAGCCTTCGCGCGGCCTCCTCCAGCGCGTCGGGACCCATATCATTGGCGGGCGTATTGATGAGGTCGCGCGCCAGGAACACGCCCTCCGCCGTCCGGCGAACCTCCTCCGCATCAGCTCCATCCGGCGCGGCAAATTGGATCTCCGGCGTCGGCTTCGTGCCATAGCGGGTGAAGGCATAGCCGCCGAGAAGAAGTGCCAAGGCGGCGAGGTCGGGATTTTGCGGCAATGTAGCGAAGTGCCAGGAGCCGGCGGGCAGAGCGCGCGCGAGTTTTCCATAGGCAAGAGGCGATGCCGCGCTGGCTCCGATGCCGAAGAACGCGCCGGCGAGCGCGCCCTCGCGACCAGGAATGGTCAGAACCGAACCCTCCGATCCGTTGAAGCCGTTCGCGCGAGCCCAGGCACAGGCAGCCCCGTCGGCGCCTGTGTCCTCAAGCGATGCTCCAGCAGTGAGATAGACTGGAAGCGAGCCCGCAGGCTTTCTGTCGACCAGAGTGAGCGGCATCGGCGGCTTGTCCTCGCTTCCGGCAGTTTAACGCTCCGTTAGGGTTAACAGATTACTTCTGCACATGGAAAGTGTCGGGGTGCGGGAAGGACAATGCGGGTTCCAGCGCGCGGAAGAAGGTTTGCAGTGACGGCGGTGGTGCTTTTGCTGGCCGCAGCTTTGGCCGGTTGCTCGCAAGGGGCACGGAACAAGGTCAGCAACATCACCACCGGCTCACTCGGCACAGGCGCAAGTCAGAACGTTGCTGCCATGTCTACCGCCGAGCTGCAGGCGACGTCGCAAAGTCTGGGGAAGGTTTATGCCGGCGACCCCAAGGACAAGGGTGTCGCGCTGCGCTACGCCAATGTGCTGCAGATGAGCGGGCGCGCGGATCAGGCACTCGCCGTGATGCGCAAGCTGGCGATCGATCATCCGAAGGACCGCGACGTGCTTGCGGCCTATGGCAAGTCGCTCGCGGCTGCAGGCGAACTGGAACTGGCGCTCGATGCCATCCGTCGGGCCCAGACCCCCGAATACCCTGATTGGCGCCTGCTTTCGGCCGAAGGCGCGGTACTCGACCAAATGGGCCAGCCCGATGCTGCGCGTGCGCTTTACCGGCGCGCCCTGGATCTCCAGCCAGACGAACCGTCGGTGCTTTCCAACCTCGGCATGTCCCATTTACTGCAGGGCGATCTCAAGGCCGCGGAAAGTTTTCTGGCCAAGGCCGTCGCGGCACCGGGAGCAGACAGCCGTGTGCGCCAAAACCTGGCCCTCGTGGTGGGGCTGCAGGGCCGGTTCAAGGAGGCCGAGAGTATCGCTCGCCAGGAGCTTTCGCCCGAGCAGGCGCAGGCCGATATGGCCTATCTGCGCACCATGCTCGCCCAGAGCGACAGCTGGTCCGAGATCGCCAGCGAGGATGCCGCTCGGAGGAATTAAGTTCCGGCTCCCCAGGTGTGGACAAGCACGAAAGGGACTGGATCGGCCCCATTCGCCTGCTAACAAGCCGCCGTAGCGAAAGGACATCCCATGTCTCGAAATTTCCGGGCGGCTTGCCTACTGCTTGTCGCATATATTTGTGCCGCCTGCGCAAGCGGCCCGATGCAGAACAACCCGGTCGAGCCGGTCGCAAATCCCGCTGCTGCGCGCGAGCGGGCGCTCTCCCTCGCCAATCAGGCTCGCCGGCAAAGCGGTGTGCCGGCGCTGCGCATGAGTGCTGCGCTCAACGCCGCCGCCCAGGCCCATGCGGAGGACATGGCGCGGCGTGGCTTCTACAACCACCGCTCGCCCGAACGGCAGGATGTGGCCGATCGTTACCGCGCCGCCGGGGGCGGACTTTGGGCGGCCATCGGCGAGAACATCGCCAGCTGCATTTCCTGCACGGCCGGGATGGGGCAGGTCGACGCGTTCCAGGCTCAGTGGATCCGTAGCTCCGGGCACCGGCGCAACATCCTCGACCCGCGCTTCTCCGAATTCGGCTTCGGCATGGCTGCGGGTGGGGGCAGGGTCTACGCGGTGCAGACGTTTATAAGCAGGCGCTAGCGCGCGAGGACAACGGGCGACGCTCCGGACACGCATCATTCGATGTGCGGCAAAGTATGTGAGCGAACTTCGGCGGGGCTAGCAGGCTCATTCACGACGCATGTCGCGCATCCCGAAGGATGCGCGACTGCATCGCAGCCGTCCCTGGCCGCCGCGGTGCGGGGATCGGACATCTCCGCACCGGGACCAATCTAACGTTTCGCCGCGTCGGATTCCGTGGCCTCGCGCATGAGATAGGCTTGCGTGATCTGCGGGATATTCTCCGTTATCCAGGAGGCCATCGTCTCCTCCTCACGCAGTATCTCCTCGCAAACGCGCGCCGTCTCCGCGTCGCCGGCCGCTTGCGCCCCGGCGACCAGGATCCGATAGGAGCCGATCTCGAAGTGCTCGAAGGAATAGTTTGCGAGCACGCCCTTCATGACTTCGTCGCTGGCGAACATGCCGCCCACGGCCTGCATCATTGCTGTGAACTGGCCAGCCATATCCTTCATGCCGGACCAGGTGGTCCCGCGCCTTTCCATGCAAGCCTCGAGCCGCTGTCTCTGCGAACGGGTCTCGGCGATGTGCTGCTCCATGCGCGCCTTGAGCTCGGGATAGTTCTCGATCCGGCGCGACTGCGCATCGAGCATCTGCTCGGCTTGTTGCTCCATGGCGTGCGCATCGCGCAGCCACTGGTTCAATCTTTCATTCATGTCAGCCATTCGGTCTGTCTCCTGTGGCTACTGCGAAAGCTGCTGCGCATGCGTCAGGTGCTCCTGCAGCTTGGGCAGCGTGGTCTCGGCAAAGTCCCCAAGGGCGCCTTCCTGCTGTGAATAGCTCTGGAAAAGCGCCACCGCCTGCTGGTGCGCGCCAACCTGCATCTGGATGTAGGCGGCGTCGAATTGTTCGGCGGGAAGGCCTTGGAGCTGCGTGACCATTTGCTGATGCTGCCCGGTAAGCGCCTGCGGCACGTTGGTGACGCCGTCCGCCTGGGCCGCCTGCGTCAAGGCCTGTGAGGTTGCGGTGTGGTCATCGATCATGTGCTGGGCGAACTGGCGCACCTCCTCGCTCTGGGATTTTTCCAGGGCGATCCGGCTGGACTCGATCTCCAGCAGGTCGGTCATGGCCGCCATGGTGGCGAATTCCTGCGGCGTGGAAGCAGTCGCTGCCTCGAAACCAGCCGGCAGATCGTTCTGGTCAGAGGTCTGGGGCTCTGTCGGCGTAGCGGTGTTCGCGTTCGTATTGGTGTCCTGCGCGTAGGCAGGCCCCGCCAGCAAAACGGCCAGTGAGGCAGCTGCGAGAAGCGATTTGCGGTGCATCGGAAGTCCTCCGTGGAAAAGCGCGGCGTTGCGCCCGGCCACCGAACCGCGAATGCCGCTCCATGTTCCCTCGGGCACGCAAGGCAGGCATGAACGCGGCTATGAGCGGCCCGCGAGCTCCATGACGAATCCGCTGCGCGGCAAGGCCGGCAGCCGGTCCATGGGTACGGTAAGGTCCTGCTCCGGCACCGTGTAGTCCATGGCAAGCAACTGCCTCGTTGCCTCGCCCATGAGCGCGATGGTGAGCCATTCGCCAGGGCAACGATGGTCCGTCTCGAACGGCCCCCCACCTTGCGGGATGAGGCTGTATGGGTCTCCCGCCCATCGCAGGAAGCGGCTTGGATCGAACCGGTCCGGATCAGGCCAGGAATCTTGGTGGCGATTGGTCCCGTAGATGTCGAGCAGCACCCAGTCGCCAACCGAGAATTGGTGTCCCAACCAGGAAAACTCCTCAAGCACCCGGCCGCCGATCATCGGGAAGAAGGGATAGAAGCGCCGCACTTCCTGGATGAAGGCCTCTATCTCGGCGTCCGCCGCACCGGCGGAGAGGTGGCGTACCGCTTCGCGATGAACATGCAGCGCATGGCCGGCAAAAGCGATAAAGCGACCGACCGCTACGGTGGGGCGCAGAAGGTTGATGAGCTCCACGGCGGCCAGGTCCGGCGGGAGGAGGTTTCCGGAGATCTCGGAGTAGAGGGCGATGCGCCCGGCCGGGCTCTCCCGGCTGACCTCAAGCCTGCCCTCCCGTATCGCCCGGACCACCTCTGCCGCCCATTTTTCGCATCGCCGTCGCAGCATGCGGGCCCGGACATGGCCGGGGCCGAATCCGCCGGCGCCCTCGATCATTGCCGCCAATTCCTTGGCCCGGCGCTCGGGCTCCACGTGCTCGAGCGGAAGCCCACACCAAAGAAGCGCCGTGCGCGCAAGCGCTTCGCGGGAGAGGTCGTGCAGCGAGACGTGCTTTGGCGCACGGCTCGCAGCCGCCTGCCACTGGGCGCGGAAAATGGCGGCCGCGCTGGCGATACTTCGGGATGCATCATATCCATGAACAGCCGCTTGCGATGCCGGTGCGCTTCTCCGTCGAGTGTCTGCACGCTTCCCCAGTCCTGCAGCAGCGCCAGCGCCGTGCGCGGGATCGCGTTACGCCGGGTGAAGCGGCCGGGCTGATAAAACTGCTCGGCGGCCGCTCGTCCGCGTATGCAAACGACCTCCTTCAGCATGATGCGGGTGCAGAAGGCATCGCTCCCAAGCGCCTCGCAACGGCTCGAGACGAATGTGTAGCCTTCGCGCCAAAGAGCGAAGCTGCTGTCGAACGCGGAGAGAGCCGGAATGGAGGAAGGATGCCGCATGACGTTGACCTTATCCCGGCTTCGATTGCCGGCCGAACCTATGGTTGATCGGCCCGCTCGATGGTCGGCGCCGCCTCGCGAGCGGCCGCCGCCTCCGGCGGCCGGCTCTCGATAGAGTCGTCGGTGACAAGCCGGGCACCGCGTTCAAAGGTGATGTAGCGCCAGAGCCACTGGAGCGAGACCATTAGCCGGTGCTGAAAGCCCACAAGCAGATAGACGTGGATGACCGCCCAGAAGAGCCATGCGATCCAGCCCGTGAGCTTGGTGCGGCCCTGCTCGAAGACGGCGGCATGCCGGCCGACAATGGCCGTGTTCCCGCGGCCGCGATAGATGAATGGCTCAAGCGGCGCACCGTCGCGGAAGTGGCGGGCGAGACTGCGCCCGAGATGCCGCCCCTGCTGTTTGGCGACTTGGGCAAGGCCGGGCAGCGGCTTTCCGTCCACCCCCACGAAATGGGCCGCATCGCCCATCACGAAGACCTTGTCCAAGCCTTTCGCCCGCATCGCCTCGTCGACGAGGACGCGTCCGGTGCGGTCGGTTTCCGCGCCAAGCTGAGCGGCAAGAGGCGATGCGGCCACCCCCGCCGCCCAGAGCACCAGGCCAACTGGGACGGTGCGGCCGTCGAAGGTGATCGAGCGCTTTTCGATCTTTTCGACGCGCGTACCGACGAAGACCTCCACGCCGAGCTTTTCCAGGCGTCTTTTGGCATAGTCGGAGATTTTCTCTGAGAACGCCGCCAGGATGCGCGGTCCCGCCTCGATGAGCATGATTCTCGCCGCCTCGGGCCTGGCGCTGCGAAAATCGCGCGCCAGGGTATAGCGGCTGAGCTCGGCGAGCGAACCGGCCAGTTCGACCCCTGTCGGACCGCCGCCGACGATCGCAATCGTCATATGCCGCGCCTGCTCCTCGGGATCAATGGTGCGTTCGGCGCGCTCGAAGGCAAGCAGCGATTGCGCTCGTATCTTGCGCGCGTCCGCCAGCGTCTTCAGGCCAGGTGCGATGCGGCCCCATTCCGGGTGGCCGAAGTAGCTGTGCGTGGCGCCGGTGGCGAGGATCAGGTAGTCGAACGAGACCGAGGAGCCGTCGGCCAAGTGAAGCACGCGGCCGGCCATGTCGATGCTCGTCACTTCGCCCAGAAGCACCTGGACGCTCTCGTAGCGGCGCAGGATCTTGCGGATCGGCTCGGCGACGTCGGTGGCCGAGAGGGCGGCCGTCGCCACTTGGTAAAGGAGCGGCTGGAAGAGGTGGTGGTTTTGGCGGTCGAGCAGCACCACCGCCAAGCCCGCCTTGCCGAGCTCCTTGGCCGCCTCAAGGCCGGCAAAGCCGGCCCCAACGATGACAATTCGGGAGGCGCGCGAGGCGACCGGCTCTGCCGGAGGCATGTCTTTCAAGGCGCTCACAAGCACGCTCCAAGTTCTGTTGCGCTACAGCGGTCCGCGGGTCCCTGTCGGTCTGTGGAGGTCCCGGCGGCAAACGGCCGCCCCGCCCCGCTTGTTCCGTCGCATCTTGGGATTGGAACAGCCTGCGGTCTCGAGAGTTCGCGCAGAGGTTCTCACCTGAGGCGGAACGGCAAATGAGCACGGCACGATATGCGCTTTACAGCGGAACAATGGCGGGTCTGGCCTCTCTCCTGGCCGTTATGGCCTCCGCAAAGAGCGAGGGCCGGGGAGTGCTGCAGCCGGTGAACGCCACCAGCCACTGGCTACATGGCGACAAGGCGGGCGCGGTCGCCAATCCCGATATCCGTCACACCGGCGTCGGCTTCGTCACCCATGCGCTCTCGGCCATGTTCTGGGCGGTGCCCTTCGCCATCTGGCTGTCGCGGCGCTCGCCCCGCAGTCTGCCGCGGCTTATCGGCGAGGCATCGGCGCTTTCGGCCTTTGCTGCCCTATTCGACTATGGCGTGGTTCCGCGCCGGCTCACGCCGGGATGGGAGCTTGCGGTTTCCAAGCGCGCCGTTGCCGGGGCTTTCGTAGCGATGGCTCTCGGGCTTGCCGCCGGCGCCTGGGCCGCTCAGCGTAGAAGCTGACGCAGCCCAGAACCATAGCTCGATGGGCGTAGGGAACCATTCGCAAGCGCGGTGAATTGACATTCCGCTCAAAGCGGAAGCAAGGACACCGATGCAGGCTCCTCCCGTTCGCGACGACGGCTTACAGCTAGACGAAAGACGGCATCTCCAGCGGGCTTTCTGGTCCGTCGAACGGTTTGCCTGGGTCGTCTTCGCCCTGGTGCTGCTCCTGGCAATTGCAGGCTTTACCGGCTCAGGCGGCTACTTCTCCAAGGCAGAGGCGGCCTTCCCGGCCGGGCAGATTGAGTATCCGCGTGTGGCGCGGTGGGAGGCGTCCGACGAGGTCTCCGTCAGCTTCAATGGCGGCGCCGACAGGCACCGGCTGACCTTCGATCACACCTTCTTCGAATATTTCGAAGCCGAAGGCATCCACCCCGAACCTGAACGTATGACGACCGGACCCGACGGAGTCGTGATGGAGTTTGCGGCTGAGGAGCAGGCACCCGTCAAGGTGATCCTTTATCTGCGCGCAATGCATCCCGGCCTTGCCCAATACCGCGTGGGTCTGGACGGAAGCGCCGCCGGTGCCTCGACCCTGGTCCTGCCATAGGAGAAGCGGATGGACTCCGTCATTCGCGGTATCGTTATCTACCTCTTTCTTCTCGTGGTCGTGCGGCTTTCAGGACGGCGGACGCTTGCCGAAATGACGGCCTTCGATTTCGTTATCATCCTTATCGTTGCAGAGACGACGCAGCAGGCGCTGTTGGGAGACGACTTTTCGCTCACCAACGCATTCCTCCTGATCCTGACGCTGTTTGTCACGGATATTGCCTTCTCCTATTTCAAGCAGTGGTCTCCGAGGTCGGCGGAGCTGATGGACGGGGTTCCGACGGTGCTGATCAGCCTAGGAAATGTAGACGAGGAGGCGCTGACGCGGGCGCGGGTGAGCCTTGAGGACGTGCTGGAGGCAGCCCGCGAACAGCACGGGCTGGAGCGGCTCGATCAGATCAAATTCGCCGTTCTTGAGGTGGGCGGCAATATCAGCATCATACCTGCCGAAGCGAAGTGAGGCATCGAGGTGCGACGTTGACACAGCCTCGTCCGCACTCCAGGGCGGGAAGTCTCAACTGCCCGCAAGCAGTGCCTCGACTTCGGCCAGGCTCGGCATCGACGGCGCAGTCCCCGGCCGGGTGACGGAAATCGCGGCCACCGCGCAACCGAAACGGACCGCTTCTTCCGGCGAACGACCGCTTGCGAGGCCAACCGCAAAGCCGCCGTTGAAGGCGTCGCCCGCGCCCGTGGTCTCCACGACCGGGCCGGCGTTAAAGGCCGGCACATGGCGCGCTTGCCTGCCGTCGTGAAGCAGCGCGCCTTTCTCGCCGAGCGTTATGACCGCCGCGCCGACGCCCTTGTCCAGCAGTGCCGCGGCGGCACGTTCGGCATCGGCTTTGGAGACCACCCTGATCCCGGTCAGTTGCTCGGCCTCGGTTTCGTTCGGCGTCGCATAGTCGCAGAGGGCGAAGATCTCCGCCGGCAGCTCGGCGGCCGGCGCAGGGTTGAGGATGGTGGTGACGCGCGCCTCGCGCGCGATCCTGAGCGCGCTCAGCGCCGCCTCGATCGGCTGCTCCAGCTGGGTCACGAACACCCCTGCCGAGCGAATGAGATCAGCCTTGGCGTCGATATCCTCCGCCGAGAGCAGCATCGCTGCGCCCGGGCAGACGATTATAGCGTTGTTGCCGGTCCCTTCCTCGACAAAGATGTAAGCGGCGCCGGTATAGCTTTCCGGCGTCTCGATCACCGCCGGCACAACGCCCGCCTCACGCCAGGTCTTCAGCGCCATCTCCGCAAAAGGGTCCCGGCCAAGCCGGGTGATGAAGCTGACCTCGCAGCCCAGCCGCGCGGCGGCCACCGCCTGGTTGGAGCCCTTTCCGCCGGGGCCAAGCTTGAAGCCGGAGCCCAGAACGGTCTCGCCCATGCGCGGGGGGCGTTGGGCGCGATAGGCGGTGTCGGCTACGAACACGCCCAGAATGACGATCGGCTTGCCCATGGGAGGTCAGTCTCGTTCCGGGGGAATGACACCCTTGCGGAAGGCGAAGCAGCCATAAAACCGGCGCTCGCCGGTCTGGATCACGCAATAGGCTTTCTTCGCCCTTTCATAAAAGGCATAGCGCTCCACCCCGATAAGCGGCCAGGAGCGTCCTTCCGCGGCGTCGACGACCTGCTGCACCTCCTGCTGGACGGGCAGGATCTCGTCCGGCTTGCCCACAACCTCCATGCGCGCGGCAGCATCATCAACGAACGTGTCGAGCGGGTATACGGAGAGTACCGCCGCAGCGGCTTCCGCTGCCGTCACATTGTCGATGCGCAGGAGTTTTCCGAGCCGCGTCTGCCGGGCGATCGAGTCGGACGGGAAGTTGGTGTCGGCGATGATGAGGTCGTCCCCATGTCCCATCGCCCTCAGCGCGAACAGGACCTCCGCATTGAGAAGCGGGCTTATTCCCTTGAGCATCTCTCCCCTCCCAAAGAGCGCCTGCCGGCGCTGCATCCTCCCGGCGCTGGTTGCGCCGCGGCCGAAGAACAGACGAGCGGCGGCGCGATGTCAATTGCAAAGACCGCTTAGGCCAATGGATTTCCCTCCCGGCCGGCGGCCCGTTTGTTGACTTTGCTCCAGCTTGGCTCATACTCCATAGAGGCTTGAAATGTCGGGAGGAATATACGGGGAGGGGGCGCGGGCCGCAGCAGGGCGGAGCCTGTCTGAGCGCCGCACGGAAGCCATATCCAGATCCTCGATCCGCATAATCGCAAGCCGAAACAAGGCAGCGTGAGGGAGGAGTTATCGAATGAAGGTGCACATCTATGAGCGGCTCATGGCCATGCAGGCGAGCCGCCGCCGCATATTGAAAGGCGCCGCCGGAGCGGGCGCCCTGGCGCTGGGAGCGAAGGGTGGCCTCGGCGCCCTTATGACGCGGGCCTCCGCGCAGGAAAATCTTCGCGCCGAGATCCTGAAGATTCCCGGCGTGGGAGCGGGATCGCCGACGGATGCGGATTGGCAGCGTGTAGGCGAACTGTGCCTCGGCGGCACCCGCCAGACGGTTCAGGAGGGGGAATTCCAGGGCGTGGAGCTTACCTTCATGGGGCTCAACAACCAGAACCTGCACAACTTCCTCTTCCGCGGCTTCCTGAAGCCCTGGGAGGCCTATACCGGCGCCAAGATCAACTGGATCGATCTTGCCCAGGCCGACTACAATGCCCGCCTGCAGCAGTCGATCGCCACCGGCACGGTCGATTTCGACGTGCTCGAGATGGGCGCGCCCTTCGAGGGAGACGTGTGCGGAAAGGGGCTCGCCTCGGAGGTACCGGATTGGGTCAAAAGCCTGATCGACATGGACGACTATGTCGATTACCTCAAGGCCCCGGTCGGCACGTGGGACGGCAAGCTTTACCGCATCTCCATCGACGGCGATTGCCATACCTTCTGCTACCGCACGGACTACTACGACAATCCCGAATTCGCTGCCGCCTGGAAGGAATCGGGCGGGCAAGGCGAATGGGCGCCGCCGAAGACCTGGGCCGAAGTTCAAGCCCATTCTGCCTTCCTCAAGGGGAAGAAGGACCCTCTAACCGGGCTCGACGCCCATGGTTTCCTGGATCCGCTTAAGGGCTGGGGCGGCTTCGGTTTCTATTTCCTGGAGGACCGAGCGACCGCCTATGCCAAGCATCCGGACGATCCGGCCTGGCTTTTCGACCCCGATACGATGAAGCCGCGCGTCAACAATCCGGCATTCGTACGGGCGATCCAGGAGGTCATGGACAACATGGCCAACCAGCCGCCGGACCAGATCAACGCGGACCCGAACACGACCGCCTTCCAGCAGTTCCTTGCCGGCACCGGCGATATGCTGACCTGGTGGGGCGATGTCGGCGCGAGCGCCCGGACTTCCGACAGTTCCGTCATTGGCGACGTGATCGGCTTCGACATCCTGCCCGGCTCGGAGGATGTCTACAACTCCAAGACCGGCCAGTGGGAAAAGCTCGCCTCCGGCGCGAACTATGCACCCAACATGGCCTATATCGGCTGGGGCGTTTATGTAATGGCGCGCGTCGACGGCGACGAAAAGAAGAAGAAGGCTGCATGGTCCGCCGCGGCGCATCTGGGCGGCAAGGACATTTCCCTCTGGATGTCCGCTTATCCTTCCGGATTCCAGCCCTACCGCAACTCCCATTTCAACTACGACGAATGGGAGGCAGCGGGTTACGACCGCGCCTTCATCGAAGATTATCTCGGCTCCAATCTCGACAGCTACAATCATCCGAACGCTGCCATCGAGCCGCGCATCCCCGGCATCTTCCAATACTATTCCGTGGCGGAGGACGAACTGGCGAAGGGCTATGCCGGTCAATACAAGTCGGCTCAGGAAACCGCCGACGCCATTGCCGCGGCATGGGAGAAGATCACGGACCAGATTGGCCGGGAAAGCCAGATTCAGCTCTACAAGGCCTCGCTCGGCCTTTAGCGGAGCAGAACAGGCGTGTGACGACCGGCGGCCGGCATGGCCGCCGGCTGCCGTAGAGCCGTCCGAGAGGTGCTTCCTTGAACGTGACAAAGGCCTTGTATGGATAACGCGGCGGCGCTTCCTCTCGTTCTGGACCAGGTCGTCCGGTCGGACCCGGTGTCGCACGGGCGGCGGCGGCTGGGGGCGGCCATCTTAGCCGCCGGCTCGCTCATCCTTGCTGCAATTCTGATCCTGCAGATCCTCTATAAAGCCGACGCAATAGCCTTCGGCTTCGTGACATGGCGTCCCGTGCTCTATGCGTATCTTCTCTGGGCCGTCACGCTCGGCATTTCGCAGGTGCTGCGGCGGGGCGAGGCGGGCGCCCGGGCCCTCTTCGTATTGCCCGCCATCCTGTTCATCATCTCGATGGTGGTTTTTCCGCTTCTCTTCGGCCTCTACATCTCCTTCACGGATTGGAATCTCTCCTCCACCATGGGCCGAAGATTGAACGGCTTCGATAATATCCGCCAGATGTGGCGCGATCCGTTCTACTGGAACGCCCTCTACAACATGGTGCTGTACACGCTTGCGGTGCTGGTGGAGTACGCCATAGCCTTCGGCCTGGCGCTGTTGCTCCACTCGCAGATCCGGGCGCGGAAGTTTTTTCGCGTGGTCTTCCTCCTGCCGCTGATGCTTTCGCCGGTGGCCGTGAGCTGGATGGTCGGCAAATCCATGATGGAGATACGCTTTGGACCGGTGGCGAACTTCGCCCGCTGGCTTGGCTGGGACACGCCCGCCTTCTTCACGGATCCCTGGTTCGCCAGGATCTCTATCATGGTGATGGATGCGTGGACCTTCATCCCGCTCATGATGATCATGCTTTTGGCCGGCCTGCAGGCGGTTCCGAAGGAGGTTACGGAGGCCGCCAAGGTCGATGGCGCGAATTCCTGGCAGACCTTTTGGCGCGTGGTCTTTCCGTTGACCTTGCCGGTCTCCATCACGGCGATCCTGATCCGCATCATCTTCAAGCTGAAGATCGCCGACATCATCATCAACGTCACCTCCGGCGGACCTGGTGGAGCCACGGATTCGGTAACGAGCTTCATTTTCCGCGAGTACCGCGATCGGTCTAACGTCGGTTACGGGACGCTGCTGGCGATGGTCTATCTCGTGATGATCGTGGTCTTCCTGACCGTGCTCCTCAACCTGTTCGGGCGCTGGATGCGCGGCTACGACCAGCAGGAGGCTTGAACGATGGCCGTTCTCGGAAGTCGCTTTGAGGATGCGGTGCCGATGGAAACGGGCCAGGATCGTCTCCGCCGGATCCTCGTGCGCACGATCGTCTACGGCATCCTGGCAGCATGGGCCTTCATCTGCCTGTTCCCGATCTACTGGACGGTCACGACCTCCTTCAAGCTCGCGCCCAATGTCATGCAGGGCCACCTGATCCCCTTTGTGGATTTCACGCCGCAATGGCGCGGGTGGCAGTCCCTCGGCCTTTCGCCGGACTCCATCTTCCAGACGTCAACGGTGCGCGCGGAATTCGTGAAGCGCTTCATGAACAGCGTTGTCGCCTCGCTCTCCGCCTCCTCGCTCGCCCTCATCTTGGGTTCGACGGCGGCCTATGGGCTCACGCGTTTCAACTACCGATTCCTCTGGATGGGGAACAAGGACATTTCCTTCTTCTTCCTTTCGCAGCTGATCCTGCCGCCGGTAGTCCTGGCGCTCCCCTTCCTGGTCCTCTACAAGGAACTGGCGCTGCTCGACTCCCTCGTCGGACTGATCCTGCTCTATACGCTGATGGTGCTGCCCATCGTGATCTGGATCATGCGCGACCAGTTCCGCGGCATTCCCGTGGATTTGGAAGAGGCGGCGCTGGTCGACGGGCTTTCCACCTGGGGGGCGTTCCTGCGCATTGTCGTGCCGATCGCGCTTCCGGGCATGGTGGCAGCCTTCATTCTCTCGCTGATCCTCTGCTGGAACGAGTATTTCTTTGCAGCACTGCTCACGAGCACGGATGCCAAGACGCTGCCGGTGATGGTGGCGAGCCAAACGGGCAGTCAGGGCATCAATTGGTGGTCGATGGCGGCGCTCTCGACGGCAGCGATTGCGCCGCTCGTCATCGTCGGCATTCTTCTCGAGCGCTATATCATCGCCGGTATGGCAACGGGCGCGGTGAAGTAGGGCCACCCTTCATTGGATCGATCGGCGAAACAGGTCCGGATGGCGGCGGCGTAAGCCTCTGCGCTCGAGGGCTCAAGCCGGCCGTGACAGCGTCGCCATCAAGTCGCGCGTCTGATCATAGATGCGGCGGAACACACCGTACTGCCGCTCATACGCCGCCGCGTGCTCTCTGCGTGGCGAGATCGTCCGCACAGCTGGATTCCAGGCCGCAATCTCTTCCTTCCTTGCATCGCCGACCGCCACCGCCGCGAGAAATGCATCGCCA
This sequence comes from Chelativorans sp., assembly GCF_031180965.1. Lineage (GTDB taxonomy): Bacteria > Pseudomonadota > Alphaproteobacteria > Rhizobiales > Rhizobiaceae > Chelativorans. Next base: position 146,521 of record NZ_JAPSLH010000008.1, read on the forward strand.
TACGACGCGCCGATCGTCCTGGCGCGGATGATCTGGTCCACGCCGGAGATATCTGATGTCGCCTGCGCCCAGACCTCGTTCCTGGTGCCTCCGCCCACTGCATAGATGGCCTGCGGCGGCCAGCCGAGCTCGCGATAGGTATCGATGATATGGGTCGTCCCGCAGGCGATCCCTTCGAGCATTGCCCGGTAAATGTCGCCGCGCGTATGCGTGAGGTTCAGCCCGAATATGACGCCCTTGGCGTCCGGGTCGTGGATCGGCGTTCGCTCGCCCGAAAAATAGGGCAGGAATACGAGCCCGTTCGCGCCGGGCGGTGACGCCGCCGCCTCGCCGGCCAACGCCGCGAAAGCTTCCTCCTCCGGCAGCTCCCCAGCGAAATGGTCGCGGAACCAGTGCGTAAGCGTCCCGCTCGTGGCGAGCCCCCCCATCGAGGCATGTTCGTTTGCAAACAGCCATGGCGCGTACCAGAGCCGCCCATCGCGGATGCGCTCCGCGGAGAGCATGATGGTGAAGATGGTCGAGCCGTACATGATCATCATGTCGCCCGGCGAAAGGACGCCGACGCTGAGCGCCTCCGCAGCCGCGTCGATCGTGCCGGCCGTCACAGGCGTGCCCTCCGCAAGGCCGGTTTCGCCCGCAGCTTTCGGGGTCACCTTGCCGGCGATTTCGGTCGTCCAGAGAAGATCGGGAAGTTGGTCCCGGCGGACGATGTCAGGCGCCAGGTCGAGCGTCCAATCCTGCTTCTCGACATCATAGAGCGGGCTGGAGCTCGCCGCCGAGTAATGGTCCAGGACGAAGTGCCCTGTCAGGCGGTAGTTGATATAGCTCGTCGAATTGAGAAACTTTGCCGACCTCTCGTAGAGCTCCGACCGGTTGTTCTTGAGCCACAGGATTTTCGGCCCGACCGACTGCGAGGTGAGGGAATTTCCGCAGCGCCCAAGGATGGTCTCGGTGCCGATCCGCGCGTTGAGGAGCTCGATCTCGCGCGCAGCCCGCGTGTCGACGCCGTAGAGGATGGCGTTGCACAGCGGCTCGCCCGCGGCATCGACCGGCAGCATGCATGGGCCGATGGCGCTGCAACCCACCGCGCGGATGCTCCTAGGATCGATGCCTGTATCGCCAAGCAGCTTGCGCGTCACGAAGACGAAGTCACCCCACCAGTCTTCTCGCGCACGGTGCTCGGCCCAGCCTGGCTGCGGCACGAGCATCTTGTGTGGCCGCGCAGCACTTGCGACGATCGCGCCTGTCTCGTCCACGAGCACGCCTTTGGTCTCGAACGTGCCGATGTCGACGCCGAGATAATGGTTCATGGGAGTTCGTCCCGATCGAGACTGAAGGATGGTCCGATGGAGCCGATGGCGGCGACCAGCAGCGTCGTCAGCTGCTCAAGGTCGCCGAGGTCGCATATCTCGAGCGCCGAATGCGAGTACCGCATGGGGAACCCGACATCGATCGTCGCCACCCCGCCGCCGACAAGCTGGACGTAGGACGTTTCGGTCAGCGCTCCGACATGGGCGCTGCGCTGCAGCGGCAGCTTTTCCCGGGCGGCAGTGGTCTCGAGCAGCCGCACCAGCCCCGGATGCGGAATCGTGCCGTTGAGCGTGCCGCGACCGTGGAAGGAATAGAGGCTCATGGCCGGCCCGCCGCCAAGCTTCACGTTGCCGCGATAGCCCATATCCGGCGTATCGGTGGCGAGCAGCAGGTCGATCTGGATGGCAATGTCGGGCTTCAGCACCTGCGCCGCCGTGACCGCACCGCGCAGGTTGAACTCCTCTTGCACCGAGAAGACGAGATGCACGGTTGGGCGCGGATGGAGGTTGCTTATCTCTCGTCCCACCTCCAATACCACGGCACAGCCTGCACGGTCGTCGATCGCCGTGCCGGCGATGCGGTCACCAGCGAGCGCGATAGCGCTCGGGCGGTAGACGACGGGCGTGCCGATATCGACGCCGGCAGCCACAACCTCTTCGGCGGTCGAGAAGCCTGCGTCGATATGGAGGTCTTGGTATGGCACGACGCGGTATTTCTCCTCGGGCGTCGTCGCATGGTGGCTCTTGTTGGCGATCACGCCCGGCCGATCCTTCTCCGGCGCGACACAAAGGAGCACGGGCTGAGCGGCAAGCGCCCGCTCCGGCACGCCCCCCAGACGCTCGATGCGGATGAAGCCGCCGGCCTCAATCTTGCGGACGATGAAGCCGAGCTGGTCCATATGGGCAAAGAGCATTACGCTCGGCGCATCCTTGTCGCCCTCGATCGTGGCGATCAGGTTGCCGAGCATGTCCGTTCGGGAAACGATGCTGAGCTCCGCAAGCCGCTCCTTCAGATAGCGCCGCACGCGGTCCTCGTAGCCGGCAAGTCCGGGGATGAGCATCAGCTCCGTGACGAGCTTGCGCAGGCGGTCTTTCATCAAGGCTCCATCCGGCTGGATCGGAAAAGGGTCATTCGCCGCGTGCGGTGCGCACAAGGCGCATGAACTCGGTCGCGCGCTCGGGATCGACAGGGTTCCAGGTGTTGCCGTCCACCTTGAGCGAGGAGCCGACGATGCAGCCGTCGGCGATTTTTAGAACATCGGCGACCGTCGCATGCTTCACGCCCGTATTGGCAAGCACGGGCGTGGTGGGCAGCGCCTTCTTCACGGCTTCGAGATCGCTGAGGGCGGCCGCCTCGCCGGTGATCTGGCCGGAAACGAGCACCGCATCCGGAATGCTGGAGAAAACCGTGCTGCGCGCGCGGTCGACGAGGCTCCGCTGGTCCAGCGAATGGGCGAATTCGGCGGAAATGTTATAGAGCATGGCAAGGTCTGAGCGGCCGAGCCGATCACGATAGCGCATAGCCTTGCCGGCGTCGGGCGTCCACGGTCCCATGTCGGAGGCATAAGTGCCAGTAAAGATCTCGCGCACGAAAGAGGCTCCCGTCGCAGCGGCAAGGGCGATGGTGCTCACGGGGTCCCAGAGCACATTCACGCCGAAGGGAAGGCTGATGCGCTCGTGCAACCGGCCGATCACATAGGCCATCGTGGCCGTCGAAGCGGTGTCGACCTGGAACTCGTAAGGCCGGTCGTTCTCGTTCCCGAACATAATGGCGTCGAAGCCCGCCTTCTGCAGCGCGTCGAGATCCCGGGCCGCACCTTCGACAAGTGCCTCGATCCCGCCTTCCTCGTCATGAAGAGGCGATCCGGGCAACGCGCCCAGATGCACCATGGCGATGACCGGTTTGGCGGCCTTGAAAACGCGTCTGAACTTTTCCGTCATTCCCTCCCCCGATCTTTTCCGGCGGATGCTATCAACCGGCAAAATGCAAGTCCACGCTTCGACGTGCCTTCCGCCAAATGGTGGCTGTGCTAGTGTCCCGCCGGTCACAACGGAGAGGCGGACGTGAAGACGCGGCAATACGATCGGATTGGCAATGGCGGCATCTCCTTCACCGAGCTCGGCTTCGGCACGGCGCCGCTCGGCAATCTCTACAAGGCGATTTCCGACGAAGAGGCGCATTCCGTGCTGGAAGCCGCGTGGGAGACCGGTTGCCGCTATTTCGATACGGCGCCCCTCTATGGGTTAGGACTGTCCGAGACCCGCCTCAACCGTTTCCTGCGCGGCAAGAAGCGGGACGAATATGTTCTCTCCACGAAAGTGGGACGCCTTCTGCAAGTCTGCGCGCCGGAGGAGCGCACCGGCATCGGCAAATTCTTCGAAACGCCCACGCGCCGGGAGGTCTACGACTACACCTATGACGGCGTCATGCGCTCGATCGACTTCTCGCTGGAACGCCTGGGCGTGGACCGTCTCGATATCCTCTATGCGCATGATCTCGACGTGTTCAATCACGGCTCACAGGAAGCGCTGGATGCAAAGCTGGGCGAGCTGATGCACTCAGGCTATTACGCGCTGCTCTCCCTGCGCGACCAGGGAGTGATCAAAGCCTTCGGCGCCGGCGTCAACGAATGGCAGCCCTGCCAATGGATGGCCGAGCGCGGAGACTTCGACCTTTTCCTGCTTGCAGGCCGCTACACGCTCCTGGAACAGGAGGCGCTCGAAAGCTTCCTGCCATTGTGCGAAGAACGCGGCATAGGCATCATCCTCGGTGGACCGTACAATTCAGGGATATTAGCCACCGGACCGGTACCCGGTGCCCATTACAATTATTCGGAGGCGCCACCGGAAATCCTCGATCGCGTAACGCGCATCGAGGCGGTCTGCGCGAGGCACGGCGTCAAGCTCATCGAGGCGGCGCTGCGCTTCCCGCTTCTGCATCCTGTCGTCTATTCCGTGATCCCCGGCGGGCAGAGCGTTGGGCAGGTGAAAGCGAACCGCGAAATCCTCAATAAGGACATCCCGGCGGCGCTCTGGACGGCTCTCAAGGAAGAGGGCCTAATGCGGCACGACGCGCCAGCGGGAGCTTAGGCGGGCGGATCAGCCCTTAGCCGGCAGAGTATTTATGTAGGCGAGCGCGAGCTGAAGCCAGCCGCGTAGTCCCTCATCGTCGATCTGGTCCGGATCGACATAGAGGTAACCCTTGAGCCAACGGCCCCGCATTTCCATCGGCTTTGTCCCTGGATGCTGCATTGCGCAGAAGTGGTTCTCCTTGCCGACGCGAAGGAGAAGCCCATTGCGGGAGGAGGCGGCCATCATATTGCCATTCAACATGAAGCCTATGCCGCCGAACATCCGTCTTTCGACGAGAGCTTCTCTCGGCAGCGCTGCGCGAACCCTTTCTGCTAGAGCTTCGACCTGCAAATTCGATCGCTTTTCAACGGCGGCGGGAGAATTCATCGACCGTGATCCTGGCGAGGTCATCGAGCATGCAAGATGCTGGGCGAGCTGCTCCTGAAAGCAAGACCGAATTTTTTAGAGCGGATGGCGAAACGCGAGATACGCGAGGAACACCGTTCCCCCGCTGGGGTAGGGCCGGCGACTTTCCGTGGCACCGACAAGAGGCCGTGGCGATGGACCGGGCGTCCCGCATCCAACTGCGCACCGGCAGGCCGATGCCTCTGCTTGGCCTTGGCACGTGGCAATTGACCAGCACACGGCAGAGACAATCGCGGCTGCCCTGGCAACCTTGGCGAAGAGGACCTTGCCGCGCTGGATGGGCTGAACGAGCATTTCTCATCGCTGGGTGAATTGCCTTATCCGTGAGCCAGGCCGACCATCGACTCCAGCCACTTCCGCCGCTATGCGAGGAGGAAACTGCGGACTGGAAGGGGCTAGGCATGCGGCTTTCCACCATCGGCTTTGATGCTGACGATACACTCTGGCAGCACGAGCAGTTTTACAGGCTGACGCAGGAACAGTTTGCCGCACTTCTTGCCGATTATACCGACCCGGAGGAGCTCTCGACCCGCCTCGTGGAGGCAGCGATACGGAACCTCAAAATCTACGGTTTCGGGGTAAAAAGCTTCACCCTAACCATGCTGGAAACAGCCATCGAAGTGACGGATGGCCGTGTTCCGACGGCGACACTCGCGAAGATCATGCAATTCGGCCGCGAGATGCTCGCCCACCCCATCGAGCCGCTGCCGCATGCGGCCGAAACTCTGGAGGCTCTGGCCGGTCGCTACAAGCTCGTCCTGGTGACCAAGGGCGATCTGTTCGACCAGGAGCGTAAGCTCGCGCAGTCGGGGCTCGGCAACTTCTTCGACGGCGTGGAGATCGTCAGCGAGAAGACGGAGGCGACCTATGCACGCGTCTTCGCGCGCCACGGAGACGGCCCGGAGAGGAGCATGATGGTGGGCAACTCCCTAAAATCGGACGTGGTCCCGGCGATCCGCTCCGGCGCCTGGGGCGTCCTGGTTCCGCATGAACTCACCTGGACCTACGAACAGCAGAAGCCGCCCCTCGGCGAGCTGCGCTTCCGCGAGATACCCCATCTCGGAAAGCTGCAAGACCTGTTGGAGGAGATCGAGGCAGGAGGGGCTTAGTCGGGCCAGTATCAGGGCCCGGAATGCAGGCGTTAAACGCCAGTGTGCGGTATGGACGAACAGCCAGCGACGAGACCTTGGCCATTGATGTACCGGACAGGCCTGCCGACGGGTCTTCACCTGCTCACCGAGGAACGAGGTTCTAGCCGCCCTAGGTCTTCTCTTCCGCCGGCCGGTTTACTTTCCCAGCCGCTTCCAGCACCAGCGGCTTGAGGGCGCCCCCGCCGCGCTCTACGATCTCAAAGAAGTGCCGGCGCATGCGCGGCTCCCAGAACTTGTTGATGTGGTCCGCCACGCCTTCCACCGCTTCGGCATGTGGCATGGTCTGGAAGAAGGTCGCGATCTGGTTGGCCATATAGATCAGCTTTTCCTCGCCGGACTTGAATCCCGCCTCATGCGACATGCTTGGCCGCTCCTATCTCGATGCGTTCGGGGTGAGTGAAGATATCAAACTCATCGCCGCGAACCAGCGCCACCAGTGTCATTCCGCTCTGCTCGGCCGTGCGGACGGCGAGCGCCGTGGGCGCGGATACGGCAATGAGAATAGGCGCGCCGACGGATGCGGCTTTCTGCACCATCTCGACCGAAACACGGCTGGTGATCGCCACAGCGCCCTCTGATCCGCTGATCCCCGCCTTAGAGAGCGCGCCCGCCAATTTGTCGAGCGCGTTGTGCCGTCCGACATCCTCGCGCGCGGCGGCGATCCCCTTGCCGGCAATATAGAGTCCGGCAGCATGCACTGCGCCGGTCTCCTTGTGCAGCTTCTGCCGCTCGGATAGAAGTTGCACCGACCGGACGACGTCCCCGGCTGTGAGCCTCAGTGCGTTTTCGGCGACGCTGCGCACCTCCCGCATCGCTTCCTCGATCGACTCGATGCCGCACAGGCCGCAGCCGACCGGCCCCGCAAGCCGCCTGCGTCTCTGCTCGAACCGCTGGTTTGCCGCGTCCCTGAGCCGGATCTGCACGTCAAAGCCCGCGCCCAGATTTTCGACCGAGATGGCCTCAATCTCATCAGGCGAGGAGACAATGCCTTCCGTCAGGCTGAAGCCGAGGGCGAAATCCTCCAGATCGGCCGGCGTAGCCATCATGACCGCATGGGTGGTGCCGCCATAGGAAAGCGCTATCGCCGCTTCTTCCGGTATGACCCGCGCAGAAACGCGGGTCCCGCTGAGTCGCTGGGCGGTTCGCAGCACCTTGTCGAGCGCGGCTGTCATGGAAGCGGACGGCGGCGCGCTTTCGCGCAAGACGCTTGCACACCGAGCATCGCCCTACTCCGCCGCCTCCACATGCACAACGCGCCGGCTCCGGCGGGCGAGCTCCTGATAATCCTCTTGCCACTCCGTCGGCCCGTTGGAGGGGGTCACCTGCACCGCCGTCACTTTGTATTCCGGGCAATTCGTCGCCCAGTCGGAGAACTCGGTGGTGACGACATTCGCCTGGGTGTCGGGGTGGTGGAAGGTGGTGTAGACCACGCCCGGCGCCACGCGGTCGGTCACCCTCGCGCGCAAAGTCGTCTCGCCCGCCCGGCTCGCAAGCTTCACCCAATCGCTGTCGCGGATGCCACGGTTTTCGGCGTCGAAAGGATGGATCTCCAGCAGGTCCTCGTCGTGCCAGACGACATTTTCCGTGCGGCGCGTCTGCGCGCCGACATTGTATTGCGACAGGATGCGGCCGGTGGTGAGCAGCAGCGGGAAGCGCGGGCCGGTCTTCTCGTCCGTCGCCACATAGGCGGTGCGGATGAACTTGCCTTTGCCGCGCACGAACCCGTCCATATGCATGACCGGCGTCCCGAGCGGCGCCTTCTCGTTGCACGGCCACTGTACAGAACCCTCGCGATCGAGGAGCTCGTATGTAACGCCTGTGAAGCTTGGCGTCGTGGCGGCGATCTCGGCCATGATCTCGGCGGGGTGCTGGTAATTCCAACCTATTCCCAGCGCCTGAGCGAGCTTCTGCGTCACCTCCCAATCGGCATAGCCGTTCTTGGGAGCCATCACCTTGCGCACGCGGTTGATGCGCCGCTCCGCATTGGTGAACGTGCCGTCCTTTTCCAGGAAAGTGGAGCCCGGCAGGAAGACGTGGGCGTAGTTGGCCGTCTCGTTCAGGAAGAGGTCGTGCACGACGACACATTCCATCGCCGCGAGGCCGGCGGCTACATGCTTCGTGTTTGGATCCGACTGGAGGATGTCCTCGCCCTGGATGTATAGTCCCTTGAAGGAGCCTTCGACAGCAGCGTCGAGCATGTTGGGAATCCTGAGGCCCGGCTCGTTGTCAAGCTTCACACCCCACAGCGACTCATAGATCGCGCGCGTCGCATCCTCCGAGATATGGCGGTAGCCCGGCAACTCGTGCGGGAAGGAGCCCATGTCGCACGAGCCCTGCACATTGTTCTGACCACGCAGCGGGTTCACGCCGACGCCGGGCCGGCCGATGTTACCGGTAGCCATGGCGAGATTGGCGATGGCCATCACCGTCGTGGAGCCTTGGCTGTGCTCCGTCACGCCCAGGCCGTAATAGATGGCGCCATTGCCGCCCGTGGCGTAGAGCCGGGCGGCGCCGCGGATGAGCTCGGCCGGAACGCCGGAGACCTTCTCCACCGTTTCCGGACTATTCTCCGGCTGCAGGACAAATTCGGCCCAGTCCTGGAACTCGTCCCAGTCGCAGCGCTCGCGGATGAAGGTCTCGTTCATCAGCCCTTCGGACACGATCACGTGAGCGAGCCCCGTGAGCACCGCCACATTCGTGCCGGGGCGGAGGGGGAGGTGGTAGGCCGCCTCTACATGCGGCGTGCGCACGAGGTCAATGCGGCGCGGGTCAATGACGATGAGCTTGGCACCCTGCCGCAGCCGCCGCTTCAGACGCGAGGCGAAGACCGGGTGGCCGTCCGTCGGATTGGCGCCGATCACCACCACCACGTCGGCGTGCTCTACGGAATCGAAGTCCTGCGTGCCTGCGGAGGTGCCAAAGGTGGTCTTGAGACCGTAGCCCGTGGGCGAGTGACAGACGCGCGCGCAGGTATCGACATTGTTGTTGCCAAAACCCTGCCGCACGAGCTTCTGGACCAGATAGGTCTCCTCGTTCGTGCAGCGCGAGGAGGTGATGCCGCCCACTGCATTGCGGCCATACTGATACTGAATGCGCCGGAACTCCTTTGCCACATGGGCAAAAGCTTCCTCCCACGTGACCTCGCGCCATGGATCCGTGATCTTTTCGCGGATCATCGGATTCAGGATGCGGTCCTTGTGCGTTGTGTAGCCATAGGCGAAGCGGCCTTTCACGCAGGAGTGGCCGCGATTCGCCTTGCCGTCCTTCCAGGGGACCATGCGGACGACTTCCTCGCCCTTCATCTCCGCCTTGAAGGAGCAGCCGACGCCGCAATAAGCGCAGGTGGTCACCGCCGACCACTCCGGCATGCCCTTCTCGATCACTGATTTCTCGCGCAGGGCTCCGGTTGGGCAGGCCTGAACACAGGCGCCGCAGGACACGCACTCCGATTCGAGGAAGGGCTCGTGCATGCCGGCGGAGATGCGGCTTTCGAAGCCGCGTCCTTCGACGGTCAGGGCGAAGGTCCCCTGCTGTTCCTCGCAGGCGCGCACGCAGAGCGAGCAGACGATGCATTGCGAGGCATCATAGGCAAAATACGGGTTGGAGAGGTCAGGCTCCATGAAATGCGGATTGGCGGCGCCGTCATGGGCCTGCCAGATATGATTGTCGCCATCGCGGCCGTAGCGGATCTGCTTGAGCCCGACCCTCTCGGCCATCTCTGCCATCTCGCAGTCGCCCGCAGCACAGGCCGGGCAGTCCTCCGGATGGTCGGACATGTAGAGTTCCATGACGCCGCGGCGAATGGCCTGGACCCGCTCCGTACGGGTGGAGACCTTCAGGCCCTCGGCCACCGGCGTCGTGCATGAAGCCGGCGTGCCGCCGCGTCCCTCGACCTCGACAAGGCAGAGCCGGCAGGAGCCGAAGGCCTTTACCATGTCGTTGGCGCAGAGCTTTGGCACCTCGATGCCGGCCATGCGCGCCGCGCGCATGATGGACGTACCCTCCGGTACGGTGACCTCCATCCCGTCGATCGTCAGCGTGACCGTCCTGTCCGACTTTGAAGCCGGCGTGCCGTAGTCGATCTCGTTTACGAAACACATGGTTCTTCCTCCTACTCCGCCGCTTCCCGCACCGGCTGCCGGCGGAGTAGGAGGAAGAACCATGTGTTTCGTAAACGAGAT
>NZ_JAPSLH010000009.1 GCF_031180965.1 Chelativorans sp.
CCGACCACCGGGCGGTGGACGGGGCGCTCGGCGCCGAGCTCCTCGTCGCCTTCAAGCGCCTGGTCGAGAACCCCTTCGGAATGCTGGTCTAGCGGATTTGCCTCACGCCTGCGGAGTAGCCCAGAGCCGGTCCGGAGGGACAGATTAGGAGCCTGCCATGAAGACCATCCTCTGCTACGGCGATTCGCTCACCTATGGGCACAATGCCGAGGGGCCCGGCCGCCATCCCTATGAGGACCGCTGGCCATCGGTTTTGCAGGCGCGCCTCGGCGAGGCGGCGCGGGTCATCCCGGAAGGATTGGGCGGCCGCACGACTGCCTTCGACGACTGGGTGGCGGGGGCGGATCGAAACGGCGCACGCATCCTGCCCACGCTTCTTGCAACCCATGCTCCGCTCGATCTCGTCATCATCATGCTGGGGACGAACGACATGAAGCCGTTCGTCTGCGGTCGCGCCGTCGGCGCCAAGCAGGGGATGGAGCGCCTCATCCAGATCATCCGCGGCCATCCCTATCCCTTCGACTACAAGGTGCCTGCCATTCTGCTCGTCTCGCCGCCGCCGCTCTGCGCGACCGACAACAGCGATTTCAGTGCCATGTTCGAGGGCGGGGCCGCCGAATCGCGGAAGCTCGCTCCGCTCTACGAGGAAGTGGCTGGGCAGGCCGGGTGCGCCTTCTTTGACGCCGGCGCGGTGGCGCGGACGACGGCGCTCGACGGCGTTCATCTCGACGCGGAAAACACGCGTGCCATCGGCGCCGGGCTTGAGCCCGTAGTCCGGCAGGTGCTCGGATTGTGACCAAAGGAGTTTTGCGTGGCTGAAACCTACGACGTCATCATCATCGGCTCCGGCCCGGGCGGCTATGTAGCCGCCGTGCGCTCGGCGCAACTGGGTCTCAAGACGGCGATCGTCGAGCGCGAGCATCTTGGCGGCATTTGCCTCAATTGGGGCTGCATTCCCACGAAGGCTTTGCTGCGCTCCGCAGAGATCCTGCATTACGCGCAGCATGCCAAAGACTACGGCCTGAAGCTGGACGGCACGATTTCCCCTGATCCCGCCGCGGTGGTGGACCGGTCGCGAAAAGTCTCTGCGCGGCTCAATGGCGGTGTCGGCTTCCTGATGAAGAAAAACAAGGTGGACGTCATATGGGGCGAGGCGAAAGTCACCAAGGCCGCCAAGGGCAACGAGCCCGGCGAGATCATGGTGGCGAAGCCTTCGAAGAAGCCGATGGAGCCGCAGCACCCCACGCCCAAGAACACCCTCGGCGAGGGGACGTATAAGGCGAGGCACATCATCGTTGCGACCGGTGCGCGGCCACGTGTTCTGCCCGGCATCGAGCCAGACGGCAAGCTGATCTGGACCTATTTCGAGGCGATGGTGCCGAAGGAGATGCCGAAATCGCTCATCGTCATGGGTTCGGGCGCCATCGGTATCGAATTCGCGAGTTTCTACCGGACCATGGGCGCCGATGTGACCGTGGTGGAGCTGATGCCGCAGATCCTTCCCGTCGAGGATGCGGAGGTGTCCAAATTCGCCCGCCGTCAGCTGGAAAAACAGGGCATCAAGTTCCACACCGATGCCAAGGTCACGAAGGTCGAGAAGGGGCCGAATCAGGTCACGGCCCATGTGGAGATGAAGGACGGAAAGGTTGAGAAGATCACCGCCGACCGCCTGATCTCCGCCGTGGGCGTGCAGGGCAATGTGGAAAATCTCGGTCTTGAAGCGCTGGGCGTGAAGATCGACCGCGGCACCGTAGCCGTCGACGGCTATGGCTTCACCAATATTCCCGGCATCTATGCCATCGGCGATGTGGCGGGCCCGCCGATGCTCGCCCACAAGGCCGAGCACGAGGGCGTGATCTGTGTCGAAAAGATCGCCGGCGTGCCGGGCGTTCATCCGCTCGACAAGAGCAAGATCCCGGGCTGCACCTATTGCCAGCCGCAGGTGGCCTCGGTCGGGCTCACGGAGGAGAAGGCCAAGGCGTCCGGCCGCGACATCCGTGTGGGCCGGTTCCAGTTCGGCGCCAACGGCAAGGCGATCGCGCTCGGGGAGGATCAGGGCTTCATCAAGACCATCCTCGACAAGAAGACCGGAGAGCTCCTCGGCGCGCATATGGTGGGCGCGGAGGTGACCGAGCTGATCCAAGGTTTCGTCCTGGCGATGAACCTCGAGACCACCGAAGAGGAACTTATGCACACCATCTTCCCACATCCCACGCTTTCGGAGATGATGAAGGAGAGCGTGCTGGACGCTTATGGCCGCTCGCTAAACGCTTGAGGGGACGGAACCGGATCGCCGGACCGGCCTTTCTTGAGGGTTGGAACTGATCCGCAATCAGAGCAGGGAGAATCGAATGGAAGGCCTTGGTTGGATTTTGACAATTGTGGTCGGCGGCATCGCCGGCTGGATCGCCGAGAAGATCATGAAGACCGATACCGGTCTTCTTATGAATATCATCATAGGCATTCTCGGCGCCGTCATTCTTAACGCAATTCTCGTTGCGGTCATTGGCGAGACCTTTGGCGGCGTCATCGGCCAGCTAGTCGTCGCCGTGATCGGCGCGTGCATTCTGATCTGGCTCTACCGCCTGATTCGCGGGCGCGGCTAAAGGCGGCCGCTCAGGAGCCCGCCTGCGTCCCGGCAGGCGGGCTTTCGTCTCCGCCGGCAATGCCTATATGAGGCCGGCGAACAGAAAGCAGGCAACATGGTCACCGTTCTCGACACCGTCGCCAAGTCCCGCCCGCGTCATCCCGAAAAGGCGCATCGTCCCGACCAGGAAGTGCTGAAGAAGCCCGACTGGATCCGGGTCAAGGCGCCCATATCCAGGGGCTATCTCGAAACCCGCGAGATCGTGAAGTCGAACAAGCTCGTCACGGTCTGCGAGGAGGCCGGCTGTCCCAATATCGGCGAGTGCTGGGAGAAGAAGCACGCCACCTTCATGATCATGGGCGAGATCTGCACGCGGGCCTGCGCCTTCTGCAATGTGGCTACCGGCATTCCCGGGCCGCTCGACCCGAATGAGCCGGCCAATGTTGCAAAAGCCGTGCGCGAGATGGGGCTGTCGCACGTCGTCATCACCTCCGTCGACCGCGATGACCTCGCCGATGGCGGGGCGCAGCACTTTGCCGAGGTGATCTTCGCGATCCGCGAAGCCGCGCCCGCAACGACGATCGAAATCCTGACGCCTGACTTCCTGCGCAAGGAAGGAGCTCTGGACGTAGTGGTGGCCGCCAAGCCCGACGTCTTCAACCACAATCTGGAGACGGTACCGTCCAAATATCTGACGGTGCGGCCGGGCGCCCGCTATTTCCATTCGATCCGTCTCCTGCAGCGGGTGAAGGAACTCGACCCCTCGATCTTCACCAAGTCCGGCATCATGGTCGGCCTTGGCGAGGAGCGGAACGAGGTGCTGCAGCTGATGGACGACCTGCGCTCGGCGGATGTCGATTTCATCACCATCGGGCAGTATCTGCAGCCGACGCGGAAACACCATCCGGTGAAGAAATTCGTTACGCCGGAGGAATTCAAATCCTACGAGACCATCGCTTATACAAAGGGCTTCCTGATGGTGTCGTCCAGCCCGCTCACGCGCTCCTCGCATCACGCGGGCGAGGACTTCGCCCGGCTCAGGGCCGCGCGCGAGGCGCGTTTTTCGCTCGCAAAGTCTGCATAAGCGGGCCGATGCCGAAGCACGAGACCGTCCGCAGGGTCAATCATCCGCCGGACCAGATGTTCGCCCTCGTGGCGGACGTCGAATCCTATCCGGAATTCGTGCCGATGTGTGAGGCGCTCAATGTGCGCTCGCGCAAGGAGCGCGACGGGGTGACCGTCCTCGTGGCCGACATGACGGTCGGTTACAAGGCGATCCGCGAGACCTTCACCAGCCAGGTCGTGCTGAAGCCGGCGGAGCGCATCATCGATGTGCGCTATATCGACGGGCCGTTCCGGTTCCTGCAGAACCGGTGGCGCTTCGACCCCGCCGGGGAAGCCCAGTCGGACGTGCACTTCTTCATCGAATACGAGTTCAAGAGCCGCATGCTGGGCATGCTGATGGGCGCCATGTTCGACCGCGCCTTCCGCATGTTTTCCGAGGCTTTCGAGCGGCGGGCAGACGCGATCTACGGGCGCACGGCCTGAGCCGCATCGAGCAGGAGGGTCAGCGCCGTGGCCACGCTGTCGCGGCGCACCAGGGCGCGACCGAGGCCGGCGAACTGACGCTTTTCGGCCCGCGGCTCCCGCCCCTTCACGGCAATGCCGAACCAGACGAGGCCGACCGGCTTTTCCGGCGTGCCGCCGCCGGGCCCGGCGATGCCCGTCACCGAGACGGCTATGTCGGCATGGGAACGGTCGAGCGCGCCGGCGGCCATCTCGCGCGCCGTCTCGGCGGACACCGCGCCGTGGGCGGCGAGCGTCTCCCGCGAAACGCCAAGGAGTTCGGACTTCGCCTCGTTGGAATAGGTGACGAAGCCGCGCTCGAAGACGTCTGAGGCGCCGACGAGATCGGTGATCGCCGCGCTTACCATGCCGCCGGTGCAGGATTCGGCCGTCACGAGCTTCAGCTTTCGCTCCTGGAATGCGCGCAGCACGTCGGCCGCGAGGATTTCGGTATCGCTCATGGCTCAGTCCTTGAGAGCACCGGGGAAGACGACGGTGGCGGTGGCGATGGCGGCGATGCCCTCGGCGCGGCCGATGAAGCCCAGCCCCTCATTGGTGGTGGCCTTTATCGAGACGCGTTCGGGCGCGATCCGCAGCATGCCGGAAAGCTGCGCAACCATCGAGTCGCGATGAGGTCCGACGCGCGGCGTCTCGCAGATGAGGGTAATGTCGGCATTGGCGATGCGCCCGCCGCGCTCGCGCACCAGCCCGGCGGCGTGCTCGACGAAAATCCGTGAGGGCGCACCCTTCCATTGCGGGTCGGAAGGCGGGAAATGGGTGCCTATGTCGCCGGCGCCGCAGGTGGCAAGCAGGGCGTCGGTCAGTGCGTGCAGGCCGACGTCGGCGTCCGAATGGCCCTTGAGCCCCTTGGCATGGGGAATCTCGACGCCGCAGAGCGTGACATGATTGCCTTTGCCGAAGGCGTGCACGTCATAGCCGTTGCCGGTGCGCACGTCAGGCATTCCCGCCATGGCAACTCCTCCCAAGCGCTGGTCGGCGAGCGCGATGTCACGCGCCCAGGTCAGCTTCGTGTTGTCCGGCGAGCCCTCGACCAGGCGCACCGGCATTCCAATCCACTCGGCGATGGCCGCATCGTCGGTGAAATCGGCTCGGCCAGCGCGCCAGGCCTTTTCGTGCGCCTCGAGGATGGGGCGGAAGGGGAAACCTTGCGGCGTCTGTGCCGCGAACAGGCCGTTGCGCGGCACGGTCCCTTGCACGAGCATATTCTCGCCCTGCCGCTTCAGCGTATCGGAGACCGGCACGACCGGAAGCGCGCCGAGTGTTTCGCCCACCGTATCAATAACGCGGTCGATCAGCGGCGCATCGATGAAGGGGCGGACGCCGTCATGGATGAGCACGATCTCCGGGTCGAGATCCCGAAGGGCGGCAAGGGCCAGCCGCGTCGATTCCTGCCGGGAGGGGCCGCCATCCACGGTACGGATGTCAGCCCCGAGCCCGTCGCAAGCTTGGGAAAAAAGGGCGCCGTCATCCGGATGGATGGCGACGGCGATCGCGCCGATACGCTCATGCGCGGCCAGCACCTCCAGCGTGTGCCTGATGACCGGCTTGCCTCCGATCAGACGATACTGCTTCGGGCCGTCTGCCGCCTGGCCGGCGCGTTCGCCGCGCCCGGCCGCAACGACCACCGCGGCAATGCGGCGCTTGCCGCTCGCCCGATCCTGTTCGACAAGCGTGTTCATCCGGCAGAGGGATAATCACGGCGGTCATGAAATGCCAGCGGATTTCTGATATTGCGCCAAACGCCCATTGCGCCGGGCGGGCATTCATGTCTAAGAAATAGGCATACAACAAGGATGCCGTGTTTTTGAGCAGCGCTAACCTAGAAGCCCTGTCGCAGCCACTGCAGGTCGGAACGGTGACGCTGCGCAACCGCGTGTTCCTGGCGCCGATGTCCGGCGTCACGGACCTGCCGTTCCGACAGCGCGCGCATGCCCATGGCGCTGGACTCGTCGTTTCGGAAATGGTGGCAAGCGGCGAACTGGCGAAGGGAAGGGCCGAAAGCGCCCGCCGCATCCGCCGGCCCGATGTCGACGTGCACATGGTGCAGATCGCCGGGCGCGAAGCACCGTGGATGGCGGAGGCTGCGCGCATCGCCGTGGATGAAGGCGCCGACATCATCGACATCAATATGGGCTGCCCCGCCAAGAAGGTGACGGGCGGCTATTGCGGCTCGGCGTTGATGCGCGAGCCCGACCACGCGCTGTCGCTGATAGAGGCGGTGGTGAAGGCTGTCCGCGCGCCTGTAACAGTGAAGATGCGGCTTGGCTGGGACGAGAACAGCCTGAACGCGGCGGACGTTGCCCGCAGGGCCGAAGCCGCCGGCGTCGCCATGATCACCGTGCATGGGCGCACGCGCTGCCAGTTCTATACGGGCAAGGCGGACTGGATGGCCATTGCCGAGGTGAAGAAGGCGGTCTCCATTCCCCTCGTCGCGAACGGAGATGGAGACGAGGCGGCGGAGGCCACCGCCATGCTGGCGCAATCGGGCGCGGATGCGGTGATGATCGGCCGCGCGCATTATGGGGCGCCTTGGAAGGCCGGCGCGCTTGCGCACGCGGCAAAAGGCAGCGCCACGCCAGGCGTACCGGCCGGTACTGCCGAAATGGGGGACTATGTGGCCGCGCATTACGAGGACATGCTTTCGCATTACGGAACAGGACAGGGCGTCCGCCACGCGCGAAAACATCTCGGCTGGTATCTGGAGCGGCACGCGGATGCGCCAGCACCTCTCCGACAGTCGATCATGACAGAGACGGATCCGGCAAGGGTGCTCCAGCTGCTGAAGCGTGCCTTCAGCGACACGCCCACCTGCCAGGAGCTTGCCGCATGACAGCCCGAACGCTCGACGTCGCGCAGCTCGCGATCGACTCGATCGGACACCCCGTGATCATCGTGGACGAAGGAGGCATCATCACCTTCGCCAACGCGGAGGCCGAGAATTTTTTCCGCCTGAGCGCCACGATGCTCGCGCGCAGCAAGCTCGCCGATTTCGTGCCCTTCGGCAGCCCCTTGCTCACGCTTATCGACCAGGTGCGCGAGCGGCGCGCGCCAGTCAACGAATATCGCGTCGACATCTCGTCTCCGCGGCTGGGCCCGGACCGAATGGTGGACATCTATGTGGCGCCGGTTTCCGAGCTGCCGGGAGCTGCGGTCATCATGTTCCAGGAGCGCTCCATGGCGGAGAAGATCGACCGCCAGATGACCCATCGCGGTGCCGCTCGCTCGGTCACCGGGCTTGCCGCCATGCTTGCGCACGAGATCAAGAACCCGCTGTCGGGAATACGTGGGGCGGCGCAGCTTCTTGAGCAGGTCGTTTCCGACGAGGACCGCTCGCTCGCCCGCCTGATTACCGAGGAGACGGATCGCATCGTCGCCCTGGTGGACCGCATGGAGGTGTTCTCGGACGAGCGGCCCGTGGACCGTGAGCCCGTCAATATCCATGTCGTGCTCGACTATGTGAAGGCGATCGCGCTGAATGGGTTCGCGCGGCATATCACCTTCGTGGAGGAATACGATCCCTCGCTTCCGCCGATTCTCGCCAATCGCGATCAGCTCGTTCAGGTCTTCCTGAACCTCATTAAGAATGCTGCAGAAGCCATTGGAAATTCAGGCGACGGGGAGATCAAGCTGTCCACTGCATTCCGGCCCGGCATCCGCTTTTCCGTGCCGGGCACGCGCGAGCGCGTGTCGCTGCCGATGGAATTCTCCGTGCATGACAACGGGCCCGGCGTGCCCGAGGACATCCAGTCCATCATTTTCGATCCCTTCATCACCACCAAGCCGAATGGCTCCGGCCTCGGGCTCGCGCTGGTGGCAAAGATCGTCGGCGCCCATGGCGGCGTGATCGAATGCGATTCCTCCGCGCGCGGCACGACCTTCCGCATTCTCATGCCGGCCTGGCGCGAGCAGCCGGAAGGGATGGTGCGGCCGCAGGGTGTCGAGGCCAGGGCATGAGCGCGCACGGCAACATCCTCGTGGCCGACGACGATGCGGCCATCCGGACCGTCCTGAACCAGGCGCTGTCGCGCGTCGGCCACCAGGTCCGGGTCACCTCCAACGCCGCGACGCTCTGGCGCTGGGTGGCGGCAGGCGAGGGGGATCTTGTCATCACCGACGTGGTAATGCCGGACGAAAACGCCTTCGACATGCTGCCGCGCATCCGCAAGGCTCGGCCTGATCTGCCGGTCATCGTCATGAGCGCGCAGAACACCTTCATGACGGCGATCCGCGCCTCGGAGGTCGGCGCGTATGAATATCTGCCGAAGCCCTTCGACCTGACGGAGCTCCTGGCGATCGTCGGCCGGGCGCTGGCGGAGCCGCGCAGCAAGCCGAGAGAGACCAAGGCAAGCGACGCGCCGGAGGCGATGCCGCTCATTGGCCGCTCGCCGGCCATGCAGGACATCTATCGCATGCTCGCCCGCATGATGCAGACGGATCTGACGGTCATGATCGGCGGCGAGTCGGGCACGGGCAAAGAGCTGGTGGCGCGCGCCCTGCATGAATTCGGCCGCCGGCGCAACGGTCCCTTCGTCGCGATCAATATGGCCGCGATCCCGCGAGACCTGATCGAATCGGAGCTTTTCGGGCACGAGAAGGGCGCCTTCACGGGGGCGCAGCAGCGCTCGTCCGGCCGCTTCGAGCAGGCGGAGGGTGGTACGTTGTTCCTGGACGAGATCGGCGACATGCCGATGGAGGCGCAGACACGGCTGCTCCGCGTCCTGCAGCAGGGCGAATATACCACGGTCGGCGGGCGGACGCCGATCAAGACAGATGTGCGGATCGTGGCCGCCACCAACAAGGACCTGCGGGCTCTGATCAATCAGGGGCTCTTCCGCGAGGACCTGTTCTATCGTCTCAATGTGGTCCCGGTGCGCCTGCCGCCCCTGCGCGAGCGGGCGGAGGACATTCCGGACCTGGTACGCCATTTCTTCGCTCAGGCGGAGCGCGAGGGCCTGCAGGCAAAGCGCATCGCCAAGGGCGGGCTCGATGCCATGATGCAATATCCCTGGCCGGGAAATGTGCGGGAGCTCGAAAACCTGGTGCGCCGCCTCGCAGCGCTCTATCCGCAGGACGAGATTTCGGAAGAAGTCATCCTCAACGAGCTCTATGGAGGCGCTCCGGCGGCAGTGGCGCATCCCAGCGAGGGCGCCGGCCCTGACCTGCCGCTCGGCCAATCGGTCGAGCAATATCTGCAGCGCTATTTCCGAAGCTTCGGATCGGCGCTTCCGCCGCCCGGCCTCTACCACCGGATTCTGGCCGAAGTCGAATATCCGCTACTGCTCGCGGCGCTTGCCGCCACCCAGGGAAACCAGATCCGCGCCGCCGAGCTGCTCGGCGTCAACCGCAATACCCTGCGCAAGAAGATCCGGGAGCTGGGCGTCGATATCTATCGGGCTCCACGGCATCCTTGAGCCAGTGAGGTCCTTCGGCTGATCCACGCCGAAGTGGGCTGTAGCGAGACCGGCAAAAAACGGTGCATTGCCAGGCAACGACAAAGCACGTTGCAAAATCGCCACATTACGTTGCATATCTGCAACGCGTCGAGGGCCATTCAGCACCGCAGGAGAGGGATGAGCACGCAGGCACCCGCTATGGCAGGAGAGCCGGCCTACCGGCCAGCGCCCAGCGAAGGGCGCCGGCTGATGGCGTTGCCGGGCATCCTCGCGACCGTCGGGGCGCTGCTCACCGCTGCCGTGTCCTTCGCGGTCCTGCTCGGGCTCACGCAGCCGCGGATAACGCCCGACTCGCGCACCACGCTGATCCTGATCGGCGTCAACGCCGCGTTTCTCCTTTTGCTTCTCGGGCTGATCGGCCGCGAGGCTCATCGCATCTATGCCGCCCGCCGGGCGGGCAAGGCTGCGGCCAGGCTGCATGTGCGCATTGTCGCCATGTTCTCGCTGGTGGCCGCCATCCCGGCGATCCTGGTGGCGATCGTCGCGTCCATCACGCTGGACCTCGGCCTCGACCGGTGGTTCGAGCTCAGGACCCGGGTCATCGTCCAATATTCGCAGGAGGTCGCCGACGCCTACGTGAAGGAAAATGCGCGGACGCTGACCGGCACGACGCTTTCCATGGCCGTCAATCTCGACCGCTTCCGCACGCTCTACAATGTGGACCGGATGGCCTTTCACCAGTTCCTGACGCAGCAGGCGGTCGGCCTCGGCCTCGCGCAGGCCGTGCTCCTGCGCGAAGACGAATCGGCCATCATGGCCGCGCAGATGCCCAAACAGATCCAGATCCCGTCGCCACCGGAAGGGGCGATGGACGCCGCCGCCCAGCAGCCGGTGCTCTTCGAGCTTCCGCCGGGCAATCTCATCGGAGCGATCGTAAGGCTGCGGGAATTCCCGGACACCTATCTCTATACAATGCGCGAGGTCGACGCCGAGGTGATCAAGGCCAAGCGGCTCGTGGACCTTAATGCCGGCGAGTACCAGTCGCTGGAGCAGAACCGGTTCACCACCCAGGTAGCCTTCGCTCTGCTCTATCTTGTCGTCACGCTGGCCATCGTGCTTGCGGCGATCTGGACCGGCATAGCCGTCGCCGACCGGATCGTGCGCCCGATCCGCCAGCTCATCGGCGCAGCCGATGCGGTCTCGCAAGGCAATCTGGACGTTGCCGTGCCCGTGCGGGCGTCCGACGGCGACGTCGCCAATCTGGGCGACACGTTCAACAAGATGACCTATCAGCTCAAGACCCAGCGCGACCAGCTGATCTCGGCACGCGACACGATAGACGAGCGGCGGCGTTTCACCGAGGCGGTGCTGTCCGGCGTCACGGCGGGGGTGATCGGCGTCGACGCCGACGGCACGGTCTCCATCGTCAACCGCTCGGCGGAGACAATGTTCTCCATCGATGCGAAGGACACGGTCGGCAAGAACCTTGCGGCGGTGCTGCCACAGCTCGGCGCGGTTTTCGAGACGGGCCGCGCCTCCGGCCGTAAGGTGTATCATGACCAGGTGACGTTCTATCGCGCCGGCGGGGAGCGCACCTTCAACATCCAGATCACGACCGAGGAGGCGGTGGGCGAGAGCGAGGAGCGCTCCTATGTGGTGACCGTCGACGACATAACCGACCTCGTGCAGGCGCAGCGCTCCTCGGCCTGGGCGGATGTCGCGCGACGCATCGCCCACGAGATCAAGAACCCGCTCACGCCGATCCAGCTTTCCGCGGAGCGCATCCGCAGGCGCTTCGGCAAGGTGATCACCGAGGACCGCGCCATCTTCGACCAGTGCACGGATACGATCATCCGGCAGGTGGGCGATATCGGACGCATGGTGGACGAATTTTCCGCCTTTGCCCGCATGCCGAAGCCAGATATCCAGCGGCTCGACCTGCGTGAGCCGCTGCGCGAGGCCTCCTTCCTCATCGAGGTCAGCCGTGCCGACATCAAGATCGAGAACGATCTGGGGAAAAGGCCGCTGATCGGCCGGTTCGACACGCGGCTCATGAGCCAGGCCTTCGGCAATGTCATCAAAAACGCCGCAGAGGCGATCGACGCGGCACGGGATCAGGACCGGCCGGGCGTGATCAGGATTTCGGCACGGCAAGAAGACGGCGAGATCGAGATCCTGGTGATGGACAATGGCAAGGGACTGCCGCGCGAAAATCGGCAAAGGCTGCTCGAGCCCTATATGACGACCCGGGAGAAGGGAACGGGGCTTGGGCTTGCCATCGTGAAGAAAATCATCGAGGACCACGGCGGAAGACTGGAGCTGCACGACGCTCCGGCAAGCTTCCATGGCGGCGTGGGAGCGATGATCCGCATGGTTCTTCCGGCCATACAGGCCGATCACGGAGCGAGGGCGGACAATTCTGCAGAAAGGACGGAAAAGGTCGACAATGGCGTCTGACATATTGGTGGTCGACGACGAGGAAGACATCCGCGAACTGGTCGCCGGCATCTTGAGCGACGAGGGGCACGAGGCGCGCACGGCGGGCGACAGCGACGCGGCACTGGCGGCTATCGCCGAGCGCGTGCCGCGGCTGGTCCTGCTGGACATATGGCTGCAGGGCTCGACGCTCGACGGGCTGGCGCTGCTCGGGAAGATCAAGGAAATGCATCCCGACCTGCCGGTGGTCATGATCTCCGGCCACGGCACGATCGAGACGGCGGTTTCGGCGATCCGGAAGGGCGCCTATGACTTCATCGAGAAGCCGTTCAAGGCGGACCGCCTGATCCTCATCTGCGAACGGGCGCTGGAGACCTCGAAGCTGCGCCGTGAGGTGATGGACCTCAAGAAGCGCAGCGGCGAGAGCTTCGATCTTGTCGGCCACTCGCCCGCCATCAACCATCTGCGCCAGACGATCGAGCGCGTGGCGCCCAGCAACAGCCGGGTGATGCTGATCGGCCCCTCCGGCTCCGGAAAGGAGCTGGCGGCCCGTGCGATGCATGCGCTTTCCGGCCGCGCCGGCGGGCCATTCGTCACGCTCAACGCCGCTTCCATCACGCCGGAGCGCATGGAGATTGAGCTCTTCGGCACCGAATCCAACGGCGGCGAGCGCAAGGTGGGGGCGTTGGAGGAGGCCCATCGCGGCACGCTCTATCTCGACGAGGTGGCCGACATGCCGCGCGAGACGCAGGGCAAGATCCTGCGTGTGCTGGTCGACCAGCAGTTCGAGCGGGTAGGGGGCACGAAGCGGGTCAAGGTGGATGTGCGCATCATCTCCTCGACCGCGCGCAATCTGGAACGGATGATTGCCGAGGGGCGCTTCCGCGAGGATCTTTACCACCGCCTTGCCGTGGTTCCGGTCATCGTGCCGCCGCTTTCCGAGCGCCGCGAGGACATTCCGATTCTAGTGGAGCATTTCATGCGGCAGATAACCGCGCAGGTGGGCATCAAGCCGCGCCGGCTGGGCGACGACGCCATGGCCGTGCTGCAGGCGCATGACTGGCCCGGTAATATCCGCCAGCTGCGCAACAATATCGAGCGGCTGATGATCCTGACACGCGGTGACGACGGCGATGCGCCGATCACAGCCGACCTGCTGCCAGCCGAAATCGGCGACGTGATGCCGCGCGTGCCGACCCAGTCGGATCAACATATAATGGCGCTGCCGCTGCGTGAGGCGCGCGAGCTTTTCGAAAAGGAATATCTCCTGGCGCAGATCAACCGGTTCGGCGGCAATATCTCGCGCACCGCCGAGTTTATCGGCATGGAGCGCTCGGCGCTGCACCGGAAGCTGAAGTCGCTGGGCGTATGAGCCGGTGAATGATGAGTGGTGAAATGGTGAAGGGTGAGGAGAGCAAAGGCAGCGTAGCGCTGCCGCCCTTTCTTGTTCGCCGCCATTCACAATTTACGGTTCGCAGTTCACTCTTCACGTTCACCACGGGGCGATGAACGCATGAAAGTCATCATTTGCGGCGCCGGGCAGGTGGGATACGGCATCGCCGAGCGGCTGGCGGCGGAGCAGAATGATGTCTCCGTCATCGACACTTCGGCCGATCTGATCCGCAATGTCCGCGACTCGCTCGACGCGCGCGGCTTCATCGGCCATGGCGCGCATCCAGAGGTGTTGGCCCAGGCCGGCGCGCAGCAGGCAGACATGATCATCGCCGTGACGCTCTACGACGAGGTGAACATGGTCGCCTGCCAGGTGGCGCATTCGCTCTTCAATGTCCCGACAAAGATCGCCCGCATCCGCTCGCAGGCCTATCTGCAGTCGCACTATATGGACCTGTTCTCGCGCGACCACCTGCCCATCGACGTGATCATCTCCCCGGAGGTGGAAGTGGGCGAGATGGTGCTGCGGCGCATCGCGCTGCCGGGCGCCACCGATGTGGTGTCCTTCGCCGATGGGCATGTGGCGATGGTGGCGATCGAATGTCTGGAGGAATGCCCGGTCATCAACACGCCGCTTTCCCAGCTCACCGAGCTTTTCCCCGATCTGCCGTCCACCGTCGTCGGAGTGTCACGCGGGGGCCATCTCTTCGTTCCCCGGTCGAACGACCAGCTCATTGCCGGCGACATGGCCTATGTGATCACCACAAAGGAGCAGGTGCGGCGCACGCTCGGCCTGTTCGGGCATGACGAGAAGGAGGCCACGCGCATTGTGATCGCCGGCGGCGGCAATATCGGCCTCTATGTCGCGCGTGCCATGGAACGCAAGCAGAGCCGCACAAAAGTGAAGCTGATCGAGCACAACCGCGCCCGCGCGGTGGCGATTGCCGACCAGCTTCGCCGCACGGTCGTGCTCAATGGCAGCGCGCTGGAGCAGAAACTGCTGCTGGAGGCGGACATCGACCACGCGGATCTGATGGTGGCGCTCACCAATGACGATCAGGTCAACATCCTGTCCAGCGTCATCGCCAAGCGGCTTGGCTGCAAATCCAATCTCGTCCTCATCAACAATCCCACCTATCACGACTTCGCCAGGACTCTTGGCATCGACGCCCATGTCAATCCGCGTGCCGTCACCATCTCGCGCGTGCTGCAACATGTGCGGCGGGGACGCATCCGGGCGGTGCACAATATCGACCGCGGCGCGGCTGAGGTGATCGAGGCGGAGGCGTTGGAGACTTCTCCGCTGGTCGGGCCGCCCCTCAACGAGCAGGACCTACCGGAGGACATGCGGATCGGCGGCGTGTGGCGCGACGGCGCCTTCATAAGGCCGAGCGGCTCGCTCAGGATCAAGCCGAAGGACCGCGTCGTCATCTTCGCCCGTGCCGGCGCGGTACGGCAGGTGGAACAGCTTTTCCGCGTCAGCCTGGAATTTTTCTGATCGGCCGTTCCGGCCGCGTTTTTCTCGAGGAGCTGGAAATGCCGCGCATTGCCTATGTGAATGGCCGCTACGTCCGCCACGCCGACGCTGCCGTTCATGTCGAGGACCGGGGATATCAGTTTGCCGACGGAGTCTACGAGGTGTGCGAGGTGGCGCGCGGTTACATCATAGACATGACGCGTCATCTCGACCGGCTGGACCGCTCCTTGCGCGAATTGAAAATGCGCTGGCCGATGCGGCGCAGCGCGCTTGAACTCGTGCTGCGGGAGGTGGTGCGGCGAAATGGGGTGAAGAACGGCCTGGTCTACCTGCAGGTGACGCGCGGCGTGGCCCCGCGCGACCATGTCTTCCCCGCGCCAGATACCAAACCGGCCATCGTCGTCACCGCCAAGCGGACCGATCCGCGCGCTTCCGCCAAGCGGGCGGAGACGGGCATAAGGGTGATCACCGTCCCGGAGAATCGCTGGGAGAGGGTGGACATCAAGACGGTCGGGCTCCTGCCCAATGTGCTGGCACGGCAGCAGGCGCGCGAGGCGGGCGCTGCAGAGGCCTGGTTCATAGACACGGACGGGATGGTCAAAGAGGGCGCCGCCACCAATGCCTGGATCGTAACGGGGGAAGGCAGGCTGGTGACGCGCCCCGCCGATTTCGGCATCCTGCGCGGTGTCACGCGCAGGACCGTCATGGACATTGCCGCCAAACTTGGCTTTCAGGTGGAGGAAAGAGCGTTTTCGGTGGAGGAAGCGCAGTCGGCGCGCGAGGCCTTCATCACAGCGGCCTCGACGGTGGTGATGCCTGTGGTGGAAATCGACGGCCGGCCGGTGGCGAACGGCCATCCCGGCTCCGTGGCGCTGGCGCTGCGCCAGGCGTTTTTTGACATTGCGGAAAAGAGGCCTGCCTGTTAACCCATCCGGGGCGGCCGTATGTGAGAGGCGTTCGGCTGGAGCGTGGCAGGAGGGCAGTTGCCGCGCTTGACAGGGCGGGGTGATATAGCGCTACTGCCGACGAAGCGGGGATAAGAACAACAATGGCGGAACGTTCCCAAAATCTACAGGACCTTTTCCTCAACACCGTTCGCAAGAGCAAGAATCCGCTGACGATTTTCCTGATCAACGGCGTGAAACTGACCGGCGTCGTTACATCCTTCGACAATTTCTGCGTCCTGTTGCGCCGGGACGGTCACTCGCAGCTCGTCTATAAGCATGCGATCTCAACGATCATGCCGAGCCAGCCGGTGCAGCTCTACGAAGCGGAAGAGGGCGGTCGGGAAGCTTGATTGGCTGAAGAACCATACGCCGACGGAAGAACGGACGGCCTGGACGGAGGGCAACCCGCCGGCCGAACGAAAGCGGTCGTCGTCGTGCCGCTCCTGCATGCGCGCCCGCGCGCACAGACGGAGGAGGGGGCGCGGCCGCATGTTTCCCTTTCCCCGCAAGCCAAGCTGGACGAGGCGATCGGCCTCGCCGAGGCAATCGACCTCGCAGTCGTTCACAGCGAGACCTTTTCCGTTGCCGCACCCAGACCCGGCACCCTGATCGGCACGGGCAAGGTGGAAGAGCTTGCGGCGATTATTGCGGAAAAGCAGGCCGAGCTCGTCATCGTCGACCACCAGCTCACGCCGGTGCAGCAGCGCAATCTGGAGCGCAGCTTCAAGGCGAAGGTGCTCGACCGCACTGGCCTGATCCTCGAAATCTTTGGCCGGCGCGCCCGCACCAAGGAGGGCCGGCTGCAGGTCGACCTCGCGCATCTCGAATATCAACGCGGACGATTGGTGCGAAGCTGGACGCACCTGGAGCGGCAAAGGGGCGGCGGCGGCTTCATGGGCGGTCCCGGCGAAACGCAGATCGAGGCCGACCGCCGCCTCCTGCAGGAGCGCATTCTGCGCATCAAGCGCGAGTTGGAGACCGTGCGCCGGACACGCGACCTCCACAGGGCCAAGCGCCGCAAGGTGCCGTTTCCGGTCGTCGCGATCGTCGGCTACACGAATGCCGGCAAGTCGACGCTCTTCAACCGGCTGACGGGCGCGTCGGTGCTTGCGGAAGACATGCTGTTCGCCACGCTCGATCCGACGCTGCGGCGCGTGCGCTTCCGGCACGGCACAGTCGTGATCCTCTCCGATACGGTCGGCTTTATTTCCGATCTGCCGCCGCATCTGGTGGCTGCCTTCCGCGCCACGCTGGAGGAGGTGGTGGAGGCCGATCTCGTCATCCATCTGCGCGACATCTCCGATCCTGACACAGCCGCGCATGCAGCGGATGTGGAACAGGTGCTGGCGAGCCTGGGCGTCAACGCGGCCGATACCGATCGCGTGATCGAGGTGTGGAACAAGATCGATCGGCTGAGCGAAGGAGATCGGGAGAGACTCCTGCAAGGCGAAGCAAACAAGAATGCGCCGATTGCCGTCTCAGCGATCACGGGAGAGGGGATTCCCGATCTCATGATGCTGATAGAAGGGCGCCTTTCGGGCAAGGTGGAGGAGACCTCCATCACGCTATCGCCCGACCAGATGGCGCTGATGGACTGGATCTATCGACACGGGGATGTGACCGACCGCAGAGATCACGAGGATGGCAGCGTTACTGTCCGGATTCGCGCCACGGACGCCGCGCGCGAAGAGATCATGCGGCGCCTATCGGACCAAGGGTAGGGCTCATTCCGCCTTCTTGGCTGATTGCCAAAGCGCCTCCATCTCCTCTAGGGAGGCCTCGGCCAAGATCTTTCCTTGCGCTTCAAGACCGCTTTCCACGGCATGGAAGCGCCTGCGGAATTTTTCGTTCGTGTCCCTCAGCGCGGCTTCCGGATCGACATTGAGGTGGCGGCCGAGATTGACGAGCGCGAAGAGAAGATCTCCGAACTCCTCTGCCACCGCCTCTTGCCGGCCCTCGTCCATCGCCTCGCGCAGTTCTCCGATCTCTTCTTCGATCTTCGCCAGAATCGGCCGCGCGGCACCCCAATCGAAGCCTACGCGCGCCGCCTTCTCCTGGAGTTTCAGGGCACGGGTCAGCGCGGGCAGGGCAATGGCGACCTCGTCCAGATAGCCGCGCCTCGGCTCTCCATCCGACCCGCGCCGCGCCCGGCGCTCGGCCTTTTCCTCCGCCTTGATGCGCTCCCACATGCCCTTGGCCATCCCCGCCTCGCGGGCCTCGGCATCGCCGAACACGTGCGGGTGGCGGCGGACCATCTTGGTCGTTATCGCCTCGACCACATCGCCGAAGCTAAAGCTGCCGGCTTCCTCTGCCATCCGCGCATGGAAGACGACCTGGAGGAGCAGATCGCCGAGTTCCTCGCGAAGGTCATGCATGTCGTTGCGCTGGATTGCATCGAGTACTTCATAGGCTTCCTCGATCGTGTAGGGCGCGATGGAGGAAAAATCCTGGTCCAGGTCCCAGGGACAGCCGGTCTTCGGATCGCGCAAGGCCGCCATGATTTCGATCAGGCGGGAAATGTCCTTGGATGGCTTCATGGGGACGGCTCCGTTCGACAGCGGTGAAGCCGTAGCGCGCTGCCGCCCTATTCTCAACCCGCGTCAGCGGCAACGCAGTACACCATTTGCAGCACAAATCGCGCCGTGACGGGGAGGGGCAGCGTAGGTCCCAGATGATCGCGTCGATCAGGCCCTCCGGCGCTGCGCCACCAGAAACAACGTCAGGATGAAGCACAAGAAGGCCAGCGAAAATGGCAGCCCCTGATGTCCGATCAGTTGCATCGCCAGTCCTGCCGCGGGCGAGCCCACGATGCCGCCGATGCCCCATACCAAGGCGAAGGCAGCATTGCCGGCGATCAAGGCCTGACCGGTGAAATCTTCGCCGAGCTGTATCAACGCCATGGTGTAGATCCCGAACGAGACGCCGCCCCAGACGAAAACAAGCGGCCAGATGAGCCAGGAGTGGAAGATCAACGGCAGCAGCAAGCAGCACACAAGGTAAGCCAGGGCGCAGAATAGCATGGTGTGCTTCGAGCCGAACCGTTCGGCGAGGCGCCCAAGCAATATCTGCAACACGGCGTTGCCTGCTATGAAACAGGCGATGAGGGAAGCGATGTGCTCTTCGGCGCTGCCGAGGGCGGCGCCATAGACGGCGAAGAGGGAAAGCAGGGTCTGTTCGAAGGCGGCAGCGGCGAAAACCGCGAACAAAAGCAGCGGCGCCAGCGCGAAGAAGCGGCCGACCGACGTGGCCTCGCCTTCATGGGGCATTTTCGGCAGGCGGGGCACGACCGCAAGCACGATCAGGCCGCAGAGGAGGAAGGCCGCGATGCCGAAGATGAAGGGTGGCCAACCCTGTGTGCCGACCAGGCCAAGCGACAGCGGGCCAATGGCGAAGCCACCCGAAACAATCGATGAATATAGGCCCATGATGCGGCCCCGGCGTTGTGCCGGCGTGATCGAGATCAACCAGGTTTCGCTGATCACGTAGAGCGGATTGGCGAAGAATCCGAGAAGGAAGCGCAGCGGCATCCAGGTCCAGACGTCCTGCGTACCGCCAATCGCGGCCAGGGTAGTTGCGGCGAGAATCGAACATAGGACAGTAAAGCGGGCCGTGCCCATGCGCCGCGCAAGCGCGGGAATAAAGGGTGCGGAGACGATGAAGCCCAGCGGCGTCATCGCCGCCGACAAGCCGATCAGGCCGGGCGTCGTGCCCTGCCGCTCAAGGATGAAGCTGAGCAGCGGATAGGTCAGCCCCTGAGCGACGGCGAACACGGTGACGGTCGCGATTATGCCCGCCATCGCAGCCCGTCGGCTCCGAGTTTCTCGCGGCGATGTGGCGCTTTCGGCGGTCATGCAGGCTTCAATACGGGTCCGGCAGATAGGAATTTCAGGGAGACAATATCGTTCATCGCGACATGCATATGATCTGGATCCGACGCCCTCCACCCGAAGGAGAATGCTTTCTGCAGGATGCGAACAGCGCCGTCATTAAGGACTGCCAAATAGTTCCAAAAACCTCCAAACGCGCTAAAGATGCGCCGCATGCAGGCGTCGCGCTTTGTCTTCGGTCCGTTCATGCTTGACTGTGGTGCGGGAACGCTCCTTCGGGACGATGTTCCGGTCGCCGTTGGCTATCGCGGGATAAAGCTGCTCACTGCGCTTGTCGGGCGGTCGGACGAAATCGTGAGCAAGGCCGAGTTAATGGATGCGGCATGGCCGGGCAGGGCGGTCGAGGAAGGCAACCTCACCGTCCAGATAGCGCAGCTGCGCAAGCTGCTTGGTCAGCCCGCCGGCGGCGGTGCATGGATCGCGACGGTTCCGCGCATCGGCTATCGCTTCACGGGACCCGTCGAACAACTCGGCGGCACGAGACGGAAAGCTTTGCCGCTGCCCGGTAAGCCATCCATAGCCGTGCTGCCCTTCGTCAATCTCAGCAATGATCCCGAGCAGGGATGCTTCGCGGACGGGCTGACCGAAGATCTGACCACGGACCTCTCAAGGGTTTCCGGCCTGTTCGTCATCGCGCGCAACTCGTCTTTTGCCTACAAGGGCAGGGGCGCGGATATGTTCGAGATCGCAGGAGAGCTTGGCGTGCGCTACCTCTTGCAGGGGAGCGCAAGACGCGACGCAGGACGCGTGCGCATCAATGCGCAGCTCGTCGATGCGGTGAGCGGCGACCATCTCTGGGCGGAACGCTTTGACCGCAGCCTGGAGGATGTCTTTGCCGTCCAGGATGAGGTGGCGAGGAGGATCGTGGAGGCGTTGCTGGGCCGGCTGCATGCATCGCCGCCGCGCAATCGGCCGAAGAATATTGAGGCTTACGACCTCTGCGTGCGGGCGCGCAGGCTGATGGACGACTCGCCGCACGCGGCCCGGGAAGCGCATCTGATGCTCACGCGCGCGGTGTCACTCGATCCGCAATATGCCGAGGCTCATCGCTGGCTTGCCATCAACCACTGGATGGGCGCGGTGCATTCAGGCGGTCCGACAGAACCCGACCGAAGCGCAGCCCTGGAACTGGCGCACAAGGCCGTCGCGCTTGATCCGAATGACGCGGGCTGCCGCTGGGTTCTGGCCTATCTGTTGGCCTATGAGCGCCGCTTCGCCGAGGCGGATGCGCAGTTCGCCAACGCGGTCGAGCTCGACCCGAACGAGGCCGACACCTGGGCGGCGTTGTCGGACATCACTGTCCTGGCCGGGCGGGTAGACGAGGGCCTCGAGCACATCCGCAGGGCGTTTCTGCTCAACCCGTTTCCGGCAAGCTGGTACTATATGGTGCTCGGCCAGGCGCAATATGCGGCCGGGGAATACGAAGCCGCTGTCGAGACGCTGCGCAGGGACGAGACGTATCGGACGAGCTCACGCCGCTTCCTCGCGGCAGCCCTTGCGCAGCTGGGCCGGCTCGACCAAGCGCGCACGGAGGCCGAGCTGTTCCTCGTCGGCAATCCGGATTTCACGATCCGCCACTGGGCTGCGACGGAGCCATTCCGCGATGCTGCGACGCTCGAGCGTTTCATTGACGGCTTTCGCAAGGCGGGTCTTCCGGAATGAGGTGCCTCCAAGAAGTGACGAGGCAGAGAAGTCGGCCCTAGTTGGCCCCACCGCACGATCGCATAAGATAGATTATGGAACCAGCGCGTATCCGATCTGAGCGGCCGCCCGGTGAGCAGCTACGCTACGATGTCTGATACATGCGCGCCCGCGGCCGCGATCAAAGCCCTCGGCTCGGCGGCAAAGACCGCGTCATGGGCGCCGGCCGCGGCCCAGACCTGTCCGAAGCGCAGAAGCGTCTCGTCCGCATAGCGGCGCACGCTGTCCGGCTGGCCGAGTGGCGAAACGCCGCCGATGGCAAAGCCGGTTTCCTCGCGAACCTGGCGCGGATCGGCGCGATCCAGGTCTTCGCCGACAAGCAGGCCGGCCTTTGCCACGTCCAGCTTTCTGCTGCCCGGCACGAGAAAAAGGTAGAGCCGGCCCGAGCTCTTGCCGGCAAAGATCAGCGATTTAACAATCTGATCGATCTCGCATCCGCATTGGCGCGCCGCTTCCGCGGCGGTGCGGGTCGATTCGCCCATCCGTCTGATTTCGATCGGAAGCCCGGCTTCAGCAGCCGCCTTCGCCACACGCTCAATGGACTTGGACACAAAAAATCCCTTTAAATTCAAATTTCTGCATATTCAAGTTCAACCGCGATGCCATCATAGGCGGGATCGACATTGTCTGGAGTCTCGCGAGCCACCGCGTCGTAATCCAGCGGCGTATGCATATGCGTCAGGATGGCCCGCCGGGGCTTGAGCCGCTCAACCCATTCAAGCGCCTCTGCGAGCGAGAGGTGGCTGGGATGCGGCTTGTACTGCAGAGCATCCAGGACCAGCACCTCGAGATCCTGCAACAGAGGCACGGTCTCGGGCGGGAAATCGCTTACATCCGGACAGTAGGCGATCTTGCCGATGCGGAAGCCGAGCGAGCGAATGTCGCCATGGATTTGCGGCAGCGGCGTGAAGGTGATCGGCCCGCCCTCGCCCCAAATCGAAAACGCCTGCTCGTGGCGGATGAGATGCGGCAGCACGATGGGCGGGTAGTTGCTGCCCGCAGGCGTTTCGAAACAGTAGCGGAAGCCTTCCTTCAGCCGGAGGAGCGTCGGCTCGTCGGCATAGATGTCCATGAGCCGGCGCTGCGCCAGCACATAGCTGCGCAGATCGTCGATGCCGTGGATATGGTCGGCATGGGGATGCGTATAGACGACCGCATCGAGGCTGTTTGCCTGCGCAGCGATCATCTGCGCGCGGAAATCGGGTCCGGTATCGATGGCAACGCGCGTGACCTTGCCGTCGGATGCAAAGCGCTCGACCAGGGCCGCAGCGCGCGTGCGCCGGTTGCGCGGATTGTCCGGACTGCAGGCGCCCCAATCACCGATGATGCGCGGTACGCCCGGCGATGAACCGCAGCCCAGGATGGTGAGGCGGATCCGTTCGGCCACCGCTACGCGCTCCCTTGCACCGTGCGCGGCACCTTGCTGAAGAGGCGGAAGAAGTTTTCGGTCGTAATCCTTGCGGTCTCCTCGGGAGAAAGGCCGATGGTGTCGGCAAGGACCGCCGCCGTGTGGGCCACGAAAGCGGGCTCGTTGCGTTTGCCGCGGTGCGGCACGGGCGCAAGATAGGGCGCGTCCGTTTCCACCAGCAGCCGCTCGCGCGGCGCCGATGCGGCGATCTCCCGCAGCGCCTCCGACTTCTTGAAGGTCAGTATGCCCGAGAAGGAGATATAGCCGCCTAGTTCCAGCCCGGTGCGTGCAAGGGCAGCGCCCGAGGAGAAGCAGTGCAGGATGAAGGGGAACGCCCCCCTTCCCGCCTCGTCGCGCAAGATGGCGGCGATGTCATCATCCGCATCGCGCGCGTGTATGACGAGCGGCAGGCCGGTTCGCCGCGCTGCCTCGATATGCGTGCGAAAACCTTTCGCCTGCAGGTCGCGTGGCGCCTTGTCATAGAAATAATCGAGGCCGGCCTCGCCGATGCCCACCACTTTCGGGTGCTTGGACAGCTCCACCAGCTCGTCTGCCGTGATGTCGCTTTCCTCAGCAGCATTGTGAGGGTGCGTGCCCACCGTGCAGAAGACATCTTCGTAGCGTTCGGCAATGGCCTGCAAAGCGTCGAATTTCCTTACCCGGGTGGAGATGGTGACCATCAAACCAACGCCGGCCGCCGTGGCGCGGGCGACGACGTCATCCCGCTCCGCCTCGAATTCCGGGAAATCGAGGTGGCAGTGGCTGTCGACCAGCATTCAGTCCCCCTGCCCTTCGCTCTCGACATAGCGCGGGAAAACGGGCTGGGGCGGCGGCAGCGGCGTTCCCGGTTCCAGCATCCCCGATTCACCGAGGTCGGCGAAGCGGCGCCGATCGGCGGGCACGGCGAGGAGGTCGAGCAGCTTCTCCGCCGAGCCGGGGATAAAGGGCTGACACAAAATGGCGATGCGCCGCAGCACCTCGGCGGTCGTGAACAGAACCGTCTCCATGCGTGCGGGGTCAGTTTTGCGCAAAGCCCAGGGTTCCTGGCTGGCGAAATAGCGGTTTGCTTCGGCGACGACGTCGAAGATCGCCGCAAGCGCCGTGTGGATCGCCTGCCGCCCCATTGCTTCGCGCGCGGCGTCGAGCGCGGCCGTTGCCTGGCTGAGGATGGCGCGGTCCGGTTCGCTCAGATCGCCTTTCGCAGGAACTTTGCCGCCGCAATTCTTGGCGATCATCGACAGCGAGCGCTGTGCCAGATTGCCGAGGTCGTTGGCCAGATCGGCATTGGTGCGGTTGACGATCGCCTCGTGGCTATAGCTGCCGTCCTGTCCGAAGGGCACCTCGCGCAGGAAGAAGTAGCGCACCTGGTCAAGCCCGAAATGCTCCACCAAGGCGAAGGGATCGATCACATTGCCGACCGACTTCGACATTTTCTCGCCGCGGTTGAACAGGAAGCCGTGGCCGTAGACCCGCTTGGGGAGCGGGATGCCTGCCGACATCAGGAAAGCTGGCCAATAGATGGCGTGGAAGCGCGTGATGTCCTTGCCGATGATATGCGCGTCGGCCGGCCAGTAGCGCCAACGCTCGGCGTCTTTATCCGGATAGCCGACGGCTGTGAGATAATTGGTGAGCGCGTCGACCCAGACATACATCACGTGCTTTTCGTCGCCGGGCACGGGCACGCCCCAGTCGAAGGTGGTGCGGGATATCGAGAGGTCGCGCAGGCCTGAGCGCACGAAGCTGACGATCTCGTTGCGCCGCTCGGCGGGGCCGATGAAATCCGGATTATCCTCGTACAGCTTGAGCAGCGGCTCTTGGTAGGCGGAGAGGCGGAAGAAATAGCTTTCTTCCTCAACCCATTCGACAGGCGTGCCCTGCGGGCCATAGCGCACGCCGTCTTCGCCCATCGTCGTCTCGTCTTCGCCGTAGTAAGCCTCGTCGCGGACCGAATACCAGCCGGAATATCCGCCAAGGTAGATGTCGCCCTTTTCGGCCATGGCCTTCCAGATCGCTTGGCTGGCGATGCGGTGCCGCTCTTCGGTCGTACGGATGAAATCGTCGTTCGAGGCGTTGAGCACCTGTGCCATGCGCTGGAATTCCGGCGCGTTCCGGTCCGCAAGCTCGCGCGCTGAAACCCCTTCCTTGCGGGCCGTCTGAAGCATCTTGATTCCATGCTCGTCCGTGCCGGTGAGGAAGAATACGTCCTTGCCGTCGCAGCGCTGAAAGCGCGCCAACGCATCGGTGGCAATCAGCTCATAGGCATGACCGATATGCGGCCGCCCGTTGGGGTAGGAAATGGCTGTCGTTATATAGAAAGTCTCGCGCGTCATCGGGAGAATGCTCTGAAATGAATTGGCTTGCGCCCAGATAGCGCATCATGGCGGGGATTGCCATGCTTCCGCGGTCTAGCTCAAGACCGGTCCGCGCAGGGCCTGGTGCAGGCGCGCCATCGTCCCGACCACATGCTGCTTGCGATCAAGATTGAAGATCTCCACCTGCCGGGTCATTTCGGCAAGCTCCTCCCACAGGGCCGCCAGCTCTCCCGCGCGCGGCAGCGCTCCGGCCGCCGATGCCTTTGCCGCGCTATCCGCGAGCCGATCGAGCACCGCGCGGTTGAAAAGCTCGAATTGGACCTGACGCTCGCGGCCGGCAGTAGCCTCGGCGAGCCTGTATGCTTCAGCCGCGTCGAAGCGGCGCTGCTCGAGGATGCGCCCCACGACCTGCTCGATCTCGAGTCCCCCGAACTGGGTGAGCAGGATAGCATCGCGGGCGCTGCCCTTTGCCCGCTCGATGAGAATGTTCTTCTCCTCGAGATTTGCCGGCAGTTCTGCTCCAAGGCGTACGAGCAACTGCTCCAGAATGTCGGGCGCCAGCGGTTCCAGCCTCAGCACCTGGCAGCGCGAACGGATCGTTGGCAGGAGCCGGCCCAGCGAATGAGCGACGAGGATGAAGACCGTGCGCGGCGGCGGCTCTTCAAGGTTCTTCAAAAGCGCATTGGCTGCGCTCGTATTCATGTCGTCAGCCGGATCGACGATGACGATGCGATAGCCGCCGTCGGCCGGTGTCAGGGCCAGGAAGCGGCTGACACGGCGGATCTCGTCGACCGTTATCACCGTCTTGAATTTCTTGTCGCGCTCCACGACAGGCCGGGAGAGGTGCAACAGCCCGGGATGCGCGCCCTGCGCGGCGAGCCGGAAGGCCTGCGATGCGGGATCGATCTCGCCAAACTCTCTTGGCGCCACACGGTGGTCGGCGTGGACGAAAAGATGGTGCGCCAGATGGAAGGCAAGTGTCGCCTTCCCGGTGCCCTGCCGGCCGGCCAGAAGCAATGCATGATGCAGCTTTCCCGCCTGGTAGGCGCCGGCAAGCATCGCGCGCGCCTGCTCATGGCCGAAAAGCAGCGGATTCTCGGCGGGCTCGGGAATGTCGGGCAGGGAATCGTGCTGCTCCGGAGCGCGGCGTTCAAACATCCTGCGCCTCCTTGTTCAGCCCTTCCAGCTCTCCGGACATGCTGCGCGCCACCGCTTCCTTCACGGCACGGGCGACCTCCTCGGCCGGGGGCGTCGCATCGATCACAGCGCAGCGCCGCGGCTCTCTTTGTGCGATCTCCAGGAAGGCCTCGCGCCGACGTCGATGGATCTCCAAGGCTTCCTTTTCAAATCGGTCGGCCGTCTCCTCGCCGCGGCGCTCGACAGCCCGCCGCAGCCCCTCTTCCGGGTCTATGTCGAGAATGATCGTGAGATCCGGCATAACCCCGTTTACCGTGATCCGTTCCAGCGCAGCCATGAAATCGGGGTCGAGACCTCCCGTCACCCCCTGATAAACGCGCGAAGAATCGATGAAGCGATCGCAGAGGACGACGGCGCCGCGCGCCACCGCCGGCCGGATTACCTGCTCCACATGGTCCGCCCGCGCAGCGGCGAAGAGAATCGCCTCAAGCGTGGGGCCGAAGGGTTCCGCGGCGCCGGAAAGCAGCACGTGCCGCACCGCCTCCGCGCCTGGCGAGCCGCCCGGCTCCCGCGTCGTCACCACATCGCGGCCCTCCGCGCGCAGATGCTCGGCCAGAAGGCGGATCTGAGTGGATTTGCCGGCGCCCTCGCCTCCTTCCAATGTGATGAAGAAACCTCGGGGCACTCGTTCCTCGTTCCGCTTCCGCTAGCCGCGCGTTCTACATAGTCGCGGGAGCCGCCGAGGCCAACCTCGCCTGACGCCGCAGACGCTCTAACGCATCCAGCCGACAAGAAGCTCCTGAACCGCGCCAAATGCTCGCTGGCGGAGCGTTCCGGCGGCTACCGATTCGGCGGCATAGAGCGGTGTCTCCTGGCTCAGCGTGTCGCCCAGCCAAACCTGCAGCTTAGCGACCTGGGTCCCCTCCTCGACCGGTGCGGGAAGCGGTCCCTGATATGCGATGCGCGCCGACACGGGCTGCTCGTGTCCAGCAGCCGGAACAAGGGCGACCAACGGCCCCTGGGGGCGCAGGGGGACGCTTCCTTCTTCACCGCCATAGACGCTCGCCTCGCCAACGATCTCTCCCGCGGCAAAGAGCTGGCGCTGCTGAAACGCGCTCATCGCCCATTCAAGCATCTTGCGGGTTTCCTCCACCCGCTCCTCCTCGCTCGGAATAGCCGCGAGCGCGGCGAAGACGCGTCTGTCGCCACGCTTCTGCGAAGCTGCGATCGAATAGCCGATCCCTTCCGTAAAGCCCGAGCCGAGCCCGTCGACGCCAATGTCGAGCCTCAGGAGCGGGTTTCGGTTGCGCTGGAGGATGCGGTTCCACTCGAATTCGGGCTGGGAGAAGTAGCGGTAGTATTGCGGATATTCGCGCTGCAGATGCTGGGCCAGAAGGACCATCTCGCGCGCTGTGACCTGGTGCCCCTCGGCCGGCAAACCAGTGGGGTTGACGAAAGTAGAGGTCTTGAGGCCGATGGCGCGGGCGCGCTCGTTCATCAGCTTGGCGAAATTCTCTTCCGAGCCGGCCATGGCCTCCGCGAGAATGATGCAGGCGTCATTTGCCTGCTGCACGATGATGCCCTGGATGAGCGCGGCGACCGGTACGGAAGACTTCACGGCGGCGAACATGGTGGCTGTGCCGGAGGGTGCGCCGCCCTTGCGCCAGGCGTGCTCGCTGACAACGAACTGGTCATGCATCGAGAGCCGGCCGTTTTTCAGGGCATGAAAGACGACCTCGACGGTCATGAGCTTGGCGAGCGAGGCCGGTGGAAAGGGCGTGTCGGGATCTTTCTGGTAGAGGACCGCGCCTGTCCCGCCATCGACCAGGAAAGCCTGAGCCGCCTTGGTCTCGAATAGCGGGGCGGGGGCAGGCTGCCCCAGCGCCGGTGCGAGGAGGGCGATAAGCCCGACCAAAACGGCAGCTATCCGAAACACCACGCCCCTGCCCTCTATGGAACGCCAATATTCAGGCCCGGGCAGACCGGATCAAGCGGGCTGAAAGGCGGGCTCAGTCGCGTACGATGAATGCGTCTACCGCGCCCGCCGCCCAGGCCGACCGCAGCACCTGATCGATCTCGGCACGGCCGTCCGGCACGAGCGAGAGCACGTAAAGCGGCCCTGCAGGCCCTTCCCTACGCTCGACGGCAAGCTGGCCGAGAGCCGAAAGCGAGCGCGTCAGGCGCTCCACCTCCCGGCGGGACGACCATGCGCCGAGATTGACGAAAGGACGGTCTGTCGCGATCGGCGTCTGCCCGTCGCCGCCCGGCACGACCGCGTCGAACATCCGTGAGGCAGCACCGACAGGCTTCTGCGCATAAGAGAGCGCGGCGAGTTCCGCTTGCGGCGCGGGCCTTCCAGTCGGTCGGTCGGGAACGATAGGCCCGGTTGCCGGAAGCACGGCGCTCTCACCTTCCTCGGAGAGGCCGGGCTGGCTTGCGAAAGCGGAGGCAGCAACCGGAACAGGCTGGGTCGGAGTCGGTCCCGCCATGGCCACCATGACGCCGGTCGGGAGGCCGTCAGAGGGATCGGGCGCTGCACCGCCCGGACGGTAGGAAGCAAGCAGGAACCCGTCATCGCGGCCGTGCAGCGGCGCCGGGCCCACATACTCCACCCGCACGCGCGCGACACCCATATGCTTGTAGTCCAGCATTTCGGCAGCTCGCCTGGAAAGATCGATGATGCGACCTTTCGAGAAAGGACCGCGGTCGTTCACCCGAACGACGACGGAGTTGCCATTGCTCAAATTGGTAACGCGGGCATAGCTCGGCAGCGGCATCGTTGGATGCGCCGCCGTCAGATGCGTCATGTCATAGACTTCGCCATTGGCCGTGAGCCGGCCGTGGAAGGCATCCCCGTACCAGGACGCGGCTCCTTCGGCTACATAGTCAGGGTCTTCCTGGGGCTGGTACCAGCGGCCCTTGATCTGATAGGCCTTGCCGACTTGATAACGG
Source organism: Chelativorans sp. (assembly GCF_031180965.1). Lineage (GTDB taxonomy): Bacteria > Pseudomonadota > Alphaproteobacteria > Rhizobiales > Rhizobiaceae > Chelativorans. The sequence goes on from NZ_JAPSLH010000009.1 coordinate 29,217, forward strand.
CCGCCTCCGCGCGGCATGCTGGAGCTGCCATAGGCGACGCGTGGGCTTGCCTTCACGCCATACTCTGACTCGGCAAAGTATTCCTTGCTGCCCTTGAGAGCAACCTTCGGGCTGGATCCGCTGCAACCGGCCAAGCCAAGTGACAGCACCGCGAAGCCCGCCGCCGCGAGCATGGAAACCGGCCGCCTGCGTCCGTCCCCTGCGGCCGGATCGGCCGCTCCCTCATCCTGCCGCAAACTATCTTTGCTCAAATGAAGCGCCCTTCCCGAAACCGCGCATCGACCCGTTGTGCCGGATCCCCCTCATGCGCTCGAATTTCTTAGCACGATGTGAATCCATTGTGGCAGCAACTTGGCAAAAATAAGTAGGACGTACAAACCCGATCTCCGCCAGAGCAAAAACCAGCCTCATTTCGCTGCCCAACCGGCGCCTTCCCTGCCGTGGGCTGGACATGAAAGCACCGCGTAGTGCGCTTGTCCCTTCCGTTCAATAAAGCAGCACAACATTAGCCACCTTAATGAGATGCGTCGGTGAACCGCCCTTACCTCAGTCTTTTTTTTGGACCTTAATCCATCCTCATCCTGCGCCCAGCCTGGAGAAGGCGCTGGCAGGTTGACGCTGTAATCTGAGGCGGAGTAAGGCTGAGGCGATGTCACGCAAGGCCTTCCGGCGGGTGGATTGGGGCGAGCGCGACGAGGTGACAAAGGAGGGATGGCCGAGCGGTTTAAGGCACCGGTCTTGAAAACCGGCGTGGGCTCACGTCCACCGTGGGTTCGAATCCCACTCCCTCCGCCAGCCCAACAGGACTAGAACGTGAGGCCGCAGGCCAAGAATCCGACCGAGAGGGACGTTATGAACGACAATTTTGAAGCATATGCGGTTGCCGTCATCATCGCTTTCGGCGCAGTCACCATCGGTGGCCTGATGGCCGCCACGATCGCCTTTGGTGAGCGAGACGGGTTCCTTTTCTCGCTCGGCTCGGGCGCAGCGGCATGGCTGGCAGGTTATGCCATCTTCTTTGACCGTCCGCGCGGTTATATGGTTTGCCTCGGTGTCTCGGTCCTCATGGCCGTGGCTGCCACACTCGTGTTCGCATTTTAGCTCAGCACTCGCCGGTCTGATCCAGGAACACGGCCGCAATACCGTCGCGTACGGTCCCACCGAGGTTCTATAGGCTGTCCCGGCACGGGCGGATGATACATCCGCTATCGGCAGCCCTTCCAGGCGCTCCCCCTCGAGCCTACTACCGGTCAAACGGGCGACGGCACTAAATCCCTCCTCAGGCGTTCGGCTGGCAGGAGGATTCGAGATGGCGCCGAAAGACAAGATCACGACGGGGACGAATGACCGCCCGGTGGACGAGACCATCGCCCAGACCGGCTCGGGCATCCCCGACGATACGGGCAGGCCTATCGAGGCGAGCGATGAACAGATCGAGAGGGCCAAGCGATCGCTGATGGGCGGTGCCCAAGGCCAGAAGCCATCCGCCTCGGGAGCTGCGGCAGCAAATCCGGAGGCCGTCCCCGAAGGAACAGCCGGCGCCGGAGAGAATATTTGCCGCCGCTGCTCGGGGACCGGGCTGATAGGTGGCGGAGAATGTCCCGACTGCGGCGGATCCGGGAAAGTTACAACGCCGATCGGCGGCGGTTGACGGCGAGGTGAGAGCGATGCGTGCGCTTCTCCAGGCGGTGCTGCGGCTGTTCATCTTTCCCGGCGACTGGGTGGCCGACAGACTCGGTGTGGCCCAGGAGGAGAACCGGGACCTCGTGCGCATGCTCATCAATGGCTTCGTCTGGATGGTGGTCGTCATCATCGGGCTGGCGATCTGGACCTCCACCTTGCCGATCTACGAATGAAGGCGCGGAGTAGAAAGTGAGCAACGAAAAGCAAAGACCCGGCGACGAGACGGAGCCGGGAACGAAGCAGACCGGCGAAAACACCTGTCCGCGTTGCGCCGGTACCGGCTCTTTCGAGGGAAAGCCTTGCCCCGAATGCAAGGGCACCGGCAGCGTCACGGTGATCGTCGGCGATGCATGAATGAAAAGACCCGGCGCAGGGACCGGGTCTTCGGGTAGGTCAGACAGGGGCGCGGCTCACCACCTGACGCTATAGCCGGCGGTCACCGCGAAGGCCCAGCCCGAATCCACGGCAGCCCCCACATTGGTCCCTTCCGTGATATCCACCGCGGCGAGGTGGGAAATACCGGCCCCGAAGCGTAGCTCGCCGCCGATCTTGTCCTTCAGGCTGCCGCCTGCGGCGAGCGTCCACCGGTCGCCGCGCAGGTCGTAGCCTGTGCTGACGCCTTGGTCCCAACCGATGCTCACCAGCCCCGAAACGCTCTCATTGAAGGCGTGGCCGACACCGGCGGTGACGGTCCAGCCGTCGCGCCAGTAATACTCGTTGACGCTCGTCACCCCCCGGGCAGGAACCGTCAACGTCAAGGTCTCGTTGACGGACCAGTCCGTCCAGCGCACGGAGCCGAAGGCCAGCCATCCGGGCGCGATACCTGACTGAAGCTTGAGCTCCACCATCTGCGGCAACTCCCCATAGCCGATCGCGGGGAATGTGCCTGCACCCAGCGGTGTGGTTATGGTCGCGGTGCCGGACGCGCCATCATGATTCGTGCCCGACCGGTACATAAGCTGGGCGCGGAATGCGATATCCGGTATCTCATACCCGATCCCGGCCCGCCATCCATAAGCCCTGCTGTCAAGCTCCGCCGTCGTGCTGACGGGTACGAGAGGAAAAGGCGGCGGCAGAAGCCGAGACAGAGTCGCCGATTCCACCTCGTAATCGAAACTCTCGATGAACCCGCCGCCTAGAACGGAAAGACGTCCCCGACCGATATCGAAAAAAACGGCGCATGTAGTGCCGATCTCGGCGATGGTGAATTCTTCGAGCAGTTTTCCGGCCGGCCCGTAGGGGACCGGGTGGCTCGATGCCGCGCCATAGGCGTCGGTATAGGTCACGGCGCAAGCAAGCGAATCGTTGAAGCCGAATTTTACGGCGGCGGATGGGATCGCGTAGTTGTCGAGATAGTTCGACCCCACCAGTCCCGGGTTTGGCGCCAGTGTCGGTGCGGACGTAAATTCCTGGGTTGGCGCAACATAGGTGACGCCGGCGCGCAGGGCGAAATTCCCGGGCTCGTAGAGAGTGTCTGTGTCTGCCGTGCCGCGCGTAAACCCGCCCGCTTGTGCACTGCCGGCCAATACCAGCAATCCTAGCGCAGCATAGCCAAAACCATCAAAGCGCATCTAAGGACCCCTCCCTATTCCGCATTCGGTGTGCAGGATAGCAAGGCCGCGATGGTAGGCAACGCCCAAACGGGCTCCTTCAGACCGCCCGAAGCAACTTACCTGCACGTAAGCCCCGTTTGCGGAGGCAAAGTCCTCGCGTCCCGCTGCTTCGTTTGGCCAATTCTGCCTCGACATTGCCGAAAATCCGGCATTTTTCGCCCGATTTTCAGCTGGAAAGATCAATGTTGCGGGAATGTGACAGTTCGGCTGAAAAGAGCGGGGCTCGCCTGTCGACAGGCATCCAGCCTATCGGCGGTGGAACAACACCGCCGAAGAGGCTGGCCTCAGCTGGCTTCCCGCACCCGCGCCAGACCGGCGCTGAGCCGCGCCCTTGCGTCTGCGAATTCGGCGAGCTTTTCACGTTCGGCGGCAACGATCTCCTCGGGAGCGTTGGCAACAAATTTCTCATTGCCGAGCTTTTTCTCCAGCCGCTCGATTTCCGCGTTCATGCGCGAGACCTCCTTTTCGAGCCGCGCGATCTCCGCCTTCAGATCAATCAACTCGCCAAGCGGCAAGCAGAACGTCGCCTCGCCCAGCACCATCTGCGCCGACCCTTTCGGCGGCTCATTGGCCAAGCCCACCTCGCCCACGCGCGCAAGCCTTCTGATGGCCGGCTCGTGGCGCCCGATCCGCTCGCGTGTGGCCGCGTCGGCGCCCACCGCCACCAGGGGCGCGGTGGCCGAGGCCGGCACATTCATCTCGGCGCGGACGGAGCGGATGCCGGAGACAAGATCGATCAGCCAGTTGATGTCCGCAGCGGCGGCCTCGTCCGAAAAGCCAAGCTCGGGCCAGCGCGTTAGCGCCAGAAGCCCATCGCGGCCGCCCTCCCCGGCCGTGAGCTCCCAAAGCTCTTCCGTCATGAACGGCATCATTGGATGCAGAAGCTTATAGATCTCGTCGAGCACGTAGGCTGCGCAAGCGCGCGCCTCCCTCTTCGCCTCCTCGTCATCGCCGGCAAAGACCGGCTTCAGGAGTTCCAGATACCAATCGCAAAAAAGGCTCCAGACGAATCGGTAAGCGGCGCCCGCCGCCTCATTGAAGCGGTAGGAGGTGATTCCGTCCGTTATCTCGCGTGCGGCGCGGGTGAGCTCCGTCAGGACCCAGCGATTGAGGGTAAGCTTGGCCTCTTCGGGCCGGAAGCGGGGATCGCGCGTGACCCCGTTCATCTGTGCAAAACGGGTAGCGTTCCAAAGCTTCGTGCCGAAGTTGCGGTAGCCGGCGACGCGGGCCGGGTCGAGCTTCACGTCGCGGCCCTGGGCCGCCATGATGGCAAGCGTGAAGCGCAGCGCGTCGGCGCCGTATTCCTCGATCAGCTCCAGCGGATCGATGACGTTGCCCTTGGACTTCGACATCTTGGCGCCGTGCTTGTCGCGCACGAGCGCGTGGACGTACACGGTATGGAACGGTTCCCTGCCGGTGAAATGGAGGCCCATCATCATCATGCGGGCCACCCAGTAGAAGATGATGTCGAAGCCGGTGACGAGCACCGAGGTCGGGTAGTAGGTGGCAAGCTCCCTCGTCTTTTCCGGCCAGCCAAGTGTGGAGAAGGGCCAGAGCGCTGAGGAAAACCAGGTGTCGAGCACGTCCTCGTCGCGGGTGAGGATCTCGCCCGGCGCGAAATTTTCCAGCTTCTCCTCGACCCAGGCCTTCCACGGTCCCTCGTGGGAAAGATAGTGCTGGATGGCGGCCTCGAGCGCCGTCTCCTCGTCTTTCTCAACGAACACCTGCCCGTCCGGTCCATACCAGGCCGGGATCTGGTGCCCCCACCAGAGCTGGCGCGAGATGCACCAGGGCTGGATGTTTTCCATCCAGTCGAAATAGGTTTTTTCCCAGTTTTTCGGCACGAAGACGGTGCGCCCCTGACGCACGCTTTCGATCGCCGGCCGGGCGAGGGTCTTGGCGTCGACATACCATTGATCGGTGAGGAACGGTTCGATCGGCACGCCGCCCCTGTCGCCATGGGGGACGGCATGGCGATGCGGCTCGACCTTGGCGAGATAGCCGCCCGCCTCCATCAGCGCGACGATCCGCCTGCGCGCCTCGAAACGGTCCTGCCCATCCAACTGCCGCCACGCCTCGCGGTCGGCCTCGGACGGCTCCAGCCCCTCCAGGAAATCCTCGTTGTCGAGGATGCTCATCGCTGCCCCGACCGTCATCACGTTGATGGCGCGCAGCCCGTGCCGCTTGCCGACCTCGAAGTCGTTGAAGTCGTGCGCCGGCGTTATCTTCACCGCGCCCGTGCCCTTCTCCGGATCGGAATATTCGTCGCCGACGACGGGAATTTTCCGGCCGACGATGGGCAGGATCACATTTTTGCCGACAAGGCTGCGGTAACGTTCGTCGTCCGGGTGCACCGCCACGCCCGTGTCGCCCAGCATGGTTTCAGGCCGCGTCGTCGCGACAGCGACGAAGGTCGAGGAATCCTCCGGATCGAAGCGCCTGCCCTCGATCGGGTAGCGGAAGTGCCAGAGATTTCCGTTGACCTCGTGCTGCTCGACCTCCACATCCGAAATCGCCGTCAGGAGTTTGGGGTCCCAGTTGACGAGCCGCTTGTCCTTATAGATCAGGCCCTCCCTGTAAAGCGCCACGAAGACCTCGATCACGGCCCTCGAGAGGCCCTCGTCCATCGTGAAGCGCTCGCGCGACCAGTCGCAGGAAGCGCCAAGGCGCTTCAGCTGATTGATGATCGTGCTACCGGACTCGTCCTTCCACTCCCATACCTTTTCGATGAACTTCTCGCGGCCGAGCTCGCGCCGATGGATCTGCCGCTCCATGAGCTGCCGCTCCACCACCATCTGCGTGGCGATACCCGCATGGTCCATGCCCGGCTGCCAAAGGACATTCTTGCCGCGCATGCGCTCAAATCGCACCATTATGTCCTGGAGCGTGTTGTTGAGCGCATGACCCATATGGAGCGAGCCGGTCACGTTGGGCGGCGGGATCACGATGGTGAAGGGTTCAGCGCCGGGCGCCGCACCAGCGCCGGCGCGGAATGCATCCGCCTCCTCCCATCGCTGCATGATCTTCGGCTCGACGCTCGCGGCGTCGTAGGTTTTCTCTAACATGGGGTGACCCGCACTGCCGGCTCGGTGATGGCTTGCGTGTAAAGCCGAAGGGTATGGGCGAGTCAACCATCGCCGCCTGAAGCGACCGTTCGGCGGCGAATAAGGAGGATAGGCGCCGGCGGAGAGCGCCGGATGAGGATCAGACGCCGCGCGCGATTCGCTCGATTTCCTCGCGCACGAGGCGTTCGACCAACTGCGGCAAGTTGTTGTCCAGCCATTCCCGCAGCATTGGACGCAACATCTCCTCCGCCATCTGGTCGACGGTTTTGCGCCGGTAGGCCAGGAGCGCTTCGTTGAGCTCCTCGAACGCCGCCGCGACCTTGCGGCCCGGCACCTCGGAGAGGATCGTCGGCCCCGGCTTGTCCGGCTGCGTTATCGCCAGGCTGGATGGAGGCTGCGGGGGAGCGGTTTCTTCTCGGTCGCCAGGCGCGGCCGGCGCATTGGCAGCAATCGGAATGGTCAGATCGTCCTCTGCGCCTTCCTCTTCAATGTCTTCATGAAGAGTATCGTCCGGATCGGCTGGTGAAGGCTGCCGTTCTAAGGACGGCTCAGGATCGCGTTGCCGTTGAGGCGACGCTCGATCTGCTTCCGTCCTTGCGGACAGGGCATGCGGCATTGTCGGCCGCAGCTCGGCGCGGAAACTCTCGACCTCCCTGGAACGGTCTAGCTCGGTCCTTGCGCCGGGCTCGTCCTTGCGGCCGGTCTCGCTGTCTTCGATGATGCGCCGGATCGATGCAAGAATCTCCTCCATGGAGGGTTCCCGCTGTACGCTGCTTGCTTGTGCCATCCTGCCGCCACTCTCGAATGCCTGCCCCCGCCAGACTGCCCAAGTGCCCGGACAACCTGTCGAATCATGGGACTAGCCTAGCGGAGGCGAGAGCCAGTGAGAATCCCTACCGGAGAATTCCCGAGCCTTGCGCACAGGATTGCCGGCCCTACCGTCCGTCCGGCGTGCGCAGCCCGAACCATTTGTCCTTGACCGCCTCGTAATGCTCCGTGGGGTCATAGGTGGCGACATTCAGGCCGAGGCGAGCGGGCGAGAGACGCCCCGTCGCCGATGCGATCGCAAAGCTGGATACGACCACATCGCGCTGGGCATTCACCAGATCGATGCGTGCGTTGATGACGTCGGCCTGCGCATCCAGCACGTCCAGGGTCGTCCGCTGGCCCACCTCGCGCTCCTCGACCACCCCCCGAAGGGCGAGTTGGGCCGCGTTCACGAATTCGCGGTTGGCGGCAACCGTTTCGCGTGCGGCATGGTACAGAGTCCAGGCGGAGGTGACCGCCTGGCGGACCTGATCGCGGCTTACGTCCACATTGATGCGGGCCTGGCCCAGCGATTCCTTCGACTGGCGGACGCGCGCGGAGGCTTCGCCGCCCTGGTAGATCGGAATTCTGAGATTGAGGCCGATCGAGGCGCTGTTCTGAGTGCCATCGCTAGGCAGCGAGGGAGTGGAATCGGTACGGCTCGTCGACACGCCGGCGCTGGCGGAAAGATTCGGCAGGAGCGTCCCTTCCGCCGCTTTCACGGAGAAGGCGGCGGCATCGACATAGTGCTTTGTGGCGGCGATGGCCGGATGCTCCGCAAGGGCGATGGCGATAGCTTGCTCCAGGCTTCCGGGTAGTACGCCATTGAGCGGCGAGGGAGCCTGCAACGTGCCGGGATCGTCGCCGATGAGCTGACGGTAGGTCGCGGCGCTGGCGGCCGCCTGGGCGCGTGCGCCGGCGAGCTGAGCCAGGGCCAGCTGCCGGCTGGCCTCTGCTTGCGCAACATCCGTGCGCGTGCCCTCGCCCACCTCGAGGCGCGAACGAGCGGCGCGCACCTGCTCTTCGAGGAACTGCAGGTTCTCCGCCCGAAGGGCGGCGATCTGGCGATCGCGAATCACGTCCATATAGGCGCTTGCGGCATCGAACAGCAGATTGAGCTCTTCGTTGCGCAGCTCTTCCCGGGCCCCGCGGACCTGCGCCTCCGAGGCGCGAACATTGTTGCGCGTCTGGAACCCGTCAAAGATTGGCTGCTCCAGCGTGATGCCGAATTGGCCGGTACGGATCTCCAAATCTTCCCTGCGCTGAAGCTCTGCCGAGGCCAAGCCGGAGATGCGCGGCCGCATACCTGACTTCGCTATCGCCACGTTCTCATCCGTCACCCTCACGCCGGCACGCGTGGAGTTCAGGCTGGAATTGTTCCGGTAGGCCTTTGCCAAGGCGCCCAGGATCGTCTCCGCACTTGCGGGAACCGGTGAAAAAATCACGGAAGCTATGGCCAAGGCAGCCAGAACACGGCTTCGGAAGGATGTCACGACCACCTCACCCTTTTGCGCGCGGACGTTGCGACGCCCTGCAAAATTTATCTGTACCACAGCGGTCGAGAATGCCACCCCGGCAAGCCGGGCTATGACCGCACCCCAATCAACCCGCTCGAAGTTACACCATCTAACTGATGAAATCCGTTGCGCTTCGGCAACAACCGATCGTCGAATATCAAAAGATGAAGCCGACCTCGAGCCTGAAGCCCGGCAGCGGCTTGACTGCCGCATTGAATTCCGCGCGCGAGGAGACGACCCCGTCCTCCTTCACGAAGAGATGCGCCCGTGCCGCATAGCCCTGGCCGATGACGGTCACAAGCCGCCCGCCTTCCGACAGCTGGCCGAGCAGCGAATCGGGGACATAGTCCACAGCGCCCCCGAGAAAAATGACGTCATAGGGCGCTTCGTCGGGATGCCCGGCCTCGAGGGGGCCTGTGACCACGGTGGTGTTGACGCAGTCAAGCTCGGCAAGGGCAGAGGAGGCTAGTTCCGCGAGCGCTGCATCGCATTCCAGCGCCACCACGAAGCTCGCCATCTTCGACAAGATCGCAGTGGAATAGCCGGTGGCGCAGCCCACATCGAGTACGAGATCCGACGATTTCACCCGCGCGAGCTGCACCAGGCGGCCAAAACGGGCCGGCTCCATGAGGTACCGCGCCGGCCCGCCGGCGGCGGGGGCGGACACTTCGAGATCCTCGTCGATATAGGCTAGTCGCTTCCGCTGCCCCGGGACAAAGGCTTCGCGGGGGATGTCGCGCATCGCCTCCAGAAGCGGCACATGGTTGACATCCTGCGTGCGTAATTGCCCTTCGATCATCATCGCGCGCTGCGCGGAAAAATCGGCGTTCATCAGCGACATTCCCGATTGTGCGCGCTCGGCGCGCAGGAGATTTCGACCGGCGGTCGTATGCCCTCAGTCCCAGGGCGCGCCGCTCAGGCGTTGCCGCGTGATGGCAAAAAACAGCCCTGCGGTCAATCAAGGACCACGGAGGCTGCTGCTACCCGTTGCAAGCTGCTCCCGGCAGTTCTCTACCCTCTATGAGCAGTTCTCCACTGGCACGAGGCCGCGGAAAGTATTATTGCGGGCGCCGGATGCAGCCGGAGCTGCTGTGATCAGGATGCGGTCTAGAATGCCGAACCGCTTCGAAACCGCCGCGCATAAAATCGAGGCCCCGCCCGCCCGACCGCCGCGCGAGTGCGGATAGCACGTCGACCCTTTTTTCCCAGCTCCAGCTCCGGTCGGAAAGCAGCAACGTGCATAGTTCCATGTTTCGGTCGGCCGCATTCGTGGCCTCTATTTTCTCGCTCTACATCGCGGGAGCGATGCTCATTCCAGCGGCTGTGGATCTCTATTACGGCCACAGCGACTGGCAGGTATTCCTCGTCTGCGCCATGACGACGGGCGCCATCGCGCTGACGGTCGCGGCAGCAACCGGCGGCCGGTCGCCGGTACGCTCGACGCGGCTTGCCTTTTTTGTCGTGGTGGTGCTCTGGGCCACGCTCGGCTTCGTGGGCGCCCTGCCCCTGTATATGGCCTCCTTCGAAGTCAGCTTTGCCGGCGCTGTGTTTGAATCCGTCTCTGCCATCACAACGACTGGATCCACCGTGCTTGTCGGGCTCGACAACATGCCGCCGGGCATCCTGCTCTGGCGCTCGCTCCTCAATTGGATCGGGGGTCTTGGCGTGGTCGTGCTCGGCCTCTTCTTCCTTCCGCTCCTCAATGTCGGCGGCTTTTCCTATTTCCGCATCGAATCGTCGGACATCGAGGATCGCCCTTTCGAGCGCCTTGCGAGCTTCCTGCGCGCCCTGGCCGCGATCTATGCCGTACTGACGCTGCTCTGCGCGACGGCCTATGCCGTGGCCGGGATGAGCGCCTTCGATGCCATCAATCACTCGATGGCGACGCTCGCCACCGGCGGTTTTTCGACACATGATGCGTCTTTCGGCTTCTTCGAAAATTCCGCCATTCTCTGGATCGGCACTGTCTTTATGATCCTTGGTGCCCTGCCCTTTTCCATCCTCATCCTCTTTGTTCTGCGCGGAAGGCTGGACGCGCTGCGCGACCCGCAGATCCGGCTGTTCCTCGCCTACACGGCCGCTATCGTCCTCGCCGTGGCGATACATCGACGTGTGACCGCCGATATTCCCTTCGGCGAGGCGCTGACGAGCTCCGCCTTCAACCTGGTTTCCATCATCACCACAACCGGCTTCGCCAGCGAGGACTACACGCTTTGGGGACCATTCGCCGTCACTGTGGTCTTTTTCGCCACTTTTCTCGGCGGCTGTTCCGGCTCCACTTCGGGCGCGATCAAGGCGTACCGTTTCTTCGTGTTAGGGCGCATGCTGCAGAATGGGCTGCGCACCCTCATCTACGGTCGCTCAGTGCAGCCGCTTCGTTATGGCAACCGGGTCATCGACGAGGAGATGCAGCGCTCGGTCGTGCTCTTCCTCGCGGCGTTCTTCCTTGTCTGGGTGGCGGGCAGCATCGCGCTGGCGGCCGGTGGCATGGACCTGGTGACGGCGCTGACCGCTTCGCTCACCGCGCTTACCAATGTCGGGCCGGGCCTCGGGCCGATCATCGGCCCAGCAGGCAATTTCTCCACCGTCGGGGACTATGCGCTGTGGATCCTCTCCGCGAGTATGCTGCTCGGTCGACTCGAGATCCTCGCAGTCCTGGTGCTGCTCACGCCCACCTTTTGGCGCAACTGAGAGCGTCAGCTACCCTGCGTGCGCAGTTCTTCGACTTTTGCCAATGCCTTTTCCAGACTGGCGTCGCGATCGTAGATGTCGGGATGGTAGGAGATGCCACCCGACGGTTCCGGCCAGGCGGTGAAATAGCCGACATAGACAGGGATCTTCTTCGGGAGGTCGCGGCGCATATTGCGGCGCTTTTCCACGGTCGTGGCGATCTCCTCCACCGTTGTGCCGAGCACCGCGGCGGCCATTGCGCGCGGATCCTGCAGGCGCACGCAGCCATGGCTGAATGCCCGGGTGTCGCGGCCAAACAGCGACTTTTCCGGCGTGTCATGCATGTAGATGTCGTGCTTGTTGGGGAACATTATCTTCAGTTCACCAAGCGCGTTTCGGGCGCCCGGCGGCTGCCGCACGCCGACATGAACCCTCGAACCATAGGACCACCAATTGACGGACGAGGACGAGATGCGCCGGCCGCTCGAATTGATCACCTCGTAGCCTGCCCGGTCGAGATATCCCGGATCGCGCCGCAGCCGCGGCAGCATCTCGTTGACAATGATCGATTGCGGCACACCCCAATAGGGGTTGAACTCCACATACTCGATCTCGTCATAGAAGAAGGTGGTCTGGGTGGAGGGCTTGCCCACCACGGCGCGCATCGAAAGCCGCTCCCTGCCCTCCTCGATGAAGCTGGCGGTGAAGGAGGCGGCGTTGATCATCACGCGCGTGCTGCCCAGATGCGAGGGATGCCACCGCAGGCGTTCCATGGCGAGCAGCACTTTTTCAATGCGTGCGGCCTTGGACTGGCCGGCGAGCGCGCCCACCGTGCGCGCGCCTATGACGCCGTCCGGCTTCAACTCGTGCCGCTCCTGCGCAGCCTTGATGACCGGCACCAGATCCGGGACATAGGTGTCGCTGCCCAGATGCGCCATCAGCACCGCGCCGTGCTCGGCCCGGAATTGCTCGTCGGCGTCGCGGTCGATGATGCGCAGGAGTTTTGCGAAATCGGGATGGCTTCCGCCGGGCCGCACGAAGATGCCAGGGTCAACGACAATCTCCTGCTCGGACTCCGCGCGAAGAGCCTTCAACTCCTGGCGCAAGGCTGCATAGAGCTCGTTCTGCGGATGAAGGGACTCCAGATAGTCTGCCGGCTTGTCCGTCCGGGAGAGCACCTCAAGGACCGTCGCCTCGTCGAAGGGCTTTGCCGGGAAATCATGATAGCCGGAGAGCTTGTTGGGGTCGACGCGACCCAGCCGGGCGTCCCGCGCGTAACGCAGGGCGCGGGCAGTAAGGGCGAGCTCGAAACGGATGAGCGCCTGACCGCGCTCCTGGACATTGGTTGTGGAGGCGCCGCGGGTGGGTGGCGCCGTTACAACATAGTCCGCTTCGGAAAGCCCGAAATCTCCTGCATTTCCGAGCACGGCCATGACTTGCCTTGCCCGCCCGTTCGGACCGTTTCCGTCGACCCAGACAAACGCGGGATGTTTCGAATAATGCTCCACTACAGCCGCGGCGATCTTCTTTTCGGCAAGAAGTTCGAAGTCCGACAGGCTGGCGAGAGCCTTGGCGAAGGGAGAGGCTGCGAGCCCGCCTTCGCTTGAAAGTGCAGCGGAGATAGCAGCCAGATTGACTGCGGCGAGCGGCTCCGGGCGATAATCATAGACGGCCGGCGCCGACACCCGTGGCGCAGCCCGCCGAGTCGCGGTCCTCGCCGGCGCCTTCCTCACGGGAGGGGCAACCCGCTCGACCCGCGGCGCGACACGCTCGCGCGGTACCCTGTTCCCGAACAGCATGTCAAAGAGGTAGCGCTCGGCGCTGGCGGGGCTCGCCGTGGCAAATAGCGCCGCCGCTAGGATCGAGAGGCTGGCCCCTCTCGCAAATCGTCCACCGGCCATGGCCTCTTCCCTCTTCCCATGCCTACCCGGCCCTCCGCCCCTCGCAGAAGGTCCGATCGGTGCAATTGTACCGATTCAGTAAAGGATCGAGAAGCGACGATGGGGTGCCTTCGTAAGCAAAAAGTAAAGGCGGGAAGTCAACTCGCCGGACGAGCCGGTTCCTGGTGCAGAATGGGCACAGTGCCGCCGGAGGCGAAGGCTACGATCGCCTCCGCCGCCGCGGGACCGGAAAGGAACAGAGGCGCCGGACCGTCGAGAACTGGGGAAGGGGGTGAAGCGCCCTCCCGCTACCACATGGTCTTTGCCGCGCGCTCCGGCCACTCCTCGTCATAGCTTCTACTGTCGATGCCGCCGCGGCTCAGCTCGTGCAGGATGTCACCAGGCGTGGGGAGGTTCTTCGGATCCACCTTCGCATCCTCCTCCCAAAGCCGCGAACGGTGGATCGCGCGCGCACACTGGAAATAGATGCTGTCGATCGCGATCACGATCACCGAGCGCGGCGCCTTTCCGTCCACGGCGAAGGAAGCTCGGAGCTCCGCGTCCGCCGAAATCCGCGCCCGCCCATTTACGCGCAGCGTGGTGCCGGAGCCCGGAACGAGGAAGAGGAGCCCGACACGACCGTCGCGCACGATGTTCTTCAGCGAGTCGATCCGGTTGTTGCCGTGCCGGTCCGGCATCAGCAGCGTCCGCTCGTTCTTTATCCGTACGAAGCCGCGCTGGTCGCCGCGCGGCGAGCAGTCGAGTCCCTCCGGGCCGGCGGTCGCGAGCGCCACGAAGGGCGATGCTTCTATGAAAGCTGCATAGGCCGGAATGATGCGGTCGATCTCCTTGATCAGCGAGGTCTGCCCGGGCTGGCCGTACAGCGCTTCCAAGTCCCCGACGCTTTCGATGAACCCCGTGCGGGAAAGTTCCTCAACGCTCACGGCTCAATCCTTTCTGTTCGAGCTCGGCGAGATAGTTCTGCCAGAGCTTTTCGCGCTCATGGCCGAGTTTCGCCAGATAGGTCCAGCTGTATAGGCCGGTTTCATGACCGTCATTGAACACGATCCGCACGGCATAATTGCCGACCGGCTCGATGCGGGAGATCTCCACATTTTTCTTTCCGCCCACGGTGACGCGCTGATCGGGCGAATGGCCCTGCACTTCGGCCGAGGGCGACAGCACGCGCAGCATCTCGGCGGTGATCGGCATCGGCTCCTCGTCCGGAAAGCTGATCGTGAGAAGCTTCCGGTCCTTCGAGACGCGCAATTCCTTGGGTGGCCGCATCGACTGTCCTCCTTCGCCTGCTTATGTTAGCCGGCCGACAATGGGAAGAATGGCTGGAACATTGCCGCCAATGAGCGGGAAGTGCTAGCTAAAGCTTGAATATCAGGGCCGCAGGCCTAACATTCGCTGGTGAGCCCTGCCCTGCAGCGGGAAGACAGGAATATCCATGAACGACCAGAGCAGCATGATCGACCCCTTCGGCCGCGCCATTACATATCTGCGCGTGTCGGTGACGGACCGCTGCGATTTTCGCTGCGTCTACTGCATGGCCGAGGACATGGCCTTCCTGCCCAAGAAGGATCTGCTGAGCCTGGAAGAGCTGGAGCGGCTCTGCACCGTCTTCATTGAGAAGGGAGTGCGGCGTCTCAGGCTCACCGGCGGCGAGCCGCTGGTGCGCAAGAACATCATGCATCTCATCGGCCAGCTCTCGCGCCATCTGGAAACGGGCGCGCTGGATGAGCTGACCCTCACGACGAACGGTTCGCAACTCGAGCGCTTTGCCGCGGAACTGTCCAACTGCGGGGTTAGGCGCATCAATGTTTCTCTCGACACGCTAGACGCGGAGAAGTTTCGCGCCATCACGCGGTGGGGCGTGCTCGACCGTGTGTTGCGCGGCATCGACGCCGCGCAGGCGGCGGGCCTCAAGGTCAAGATCAATGCGGTAGCGTTGCGCGGCTTCAACGAGGCGGAACTTCCGGGAATGATCCGCTGGGCCCATGGACGCGGCATGGACATGACGGTGATCGAGACCATGCCGCTCGGCGAGGTTGATGTGGACCGCACGGACCAATATCTTCCACTCTCGGAACTTCGTGCGGCTCTGGAAGAGCAGTTCACGCTGGCCGACATCCCGTACAAGACCGGCGGCCCGGCTCGCTACGTGGATGTGGCCGAAACGGGCGGGCGGCTCGGCTTCATCACGCCACTCACGCATAATTTCTGCGAGAGCTGCAACCGCGTGCGCGTCACCTGCACCGGCACGCTATATATGTGCCTTGGTCAGGAGGATGCGGCCGATCTGCGCGCGCCGCTGCGTGCTTCAGAAGGCAACGAACTTCTTTCCCGCTCCATCGACGAGGCGATCACCCGCAAGCCGAAGGGCCACGACTTCGTCATCGACCGCCGGACGCGCCGCCCCGCCGTCTCCCGCCATATGAGCGTGACCGGCGGCTGACAAGATTTTTCGTGGTGTTGGACCGATTGCCTTGAATGCACTTCGGCCATAAGTGAGGCTTACGAAAACAGCTTCGGAGCCGATGTGGCCCTTTCTGTAAATCTCAGAGGTGCGCTGTTCATGTCGATAGCCATGGCCGGCTTCACCTTCAATGATGCATTGCTGAAATTCGTTCTGCCCACGATGAATTTGGGCCAGGCCGTGCTTGTGCGTGGGGTGTTCGCCACCGCGCTGCTTTTTCTCCTTGTGGCGCGCCAGCGCGGCCCGCTGCGGTTCGGCGCATTGCTGCATCCCAGCGTGCTGATCCGGCTGGTGTGTGAGGTAGCGGCGACAATCACCTTCGTCCTTGCGCTGATGCGCCTGCCGCTCGCCGATGTGAGCGCGGTGCTACAGGCTCTGCCGCTCGCGGTCACGCTTGGCGCAGCCTTCATCTTCAGCGAACCGGTCGGCTGGCGGCGCTGGCTGGCGATCCTCGGCGGCTTCGTAGGTGTGATGATCGTCGTCAGGCCCGGTTTCGAAGGATTCAACGCGTGGTCCCTTTCAGCCCTCGTAACCGTCGGGTTCTGCGCGGTTCGCGACCTGTCCACCCACAGTATTCCCCGCGAGGTGCCCACCGCCTGGATTTCAGCCGCCACCTCCCTTGCCGTCATGTTGTGCGGCGTGGTCCTGATCGGCCCTTTCGGCGGCTGGTCTCCGCTGACATTGCCCAACACCGCTGCCCTCTTTGGCTCCGCGCTTGCGCTCGTATTTGGATACCAGTTCATCATCAAAGCCCTGCGCGAGGGCGACATCTCATTCATGGCGCCGTTCCGCTATACGGCACTTTTGTGGGCCATAGCACTGGGCTACCTGCTTTTCGGCGATGTACCTGACGGTCCGATGCTGCTCGGCTCCGCATTGATCGTGGTCTCCGGCCTCTATGCACTCTATCGCGAGCGGGTTGCCGGAAGGCAGCAGCCGATCATTGAAAGCACCGAGCCCAATATGGCTCCCGACGGTCTTTGAGGAAAAGATGCGCTTGCCCGAAAGCCTGATCCCGCGGAGGGCATATTGACCGCCCGCCCTTTTGACCGCACGACGCCGCCTCACGTCATCACCCTGGTGATCGCGGCCGCCACATCGGCCCTGCCGACCAATCTTTTCCTGCCCTCCCTTCCCGGGATGGCCGTCTATTTCCACGCCGATTACAGGGTGGTGCAGCTCGCCGTGTCCCTCTATCTGGCGGCGACGGCGGTGCTTCAGCTCGGCATCGGACCTGCTTCGGACAGGTTCGGCCGGCGGCCGGTGATGCTCTTCTGCCTGGCCGTTTTCATCGTGAGCACGATCGCCGCCACATTTGCGCCGACGATCGAGATCCTGCTCTTCCTGCGCCTGTTTCAGGCCTTCTCCGCTGCCGGGATGGTGCTTTCCCGCGCGATCGTGCGCGACACGGTCGGCCCGGACGAGGCGGCGAGCCGCCTCGGCTATATCACCATGGGAATTGCGATCGCGCCGATGATCGGTCCGGTGATCGGCGGGCTCTTGGAGGAGCTCTATGGCTGGCAATCCACCTTCCACCTCATGCTGGCCTTCGGCATCGTCGCATTCGCCCTCGTCTATCTCGATCTTGGTGAGACGAACTCAAATCCGTCCACCAGTGTCAGCAGTCAGATAAAGACCTATCCGGAACTGTTCCGCTCGCGCCGCTTCTGGGGCTATTCCGCGACAGCCGCCTTCACCTCCGGTGCATTCTTCGCCTTTCTGGGCGGCGGCCCCTTCGTCGCGACGGAGCTTCTCGGGCTATCGCCGTCGGCTTACGGGCTCTATTTCGCCCTGATTTCCTTGGGCTACGTGCTGGGCAATTTCGTTTCCGGGCGCTATTCGCGTGCCCTTGGCATCAACCGGATGATGCTCTTGGGCAGTGTCGTCGCATGCGTCGGCACGGTCCTGTCCATCCTTCTCTTCGCTGCCGGCTACTACCACGCCCTCTCGCTTTTTGGGCCCACCTTCTTCGTCGGCGTGGGCAACGGAATTGCGCTGCCCAACGCAAATGCCGGTACCGTGAGCGTGCGTCCGCACCTAGCAGGCTCGGCCTCCGGCCTTGGTGGCGCCCTGCAGATCGGCGGAGGGGCGGCGTTGGCCGCTCTCGCCGGCGCGCTGCTCACGATCGAGTCCGGCCCCTACCCGCTTCTGGCCGTCATGCTGCTCTCGTCCGTGTGCAGCATTGCCACCAGCTTCTGGGTTATGCAGGTTGCTCACAGGAAGGGCGATCTTTGAGGAACGGTTGTGGATAGGAAGGTTGCGGGAATTATCCTGGCCGGCGGAAAGTCCTCGCGGATGGGCGGCGGCGACAAGGCCCTTCATCTGCTTGCCGGACGACCGATATTGACCCATGTGGCCGATCGACTGGGCCGTCAGGTCGATGTCCTGGCGATCAACGCCAATGGCGATCCAGCGCGATTTACGGAGTTCGGTCTGGCCGTGGTAGCCGATCCGCAGCCTGATCTTGGGCCTCTGGGCGGTGTTCTGGCCGGGCTTCTTTGGGCGAGAAGCCATGCTTGCCCTTGTGCTCTCACCGTCGCCTGCGATACGCCCTTCTTCCCGGAAGACCTCGTGAAGAGGCTGCGCGACGCTGCCGACCAACCGGACCGGATCGTCCAGAGCAGCTCCGGCGGACGAACGCATCCGACCTTTGCGCTTTGGCCGGTGTCTCTGGCGGAAGACCTTGACGAGTTCCTGCGCCAAGCAGGCGCGGCCTCCATGCGCGCCTATGCGGGCGCTCGGCACCGGCCGGCGGTCGTCGATTTTGCTGTCGCCGGAGGCGTCGATCCCTTTTTCAACATCAACACGAGGGACGATCTCATAGCGGCGGAGCGGATTGCATCGGAGATCGAAGGATGACGGCGGTCATCGGCATCACCGGCTGGAAGAATTCGGGCAAGACCACGCTCACGGAACGGCTCGTGGCAGTCTTCGTCGCCCGCGGGCTGCGCGTCGCCACCGTCAAGCACGCGCATCACGATTTCGATATTGATCAGCCTGGGACGGATTCCTTCCGCCATCGGGCGGCCGGCGCCGCGGAAACGGCCATAATCTCGGGGCGCCGCTGGGCGATCATGCATGAGTTGCACGACGAAAGCGAGCCGAACCTCGCCGACATCCTCACCAAACTGTCCCCTTCCGACCTCGTCGTGGTCGAAGGTTTCAAGAAGGAGCAGCATCCAAAGATCGAGTGCCGGCGACTGGCCGCGCGCGACCGGACGCCGCTCGGGCTGCCAGGCATCGTCGCCATCGCCAGCGACCACGCGGTGAGTGACGATCTGCCTCGCTTCATGCTGGACGATGTGGAGGCGATCGCCGATTTCGTCACCGGCTACCTTGGCATTCAGCCACGGTGAAATGCAGGCGATTGCAAAGCTTTATGGTTGCATTTCCGTCGTGAAGAGTGGGAATATCGCCGCAAGTCCCGCGGGCTCACCCGATGCGGGGCAAATGCGACAGAGAGGAACATCCATGGGTATCACACGGCGTATTGCACTTGGTCTTTCCGCGGCGGCGCTGACCTTCCTGGCCGGCAGCTCACTGGCCCAGGACAAGATGCAGATCAAGATCGGCACCGAGGGCGCCTACCCGCCCTTCAATTTCCTAACGGCCGACGGCAAGCTCGAGGGCTTCGATGTCGACATCGCCCGCGCGCTCTGCGAGGAGATGAATGCCGAGTGCGAGTTCGTGACCCAGGATTGGGACGGCATGATTCCCGCGCTCCAGGCGGGCAAGTTCGACGCTATCGCTGCTTCCATGTCCATCACGCCGGAGCGCCTGGAGCAGGTCGACTTCACCAATAAATATTACAATACGCCGCCGGCCGTCGTCGTGCCCAACGACTCCGACATTGCTGGCGTGACCAAGGAGGACCTTGCCGGCAAGACGATTGGCGTCCAGGGTTCGACCACCCACGCCAACTACGCTGAGGCCACCTATACGGACAGCGATGTGCGGCTTTATCCGACTGCCGAGGAATACAAGCTCGACATCTCCAATGGCCGTCTCGACGCGGTGATGGACGACATCGTCGTCCTGCAGCAATGGCTGGATACGCCTGACGGCGAATGCTGCAAGGTGGCCGGCACCGTCAAGCCGGTGGAGGAGATTCACGGTCAAGGCGTGGGGCTTGCGATCCGCAAAGGCGAAGACGAGCTTCGTGAAAAGTTCAATGCTGCCATCGAGGCGATCCGCGCCAACGGCAAATACAAGGAAATCAACGACAAGTACTTCACTTTCGATGCCTATGGCAGCTAGGCGCCACGATTACTGATGTTATCCGAGCGGCGGGAGAAATCCCGCCGCTTGACATTGTGGCTGCGCGCCAGTTCAACACCGCCGACATGGCTGGGCATGTCGAGCGACGCAGGGGAAGCGAGCGGAGATGGACGGCATTCTGACCCTCCTCAGCTTCGGCCCGGAAGGCTGGAGCGATGAGATCGCCGGCGGGGTCATTATCACGGTCTCCCTTGCGCTTGCCACCCTTCCCTTCGGCCTGGCGGTCGGGTTCGCGGTAGCACTCGGAAAAATCTCCGGCGACCGCGCCTTGCGGCTGGCCGCCAATATCTACACGACCATCTTCCGTGGCTTGCCGGAGCTTCTAACGCTGTTTCTCGTCTTTTACGGCGCGCAGATCGCAATCCAGCATCTGATGCGGATCACCGGCTCGGCCGGTACGATCGAGATCAACGCCTTCGTGGCCGGTATGGTGGCGCTCGGCGCGGTTTTCTCCGCCTATGCGAGCGAGGTTTTCGTCTCTGCTTTTCGGGCCATTCCGCGCGGCCAATACGAGGGCGCATATGCGATCGGCTTGTCCCGCCGGCGCACCATGCGGCTCGTCATCCTGCCGCAGCTCATCCGTTTCGCCCTGCCAGGCTTGTCCAATCTCTGGCTCATCCTCCTGAAGGAAACCTCCCTCGTCTCCGTGATCGGGATCGCCGATATATTGCGCCAGACCCAGGTGGCCGCACGGGTGACCAAGCAGGCCTTTCTGTTCTTCGGCCTTGCCTGCCTCATATACCTCGCTCTGGCGGTCCTCTTCTCCATCGTGCTTTCAGCGATCGAGCGTCGCGTCTCTCTCGGCGGGGCTGTGCGATGACGCCCGCGCGCAGTATGGAGAACGTGGAAGACCTTCCTCCGCCCCATATCGCGTCGCGATGGACCCCCGCACGCATTCTCGGCCTTTTGCTGCTCGGCCTCTGGACCTTGGTGGGCCTCGGCATTGTAGTCTTCCTCGTCGCCTCCTGGAATCCCGAGCTCTTCTGGCGCTATGCGCCCAACTATATCTCGGGCCTGTGGGTCACGATCCAGCTTGTCCTGATCTCGACCATCGCGGGGGCGGTTCTTTCGGTCCCTATTGCCGTCGGGAGAAGCTCCTCGAGCTACCTCGCCTCGGCGCTGTCCTATGCTTATGTCTATTTCTTCCGCGGCACCCCGCTGCTCGCGCAGACTTTCCTTGTCTATTACGGTCTCGGCTCGTTCCGGCCACAGCTCGAAGCCATCGGCCTGTGGGTATTCTTCCGCGAGGCGTGGTACTGCGCGCTGCTTGCCTTCGCGCTCAACACGGCGGCCTATCAGGCCGAGATCCTGCGCGGCGCGGTGCAAAACGTCGGGCGGGGCCAATGGGAGGCGGCGGCCGCGCTCGGCCTTCCGCGGCTCCTCACCCTGCGCAAGATCATCCTGCCGCAGGCCATGCTCGTGGCACTCCGCCCTTACGGCAACGAGATCATCCTTCTGATCAAGGGCTCCGCTATCGTCGCCATCATCACGGTCTACGATCTGATGGGCGAAACGCGCCGCGCCTATTCCCGAACATTCGACTTCCAGACCTATATCTGGGCGGCGCTCATCTATCTCAGCATGGTCGAGCTGTTGCGCATCGCAACGGAACGGATAGAGCGGCGGCTGACGCGGCATCTGCGCCGCTGACATTCACAAGGAGGCATGAGGGATGGCCAAGGTTGCTTTTATCGGGCTGGGGGTGATGGGCTATCCCATGGCCGCGCATCTGAAAAACCGGGGCGGGCACGAGGTGACCGTCTACAACCGGACGACGGCCAAGGCGGAGAAATGGGTTTCCGAACATGGGGGCGCCCTCGCGCTTACTCCGTCCGAGGCCGCCAGCGACAAGGAGTTTGTCTTCGCCTGCGTGGGCAATGACGGCGACCTGCGCTCGGTCACGGTCGGGCCGGAAGGCGCATTCGGGTCCATGAAGCCCGGCTCTATTTTCATCGACAACACCACGGCGTCGGCCGAGGTCGCGCGTGAACTCGCAGAAGAGGCCGAAAAGCGCGGCTTTGGCTTTATCGACGCACCCGTCTCCGGCGGCCAGGCAGGGGCTGAAAATGGAGTGCTCACCGTCATGTGCGGCGGCGATCGCGCCACCTTCGAAAAGGCCCGGCCGGTGATCGACGCCTATGCCCGCATGGTTGGGCTGATGGGCCCGTCCGGCGCCGGCCAGCTCACCAAGATGGTGAACCAGATCTGCATCGCTGGACTGGTGCAGGGCCTGGCCGAAGGCATCCATTTCGGCAAGAAGGCGGGGCTCGACGTAGAGCAGGTGGTAGAGGTCATCTCAAAGGGGGCGGCAGGGTCCTGGCAGATGGAGAACCGCCACAAGACCATGAACGCCGGCAAATATGATTTCGGCTTTGCCGTCGACTGGATGCGCAAGGACCTCGAGATCTGCCTCACCGAGGCTGACCGCAATGGCGCCAAGCTGCCGATCACGGCCCTGATCGACCAGTTCTACAAGGAGGTGCAGCAGATGGGTGGCGGCCGGTGGGACACCTCCTCGCTGCTCGCCAGGCTGGAACGGTAGCCGCGCCTCAAGCGGCGCTGCTGGCCGGCTCCTTGTCGAGAACGAGATAGTCGAGCGGAAGCTCCGTCGTGTATTTGATCTGCTCCATGGCGAAGGCCGACGAGACGTCGCGGATCTCGATCTTCGAAATGAGCTTCTTGTAAAACGCATCATAGGCCGCGATGTCCGGCACCACGACGCGCAGGAGGTAGTCGACGTCGCCGCTCATGCGGTAGAACTCGACCACTTCGGGGAATTCCTTGATGACCTCGGAGAAGCGGCGCAGCCATTCGTGGCTGTGGGCATTCGTGCGGATCGACACGAACACGGTGACCCGCGCATTGATCTTCACCGGGTCGAGCAGGGCGACGCGCTTGCGGATCACGCCCTCCTCCTCCAGCTTCTGGATGCGCCGCCAGCAGGGCGTAGTCGACAGCCCCACTTTCTTAGCCACGTCAGCGACAGCCAGAGTAGCATTCTCCTGCAGCAGGCGCAGGATCTTACGATCAAGACGATCCATGAGGAATCTCCAGCAGAAATTTTTTCTACAAATGGCGGATTGTTTCGCGGTTTACAACAAAATTTTCCTCAGCGCTTTGCGCAGCAGATCCTCAAATCAACCGCCTCACTTCACCTCTCAATGCGGGCAGCAGCTCCTGCTCGAACCAGGGGTTCTTTTTGATCCAGCCACTGTTGCGCCAGGAGGGATGCGGCAACGGCAGCACGCGAGGGGTGCCCGCTGCAAAGATGGCGCGCCAGTTCCTCACCGTGTCCGTCATACTCCCATGGCGCAGATCTCGAAGATGCCACGCCTGGGCACATTGACCGATCGCCAGGATCAGCTCGATTTGCGGCATTTCCGCCAGCAGCCGCGCGCGCCAGGCCGGCGCGCATTCCCGGCGCGGCGGCAGATCGCTGCCTTTCTCGTCATAACCGGGAAAGCAGAAGCCCATCGGCACGATGGCGAACTTGTCGGGATCGTAGAACAGCGCCCGGTCGACGGCGAGCCAGTCGCGCAGCCGGTCTCCGGAGCGGTCATCGAATGGGAGACCGGAGGCGTGCACGCGGATGCCCGGCGCCTGCCCCGCGATCAGGATGCGCGCCCTGCGCGAGGCGACAACCACCGGCCGCGGCTCGTGCGGGAAGGATGTGCCCGAAGGCCGGTCGCGGCATATCCGGCAGGCGCGGATGTCGCGCAGCAACTGTTCCAACGCGCCTCCCACTTCGCTCCCGCTGTCCCCAGGCCCTGAGGCCTCACACGCTGCCGGTGCCATAAACAAGCTGCCGCAGGAAGTTGACGATCCGTCCCAGCCAGTCATGTGGCGGCTCCTGCAGATTGCGCCGCCCCTCGCGCCAGTTGCGCGGCCGGTCGAAATCCCCGGCCCAAAGTCCCCTGCCCGCCTCCCGCGCTTCAGCCTCCGCGGCGGCATAGTCTCCGTAGGAAACAGCCCAGCCGGCGCGTACCATCGCTTCGGCCAGATCTCTGCCGCCGGCTTCACAGTGCGCGAGCAGCCGCCCGTAGCGGTCGCGTTCCCAGCCCCGGCAAGTGACGGAGCCGGCGCCCGCGAGCTCAACCAATGCGCGCCGCGCCCGCGCGCCGCAGTCATAGGCGCGGTCATCCACGCGGCAATCCTGATCGTGTTCGGGAGCATCGATGCCGCGCAGTCGGATCCGCTCTCCGCGAAGTGTCAGACTGTCGCCGTCGTTGACAGCGGCGGTCCCCGCGACTTGCCGCGTCGCCACCTGATCCAGCCGCGCGGCCGAGAGTGCCAGAAGAGCAAGGATCGCGAGGGCAAGGCCGACATCCGAGACACCGCGCCAAGCCCTCGGACTTCTCCTGGCGCGCGAGTAATTACCGCGCCTTACACGCATTTTCTGAAGGGTCTCTTAATCATTGCGGCATAATTTGGCGGTTGAATGCCGGCAACGCGTACCAGCTGATGGCGCTGAACAACAGCTTTATGAGCGACAAGTTCATTGTGGACCGCAGAAAGCCGCGCCGCCAGAGCGACGTGGCGCGGGCGGTCCAGCGCACGCGCGACCGGCTTCTGCAGAACTCCGGCAATCCAGTCTTTGACCGGGAGATGCTCAAGATCCACGCGCGCGGTATCATAAACAGCGCGCCGGCTATTCTCCTACTCGTGCTTGCCATCGGTGTTGCAGGATTGGCCATCGGCCCTGCGCGGGACATGCTGTTCTGGGGAGTTCTCACCGGCGGAAGCTATGCGGGCCTCTACCTGCTCTCGCGGCACGTCGACGGGATGGCCCTCGACGAGATGGATGTACGCGGCCAGCGTGTGCAATTTCTCGTCCTGCACTTCCTGAGCGGCCTAGGCTGGGCCTATCTGGTGCTGCTCGAATGCCGGGAGTGCGGTTTCGGCCATGTTCCGGTGTTCGTCGCGATCATTCTCCTGGTCATGATCGCCGCAACCGCGTTGGTCGCCTCGTCCCTGCGCGGTGCTATCATCGTCACTTTCGCGCTTCCCGTCGCCACTTATGCCGTCACTTATGTCCAGCTGCCCCTTGCCGTCGAGCCGATCATGGCGGGGCTGCTCGTGCTTTCGCTCCCCTTCTTCTCCTATGTCGCCCACCACCGCAACCAGGCGGCGGTAAGCATCCTCGCCTTCCGCACCGAGAACGACGCGCTCATTGCCGAGCTGGAGACGGCAAAAGCCATGTCCGACGAGGCGCGACGCCGTGCCGAGGAAGCCAATCTTGCCAAGTCGCGCTTCCTTGCCTCCATGAGCCACGAGCTGCGCACGCCGCTCAACGCGATCCTCGGTTTTTCCGAGGTGATGGCGAAGGAGGTGCTGGGGCCGATCCAGAACCAGACCTATCGCGACTACGCCAAGGACGTGCACGATTCGGGCCAGCATCTGCTCGAGCTCATCAATGAGATCCTGGACCTCTCCCGCATCGAGGCGGGCCGATACCAGCTCAATGAGGAGCCTCTGTACCTCTCCGACGTGGTGCAGGAATGCTGCCGAATGATGGAGCTTAAGATAAGGGCGAAGAACATCCGCCTCATCCAGCAATTCGAGCCCAGTCTCCCGCGTCTTCAGGGCGACGAGCGTGCCTTACGCCAGATCACGCTCAATCTGCTCTCCAATGCGGTGAAGTTCACGCCGTCGGGAGGCGAGATCCGCGCGCGTGTCGGCTGGACCGCCGGGGGCGGTCAATACATATCCGTAAAGGACAATGGTCCCGGCATTCCCGAGGACGAGATGCCCGTTGTCCTTGCCGCCTTCGGCCAGGGCTCGATCGCCATCAAGAGCGCCGAGCAGGGTACCGGCCTCGGCCTCCCCATTGTCCAGGGGCTCGCCAGCCTGCATGGCGGGGTGTTGGAGCTGAAATCCAAGCTGCGCGAAGGCACTGAAGCGATCGTCGCGTTTCCGCGCTCGCGCGTGCTGGAGGAACTCCCTCCCATTCCCGCGCGGCAAGGGCGAAAGGCGGCCGGCTGAGACTTAGCTCCGCGATCGGCGCCTCCTGACTTCGGCCATGCCGACGGATATGTCGCCCGCGGTCCTGATCAGCCCGGCAGCGAGTGCTCCTGCGATCGCGCCTCCACCCGCTACGCCCAATTCGAGTATTGGTTCCAGCCCGATCCGAGCGGCGGCTTTGCGATGCGGCGTCGACGCGGTTGCCGCGAGCAGGCAGTGGTCGAGCGTGCCGGGAGCAAGCCGATAGAGCGTCGCTGCGGCCGCTGTGGCGGGCAATCCGTCGAGGATGACGGCCACTTTCTGCGTGCGCGCTGCAAGGATAGCGCCGGCCAGTGCGGCGATCTCGCGGCCGCCCAGCCTGCGCAGGGCCTCCAGCGGGTCGCCGAGATGACCGGCGTGGAGTTTGAGAGCGTCGTCCACTACCTGCAGCACGGCGTCCGAGCCCTCCCATTCTCTTCCGTCGGTGCCCGCCAGGCCGCTGAGGAGCGTCATCGCGGAAGGGTCGCCCGCGTTGTCGACAGTGCCAAGGCAGATGAGATCCGCGCCGGTGGCTACGGCCTCCATGCCGAAGGCCATGGTTGCGGCCGCCGCGCGCTCCTCAAGTGCCGGCGCCCTGGCGAAATCCTCAACCGGCAGTTCCAGAGCAAGGTCGAAGACGTTGAGGCCGAGATTGTTGGCGGCGCAGAGATGGCTGATCGGCGCCGCGCCGGCCGCGATGTCCTCCACACCGGCGCGGGCCTCCGCGATCCAATCGGCGGCGCCGAGCCGGCGCGAGACCGCGTGCGTGGCGGCAAAGAGGGCCACGACCGGCCTTGCCACCCGCGCCGGAGCCCGCCCCGTCGCAGCCGCGAGCCAGGCCGCCAGATCGGCGATGCGGCCGAGAGATGCACCAGCCAAATCCTCGCGGACTCGTTTGCCCGCCCCTGCATCCACGGCTGGCAACTGGCGGATCAGATTCCGGACGTCGTCGAACGGCAGGCCGGCTGTCATCATTGTCTCCCCAAAGCGGGTCCAGGGCATAACGGGCGGCACGGCACAAGGCAATCCGCCGGGCTTGCGTTCCCCCGGGATTGGGCCCATCTGAAGCCGGAGGAAAGGTTCATGAGCGCCATCGAATCCCCCTGCATCCTCGTCTGCTCGATCGACGACAAGACCGGCTACTGCTTCGGCTGCGGCCGCACGCGCGGGGAGATCGCTGCCTGGCTCACCATGACGCCGGCCGACCGACGGGCGGTGATGGAGAGCCTCCCGGCACGCCTTGCGACCGTCGAGCGCCGGCCGAGGCGCGAGACGCGTCGCGCTAGGCTGGCGCGCGAACGCGCGGAGCGGGCCTGAACCATGTGGTTCTTTTGGACGCTTATCGCCGTCATGGTCGCGGGCATCGGCCTTCTGATGGCAAGCCAGGACAGCGGCACGCTGTTTGGACTGGCGAGCGATTCCTTCGCCTCGATGCTCTATCTCAGCCTCTGGGCGGCGGTGCTCATCGTCGGCATTCTGGGCTCGCGCACCCGGTTCCGCGATGTCGCGCGTGACCTTGCCTATTGGCTCCTCATCCTGCTCGTGCTGATGACCGGCTATCAATTCCGCTATGAGCTGCAAGACATGGCAAGCCGCCTCACGGCCGGACTCATTCCCGGCAGCCCGATCACCATGTCCGGCGCAGAGCGCGCCAGCGTCATGTTCGAGAAGGCCTCCAATGGCCATTTCGAGGTGCGGATGCTGGTCAACGGGACCGCTGTGCGGGCCCTTGTGGATACGGGCGCGACAAGCACCGTGCTGACCACGGCAGATGCCGCGCGTGCGGGACTCGCCGTCGAGGAACTCGTCTATGCGACGCCGGTGATGACGGCAAATGGCCGGGCGCTCGCTGCTTCGACAGTCGTCGATAGGCTGCAGATCGGTCCGATCGAGCGCGAGCGGGTCCCTGTGCTTGTCGCCGGACCTGGGTCGCTGGACCGGAGCCTGCTCGGAATGCAGTTCCTGAGCAGCCTTTCCGGGTTCGAGATGCGCGGAGACCGGCTGATCCTGCGGGATTAGTTAGCCGCTGCGGGTGCGCATGCTGCCGCTCAGGCCGCCTTATCCTGCGATGCGAGGCCGATCTCGGCAAAGGCGCGGCGCAGGACGTCCGGTCCCGCGCCGGGGCGCGTCGCGTCGGTGGACAGGATTTGCCGGTAGCGCCGGGCGCCAGGCAGCCCATGGAACAGGCCCGTCATATGACGCGTGACGTGGGACAGGCGGCCGCCCTGCTCGATGTGACGGGCCGCATAGGCAGCCATCCTTTCGACCAGCTCGGCATAATCGATCGGTTGCTCCTCGGCGCCAAAGATGCGAGAATCGGCCATGCCGAGCAGCGCCGGAGTGTGATAGGCGGCGCGGCCGAGCATCGCGCCGTCCACCCAGGTGAGGTGACGCTCAGCCTCCTCGATCGTCTGGATGCCGCCATTGATGCCGATGAATTTTTCCGGATATTTCTGCTTAAGGCGGTAGACCCGACCATAGTCGAGCGGCGGAATCTCGCGATTCTCGCGCGGGCTCAATCCCTGCAGCCAGGCCTTGCGCGCATGCACCCAGAGCGCGTCGACGCCTGCCGCGAAGACGGATTCGGCAAGACGGTCGAGCGCCTCCTCGGGGTCCTGCTCGTCGACCCCGATGCGGCACTTCACCGTCACCGGCACGTCGACCTTCCGCTTCATGGCAGCGACGCAGTCGCCTACGAGCTCGGGCACTTTCATGAGACAGGCCCCGAAAGTGCCCGATTGCACACGGTCCGACGGGCAGCCGACATTCAGGTTGATCTCGTCATAGCCGAACGAGGCTCCTATCCGCGCGGCCTCGGCGAGCTTTTCCGGCTCGCTGCCTCCAAGTTGCAGGGCAACCGGGTGCTCCGACGGGTCAAAGCCGATCAGCCGCTCGCGATGGCCGTGGATCACCGCATCGGCGACCACCATCTCCGTGTAGAGCAGCGTGCGCCTGCTGAGCTGCCGGTGGAAGAAGCGGCAGTGGCGGTCGGTCCAGTCCATCATGGGCGCGACGGCGAGCCGGAAATGCTCGTAGCTGCTCATTTTCTCTCTGGTCTAAATGCCGTGTCGATTGAGCCGATATAGGTCCTGCATCCTTGCTAAACTACGGCAAAATGCAGTCCGATGGTCGCACAGCGGTAGCGCGGCCCCACCCGTGCGGGCCAGCTCATCCGAATATCAGCTTCGGCACGAAAAGCACGGCGCCGGGAATGAGGATCAGGAAGAGCGTCACCGCGGCTAGGGCGAGGAAGAGCGGGATTCCCTCCCTCGTGTATTCGCCGACCCGGCACCTCATAATCGAGCAGACCGCGTACATCGCGGCGCCCACGGGCGGGGTGAAGTTGCCGATGGTCGCCGCCAGGATGAAGACGATCCCGAAATGAACCGGATCGGCGCCAAGCTGACGCATGAGCGGCAGAAAAATGGGCGTGAGCATGATGATGAGCACGGTGGCGTCTATGAAGAAGCCGGCCGCCAGGACGACAATGGCGATCAGGGCCATCGCCGCCTGGAGATTGGTGGTGATGCCGAGAATCCATCCCGAGACGATCTCCGGCACACGGTCGAGGACGATGCCATAAGTGAAAATCGCCGACAGCGCGATGAGGAACATCACCGAGCCGACGTCGGCCAGGCTGCCTTCCAGGGCTTCCAGGAACCCCTTCACCTTCATCTTACGGTAGATCAGCGCGCCGATGAAGACGGCGTAGAGGACAGCGAAAGCGCCGATCTCGGAAGGCGTGAAGATACCCATCCGCAGGCCGAGAAGCAGGAAGACCGGAAACAGGATCGCCCAGATGCCCCCCGTGAGCGCGTGGCCAAGTTCGCGTCCCGAAGGCCGCCTTTCACGCTCAGGCTTATAGCCACGCTTCCTTGCCGTCAGCCAGACGGTAGCGGCAAGCGCGATCCATAGGATGAAAGCCGGTACGAAACCGGCAGCGAAGAGCCGGCCGATCGAGACCTGGCCGATCGTGCCGTAAAGGATCATCCCGATGCCGGGCGGGATCATCGGCGTCAGCACTGAGCCGAAGGAGATCACCGAGGCGGCAAAGCCGAGCGTGAAGCCGCGCTTCACCATCTCGTGGCCCAACATACGCGCCTGCATGGCGGCATCCGCGATGGCCGAGCCGGAAACACCGCCCATCAGAGCCGAGAAGGCGATGGAGACTTGCGCCAGCCCGCCTTTGAACCTGCCGGTGAGCACGGAGGCGAGGTCCAGAAGGCGCTCGGTGATGCCCGAATGGTTCATGAAGTTGCCGGCCATGATGAAGAGCGGCACGGCGAGTAGGGCGAAATTCTGCGTCTGCGAGACAGTGACCTGGACGGGAATGGTGAAGGGCAGTTCCGGATGCTGAATGAAGAACATCACGCCGGAAATGGCGATCGCGAAGGCGACCGGCATTCCCATCAGGAGCAGGATCACAAAGGCGACGGATACGATCAGCATTGCACTCTCACCGCCCTGTGGCGGGGACGGCGCGAAGTAAACCATCCTCGTGCATTGCGGTGCGGATCTTCAGGAGCGTGGTGACGAGTAGCAGAAGTCCGCCCACGACGATGCTCGCCGTCACCCATGAGTAGCTCACGCCGGGAATTCCCTGGAAGGAGCGTGCGCGGCTCACCCAAGAAAGCCAAGTCCCGGCATAGACCACATAGGCCAGGAATGCCGTCAGGATCAGATAATTGAAATAGAGCAGTGCGCGAGCCGCGCGTCGTGGCAGCCGCTCCGTGACCAGTTCGATCGACATCAGCGCATCCTTGCGCCAGGCGATATCCGCGCAGAGGAAGCAGCCCCAGGCGAAGAAGCAGGTGGCAAGATCGATCGTCCAGTTGAGCGGGTGACCGAGCATGCGCGCCACTCCGCCTGTAAAGATCAGCGCCACCATGAGGAGCAGGAAGGTTCCGGCAAGCACCGCTTCCAGCCGGCAGATAAAACTGTAGATCGACCGCATGAGCGCCCCCACCGGAACCCGCCGTTCGGCTACTTGCCGATTTCCTGCTGCACCTTGTTCTTCGCCTCGGTGAGGCCAAGCGCCTCATAGGCCTTCTCGCCGGCTTTGCGGAACGCCTCCAGATCGACATCCCCGACGATCGTCATTCCTTTCTGGGCGAGCTGCTCCTTCGCGGTCTGGGTCGCCTGCTCGATGGCTGCGGAGGTCTCCTGGCCGGCTGCCCGGCACTCCTCCACCAGTGCCGTCTGAAATTCGGCGGGGAGGGTATTGAACCACTGCGAGCTTACGACCTGGAAATTCACGAGCAGGATATGCGCCGTCTCATTGGCGTGGCTCAGCACCTCGTTCAGGTTGCCGGCAACGATGTTGGCATAGACCAGCTCTGCTCCATCTATCGCCTGCTGCTGGAGGCCGGGGTAGATGTCGCCGAAATTCATCGCCGTCGGAACGGCACCGAGCGCCCGGATCGATTCCTGCCAGATCGGGGCCGGAGGCGTGCGGATGCGCAGTCCGGAGAGGTCCTCGGGCGTGCGGACCGGTTTGTTGGTGAAGAAATGCCGGAAACCCTGGATCCAGTCAAAGCAGACAACCTTCAGACCATGCTGGTCAGCCAGCTCCTGCTGCCAGGCCTGCATGGTGGGGGAATCGGCCAGTTTGTAGGCTTCCTCGAGGGAGCTTACGAAATAGGGTCCGTTCACGACGGCAATGCCGGGGACATAATTGCCGAGGCGCGCGGAATCGGTGTTCTGCCCGATATTGGCGCCCTGGCGGATCTGCTCGATGATGTCTTCCTCGACGCCGAGCTGGGCGCTGTGGAAGACCTCTATCGTCAGGCCGCCATTCGTCCGCTCCTTCACCCGCTCAGCCCACTTGGTGAAGCCCTGATGGAAGGGCTCGCCCGGCCCAAGCACGTGATTAAAGCGCAGGGTGTAGGTCTCCTGCGCATTCGCCGTGACTTGGAAGGCCAGCGCGATTGCTCCGGCGGCGCAAGCTGCGGCGAGCTTTCTGATCAGCATGTTCATATCTTCTCCTCCTTTACTGTTACGCACCCGCCGGCGGACCCTCATGTCCCCGGCAATTCAATCCCGAAGCGCTCGGCAAGTCGGCCAAAGGCCGCCAATGTGTCCGGATCGACCGGAATACCTTCCACCGCGCGGCGGTCGGCTTCCGCCCATTCGCGATCGCCCGGCGCCATGACCTTCCCGCCCGCCCGCGCGGGCGAACTGCGCAGCGCGGCCAGATAGCGGCGCATTCCGTCGGCAAAGGTCTCCTCATCCACGAAGGAATCGGGCCTCAGCGCCATCACAAAGGCACCAAGGCCGCGCGGCGTGGAAAAGTCCGGGCCGCCCATGGGAGCGATCTCGAAGCTCAGGCGCATACCCGAAAGCACCGCGCTGAAAATCTCCGCCAAGCCGGCAAGCCCGGCCCCCTTGAATCCAAAAGCGCCCCCCAGCGGGGCGAGCATCTCGACCTCTCCGGCGTCCTCGGTGTCCTCGCCATCGCCGCGCGAGGCGGTGCCGGGCGGCAGCTTTCGGCCGAGGCTTTTATAAAGCTGGACGCGATTATAGGGGATCGCGCTGGTCGCCATGTCGAAGAGCCACGCACGCTCTCCCGGGACAGGCACGGCGCAGGCGATCGGGTTCGTACCATGGAAGCGCATGGCGCCTTCGTGCAGCCGCACGAACGCGTCGGAGTTGCACATGACGAGGCCAATCATCCCCGCCTCGGCGGCCGCGAGCGCGAAGGCCCCCGCCGGCCCGAAATGCGATGTATTGCGAATGGCGACCGCGCCGATGCCGGAGCTGCGCGCGAGGCGCATGGCCTCCTCCATGCCGCGATAGGCGGCGAGCGCGCCATGCGCGTCCTCGGCGTCGAGGGTCGCGACGGCCCCGCCCCTGTTGACGAAGCGGAGATCGGGGCTGCGGTTCACACGCCCACCGCTCAAGGCGCGGACATAGTGATCGAGCAGGCGCACCCCGTGGCTGTCCACGCCCAGGCGCGAGCCATGCATCATGGCGCGCGTCGCCGCGTCCACCGTCTGCTCATCAGCGCCAGTCGCCGCGAGCGCTGCCCGGCAGAAGCGGTCGAGCTCCTCCGCCATCATGCGGTGCACCGCAGGGCCAAGCGTGGTACCGCCGCCGCTCATAGCGTCTGGCCTCCGTCCACCACCATCACCGTGCCGGTCGTGAATGCCGACTCGTCGCTCGCCAGATAGAGGGCAGCGGCAGCCATTTCCTCCACCTTGCCCAGCCGGCCCATCGGCTGACGCTCGACAAAACTGCGCCGCATCGCCTCCGGATCCTCGGCGGCGGCGATGCGCGCTTCGAGCGAAGGCGAATGGGTGGTGCCGGGACAGAGTGCATTCACACGCACTCCGGTTCGGATCACGTCGCGGGCGACCGCCTTGGTGAGCCCGATCACGGCAGCCTTGCTGGCGCCATAGGCGGCGCGGTTCCGCACTCCGGTGATCGAGGACGCGACGGACGCGATATTGATGATGGAGCCGTTGCGCCGCTCTATCATGCCGGGCAGGACGGCACGAATAGTTCGGAAGCAGGAAGTGACGTTCTGATCGAAGCTTCTTGCCCAATCCTCGTCGGAACAGTCGAGGACTGTGCCGTTGTGTACCCAGCCCGCACAGTTGACGAGAATGTCGATGCGGCCGGCCTCGGCAATCGCCCGCGCCACAGCCGGCCCATCCGTGACGTCCAACCCGATGGGCGCTATCGAGGAGAATTGCTCGGCCAGGTCTTGCATCTTTCCGAGCGAGCGGCTTGCGGCGAATACCTCCGCGCCTTCCGCGGCGAAGGCGAGCGCGATGGCGCGTCCGGTGCCCTGTCCCGCACCGGTGACGAATGCTCGTTTTCCCGCGAGCCGTCCCGCCATCAACACTCTCCCCAGCGGGGCGGCACCTCTGCCGCCCAGAACGTCCACTGTGTACACTAGACAAAATTTCAGGGCAATCCGTATTGTGCGGCCGGATGATCTGCGCGTTGTGTGCCGACAGGCGGCACAAGTGCCAGCGAATTGCCGCGTCCTCCGGAAGCGGCTATTTTCGCCCTCCGCCAAACGGCGATAACAACGGAAGTCTCACATGGAATCCGGGCAAGCGACACAAGCAGCGTCCGGCATGGCGCCCCGGCTATACCATCGCGCCTATGAGATACTTGCCGCGCAGATCGGCGACGGCACGCTTGCACCGGGAATGCGGCTGACCGAATCGAGCGTGGCTGAGCAGTTCGGCATCAGCCGCGCTCCCGCCCGCCGCGCCTTGGCCGAACTGGAACGCAATGGGTTTGTGACAAAGTCGTCGGGCCGCGGCTATTCCGTACAGGGAGCCCCCTCTGCGAATAAAGCCGTACCCAAACCAGCGACGGACGAGGATATGAGGCTCGTTTCCCGGCCGAGCTGGGAGCGGATTTATGGCGAGGTGGAGGACGAGGTCATCGGCCGCATTTCCTTTGCGAACTGGCGGGTGAACGAGGCTGAACTCGCGCGCTACTACGGCGTCAGCCGCACCGTGGCGCGCGATGTGATCGGCCGGCTGCAAAGCCGGGGGCTGCTGCGCAAGGACGAGCGCTCGCGCTGGTATGCGCCGGCGCTCACTCCCGAACATGTCGGCGAGCTTTACGAATTGCGCAGCATCCTGGAACCGATCGCGCTCGCCAAGGCGGTGCCGCATGTACCGCCCTCGTTCCTATCCCAGATGCGGGCGCATCTGGAGGATGCGGTCGCCAATGCAGAAGCCATCGAGGGGCCGGTGCTCGATAGCCTCGAGGAGGAGATGCATGTGAAGCTGTTGGGCTTCTGCGGCAACCGAACGCTGATGCAGGCGATCACCCTGCCGCAGTCCCTGCTGATCGCGCACCGGTTTCTTTA
Source organism: Chelativorans sp. (assembly GCF_031180965.1). Lineage (GTDB taxonomy): Bacteria > Pseudomonadota > Alphaproteobacteria > Rhizobiales > Rhizobiaceae > Chelativorans. The sequence continues at coordinate 64,024 of NZ_JAPSLH010000009.1, forward strand.
CCGGTGGACGCCGCGTCTCTTCAAGACCGAGCCTTTCCTGCCGGAGCATTTGGAGGTGGTGGCTCATCTGGACGCGGGAGATGCCGCGAAAGCCGCCGCCGCGCTGGAGCGGCACCTCAAAGTGTCAGGCGGCCGCGCATTGGCGCGCGTCGACGTAATCCGGCGCGACTTCCGCGCCGAAAGCTTGCCTTATCTGGAGCAGCTTGACGGCAGCTGAGCTGGGCCAGACCCGGACCGCCTCTGTCGGGGACCCCGGCCGTCCGGATTGCGCGCCGGAGGTAGAAGGCTGCCAGCGATCCCGCCTTACCCCATGAGCGGATGTCCGCTCTTGCCTCCTCAGAGCTTCAGGCCAAGCAGGTTTACCGCATTGTCCTGGTAGAGCTTCCTGCGCGTCGTCTCCGGAACCTCGAGCGCATCAAGGATGCGGATGGTCTCGCGAATATACATCGGCCCGCCTTCGGGATCGAAGGGAGCGTCTGAGGCAAAGAGCACGTGATCCTCGCCAAAGAACTCGATCGCATGCTCGATCGCCTTGCGTGAGCCGAAGGAGGCGGTATCGGCGTAGAAATCCTTGAAATACTCCAGATGCGGGCGCTTCAGCCCCTTCAGCACGGCGGAAAGGTCACGGTCGCTCGTGCGCTTGCCCATCTGGTCCCAGCCGGGCCCGACCCGCCCTTCGAAGAACGGCACCATGCCGCCGGCGTGATGGGTGATCACCTTCAGGCCCGGATATTTGTCGAACATGCCCGAGAAGACCAGGCGCGCCATCGCGGCCGAGCTCTCGTACGGCCAGCCGAAGGTCCACCAGATCTCGTATTCGGATCGCTTCTCCGTCAGATAGTCCGGGAAATTTTCGCCGCGCGCCGGGTGCAGCCACACCGGCTTTCCCGCCGATGCCATATATTCGAAGAACGGTTCGAACTCCGGCAGGTCGAGGGGTTTGCCGGACACATTGGTGAAGATCTGCATGCCCACGGCGCCGAGCTCCTCGATGGCGCGCTTCGACTCCGATACCAGCGCATCCGGGTTGTTCATCGGCGCCGTGCCGATGAAGGCGGGGAAGCGGTCGGGGTATTTCCGGCACAGCTCGGCCATCGAATCGGAGCCGATACGGGAGAGCTCCAGCGCTTTTTCGGGACCGGCGAGCTTCTCGAGCGGCGGCGAGGCGAGCGAGAGCACCTGACGGTAGTCCTCGCCGAACATGTCCATCACCTCGAAACGGCGGTCGAGCTCGGTCATCATCGGAACGGCCCCGGACCGCATGGTGATGTCGGTCATGGACCCAATATGGGCGATCAGCGCGTCGAAAAAGGGCTTTGGCCAAATATGATTGAAAATGTCGATCTTCTTCATGGGATCCTCGCTCGCTATGCTGCAGCGGAGAATTGCGCGGCCAGCGCACCGAAGTCAACGATTTTTCTCACCTAATGAGACTACTGAGCAGCCGTGCCTAGACGCTGCTCGGAAAGCGCGAGCGTTATTTCCCCCGCAGCCTTGCGCACTTCCCTACCGATCTCGTCGATGATAGTGCCATTGACGAGGTGGCCGGCAATGGTGACGCAGACGGCGGCGACGGGACTCTGGCCGGCGTCGAAGACCGGCGCGGCAATGCCCACCACCCCAGGCGTCACCTCGCCGAATGCAACGGCAAAGCCCGCTTTCCTCACCCGCCTTAGGCTTTCCAGGACTTCGTCCACGCTGTTTCCCAGCCCGATCTCACGAAATTCCCCTATCGTCTGCTCGATAAGCGGGAGAAGGCGGCGGCGTGGGAGGAAGGCCATCATGGAGCGGGCAATGGCGCCGCGCCCCAAAGGCATGGGGCGGCCGCGTGGATAGCTGGTGCGGGGCTTCTGTGCGGACTGCTCGGAGGCGACGCAGAGAATACGGAAGCCATACCGGCGCACCAGGAGCGCCGTGCAGCTGTATCGGCTGGTGAGATTTTCCAGATGCTTCTGGCCGTTCAGGATCAGCGCGTCGGATTTCCGCAGGAGGAAATCCATTTCGACCACCTTCGGTCCGAGCGTGAAGCCGGCATTGGGAGAGGAACTCAGGAGCCCTGCTTCCTTGAGCGTCTTCAGATATCGGTAGAGCGTCGGACGGCTATAGCCGAGCCTTTCCATCAGCTCCTCCGGGGTCCATTCCAATTGCTCCTCGGAAAAGACCTGCAATATGGCAAGGCCCCTCTTCAGACTGTTTGCCGCCTGCTCGTCGCTCAACTTAGCGCCTTCTTCCTCTTTTCCCGCGTGCGGTAGGCTTCCAAAGCCAGGAGCGCAAGCCCGCCGATGACGCCGATAATATCCGTATAGATGGCGCCGGGGAACATGCCCGCGGGTATCAGCGCCATGAGGCCGAAGAACCCCAAAAGGCCGCGCATCGGCGTCGACAGCCTGGATAGCGCGTAGCCTGCCAGCGCCGCCGAGATAAGCCAGACACCGATGCTTGCCGTGGCAATCGCCAGCGCGATGTCCGACGGACTGCCGATGAGGAGCAGTGAGGGCGAATAGACGAAGAGGAATGGCACGATGAACGCCACCCAGCCGAACTTCATTGAAGCCCAGCCGGTCTTCATGGCCGGTGCCTGCGCGATGCTGGCCGCGGCGAAGGCAGCCATGGCGATGGGCGGCGTGATCATGGACATCATGCCGAAATAGAGCACGAAGAGATGCGCCGCCATCGGCTCGACCCCCACCTGTACCATGGCGGGGGCGACGAGCGCGGCGAGCAGGACGTAGACGCCGAGCGTCGGCAGGCCCATCCCGAGGACGATGCAGACCATTGCCGACAGCACGAGCAGGGCTGCGGCGCTGCCGCCGCCCACCTGCACCAATGCGTAGGTCAAGTTGAAGCTGAGGCCAGTCACGTTGAGCACGCCGATGACGATGCCGGAGGCGGCCGAGATGATGATGATCTCCACCACCGACTTGCCGGTCTCCTCGAATGTGCGCAAGAGCGAGGAGAGCTTTGGCCGGACCTTCTGGTAGCCGAAGATGAAGGCGGTGATCACAACGGTGAGCGCTGCGGCGAGCGCCGCCCGTTCCGGCTGCCACATCAGCCAGAACAGCGCCCCTATGAGCAGAACGAAGGCCAGGATGAAATGGAGGCCGGTGAGGACCAGCCTTTTGTCCGGGATGTCGGCCTTCGCGACGCGGGAAATTCCAAGCCGTGCAGCTTCCAGATCGGCCTGAATGAAGAGGGCTACATAATAGAGGAGCGCCGGCACGAGCGCGGCGAGCGCCACTTCGGCATAGGAGATCTGCAGGAATTCGGCCATCAGGAAGGCAGCCGCGCCCATCACCGGCGGCATGAGCTGGCCGCCTGTGGAGGCAACGGCCTCGATCGCGCCGGCCTTGTGGGCCGGATAGCCGTCGCGCTTGATCATGGGAATCGTGACGATACCGGTTGCTGTGACATTGGCCACCGCCGAGCCGGAGATGGAGCCGAACAGGCCTGAGGCGAGCACGGCAATCTTCATCGAACCGCCACGGAAGCGGCCCATGGTCAGCAGCGAGGCGTCGGTGAAGAAGCGCGAGCCGCCCGTATGGCCGAGCACATTACCGAAAAGGATGAAGGCCACCACGACAGTGGCGGCCACCGCCATAGGGGTGCCGAAGATGCCGTTGACGTCGAAGGCCATGTAGCCCGACAGCATCTGCCAGTCCTGCGGCCGGCCGGCGAGCCGTCCTGGGACATAGTTGCCGAACATCGCATAAAGCAGGAAGACGACGATGATGATGACGAGCGAGAGGCCGGTCGTGCGGCGCAGCGCTTCGAGCAGAAGCAGGATGATTGCCAGGCCCGGGACATAGGCGCTGGGAGGCCGTGAAAAGATGAGATTGACCACCTGGGGATAGCGGACCGTGACATAGCTCACGGCAAGGAAGGAGATCACGGCGAAGAGGATGTCGTACCAGGGCACGACCTCGCGCGGCGAGCCGCGGCGGGCCGGCAGCATCAGGAAGGCAAGCGGCAAGGACAGCGCAAGCACCGCCGCGAGGAATTGCTGCGGATAAAGCGCCAGCCCCACCATGCGCGGCAGGTTAATCGGCCAGGCGATCGCCAGCAGCGTCAGGCAGACGGCCAGGAGACTGGCGATCGGCCGCCAGACGGCGGGGGAAAGGCCGAAGCCGGCCTTCCCCACAGTCCCCTGCCCCGTCATAGACCTACTCTTTCCAGAGACCTACTTCCTTATAGAAGCGGATGGCCCCCGGGTGGTATTCGGAAGGCGCGGTCTCACCCACCATGTCCTGCGGATTGAAGGAATTGAAAGGCGGGAAGGTGGCGGCCATGGAGTCCTTATTCTCGTAGAGGGTCTTGGTCATCTGATAGACGAGATCCTCCGGCACGCCGGCGTGGGTAAAGACCACCTGCGGATAGGCGAAATAGGTCGCTTTCTTCTCCACGCCGGGCGTGTTCGGGCCCGGCTCCAGCTCGACAAAGAAGGCCACGGGCCAGTGCTGGCGCGCGAGTGCCAGGTTCTCCTCGGTCGGCTCGACCGGCAGCGCCCGCAGGCCGCCGACCGCCGCGTCCGCCTCGCGCACCTTGCCGGCGCCGTGCGCAAAGATGAATCCCACCGATTCGCCGGCGATGAAGGCGTCGGCTCCCGCCACGACGCTTGGCACCTGCACGGGCTGCATGTCGGCACGCGTCAGACCTGCGGTGGCGTAGATGGCATCGAGTTGCGGCAGAATGGTATTCTGGGCCGTGTACCCGTCGACCATCGGCTTGCCCTTAAGATCGGCAATGGTGTGAATGTCGGAATCGGCGCGCACGAAGATCGCTTCGACGAGCGGCATGACGAGACCCACGATCCTGAGATCCGGATTGACCGAGCCTTCGAACCACTCCTTGCCTTCGAGCGCGTAGTTCACCTCCTGCAGGTTTGCCACGCCGAACTCGATGCCGCCCGATGCGACGAAGGGTATGTACTGGTTCGGACTGGTGGCGGGCTGAATGGTGGCGTTGAGGCCGGCCCGGTTTGCCGCATTGGCCACGGCGGTGCCGATATTGTGGAAGATCGAGCCGGGATTCGAGGTTGCAATCCCGACAGTCTGCGCTGCCGCGGGACCGCTGAGGGCGATGGCGGCCGCAAGCGCGGCCAGGGCAAGCTGGCGTTTCATGCTTTTCTCCTCCGCTGTGCCGTACCGCCGCATGAGCGGTACCAAAATCCCTGAAAATGAGATTATTGGGCTATCATGCGCTCACCAGAGCGGCTTTTTCAAGCGCATTTCTCGCCGGGGGCGGTAGGGGGCGCGCGCAACCGAGGCCGCTCACGTCAATTGACCCGCGGAGGTGACGTCTTCATCGACGATCCGGATATCCGGCACCGCGCTGTTTCATCGGGCGCAGTCAGGTATTCGCAAAACCGGGATCGAAGCGGGCGAGCGCCGCGGCATCCGGCAGGCCGGCACGGCCGCCGGGCATCATGCATTTCAGCGCAGCGACAGCGTTGGAGAAGGCGATGCCCCTCTCCAGGGGCCAGGACCGGGCAAGCGCCAGCGCCAGCGCGCCATGGAATGCGTCTCCCGCACCGACGGTGTCCACCGCCGCAACCAAGGGCGGCCGCGCGTTGGCGATCCCGCCCTCCGCCAGCCAGTGAAGGCCTTCGGCCCCGTCCGTCACCCCGACCAGGCGGTGGCCAGGCCGGGCCGCCCACCGCAGGCCTTCTTCCATGTCTTCGCTTCCGGAGAATTGCATCAGACCCGGGCGAGAGAACACGACATGGTCGGCCGCTTCGACAAGAGCTGCAACCTGTTGGCGCGGGTGGCGCGAAATGTCGGCGTCGAGCACGCGGGGAATGCCGCGGCTGGTGGCCGACTGGAGGGTCTTCAGCGCTCCTTCAGGCCAGGACAGGTCGCAGAGGACCGCGCCGCCAAGGCTCTCAGGTTCGAGCCAAGCGGCGTCTCCAGGCAGGTTCGGATCGGCATAGGCGACGATCAGCCTTTCCCCATGGTCGTCGACCAAGATGACGGAGCCCGGTGAATGATGACCCGGAAAAAGCTTCAGCCATCGCGTATCCACGCCTTCCTGTGAGAGTTCCTCGCGCAGCGTCTGACCGACCGCGTCCTCGCCGAGGCGGCCAGCGAAGACCGCCTTGCCCCCCAGCCGTGCGATCGCCACGCTGGCAGTGGCTGCTGGGCCGCCGCCCACCTCCCGGCGCGACCTGGCATAGATCTTGACCGGCTGTGACGGGATCTCCGCCACGCTCATGATGATGTCCTGGATGGCGAGGCCGACGCAGAAGACCTCGCCCTGCACGCTGTCAGACAAGCGCCGCACCTGTCTCAAGATGGAAGAGATGGAGCCGCTCGGCATCGACCTCGAAGCGGCAGGCACGGTCTCCGACGCGGACCGAACCCGGTTCGACACGTGCCATGATGTCGCGCCCGCCAAGCGAAACGACAGCCATCGAATCGGCGCCATGGTCCTCGACGAGCACAACATCGGACGTGAAACTGGAGGGGCTGGTGCCGCCCTCGTCCGTGAAGAGCGAAACATGTTCCGGGCGAAGGCCGACTTCCAGCCTTTCGACGCCCGCCTTTCGCAATGCCTCTGCTCGCGCTGCGGGCAGTAGGACCTCCTGCTCGGGGCCGAAGGCAAGGCGCACCGCCTCCCCGTCTTGCCGCAAACTGGCGGGAAGGAGACTCATGGGCGGGGAGCCGATAAAGCTGCCGACGAAGCTGTTAGCCGGCTTTTCATAGATGTCCATCGGTGTGCCGATCTGCTGTACCTCGCCCTGCCGCAGGACCACGATGCGGTCGGCCATCGTCATCGCCTCGATCTGGTCGTGCGTGACATAGACGCTCGTCGTGCGCAGCGCGATCTGCAGCTTGCGGATTTCCATGCGCATGCCGACGCGCAGCTTCGCGTCGAGATTCGACAGGGGCTCGTCGAACAGGAAAAGTTCCGGATCGCGGATCAAGGCGCGGCCCAGCGCAACGCGCTGACGCTGCCCGCCGGAAAGGGCCTTGGGCTTGCGGTGAAGCAGCGTGTCCAACTCGAGAACGGCGGCCACGTCGGCAACGCGCCTGGCGATCTCGTCGGGCGGCATGTCGCGCATCTTGAGCGCGAAGCCCAGATTTTCCGCCACTGTCATATGCGGATAGAGCGCGTAATCCTGGAAGACCATTGCCATATCGCGGTCGCGCGGCGCCACATTGTTGAGATTGCGTCCGTCGAGCAGGATTTGGCCCGAGGTGACCTCTTCGAGCCCGGCAATCATCCGCAGCAGCGTGCTCTTGCCGCAGCCGGACGGACCGACAAGCACGATGAACTCGCCGTCCGCGACTTCCAAGTCCACGGCCTTTACCGCCACCACCGTTCCGAACCGCTTTTCGACAGCGCGCAGCGTCAGCCCTGCCACTTTTCCCTCGCTCCCATATTGACAGTGGCCCATGCTAAAGCACAATAATTACACAGTGTAAATATAACGGGATCTCAATGGCGGGACGGGCGGCACCCAGGAGCAGGCGTGAGACGCGTGCCGTCGTGCTTGAGAGCCTGCTGCGCAACGATGGCGCATTCCGCCCCCATATTGCCCGGGAGACGCAACTCACCGAGGCGAGCGTCTCGCGCATCCTCGCCGAATTACGCAATGAAGGAATCGTCCAGGAAATCCGGCAGCCGGCGCCTTATCTTGGCGGACCCACGGCTCTCGTTACACTGAGTAAGAATATTCCGATCGCCGGGATCGAACTTTCCAACAACCGGCTTTCATTCGGGATCGGCGATCTCGGCGGCAACCTGGACTATGTCGAACGGGTGCCAGTCTCGCCGCAGCTCAAGCAGGCCGAGTTCGAACGGCTCTTCGTTGATTGCCTGGCGACGATGGACCAATGGACCTGCAGGCGCGGCATCGCTGTCCGGCAGGCGGCCTTTTCACTGCCGGGCTACGGCAGCGCGGACACCAATGCAATCTTTCCATGGGACATGCAGCGCCTGCGGGGCTTCCTGGCCGAGGCGCTGGAGGGCGTGCCGCTCGCTGTAACCAATTCCGTCATCGCCCAGGCGGCGTTCCATCGCTACTCGGACCGGGACGCTTATCCGGCGGTGGGGGACCACCTCTTCCTCTTCGTCGGACATGGCGTTGCTGGCGTTATCGTCAACGAGAGCGCGCCGATCGAGGCCTTCTCGCCCTTCGAGCTCGGCCATATGGTGCTGGAGCGGGGCGGCGCGCTCTGCCGCTGCGGCCACCGGGGATGCCTCGAGGCCTATACCTCCCTGGCGGCCGTCTCCGAGATCATCGGTCTTCCGGAAACCGAGGTCCTGCAGCGGGGAGATCGCTTCATAGACACGCTGAACTTCGACCAAGGCGCGCGCGAAAGGCTGCGCGAGCGCCTGTTCCTGCTTGGGCTCGGCACGGGAAATGCGCTTAACCTGCATCCGCTCCCTTCCGTGGTCGTCAGCGGTTGGCCGTCGCTCCTTTCCCCCGATGACAGGGAGGCGATCATGGAGGGGATGGACCAGAGCCTGCTCGGCGGCTTCGACCCCGAACGTCTGGGGATCTCATTCATCGCGCCGTCGATCGGGAATGATCCGCGGGCGGCGCTTTACTATGCGGCCTATTGTTTCGTGCGCGCCGGCGGGCTGGACGCAAGGTCCGAGCAACGCCCGCTCGAAGAGGAGAATGCCTGAATGACGGTGCTGCACGATACCGAAGGCGGCGGCCGCGGAACCGACAGACATGTGGGCATCCTCTTCGTTGCCTCTCCCCTTTTCTCTGAAAGCGCGGCGAAAGATCTCGTCGGGCGGACCAAGGCACTGGCCGAAAGCGGCGCACTTCAGGGAAGCCTGCGCGTTGCAGGCACGCTTGCGCGCGACCGCGCGAGCTGCGCCGAAGCTCTGCGATCGCTCGATCTGGAAAGCCTGGATGGACTGATTGTGCAGCTCTCAACCTTTTGCACGGCCGAGCTTCTGCACGAGTTGCTCGCGCATATAGGCCACCGCAGCATCCCTCTCGCACTCTGGGCGCTGGAAGAAGACAGCGAGATCGTGACCAATTCCCTTTGCGGGGCGCAGCTTTGGGGTTCCACCCTCTCCCGCTTCGGCCGCCGCTTTTCGCTTCTCGTCGGCAATCCCGATGATCCGCGCATCGCCCGAGATCTGGCCGCTTTCGCGGCGGCCTCGCGGGCGCTGGCGAAGATCACAGGCGCGCGCGTGGCGCTGATCGGCGCCCATGCCGAGTGGTTCACGAATCTCGCCGTCGATCCTTGGGCGCTGAAACAGGCTCTCGGGGTAACCATCGAGCAGACGACGCTGCTCCGCTTCCTGGAGGGCTGCAAGGCGGAAGAAAGGGCGGAAAAAGCTGCGGCGATGCGCTGGGCCGGCGCGCGCTTTGACGGCGGCGACGAGGAGAACGGGCGCCATACTCTCGGCAGCACCTATGCCAGGCTGGAAGCGGGGCTGGAGAGGATCGCGGCGGACGCGATCGCCATTCGCGACTGGCCCGAAATCCTCTACGCGCCGGAGTTCCGAGGCACGTGGGGCGCGTTGGGAGAACTTTCCGATCGGGCAGTGCCGATCGCGCCGGAGGGCGATGTCATGGGAGCCGTGACGGCGCTCGCCATCCGCGGCTTTGATGCCGCCTCCCTCCCCTTTCTCACCGATATTTCAGGGTTGGACCGCGCCAACAACCGCCTGGTTCTCTGGCACTACGGGGTGAGCCCCCGGCTTGCCGACGGCACCCGCTGGCTGGATTCCGTCCTCAAGCAGGAAAGCTTTTCGCTCAAGGCGGGACCGATGACGCTGCTGCGGCTTTCGCTGCGCAATGACGGCAAGCTGCGCATCTTCGTGGCCGAAGGCGAAATCGAAGCGGAGCATCCGAAGGCAAACCGGGCCGCAGGCTACTTCCGCCCGTCCGGCATGGAGGCAGAAGCCTTTGTCCGCCGCTTTATCGAGCAGGGCTACGAGCACCATGTGACTGCCGTCTATGGGCATTGGGCGGATGCGACGCTCCATCTAGGGCGCCAGCTCGGGGTCGAGGTCGACCATGCTTGAAGGCGCGTGCTTTTCCGATCTACTGCCGAGCGGGGCACCGTACCGCCCGGTACTCATCGGCTGGCGCGCCGGATCCGGCTCGTGGACGGATATTCACTTCGACGGGAACACGGAACTCAACATCCAGGTGACGTCCGGCGACGAGGGGCGGAGCATTCGCGTAACCGCCGCCAGGCCCGGCGCCGCGGCCATGCAGATCGCCTTCCCTGTTCCGGCCAGTTTTCAGGCCTTCGGCGGCGGCGAGCGGTTCGACACGCTCGATCTGCGCGGCCAGACGGTCCGCTACTACCTGGAGAATTTCGGCCTGGGCAACGGGACCTATCTCCCGAGCCCGTGGATCGCCACCACTCTGGGCTACGCGGTCTTCCTCGCGGATGAAGCGCCGGCGGTCCTCCACATCGCGCCGTCCTTCGATCCCAACCTGCTGCGCATCCAGGTCGAAGGCGACCGCCTCGACTTGGAAATTCATCTCGGCAACGTTCCCGAACTCTACGGGCTGCTCATCAAGAGGATCGGGCCGCCGCTGATGCCGGAGGACCACTTTTTCAGCCTGTGGAAGGCGGGCGACTGGCGCTTCGAGAATGCGAAAACGGTCGCGGACGATGTGAAGGGTTACGCCGAAATGGGCCTGCCGCTGGGCGTCAAGCTCATCGACGCCTATTGGGCGAGCGAGGTCCATTCCTTCTCCTTCGACACAGAAAAATACCCGGACGCCAGGAGCATGGTGGCCGATCTCAAGAATAAGGGCACCGATGTCTATCTCTGGCTCTGCCCATGGGTGGTCGTCGGCACCCGCTCCTTCGAGCATGCGAAGGCGAAGGGCTATGTGATCGCCGATGCGGAAGGGCGGCTTATCACCCGGCGTCCCGGCGCCAATCCCAATGTGGTCGCTGCGCTGATCGACTTTTCGAACCCGGAGGCGCGGGCCTGGTGGACAGACAGCCTGCGCCGTCTTCTTCGACAGGGCATCAAGGGGTTTAAGGCCGATTTCGGCGAGCAACTGCCCGAACATGCCGTCCTGAAGTCCGGCGAGACCGGCGGGCGTGCCCACAACGCGTTTGTGCGCTATTATCTTGAAGCGACGATCGATGCCTTCGATGGACGCACCCCGGCGATCATCAGCCGCTCCGGCTCGCCGCGCGTGCGGGCTCCCATCTGGAGCGGCGACCAGACCTCCGACTTTTGTCCAAAGACCGGGCTGCCATCAGCCATCCGCGCGGTGCAGAGTGCCGCCCTCTCCGGCTGGTCTTTCATCGGCAGCGATCTCGGCGGCTATTTCGGCACGCCGACGCCGCAGGTTTTCGCGCGCTGGACCCAATTTGCCTGCTTCACGCCGCTGATGATGCTGCACGGGCTCGGCTGCCGCGAGCCGTGGGACATGGATGAGGGATCGGCCGCGATCTACAAGCGCTTTGCCCGCCTGCATCTGGCGCTGCTGCCGACGTTTCAGCACTATGGCAGGCTCGCGGCGCAGGGGGGACCGCCGCTCCTGCGCATGATGCCGCTCGCCTTCCCCGAAACGGACTGGCGCGGCGTCAACGACTGGGACCAGCAATTCATGCTGGGCGATGATCTGCTCGTCGCCCCCGCCGCCTTCTATGGCAACACGCGGGCGGTCTATCTGCCCGCGGGCGACTGGTACGACGTGCTTGCCGGCGAATGGGTGCGTGGCCCCGCCTGGCGCATCCGCGACGTGCCCTTGCAGGATATCCCAATATTCGTGCGCGCCGGCGGCAGCATCGTCCTGGCGGCCGACGCCGCGAAGCGTGAGGCGCTGGCCGTGAGCTTCGTCCATCCGGAGCAGTATGGCGACACCACCATCGGACTTGGTGCCCTCCCCTCCTCGGCTGAAGATGGCTGGAACATCCGCTGGGTTGGCATCGCCGGCACGAAAGGGCGGGCGCGCATCCGCGGCGCGACCGCAACAGGCGGCTCGCGGCTGCAAGCCGAGGTCGAGGACTGGTTTGGGACGGATATCGCGTGGTCGGCAGTAATGGACGGCGGGGCGCTTGAAATCACGCTGACAGACGCGCCGTAGCGCGCCATCGACAATGAAGCTGAATAACGGAGGAGAACAGCGATGAGCAAAAATGGAACGTGGAAGACGAGCGCGGCGGGTATAGCCCTCGCTGTGGGTATGGGCATGTCGCCCGCCATGGCCGACAATGTCGTCCTGTGGGTAAATTCGCCGCTGGCATCCGCCCCGGACGCGCCGATCTATGAAGAACTCCAGGCCTTCGAGGCAGAGACCGGCCACGCGGTCGAAGTGCAGCCTGTTGCGCATATGGAGATGGAGCGCAACCTGTTCGTCGCGCTTTCCGGCGGCGCGGGTCCCGACGTCATGGCGCTGGACATCGCGTGGGTCGCCGGACTGGCAGATGCAGGTCTTCTCGCCGACCTGACCGAGAAGTCGGAGCCGCTCGCGGCGCAATTCCAGAAAGGCCCATTCGCCAGCGGCCGCTTCGAGCAGAAGCAGTACGCACTTCCGCTCTACACCAACAATGTCGCGCTCTTCGTCAACGACAAGATGCTGGCCGAAGCCGGAATCGAAAAGGCGCCAACGAATTGGGATGAGTTTCGCCAGGCGGCGATCGCCATGACCGACGAGGAGAAGGGCACCTATGGGCTAACATTCGGGGGCGGCCGCATGGGCGCCTTCCAGCTCTACAGCTATATCTGGCAGAATGGCGGGGACATCATCGACACGGAAGGGAATGTGCGCGTCGGCGAGGCGGGCGCGGTGGGCGCGGTCGATTTCCTTGGCAAGCTCTACACCGAAGACAAGGCGATGCCGGAAGCGGTGCTTACGGCTGGCTCCTGGGACGAGGTGAACGCGCCCTTCATCCAGGAGCGCGCCGGCATGCTGGTCAGCGGCGATTGGGCTATTTCCGCGCTGAAGAACGGCAATCCTGATCTCGACTGGTCTGTTCACCCGCTGCCCGCCGGCAAGGAAGCGGCGACCGTGATCGGCGGTTATGATCTCGCCATCAACGCCAATAGCTCGGTTCCCGATGCGAGCTGGCAACTGGTCGAATGGCTGACTGGCCCGCGTGGCGTAGAGCTGATGCGCAAGTATAACCGCCTCTCGGCGGCCGCCGGCGCGACCGCGCCCGAGGCGATCGCCTCCCTGCCGGAGGAGATGCGGCCCTTCATGGAGCAGGCAGACGCCGGCCGCGCCCGCCCCGTGGTTGCCCAGTGGAGCCAGATACACAACGAGATCATCGCCAATGCCTGGGATTCCGTACTGCGCGGTACCCCCGCCCAGGAGGCGATGGCCGAGGCGGACAAGCAGATCAAGGCCCTTGTTGGACAGCAGTGACGGAATGACACCGCGCACCCTTCCCGGACGCACGCTAAGGAATACTTGGTCCTCAGTCTTCGAGACCGGGTGGGGTGCGCACGCCTATCCGTACCTGATGGTACTGCCGGCGGTGGTGGTTGTTATAGGGGTCGTGGTCTACCCGCTCGCCTCCGGCATCATCACCGCCTTTTATGACGTGACGCTGAGGACATTGAACAGCGGTTCGGCCGAGTTTGTCGGCTTGCGGAATTTCGAACGCGTCCTTGCCGATCCTGCCTTTGTGCAGGCCTCGGTAAATACCGTCATCTGGGTGGTTCTCAACGTCGTCGTCCAGCTCGCGCTGGGATTGGCGCTCGCGCTGCTTTTGCACAGAGCCATGCCGGGCATCGGCTTCTTCCGCTCCGGGATCCTCGTGCCCTGGGTGGTGCCGAGCGTGGTGGCGGTGCTCACCTGGAGGTGGATGTACGACCCGAGCGTTGGCATCGCCAATGAGCTTCTCGTGCGGCTGGGGCTGATCGACAACTATCACCCCTGGCTAGGGGACACCTCGACGGCGCTTTATGCGGTGACGGTGGAGAGTATCTGGAAAGGCACACCCTTCGTCATGCTCCTGCTTCTTGCCGCCCTGCAACTGGTGCCGCGCTCGATCCTGGAAGCCGCCTCCATGGACGGCGCGTCGGGCTGGCGCAAACTCTGGTACGTTATCCTCCCGCAGATCCGCGTCTCCTTTGCCATCGCGGCGGTGCTGACCTTCATCCTCACGGTCAACAACTTCAACGCCATATGGCTCATGACCGAAGGCGGGCCGCTGAACTCGTCGGAAATCCTGTTCACGCTCGCCTACAAATACGGCTTCAAGCGCTTCGACCTCGGCATGGCGTCAGCCGTAGCCACGATGCTGTTTGTCGGTCTCGTTATCGCCACCACCGTCTATCTGAAACTCATCCAGGCGCGCGAGGGCGACTGATGGAGGCCGCAGCCATTCATGAACGCGAGCAGGAGAAGCTTGCAGCGAGGCCGAAAAGCCGTGCGCTGCGCCTGCCCAGGCAGGTCCGCACAGGATTGCTCTACCTTTCCCTCTGGATCGCCTTCATCTGGGCAGTCTTCCCCTTCTACTGGATGATAGCCACCTCGATCCGTGGCAAGGAAGAGATTTTCCAGCGTCCGCCGAGCCTCCTCCCGCATACGGTGACGATCCAGAACTATGTCGATCTCCTGGTCGGCGCGCAGTTCTGGCGCTACGCCATGAACAGCCTGATCCTGACCTTGGGCGTCACGATCATCAGCGTCCTCATCTCCGTGACTGCCGGCTATGCGATGGCCCGCCACCGCTTCAAGGGCTCGGTGATGCTGCCCCTCTTCATGCTCTATGGGCAGATGTTCCCGCCGGTGCTGCTGCTCATTCCCTTTTACGTCCAGCTCCGTTTCCTTGGCTGGCTGGACAGCCTGTACGGGCTTACCCCGGTTTATCTGAGCTATATGCTGCCGCTTTGCGTATGGCTTATGCGCGGCTTCTTCTCGCAGGTGCCCCTCTCGCTGGAGGACGCCGCCCGCATGGACGGCTGCACGCGCTGGCAGGCCTTCTGGAAGGTTATCCTGCCGATGGCGCGGCCCGGCATCGTCGCGGTCGCCACCTGGGTGATGATCCACACCTGGAATGAGTTCCTCTATGCCAGCACCTTCATCCTCAGCGAGAAGAAAAGGACGCTGCCGCTGGGCCTTAGCGGCCTTATCGGCCAGTACACGACCGACTGGGGCGTGCTGATGGCGGGCGGCGTGATCACAGCGGCCCCCATCCTGCTTGTCTTCTTCTTTCTGCAAAGACACCTGGTCTCCGGCGTCGGCGGGGGCGCGGTGAAGGGCTGAGTTCGAGCGGAGCATTCATGACCAAGATCAAGCGCATCCAGGCTTTCCCCCTCTCCTGCCCGACGCCGGGCGGAGCGGTCTTTGCCGTCGGACGCTCAGCCAAGCGCGACATGGTGCTCGTGCGCATCGAGACGGAAGTCGGCATCGTCGGCTATGGCGAGGCGCATCATGCGCAGACGCCGAGCACGATCGCCGCGTTCATCAACGACGCGCTCGGGCCCTCGCTCATGGGCATGGATGCGCATGAGACCGAGGCGATCTGGAAGAAGGCCTATCACCACTTCATCGCCACCCATGGACCCGGGGCGGCGGCGGTGATCGGGCTCAGCGGCGTCGATCTTGCGCTCTGGGACATCAAGGGCAAGGATCTCGGCCAGCCGGTCTGGCGGCTCCTCGGCGGCAAGCGCCGACCGATCCCCGCCTATGCGGGCGGCATCAGCCTCGGCTTCCAGCCGCCCGACGAGCTGAAGCGCGAGGTGGAAGGCTTCATAAAGCGCGGCTACAGCTTCATGAAGCTCAGGGTCGGCGACACGCTGGAGAGGGATCTGGAGCGCGTGACCGCAGTTCGCAAAGCGTTCCCTGAACTCGCGCTGGCCGCCGATGCCGGTACGCGCTACCGCACCGCGGACGTCGCGCGCATCGCGGAGATCTGCGAGGCGGGCCGCCTCGTCTGGCTGGAAGAGCCTTTCACGCCGGACAATCTGCCCGGGTACCGCCGCCTCAAGGAAGTGACCGCCACGCCGCTTGCGGCGGGCGAAAACCACTTCACGCGCCATGAGCTGCGCCAGCTCATTTGCGAGCAGGTGATCCAATTCGTGCAGGCCGATTGCTGCAAGACGGGCGGCATCACCGAAATCCTCAAGATCGCGTCGCTGGCCGACAGCTGGCATCTGCAATTCGCGCCGCACACCAGCGCCTCGGTGCTTTCCACGGCAGCTTCCGTGCACGTGCTCTCGGTGGCGCCGAATGCGTTCATCTATGAGGCGGACGTTTCCGCGATCAACGCCTTCCGCGACGATCTCGGCACGCCGTTTGAGATCAAGGATGGGACAATCATCGCCCCGGAGGGACCGGGACTGGGCATCGAAATCGATGAAAGCTTCGTTGCGAAATATCCGTTCATCCCCGGCGCTTCCTATCAGTAGGAGCTGGCTATGCGGGAGCAGCCGCGACGGCCTCGACCTCCACGACGAATTCGGGGCGGCTGAAGCCCGCCACGATCATCAAGGTGGATGCGGGATATGGCGCGGCGAAAAGGCGGTTGCGGACCTCCATATAGGCTCCCATGTGCTCGCGGGCGGTGACGAAGGCATTGATGCGCACAATGTTGGAGAGGTTCATCCCCTCCTGCCTGAGCACCGCCTCGATATTGGCAAAGCAGAGCTCAGCCTGGGCGGTGCACCCGTGGGGAACGCTGCCGTCGGGCGCGACGCCAAGCTGCCCGGAACAGAAGAGCAGCCGCGAATTGCCTGGAACGAGCACGCCGTGACTGTAAGCGGAAAACGGCGCGGCAATGTCGGGAGCGTTGATCGACTTCAGCATTGTTCAAATCCTGTCCAGGGTTCCGGCGCGAGTGGCGGCGGTGGCCGCCGAGACGCGCTCCAGTTTTGCAAATTATTGACCGGGCAAGAAAATTCGCCTAACCCTCGGCGACCCCATGGCACAGGGCTAACAAGGAACGAGCCGCAACTCAACTTGATCGTGGAACGATCATAAGGAGGCGCGTCGTGCTCGTTCATTCGGACCGAAATCCTCTCTCCCGGGTCAGCCGCCGGCTCAGGACGAGCCGCCGCGACCTCTGCTTTCCGAAAGAAGTAGCCATGACTAGCCGCAGCGCCCGGTGGGCCGATCTTACGCACCTGGATTTTGCCACTCTGGACCGGAACCGCGCGATCGCCGTGCTGCCGGTCGCCGCCATTGAGCAGCACGGACCGCATCTTCCGGTCTCGGTGGATGCGGATATCGCCGATGCGGTGACCGAGCGCACGCTTCCCCTGCTCGATGCCGATCTGACAGTGCTCTTCCTTCCCAGTGTCGGCTACGGCAAAAGCAACGAGCATGCGGCCTTTCCCGGTACGCTGACGGTCTCGGCAGAGACCCTGATCCGCGTGCTGATGGAGATCGGTGAGAGTGTCGCCCGCGCCGGCATCAGGCGGCTCGTGCTCTTCAACACCCATGGCGGGAACAGCCCGGTGCTCGACATCGTCGCCCGCGATCTGAAGATCGCGCATGGGGTCCGGACGGCCGCGTGCCACTGGTACAATTTCAACGAGGCTGATGCCGCGACCGACCGGTCTGAGCAGGCCTTCGGCATTCATGCCGGGCTGGTCGAGACCAGCGTGATGCTGGCGATCAAGCCTGATCGGGTGCGTATGGAGCGCGCGGCGGATTTCAGGAACGCGGCGGGTGACTGGCAGGGCCGCTATGCACGGATCGGGCTGACCCCGGGCCGCGCGCGGCCCGGCTGGGTCATCGAAGACCTCAACGAGGACGGGGCCTGCGGGAACGCGGCGGCGGCGACACGGGAGCTTGGCGAGCGGCTTCTCGAGACGGCGTCGCGCAATTTTGCGGCCTTTCTCGCTGAATTCGACCGCTTCTGCCGCGACATGGAGGAAGCGCGGCCAAGCAGCGGCGACGGGAGGAATTGATGTCCATCTCCGGCAAGACCACGATCGACTGGCAGGCCTTCAGGCAAGCGCTTGGCGACGTGGAAAGTGTCGATACGCCTTCCATCGTCAAAAAGCGCTCGCGCGACTTCTTCTGGTACAGCCCGATTCTCAACCGAGAGCTAGCCGGCCATTTCGGCGACCTGGTGGTCGTGCCGCGCGATATCGGCGAGCTCAAGACCTGCATCGCCACAGCCTTCGATTGGAACGTGCCGACGGTCGTGCGCGGCGGGGGGACCGGCAATTACGGACAGGCGGTGCCGATGGATGGTGGCCTGATCATCGACATGACTAGCATCAACCGCATCCCCGAAATCAGCGGCGAAACAGTGCATGTGGAGGCGGGCTGCAAGATCGCTGCGATTAACAAGGCGCTGCACGAGCATGGCCGCGAGCTGCCGATCTTTCCTTCCACGGAGGCGATCGCGACGATCGGCGGCTTCATTGCCGGCGGCTCCGGCGGCATCGGCTCCATAACCCACGGAATGCTGCGTGACAGAAAGAATATCGAGTCGATCGCGGTGCTTTCGATGGAGAATCCGCCGCAGCGCCACCTCTTCGAAGGCGAGGAGATCGCCTCGATTCACCATGCCTGGGGTCTGAACGGGATCATCACGGATCTCGTGCTGCGGACCGTGCCGGCGCGGAACTGGATGAATGTCATTGCCTCCTTCAGCACCTACCGACAGGCTTTCGAAGCAGCCGTCGAAATCGGCTCAAGCCGGAACTTCGAGCTCAAGCTGCTGACGACCATTGACGCTGGGATCGCCGCCTCGATCCACAGCCTCGGCGCGCTCGGCCAGGGCGGCCGCGCGCTTCTCCTTGCCATGGTGGACGATGCGGATGCGTTGCGGGACGTCGTGCGCGAGCGTGGCGGAGAGGTGGCTGTCGCCGCCGATGCGGCCGGACTTGCGGCGACTGGCCTGCCGCATCTGTCCGAATTCTCTTACAACCACACCACCCTTCAGGTGCTCAAGAACGACCGCAGCGTCACCTATCTGCAGGTGACCGTCCCCCCGCCGCTCGATGGGCGGAAGATCGAGGCGCTGCAGGCCGTTTTCGGCGACGAAGTGATGATGCACCACGAGTTTGCGCTTCTGCGCGGGCAATTGGTGGCCTTCGACCTTCCGGTGGTGCGCTATTCCTCCGACGAGCGGCTGTTCGAGCTGATGCGGATCTACGAGGCGCATGGCTGCCCAACCTCCAACCCGCACGTTCCCTATGTGGAGGGCGGCTCGATGAAACCGGACTACCGCCACCTGGCATGGAAGAAGCGGCTCGATCCCAAGGGGCTGCTCAATTCGGCCAAGTCCCGGCGCTGGAACGAGGTGAAGCATCTCTCCGCCGACGAAATCGAACAGCTTCCGAGCAGGGTGCCGGCCGCGGAGACCGCGGCATGAGGCCCGGAACGGCACTGCGTAAGGGCGAACGCTCCCACAGAGTGGTTGCACAATCTCGGCGGCGATGCGGGACCATCTGGGCGAGATGACAGACGGCGTTTACGGAAATGTTCGGGTGCCGCGCTCGTTGGTTGCCGACGAGAGCCGCTTCGGCGGCCGCCTGGAGGGGGACTGCCTTATCGGTGACCTCGTCGTGAGGGACGGCAAAGTGGCGGGGATGGCTCGGGAGGGAAGCGCGCCGCTGGATCTTGAGGGCCGCATCCTCACCCCGACGCTTGTGGAAGCCCACTGCCACCTGGACAAGTGCTTCACGGCCTCACGGCTCGATTTTGCCGGCGGCACGCTTCTCGACGCCATCGACGCGCAGGCGCGGGACAAGGCGCACTGGACGCGCGAGGACATACGCGCCCGGGCGCTGCGGGGTCTTGAGGAACTCTGGGCCTCCGGCTGCCGGTTTGCGCGAACGCATGTGGATTGGGCCGTCAATCCGACCGATCCGTCGCACGCCCCGCTTGCCTGGGAGGTGCTGGGCGAGATCGCTGAGGAATGGCGGGACAGGTTCACCCTCCAGAGGGCAGCCCTCCTGCCCATCGAGGCCTTTGCGGCGGAGGAGATCGCGACCCCGCTCGCCGCTCGGGTCGCGCAAGACGGCGGAGTCCTCGGCGCCTTCGTCTTCGGGCAGGACGGAGCGCGGGAGAGCGTTCGCAGGATGGTCCGCGTCGCCCGTGACCATGAAATCTCCCTTGACTTCCACGTCGACGAAGACCTGTCGCCCACGCTTAAAGGACTGGATTTCGTTGCGGAAGCCGTGGCATCGGAGCGCTTCGATGGGCCCGTCCTCTGCGGCCATGCGTGCAGTCTGAGCACGATCGAAGGAGACCAACTCCACCGGCGGATCGAGCGCATCGCCGAGGCTGGCCTGACGATCGTCTGCCTCCCCACCAGCAATCTCTATTTGCAGGACCGAGGAGCCGGCACGCCGACGCGCCGGGGCATCACCCGCGTGCAGGAGCTGATTAAGAGAGGCGTCCCCCTCGCCTTCGGGACGGACAATGTGCGCGACGCCTTCTGCCCGATCGGCGCGCACAACCCCTTCCAGAGTCTCGCATTCGGCATCCTGGCCGCCCAGTTGGAGCCGCCCGCTGGCCGCTGGTTGCCCTGCATCACCCATGCGGCCGAACGAGCTCTCGGGTTTAAAGAGACGATGGTGGAGGGCTGCCCGGCCGACCGGCTGCTTCTGTGGCACGCCCGTGAGACGGCCGACCTCCTGGCGTCATCGCCTGCCCGCCCGCCGCAAGAACTCCCGGCGACATTGCGCCGCGCGCGGCGGCGTAGTTGAACGGCTTCGCCCACATCCACCGACCGGATTACAGCTGCCAATCGTCATCGCCCAGAGAAGTGCGGGGCCAGCAAAGCCCTTGTCGCATACGCGCGCTGGCTTCACGGAACTCTTGCCGGCAACGTCGTTACGGCGGCGTGGTATTGTCAGTGTTTCACAGTCGTTTCAATTCGTGATCAAACTCGAACTAGTCCTCAGCGTTGCTGTTGTATGAATAGCAACAGATGGAATTTACCTGTTCCTGTCAGAGATGGACAGGACATCGTGTTCGAGATCAGATCAGTGCGTCATGCTGCCGAATTTCTTATTCTGCACTGGCCTGACTCTGACAGAGGATCCTGGAAACACTTGGCAGCTCAAATTGCGTGCCTGGATGTACTTGAATCCGAGCGCGAGCCCGAACATGCCCGTCGGGCTTTTGTGGAAGCGGCAAAGGCCGCCGGCATACTGGCCGAGGGATGAGCAGTGGCGACGGATCAAGAAATGTCACCGTCCGTGTGCCGGCCGTGAACCTTTCCCGCCCTTAGACCGTTCTGAAGCGGCGAAAGGAACACTCCGATGTATGCTGCGCAGTTTGCGCTCCCGGTCCGCATCGTTCTCTCGCCGGGAGAGCCGGTTACAGAGGTCTATAGTGCCGACGAGGCACTGGACTTGTTGATGGGCTGGCCCAAGCAGGAAAGCAGAATTTTTCAGAAAGCGGCAAGCGCTTGCCTCGCGGCCACTGCGGATCCGGCGCTTTCGGAAGAGGCGCGCAAGGCGTTCGTCACCTTCGCGAATGCTTCTGGAATTATCGCGAGAGATGTCCCGCTCGACAGTCTCTACGAAAATGGCGAATTGAAGCCTCTCTATCGCTGAATGTGCTTCTCCGCATTACTGATGGCAAGATAAAGCCACATTCCGTTGGAACATAATCTGCGGCTCGACGTTTGTTCTCTCTCTTGGGCGGCAGTCGGAAGTCAAAATGTCAGTTGGGGTAATCGATCCTGCAGGCCGCGGGGCCGCAACACAGGACCGCGTGGCCAGGCCGGCACAGGCGCCGCGCCACCGCATGTTCCACAAGCCGGTGGTTATCGAAAGAAGACGCATCGATCGTGACCGCGTCGTCTTGAACACGAAGGTGGCGCTCGACTCGCTGGTCCACGAATGGCCGGCAATGGACTGTCCGCACCGCGCCCGGGCCGTGAAGACGTGCCTGGCGGTCATACGCGGCGAGCAGCCGCCTTCGGCCGCGCGCCGCGCCTTCGTCGCAGCCGCGAAAGCTGCCCGGATCCTTCGCGAAGCCTAGCCGCAAACGTCGCTTGCGATCAGCCGCGCCCCGGCACCGAAACGGCCGGGCGGCTGTTGAGCAACAGCACGACGATCCCGCCGACAACATACGCAACAAGTCCATACAGGGCCGGCGGTATGGCCATGTCCGGATTGTCGAGCATGTATTCGCTAAGTGCCATCGTGATAACCAAGGCGGCATTGTGGATGCCCGTCGCCATAGTGAGCGCGATGGCCTGCTGCCGTTCGACGCCTGCCAGCCGCGGAACGAAATAGCCCACCGAGAAGCTTATCACATTGAAGGCGACCGCTGTGGCGCCGAGAATCGGCCCCCAAACCAGCAGCAGCTCCCAATTTCCGATGAGGGCCGCCAGCACCACCGCCGCGATGAACAACGTTGCCAGCAGCTTGACGGGGCGCTCGAGCCGGCTTGCCAACGCCGGATAACGGTTGTGGATGAAGATGCCGATCATTGCCGGCACGATCGCGATGGCGAAAATCTGCAGGACGTCCTTCAACTGGACCGTCACGATCTCCGCCTCGCCATAGAACAGGCGCAGCGCCACACCCGCCATGATCGGCAGGTTGGCCAGGGCGACCAGCGAGGTGACGGCGGCAACGGTTATGCTGAGCGCCACGTCGCCGCGCGCAAGATGCGTATAGAGGGAAGCGGAGGTCGCGCTGGGGCTTGCGGCAAGCAGCATCATACCCGCCGCGATAGCCGGCGGCAGATCCGACCAATAGACGAGGAGCAAGCAGACAAGCGGCAGCACCAGAGCCTGGCAGAGGACGCCGATGATCACCGGCTTTGGCCTCGAGAGTATCCGCGTGAAATTCTCCAGCCTCAGCGATAGGCCGAGGCCGAGCATTATGATGAACAAGGCCACTGGAAGGCCGACGCTTATTGCCACGCTGGACTGCATTATGCCCCCGAATCGCTCGGATAGAGGATCCGACCTCGTGTAGAAAAAACGCTCCTTGGGCTGAAAACAAGGTGGGCCACAAGCCGCCACCACCGGGTCGACATTTCGGCAACACTTTTAGCGAAATTGCCGTCTTCCGGCCCACCCGCACGCCCCGGCGGAAACCGATGTTGCGCAACTTCGTTGACGGTCTAGCGCAGCTGCCCCACGGCAGCTGTTCCGGCGGCACCTGGCGGCGACGGAGGGATTTGATGGCGGAAGCGACCGGCACACCGAAAGGGCAAGGCGACGGACAGGAGCCCGGCGGCACTCCTGCCGAACCTGCCGGTACGGCGCCCCAATCCGGTTTCTCCGAAACGCGCGGCGCTCTGCGGCAGTTCGGATCCGCCCTGCGGCACGATATCGGCTCGGCCTGCCGCCGGCTCGCAGGGAAGTTCCGGTCGAGGCCGGCCTACCCCCTCACGGAGCGGACGGCGCCCCGGCGCAGGAGCGCGTTCTTGCGCGCAATGCGTGGAATGGCCGTCCTGCTGCTTCTGGGCGTTGCCGTCGGCATCGGCCTGCTGGCTTGGGCACTGCAGGATATTCCTTGGGAGGATATCGCCGACGGCTCGCTTAAGCCGGTGGTCGTGCTTGAGGACGCGGACGGCCAGCAGCTTGTCAGCCAAGGTCCTTACCAAGGCGCGTATGCAACGCGCGAGGCCTTCCCGCAGCACCTCGTCGACGCGGTGCTGGCAGCCGAGGATCGCCGCTTCTATGACCATTTCGGCCTTGATCTAAGGGGGATCAGCCGGGCGTTGGTGACCAATCTGCGGGCCGGCATGGTTGTGCAGGGCGGCAGCACGATCACGCAGCAGCTCGTCAAGATCATGTATCTCGAGCACGACCGCACCTTGAAGCGCAAAATCCAGGAGGCCGTCATCGCGATCTGGCTGGAGCGCAAGCTCGGCAAGGAAGAAATCCTTACCCGCTATTTAAACAATATTTACCTCGGGGCAGGCGCGACCGGGATGCCTGCTGCGGCCCGCGTCTACTTCAACAAGGACGTCGGCGCCCTTGATCCGGTCGAATCGGCCATGCTGGCCGGCCTCATCCGCGCTCCCTCGCAGCTCAATCCTTTGGAGAATTTCGAGGGGGCGCGGAAGCGTGCCGAAGTCGTGCTGGACACTATGGTGGCCGACGGCAAGCTCGACCAGGCAGCGGCTGACCGCGCCAGGCAGGATTTCGCGGAACTGCACCCGTCCCGTCCCGTAGCACGGTCCGGCAGCTGGTTCGCCGACTGGGTGAGCGACGACGCGCGGGAGATCGCCGGCCCCTATCGAGGGACCATACGCGTTCAGACGACCCTCAACCCGCGCCTGCAGGTCATTGCCGAACGGGTCGTGGCCGAGACGCTGGAGCGCGACGGCGCAGCAGCGGGCGCCTCCCAGGCGGCACTGGTGGCGATGACACCTGAGGGCGGCGTGCTCGCGATGGTAGGCGGCCGCAGCTACGAGGACAGCGAGTTCAACCGCGCCGTCGCGGCCCGCCGCCAGCCGGGCTCGGCCTTCAAGCTCTTCACCTTTTACGCCGCGCTTAAAACCGGAATTTCACTCGACGACATCGTCGATGACGCGCCGATCAAGATCGGTGATTGGGAACCGGAGAATTTCACCGGTGAGTATTTCGGGCCGGTCACGTTGGCGGAAGCCTTTGCACGCTCCCTCAATGCGGCGACCGTCGCGCTCGCCATGGAGGTGGGCATCGACAAGGTGATCGCCGCCGCGCGGGAGCTCGGCATCGATGCGGAGCTCGGCGAAACCCCGAGCGTTGCCCTCGGCAGCTATGAAGTGAGCCTGCTTGATCTTACCGGTGCCTATGCGTCGGTGCGCGCAGGCAAGGCGCCGATCGAGCCGTGGGGAATCGCCTCTTTCCACGCGGATGGCCAGCCGCGGGCGTTCAGCGTCGGTGCTTCAAAAGAGGCGGAGATCGATCTTGCTCCCTATCAAGCCTCCCTCGTCCAGCTGCTCCAGCTGGTGGTGGAGCAAGGGACTGGCCAAGCCGCCGCGCTCGACGGGTTTGCCGCCGGCAAGACGGGCACCAGCCAGAATTTCCGCGACGCCTGGTTCGTGGGCTTCACCGAGCCTCTGGTCGTCGGCGTCTGGGTCGGCAATGACGACGAGACGCCGATGCAGGAAGTAACCGGCGGAAACCTGCCGGCGCAGATATGGCGCAATTTCATGACCGAGGCACTGCAGGAGCTTGGCGGGAGCGGCGGCGCGATCCTTCCACCCCCGCCGGCGGCCGAAACCCCGGCCGAGGCTCAGCCGGGCATCGTCTCCGTCGAAGAGGATGCCGGGCAGACCGGGAGCATTCTGGTCCAGCCCGAGTCCGGCACCGACCAGCCGAGCCAGACCGTCTCGGGGCAGATCATCCCTCCCGAACAGGCAGCCCCCGCCTGCAATATCGAGGCTTGTTCCAGGATGTACCGCTCGTTCCGGGCGTCGGACTGCACCTATCAGCCCTTCAGCGGGCCGCGCCGCATGTGCATGGAGGCGCCGATCGGGCGCAGCGTACCGGTGGGTACTGTTGAGCAAGCTGGCGGAGAGCACAGCGTGATCCCGGCGGGCGCCGCCTCCGCCGTCGGCGAGGGACAGCTCATGGCCTGCAACTACCGCGCCTGCGCGCGAGCCTACCGCTCGTTCCGGCCATCGGACTGCACCTACCAGCCCTACTCCGGACCGCGGCAGATCTGCGACAGGTGATCGCCGTCGGGTGCTACCCCACCGCGGCGCCACAATGTCTGACTTTGCTGAAGCGGCGGCACACTCACGATGGGGTGCCCCGCGTTGGAGGGTGAGGTGCCCCCCGGAAAATCGATGCTGTTCGCGGCAGCCGATCTAGTCCGGGGGGCTCGTTCGCCCGAAGGAGTGACGTTCGGGCGGACAGGAATATTTTGATAAAACCGTAGTTTTAAGAAATTCCAAGGGACAAACGTATTCCACTAAAATATGAGGCGAGATAACCAGAAAAGCCACCAGTATACCTCAACATAGTTCGTCACATCCTGGAATCATGTCTCTTTGATAGATCCTTCTCTATCCTGAGCGGTTCGCACGCGCAACCCGATATGCAGTTCAAGATTAATAACAACCCTGAACTGCTCTTAGAGAGTTCGTAGATTTGTCAAGAACTCTGCCGCTCTGCTTCAGCGCTCCAACAGCACCACTCGGCCAGTGCGATTGGCCGGTGCCCCTGCTGCAGCGGTATTGTAGAGCCGGTAAATTCGCGGCTTGCGGGTGAAGCAGCGCCGCTAGACGGACGCTTTGGAGACAAAATCCGCCGCTATGCGCATCTCGCGCAGGGGGCGGACTTTTGCGACCATCTCGTGGTAGATCGGGTGGGCCTTATAGGCGGAAAGCGCCGCCTCGTCGCGGAATTCCGCATAGACGATGACGTCGACCTCGCTCGAGAACTGGTCGACCTGCCGGTTCAGGCCCACCTCGAAGAAATCGCTGTGCGGAATTTGCCCGAGGCCCTTCAATTCCTCCGCAATGCGCTCGATGTCCTCGCGCCTCTTCGCGCTGAAAAAGACGATATGTCGAATCACGACTCCGCGCTCCATTATCGGCGGCAAACTCGCGCCATCGTAGCAAATGTCAACGCTGCAAGACGGTCGCCTCGGAGACCCGGCCCTGCCGGTCACAGCGTGATGCGATAGCGAGCAAAGCCCTCCTGACCCTCGCCGGCCGGCTCGATCTTAACGCCCTTCACTTCCGCCGCGAAAGCCGCCCCCTTCGGTCCGGTCTCAAAAAGGACGGTCGTGCCTTCGAGCGGCTTGAAAGACCAGTTGCCGTCGGCGGACGGGTTGATCGTGCCCTGTTCCACAATATATCGCACGATCACATCGCGGTTCGTATCGGGAGCCTCGAAGACAAGCTTGTCCGGCCCGATACCCGGGAAGTTGCCGCCGCCACCGGCGCGGTAGTTGTTCGATGCGACGACGAATTTCTGCCCCGGGTCCACCGGCTTGCCGTCGAACATCAGATCGACGATCCGGTGGGCGTCCGGATTGACGAGTTCGCCTTCTGAAGAATAGCGCGGCGGCTGGCTGAGATCGATCTTGTAGGTGACTCCGTCGATCACATCAAAGTTGTAGGAGGGAAAGGAGGAGTTGATCAGCGGCTGATCGGGTTTGCCAGGCTCGATCTGGTTGAAGATGCCTGCCGACATCTCCAGCCACTCCTTCACGTCGGCGCCGGTGATCAATACAGCCTGCACAGTGTTCGGGTAGAGATAGAGATCGGCCACATTTTTGATCGCCACATCGCCCGGAGCCACATCCGTGTAGTAGTCCGGGCCGCCGCGACCGCCGGCTTTGAAAGGGGCAGCAGCCGAGAGCACAGGAAGGTCCTTGTGCTCCGTGTCTTTCAGCATGTCCTTGATGTACCAGATCTGCGCCTGCGCAACGATTTGAACCGACGGATCGTCGGCCACGAGCGCAAAATAGGAATGCAGAGGCGCCGAGGTCTTGCCCACCGGCGTGCGAACATAGGCAAGCGTTGCCTCGTGCTCGGCGCGCACTGCCGCCTCCACCCCTGCCCGGCTCTCCACGGTAGGCTTGATGTCCCGTCCCTCGCGTGTGAAGATCGGCCGCGCCTCGCTATTTGAGCTCACCACGCGCCAGCTGTTGCCGTCGCGTTCCAGAAGCAGGTCGATGAGGCCCAGATGCGAGCCCCAGAAGCCGGCCATGACGCCGGGCTTGCCGCCGATCAGGCCTTCGGCATTGTCGACGCCTTCCACGCCCTCGAA
Source organism: Chelativorans sp. (assembly GCF_031180965.1). Lineage (GTDB taxonomy): Bacteria > Pseudomonadota > Alphaproteobacteria > Rhizobiales > Rhizobiaceae > Chelativorans. The sequence goes on from NZ_JAPSLH010000009.1 coordinate 91,566, forward strand.
TTTGGGGCCAGGAAAATCGAGATGGCTATGGCCCGTCATGATCGCGTCGATGCCGTCAACTCCGGCAAGCAGGATGGAGGCGTTCTCCAGATTCTCCTCGTATTTCATCGGCCCGACTCCCGAGTGGGAAAGCGCGACAATGAGTTCGGCGCCTTCTTCCTTCATCTGCGGCACCCAGGCCTCTGCCGCTTTCACAATGTCGCGCGTCATTGCCTTGCCCGTGAGATGCCGCGAATCCCAGGTCATGATCTGCGGCGGCACGAAGCCGATCAGCCCGACGCGGATCGGATGCTCCTGCCCTGCCCCGTCCTTCAGCTTCTTGTCGAGAATGACATAGGGTTTCAGAAAGAGTTCATCCTTGCGCGGATCGGCGGCAAGCGAGCCCTTGGTGAGGTTGGCGCAGACAAAGGGGAAGTTGGCGCCGGCAAGCACCTTGAACATGAAATCGAGACCATAATTGAACTCGTGATTGCCGAGCGTGGAGCAGTCGTAGCCCAGCGTGTTCATGGCCTTGATGATCGGGTGGACGTCGCCTTCCCTCATGCCCCTCTCATAGGCGACGTAATCGCCCATGGGATTGCCCTGCAGGAAGTCGCCATTGTCGAGCAGCATGGAGTTTGTGGCCTCGGCGCGAATCTGGTCGATGATGGTGGCCGTCCGGGCAAGGCCCATCGTGTCGTTCGGCTTGTCGGCGTAGTAGTCGTAGGGGAAGACGTGCACATGCAGGTCCGTTGTTTCCATGATACGCAGATGCGCCTGATTGGCTGCCGCTCGCGCGGAGAAGGGATGCAGCGCAATCAGCGCACCGGTGGCGGCGGCACGGGTCAGGAAGGAGCGGCGGGAGATCGGATGGAGCGCGTTCACGGGTCTTCTCCTCTGGACGGGTGTTCTCGTTAGGGCTTTGCCCGAATGCGACAGTGTCGCGCTGGAAGGCGCCTCAAACAAGCAGAATCCGGCGACAGGTGGATGACTCGAGCGGCTCTCACGCCATCTCCGGCCTGATGCCGATCGCCGTCCTGTCGACCACCTCGCGCAGCGCAAAGGAGGAGTTGATCTTGATCACGTGCGGCATCCCTGTCAGCCATTCCTTGTGGATGCGCTCGTAATCCTCCAGGTCCCGGGCCGCGATCCTCAGGATGTAGTCGTACTCGCCCGACATCAGGTGGCAGGAAAGCACATTGGGGCAACGCTTCACCGCAGCCTCGAATTCGCTCAGCGTCTTCTCGAACTGGCCGGAGAGCGAGATATGCACGATTGCCGTCATCCTGTGGCCGAGCGCGGCGTTGGAAATCTCCGCGTGATATCCCTTGATCACCCCCGACTTTTCCAGATTGTCGAGCCGGCGCGAACAGGCCGACTGGGAAAGCCCCACTTTCTCCGCAAGGGCCGCATTTGGCATGCGCCCGTCCTGCTGCAGAGCCTCCAAAATGGCAATATCGATCCTGTCGAGGCGCATTGTTCGAGATTCCTCCCCAAATCATCCAGCCAAACGCAAGGATTAGCGAAAACGTTTGTCCCGAGCAAATGCATTCGCAAGGACGTTCGAAGGCTTTTGTGTTCTCTTGGTTCAAACAGCCCAAATTTCAGCCTGGAGAGCGGCGAATATGCGTGTCGGATGTTCGAAAGAGATCAAGAACCATGAGTACCGCGTCGGGCTGACGCCTGGCGCGGTGCGCGAGTATGTGGCCCATGGGCACGAGGTTCTGGTGGAAACCGGCGCTGGCGCCGGGATCGGCGCCGACGACAACGCGTATCGCGCCGCCGGTGCCGTCATCGCCAAGACCGCCGAAGAGATCTTTGCCCGCTCCGATATGATCGTGAAGGTGAAGGAGCCGCAGCCGAGCGAGTGGGTGCAGCTGCGCGAAGGGCAGATCCTCTACACCTATCTGCATCTTGCGCCCGATCCGGAGCAGACGAAGGGCCTGATCGAGAGCGGCGTCACGGCCATAGCCTACGAGACGGTCACCGACGATCGCGGCGGTCTCCCGCTGCTTGCGCCGATGTCCGAAGTTGCAGGGCGCCTCGCGATCCAGGCCGGCGCCACCGCGCTGCAGAAGGCCAATGGCGGACGCGGCGTGCTGCTCGGCGGCGTGCCTGGCGTCCTGCCGGGAAAGGTCGCCGTCATCGGCGGGGGTGTGGTCGGGCTCAATGCCGCGAAGATGGCGGTCGGGCTCGGCGCCGACGTTACCATCGTCGATCGCTCGATCCCGCGGCTGCGCCAGCTCGACGACATTTTCGGCGGTCGGGTCCATACCCGCTACTCCACCGTCGAATCGATCGAAGAGGAATGTTTCTCGGCCGATGTGATCGTCGGCGCGGTGCTGATCCCCGGCGCGGCCGCGCCGAAGCTCGTCAGCCGCGAGATGCTCTCGGGCATGAAGAAGGGTGCCGTGCTGGTGGATGTTGCCATCGACCAGGGCGGCTGTTTCGAGACTTCGCATCCCACCACCCATTCAGAGCCCACCTACGAGGTGGATGGTATCATCCATTATTGCGTGGCGAATATGCCGGGCGCGGTGCCCGTAACCTCCGCCCACGCCCTGAACAATGCGACGCTGCATTACGGACTGCAGCTCGCCGACAAGGGCCTGAAGGCGCTGACCGACGATCCGAATCTGCGCAATGGCCTCAATGTGCACAAGGGCCGCGTCACCAACCGCGCGGTGGCCGAGTCGCTGGGCTACGAAATGGCCGAGCCAAGGGCGGTGCTTGCCGCCTAACCATCGTCAAACACTCTTCCGCCGCCCGTGCTGCCGGGCGCGGGCTTTTTGATGATGCACGGCCAACTCCTTCGCGTCCCGCATTGCTGCCAACCCGATGCAAATTGACATGAGCAGTCAACGATGCACATATTGCATGCAGTGAAGGCGCGACGTTGGAGGCGCAATGCCAATGGCTCAGCTGACCGTTCGGAACGTGAAGGAAGAGATCGTGCGCGCCCTCAAACAGCGGGCTGCGGCTCGCGGCCGCTCCGCTGAAGCGGAACACCGCGAGATTCTCCGCACGGCGCTTCTTGACGGGAAGGTGGAAGACTTCGCCATCCGTGCCGAAGCGCTTCGCATGCGCCTGCACTCCACTGTGGACAGCAGCGAGATTATCCGGGCCGACCGCGACCGCGATAACCTCGCGTGAGGGGATTTGTCGTTGATGCTAGCGTGGCGGTGAAATGGCTCGTCGCCGAGCCCTTTTCCGAACAGGCCGCAACGCTTCTGAAGCCCGATCTGACACTCATCGCACCGGAGCTTATCTTCGCCGAGTCCGCCAACGCGCTTTGGGCGATGCACCGGCGCGGCGATCTTTCCAAGGCCGACCTCGCGGAGGCGGTCGACGTGCTCAAGGCTGCACCGATCGCAGTCCCGTTCACCGTGCGGCAACTTGCGGCATCCGCGAGCCGCCTTGCGGTGGAACTGGAACACCCCGTCTATGATTGTTTCTATCTCGCTTTGGCCGTGCAGGAACAATATCCGGTGGTGACCTCGGACAGGCGATTTCATGACATTGTGCGCTCCCATCCCTATCTGGCGGATCGAATGGTGCATGTCCGTGATGTGCGCATATAGCCGAGCCTCCTCATCAAGGGCCCGCTCCTAGCGGATGAAATCATCGATGCGGCGCAGCGTGACCCGGCGGTTCTCCCAGCTCTCATTGGGCGTCGGCACGAGCAGGAACTCCTCCCCATAGCCTACAGTCTCCAGCGCATAGGACGGCAGGCCGAAGTAGCGCACCAGCACCGACTTCAGAGAACGAGCGCGCATTTCGGAAAGCCGGAGGTTGTAGGCGAAGGAGCCGACAGCGTCCGTGTGTCCCTCCAGGAGGAAGCGCGCATCCGGGCGGCGGCGAAGGATACGTTCGAGCGCAAAGGCGATCCGCTCCACCTTAGGAAACTGCGATCGCCCGATCTCGGCCGAGTTGAACTCGAAATTGATGGCCTGAATGTCGATCGAGGGCGCTTGCCGGCGAAGCTCGGGACGGCGCTTGAACTGATCGACCGTCACCCGATTTTCCGGCCGCATTCGGCGCTGCGGCGCCGCTTCAAGGCTGCGCTGGATCGCCTCCGCCGATGGCATCTCGGCCTGCGCCAAAGCCGAGTCGGGAATGGCAGAGATCGCAAGCGGGGCGACGGCTGCAGCAAGTAGAATCTGGCGGCGGTTGAGCATGGACCGTTCTCCTCAAGCGGCTGATGGTGCGCATCATGCGCAGCGCGCCTGAAAGGAGGATGAACAGTTCCCCCTATGCGGCTTGGGAGCTTCCGGCACCTATTCGGCACCGGCGCGTCGGATGAGCGACGCGGTATCTGGCTGCCGCACCAAATCCTCCAGACAGGAGATGACCTCCTCGGTGCGGAACGGCTTGGCGACCAGAGGTGCCTGCTGGAAGGATGCAGGCAGTCCCTCGCGCCCATACCCGCTGACGAAGGCGAAGCGGATGCCCGCCCGAGTGAGCGCAGCGGCAACGTCGCCGGCTGGCTCGCCTTGGAGGTTGGCGTCCACCAGCGCCGCGTCGATGGCTTCCCCGCCGATTAGCCGCAACGCCTCGCTGACCGTCCCGGCTGGGCCCACGACGATGCAGCCCTTCTCGCGAAGCGAGCTTTCGAGGTCGAGCGCGACAAGAGGCTCGTCCTCGACCAGAAGCACACGTTTCCCATCCAGCGGCCGCCCTTGCGAAAAGAGGTAGTCCACATCCGCGCCAGGAGTAAGGCCCTGCCCGGCGATCCTGTCGACCAAGGAAGGGTGCCCTTGGGGGAGCGGCATGTGGATCGAGCACTCGAGCCCGCTCTCGTTGTAGCTTGTAGTGACTTCCGCGCCGTAGGTGCGCATGCTTCTCTCGATCAGGGCGGTGCCGAAGCCGACCGAGCTGGGGGCCGAAACGGGCGGGCCGCCCTCCTCGCGCCAATTGAGGTTCAGGACCTGCTCGCCGTTCCGCCGCACGTTCCAGTCGATGACCACGCGCCCCTCGGGCACGGAAAGCGATCCGTATTTGCGCGCGTTGGTGCCCAGTTCATAGAGCACCAGCGCCAGATGCAGCGCCGACGAGGCCTCCAGATGGACCGGCGGGCCGGAGCAGGAGATTCTTCCAACGCCGCCCGTGTCGAGCAGCACCTGATCGGTGACCAAATCCATCAGATCGACGCCGCTCGTTCCCTGGAGGAGGAAGTTGTGCGCGCGGGCGAATGCCTGGATGCGACCGCTGAGGCTCGCCACGAACTCTGCCGGACTGCGCGAGCGGCGCAGGGTCTGGCTGGCAATGGCCTGCACCATTGCGAGCGTGTTCTTCACACGGTGATTGAGTTCGTTGATCAATAGGCGCTGGTTGTTTTCCGCCCGTTTCCGGTCGCTGATGTCGATCAGCATATTCACGGCGCCGGTCAGCACGCCGTGATCATCGAAAAGCGGCGTCGGAAAGACAAGGCAGGGGAAGCGGGCGCCATCGGGATGCTCCACCACGATCTCGGCGCCGCTGATCGGCCGCTGCTCGCGCAGCGCCACCGCCATCGGGCACTGATCATGCGGCAGAAAGGCACCCTCCGTCGTATAGATGCGCCACGAGATGCACCATTGGTCAACACCGATCTCAGGGCGACGCCCGGCAAGCACCACCGCCGCCTCGTTGTAGAAGGTCACCTTCCCCGCGGCGTCGGTGCGGTAGACGGCAGCCGGCAGCGCGCTCAAGGTCGCCTCCAGCTCGCGCTCCTTCTGCTTGGCGTGAGCATGGGCGCGTTCCGCCTCGGTGACGCTCTGGAAGCAGTTCACCGCACCGCGGAACTCGCCCGCCTCGTCAAAGACCGGATCGATATTGACAAGGGTGGCAACCCTGCTCCCGTCCGGCCGCTCGACCATGACGGAGATGTTGCGGTATGGCTCCCTGCTGCGCAGCGCCGCCGCCATCGGGCATTCCTCCGGCGGCATATACCGGCCATCGGGCCAGTAGAGCCGGTAGGAACCGCAAAAGCGGTCTGCGGCATCGCCGATCGCGGGGGAGCGGCCCCAGATTTCCTCGGCACGACGGTTGTGGTGCAGAATTGTGCCGTCCGGCGCACAGACATAAAGCCCGACCGGCAGCGCTTCCAGCAGTGAGCCGGTAGGGATGCCGTCCAAAAGGGCGCCGCGCGATTGCTCGCGGCCATTCTTGTTCAGATTTTCGTCCATTCCGTCCCGGCCGCCACGCTTATTCGTACGCAAAAACTCCCACTCGAACCCTGAGAAATGATCAGGATCATTGAAAGTTCCGTGAACGAGTCATTTTTTAGGCCCGCAAAAGGATTTCGGCGCGTGCGTCGAAAGGAAGCTCTTGTACGGTCTCCTCTTTGCGCCAGACCGGGGTGAAGCCCAACTTCTGGTACAGGGGGAGCGCGGCCGGATGGTCGAGCGTGCATGTCTCGACCGAAACCAGGCGCGGGTTGTGCTCCCAGGCGGCGCGGATCGCGGTCCCGAGAAACCAGCGGCCGAGACCGCGGCCGATGGCATGGGCCATCAACCCGAAGTGAACGAGCCGGCACTCTCCGCCCAAGATGAGCCGCAGCTCGAAAAAGCCGGCGGGAGCTCCGTCCAGATAAAGCACGCGCAGATCCGTGCGCGGGCTCGATAGCCTCTCGGCAAGATCAGCGTCGGAAAGTGAAAGGGCGGCCGTCCAGTGCCACTCTCGCCCGACGCGGTCATAGAGATAACGATAGAAATGCAATGGGATGGAGCGGCATCTCAGCAGCGCCAGCTGCGACCCAGCCGGCGTGGGCGGATAGTGCAGCGGCGGGCTTTCCATCTGCAGATGGGTGACGATCGCCGTCAGCATGCGCCGCGGAGGCGTTGCCTTTTCTCCCATTCACCCGCGCTCCACCGGCGTGTCGTCATACCGGCCCCACTCGCTCCACGAACCGTCATAGAGGCGATTGTCCTTGTGCCCGAGGGACTCCAGCGCCAGCGTGATGACCGCCGCCGTAACGCCCGAGCCGCAGGAGGTGACAACGGGCTTGCCGAGGTCGAGCCCGGCAGACTCCAGCCTTTCGCGCAGGCGGTCGAGCGGCAGAAGGCTCCCATTTTCGGAAAGGGTGGGGGCCGGCACATTGACGGCTCCCGGCATATGGCCCGAGCGCAGGCCCGGGCGCGGTTCGGGCTCGGTGCCGACGAAGCGGCCCGGCGAGCGTGCATCGGCGATCTGTGCCGCTCCGCTTTGCGCGATCTCCCGCATATCCGCGAGGGAGGCGACACGGCTTGCATCGAACTCGGCAATGAAGGCGGCGGGCGCAATCTTGGTCAGCTCGTTCGTCACCGGCCGGCCCTGCGCCCGCCAGTGATCGAAGCCGCCGTCGAGCACGAAGACCTTTTCAGCCCCCATCACCCGGAACATCCACCAGGCCCGCGGGGCGGAGTGGAATCCGGGCCCGTCATAGACGATGATCGTGTCATCCCGCGAGATCCCCATGGCGCTCGCATATCGGCCGAAGGTCAGCTGGTCGGGCAAAGCATGCGGGAGATCGGACCCTGGGTCGACCACGAGCTCGTGGTCGAAGAACACCGCCCCCGGAATATGCGCAGCCTCATATTCGGCCCGCGCGTCGCGACCCGGAAAATACCAGGAAGCATCGACGATCGACAGGCCGGGCGCCGTGAGCCGCTCCTCGAGCCAGTCGGCGGAAACCACGAAGGGACTCTTTTCACTCATGCCGCACCTGGAGTCATGCCCGCGCCGATCGTTCGCCGTTCGTGGAAGATGGGCGCTCTTCAATAAATAGGAGAGGCCGCGCCGCCGCAAGATCATTCAAGCCGCGGGCAGAGGGCCGAAACGGATCCGGAAGCGGCGGTTCTCGCGCCCCTTCTTCTCGATCTTGCCGATATGGATCTCGCCCACCTCGCCCGTGCGGGCCACATGCGTGCCGCCGCAAGGCTGGCTGTCGACGGAGGAGTTCTCGCCTATGCAGACCAGCCGTATGCGCCCTGCCCCCGCCGGCGGTCGCACATTCTTCGACTTCACCAGCGCCGGATTGGCGGCAAGCTCCTCCTCGCTGATCCAGCGGGTGAAGACCGGATGGTCCGCTTGGACCAGTTCCATGAGCTTCCGCGTGACCTCCTCCTTTGTCCAGCCCGAGTCCGGCACGTCAAAATCGACACGCGAATCCTGCTCGTCCACCGACGCGCCGGTGATTGGGAAAGGGCAGATGACGCTGAGGAGATGGCAGGCCGTGTGCATGCGCATCAGCCGGTAGCGCCGCTCCCAGTCAATCGCGAGCCCCACCGCTTCGCCCGCTTGCGGCATCGCCTCACCGGCGGCCGGCAGATGGATGATGTCGTCCTTGGACTCGCCCGTGACCGTAGCGGCGATGGCGGTCCTTGAGCCGTCGGCGCGGAGGAGATGCCCCGTATCGCCGGGCTGTCCCCCGGATGTGGCATAAAAGATCGTGCGGTCGAGGATAATGCCGCCACGATCATTGACGCCGACAACGGTGGCTTCAGTAGTCGAGAGATAAGGCTGCTCGCGGAAAAGCGCCTCGGTGCGCATTTGCATTTCTCCAAGTCTGGGTGGACGGGCTGCCGAAAATTGGCCTGAAATCGTCAGCGGGCAGTGATATCCTCGTCTGTGCCCTATTGGAACCGATGTGTTTGCCCGTTCGGGTAAGGACGTCTTTCGTGATCCCTTCCGGGAGGGAACCTATGCCAAGTCGGAAGCAAATGATAACGCGGAGCCTGGGGGCTATCCTGTTCATGGTGGCCGGCACGACGCTCGCGGCCGCCTGGTCCATCGAGCCGTCTGATCCCGGCCCCTTCTACGCCATGGACCGGCAGGAGATTTCGGCCACGCCCGGCGATATTCTGCGCATCGAGGATTTTCCCTCTGCGCCGCAGGGCGCGCGGGCCTGGCGGGTCCTCTATGCCTCCACGGGGCTGAAGGACGAGCCGATCGCCGTTTCCGGCGTCATCGTCGCGCCTGAAGGGGCGGCTCCCGCGGGCGGGCGGCCTGTCGTGGCCTGGGCGCACGGAACGACCGGGGTCACCAGCCGCTGCGCGCCGTCGTTGCGTTCGGACTTCTTCAAGCATGTCCCGGCGGTGCAGCAGTTTCTGGAGCGCGGTTATGTCGTCGCTGCAAGCGACTATCCGGGTCTCGGCACGCCCTCTCCCCACCCCTACCTGGTCGGTGTCAGCGAGGCGCGCGCGGTGCTTGATTCCGTGCGCGCCGCGGCGCATGTCGAGGGAGTCGGAGCTTCCAGCGAGTTCGCGGTCTGGGGGCATTCGCAGGGCGGTCATGCGGCGCTCTTCACCGGCCAGCTTGCCGCTTCCTATGCTCCCGACCTGAAACTTGTGGGCGTGGCCGCGGCTGCGCCGGCAAGCGATCTTGCAGCCCTCCTGCATGACGATCTTTCCAGCAGGGCAGGCAAGATATTCACCGGTCTTGCCATATGGTCATGGAACAAGGTCTTCGAAGCCCCCCTCGCCCCCCTGCTCGATCCGCCGGCAATCGCTGCGCTCGATCGGATCGCGGCCGATTGCATGGAGGGGTCCATCCAGGGCCTGGTGCTGCTGGAGCGGGAAACGAGCATCGAAGATGATTTTCTCAAGCAGGACCTTACCGAGGTCGAGCCTTGGAAGACGATTCTGGTTGAGAACATGCCCGACAGCGGCAATCTGGGTGGGCCGCTCTTCATTGCGCAGGGAACGGCCGATCCAATCGTCTTGCCGCGGGTGACGCGCGCATTCGCCGAAGCCGCCTGCCGCAGCGGGACCCCGGTGCGCCTCCATCCCGGCCCGGGGCTGGATCATATGGGCATTCTCAACGAGAGCGGAGCTGCCGTCGACTGGATTGTCGACCGCTTCGCAGGCCTCCCGCCGCCCAGCGATTGCGGCGACCTGCCGTCGCTTACAGCTTCACCGGGATGACCGACCTCAGCTTGCGAGCACCGGCTCGAAGGGGACGGAGATGCTCGGCGTCGCCTCCATCCATGCCGGCACGGGCAAGTTCTTTTCGCGCAGGAAGGCGGGATTGAAGAGCTTTGACTGGTAGCGGGTACCGTAGTCGGCAAGGATCGTCACGATCGTGTGCCCGGGCCCCATCTCCCTGGCCATGCGGATCGCGCCGGCGATGTTGATGCCCGTAGAGCCGCCGAGGCAGAGCCCCTCCTCCTCTACGAGGGCGAAGATGAGCGGCAGCGCCTCTTCGTCTGGAATCTGGTAGGAGAAGTCCGGCCGGAAACCTTCGAGATTGGCGGTCACCCGCCCCTGCCCAATGCCCTCGGTGATCGAGCTTCCCTCCGCCTTCAGCTCGCCGCCCGTATAGTAGCTGAAGAGCGCCGCGCCGAGCGGATCGGCAAGGGCGACCTTCACACCCGCATTCTTCGCGCGCAGTCCCTCGGCAACGCCCGCAAGCGTGCCGCCGGTACCGACGGCCGAGACAAAGCCGTCCACTTTGCCTTCGGTCTGGCGCCAGATCTCTTCCGCCGTCGTGCGGATATGCCCTTCGCGGTTTGCCACATTGTCGAACTGGTTTGCCCAGATCGCGCCATTCGGCTCCGTGCGTGCAAGCTGTTCGGCGAGCCGGCCCGACACTTTCACATAGTTGTTCGGGTTCTTGTATGGCACCGCGGGCACCTCGATCAGCTCGGCCCCGAGCAGACGCAGCGCGTCCTTCTTCTCCTGACTCTGCGTCTCCGGAATGACGATAACGGTACGGTAGCCCAGCGCCTTGGCAACGAGGGTAAGCCCGATCCCGGTATTGCCCGCCGTTCCCTCCACGATCACGCCCCCGGGCCGCAGGAGGCCCTTCTTCTCGGCGTCGCGGATGATGAAAAGCCCCGCCCTGTCCTTCACCGACTGGCCGGGATTCATGAATTCGGCCTTGCCGTAGATCTCGCAGCCGGTCTCCTCGGAGGCGCGCCTCAGGCGTATGAGCGGCGTATTGCCGATGGTTTCGATGACGGATTGATGCATTGCGGATCCTCGCTTCTGGCCGAAACTAGAAATCGGAGCCAGTGTGCGCAAGGCGGGATTTTCCGGCGCCTTGCCTAGTGCTGGTATAGGATTCAGCTGAAGCCCCGAAATGAAGATGCGTTTCCTTTCCGCCGGAAGGATCAGCGGCGGGCGATCTCGGCCAGAGGCCCCCGTTCGGGGCGCGCATCGCGGGACCAGAGATAGACCGCAAGCGCCAGTGCCAGCGCGGACGCATAGAAGATGAAGAGCGCGCGATATGCGGCTGCGGGCTCGCCCGGCACATTCGCCGCCACCACGATCCAACCGGCCGCGAACTGCATCAGCCCAACGCCGCCGATCGCGAAAAAGTTGAGCAAGGTCACCCCCCGCCCCGTCAGATGCGGCGGCAGGAAGGCACGTCCATGAGCGATCATCAGGCCGAAGCCGCCGCCGAAAATGCCGACAAGGACGAGCGCGATCGTGATGTTGCCGATGCCGGCAAGCGGAAAGGCCGCCAGCCAGGCAAGGGCGCAAAGACTGAGGAAATTGCCCGCCAACGCCACCCATTTGCGCGTCCCGAAAAGCGTGTCGAGCGGACCGTAGATGAAGGACCCGGCCGCCATGGCAAGGGCCATGAACAGCGTGACCTGCCCGATCACGAGCGCGTCCGCGCCATGGACCTCGGCGAGATATGGCCCGGCCCAAAGGCCGCGAATCCCGGCGGCGGCTGCATAGGTCAATGCGGTCAGCGGGAGGATCGGCCAAAGGAGGGGAATCTTCAGAAGCTCCAGATAGCCGGACAGCCCCGAATTTCCGGCTGTGCCCTCTTCCGTCGCGGGGTCGCGCACGAAAAAGAAGATGGCCGCCGCGACCGCCAGCGTCACCAGACCCAGGCCCAGCATCACGCCGCGCCACCCGAAGGCCTCCGCGGCGGCGGCGAGTGGCGAAGCGCCTATCACATTGCCCATGGTGCCGATCCCGATGAGGGTGGAGCTCAGCGTGGCAAACCGGGCGGGCGAGAAGGATTTCGCGAAGATGAAGAGCGAGGCCATTAGCACCGGCGAGCAGCCGATGCCGATCAGGGCCATGGCGGCAATGATCATGCCGGGAGAAAACGCCAACGCGAAAAGGAGCGAGCCGCCCCCCGCGCCGAAGGCAAGAAGCAGCGAAGCCGTGCGCTTTGGTCCATAGCGGTCGAGCGATACGCCCACGGCGAACTGCATGAGTGCGAAGACAATGAACCAGGTGCCGGAGGCGACCGAAAGGTCGGCCTTGGTGGCGCCGAGCTCATCGGTCAGCACCGGCGTCAGCACGGCGAGGAAGGAGCGATAGAATTGCGAAAGGATATAGGCGGCCGCCAAAGCGGCAATGCCGGCTGTCAATGCTTCCCCTCCCGACCTGGCACGCACCTTGGCTCGTGCGTAACGCAGACGAGAAGCGGAGGCAATCGTCAGGGCGTGAGCCAGCCGTCCAGCACGGGAACGGCGGCGTAGAAGAGTCGGCGCCCGCTTTTGGCGAGCGCCGGGATTTCCGACTAGGCCGCGCGCGAGCGGAAGGAGCCGGTCTTCGGCCCGCCCCGCCTGTTGCGCTTGCGGCGCGGCGGCTTGAAGCCGGTCCGCTCATGCTCGGCATTCCTGCCGCCATTGTCGCGCGGTCTGTCCGGACGTTCCGCGCGGAGCTGACGCTCGCCGCGGTCGTTTGCCGGCAAGGGCGTGACATTGCGGTGCACCGGGTCTGCCTCGCGCGTGACGTCGCGTGCAATCGGCAGGCGCGCACGGATCACGCGCTCCACCTGCCGCAGCTTGCTTGCCTCGCTCGGGTCGCAGAGCGTGATGGCCTCGCCATCGGCGCCGTTGCGGCCCGTGCGGCCGATACGGTGGACATAGCTCTCCGCCTCGTCCGGCAGATCGAAGTTCACCACATGGCTGATGCCCGGCACGTCGATGCCGCGGGCGGCGATGTCGGTTGCAACCAAAATGCGCACGGCGCCTTCGCGGAAGTCGTTCAGAGCACGCTGGCGCGCATTCTGCGATTTGTTGCCATGGATGACGGCGGCCTCGAAGCCGTCGCGGGCGAGGTCCTTGGTTACGCGGTCCGCGCCATGTTTGGTGCGGGCGAAGACGATGACCTGGCGCATCTTCTCGTCGGCCAGCATTTCTGCCAGCACGGTGCGCTTCTGCTTGGTACGGGCCATTACGACGCTCTGCCGGATTTCCGCCGCAGTGGTGCCCTGCGGGGCCACCTCGACGCGGACGGGATCGCGCATCAGGGTTGCCGCCAGTTGCTCGATCTCCTTCGGCATGGTGGCCGAGAAGAGCGCTGTCTGGCGCGCCGGATGCGTCGCCTTGGCGATGCGGCGGACATCGTTGATGAAGCCCATGTCGAGCATGCGGTCCGCCTCGTCGAGCACGAGCCAGGTCGTTTCCGAAAGGACCACGTCCCCTTCGCGCACCAGGTCGGTCAGCCGCCCAGGCGTGGCGATCAGCACATCGACGCCGGGCGCCATGCGCTTGACCTGGCTGTGGCGCGAGACGCCGCCAAGCACCAGCGCCGTCGAGATATGCGCGCCCTTGGCAAGGTCGCGCACCACCTTCTCGATCTGCACCGCCAGCTCGCGGGTCGGCACCAGGACCAGCGCCCGCGCCGTGCGCGGACGGCGCTTGTTGCCGAGACCGGTGATCTTCGACAGGATCGGCAGCGCAAAGGCGGCCGTCTTGCCGGAGCCGGTCTGGGCTACGCCCAGGATATCGCGGCCGGCGAGGAAGGGCGGAATTGCGTGTTGCTGGATCGGTTTGGGTTCCGACATGCCAGCGGCAAGAGCCGCCGTCAAAAGCGTGCCGGTGATTCCGAGGTGGGCGAAGCCTTCCGGCTTCGCAATATTGTCATTGGTCAATCTTTTTCTCTCTCCGCTGCCCATCGGCAGCGCAAATTTGATACGGCGGGGCGCAACCCGCCGGACTATGTTTTTGATGAACGACAAGGCGGCGGAGCTTGTCCGCGCGGCTGCGCTGTCGCGCCCGAAGATTTCGCCCCGGGGCTTTCCCGCCAACGGTCCTTGGAGAACAGGAGGAGGAGCAGACGCAACCAGTCTCATGGAGAAAGCCGGATACCCGGCCCATGCGCCTATGGGCCTCATATGGGCCATCAGAGGCCAAAGCGCAACTGAAATCTGTGTGCGCTGCGAAATGAACCGGCTTCAGCCGATCGGGATCGCGTCGGCCATATCCCGGAGCGCCAGCATCGTGCGCCAGTTGCGCGCCGTCATGGCTACCTTCAGCGTCGGCTCGATCTTCGGCGCGAAGAGGGAACGGCCCATGCCGTCGGGCGTGTGCAGGTAAAGCGTCCTGCCCTTGACGGTGAAGCGCTCCGTGCTCCTCGCCTTCGCATCGAGGGCAGCGATGAGGTCCGGCTCGGGCGCGCGCTCGAGGGTGAAGACATGCAGTTTCGTCGGCTCGTCCACCACCTCGGGATAGGGATTCTCCGCGATCATCTCCGCCCACTCGGCCCGGCTGCGCACGAGCACGCTCTTGCCGAAATCCATCTTCTCCTTCACCGCCGCCGCCACGCCGCGGGCGACCTCGTCGGCCGAAAGCGAGGAGGACAGCACGGCATTGCCGCTGTTGATATACGTCGAGACATTGTTGAACCCCGCCTCGGCCAGAACCTCGCGCAAGCGCTTGACCGGGAGCTGCGTGGCGCCCCCAACGCCGCGGAAGAGCACGATATAGGCCGTTTCCCTACTCATATCAGAAGGTTCGCGATGGTTTCGTCGTCGGTGATGTCCTGATAGGCCCAGCCGGCCTGGTCGAAGCGCCGCTTCAGGAATGTGAAGTTGCGCGGATCCTTCGTCTCGAGCCCGATCAGCACCGAGCCGAAATTGCGCGCCGACTTTTTCAGATACTCGAAACGGGTGATGTCGTCTTCGGGTCCGAGAAGTTCAAGGAAATCGCGCAGCGCTCCGGGCCGCTGCGGAAAGCGAAAGATGAAATACTTTTTCAGCCCCTCGAAACGCAAGGCGCGCTCCTTTACATCCGGCAGCCGCTCGAAGTCGAAATTGCCGCCTGAGACGATGGCGACCACAGTGCGGCCCCTGATCTCCCGGCGCGGGAAGTCCTTGAGCGCGTCAATCGCGAGCGCGCCCGCCGGCTCAAGCACGACGCCTTCCACATTGAGCATCTCGATCATTGTGGCGCAAAGCCTGTTTTCCGGAACGAGACGAACGTCTTGCGGTGAAAAGCTCTTCAGTCTCTTGAAGGGCTCTCGGCCGATTTCGGCCACCGCTGCGCCATCCACGAAATTGTCGACCTGCGGCAGCTTCACCCTCTTGCCCGCGGCGAGGCTGCGTTGGAGGCTCGGCGCGCCGGCGGGTTCCGCGAAGGCGAAATGCGCATTGATGCCTTTCTCCTGCAGGAACCAGGTAATGCCGGCGGAGAGCCCGCCGCCGCCGACCGGCAGGATAACGAGCGCGTCCTCCAGTTCCTCGCCGATTTGCGTGGAGAGTTCCTGGGCCACCGTCGCCTGCCCCTCGATGATGTCGGCGTGATCGAAGGGCGAGACCATCAGCGCCCCGCTTCTTTCGGCAAATTCCGCGGCGGCAGCGTAGCAGTCATCGAAAAAGTCTCCGATGAGTCTCACCTCGACCCATTCGCCGCCGAAGAGCCTCGTCTTGTCGATCTTCTGCTGCGGCGTGGTGACGGGCATGAAGACCACGCCCTTGCGCGAAAAATGGCGGCAGACGAAGGCGAAGCCCTGCGCATGATTGCCGGCCGAGGCGCATACGAATGCCTCCAGACCCGGCTCCGCCGCGATGGCCTTGCGCATGAAATTGAAGGCGCCGCGCAGCTTGTAGGAGCGCACGGGCGTCAGATCCTCGCGCTTCAGGAAAATCCGTGCGCCGGTCTTCTTGGAAAGGTAGTCGTTATGCTGCAGCGGCGTCTCGGGAAAGAGGGCGCGCAAGGCCTCGGCCGCCTGCCCGACCCGCTCGACGAACGCGCTCATATCCTTCTCCTTTCGCCAGGCAAGCTGCCTCCCATCCGCGTGGCGTTCCGGTGCTATTGCATATTGCCTCCTCGGAAGCCACTGTCGGCCACTTTTGCACGCCGCGCGAGAGGAGGAGATTCGACCGGTGCAATATCTTGCGGTCCGCGCGGCCATTCACATCGCAGCCGTCCTGGCGATCCAACTCTCGGCGGCAATGCTCATTCCGGCGGCAGTTGATCTTTACTACGGACATGACGACTGGCCGGTCTTCGCCATCTCAGCCTTCTTCACGGGCGGGCTGGCGCTGGCGGTCGCGATGGCGACCCAAGGTCGCGCGCCCGCGATATCATCCCGCTTCGGCTTCCTCGTCGTGAACCTGTTGTGGGTCACCGCGTGGATGGTCGGCGCGGTGCCGCTGCTGGCGTCCTCGCTGCGCCTGGACCTTGCCGAGATCGCCTTCGAGGCAGCCTCGGCCATCACCGCCACCGGGGGTACGGTCATCGTCGGGCTCGACGATCTGGCGCCCGGCGTGCTGCTGTGGCGCTCGATCCTGCAATGGATCGGAGGACTCGGCGTGATCGCAATGGGACTCTTCATTCTGCCTTTCCTCAATATCGGCGGCTTCTCCTACTTGCGGCTGGAATCCACGGACATTTCGGAAAGGCCCTTCGACCGCTTCTCCACCTTCAGCATCGGCCTGTTCAGCATCTACGGGGCACTCACGCTTGCCTGCTGCATCGCCTATATGCTCGCCGGCATGCCGCCTTTCGACGCGCTCAATCACGCGCTGACGACCATCTCCACCGCCGGCTTCTCCACCCACGATGCGTCAATGGGATTTTACGCCGATAACCCCGCCGTCCTTTGGGTGGGTACGGTCTTCATGTTCATCGGCGCCCTGCCCTTTTCGATTCTCATCCTCTTCGTAGTGCGCGGGCGGCTCGACGCCATCCGCGATCCGCAGATCCGGGTCTTCGCCGGCTATGTTCTTGTCTTCGTGTTGGCGGTGGCGATCTATCTGCGCATCGTGCAAGGCTGGCCATTCCTCGACGCGCTCACGCACGCCGCCTTCAATTTTGTCTCGATCATCACCACCACCGGCTATGTGAGCGACGACTACGGCCTCTGGGGACCGTTCGTGGTCGCCGCCGCCTTCATCGCCACCTTTCTCGGCGGCTGTTCGGGTTCGACGACCGGCGGTATCAAGGCATACCGCTTTCTGATCCTGTTCGAACTGATGGCGAACGGCCTGAGGCGGCTCGTCTATCCCAGTATGGTCCTGCCGGTCCGCTACGGCGATCGGCCGGTTGAGGACGACCTGCAGCGCGCGGTCGTGCTTTATATTTCCTCGCTGGTCGTGATCTGGGCCATCGTCACCATGCTCCTCGCAGCAAGCGGCCTTGACCTGGTGACGGCGGCAAGCGGCTCTGCGGCCTCGCTCACCAATGTGGGCCCGGGGCTTGGACCGATCGTCGGGCCGGCCGGTACTTTCGCGCCCCTGCCCGATTTCGCCAAGTGGGTGCTGGCACTTGCCATGCTCCTCGGCCGGCTGGAAATCCTCACCGTATTGGTGATCTTCACGCCACTCTTCTGGCGCCGGTAGGAATCCGGAGGCGGCTTAGGGGAGGAAGAGGTCAACCTTCCTGAACGAGGTCACGTCGATGATTCCCATGTCGGAAATCCGAAGTTCGGGAATGACGACGAGGGCCAGCAGCGAGTGCTGCATATAGGCATTGTTCAGCGTGCAGCCCATCTCACGCATGGCGGCTGCGAGCTTCGCTGCCTTTTCGGCCACGACCTCCGCACGCTCCTCCGACATCAGCCCAGCGATCGGGAGTTCCACCAGGGCCAGTTCGCGTCCCTTCGAGATCATCACCACGCCGCCGCCCACCTCACCTAAGCGGTTGGCGGCTCTCGCCATGTCCTCCTTGTTGGTGCCGACGACGATCATGTGATGCGAGTCGTGCGCGACTGTGGAGGCAAGCGCACAGTCCTGCGTATAGCCGAAACCGGACACAAAGCCATTGGTCACGCTACCCGTGCCGCGATGACGTTCCACCAGCGCGATCTGGCAGACGTCGTTTCTCCGGTCCATCGCGACAAGACCGTTCTCGACCGGAAGCTCGGCGGCGAGCGCGCGCGTCGGCGCCTGGTTCTCGATCACGCCGATCACGCGCGCCCTGACCATATTGGCCCCCTCCGGCGCCCGGATGTGAAAGTCGGCCGCAGTGAGGCGCCTCCCCAGCCGCACGGTCTTCTTCGCCCGTGCGGGATAGGCGTAGGCCGGAATCTCCGTCTCGAGCCTGCCATTGCGGGCAAGCCTCACCCCACGCGCGTAAACCTCGTCGATCACAAGGGCCGCAAGGTCCGATACGATGAGAAAATCGGCCAGCCGTCCGGGCGTGATCGAGCCCAGCTCCCGCTCCAGCCTGAAATGCTGGGCGGTGTTGATGGTCGCCATCTGGATCGCCGTCACGGGCTTGAGGCCCTGGGCGATCGCATGGCGCACGACCCGGTCCATATGGCCCTCCTGGACCAGCGTGCCCGAATGGCTGTCGTCCGTGCACAGGATGAAATTGCGCGGATCGAGCCCCTGCTCGGTCACCGCCTTGATCTGGCTCGCCACGTCGTACCATGCCGATCCGAGGCGCAGCATCGCGCGCATGCCCTGGCGCACGCGGGCGATCGCGTCCTCCATGCGCGTGCCTTCGTGGTCGTCCTCTGGCCCGCCGGCGATATAGCCGTGGAAGGCGCGGCCAAGGTCGGGCGAGGCATAGTGGCCGCCCACCGTCTTTCCGGCGCGCATGGTGGCGGCGATCTCGTCGGCCATGGCGGCGTCATTGGTGGCCACGCCCGGAAAGTTCATCACCTCTCCAAGGCCGATGACATTCGGCCACGCCATCGCCTCGGCTACCTCGCGCGCGCCAAGTTCGGCACCGGCATTCTCCAGGCCCGGCGCCGAGGGAACGCAGGATGGCATCTGCACAAAGACGTTCACCGGCTGCGCCGCCGCCTCATCATGCATCAGCCGCACGCCGTCGAGGCCAAGCACATTGGCGATCTCATGCGGGTCGATGAACATGGTGGTCGTGCCGTGCGGAATGACGGCGCGGCAGAATTCCGTCACCATGACCATGCCGCTTTCCACATGCATATGCGCATCACAGAGGCCGGGCACGAGATACCGGCCGCGCGCGTCCACCACCTTGGTCCGCTCGCCGATGGCGTGGCTCGCATCCTGCCCGCAATAGGCGAAGCGGCCCGCCACTATCGCAATGTCGGTGCCCGGAATGACCTCGCCGGAATGCACATTGACCCAGCGCCCGTTGCGGACCACCAGATCGGCCGGCTTTCGCCCCATGGCAACGTCGACCAGGAGCGGGGCCACGGCGCTCCAGGGCTTCGGTTTGACGAAGGCGCTTGCGGCGGGTGCTGGCATGACTGTGTCTCCCTCCCGGGCAGTTTGGCAAAGCTTTGCCCCCCGCGCCAGACAAATCCGGACAACGGGAACGCGCATGCCTTGCGCCGGCTGGACCTCTTTCGCATTTATAGGCGGCGAGCAGGGAGGACCCAAATGGCGGGGGAAGAAACCACGATCGATCTTGAAGCCTATTTCAGGCGCATCGGCTATGAAGGTCCGCGCGAGCCGACCCTGGAGACGCTTTCCGCATTGCATCTTCTTCATCCGCTCGCCATCGCCTTCGAGAATCTCGATCCGCTCCTGCAGCAGCCCGTAAATCTCGATCTGCCCTCCCTGCAGCGGAAACTCGTCCATTCGGGCCGCGGCGGCTATTGCTATGAGCAGAATACCCTCTTCGACGCCGTTCTTCGCGCGCTGGGCTTCCGGGTGTCCGGCCTTGCCGCACGCGTCCTGTGGGGCCGCGAGGACCTGCCCGTCACGCCGCGCACCCACATGCTGCTGCGCATCGAGCTTTCCGAGGGCACATATGTCGCCGATGTGGGCTTCGGCCGCATCACGCTGACCGCGCCGCTCCGGCTGGAATCCGGCATCGAGCAGCCGACGCCGCACGAGATCTCCCGCCTCGATCCGGAGGGCTCGATGTGGGTGATGAAGGCGAAGATCGGCGAGGAGTGGCGGGCGCTATACCGTTTCGACCTCGAGGAGCAATTCCCTGCGGACTACGAGATCTTCAACTATTTCGTCTCGACGAATCCGGGCTCGCTGTTCGTGCATTCGCTCATGGCGGCGCGGCCCACGCCGGATGGTGGCCGCTACGCGCTCTTCAACGGGCGCCTTAGCATCCATGGCGTCCGGGGGATCAATGGCCCCCGCGAGCTTGATTCAGCGGAGGAGATCGAGACGGTGCTGCGGGAGATTTTCGGCATCGACATACCCGACAGCACCGCTCTTGCGGAAGCGTTGCGGCGGGAAACGATCGTCTGAGCCGGACGGGCCCGGATCAGCCGCGTGGCTTGACCATAAGCGCAAAGGCGGTGCCGATCGCTCCGCCCATGATCATGCCGACAGGGATGCTGTCGAAGAGCGCTTCCCCCAAAACGGCGCCAATGGCTATTCCGGCAGCCATGCTGAGACCGATCATCATGGTGGAAACCAGCCGAAGGTGGGAGTTGGGGATACAGGCTTGCGGTCGGCTGCAACTAGACGGCGACCGGGCGCGGCCATGAGCGCGGATCGGCCCATTTCAGCAGACGCACCTGGCAGGTGGGGCAGAGTTCGAAATCGCTCGCCAGCAGTGCGGAATCCTTGCGTGGGGTGATGCTGACGCGCACCCATCTCCACTCGTCGATCTTCCTTATGTTGCTCTCGGCGCCGCATCCATCACAGCGCCAATGGGACTCGCGAGCCAACCTGCCCTCCCGACGGTTGTAGGCCGTCAAGTTTCTATCATGGCGCGCATCGGAATGGAAGCGTGGTTGCAAGCTTTGAGCAATCTGCAGTTGTCTTGCGGAGCGACCGGTAAACAAAAAGGCCGGGCAACCGCCCGGCCTTCGAAACTCGTGTCGCAGACGGAGGCTCAGTCGTCGCGATAGACCCGCTCGCGCCGCTCGTGGCGCTCCTGTGCCTCGATGGAAAGAGTGGCGATCGGGCGGGCGTCGAGGCGCTTCAGCGAAATCGGCTCGCCGGTCTCCTCGCAATACCCGTAGGTGCCGTCCTCCAGGCGCTGCAGCGCGGCATCGATCTTGGCGATGAGCTTGCGCTGGCGGTCGCGCGCGCGCAGCTCGATGGCCCGATCCGTCTCCGAGGAAGCCCGGTCGGCCAGGTCCGGATGATTCGCGTTCTCCTGTTGCAGCGCTTCCAGCGTCTCGCGCGCTTCCTTCAGGATGTCGTTCTTCCACCTGACCAGCTTGGCACGGAAATAGGCCCGCTGGCGCTCGTTCATGAAGGGCTCGTCCTCGGAAGGCAGATATTCGGCATCGACGAGATCGGACATTTGTGCACCCCACAGCTTGCCCAGCGGCGCCTATATATTCGGGCGCGCAGGCGGCGACAAGCAGAAATGGCTGCCGGGTAACGCAATCGTCAACGGTGCCGCTTTCCTGAAAGGCGCGCCTCAAGCGGCTGGAACACAAAGCTTTTCTTAGGCGGCTCAGCTTTGTTCCGAAAAGCCGCAGATCGATTTTGCGCGCGCCCTCGCAACCTCGTAAGATCGCTGACACAGTGCCGGAGCACCGGCGGAACGCCATGGGAGAGGCGCTTGTACCGGCTTTACCTGCTGCGCCATGCCGAAGCTTTGCACATAAGGCCCGGCGGCTCCGACTTCGACCGGCCGCTGACGGAGCGCGGGCGGCAAGACGCCGCGGCGCTTGGGCTGCGCATGCGGGCGGCGGGCTATCTGCCGTCCTTCGTGCTGTGCTCCAGCGCGGCAAGAGCGCAGCAGACCTGGCAGGAGGTGGCGCGCAAGCTTCCGCACCCTCCCCCAGAAACCCTCTACGCGACCGAGCTTTACCGCGGCGACGCTGCCGACTACCGGATCCTCGTCGCCACCTCGCCGGCGGAGGAATCGCTGCTCGTCGTCGGCCACAACCCCATGGTCCAGGAACTGGCGCTGAGTCTTGCTCGGGCCGGTGATTCGGCCGCGCTTTCTGCGGTCTCGGCCGGCTTCCCCGCCGGCGGGCTAGCCGTCCTCGACCTGGAGGAGCCGCTGTGGCGGATCGCGCCGAGGACCGGCATGCTCGCAGCCTTCCTCTCGCCGCGCGGATGAGAGCCCCTGGCGGCGAATCATTCCTTCGCCACGCTCCGTCACCTATATGCGGATGCCGCAACAGGATAAGGATCGGCCCTTGCCATCGCTGACCACGATCGCCGACGAAGCCCGGATCGCCATCGACACGGTCGCCGACCGCGCGGCCGGTCTCTGGTCGCCCTCGGTCCGCCTCGGCGTCACCGGCCTTTCTCGCGCCGGAAAGACAGTGTTCATCTCCGCACTCGTGCACAATCTGGTGCATGGCGGCCGATTGCCGCTGTTCGAGGCCCAATCCTCCGGCCGTATCGCCGACGCTTATCTGGAGCACCAGCCGGACGATGCGGTGCCCCGCTTCCAATACGAGGATCATATCGCAGACTTGGTGGACCGCCGCGTCTGGCCGGCCTCCACCCGCGCCATCTCGGAACTGAGGCTCACGATCGATTACGAATCGGCTTCCGCCTGGGGCCGGCTCTTCTCGCGCGGAAGGATTTCCCTCGACATCGTCGACTATCCCGGCGAATGGCTGCTCGACCTCCCGCTCCTAAGCAAGGATTTCGGCACGTTCAGCCGTGAGGCGATCGAGCTTTCCGAGCTGCCCGGCCGTGAGGACGTGGCGCGCGAATGGCGCGCGCTCGCCGCCAGCATTGATCCGGAGGCGGATGCCGACGAGATGCTGGCGCGCAGGCTGTTCGAGAGTTTCGCGGCCTATCTCAGGGCATGCAAGGAAGAAAGCCGGGCGCTCTCGACGCTCCCGCCTGGCCGTTTTCTGATGCCGGGCGACCTGGAAGGCTCGCCCGCCCTCACCTTCGCCCCCCTCGCCAATCTGAGTGACCGCCGCGCGCGCTCGGGTTCCATGCAGGCGATGATGGAGCGTCGTTACGAGGCATATAAGAGCCACGTCATAAAACCCTTCTTCCGCGAGCATATCGCCCGCCTGGACCGGCAGATCGTGCTCGTGGACGCCATGCAGGCCATCAACGCCGGCGTGCCGGCGGTCAATGACCTCGAACGCGCGCTGACGGAGATCCTCGCCTGCTTCAGGCCGGGCCGCGGCAGCTTGCTCACGGGGCTCGTCTCCCGGCGCATCGACCGCATCCTGATCGCCGCCACCAAGGCGGATCACATCCACCACGAAAGCCACGACAGGCTGCAGGCCATTGTCAGGCGGCTGGCCGAGCGCGCCATCGCGCGGGCGGATTTTTCCGGCGCAGCCGTGGACGTCGTCGCCATGGCCGCGGTGCGGGCCACGCGCGAGGGCACGGTCACGCGAGGCCGCCAGACGCTTCCGGTCATCATCGGCACGCCGCTGGCCGGGGAAACCATCGGCGACGAGGTGTTCGACGGCGAGACGGAGACGGCGATCTTTCCCGGCGACCTGCCCGAGAGTCCCGTCGCCTTCTTCCGCAAGGATGCTCCGCCACCCTCCGGCGATCCGGCGATCCGTTTCGTGCGCTTCCGCCCGCCGAAGCTCGAGCGCACAATCGAGGGCGTGACCCTGTCGCTGCCGCATATCCGCCTCGACCGCGCCCTGCAGTTCCTTCTCGGAGACAAGCTTGCATGAGCGAACCGCGCCGCCCCGCCGCCTTCCGCATCGAACAGCCTTCCGCCAGGAAGGAGGCGTCTCGGGACGAGCTTCGCCCGCCGCGCGCCATCAGGCTGGACGAATCGACGGTCATCACGCCGGCCGACATCGACGTGTTCGAGGCGCTTGAACCGGCAGCCGCTCCGCCTCCGCCTGCGGTCGCGCCGAGACGGCGCTCCCGCCTCGGCACGATCTTTTTCGCCGCCTTCGGCCTGCTTGTCTCCCTCGCAGCTGGCCTTTGGGCGGACCAGCTCATCCGCAACCTCTTCTCGCGCGCCGATTGGCTCGGCTGGACGGGTGCGGTGCTGTTGGCGGTCGCCGCCTTCGCCCTGTTCGGCATCATCGCGCGCGAGATCTTCGCCGTCTCCCGCCTCGCCTCCGTGGAGAAGATGCGCCGGCGTGCCGACGAGGCCTATGAGCGGGATGATGCGGCCGGAGCTCGGGCGGTCGTCAGCGATCTCACTCACCTGCTTGCCGGGCATGCGGAGACGGCGGCGGGCCGGCGCAGGCTGGAGGAGCTGGAGCACGACGTCATCGACGGCCGGGACCTTCTGCGAATCGCCGAAAAGGAGATCCTGGCTCCCATCGATCTACGGGCGCAGAAACTCGTGCTCGATGCCGCCAAGCGCGTCTCGGTGGTGACGGCGGTAAGCCCGCGGGCGCTGATGGACGTGGTATATGTGATTTTCGAGGCGGTCCGCCTCCTGCGCCGGCTTTCCGAGCTTTACTGCGGCCGGCCGGGCTTTCTCGGCTTCCTGCGCCTGTCGCGCAATGTCCTGGCCCATCTTGCGGTGACCGGCTCCATGGCCATGGGCGAAACGCTGGTGCAGCAGCTGATCGGGCACGGGATCGCCGCGAGGCTTTCCGCCCGCCTCGGCGAGGGCATCGTCAACGGCATGATGACGGCGCGCATCGGCCTTGCCGCCATATCGGCGATCCGCCCCCTCGCCTTCCGTGCCGTCGAGCGGCCGGGCATGGGCGATTTCCTAAAAGCCCTGACCCAGTTCGCCGCCAAGTCGGAAAGTGCTGGGCAGGATAAGCGTGGCTGATTCCCGCACGCGCAATTCTATCTATTCAGTCGCCTCGTGGCCGCGATGGTGATAAAGCCTTAACCAGAATTCTTCATTGTTTGGAAATCGTCGTCGCCAGCCAACCGTCGGTTCTCATGTCTCCGCGCAACCTCGCTCTTTTCTCCCTCGCCGCCGCGCTCGCCTTTGGCGGAGCTTCTCCCGCCGCCGCATCCGACCGGGAGCGGCTATTCTTCAAACAGATCGAAGGGGCGTGGTCCGGTCCGGGCGAGATCGTCGCGGGAAAGTACAAGGGCACCAAATTCGTCTGCAATTTCGCCGGCTCCACGCCGGAGCAGAAGATCGGCATGGCGCTCGATGGCGGATGCCGGGTCGGCGTCTTTAACCAGGAGATGTCGGCCAAGGTCGAGCGCCACCGCGCCGGCTTCCGCGGCACGTTCCTCGATGGCGCGGGCGGCAAGGGCATGGATGTGGTGGGCGGTACCGTGAAGGGCGAATACGCCGTCTTTGCGATACACCGCAATTCCCTGACCGGCGCCATGCGGGCGCAGCTTTCCGGCAAGGACACGATGAATGTGACCATCTCGGTCCATGTGGACGAGGAACTCGTTCCTGTGATCGGCATGACGCTGAAGCGCGTCGACCCGAAGACCGTCAGCGCGATCACGGCGAACTAGCCGGTACTCTCCACCATTCGCGATCGTCGCTGATCTGCTCGATGCCGGAAGCATCGAGCCGGTCGAGATGATCCTTGACCGGGCTCCCGTGGATGACGAGGTCCGGCGCAAGCTCGGCCAGGGGCACGAGAACGAAGGCGCGCTCCAGCATCCGCGGATGGGGGACCTCCAGGTCTTTCTCGGAGACTCGTTCCTGCCCATAGGTCAGGATGTCGATGTCGATGACGCGCGGCCCCCAGCGCTCGTGCCGCTCGCGTTTGAGGACGCGCTCAGTCTCGAGGCAAAGTTCGAGCAGGCCGCGCGGCGGCAGTCCGGTCTCGATCTCCGCGACGGCGTTCAGGAAATCCGGCTGGTCGGTTCTGCCCCAGGGCGGCGTCCTGTAGAGGGCAGAAACCTGCACAAGACGGACATTGTCCTGCTCGTCGAGTTGGCGCAGCGCGGCGGCCATGGTCCGCGCCGGCTCGCCCAGATTGCCGCCGAGACAAAGGAAGGCGCGGCTCCTATTGCGGCCACTCAACGGTCACCTCGACATGATCCAGCACGCCGCGCACGGGGGCGCTCGGCTTCCTTACCGTGATGGCCGCACGCGTGATCTGCGGGAAACGCTCGCAGAGGCCCTGGGCGATCGCCAGCGCCAGCGTCTCTATGAGGAAGTGCCGGCGGCCGGTCACGATTTCCTCTATCACCGAGAAGGCGACACCATAGTCGACGGTGTCTGCGATGGAATCGTCGGCAAGCGCGGTGCCCGGCTCTACCGCAAGCTCGGCATCCACATAAAAGCGCTGGCCGAGCCGCTCTTCCTCGTCGAGCACCCCGTGTCTCGCGAAGAAGGCGCAGTTCTTCAGCCGGATCACATACATTGCCTCGTCCCTGTCAGGTCTCGGCGGCCAGCATAGCATCGGCTACGCGGAGCGCATCCCTGTTCGCCGCCACATCGTGGACGCGGAAGATGGATGCCCCCTTCACGCGCAGAAGCGCGCTGGTGGCCGCCGTGGCGGCGTCCCGTTCGCCGACCTCACGGCCGGTGAAATGGCCCAAGAAGCGCTTGCGCGAGGTGCCCACCGCCACCGGAAAACCGAGGCCGAGGAGCTCGGAAAACCGGGCCATGATCGCGATATTCTCTCCGGGGTCCTTGGCGAAGCCAAAGCCCGGATCCAGCACGATCTGCTCGTCCTTCACCCCAGCCTGGTGGACGATCTCCAACGAGCGGCGCAGGAAGAAGAACTGGTCGGCGATGACGTCGGGCAGCTTCTGCCGCTCCCGCCCGGTATGCATCAGCACCAGCCCTGCCCCGGTTTGCGCCGCCACGCGGGCGATGGCGGGGTCCTTCTGCGCCCCCCAGACATCATTGACAATATGGGCTCCGGCCTCCACCGCCAGGCGGGCCGTTTCGGCGCGGTAGGTATCGATGGAGAGGAGGATGTCTTCGGCCGCGAGGGCCTCGATCACCGGCAGGACACGGTCCTGCTCCTCGGCGGCATCGAGCGGTTCGGCTCCCGGCCGCGTCGACTCGCCGCCAACATCGATGATGGCCGCGCCCTCCGCCGCCAACCTCAGCGCGGCCTCTACCGCGGTTGCGGCCGAGCCGTAGCGGCCGCCATCGGAGAAACTGTCCGGAGTGACATTGAGCACGCCCATGATCAGCGCCTCGGCCCCCAGATCGAGCGTGCGTCCGTGAGCAAGTTTCCACTGTCGTGGCGGCGTCATTCCCGGTTCGTCCGTTCCAGCTGCGCGTTCCGTTGTGCGGCGCCTCTCGGGTAAAATCAATTGCATTCAGAACCACGTGTAGGTTCCAATTTACCTGCGCCGCGCCGCCCGCTTATCGCAAAGCGCTTTTTCGTTGCGCGCGCCGCTTCCTTGGCGCAATCTCCCTCCGAGGCAGGAGAGCAATATGCGGCGCATTCTGGTATTTTTCCTTTGTCTAGCTGCGGCCCCTGCCACGGCCGCCACCATCTCCAAGACCTACAGCTACTTCCCGATTGGCGGAATGACGCTTCCCGAGATTGAGCGCCAGTTGGAAACGCGCGGGCCGAAGCTCGACAGCACCGGCCGCAGACATCCCGGCGCCACCAATATGGAGTTCACGTCACGCATAGATTACGGCCAGTCCGGCAGCCAGTGCCGGGTCGTCGATGCGCGCGTTTCGGTAAAGGCGAAGGTCATCCTGCCGCGGTGGCGCGACCGCCGCCGGGCGGAGACGGAGGTGCGCCTGATCTGGGACACGCTGGCCGGCGACATCAAGCGCCACGAGGAAAGCCATCTGAGCATCGCCAAGAACCATGCGCGTCTGCTCGAGGACTCGCTCAAGGCACTGCCGCGGCGGCAGAACTGCCGCATCCTTGCGCAGGAGGCAGAGAAGACAACAGCACGCATCCTTGCCACGCATGATGCGGCGCAGGACGCCTTTGATCGCATCGAAAGCATCAATTTCGAGAGCCGGATGATGCGTCTCCTGCGCTACCGGCTGGAGCGGGCAGAGGCGGCGCAACGCCGGGAGCAAGGAGCCCGTTAACGGTCGCAGGCGGCTTGCGCGCTATCCCTGCCGTTCCGGCACCCGCACGACAAGGCCGTCGAGTTCGTCGCGCACGCGGATCTGGCAGGAGAGGCGCGAGTTGGGGCGCACCTCATAGGCAAAATCCAGCATGTCCTCCTCCATGGCCTCGGGCGGGCCGACCACATCCGTCCACGCTTCGTCCACATAGACATGGCAGGTCGCGCAGGCGCAGGCCCCGCCGCACTCGGCCTCGATCCCAGGCACGCCGTTGCGCACGGCGTTCTCCATGACAGTGGAACCGTTCTCGGCGTCCACCTCGAACTCCGTGCCATCGAAGGCGATATAGGTGAGCTTGGTCATTAACTGTCCGGGGATAGCACAGGGCGGGAGGAAAATGATTGCCGGAGATAGCGACTATGGCCGACGTGTCAACCGTCGGAGCCGCTCAGCCCATCTCGCGGGTGAGGAAGACCTGCACCTCTTCGACGAGGCGCGGAAGGCGGTCCGCCGCCGCCGAATATGGCGACGCCTCTAGCTCGGCCGCGCAGGCGGCGAGAGGAAAGGCGCCGACGGCCCGGGCGGAACCCACCAGCTGGTGGGCGAGGCTGCGGCGGGCTTCCCCGTCCAGCATATGAAGTTCGTCGCGGGCGGCGGTCGCCTGCACGAGGAACAGGTGCAGCACCTCGCGCTTCAGCCCCTCGTCGCCCAGGGTCTGCCGCGCAAGGTGGCTGAGATCGATCGGCGATACCTCTGGAAAACCGTCTTCTTGCCGCTCAAGCATGCCCATCCCTGCTATAGTGCCGCATTCTCACCACCTGGAGGCGGTTTAAGCGCAATTAACCCGTGTGGACAAGCCGTTAATCGCGGGGCCGAAAAGTTCGCGTTTCGCCGAGCGTAGCGTTAACCTTATGTTTAAACTTCTAGGCATCGGCGATAAAACGTATTTTAATCACCAGAGTGTGCCACTACGATACGGGTGGCGGGGTATGGGCGTAAACGGGTCACAGGGATCCCATTCCGGGATGCCAAAGTTCAAGAGTAAGGCGGCATGGCGCGCAACGTAACGACCAAGAAAACGTCTGCGGACGATTTTGCGAGGGAATTGGAGGAAGCGCTCGAGATCGAGACGGCCTCCTTCGCGGTCGAGGGGAGCGACCTCGACATCGCCGCCTCCATGGAGGAGCTGGAGGCCCAGATCACCCTCGCAGCCGAGGAGCTCGCCCGGGAAAGCCGGGGCGATGAGTCCGCTTCGGAGGAGCCGGTTGAAGAGGCGCGGGATGACCTCGAGCCGGCCGAGAATCTCGAAATTTCCGAGCCGCCGCATGAAGCTGCAGCGGCCGAACTTGAAGCGGACGCTGAGCCGGAGCTCGAGCAGCCGTCGGCCGAGGCGCCCGTGGCGGGCGAGCTGCGCCGGCGCGCCGAGCCGCAGCCTGCCTCTTCCACTCCCCTACTCCTGCCCGCCAATGACGACAAGCAAAGCGAATACCAGCGCTTTGCGCACAAATTCGATCAGCGCGCGCCGCGCACCGCCTATTGGATCGCGGCTGCCCTGTCTGTCGCCTGGCTGGCTCTTGGCGCCCTCTTCGCCCATCTCCTGTATGGCCCCCAGATCTGGCAGATCCGCTCGCTGGACGGCCTCGTCGCGGCGCCCTACGCCATTGCCCTTGCCGTCGCCGTGATCATGCCGATCGTGCTCCTTTGGGGCTTTGCGGTGATGATCCGCCGTGCCCAGGAGATGCGGCTTGCCGCCCGGCAGATGGCGGAGATCGCCTTCCGCCTCTCGGAGCCGGAGAACATCGCCCAGGAGCGCGTGATGATGGTGGGTCAGGCCATCCGCCGCGAAGTCCAGGCCATGGGCGACGGCATCGAGCGCACGCTTGCGCGGGCGGTCGAGCTAGAGGCGCTGGTCCATACGGAAGTGAACGAGCTGGAACGCGCCTATTCGGAGAACGAAGCGCGCATCCGCCTGCTGGTCGACAGCCTGGGGAGCGAACGCGAAGGAATCGTCAGCCATGCGGAGCGCGTCCGGGCTTCCATTTCCGGCGCCCATGAAATCCTCCGCGAGGAGCTGAACTCGGCCGGCGAGCAGATCCGCCTGGGCGTCGACGGAGCCGCGCAGAGACTGGTGACGATCCTCGGCCAGTCCGGCGAGGTGTTCACCCAGCGTCTGAACACGGCGGGTGAGACGATTACACGCGCCCTCGACGAGCGGACGGAGAACCTGTCGCACCGCCTCGCCAACTCCAGCGAGACCCTCGCCGGTTTGCTTGACTCCAGGATCACTGCGCTCGGCAATTCGAGCGAGGCTTTCATCGAACGCATCAGCGCCTCGAGCGAGTCAGTGAGGCACCTGCTCGACGAGCGGTCCGACATGCTCTCCCGCCAGATCACCACCTCGGGCAGCGGCATCGCCGAGCTCCTCGACACGCGCATCGCCACCCTCACCGAGCGCACCGAGCAGGCCACACGCGACATCCAGGAGGTGTTCGACGGCCGCGCGGCCAACTTTATCTCCTCGGTCGGCAGCGCCTCCGATCAGCTGAACACGCTGTTCGCCAACCGCTTGAGCGAGATCGAACACACGCTGTCGGAACGCGGCCAGACGCTCCTGTCGGAGTTCTCTACCCGGGCGCAGGCGCTCGATACCGGCATCGAGCGCCTGGAATCGGCCCTGGAGGCCCGTGCGCGCCACATCAACGAGGCCCTGGTGGAACGCACCCGCGACATCGCGGAAACCTTCGCGCGCGGCAAGCAGGACGTCTTTTCCGCGATCGAGACCGGCAGGGGCGCGATCGAAGGGGAGCTTTCGGACCTCGTCGCCTCCACTTCCGTCATGCTCGAGGGCAAGGCCGAAGAATTTGCAGCTCGGCTGCGGGATGGCCAGGTCGCCCTCAATGCTCGGCTCGATAGCGGCCTTGGCCAGTTCGAGTCCGTGCAGGCGCGCATGGATGACGCGGTGCAACGGCAGATCGGCGTTTTCACGGAAAATCAGGACCGCCTGGCCGCCCTGCTGCAGAATGACATCAGCAAGCTCAACGAGATCCATGCCAGCTTCGAGGACCGCATCGAAGGCCAGATCGAGAAGCTGCTGGAGACCCGCGCAAGCTTCTCGGCGGCCATCGAGGACGACATTGCCAGGATCGTCGAGCGCCGTGACGACCTGACGGCCGCCATCCGCGGCGACATCGACCACGTGAACAACATGTTCGCCGCTCATACGAATATCATCGAGGAACGTACGCGGACCATGGAGAAAGCGCTCTCCATCGGCGTGGACAATGTGCGCCACACTCTGGAGAACAGCGCCATTGTCGTTGCCGGCGCGCTGCGCGACAAGGTGACGGAAGCCACCTCCTCGCTGAGCAGCGAGACGGCGAGGATGCTTGACGGCATTGATCAGCGTATCGCGGCTCGTGTCGAAAGCACCGCCCGCACCTTCGGCGAGCATGTGGACCAGATCGACCGCACCTTCGACGGCGCAGCGGAACGAATCTCCCTTCGTGGCGAACTCGTCGCCCGCACGCTGGGCGAACAGGTCGAGCAGATCGACGGCATCTTCGACGGCGCCGCCGAGCGTGCTGCCGGGCGCGTCGACACCGTCGCCCAAAACCTTGCCCGCACCCTCGATGGTGCGGCCGAGCGTGCCGCCGGACGCGTCGATGTGGTCGCCCGCACGTTGGGTGAGCAGCTCGAGCAGATCGACGGCATCTTCGACGGCGCCGCCGAGCGTGCTGCCGGGCGCGTCGACACCGTCGCCCAAAACCTTGCCCGCACCCTTGATGGCGCGGCGGAGCGTGCCGCCGGACGCGTCGATGTGGTTGCCCAAACCCTGGGTGAGCAGATCGAGCAGATCAACGGCATCTTCGACGGCGCAGCGCAACGGGTCGCCGGGCGCGTCGATATGGTCGCCCGCACCCTCGGCGAAAAAGTCGAGCAGATCGACGGCATCCTGGACGGCGCCGTCGAGCGCGCCGCCGGGAGGATCGAGACCGTATCGCAGGGCCTCGCCCGTCAGGTGGATCGGATCGATTTCACCCTTGATGGCGCGGCGGAGCGCGCCGCGGGACGCATCGAGAACGTTGCCCGGACGCTGGGTGAGCATGTTGAACAGATCGACGGCATCTTCGACGGGGCCGCGGAACGCGCCGCAGGCCGTGTCGAGCTGGTCGCACAGAACCTTGTCGAGCAAGTCAGCCAGATCGACCGCACGCTGGATGGCGCCGCCGACCGCGTAGCGGGACGTGTCGAGATCGTTGCCCACAGGCTCGGCGAGCGCATGGAGCAGATCGACGGCATCTTCGACGGGGCGGCCGACCGCGCCGCCGGACGCGTCGAGCTCGTCGCCCGCAATCTGGCCGAGCAGGTGGACCAGATCGACAGGACGTTCGACGGCGCAGCAGATCGCATCACCGGGCGCGTCGAAAGCACGGCGCATCTTTTGAGCGGGCATGTGGAAAATATCGACCGCGCGTTTGAAGGTGCAGCGCAGCGCATCCTTGAGCGGACCGACGGGTTCCAGCGCGGCTTCGAGGAGATCGACCAGCGCATGGTCACGCGCATCTCCGAGGTCTCGGCAGTGCTTTCCCACCGGGCCGAGTCCGTTGCCCGCGCCTTCGAGAATGTGGACGAGCGGATCGTTGCCCGTACCGACCAGACCGCGGCGGAGCTGAATGCCCGTGCGGCGGCGATTGCCGAACGGCTGGGCGAGATCGAGAACCGGCTGAAATCCACCGCCGGCTCCAGCGCCTCGGCCATCATCGGCGGCATGATCGAGGTGGAGAGGCGGCTCGGCGAAAGCGTGAACCGCACCCGCGAAACGCTTCAGGAAGGCATCGGCGGGGCCGAGGAGCAGCTGAGGACCACCGCCGAGCAGGCAGCGCAGCATGTGAGCCAGCAGCTCGCACGCACGCAGGCCGACCTGGTCTCGACGGCTGACACGATTGGCCAGACCTTCGCGACCATCAACGAGCACATCTCGCGCCGCACCGGCGAGACTGTGCGCACCCTCGACGAGCGGACGCGCGAATTCAATACGGTCCTTGCGAACCGGACCTCCGAGATCGCGCGCATCCTGGACGAGACCGCCCGGCCGCTCGTCGAGCGCTTCGAGGCGAGCGGGGGCGAGCTGCAGCAGGAGATCGAGGCCATCGCGCGCCAGACCGCCGAGCGGCTGCGGCAAGAGAACGCCGCCCTCGTCAACGCGCTCGCGAACCGCACCGCCGAAACGCTCGGCGCCATGGAGCGGGCCCGCGGCAGCCTTGTCGGCGAGGTGGGCGAACTGCTCGGCCAGCTGGATTCCTCCGGCGACCGGCTGGGGCAGCTGGTTCACACGGCTGCGGAGAACCTGTCGCAGCTCGACCAGAGGCTCACCACGACCACCGAGGAATTCGCCCGCAACACGGAAAAAGCGGCCGAGACCTTCGCCAATTCGGCGAATCTCATCAACGCCAATTCCGGGCGCCTCGCCGACTTCTCCGAACGCACACTGCGCGAGATCTCGGCCATCACCAGTCGCTTCGAGGATCACAGCCGCCTGCTCGAAAACGCCTCGCAGCTCCTGGAGCGCGCGCAGGCGAGCCTCGGCGCAACGATGGAAGGACGCCAGCAGGCCCTCAGCGAACTCGCCAACGGCCTCGTGGAAAAGTCCGAGCGCGTCGAAGAGATCATGCGGTCCCTGGAGCACCTGGTCGAAGGAGCGCTGGAAGCGGCCGAGGGACGGACCCGCAAATCTGTCGATGCGATCCGCGGCTCTATCAACGAGGTCGTCGACGCGGCGACGAACCGCTTCGCCGGCGCGACGGAGGAACTCCGCCGCACCGCAAACGAGATCCGCGCGGAGATCGAGGCGACGCGCGCGGATATGAAGCGCGGTATCGTGGAGCTGCCCGAGGAAGCCAAGCAGTCCACCTCCGCCATGCGGAGGGCCATAACGGAACAGATTAACGCCCTGAAGGAACTCTCTGACATTGTTGCGAAATCCGGTCGTCTGCATGACGTGGGCACCAGCATCCGTCCCGCCGAACCGGCACCGGCTCCCGAACGGCCGCGGCCAGCCGCTCCGCCCCTCGCGCCAGTGACTTCCGCGCCGCCCGCGCCGGTCCTGTCGCGCGTCATCGAGAAGGCGCATGTCGAACCGGCACCGCAGCCCGCCCGGCCGGCGGCGCCCCAGCGGCCCGCCCCCGCGCGCGAAGCGTTGCAACCTGCCGCGCCGGCGAACGGCGGCAATACGGGCGGCTGGATCCGAGACCTCCTGCGCAGCGCCTCGCGCGCCGAGGAGCAGGCGGAGACGCCTCCCACCGGCGGCGATCGGTCGGCGCTCCATATGGTGGAATCGCTGAACTCGCTCTCGGTCGACATCGCCCGCGCCATCGACCACGAGGCTTCGGTCGAGCTTTGGGAGCGGTATCGCCGCGGCGAGCGCAATGTCTTCACCCGCAGGCTCTATACCCTGAAGGGCCAGCAGACCTTCGACGAGATCCAGCGCAAGTACCGGTCCGACGCCGAGTTCCGCAGGGCCGTGGACCAGTATTGCCGCGATTTCGAGAAGCTGCTCGCCGATGTTGCGCAGTCCGACCGCGACAACATCATGAGCCAGACCTACCTCACTTCCGATACCGGCAAGGTCTACACCATGCTGGCGCATGCGAGCGGCCGGTTGCGCTGAGTTCGGCGCAGCAGCAGAGAGCAGGACCCCGCTTGTGAAAACCCGGCTTCGGCCGGGTTTTTGTTGGTAAGTATTTCCTGCCTCCGGCTGCAAGCGCTTGCAATCTGCCACTTTGCCGAGCATTCTCGAAATGGGACGGAGGGCGGATCCGTATGAACAGTGGCCGCGACGGCGCCGCTACAGAAAGCCTCGACCTCGTCGAAGTCGTGGACCGCGCGGCAAGCATAGAAGAAGCGGTCTTTCTGCTGCGCGATATGCTCGGCCTCACCCACGTCACCTTCCATATGAGCGTTTCGGGCGTGGCGCCGCTCGACTATCCGTTCGTGAAGACGACCTACCCGCCGGAATGGATCTCACGCTATGTGCTGCACGGTTATTTCAGCCTCGATCCGGTGGTCCGCAAAGGTTTCTCGACCGATCGTCCTTTCGCCTGGCATGAGCTTTCACTGGACGAGCGGGAGCAGGAATTCATGGCCGATTCCCGCGCCCATGGGATCGGCCCGCAAGGCTACTCCATACCTATTATCGACCGCGCTTTCCGCCGCTCATTGCTCTCGCTGAGTGCCGACATGGCGCTCGATGGCTGGACCGCCTTCATCCAGGGCCACGCGCTGGCTGCAGCGCAGGCCGGGCAGATCCTTCACCGAAGAGTGATGGAGGAATTATCGTTGGACGCTCAGCCCCGGGCGGGCCTGGCGCCGCGGGAAATCGAATGCCTGTTTTGGACGGCCCGAGGCAAGGATGCCAAGGCCATTGCCGCGATCTTGGATCTTTCTGAATATACGGTGCGCGGCTATCTGCGGGCGGCGCGGCAGAAACTGCTTTGCCGGACACTGTCCCAGGCAGTCGCGAAGGCCGTGCAGCAGCGAATCATCAATCCCTAGACCCTGCTTCCGCCGCGTCTTCGGCGCGAGCCTCTCTTGAAATCAGCCTCGGCTCAGCGTCCGACGCACCGCGTCGCGCCAGCCGCGAAGCTTCCGTTCCCGCTCGGCTTCGGCCATCTTCGGCTTGAACTGGCGGTCGAGCGCCCAGTTGCTGGCAAATTCCTGCATGCCGGGCCAGACCCCCGCACGGGAGCCCGCCAGCCATGCCGCGCCCAGGGCGGTGGTCTCCAGCACGGTCGGCCGGTCCACCGGCGCATCGAGAATGTCGGCAAGGCGTTGCATGGTCCAGTCGCTCGCCACCATGCCTCCATCGACGCGCAGCACCTTGGTTTCCTTGCCGTCGGGCCAATCCTTTCTCATCGCATCCAGGAGGTCGCGCGTCTGGAAAGCGACCGATTCAAGCGCCGCGCGGGCGAACTCTGCCGGGCCGGTGTTGCGCGTCAGCCCAAAAATGGCGCCGCGCGCTTCCGCGTCCCAATGCGGCGCGCCAAGACCGACAAAGGCGGGCACGAGGTAGACGTCCTGTGTCGGGTCCGCCTTCTCCGCCAACATGCCGGAATCGTCCGCCTTTTCGATGATGCGGAGGCCATCGCGCAGCCACTGCACCGCCGCGCCTGCGACGAAGATCGAGCCCTCGAGCGCGTAGGTGGTCCTGCCGTCCAGCCGGTAGGCTATGGTGGAAAGCAGCCGGTTCTGCGAACGCACCAGTGTCTCGCCCGTGTTGAGCACCGCAAAGCAGCCTGTGCCATAGGTGGATTTCAGCATGCCCGGTTCGAAGCAGGCCTGGCCTACCGTCGCGGCCTGCTGATCACCGGCTACCCCGAGGATCGGGATGGCGGCGCCGAAGAGGCTTTTCTCGGTGGTACCAAAATCGCCAGCAGTATCCTTCACCACGGCCAGAAGCTGGCGCGGCACGCGCAGGATCAAAAGCAACTCCTCATCCCACTCATTGGCCTCAATATTGAAGAGCAGCGTGCGCGAGGCGTTCGTCGCGTCGGTTGCATGCACGCGCCCTCCCGTCAGCCGCCAGATGAGGTAACTGTCGATGGTGCCGGCGAGCAGCCCACCCTCTTCCGCTTTTTCCCGAGCGCCCGCGACATTGTCGAGCAGCCAGGCAAGCTTGGTGCCGGAAAAATACGGGTCGAGCAGCAGACCGGTCTTCCTCGTGAACTTAGCCTCCAGCCCGTCATTCTTGAGCGTTTCGCACAGCGGCGCCGTCCGCCGATCCTGCCAGACGATGGCGTTGTGGATGGGCTTGCCGGTCTCCTTATGCCAGACCACCACCGTCTCGCGCTGATTGGTGATGCCGATCGCTGCGATTTCGGAGGCCTCCAGATTCGCCTTCCGCAGCGCCGTCTTCACGGTCGCGACGACGCTTTTCCAGATGTCCTCCGGGTCGTGCTCGACCCAGCCGGAGGCGGGGTAATGCTGCGGAAACTCCTCCTGGCCCACCGCCACGATTTTCATTTCGCCGTTGAAGATGATGGCGCGGGTCGACGTGGTGCCCTGGTCGATCGCCAGAATGTGGCCTGTCATGCTTCCCCCTCATCCTCTCGTGAATGGAGGCGGCTCGTCGCCGCCTCCAAGGATGCCGATAATATCCGGGCCGGCGTCTACTGCCAGCTCTTCACCAGCTCGTCATAGTTGACGGTGATCGGCTTTTCCTTCTCGTTCTCGATCTTCAGCTGCGGCGCCAGGTTCCCCTTGGCCACCGCATCCTTGTTCCAGTATTCGAGATCGTGCTCCTCGGCGAGCTTCGGGCCGATATCGCCCTGGATGCCGGCGCGCTCCAGGCGCTCCAGCACCTGCTCCTGCTCGGCGCAGAGCGTGTCCATCGCCTCCTGCGGGGTCTTGGCGCCGGAGGCCGCATCGCCGATCGCCTGCCACCAGAGCTGCGCCAGCTTCGGATAGTCAGGCACGTTGGTGCCGGTTGGCGACCACTGCACGCGGGCGGGCGAGCGGTAGAACTCGATCAGGCCGCCGAGTTTTGGAGCGCGCTCGGTGAAGCTCTCGTGCTGGATCGTCGATTCGCGGATGAGGGTGAGGCCCACATGGCTCTTCTTCACATCCACCGTCTTCGAGGTGACGAACTGCGCGTAAAGCCAGGCGGCCTTGGCGCGGTCGTCAGGCGTGGACTTCAGGATCGTCCAGGAGCCCACGTCCTGGTAGCCGAGCTTCATGCCTTCCTTCCAGTAGACGCCATGCGGGCTCGGCGCGAAACGCCATTTCGGCGTGCCGTCCTCGTTCACCACCGGCAGACCTTCCTTGACCATGTCGGCGGTAAAGGCCGTGTACATGAACATCTGCTGCGCGATCTCGCCCTGCGCCGGCACGGGGCCGGATTCGGAGAAGGTCATCCCTTGGGCCGCGGCCGGAGCGTAAGCCTTCATCCAGTCGAGATATTTCTGGATGGCATACACCGCGGCAGGGCCGTTGGTGTCGCCGCCGCGCGCCACGCACGAGCCTACCGGACGTGAGTTCTCGTCGACCTTGATGCCCCATTCGTCAACCGGCAGGCCGTTCGGCAGGCCCTTGTCGCCATTGCCGGCCATGGAGAGCCAGGCATCGGTGAAGCGCCAGCCGAGCGACGGGTCCTTCTTGCCGTAGTCCATATGGCCATAGACCTTCTTGCCGTCGATCTCGCGCCCAGTGAAGAACTCGGCGATATCCTCATAGGCCGACCAGTTGACGGGGACGCCCAGATCGTAGCCATACTTTGCCTTGAAGTCGGCCTTGTTCTTCTCGTCGTTGAACCAGTCGTAGCGGAACCAGTAGAGGTTCGCGAATTGCTGGTCGGGCAGCTGGTACACGTCACCGTCCGGCGCGGTAGTGAACTTGATGCCGATGAAATCCTCGAGGTCGAGGTTCGGATTTGTGACGTCCTTGCCCTCGTTCGCCATCCAGTCGGTCAGGCTGCGGGCCTGCTGGTAGCGCCAGTGCGTGCCGATCAGGTCGGAGTCGTTGATATAGGCGTCATAGATGTTCTCGCCGGACTGCATCTGCGTCTGCAGCTTTTCGACCACGTCGCCTTCGCCGATCAGGTCATGGGTGATCTTGATGCCGGTGATGGCGGTGAAAGCTGGCGCAAGCACCTTCGACTCGTATTCATGGGTGGTGATCGTTTCGGAGACCACCTTGATGTCCATGCCCTGGAAGGGCTGCGCTGCGTCGATGAACCACTGCATCTCCGCTTCCTGCGCGGCGCGGTCGAGTGTTGACATGTCGCCGATCTCGGCATCGAGGAACTGCTTTGCTTCCTCCATGCCCGCCATGGCTCCGCCCGCGCTTATGAGAAGCACGAGCGCCGAAGTCGTCATTAACAAGTGCCGTTGCATTGGTTTCCTCCCTTGCAGAATGTGCACCAGTGACCGGAGCGCCGCGGGCTTGCGGCGCCCCAAATTTCTCCCCCTAGACCCATCGGAACACCGCAATTGCGTAGACGACGGAGAGAGCGAGAGCCCACCACAGGCTCGGGCCGACAAGCCCAAGCCATGCGAGATGGATGAAGGCTGCACCCAGCAGCGAGACGAACAGGCGGTCGCCGCGCGTGGTTTCGAAGCGCAGCAGGCCGACGCGCGGATTGCCGCCCGGCGAGACATATTCCCACACGCCCATGCCGATGAGCAGCAGCGTGATGGCGATGAAGAAGGTCGCGGTCGGCCAGGTCCAGGCCATCCAGGAAAAGCTCATCACACCCTCCCCAGGGCGAAGCCCTTGGCGATGTAGTTGCGCACAAACCAGATCACGAGCGCGCCGGGGATGATGGTGAGCACGCCGGCCGCCGCCAGGACGCCCCAGTCGAGGCCCGAGGCCGAGACCGTGCGCGTCATCGTGGCGGCGATCGGCTTGGCGGCGGTCGTGGTCAGGGTGCGGGCGAGCAGGAGTTCCACCCAGGAGAACATGAAGCAGAAGAAGGCGGCCACCCCGATGCCGCTCGCGATCAACGGCATGAAGATTTTTACGAAGAAGCGCGGGAAGGAATAGCCGTCGATATAGGCGGTCTCATCGATCTCCTTCGGCACGCCGGACATGAAGCCTTCCAGGATCCAGACCGCCAGCGGCACATTGAACAGGCAATGCGCCAGCGCCACGGCAATATGCGTGTCGATCAGGCCGAAGGCGGAATAGAGCTGGAAGAAGGGCAGCGCAAAGACCGCCGGGGGAGCCATGCGATTGGTGAGCAGCCAGAAGAACAGGTGCTTGTCGCCCAGGAACCTGTAACGCGAGAAGGCATAGGCCGCCGGAAGCGCTGCGGTCACCGAAATGACCGTGTTCATCACCACATAGATGATCGAGTTGATATAGCCCGAATACCAGGCTGGGTCGGTGAAGATGACCCGGTAGTTGCGCAGCGTCGGGTTCTCCGGCCAGAGCGAGAAGGTGTTGAGGATCTCCGTGTTGGTCTTGAAGCTCATATTGATGAGCCAGTAGATCGGCAGCATCAAGAAGAGGATGTAGATGGTGGGCACCAGCCACCAGAAGCGCGAGCGCGCGCCGCGCCTCAGCATCGCCTGCCCAAGTGCCGCCTGGGCGCTTGCCGTATTTCCGGCAGCATCCGTCCTCCGCATCGCGATCGTTTCAGCCGCCGCGGCGGCGCCGTTCTTGCCCGCCGCCATCAGCGCTTCTCCGTGCCGTAGTTGGTCATGACCGTGTAGAAGACCCATGACATCAGGAGAATGATCAGGAAGTAGATGATCGACATGGCCGCCGCCTCACCGAGATTGAATTCGCCGATGGCAAGCTTCACAAGGTCGATCGAGAGGAAGGTGGTGGTATTGCCCGGTCCGCCGCCGGTCAGCACGAATGGCTCCGTGTAGATCATGAAGGAATCCATGAAGCGCAGCAGGATGGCTATGAGCAGCACCCGGTGCATCTTTGGCAATTGGATGTAGCGGAAGACGGCCCAGCGGGAGGCGCCGTCGATTTTCGCAGCCTGATAATAGGCATCCGGGATGGAGACGAGCCCGGCATAGCAGAGCAGCACCACGAGGCTGGTCCAATGCCAGACATCCATGAGGACGATCGTGGCCCAGGCATCGACCGGATCGTTGACATAATTGTAGTCGAGGCCAAGCGCGTATAGCCCACGGCCCAGCAGGCCGATGTCGATGCGGCCGAAAACCTGCCAGATCGTGCCCACCACGTTAAACGGGATGAGCAGCGGCAGCGCCATCAGCACCAGGCAGACGGGGACGCCCCAACCCTTTCGCGGCATGTTGAGGGCGATGAAGATTCCGAGAGGGACCTCGATCGCCAGCACCACGGCGGAGAAGACGAGGTTCCTGCCCATGGCCGCCCAGAAGCGGTCCGAGTGCAGGATTTCCTCGAACCATTCCGTGCCGGCCCAGAAGAAGACGTTGTTGCCGAATGTGTCCTGGACGGAATAATTGACCACCGTCATCAGAGGGATCACGGCGGAAAACGCCACCAGCGCCAGCACCGGCAGCACCAGGAACCAGGCCTTGTTGTTCCACGTCTTGTTCATGGCCGCGCCCCCAATTCGAGGCGCCAGGAATCGGCATAAAGATTGAGATGCGCCGGGTCGAAGGTGACGTGCGGCTCCGCCGGGATCTCCGCGTCCTCGTCGATCACGACGGAAATGTCCTCGCCTTCGAGCTTCGCGCGCACGATCTTCTTGCGCCCGACATCCTCGACCTTGCCGATGGAAACGGGCATCCCCTCCCGGCCGAGGCGGACGAATTCCGGCCGGATGCCCACTTGGAGCCGCCCGGCGGGCTGCATCGCGGGCCTTCCCGGCAGCTCGACCGCCTGGCTGCCGAGCCGTGCCGTCGTGCCGTCGAGCGTCGCCGGCAGCAGATTCATGCCCGGCGAGCCGATGAAATACCCGACGAAGGTATGGCGCGGGCGCTCGAAAAGTTCCTCGGGCGTGCCGATCTGGACGATCTCGCCCTCATACATGACGACGACGGTATCGGCGAAAGTGAGCGCCTCCGTCTGGTCATGCGTGACATAGACCATGGTATGGCCGAAGCGGCGATGCATCTCCTTCAGCTGGGTGCGCAGCGCCCATTTGAGATGGGGGTCGATCACCGTCAGCGGCTCGTCGAACAGGATGGCGTTCACATCGGCCCGCACGAGCCCGCGGCCGAGCGAGATCTTCTGCTTCTCATCCCCGGTCAGGCCCTGGGCGCGCCTGTTCGCCCGCTCTTCCAGCCCGAGCATGGCGATCACCTCGCGCACGCGGCGGGCGACGGCCTCTTCGGGCACGCGGCGGTTGCGCAGCGGGAAGGCGAGATTGTCGTAGACGGTCATCGTGTCGTAGACGACGGGGAACTGGAAGACCTGGGCGATGTTGCGCGCCTCGGTCGGCAGGTCCGTCACGTCGGTGCCGTTGAAGAGGATCGCGCCCTCGCTCGGTCTGATGAGGCCCGAGATGATGTTGAGCAGCGTGGTCTTGCCGCAGCCGGAAGGCCCGAGCAGCGCATAGGCCCCGCCATCCTCGAACACATGGTCGACGCGCCGCAGCGCATAATCCGCCTCGCTTGCGGGGCGGTCGGTATAAGCGTGGCGTAATCCCTTCACGTCGATGCGGGCCATCCTGTCCTCCTCACGCGGCCATCGGCATCGCTGCCGCGCTGCGCCCTGCCCCATCGAAGACCAGCAGATGGCGCGCGTCGATGAAGAGCCGCACGGTCTCGCCCAATTCGATGCGGTG
The DNA here is from genome assembly GCF_031180965.1 of Chelativorans sp. Taxonomy (GTDB): domain Bacteria; phylum Pseudomonadota; class Alphaproteobacteria; order Rhizobiales; family Rhizobiaceae; genus Chelativorans. The sequence goes on from NZ_JAPSLH010000009.1 coordinate 133,610, forward strand.
GATGCCCTCCTCCAGCATCACCCAGCGGCGCCCCGCATAGTCCACATGAATGAAGCTTTCCGAGCCGGTGATCTCCGTCACCACCACACGCGCCTCCACGGGCACGCCCCCGCCCTTGTCGCGCAACGACAGATGGTGCGGCCGGAAGGCGATCGTATAGGAGGCGTCGGCAATGCCTGCCAGGCGCCCGGGCACAGGAATGCCCGGGGTCCCCTCCAGCACGAAGCGGGAGCCCCTCTTCTCCAGCTCTATCGTGTTCAGCGGCGGATCTGAGAAAGTCCGCGCAGTGATGAGGTCAGCCGGGTTGCGGAAGACCCCGATGGTAGGGCCGAACTGGGTGACGCGCCCCTCGCTCAAAGTGGCTGTGTTGCCGCCGAGCAGAAGCGCCTCGGCGGGCTCCGTCGTGGCATAGACGAAGATCGCGCCGGATTCGGCGAAGATGCGCGGCAGCTCGGCGCGCAACTCCTCGCGCAGCTTGTAGTCGAGATTGGCCAGCGGCTCGTCCAGCAGGACCAGCCGCGCCTCCTTGACCATGGCGCGCGCAATCGCCGTGCGCTGCTGCTGGCCGCCGGACAGTTCGAGCGGCAGGCGTTGCAGATAGGGCGTGAGCCGGAGAAGCTCCGCGGCCGCCCTCACCTTCCGGTCGATGGTCGCGCGATCGGCACCGGCGACGCGCAGCGGCGAAGCGATGTTCTCGTAGACCGTCAGGGCCGGATAGTTGATGAATTGCTGATAGACCATGGCCACGCTGCGCTTTTGCACCGGCACGCCCGCCTGATCCCTGCCGTCCATGAGCACCGAGCCGGAGGTCGGCTGATCAAGCCCGGCCATGAGCCGCATCAGCGTCGTCTTGCCCGCGAGAGTCGGCCCGAGCAGCACGTTCAGCGAGCCAGGCTCCAGCTGCAGCGACACATCGCTTATATGCGTCCTGCCGGCCACGATCTTGGAGACGTCACGCAGCTCCAGCACGCCCAGCTCCTCCAACCACCTGATGCTGCCCGCCAGCGATATCGCGCATGAACGCGTCCACCGCGCGTGCCTCCTCCCGGCCCAGCTGCAGCGCGCGCTTGGTGCGCCGCCAGAGGACATCCTCGCCGGTGCGCGCCCATTCGCGCTCGCAAAGGAAGCGCAGCTCCGCCTCGTAGAGATCCGCGCCGAAGCAGCGGCCGAGATCCTCCAGCCGCGCCGCCCCGCCCAGTATGTCGCGCGCGTTGGTGCCATAAAGCCGGGCAAGCCGCCGCGCATGGCGCGGATCGAGAAAAGGGTAATCGCGGACGAGCGCCGCCCCAACATCGTGAAACTTCAGCGGACTGAAGTCGCCGCCCGGCAGCGGTGCATCGGCCGTCCACGGCTTCCCCCGCGCGCCGATCGCTTTTTCTATATCGCCAAGCGCCGCCTCGGCCAGACGCCGGAAGGTGGTGATCTTGCCGCCAAAGATGTTCAGGACCGGCGCTCCTAAAGAGCGGTCCACCCTCAGCACATAATCGCGCGTTGCTTCCTGCGCCTTGCTCGCCCCGTCGTCGAAGAGCGGGCGCACGCCGGCAAAGGTCCAGACGATGTCCTCCGGCCGTACCGGATCGGCGAAATATTCGCTGGCCGCCGCGCAGAGATACGCTATCTCATCCTTGCTGATCTCGGCCGCCCCCGGATCGCCGGTGAAATCCTGGTCGGTCGTGCCGATGAGCGTGAAGTCCTCCTCATAGGGAATGGCGAAGATGATGCGTCCGTCCGCGTTCTGGAAGAAATAGGCGCGCGGGTCCTCGAACTTCTTCCGCACGACGATATGGCTGCCCTTGACGAGGCGCACATGATGGGCGGCGTTGTGGCCGAGCGCACCGGCGATCACCTCATCGACCCATGGCCCTGCCGCGTTCACGACCATCCGGGCGCGGATCTCCTCGCGCAGGCCGGTTTCCATGTCGCGGATCGCAACCGACCAGATGCCGCCCTCCGCCCGCGCGCTCACCACCTTGGTGCGGGTGCGTATCTCCGCGCCGCGGTCGGCGGCGTCTCGCGCATTGAGCACGACGAGACGCGCATCGTTCACCCAGCAGTCGGAATATTCGAAGGCGCGCCGGTAGTTCGCTTTCAGCGGCTTGCCCGCCGGATCGCTGCGCATATCCAAGGTGCGCGTGGGCGGCAGGAGCTTTCTCCCGCCGATATGATCATAGAGGAACAGGCCGAGCCGGATGAGCCAGGCCGGGCGGAGGCCGTTGTGAAGGGGCAGCACGAAGCGCATGGGCCAGATAATGTGCGGCGCGTTCCTCCAGAGCACCTCACGCTCCATCAGCGCCTCGCGCACCAGGCGGAATTCATAGAATTCCAGATAGCGCAGGCCGCCGTGGATGAGCTTTGTGGAAGCGGATGACGTCCCGCTCCCCAGATCGTTCATCTCGGCCAGGAAAACGGAATAGCCGCGGCCCGCCGCATCCCGTGCGATGCCGCATCCATTGATGCCCCCGCCTATGACGAACAGGTCATGGATTGGACTGGCGCCCAACCGCTCCTCCCATTGCCGGGCCGAATGCCCGCTCCCGAAGTGAAGCTAAAATGAAAATAAATCGAATGTCAAACGAATATCGTGTCGGACCTGATCAGCCGCAGGCCTCTATCAGCCGCACCCCGCCGTCGCGGCAGGCCGCGCGGAATATGGCGCTCGGGCATCGGTCGGTTATGAAAGTATCGACCTGCGAGACGTGACCGATGCGCACCGGCGCGCTTCGCTCGAATTTCGACGAATCCGAAACCAGGATCACGTGGCGGGAATTGGCCATGATCGCCTGCGCCACCTTCACCTCGCGCAGATCGAAGTCGAAGAGGGAGCCGTCGTCGTCGATGGCGGAGACGCCGATCACCGCATAGTCCACCTTGAACTGGCGGATGAAGTCGACCGCCGCCTCGCCGACAATGCCGCCGTCGGAGCCCCGCACCACACCGCCGGCGATGATCACCTCGAAAGCCGGATAGACCCGCATTCTGTTGGCCACGTTGATGTTGTTCGTAATGACCATCAGGTCCTTGTGGTCCATGAGCGCGTCGCTGACCGCCTCGGTTGTGGTGCCAATGTTGATGAAGAGCGAAGCCTTGTTGGGGATGAGCTCGGCAGCAGCCCGGCCGATGGCGTGCTTTTCCTCCGCCTTCAGGTCCCGCCGCGCCTCATACTCCATATTCTCGATCCCGGAGGGCAGCAGCGCCCCGCCATGGATGCGCGTCAGCAGCCGCTGGTCGCAGAGATCGTTGAGGTCCTTGCGGATGGTCTGCGGCGTCACGTTGAAGCGCGCGGCCAGATCCTCGACCATGACACGGCCGTTCTCCTTGGCGAGCTGCAGGATCTCGTCGTGACGCGGCGCCAGAAACATGGACTTTCCCTCTGCTTTCGTTTTCATGCATATCGCAGAAAACGAAAGTTGCAAAGCCGCCGGCCGCCTCGTCGGATTTACAGTGCCGGCAGATCGCCCCGCGCCCATTCCTCCTGGATTTCGACCGAGCGCTCTGCGAGGCGCCCGGCTTCGATCGCCGCGCGGATATCGGCCATGAGGCGCTGGTAATAGGCGAGATTGTTCCAGGTGAGGAGCATTCCGCCAAGCGACTCGCCCGATTTCACCAGGTGATGCAGATAGGCGCGCGAATAATCGCGCGTGGCGGGGCAGTCGCTCTCCTCGTCCAGCGGACGCGGGTCCTCGGCGTGGCGGGCATTCTTGAGATTGATCTTGCCGCGCCTTGTGAAGGCAAGGCCATGACGCCCCGCCCTCGTCGGCATCACGCAGTCGAACATGTCGATGCCGCGCGCCACCGATTTCAATATGTCGTCGGGCGTGCCCACACCCATCAGGTAGCGCGGCTTGTCGGCTGGAAGCGCCGGGCAGGTCGCATCGAGAATGTCGAGCATCACCTCCTGCGGTTCGCCCACCGCAAGCCCGCCCACCGCATAGCCCTTCAGATCCATTGCCGCCAGGGCCTCTGCGGAACCAAGCCGCAGGCGCTTGTTGTCGCCGCCCTGGACGATACCGAACATCGCCTTGCCCGGCTGGTCGCCGAAGGCTGCCTTGCAGCGCTCGGCCCAGCGCAGCGAGAGCTCCATCGCCCGCTCGATCTCCTCTTCCGGTGCCGGCAAGGCGACGAGTTCGTCGAGCTGCATCTGGATATCCGACCCGAGCAGGCCCTGGATTTCGATGCACCGCTCCGGCGACATCTCGTGCACCTGCCCATCCACATGCGAGCGGAAGGTGACTCCCGTCTCCTTCACCTTCCGGAGCGCGGCAAGCGACATCACCTGGAAGCCGCCGGAATCGGTGAGGATCGGATAGGGCCAGCGTGCGAATTCATGCAGGCCGCCCAGCCGCGCAACGCGCTCGGCGCCGGGCCGCAGCATCAGGTGGTAGGTATTGCCGAGGATGATGTCGGAACCAAGCGCCCTCACCTGGTCCATATACATGGCTTTCACCGTGCCGCCCGTGCCCACGGGCATGAAGGCCGGGGTCCGGACAAGGCCGCGCGGCATCGAGATTTCGCCGCGCCGCGCCAGACCGTCTGTCACGAGCACGCGGAAGCCGAACTGCTCAACCCTCATCATATTCCTTGTCATGTACCGGCGCGCCCGCCGCCTGCTCTTCCAGCGACTGCCGATAGCGGATGCAGCCGCGCATGAATTTCGGCCATGGCGGCACGGCAATGGAAGGGTTCGTCTTCTCCGGCAGCAGAGCCCACATGGCCGGGTGATGCCAGCACAGTTCATGGCCGGTGGAGTCGCGGTGCTCGCGGATTGCAGAGCGCAGCTTCCTCACCTCGGCGATGAGTCCATCGCGGTCCATCGTCAGAAGATCCTCATCCATTTCACTCCTCCCGTCTAAAAAGCAGGCTCGCATCGCCGTAGGAGTAGAAACGGTAACCCTTTTCGATGGCGTGACGATACGCCTCCTGCATCACCTCCAGCCCGCTGAAGGCCGAGACCAGCATGAACAGGGTCGAGCGCGGCAGATGGAAATTCGTCATCAGGATGTCGACGGCACGGAAGCGGTAGCCCGGCGTGATGAAAATGTCCGTCTCGCCGGACCACGCCACGAGCCGTCCAGAGGCTTCGGCCGCACTTTCCAGGAGCCTCAGCGAGGTGGTGCCGACGGAAACGATCCGCCCGCCCCGCGCGCGCACCGCGTTGAGGGCCTCGGCGGTGCCGGCATCCACCTCGCCCCATTCCGCATGCATCCTGTGGTCTTCCGTCTCCTCCGCCTTGACCGGCAGGAAGGTGCCCGCGCCGACATGCAGCGTCACGAAATGGCTCTCGATGCCGGCAGCATCGAGAGCGGCGAACAGTTCCGGCGTGAAATGGAGCCCGGCTGTCGGGGCCGCCACCGCCCCCTCTTCGCGCGCGTAGATCGTCTGGTAGTCGGCACGGTCGCGCTCGTCCTCAGGCCGCCTGGAGGCGATATAGGGCGGCAGCGGCACATGGCCGGCAGCCGCAATCGCCTCGTCCAGAACAGGCCCGGAATAGTCGAAGACGAGCAGCACCTCGCCGCCCTCGCCCTTTTCCGCCACCGTCGCTTCGAGCGAGCCGAGGAAGCAGCTTTCCGCGTCATGGCCGAACTGGATGCGCTCGCCGACCGCCACCCGTTTCGCCGGCTTGAGAAAGGCCTTCCAGCGGTCGGCGCCGACGCGCATATGCAGCGTTGCTTCGATATGGGCGACGGCTTCGCCCCGCCGGCGGATGCCGGAAAGCCGCGCCGGGATGACCTTCGTGTCGTTGAAGACCAGCGCGTCCCCTGGCCGCAGGAGCTGCGGCAGGTCGCGCACGATGCGATCCTCCGGCCCTACCTCCGGTCGGACTACAAGCAGCCGCGCGGAATCGCGCGGGTTTGCCGGCCTGAGCGCGATCCGGTCTTCCGGCAGGTCGAAGTCGAAGAGATCGACACGCATGGCGCGCGCCGGGTTAGCGCGGAACCATCAGGGCAATCTATGCGATGTCAGCCGCCACCCGCATGGAGACGATCGAGTCGGGATCGCGCACGGGCTCGCCGCGCTTGATCTTGTCGATGTTCTCCATGCCCTCGATCACCTGGCCCCAGACGGAATATTGCCGGTTGAGCCAGGGCGCATCGCCGAAGCAGATGAAGAATTGCGAGTTCGCCGAGTTGGGGTTCTGCGAACGCGCCATGGAGCAGGTGCCACGCACATGCGAGACATTCGAGAACTCCGCCTTGAGGTCCGGCTTGTCCGAGCCGCCCATGCCGGTTCCGGTCGGGTCGCCCGTCTGCGCCATGAAGCCGTCGATTACGCGGTGGAAGACGATGCCGTCATAGAATCCCTCGCGCGTCAGCTCCTTGATGCGCGCCACATGGGCCGGCGCGACATCAGGAAGAAGCTCGATCACCACATTGCCCTTGGTCGTCTCCATGACGATCGTGTTTTCCGGGTCCTTCATTGCCGCCATGAGACGTTCCTTTCTTCTATCTCTATTGGTCTGCCGCGATCCGCACGCTCAGCATGCGGTCGGGATCCTGAACCACCCCGTTTGCCGCGGGGTCGCCCTTCTTGATGTTGTCGACATACTGCATGCCGGACTCGACCTGCCCGACGACCGTGTAGAAGCCATTCAGATGCGAGGCCGGCGCCAGCATGATGAAGAATTGCGAGTTCGCCGAATTTGGATCCTGCGAGCGGGCCATGCCGACCGTGCCGCGGTCGAAGGCGGTGCTGGAGAACTCGGCCGGCAGGTCGGGAAGGTCCGAGCCGCCGGTGCCGGCAAGCTGCGCGTTGAAGCCTTCTTCCATGTCGCCATGCTGCACGTCGCCCGTCTGGGCCATGAAGCCGTCGATCACACGATGGAAGGCGACATTGTCATAGGCGCCCTGGCGCACCAGCGTCTTGATCTGCTCCACATGCTTCGGGGCAAGGTCGGGCCTCAGCGCGATCACGACCTCGCCGTCCTTAAGCTTGATGATCATTGTGTCCTCGGGCTCGGCGGCAAGCCCTGCGGTCGCGCCGAAGGCAAGGACAGCCGCAACGGACAGCGGCACCAGGCGTGAAAACAGCTTCATGAATAATTTCCCGCTTCTGTTCAGGTGGAGAATTTGCTTCTCAGCGCCGCGGCAACCGCCGCCGGCACGAACGGCGCGACGTCGCCGCCCATGGATGCGATCTGGCGCACGAGTGTGGCCGTAATCGTGCGCACGGACGGGCTCGCCGGCAAAAACACGGTCTGCAGGTCCGGCGCCATGGTCTCGTTCATGCCGGCCATCTGCATCTCGTAGTCGAGATCGGTGCCGTCGCGCAGGCCGCGGATCATGATCGAGGCGCCATGCGCGCGCGAAGCATCGATAACGAGATTGTCGAAGGCGACGACGGCGATGCGGCCGCCGTCCACGCCAAGCTCGTCCGCCGCCGAACGCTCGATCAGCGCCACCCGCTCCTCATAGGAGAAAAGCGGCTTCTTGCCCGGATGGATGCCGATGCCGACGACGACGCGGTCGGCGATCATCAGCGCGCCCTTCAGAACGTCGAGATGGCCGTTGGTCAGCGGATCGAAGGAGCCGGCATAAAAGGCGGTGCGCTCGGTCATGGGCGGCTTCTATCCCTCCCGGGCGCAGAAGGCAATTCACCTCGCTTCTATCGCCGCGAGAGCGCCAGCCACAGGCCACCGCCGATGAGGCAGGTGCCGGAAATGCGCTCGGCAAGCCGAACGCGCGCTTTGGTCAGCTTTGCGCCCGCGCCTCCGGCGGCGAAGGCATAAAGCGAATCGCCAACCGCCGCCGTAAGCATGAAGATGCTGCCAAGAAGCAGCGTCTGCAGGGCAGCGTTGCCCTCCGGACTGATGAACTGAGGGATGAACGCGCCGAAGAAAAGCAGCGCCTTGGGGTTGGACCAGACGACGACGAAGCCCTGCAGGAGGAGCGAGCCGCCGGCGCGCGGCGGCGCCTCGGCCGTGCCGAGCGAGCCGTCCGAGCGCCACATGCGGATGCCGAGCCAGATCAGATAGGCCGCTCCGACAAGGCGGAGGACCTCGAACACACTGCCCATGCCGACCACGACCACATGCAGGCCGAAAGCGAGCACCACCATCATGCAGGCAAGGCCTATCTGCGTGCCCGCCACGTTGAGCAGCCCGGCGCGGGCGCCGTGACGCATGGAATTGGCGATGATCACCGTGACCGTGGGACCTGGGACGATGATGATGGCGATGCAGGCAAGGACATAGGAAAGAAGCGCGGCGGATTCGGGCATCGGGCTCTGCCTTTCGTGCAGTCAGGGTCGTCAGCAAGCCACAGGCGGCGGCAACTGGCAAGCCGGTCGCGGCGATGTGAACGCCGCCTGAACAGCACTTTCAGCGAAGGTTGGGGCGGAGTCGGCCAGACAGCGCATGAGGCCGCAGTGAACAAAATCGGCCGCTGGACGTTAACTGCCCCAAGGAGCCCGAAGGAGGCAGTCCGATGATGATATTCACCCTTGCCGCCGCAATGACGGTCGCGATGCTGATCGCCACCGTGCTCGGCCTGCACGAGGAAGCTCAGCGCGTGAAGCTGGACAATCGTATTCGCAACGAGCGGCATCCCTTCCGCCGTTAGGAAGCAGGACGCGGGCGACGCAGGTTTAAGCGCCGCCGTCCTCGCCTTCGCCGGCCGTCGGCGCGACGCCCTCGGCTGCATTTGGCGCCAACTCTTCCGCTTCCCCGTTCTGGGGTTCGGAGATTCGATCCACCGAGACGACGCGCTCGCCTTCCGCCGTGTTGAAGATGGTCACGCCCTTGGTCGCGCGGCTGGCGATCCGGATGCCCGATACGGGCACGCGGATGATCTGCCCGGCATTGCTGACCAGCATGATCTGATCCTCCGGCGCCACGGGGAAAGCGGCCACCAGGGGGCCGATCTCGTCCCGCTTGGACACGTCCGTCGCCCGGATGCCCTTGCCGCCGCGGCCGATGACGCGGAAATCATAGGAAGACGAGCGCTTGCCATAACCATATTCGCTGACGGTGAGCACGAACTGCTCGCGCGCCTTCAGCTCCTCGTAGCGCTCGGGGCTCAGCACCGTCTCCTCGCCCACCTCTTCATTGGTGAGCGCGATCTCTTCCTCATCGCCGCCATTGGCCAGCCGCCGCTCGGCCGCCGCCTGCTTCAGATAGGCGGCGCGCTCGGCCGGGCTCGCCTCCACATGGCCGAGAATGGCCATGGAGATGACGCGGTCCCCGTCGGCCAGGTTGATGCCGCGCACGCCGACCGAGTTGCGCCCGGCGAAGACGCGCACATCGCTGGCGGGGAAACGGATGCACTGGCCGGAGGCCGCCGTCAGCAGCACGTCGTCATCCTCGGTGCAGGTATAGACGGCGAGGATCTCGTCGCCTTCCTCCTCGAGCTTCATGGCGATCTTGCCGTTGCGGTTCACCTGGATGAAATCGGACAGCTTGTTGCGGCGCACCGTTCCGCGCGTGGTGGCGAACATCACGTCAAGCGCGGCCCAGCTTTCCTCGTCCTCCGGCAGCGGCATAATGGAGGTGATGCGCTCGCCTTCCTGCAGCGGCAGAAGATTGCGCAGGAATTTCCCCACCGATTGCGGCGTGCCGATGGGCAGGCGCCAGACCTTCTCCTTGTAGACGATGCCGCGCGAGGAGAAGAAGAGGATCGGGGTGTGCGTGTTGGCGACGAACAGCCGGGTGACGAAATCCTCGTCCTTGGTCGACATGCCGGAGCGGCCTTTGCCGCCGCGCGCCTGCGCCCGGTAGATCGAGAGCGGCACGCGCTTGATATAGCCCTTGTGCGTGACGGTGACGACCATGTCCTCGCGCTGGATGAGGTCCTCGTCCTCCATGTCGGCGCCGCCCTCGACGATCTCGGTGCGCCGGGGCGTACCGAACTCGTCGCGCACGGAGATCAGCTCGTCCTTGACGATCTGCTGGATGCGCGCGCGCGAGGACAGGATGTCCAGATAATCCTGGATCTCGGCGCCGATCTTGTTCAATTCGTCGGCGATCTCGTCCCGGCCGAGCGCGGTGAGCCGCTGCAGGCGCAGGTCGAGAATGGCGCGCGCCTGCTCCTCGGACAGATTGTAGGTGCCGTCATCATTGATCTTGTGGCGCGGGTCGGCGATGAGCAGGATCAGCGCCTCGACGTCCTCGGCCGGCCAGCGGCGCTCCATCAGCTGCTCACGCGCCGTCTGCGGATCGGGCGCCTGGCGGATCAGCCGGATCACCTCGTCGATATTGGCGACCGCGATGGCAAGGCCGACCAGCACATGCGCCCGCTCCCGGATCTTGCGCAGCAGGTATTTGGTGCGGCGGCTCACCACCTCTTCGCGGAAGGCGACAAAGGCCCTCAGCATGTCGAGCAGCGTCATCAGCTCCGGCTTGCCGCCATTGAGCGCCACCATGTTGCAGCCAAAGGAGGTCTGCAGCGGGGTGAACCGGTAGAGCTGGTTCAGGATGACATCGGCATTGGCGTCGCGCTTCAATTCGATGACGACGCGATAGCCCTGGCGGTCGCTCTCGTCGCGGATGTCGGAAATGCCCTCGATACGCTTGTCGCGCACGAGCTCGGCCATCTTCTCGATCATCTGCGCCTTGTTCACCTGGTAGGGCACCTCGGTGATAATGATGGCTTCGCGCTCGTTGCGGATCTGCTCGATCGCCACCTTGCCGCGCATCATCACGGAGCCGCGCCCCGTGGCGTAGGCGCTGTGGATGCCCGAGCGGCCGAGAATGATGCCGCCGGTCGGGAAATCCGGCCCGGGGATGAGCTCCATGAGCCGCGACAGCTCGATGGCCGGATTGTCGATCAGCGCCACGCAGCCATCGACAACCTCGCCCAGATTGTGCGGCGGGATGTTGGTAGCCATGCCGACGGCGATGCCGCCGGAGCCGTTGACCAGCAGATTGGGGAAGCGCGCCGGCAGGACCTTCGGCTCCTGCCCGGACGCATCATAGGTATCCTGGAAATCGACGGTTTCCTTGTCGATATCCTCCAAAAGCTCGTGCGCGACCTTGGTCAGGCGAGACTCGGTGTAGCGCATGGCCGCCGGCGGATCGCCGTCGATGGAGCCGAAATTGCCTTGCCCGTCGATCAGCGGCACGCGCATGGACCAGTCCTGCGCCATGCGCACCAGCGCGTCGTAGATCGAAGCGTCGCCGTGCGGATGGTATTTGCCCATCACGTCGGCCACGGGACGCGCCGACTTCACATATTTGCGGTTCCAGTGATAGCCGCTCTCGTGCGAGGCGTAGAGGATGCGGCGGTGCACGGGCTTCAAGCCGTCACGCACATCCGGCAGCGCGCGGGAAACGATCACGCTCATGGCGTAATCGAGATAGGAGCGCTGCATTTCCTCGATGATCGAGATCGGCTCGATGTCGTCGGACCCGCCGGGTCCCGGCGGTGTGGTCTGGTCAGTCAAAACGGATCACGTGAAGCTGGAGAATCATACATCCCTTATATAGGAAACGCAGCCGAGACTCCAATGCGCGGGGTCGATTTCAACCGGAAAAACCGGTTGCCTTTTCAGCAACATAGCTCTGGCCTTCGCAGGTGCAGCAAGATGTCGCGAAGGATGCATGCAAGCATGGTGCTCCTGGCCCGGCGGAGGCGAAAACCGTTGGCCGGCAAATATCCGAACACGGCCTCCGAAACCCTCGGTCAAGCTCCGAGACCGTCCTTCCTGGGGCAGATACCGGCTCGCCTTGTACGGTCTCCGATCACGCCGGCTGACGCGCCCAGCGTCCCTGGAAGGCAAGGGCGCGTTTTCTGCCCTCCGCTGTGGCTCCGGGCGTTCGTCGTTGCCTTCGGCCAACACTCATCGCCGCCACGCCCGGCTTTCGCCGTCTGGGCATTGAAGAAGGTGGGAAGCGGGGCGCGTGATCCGTGCCTCTCTGTTAGTTTACGTGGCGCGTCACACGCGCCCCGCCGGCCGCTGTCCCGACATTGGCCGGTCACTCGGGCTTCTTCTCCGTCCCGGCTGCACCCAATGAAGGGGGTGGTCTTAGCCGGGCCGAAGGAAAAGCCCTAGCGGCTTCTCCGCG
>NZ_JAPSLH010000054.1 GCF_031180965.1 Chelativorans sp.
TCCCGCGACCTCTGCCGGACGGACCCTCTACGGTCCGACACTATGGGCCCAGGTAGCTCAGTTGGTAGAGCATGCGACTGAAAATCGCAGTGTCGGTGGTTCGATTCCGCCCCTGGGCACCATTTTCCCAAATAGATCAAGAGGTTAGAAGAGGGACAGCTGCACTGCTGTGGCCTCGAGTGCCTAGCACACAGCTAGTGGCATGAGTTGGAATTTGGCTTGCAGTTTTCCTGCTTGGCGGGACGGTGGTGTGCGCGAGGCGAGGAGGCGCGCCATGTCCCGCGGCCCCAAAGCTGTGGCGTTGGATCTGGAGGGCCGGGGGCTGGACGCGATGCGCCCCGTCTACCGGACCAACGATGCCGGCGAGCGCGTGCGGGTGATGCAGCCCGTGCATGTGCGGCGGGACTGGTTCTTTGATAGCGGCGGCACCGTCCACTCCATGATCCGCTACGGCAGCAAGCCGCTGCCGCTGGACAAGGCCGGCAGCACCAGCGTGGAGGTGGGCGGGCTCGACGCGCTGCCCGGCGTGATCGATGCGCTGCTCGCGGCAGTGCGGGCCGGAGAGCTGGACGCCCAGTTGGCGATGGCGGCGCAGGAACGCAGCAAGGCGTTCAAGCGCCGAAGTGGCACGACAAAGGCGGCCTGACGACCACGTCTACCTATAGCAACGGGGCCGGCCAGCGATGGCCGGCCTCCTTGATCATCAGGAAGGAAATGATGGCATGGACGAGTTCGTAGTGGTCGTACGCCTGCTCAACGAGCTGACGTAGCGGTTAACGTTCGAGGCAGATGACGTCGGCAAGGCTTCTCGCAGACGCTTTCAAAAACCACAGCGCGGCGCAATCCGCGCTGTGGCCCGCGTTCCCATTCGTCACACCAAGAACAGCAAATCGTCCAGAAGCAAGTTACCAACCCTAGCCTCGATAGTCAGCGTATCTATTGCGGCATCCCAATCAGTCTCAACCAGCATGGGTGCTTTAGATAGGCTCACGTCCATTCTTGCAACTTCAACTCCATTATTCATTCCACGTAGCGTCAAAGGCCCAGCCGAACTCCCGCCCCCAAAAACACCGCCCTGGAAGGTAAAGTCAGCACCATCCATTCGCGTCATCGTAAGCGGGGAAACCCCGCCATTTGACCATACAAATTGGGAGTTGCTAAAATTATACCCCCAAAGACTTTGATCTTCAGCAGGAGGCCCAACCACCCAACCATTATTTCCCGACGGAGAGTCGTAATTGAAGCCCTTATATCCATCGTACACGTACCGCTGACTCACGCCCTCGAAATCAACCGTAATAGTAGGTCTAATCGAAAGCGTTGGCTCTGCCGAACCCTTGAGCGTCACTTCAACTGTTTGGCTGACCACCCCGCCATTCCCATCGTCGATGCTCAGCAGATATTCTTGCACCCGAGTTTCACCGGCGGCGAGCGAGTCGAGGACGCTGTCTGTGATCTCAAACTTCCACCCTATCGTATCGTTAATAGCGTCGATGGGGTCGAGTGAGAGCGTGCCAAGATAGCTCGTGCTACCTGGCTTTGGAACATAGCTTGCGGAGTGGATGTCCGTCGTGTCCGGGTCGCCAAACATGAATGTGCCGGATATCGAATGCACGTGAGAGCTTCCAGTAACTTCGGGCAACTCCGTGACGATGCCACCCTGCGCGCCGGAAATCGTCGGGACGTCATTTACTGGCGCTACCTGAAAGCTCTGGGTGGCCGCGGTCTCGCCACCCCTGCCGTCCTCCACTCTGTAGCTGAGTTCGACTGGACCGTGGTAGTTGGCATCGGGCTTGAAGGTCCATGTGCCGTTGCCATTATTCAGCAGCGAACCGTGGGTGGCGGTAAGGCCGGATACCGACATCGTATCACCGTCCACGTCGCGGTAGCCCTTGATGAGATCCGCGGCGGTGATCGTGTAATCGGTATCCTCGGTGCCGGGCTGAAGCACCGCTTTGTCGCCGAAGGCGCTCGGTCCGTGATTGACCAATTCGAGCTTCTCGAAGCCGTTCACGGTCAGCCCGAGGGAGGTGAACCTGAACTGCTGCCAGGCGGATGAGCCGTTGGCGATCATCGCTTGGTAGGTGGCCAGTTCCTTCTGGAACGTGGCGCCCAGGAACTGCTCCTCAGTGGTGGACAGCACCAGCGTGTCGAAACCCGAGCCGCCGTCGAGGAGGTCAGAGGCGCCAATGTTCTCCCCGGCATCCTGGATCAAACGGTCATTGCCGTCGCCGGCATAGACGGTGTCGCTGCCGCTGCCTGCGCGGATAACGTCATGACCGGAATCGCTGGTGATGAAGTCACCACCACTGCCGCCGCCGATGACGTCGTCGCCAGCACCGGCATAGATCGTGTCGTTGCCCCCGCCGGCCTGGATGCTGTCATTGCCGTCGTCGCCGGTGATCAGGTCCCTGCCGTCGCCGGCCACTACCGTGTCATTGCCCGATCCGGCATAGACAGTGTTGTCGCCGCCACCGGCCCGGATCTCGTCGTTGCCACCCTCGCCCGTAATCGTGTCGTTGCCGGCGCCGGCTTCAACGACATCATGGCCCTCTCCGAGCCACACCGTGTTGTGGCCCTCGCCGGCCCAGACTCGGTCGTCGCCACCCTCGCCGGCAATGGTGTCATTGCCCGCGCCCGCCCGGATGATGTCGTTGCCATTGCCGCCATAGAAGCCGTTGCGGCCCTGGAAATCCTCCAGCAGGTCGTCGCCGTCACCGCCATAGGAGGTGTCGTCGCCCTCCCCGCCGAGGAGCGTGTCGCTGCCGGCATTGCCGTGCAGTTGGTCGTTCCCGACTTCGCCGCGGAGCAGGTCGTCGAAGGCCGTCCCGCTGAGGCCGTCATGGCCGTCGCCGGCCGAGATCTCGACGCCGGTGAAGCCACCGGCAAGTTCGTCAGCGGTCAGGAAGCCGCTCATCCACTCGGAGTTCGCGGTGCCCTTCATCATTTTGCGTTTCGGATCGGTCATCGGTTCCTCTGCGTTTCCACCCCAGCGGATCGGCTGCGGCGACCCGGATTGTTATCTAAAAAATAATAAAGTTTCTCCTGGCGCGTTACGGAGATACAGAACGACTTGGTAACTATTACGTGATTGAAAATACTATGTATGCGTTAGTGGCGGCAGTGCAGCGCCTCGCGAAAGGGTCGCGGGTCAGGTGGGCCGGCGCTTCACGGCCAATCGCCATAGCCTCGGTTGGAGAGCGAGCCTTCGCGACCGGCGGCGCAACCGGCCTTACACGCCGCATCTTGGAGTTACTGCCCCGGCGCGCGGCCAGGAAAGCTCACCAATCGTGCCACGATCACCCCAGGCAGCGCGACGCACAGGCGAGCCCCTGTCATGTCATGTCTCGCGTGCCGGCCCGGCGGCCTGGACCTGTCGCGGTGGCGGCGCAGCGTAAGTCAGTGAAGCTCACCACATTCCAAAAAAACGATTTCGATCAGAACATAAGGCGCCTGAGTTCCACCGCGGCTGTAGCACGGCGGAAGAACAGGATGTTGCCTTCACCAAGCCACCAGCATGATCTCGCAATCTGAAACCGCGGTGCCGGTGATTCGACTCCGCTCCTGGGCACCATCCCCTCAGACTGCCTCGACATTCCGCCTCCCCGCGCAAGCCGCCCGGCCGGTATCACGCCGTGGGACCCAGGCATCCCTGGGCGCCCTCACGCGCTTGGGCCCCGTGATCGCCGTCGGATGCGGCGGTCCATGCGGAGGACAGCCATGTCGGACAGCAGCAGCGCGAACGTCACCATCGCCATCACCCCCATGCATCGCGCCGAGGAAGGCGTGCTGGAGGCGGGGGAGCGCGAGGGCGCGCAGCTCTTCCTGGTGGAGCTGGTGCGCGCCGATGGCGAGGATGCCGAGGTGATCGTCGAATGCCGCAATGAGCGCACGGCCGCGCTCGCGGCCCGCGT
>NZ_JAPSLH010000040.1 GCF_031180965.1 Chelativorans sp.
CCGGAAGGCACGGAGATGGTGATGCCGGGCGACAATGTGACTGTCGATGTCGAGCTGATCGTGCCGATCGCCATGGAGGAGCGCCTGCGCTTCGCCATCCGCGAAGGCGGCCGCACCGTCGGCGCCGGCATCGTCGCAAGCATCACTGAATAACGGGGCCAGGCATTCGGGCAGCGGCGCGGGAAGCCCCGCGCCGCAAGCCGAACGAGGAATGAAGAAATGAACGGACAAAATATCCGTATCCGCCTCAAAGCGTTCGACCACCGGGTGCTCGACGCCTCCACGCGCGAGATCGTGTCCACGGCCAAGCGCACCGGCGCCAATGTCCGCGGCCCCATCCCGCTGCCGACGCGGATCGAGAAGTTCACGGTGAACCGCTCGCCGCACATCGACAAGAAGAGCCGCGAGCAGTTCGAGATGCGCACCCATAAGCGCCTTCTCGACATCGTGGATCCGACCCCGCAGACGGTGGACGCGCTGATGAAGCTCGACCTCGCCGCCGGCGTGGATGTCGAGATCAAGCTCTAGGGCGGAAGAAGAGGATAGGACCCGCGCAAGGCGAATGCCGGCCGACGGGAAGCCTGAAAGGAAGTTGAACCGATGCGTTCAGGTGTTATCGCACAGAAGATCGGGATGACGCGCGTCTACAACGAGGCGGGCGAGCACATCCCCGTCACGGTTCTGCGCATGGAAAACTGCCAGGTGGTGGCGCAGCGCACGGCGGAGAAGAACGGCTATACGGCCGTCCAGCTCGGCGTCGGCCTTGCCAAGGTGAAGAACACCTCCAAGGCGCTGCGCGGCCATTTCGCGGCGAGCTCCGTCGAGCCCAAGACCAAGCTCGCCGAGTTCCGCGTCTCGCCGGAGAATCTGCTCGACGTGGGCGCGGAGATCACCGCGGACCATTTCGTGCCGGGCCAGAAGGTGGACGTGACGGGCACCTCCATCGGCAAGGGCTTTCAGGGCGTCATGAAACGCCACAATTTCGGCGGCGGACGCGCGACCCACGGCAACTCGGTTTCGCACCGTACGCACGGCTCGACGGGCCAGCGCCAGGATCCGGGCAAGGTGTTCAAGGGCAAGAAGATGGCGGGCCATATGGGCGACCGCCGCGTGACCACGCAGAACCTGGAAGTGGTCTCGACCGACACCGAGCGCGGCCTGATCCTGATCCGCGGCGCGGTGCCCGGCTCCAAGGGCGCGTGGATCATGGTGCGCGACGCCGTGAAGGTGCCGCTTCCGAAGGAGGCGCCGGTTCCGGCCGCCATCCGCGCCGCCAGCAACAGCAATGCCGCGCAGGCTGAAAACGCCGCCAGCGAGGGGGCAGAATAATGGATCTGAAGGTAACCACGCTGGCCGGCAAGGACGCCGGCAAGCTCGAGGTCTCCGACGCCATCTTCGGGCTCGACCCGCGCGAGGACATCCTCCACCGCGTCGTGCGCTGGCAGCTCGCCAAGCGCCAGCAGGGCACGCACAAGGCGAAAGGCCGGGCTGAGATCGCCCGCACCGGCGCCAAGATGTACAAGCAGAAGGGTACGGGCCGCGCCCGTCACTCCTCGGCGCGTGCACCGCAGTTCCGCGGCGGCGGCAAGGCGCATGGGCCGGTGCCGCACAGCCATGCCCATGATTTGCCGAAGAAGGTGAGGGCGCTGGGCCTCAAGCACGCCCTGTCGGCGAAGGCCAAGTCCGCGAACCTCATCATCGTCGATGACCTCGCGATCAAGGAAGCCAAGACCAAGGCGCTCGTGGAGAGCTTTGCCAAGCTGGGTCTCACCAACGCGCTGCTTATCGGCGGCGCCGAGATCGATGCCGGCTTCAAGCGCGCCGCGGCCAACCTTTCCAATATCGACGTGCTGCCGGTCCAGGGCATCAACGTCTACGACATCCTGCGCCGCGGCACCCTGGTGCTTTCCAAATCCGCGGTCGAGGCCCTCGAGGAGCGGTTCAAATGACGGATCTTCGCCACTATGACGTGATCGTCAGCCCGGCGATCACCGAGAAGTCGACGATGGCCTCGGAGAACAACCAGGTCGTCTTCAACGTCGCCCGCAAGGCGACCAAGCCCGAGATCAAGGCGGCGGTGGAAGCGCTGTTCAACGTCAAGGTCAAGGGCGTCAACACGCTTGTCCGCAAGGGCAAGGTGAAGCGTTTCCGCGGCACCATCGGACAGCAGAGCGACGTCAAGAAGGCGATCGTCACGCTGGCCGAGGGCCATTCGATCGACGTCGCGACTGGTCTTTGAGAGGCGGCGAGGGGTTAAGACATGGCACTCAAGAATTATAAGCCGGTAACGCCAGGCCAGCGGCAGCTGGTGATCGTGGACCGCTCGGGCCTGCATAAGGGCAAGCCGGTGAAGGGGCTGACGGTCGGCCTCACCTCGAAGGGCGGGCGCAACAATTACGGCCGCATCACCGCCCGCTTCCAGGGCGGCGGTCACAAGCGCACCTACCGCATGATTGATTTCAAGCGCCGCAAGTTCGACGTCGCCGGCGTCGTGGAGCGCCTGGAATATGATCCGAACCGGACGGGCTTCATCGCGCTGGTACGCTATGAGGATGGCGAGCTCAGCTACATCCTGGCGCCGCAGCGCCTTGCCGCCGGCGACCGCGTGGTCTCCTCGGCGAACGGCGCCGACGTGAAGCCGGGCAATGCAATGCCGCTGTCGACCATGCCGGTGGGCACGATCATCCACAATGTGGAGCTCAAGCCGGGCAAGGGCGGTCAGCTCGCCCGTTCCGCCGGCTCTTATGCGCAGCTCGTCGGCCGCGACCAGGGCATGGCGATCCTGAGGCTGAATTCCGGCGAGCAGCGGCTCGTTGCCGGCGCCTGCATGGCGACGGTGGGCGCGGTTTCCAACCCCGACCACGCCAATGTCAGCCTCGGCAAGGCCGGCCGCAAGCGGTGGCTGGGCAAGCGTCCGCACAATCGCGGCGTCACCATGAACCCGGTCGATCACCCGCATGGCGGCGGCGAGGGCCGCACCTCGGGCGGCCGGCATCCGGTAACACCGTGGGGCAAGCCCACCAAGGGCCGCAAGACCCGGTCCAACAAGGCGACCGACAAGTTCATCATGCGCTCGCGGCATCAGCGCAAGAGCTAAGGAAAGGTAACGGCACAGTGTCCCGTTCAGTTTGGAAAGGCCCCTTTGTCGACGGCTATCTGCTGAAGAAGGCCGACAAGGCGCGCGAAAGCGGCCGCAAAGAGGTGATCAAGATGTGGAGCCGCCGCTCCACGATCCTGCCCCAGTTCGTCGGGCTGACCTTCGGCGTCTACAACGGCCAGAAGCACATCCCGGTGTCCGTCAGCGAAGAGATGGTGGGCCACAAATTCGGTGAGTTCGCTCCGACCCGCACCTATTACGGCCACGGCGCGGACAAGAAGGCGAAGAGGAAGTAATCATGGGCAAGGCCAAAGCGCCGCGCAGGCTTGCAGACAATGAGGCGCGTGCGGTTCTGCGTACCATCCGCATCAGCCCGCAGAAGCTGAACCTCGTTGCCGCGCTGATCCGCGGGAAGAAGGTCTCGGCTGCGCTGGCAGACCTCGAATTCTCGCGCAAGCGGATCGCAGGCACCGTCAGGAAGACGTTGGAATCGGCGATCGCCAATGCGGAGAACAACCACAATCTGGATGTGGACGCGCTGGTGGTGGCGGAGGCCTATGTCGGCAAGTCGATCGTCATGAAGCGCTTCCATGCCCGCGGCCGCGGCCGCGCCAACCGCATCGAGAAACCGTTCTCGAACCTCACCATCGTGGTTCGCGAAGTAGAAGAGCAAGTGGAGGCCGCCTGATGGGCCAGAAAGTCAATCCGATCGGTCTCCGTCTCGGCATCAACCGCACCTGGGACTCGCGTTGGTTCGCGAATACCGGAGAGTATGGCGAGCTGCTGCACGAGGACATCAAGATCCGCGACTATATCGAGAACGAGCTGAAGCAGGCGGCGATCTCGAAGGTCGTGATCGAGCGCCCCCACAAGAAGTGCCGAGTGACCATCCATTCCGCGCGGCCTGGCCTCATCATCGGCAAGAAGGGCGCGGATATCGAGAAGCTGCGCAAGAAGATCTCGCAGATGACGAATGCGGAGACGCATCTGAACATCGTCGAGGTGCGCAAGCCGGAGATCGACGCCAAGCTGATCGCCCAGTCGATCGCCCAGCAGCTGGAGCGCCGCGTGGCTTTCCGCCGCGCCATGAAGCGCGCCGTGCAGTCGGCCATGCGCCTCGGCGCGGAAGGCATCCGCATCAACTGCGCGGGACGCCTTGGCGGAGCCGAGATCGCCCGCCTCGAATGGTACCGCGAGGGCCGCGTGCCGCTGCATACGCTGCGCGGCGATGTCGACTACGGCACGGCCGAGGCCAAGACCGCCTATGGCGTCTGTGGCGTGAAAGTGTGGGTCTTCAAGGGCGAGATCCTGGAGCACGATCCAATGGCGTCCGAGCGCCGGGCGGTCGAAGGTGAGCAGGGCGGCGGCCAGCGCCGCCGCGAGAATGCCTGAGCCGGAATTTTGGAGTAGACAAAAATGCTGCAACCAAAGCGCACGAAATTCCGCAAACAGTTCAAGGGCCGGATCCATGGCGTCGCCAAGGGCGGAACGGAGCTGAATTTCGGATCCTTCGGGCTGAAGGCCCTGGAGCCGGAGCGCGTCACCGCGCGCCAGATCGAGGCCGCCCGCCGCGCCATCACCCGCGAGATGAAGCGCCAGGGCCGGGTGTGGATCCGCATCTTCCCGGATGTGCCGGTGACCGCCAAGCCGACCGAGGTCCGCATGGGCAAGGGCAAGGGCAGCGTCGAGTTCTGGGCCTGCCGCGTGAAGCCAGGCCGCATCATGTTTGAGATCGACGGCGTTGCCGAGGACATCGCGCGCGAGGCGCTGCGCCTCGGTGCCGCCAAGCTCCCGGTCAAGACGCGCTTCATCCAGCGCATCGCCGAGTAGGAGGGCACCCATGAAGGCCGCTGACGTGAGGGCGATGACGCCCGACCAGCTCGATGACGAGCTGACGAACCTGAAGAAAGAGCAGTTCAACCTTCGCTTCCAGAAGGCGACGGGGCAGCTCGAGAAAACCGCGCGCGTGCGGCAGATCCGCCGCGACATTGCGCGCATCAAGACAATCGCCGCCCAGAAGGCGGCGGAGAAGAAAGCCTGAGGACGAAGATGCCAAAGCGCGTATTGCAGGGCACCGTGGTGAGCGACAAGAACGACAAGACGGTCGTCGTGCTGGTCGAGCGCCGGTTCTCGCACCCGATCCTGAAGAAGACCGTGCGCCGCTCCAAGCGGTACAAGGCCCATGACGAGACCAATGCGTGCAAGGTCGGCGACATCGTGCTGATCCAGGAGACGCGCCCGATCTCGAAGGACAAGACCTGGGTCGTGTTGGAAACCCAGGCGCAGCAGCAGGCTTGAGTTTGAACGAACGGGAACGGCCTCGAGCCATCCTCCCGGATAGATAATCAGAAGGCGGCCAGTCATGATTCAGATGCAAACAAACCTCGACGTGGCGGACAATTCCGGCGCCCGTCGTGTCATGTGCATCAAGGTGCTCGGCGGCTCGAAGCGGAAATATGCCTCGGTGGGCGACATCATCGTCGTCTCGGTAAAAGAGGCCATTCCGCGTGGCCGCGTGAAGAAGGGTGATGTGATGAAGGCGGTGGTGGTTCGCACCGCCAAGGACATCCGCCGTCCCGACGGCAGCGTCATCCGCTTCGACAGCAACGCCGCCGTGCTGGTGGACAACAAGAAAGAGCCGATCGGCACCCGCATCTTCGGACCGGTTCCGCGCGAATTGCGCGCGAAGAACCACATGAAGATCATCTCGCTGGCGCCGGAAGTGCTGTAAGGAGCCGGAGACATGCAGAAGATCAGGAAGGGCGACAAGGTCGTCGTGCTCTCCGGCCGTGACAAGGGCCGCACGGGCGAAGTTTTGAAGATGATGCCGAAGGACGAGAAGGCCGTGGTGCGCGGCGTCAATCTGGTGCGCAGGCATCAGAAGCAGACGCCTCAGTCCGAAGGCGGCATCATCACCAAGGAAGCGCCGATCCATGTGTCGAACCTGGCGCTGGCCGATCCCAAGGACGGGAAGCCCACCCGCGTCGGCTTCCGCATCCTCGAGGACGGCAAGAAGGTGCGCGTGGCGAAGCGCTCGGGAGAATTGATCGATGGCTAAGGCAGAATACCAGCCGCGCTTGAAGAAGCGATATGAGGAGGCGATCCGCAAGGAGCTCCTCGAGGCTTTCAAATACAAGAACGAGATGCAGGTCCCGCGCATCGACAAGATCGTCATCAATATGGGCGTGGGCGAAGCGACGGGCGACTCCAAGAAGCCGTCGGTCGCCGCCGAGGATCTTGCGCTTATCGCCGGCCAGAAGCCCGTCATCACCAAGGCGCGCAATTCCATCGCCGGCTTCAAGGTGCGTGAGGGCATGCCCATCGGCACCAAGGTGACGCTGCGCAAGGACCGCATGTACGAGTTCCTGGACCGGCTCGTGAATGTCGCGCTGCCGCGCGTGCGCGACTTCCGCGGCCTGAACCCCAAGAGCTTCGACGGCCGCGGCAACTACGCGCTCGGCATCAAGGAGCATATCGTTTTCCCAGAGATCAACTATGACAAGGTCGACCAGATCTGGGGAATGGACATCGTCGTCTGTACGACCGCCAAGACGGACGAGGAGGCGAGGGCCCTGCTCAAGGCCTTCAACTTCCCGTTCCGGCAGTAACGGCAGGCGAGAACAAGGAATTTCGAAATGGCAAAGACTAGCGCAGTCGAGAAGAACAAGAGGCGCCGGAAGATGGCGGACCGCTACGCGAACAAGCGTGCGTCGCTCAAGGCCATCATCATGGACCAGGACAAGCCGATAGAGGAGCGCTTCAAGGCGCAGCTCCAGCTTGCTGCCCTTCCGCGCAACTCGTCGAAGACGCGCATCCGCAACCGCTGCGATGTGACGGGCCGGCCGCGCGCCTATTACCGCAAGCTCAAGATGTCGCGCATCGCGCTTCGCGAGCTGGGCAGCCAGGGCCTGATCCCCGGCCTGGTCAAGTCGAGCTGGTAAGGGAGGCAAGCCCATGTCCATGAACGATCCCCTCGGCGATATGCTGACCCGCATCCGCAACGCGATCGGGCGCAAGAAGAGCACGGTCTCCACGCCCGCCTCGCGCCTGCGCACCCGCGTCCTCGACGTGATGAAGGCGGAAGGCTATATCCGCGACTACACGCAGATCGACTACGAGAACGGCAAGTCGGAGCTGGAAATCCAGCTCAAATATTTTGAGGGCGCTCCCGTGATCCGCGAGATCGCACGCGTCTCGAAGCCCGGCCGCCGCGTCTATGTGTCGGTGAAGTCGATCCCCAATGTCGCCAACGGCCTCGGCATCGCCATCCTTTCGACGCCCAAGGGCGTGATGGCGGATCATGAGGCGCGTGAGAAGAATGTCGGCGGAGAGCTTCTCTGCCAGATCTTCTGATCCGGCTGAACAGAAAAGAACGAGGACAGAAAAATGTCTCGTATTGGAAAGAAACCGGTCCCGGTGCCCCAGGGGGTGACGGCGAATGTCGAGGGCCAGACGGTCACCGCGAAGGGACCGAAGGGCGAGCTCAGGTTCGTGGTCAATGACGACGTCCTGGTGAAGATGGAGAATGGCGCCATCGCCGTCGATCCGCGCGACCAGTCGAAGCTTGCGCGCTCCAAATGGGGCATGTCGCGCACCCAGATCGCCAACATCCTCAATGGCGTGAAGGACGGTTTCGAGAAGCGGCTTGAGATCAATGGCGTGGGCTATCGCGCGGCCATGCAGGGCAAAAACCTGCAGCTTTCGCTGGGCTACAGCCACGAGGTCAGCTACGAGCCGCCGGCGGGAATCACCATTGCAGTGCCGCGGCCGACGGAAGTCGTCGTCAGCGGCATCGACAAGCAGGTGGTCGGGCAGGTGGCGGCGGAGATCCGCAAGTTCCGTGGCCCGGAGCCCTATAAGGGCAAGGGCGTGAAATACGCGAATGAGACGATCGTCCGCAAGGAAGGCAAGAAGAAGTAAGGAACGCAGGCCATGGTGTCGAAAGTATCCGTTACGCGACGCGCCGGGCGCGTTCGCCGGAAGTTGAAGTCGGTCGCCACCGGGCGGCCGCGGCTTTCGGTCCACCGCTCGTCGAAGCACATCTACGCGCAGTTGATCGACGACGTGAAGGGGCACACGGTTGCCGCCGCCTCCACGCTGGACAAGGAGCTGAAGGGCAAGCTGAAGACCGGCGCCGATACCGAGGCTGCCGGCGCTGTCGGCAAGCTGATTGCCGAGCGCGCCAAGAAGGCGGGCGTCGACAAGGTCGTCTTCGACCGCGGCGCCTATCTCTATCACGGCCGCGTCAAGGCGCTGGCCGATGCGGCCCGCGAAGGCGGTCTGGAATTCTAGCCGCCCGCGGGCCCCCGGGCCCGAAGGCTCCCGTCAACCCCGTGCTACCGGAAAAGAACAAGGACAAGGATAATGGCACAGCCCCGCAGGGACGACCGCAGAGAGCGTGAAGAGCGCGACAGCGAGTTCGTCGACAAACTCGTTCACATCAACCGCGTCGCCAAGGTGGTCAAGGGCGGCCGCCGCTTCGGCTTTGCAGCGCTCGTGGTCGTCGGCGACCAGAAGGGCCGCGTCGGCTTCGGCCATGGCAAGGCTCGCGAGGTACCGGAAGCGATCCGCAAGGCGACCGAAAGCGCCAAGCGCGACATGATCTTCGTGCCGCTCAGGGCGGGCCGGACGCTGCATCACGACGTGAACGGCCGCCACGGCGCGGGCCGCGTGCTCCTGCGCGCC
This sequence comes from Chelativorans sp., assembly GCF_031180965.1. Lineage (GTDB taxonomy): Bacteria > Pseudomonadota > Alphaproteobacteria > Rhizobiales > Rhizobiaceae > Chelativorans. The sequence goes on from NZ_JAPSLH010000040.1 coordinate 8,783, forward strand.
GCCAAGCCCGGCACCGGCATCATCGCCGGCGGCCCGATGCGCGCCGTGTTCGAGACACTCGGCATGAAGGACGTCGTCGCCAAGTCGCTCGGCTCGACCAACCCCTACAACATGGTGCGGGCCACCTTCGACGCGCTGAAGAACCAGGTGCATCCGAAGGATGTCGCCGCGCAGCGCGGCATCAAATATTCGAGCCTGCAGGCGCGCCGCGGCAACGTGGCAGTCGGGGCGGAAGACTAGGCGCCGGCGCTTGTCCCGCAGGGCAGGCCGCCGCTGGCTTTAAGGATTGACCAAGATGGCTGAGAAGAAGAAGGGCAAGACGATCACGGTCGAGCAGATCGGCAGCCCCATCCGCCGCCCCAAGGAGCAGCGCGCGACGCTGGTCGGCCTGGGGCTCAACAAGCTGCATCGCCGCTCGACGCTGGAGGACACGCCTTCCGTACGCGGCATGATCGCGACGGTGCAGCACCTCGTGCGCGTCGTCGACGAGGCCTGAGAGACGAGGATTTAGTGCGATGAAACTCAACGAACTCAGGGACGCCGAGGGCGCCACCAAGGCGCGCAAGCGCGTCGGCCGCGGCATCGGTTCAGGAACGGGCAAGACGGGCGGTCGCGGCGTGAAGGGCCAGAAGTCACGCTCGGGCGTGGCCATCAAGGGCTTCGAGGGCGGCCAGATGCCGCTCTACCGGCGCCTGCCGAAGCGCGGCTTCAACAACATCTTCGGCAAGGACTTCAACGAAGTGTCGCTCGGCCGCATCCAGGCGGCGATCGACGCCAAGAAGCTCGACGCCGGCGAGACGATCGACGCCGCCGCGCTGGTGAAGGCTGGCGTCATTCGCCGCGCCAGGGATGGTGTGCGCGTGCTGGGAGGCGGCGAACTCAATGCCAAGGTGACGCTCGACGTCGCCGGCGCCTCCAAATCGGCGGTGGAAAAGATCGAGAAGGCCGGCGGTTCGGTGAAGCTGCCGCAGAACGGGGCCTGAGATCGGAATCCCGCGGGCGGCGGGGACAACCCGCCGCTTGCATACTAGCCGCCCCGAGCTTATTTCGGGCTTCGGCACCATGCGCCCGGCAAGCCGCGCGCGAGGCCAAGACATAGCGGCTCGGGCTTTGATTGCGCATCGTCCTTCATGAGCGCGATTGGGTGACCGGCGTCCATTTTCTGGTCGCGCGGGGGCGTGACGAAGCGGAGAATTCTTCATGGCATCGGCAGCCGAGCAACTCGCATCGAATCTGAACTTCGCCGCCTTCGCCAAGGCGGAGGACCTGAAGAAGCGCATCTGGTTCACCCTCGGCGCGCTGCTCGTCTATCGCCTCGGCACCTATATCCCGATGCCTGGCATCAATCCGGACGCCTTCGCGCAGGCCTTCCAGCAGCAGTCCGGCGGCGTGCTGGGCATGTTCAACATGTTCGCCGGCGGGGCGGTGGAGCGGATGGCGATCTTCGCGCTCGGCATCATGCCCTATATCTCTGCCTCCATCATCATGCAGCTCATGACTTCGGTGGTGCCGTCGCTGGAGCAGCTGAAGAAGGAAGGCGAGCAGGGCCGCAAGATCATCAATCAGTACACGCGCTACGGCACGGTTTTGCTGGCCACGGTGCAGGCCTATGGCATAGCCGTCAGTCTCGAGGGCGGGCAGAACATCGTCACCGATCCGGGCTGGTTCTTCCGAATCTCGGCGGTCCTGACGCTCGTCGGCGGCACCATGTTCCTGATGTGGCTCGGCGAGCAGATCACCGCGCGCGGCATCGGCAACGGCATCTCGCTGATCATCTTCGCGGGCATCGTGGCGGGTCTGCCCTCTGCCATCGGCGGCACGCTCGAGCTCGGCCGCACCGGCGCGATGTCCACCGGCCTCATCCTGGCGATCATCGTGGTGGCGATCGTTGCCATCGGCGTCATCGTCTTCTTCGAGCGCGCGCAGCGCCGGCTGCTGATCCAATATCCCAAGCGGCAGATCGGCAACCGCATGTTTCAGGGCGACACCTCGCACCTGCCGCTGAAGCTCAATACGGCCGGCGTCATCCCGCCGATCTTCGCCTCGTCCCTGCTTCTCCTGCCCGCCACGGTTGCCGGCTTTACGGACGCGACGCAGCTGCCCGGCTGGGCCGGCACGTTGCTCGCCACTCTTGGCCACGGCCAGCCGCTCTACATGATCCTCTACGCGGCGCTGATCATCTTCTTCGCCTTCTTCTACACGGCGATCGTCTTCAACCCGAAGGACACGGCAGACCAGCTGAAGAAGCATTCCGGCTTCATCCCCGGCTATCGGCCGGGCGAGCGCACCGCGGAATATATCGACTACGTGCTGACGCGGATCACCGTCGTCGGCGCCATCTATCTCGTCCTGGTCTGCCTCTTGCCGGAGTTCCTGATTTCGGCCACCGGCGTGCCCTTCTATCTCGGTGGCACGTCGCTTTTGATCGTCGTCAGCGTCACGCTCGATACTGTGGCGCAGGTTCAGGGCCACCTGATCGCACATCAGTATGAAGGCCTGATCAGGAAGTCGAAGCTCCGGGGGGGCAAGAGAGGACGATGAGGCTTATACTTCTTGGGCCGCCGGGGGCGGGCAAGGGAACGCAGGCGCAGATCCTGATCGAGAAATTCAGGATTCCGCAGCTCTCCACCGGAGACATGCTGCGTGCGGCGGTGAAAGCCGAAACGGAAGTCGGCAAGAAGGCGAAGGCGGTCATGGACGCGGGCGAACTCGTGTCCGACGCCATCGTCAACGCCATCGTCGCGGAGCGCATCGACCAGGCCGACTGCGCGAATGGTTTTATCCTCGACGGCTACCCGCGCACGCTTGCGCAGGCGGACGCGGTCGAGGCGATGCTCGCCGAACGCAGGCTGAAGCTCGACGCGGTTATCGAGCTCGTCGTCGACGACAAGGCGCTAGTCGGCCGGATCGCCAGGCGAGCGGAGCAGGCGCTCGCCGCGGGCCAGCCAGTTCGCAAGGACGACAATCCGGAGGTGTTCGAGGAGCGGCTGCGCGAATACTATAAGAAGACAGCCCCGCTCATCGGCTATTACCACGCCAAGGGCTTGCTGAAGGGCGTGGACGGCATGGCCTCCATCAACGAGGTGACGCAGCAGATCGAGAAGGTTCTTGGCACGGCTGCCTAGTGCCGTCCGCCAATTTCCGTTTTGGGCGGGAAGGCGGCCGCGGAGCTTCAGGGGAATGCCTTGGAAACCGGGGGATTGGGTCGCAGCTAGGCGGTTGACGCTGGTGCGGAGATCGACTATAGCGGCGCATCTCCCAACGAGACGATCGACCGGCCGGGCCGTTTGGCTCGGCTTCGTTGTTGAGAAGAACATGCTCGCAAGGGCCGGCCTCCACCGGACGCGGGCTTAACGAAGCGCCGGCTCTGCCGGCCCACATGGAGAAGAAGATGGCCCGTATAGCCGGCGTCAATATTCCGACCAACAAGCGCGTCGTGATCGCGCTGCAGTATATTCACGGTATCGGGCCGAAGCTCGCCCGCGAAATCGTGAACAAGGTCAACATTCCGGATGACCGCCGGGTGCACCAGTTGACCGATGCCGAGGTACTGGCCATCCGCGAGACCATCGACCGCGACTATCAGGTGGAGGGCGACCTGCGCCGCGAGGTCTCGATGAACATCAAGCGCCTGATGGACCTCGGCAGCTATCGCGGCCTCCGCCATCGCCGCTCGCTGCCCGTTCGTGGTCAGCGCACGCATACCAATGCGCGCACCCGCAAGGGGCCGGCGAAGCCGATTGCCGGAAAGAAGAAGTGATTTAAGGGAGTAGGGGAGTAAGGCAGTAGGGCAGTATGTTGGGTCGCAGACGGCCGCAGCGTTCACTTATTGCCCTACTGCCCTATTGCCTTACCAGGTGTAGCCGCTGGAATTACGGCGGCGTAGAGATCGACTGAAAGGAAGAACATGGCCAAGGAAGCCACGCGCGTTCGTCGTCGTGAACGCAAGAACATTTCGTCGGGTGTCGCTCACGTCAACTCGACCTTCAACAACACCATGATCACGATCACCGACGCACAGGGCAATGCGATCGCCTGGTCGTCCGCCGGTTCTCAAGGGTTCAAGGGTTCGCGCAAGTCGACCCCCTTCGCCGCGCAGATGGCCGCAGAGGATTGCGCTCGCAAGGCGCAGGAGCATGGCATGCGTACCCTCGAGGTCGAGGTGTCGGGCCCGGGTTCGGGCCGTGAATCCGCATTGCGGGCCTTGCAAGCGGCGGGTTTCACCATTACCTCAATCCGCGATGTGACGCCCATCCCGCACAATGGATGCCGTCCGCGCAAGAAGCGCCGCGTCTAGCCAAAACTTAGTGCCGTACGAGCTCCCCCGGGCGCTCCTCTGCGGGTTCCAGAACGCCCGCCACGATTGGATGGTGGCGGGGTATCGGAAGGAAACATCATGATCCAGAAAAACTGGCAGGAACTCATCAAGCCCAACAAGATCGAGTTCGCGTCGAAGGGCCGTACGCAGACGACCCTCGTGGCCGAGCCGCTTGAGCGCGGCTTTGGCCTTACCCTCGGCAACGCGCTGCGTCGCGTTCTGCTTTCCTCGCTCCGCGGCGCGGCCGTGACGGCCGTGCAGATCGACGGCGTGCTGCACGAATTCTCCTCGATCTCAGGCGTCCGCGAGGACGTGACCGATATCGTGCTCAACATCAAGGAAATCGCCATCCGGATGGAAGGCGACGGGCCGAAGCGCATGGTCGTGCGCAAGCAGGGCCCGGGCGTCGTGACCGCCGGCGACATCCAGACCGTGGGCGATGTGGAGATCCTGAACCCTGACCATGTGATCTGTACGCTCGACCAGGGCGCGGAGATCCGCATGGAGTTCACGGTCAACACCGGCAAGGGCTATGTGCCCGCCGACCGCAATCGCGCCGAAGATGCGCCGATCGGCCTGATCCCGGTCGACAGCCTCTATTCGCCGGTCAAGAAGGTTTCCTACAAGGTCGAGAACACCCGCGAGGGCCAGGTCCTCGACTATGACAAGCTGACCATGACCATCGAGACCGACGGTTCGGTCACCGGTGAGGATGCCATCGCCTACGCGGCGCGCATCCTGCAGGACCAGCTCGGCCTCTTTGTCAATTTCGAGGAGCCGCAGAAGGAGCAGCCCGCCGAGCAGGTCACCGAGCTTGCCTTCAATCCGGCGCTGCTGAAGAAGGTGGACGAGCTCGAGCTCTCCGTGCGCTCGGCCAACTGCCTGAAGAACGACAACATCGTCTATATCGGCGACCTGATCCAGAAGACGGAAGCCGAGATGCTGCGCACGCCGAATTTCGGCCGCAAGTCGCTCAACGAGATCAAGGAAGTGCTGGCCTCGATGGGGCTCCACCTCGGCATGGAAGTGCCGGATTGGCCGCCGGACAATATCGAAGAGCTCGCCAAGCGCTACGAAGACCAGTATTGACCCCCTGCGGCCCGAGCGCCGCAAGGATTTGAAGGAGACCAGCCATGCGTCACGGGAAAGCCGGCCGCAAGCTCAACCGGACCTCTAGCCATCGCAAGGCCATGTTCGCCAATATGGCGGCCTCGCTCATCGAGCATGAGCAGATCGTCACCACGCTGCCCAAGGCCAAGGAGCTTCGCCCGATCGTGGAGAAGCTCGTCACGCTGGGCAAGCGGGGGGATCTCCATGCCCGCCGCCAGGCGATCTCGGCCATTAGGGACGAGAAGCTGGTGAGCCGCCTGTTCGAGACGGTTGCCCCTCGTTTTGCCGCACGCAATGGCGGCTATACCCGCATCATGAAGGCCGGCTTCCGCCACGGTGACAATGCGGCAATGGCGGTGATCGAGTTCGTCGATCGCGACACCTCCGCCAAGGGCGCCGCCGATAGGGCGCGCGTCGAGGCAGAAGCCGCCAATGAGGAAGCCGAGGCGGCGTGATCGCTTCAGCATCGCCTGGTAAAAAAAAAGGGGCCGTTCGGCCCCTTTTTGCTGTCCCGGCCTCAGCCGAGTGGGCCCTTGAAGATGAAGAATGCGCCAAGGCAGATCAGCGCGAAGCCGATGGCGTGATTAATCGTGAGCTGCTCACCCAGATAGTAGACCGAGAAGACCGCGAAGACGCATAGGGTGATCACTTCCTGAATGGTCTTGAGCTCCGCCGCGCTATAGACGGCGTGGCCGTACCGGTTGGCCGGGACGGCAAAGCAGTATTCGATGAAGGCGATCCCCCAACTGGCGAGGATGACCATCACGATCGGCTTGTGTCCGAATTTCAGGTGGCCGTACCACGCAAAGGTCATGAAGATATTGGAGATCGCCAGCAGAAGGATCGGCGTCAGATAGGGCAGGGCCATCATGTCCTCAAAGTTTTACGGATCGCTGCTGGAGCGGGCTCGCGGGAGAATGATTCGGCGGATACGAAGCTGCTGGAAACTAGCCGATGTGCCCGCGCCCTTCACCTGCGCGCTTTAGCGTCTGAGGTGCTCAAGGCGAAGCAGCGAGGGAATCCGAACGCCAGCCTTTTCTTATCAATCACTCTGTCCGATGATATCCGCGCGTAGAGGAGTCGCATGAGAGCAAAAGCCCTTTTCCTTGTGGCCGCCCTTGGCGTGCTTTCCTCCTCGCTCGAGGCGCAGGACAGTCCCGCGGACTCGCTCCTCGATCCGCTGAGGCAGCTTCTGCGCGGAGGCGAGGAAAGGCGCGAGGGCCGACCGGCAGGCGAGACGCGGCGCGTGCCCTTCGGTCGGGACGAGCTGCAACTCTCCTTCGCGCCCCTGGTGCGCGAGATCGCGCCGGCCGTCGTGAACGTCTACGCGTCGACCCGTGTCGAGGCGCGCTCACCCTTCATGGGCGATCCCTTCTTCGAGCGTTTCTTCAACTTTCCGCAGATGCCGCCGCGCGTGCAGTCTTCGCTCGGCTCCGGCGTTCTGGTCGACGGGTCAGGCATCGTGGTGACGAACTACCATGTCATCCGCCAGGCCGACGAGGTGAAGGTGGCGCTCGCCGATGGGCGGGAGTTTGCGAGCGAAATCCTGCTCAGGGACGAGGGGCTTGATCTCGCCGTGCTGAAGGTCAAAAATTCCGAGCCCTTTCCCGCCGCGCCCTTGGGGGATTCCGAAGCGCTGGAGGTTGGCGACCTGGTGCTCGCCATCGGCAACCCCTTCGGTGTCGGCCAGACCACAACCAGCGGCATCGTCTCGGCGCTCGCCCGCACATTGGGCGGCATTTCCGATTTCGGCTATTTCATCCAGACAGACGCCGCCATCAATCCGGGCAATTCGGGCGGCGCGCTCGTCAACATGGCCGGCGAGGTGGTGGGCATCAACACCGCCATCTACAGCCGCTCGGGAGGATCGATCGGCATCGGCTTTGCGATCCCCTCCAATATCGTGCGGGCCGTCGTTGAGTCGGCCAAGAACGGCAAGGACTTCTTCGAGCGGCCCTATGTGGGGGCGAATTTCGAGCGCGTGACGGCGGACATCGCTGACGCCCTTGGAATGGAGAGGCCCGCCGGCGCGCTGGTCACCAATGTCGCGCCGGAAAGCCCAGCGGCGCGGGCGGGCCTGCAAAGCGCGGATGTGGTGGTGGCGGTGAACGGCAAGCCCGTCGAGACGCCCGAGGCGCTGGGCTATCGCCTCGCGACGCTGCCGATCGGCGAGACGGCGGAAATAGAGGTGCTGAGGAACGGGGAGCAGCTTCGCCTTGCGATGCCGGTCGAACGGGCGCCGGAAGGCACGGGCGTCGAGATCGAGATCGGCGGCACCGGTCCGTTTTCCGGGGCCAAGGTGGCCGAGGTCTCGCCGGCCCTGGCGCAGAGGCTTCGCCTTCCGGTCACGGGGAGCGGGGTTGTGATCGTCGATCTGGCGCGCAATTCGCCCGCCGCAAGTATCGGCCTCAGGCCCGGCGACATCGTGCGCGAGATCAATGGTGAGGAGATCGCCTCTGCCGAGCAGATGAAGGCACTGACCGAAAGCGAGACGCGATGGTGGCGGTTCACCATCGACAGAGGCGGACGTATCATACGCCAGACCCTGCGGTTCTAGAGAGCATATGGGCGATCTGTTCGACAGGAACGAGCCTCAAGCCGCGGCGGCAGTCGGAAAGCCGCTCGCCGACCGGCTGCGCCCGAAAAAGCTTGACGAGGTGGTCGGCCAGGAACACCTGACCGGCTCCGACGGCGCGCTCACCCGCATGATCCGTGCCGGGTCGCTAGGCTCCCTGATCTTCTGGGGGCCACCGGGCACGGGCAAGACGACGGTCGCCCGGCTTCTTGCCGGCGAAACCTCAATGGCGTTCGAGCAGATTTCCGCGATCTTCTCCGGCGTCGCGGAGCTGAAGAAGGTGTTCGAGGCGGCGCGCCTGCGCCGTGCCCAGGGCCGTCAGACCTTGCTCTTCGTGGACGAGATCCACCGCTTCAACCGCGCGCAGCAGGATTCTTTTCTACCGGTCATGGAGGACGGCACTGTCGTGCTGGTGGGGGCGACGACGGAGAACCCCTCCTTCGAGCTCAATGCCGCGCTTCTTTCCCGCGCCCGCGTGCTCGTCTTTCATTCCCTCGAAGCCGACAGCCTGGAGCGCCTGCTTCAGCGGGCCGAAGCGGCGGAAGGGCGGCCGCTGCCGCTCGACGGAGAGGCGAGGGCGGTTCTGCTGCGCATGGCCGATGGCGACGGCCGCGCTGCTCTCACATTGGCGGAGGAGGTCTGGCGGGCGGCCGAGGAGGGCGAGGTTTTTGATGCGGAGGCGCTGCAGCGCATCGTGCAGCGGCGCGCGCCCATCTACGACAAGAGCCAGGACGGGCACTACAATCTCATCTCAGCGCTCCATAAAGCCGTGCGCGGCTCCGATCCGGACGCCGCCCTCTACTATCTCTGCCGCATGTTCGATGCCGGCGAGGATCCGCTCTATCTCGGCCGCCGGCTGGTGCGCATGGCCGTGGAGGATATCGGGGTTGCCGATCCGCAGGCGCTTGTCATTGCCAATGCGGCCAAGGATGCCTACGACTATCTGGGCTCGCCGGAGGGAGAACTCGCCTTTGCGCAGGCATGCGTCTATCTCGCCACCGCCCCGAAGTCGAACGCGGTCTATACGGCCTTCAAGTCGGCCATGGCGGCTGCAAAGGAGCACGGCTCGCTGCTCCCTCCAAAGCACATCCTCAACGCGCCGACCAAGCTCATGAAAGAGACGGGCTACGGCTCGGGCTACCAGTACGACCACGACATGCCCGACGCTTTTTCCGGCCAGGATTATTTTCCCGAGGCGATGGGACGCAGGACCTTTTACGAGCCGCCGGACCGCGGCTTCGAGCGCGAGATCCGCAAGCGTCTCGATTACTGGGCAAAACTCCGCCGGGAGCGGCAGGGCGGCGGCTAGCACGAGGCCGCCGGTCGAATGGTTTCTTGAGCTATTTTCCTGATCAAGCGGGGCGAGGGAACAGGTTTGTATCATCTGCTGCTTGTCTGCGCCGGCGGAGCCATAGGCGCCGGCATGCGCCATATCAGCGTGACCGCCGCCGGCAGGCTTTTGGGCGTCGCCTTCCCCTGGGGCACGCTCGCGGTCAACCTGGTCGGATGCTTCGCCATGGGGCTGCTGGTTGCCGTGCTTGCCCGGAAATTCGATGTGCCCAATGAGATCAGACTATTCCTGGTCACCGGCATCCTCGGCGGCTTCACCACTTTCTCCGCATTCTCGCTGGATGTGGCCGTGCTTTGGGAGCGCGGCGCCCAGGCGGCGGCCTTGACCTATGTCCTGGCGAGCGTAGCGGGATCGATCTTCGCGCTCTTTGCCGGATTGTGGCTCGCAAGGAGCATCCTCTGATGCTATTGCCGCCGTCGAAACGGTGACGAGATGGCAGGCGTAGAACAGATCGAAGTGGAGAGCGGCGAGGCCGGCATGCGGCTCGACCGCTGGTTCAAGGTCCATTACCCGGGCCTCGGATTCGTGCAGCTGCAAAAACTGCTCCGCAGCGGCCAGGTGCGCGTCGATGGCGGCCGCGCCAAGGCCGATACGCGCGTCCAGCCCGGGCAACTGATCCGGGTGCCGCCGCTTGCCGTCGATCACAAGGGCGGCGGCCCCACCACCATGCGCACCATCCGCAACCAGGGCGACGCCGAGGTGCTGGCGCAGATGCTGATCCACGAGGACGACAAGGTTTTCGTCTTCAACAAGCCTGCGGGTCTTGCAGTCCAGGGCGGCTCCGGCGTTACCCGCCATGTGGACGATATGCTGGAGGCCTGGCGCAACAAGAAGGGCGAGAAGCCGCGCCTGGTGCATCGGCTCGACCGGGACACGTCCGGCGTGCTCGTGGTGGCGCGCACGCGGCTTGCGGCGATGAAGCTCGCCGAAGCCTTTCGCGCACGCGAGACGAAAAAAATCTACTGGGCGCTGGTGAAGGGCGCGCCGAAGAAGGCCGAAGGACGCATCTCCAGCTGGCTCGTGCGCGAGCCAACACCCGACGGCGACCGGGTGCGCGTCGCCAAGCATGGCGAAGCTGGAGCCGACCATGCGGTCTCCAACTATCGTGTGGTGGAGCAGGCGGGGACGGTGCTCACCTGGCTCGAGATGGAGCCCTATACGGGGCGCACGCATCAGCTGCGCGTTCATGCCGCCTCGATCGGCTGCCCGATCATCGGCGACCCGAAGTATTTTGAAGCCGACCAGAACTGGGAACTGCCCGGCGGCATCCAGAACCGGCTGCATCTGCATGCCCGCCGCATCGTCATCCCGCACCCCGACGGCGGGACGGTCGACGTCACCGCCGAGCTGCCGCCGCACATGCAGCAAAGCTGGAACCTGCTCGGCTTCGACGAGGCGGCGGCGGAAGCGGGAAGCTGAGACATTTTCGCTGCGCGGGGATGATGACCTGGGCCGGCGACCGCCTATATGGAGTGGCATGCGCGACATTCTGAACGATCTGGACCAGGGCCGGCAATATGCGGATCAAGACCCAATGCGCCGCGCCCAGCAAAATATGCGCAATCCCCTGCCGAAGCGCTTTTATGAACGCGTCGAGGTGACAGGCGAGGGCGGCGGCTGGAAGGTGCTGCTGGACGGGCGGGCCGTGCGCACACCGGCGGGCGCCGAGCTTGTTCTGCCCACCGAGGCGGCGGCACGCCTCGTCGCGGACGAGTTTGGCGCGCAGGGCGAGCAGATCAACCCCATGACGATGCCGATAACGCGCCTCGTCAATACGGCCATCGACGGCGTTGCGAACGACGTCCAGGTGGTGGCGGAGGATATTCTTCGCTACGCTTCCACCGATCTCCTCTATTACCGAGCGGACGCTCCCGAGCGGCTGATCAAGCTGCAGGCGGAGGCTTGGGATCCGGTTCTGGAATGGGCCGAGACGACGCTAAGCGTGCGCTTCATTCTGGCCGAAGGGGTGATGCATGTAGAGCAGCCCCGCACGACCATCGCCGCCGTCGGCTCGCATCTGCTGCCGCGCCGTGATCCCCTTCGCATTGCAGCGCTGCACGTGATGACCACCCTGACCGGGTCGGCAATTCTGGCCCTGGCGGTGGAAGCCGGCGCGATCGACGCCGAAATGGCATGGAAGGCGGCCCATGTGGACGAGGACTGGAACATCTCCCAATGGGGCGAGGATGCGGAAGCTGCCGCGCGCCGCAGCGCGCGCAAGCGCGACATGATGGGAGCGGTGGCGCTGCTGAAGGCTATCGGAGACTTGCCAAGCTGACGATCCGGAGAAGCGCTGCCGCTGCATGGCGAGAAAAACCTCCGCTCGCCCGAGCGGAGGTTTTCGTTTGCCCGGCTCAGCGCTTGGCGATCGGCACGTAGTCGCGCTGCGGAGCGCCTGTATAGAGCTGGCGGGGGCGGCCGATCTTCTGCTGCGGATCCTCGATCATCTCCTTCCACTGCGCGATCCAGCCCACGGTGCGCGCGACGGCGAAGAGCACCGTGAACATGGTGGTGGGGAAGCCCAGTGCCTTCAGGGTGATGCCGGAATAGAAGTCGACATTGGGATAGAGCTTCTTCTCGATGAAATAGTCGTCGGTGAGCGCTATGCGCTCAAGCTCCATGGCGATGTCGAGCTGCGGGTCGTCCTTGATGCCCAGCTCGGCGAGAACCTCGTGGCAGGTCTTCTGCATGATCTTGGCGCGCGGATCGTAGTTCTTGTAGACCCGGTGGCCGAAGCCCATCAGGCGGAACGGATCGTTCTTGTCCTTCGCGCGGGCGATATATTCCGGGATGCGCTCGGGCGTGCCGATCTCGGCCAGCATGTTGAGCGCCGCCTCGTTGGCGCCGCCATGGGCGGGGCCCCAGAGGCAGGCGATGCCCGCTGCTATGCAGGCGAAGGGGTTGGCGCCGGACGAACCCGCGAGCCGCACGGTCGAGGTGGAGGCGTTCTGCTCGTGGTCGGCATGCAGGATGAAGATGCGGTCCATGGCGCGGGCGAGCACCGGATTGACCTTGTATTCCTCACAGGGCACCGCGAAGCACATATGCAGGAAATTGGCCGCATAGGACAGCTCATTGCGCGGATACATGAAGGGCTGGCCGATATGGTATTTGTAGGCCATCGAGGCGATGGTCGGCATCTTCGCGATCATGCGGATCGAGGCCACCATGCGCTGATGCGGGTCTGAAATGTCGGTCGAGTCGTGGTAGAAGGCCGAGAGCGCGCCCACCACGCCGCACATGACCGCCATGGGATGGGCGTCGCGGCGGAAGCCCGTGAAGAAGCGCGACATCTGCTCGTGGATCATGGTGTGCCGCGTCACGCGCAGGTCGAAGTCTTCCTTCTGCGTCTTTGTGGGCAGCTCGCCATAGAGCAGGAGATAGCAGACCTCCAGGAAATCACTGTGCTCCGCTAGCTGCTCGATCGGATAGCCGCGGTGGAGCAGGATGCCTTCGTCGCCGTCGATATAGGTGATCTTCGATTCGCAGCTCGCGGTGGACGTGAAGCCGGGATCGTAGGTGAACATCCCGGTCTGCCTGTAGAGTGAGGCGATGTCGACGACATCCGGGCCGATCGAGCCCTTGCGGACCGGGTATTCGCTGGCCGCGCCACCAAGTTCCAGCTTGACTGTCGAATTGGCCATCGCACTCACCTCTCTGTCTTGAAACTCGGGCCGGGAATGTCGTCGCCACGGGCGGTGGCAGGCGGCCATCAGCGTGGCCTTTAGCTAGCGCATTTGCCCCACCCTGCCAAGGTTGACAGCCGCCCTTATTGCGGCGCAGCATCAGCGTTTCAAGCGGACGACGCACCTGCCGCCTGGTCGCGGATGCGGCCGAGCGACTCCTCGCGGCCGAGCACTGCGAGCACGTCGAAAATGCCGGGCGATGTGGTGCGTCCGGTCAGCGCTGCGCGCAAGGGCTGTGCAACCTTGCCGAGCTTGCGCCCGGTCCTCTCCGCATAAGCACGCACGACGGCTTCCGTGCTTTCGACCGTCCATTCGGACAAGCTCGCGAACTCCTCCGCCAGCTCCGCCAGGATCGTTCGCCCGTCCTGGTCGAGAAGCGCGGCGGCCTTCTCGTCCGGCGCGATCGGCCGTTCCGCGACGAGGAAGCCGGCCCCGTCCATCAGCTCGACCAGGGTTTTCGACCGCTCCTTGAGGCCCGGCAGCGCCGCGCGCAGCTGGGTCCTCTGCTTCTCATCGAGCTTGCCGAGAAAGGACGAGCCCCCTTCCAGGTGGGGGAGCGTGGAGAGGAAGATCTCGAACAGCGTGTCGTCGTCGGTCTGACGGATATGAATGCCGTTCAAGGCCTCAAGCTTCTGGAAGTCGAAGCGGGCGGCGCCCTTGTTGACGTCCTCAATTTTGAACCACTCGACCATCTGCTCGGTCGTCATCACCTCGTCATCGCCATGGCTCCAGCCGAGCCGCGCCAGATAGTTGCGCAGGGCCGCGGGCAGATAGCCCATGGCGCGATAGGCCTCCACGCCCAGTGCGCCGTGCCGCTTGGAAAGCTTGGCTCCGTCCGGGCCGTGGATCAGGGGCACATGGGCCATGACCGGGATCTCCCAGTCCATGGCCTGGAAGATGAGCGACTGGCGCGCGGCATTGGTGAGATGGTCGTCGCCGCGGATGATGTGGGTCACGCCCATGTCGTGATCGTCCACCACCACCGCATGCATATAGGTCGGAGTGCCGTCGGAGCGCAGGATGATGAAGTCGTCGAGGTCCTTGTTCGGGAAACGCACCTCGCCCTGAACGCGGTCGTCAACCACCGTCTCGCCGTCCTGCGGCGCCTTGATGCGGATGACCGGCTTTACGCCGGCCGGCGCGTCGCTCGGATTCCGGTCGCGCCACGGGCTGTTGAAGCGCGGCGGTCGGCCTTCGGCACGTGCCTTCTCGCGCGCGGCCTCGATCTCCTCGGGCGAGGCGTAGCAGTAGTAGGCCTTGCCGCGAGCGACCAGCTCTTCCGCCACTTCGCGGTGACGGTCCACACGCGCGAATTGCGAGATCGGCTCACCGTCCCAGCCAAGTCCCAGCCAGGTCAGCCCGTCGAGGATGGCGGCCGTTGCTTCCGGCGTGGAGCGCTGGCGATCCGTGTCCTCGATGCGCAAGAGCATCGTGCCGCCGGTGTGGCGGGCATAGAGCCAATTGAAGAGCGCCGTGCGCGCGCCGCCGATATGCAGAAAGCCGGTGGGCGAGGGCGCAAAGCGGGTGACGACGGGGTTCGACATTTTCTTGTGTCCGGATTCTTGCGTTCGGGGCGGCGCTCCAAGGGCGAGCCCATGCCGGGTGGAAATCGGCTGTCCGTCATGTAGCATAGGCGGGTGGGGGTGCAAGCGCCGTGGAGGGGCGGTAAGGCTTGGGGGGCGAAAGAGCGTTTTCCGCGGAAGGCGAGCGCCGGTATTTCCTGGCGCCGCCTGAAACCGCGTCTGAAGCGGCCCCATCGCCCGTCGATAGGACCGACGCGCGGGGGCTCTTTCGCCGATCGGTCAGCGCCTCCGGAAGCTGGCGGGCACCGGCGCTCTTGCACCTTATCTCGGAGGAGTTGGCAAAGGACGGCGCGCGGGGCGCAGCCTTCCTGTGCCTGCCGGTGTTCATGGCCGCCGGGGCGCTCGCCTACTTCGCGATTTCCTGGGAGCCGGGCGCGCCGGTCCTTCTTGCTGTCATCGCTCCGTTGATCGCCGCCGTGTTCCTGTTCCAGGCCCGTCCGGTCCTGCTTCATGCTTCCGGAGCGCTGCTTGCCTTCGCGATCGGGGCCGGGGCGGCAAAGCTCGAAACCTGGCGCGCGGAAACGCCGGTGCTGGGCTCGGAGGTCACGACCCGGCTCACCGGGCGGGTGGCGCAGATCGAGCACCAGGCGAACGGGCGCGTGCGCCTCGTCCTCGACGTGCTAGCCACCGAGCGCCCGAAGCTGCGCTATGCGCCGGAGCGCGTACGGTTGACCGCGCGCGAGGTACCGGCGGATCTTCGCCCCGGCGACGGGATCTCTAGCCTTGCCCGGCTAATGCCGCCGTCAGGTCCGGTCCGGCCGGGAAGCTATGACTTCTCCTTCGCGAGCTATTTTTCCGGCATCGGTGCGATCGGCTTCTTCATGACGGGACCGGAGCGGGCGAGGGCGGACGGAGGCGAGACCGTGCTGTCCCGGCCGGCGCGCTGGCTGGAAACGGCGCGCCTGGCGCTTGCGGAGCGCATCCGCATGCATGTGAGCGGGGCGGAGGGCGCCGTCGCGGTTGCCATGATCGTCGGCTTCCGTCCGGGCATCCCGGAGGAGGTGAACGAGTGGTTGAGGCGCTCCGGCCTGGCGCATATTCTGTCCATATCCGGCCTTCACATGGCCCTCGTCGCGGTCACGGTTATGTTCATGCTGCGCGCCGGTGCGGCCCTGTTTCCGGGCTTCGCTTCGAGCGTGCCGGTGAAGAAATATGCGGCCGCCGCAGCACTCGCCTTCTGCACGCTCTACCTCTTCATCTCCGGTGCTGATGTGGCGGCGCAGCGCAGCTACATCATGCTGGCCGTGATGCTGGCGGCGCTCCTCTTCGACCGTGCGGCGCTCACCATGCGAAACGTCGCCATTGCCGCGCTTATCATCATCGTCCTGTCGCCGCACGAGGTGGCGGGGCCGAGCTTCCAGATGTCCTTTGCGGCCACCGCCGCGCTGGTGGCGGGCTATGCCGCCTGGAGCGAATGGCAGCGGGGCCGGCCAGCCCGAGCACCCGCTACCCCGAGCCTGGCGGGACGTGCCGCGCGGATGGCGGCAGGTTTCGCCCTCGGGCTTGCGGCAACCTCGCTGATCGCCGGCACCGCGACGGCGCTCTACGGCATCTGGCATTTCCAGCGCGCCACGCCGCTCGCCCTGCCGGCCAATCTCGTCGCCATGCCCATTGTCTCGGTGGCGGCGATGCCCATGGCGGTCCTCTCCATCCTGGCGATGCCGTTCGGCCTCGACGGCTTCTTCCTGAAGATCATGGGCCACGCGATCGCGGCGGTGATCGCCGTGGCAAAATGGTTCTCGGACCGCTCGCCCATAGACGCGGTCGGCCTGATACCGCTCCCGGCCGTATTGGCGCTGACAGTTGCGCTTGCGATCCTCGTGGTCTCGACCACCCGGCTGCGGCTCCTTGCCCTACCATTCATCCTGCCGGGAGCGGTCCTGCTGATGACGCGCGACCTGCCCGATGTGCTGGTCAGCGAGGACGCAAGGCTGGTGGGCATCCGCGGGGCAGGGGGCGCGGTCGCGGTCAACCGGGCACGGCCGAACGGCTTCACCATCGAGGACTGGGCGCGCGCCCTCGATGCTGAAACCATTCTCAAGCCCGAAAACGGGAAGGGTGAGTCGGCCGGTCCGTCGGACCGCTTCTCCTGCGCCGGCGGCCTTTGCCTTGCGCGCCACGAGAGCGGCGCCGTCGTCGCGCATGCGGAAAGCGCGGACGCGGCGGGCAAGGCCTGTTCGGCGACGCTCATCGTGATCGATGACGCGAAGGCGAGGGACTTGTGCGGCGGAAATGGTCCAGTTGTGCTGACCAAGCGCGAACTTGCGCGCAAGGGCAGCGTCGCGGTGCGGTTCAGGCCGGACGGCAGCGGGATACGCGCCGAGGCCAGTTTCGCCATCGACGAGCCGTGGCGGCCGTGGCACGAGCACCGCGCCTTCTCGCGCGCGGCACGCGGGCTGCCGCCCTATAGACGGAGCGATGGGCCGTCGGCAGGCGGGACGCCGGTCCGCCCGGACATCACAAGCTTGCAGGGAGGGTGAGGGCGCGCTTCTGCCCTCCGCTGTGGCTCCGGGCGTTCGCCGTTGGAAAAGCCAGATCGTTGGCTTTTCCTGGCCTTCGGCCAGCACTCACCGCCGCCACGCCCGGCTTTCGCCGTCTGGCCATTGAAGAAGGTGGGAAGCGGGGCGCGTGATCCGTGCCTCTCTGTTAGTTTACGTGGCGCGTTCCACGCGCCCCGCCGGCCGCTGTCCCGACATTGGCCGGTCACTCGGGCTTCTTCTCCGTCCCGGCTGCACCCAATGAAGGGGGTGGTCTCTGCCGGGCCGAAGGAAAAGCCCTAGCGGCTTCTCCGCGGTTTCCGCGATGCTGTCTGGAACCCAGCAT
>NZ_JAPSLH010000010.1 GCF_031180965.1 Chelativorans sp.
GGCGCACCTGGACTGCTAAATCTGTCAAGGAGAAAATGGCGCGAGTGACGGGGCTCGAACCCGCGACCTCCGGCGTGACAGGCCGGCACTCTAACCAACTGAGCTACACCCGCGCATTACGACACGGCGGTAGCGCGTGTCGTGGCGGTCACTTAGGCGGTTCCGGCTAGCCTGTCAAGCGTAGGGGAGGCGCTTTGCCCGGATGAATACCCATATGCGCGGCAGTGCGGCGGCAACGGGTGATTTTCCCTTGCGATTGCTGGCCGAAGCGCCTAAACGGACGGGCTTGAAAGCGGCCTGACCGGCCCCTGGCCGGGCGATTAGCTCAGTTGGTAGAGCGCTTCGTTTACACCGAAGATGTCGGGAGTTCGAGTCTCTCATCGCCCACCACTCCGGCCCGTAGAGCGCGCATGCCTTGGCATCAAACTCTCTTCGGTCTTGCACCAATCCCATTGGCCTTCGCTCTCTTGGCGCACCGGACGCCGGCCCTAGATCGGGACCATGCTCATACGTACCGCGACCCAAGATGACGACGAGTATCTGGTCCGTCACCACCTGGCTCTATGGGAGAGCTACGGGATCGGGCCGGAAAAGCTCAAGCCCGAAGCGGCGCAGACCATTCGGGAGTTCATCCGCGAGGGCAGGGCACATTTTTCCCTGGCCGCCTTCCTTGCCATTGAGGAGGGGGCGGCGCTGGGCTCGGCGGCTTGCCAGATCCATCGGCTCCCCTATCCCGAGGTGACGCTCCCGAGCTTCCGCAAGTTCGGCTATATCTGGCACGTCTATGTCACTCCGGAGGCGCGGCGGCGAGGAATAGCGCGAGCGCTGGTGAAGCATGCGCTGGAGCATCTGAAGGCGATCGGGTGCACGCAGGCGGTGCTGCATTCGTCCGATGCCGGCGAGCGGCTCTATGAAAGCCTGGGCTTCCGTATTTCCAAGGAAATGCGGCTCGACCTCTAGGGCCCAGGGCGCGCCCGGCTCAGCCGGACCCGCCCTTCCTCGCCGGGTGATGGTCGTGATGGCTGTCCTTTTCGCCGCCGCCTCCAGAAACCTTGCTGCGGCTGCGGCGGTCGTCGTCGGGCGCCGGCTTCTTCGGATCACGGGGATCCTTGGCATTCTCGTGCGAGGCGCCGGGGCCGCCCTGGCGGATGGTGTTCGGCGTCTTCTTCGAGGTCGACATGCTCTCTCCCTCAGCGATCCTGCTGATATCCCTGGTGCGTCGTGTTCACCTTGGAATTGCCCTGATGGGCCTGGCGGTCCGGGTCGGGCGCTCCCTCGACTCCGTGCGATCTCGTGTCGGGATCGGGCCGCTTGGCGTCGCCGGTGCCTTTGTTGCTGCGGTTTGCGGGCGGGACGGGTGGCAGTTTGCTTGACATGTTCTTGGCTCCCTATCTTGCCTGCTCAACCGCAAGCGGGGCCACATTGTTCCGCGGCATTTTGGCCAGCTCTTAGGGCTGGATGCCCGCCCGGCGGCGGTTCCAGTCCTCCGCGGCATAGCCGGTCCACCCGTGCTGAGCCCGCAAGGTCGTCTTGCCGGCCTACCGTCCGCCCGACACGTCGAGCAACGCGCCGGTGACATAGGAAGACGCATCGCTGAGGAACCAGACGATGGCTTCGGCGACCTCCTCCGGCTGTCCGGGCCGTCCGAGGGGCGAAGTGGCCCCCAGGCGTTTTGCCCGGTCCGGCTGCCCGCCGCTGGCATGGATGTCCGTCTCGACGAGCCCTGGCCGCACTGCATTTACGCGCACGCCCTCGCCGCCCAGTTCCTTGGCAAGGCCGACGGTGAGCGTATCGACGGCAGCCTTGGCGCCGGCATAGTCGACATATTCGAAGGGCGCGCCGAGCCTGGCAGCCATGGACGAGACGAGGACGATGGAGCCACCCTGGCCGCCGCGGCTTTTGGCAAGCATGCGCGCCGCTTCGCGGGCGCAAAGATAGGCACCGATAGCATTTACCTCGAAGATGCGGCGCATGCGGTCGGCACCGATCTCGGTGAGCGGCAGCGACGGCGCCACGATGCCGGCATTCACCACCACCCCGCCCAGCGGTCCAAGCTCCCGCTGCGCAGCGGCATACATGCTGACAACGTCCTCTTCGACGGCGACGTCGCCCCTAAGTGCGAGGGCGCGTCCGCCTTTGCCCTCGATCTCGGCGACCACCTCCTCGGCCGCCGCGGCATTGCCGAGATAGTTGACGGCCACCGCCCAGCCCTTTGCCGCGCACAGAAGCGCCGTGGCGCGGCCAATGCCCCGACTGCCGCCCGTAATCAGGATCGAACGCATGAAACCTCCCCTTGCTGCTCGGTCGGCCAAAGATGCAGGCAAAGCGGCGGTGCAACAACGCGCAAACTTGCATCCTTGTCATGCGCGCAGCGCTGCCCTGCTCCTCACCAGGGGAACACCCCGCCGCCCTTGCGACTTTATCGAAATTCAGGAGGAGACGGCCTTGACGTTCGAGCAGGCACCGAGGGGAAGCATCGCGCCGGAGAAGGGGAGCGCTGCGGAGGAGCTCGAATACCGCCTCCGCCAGCAGCAGCTCGCGGCTGAATATGCGCTGTTCGCGCTCAGGACGCATGACGTGCAGAGCCTGCTACAGGAGGCCTCGCGCGTCTGCGCGCAAGCTTTGCAGAGCAGGATGTCCAAGGTCATGGAATACCTGCCCGAGGAGGACCGGTTCCTCGTGCGCGCGGGCGTCGGTTGGCAGTCAGGCATCGTCGGAGAGGCGAGGACCGGCGCCGACGAGAAAAGCCCCACAGGCTACGCTTTCAGAACCGGCTCCAGCGTCGTCTCCGACCATCTCACCGGGGAAAGTCGGTTCCGGACCCCAAGAATCCTGGCCGAGCACGGGGTAAAGCGCGCCATCAACGCCGTGATCCAATGCGGCGGCGAGCGTTTCGGCGTGCTCGAGGTCGACAGCCCCGTGGAGGGCAGGTTCACCGAGGCGGATCTGTTGTTCGTTACGGGCCTGGCAAATCTGCTTGGCGTCGCGCTGGAGCGTCAGCGCTTCGAGGAGGCGCTGAGGCGCAAGGAGGAACTGCTCGAGAAGGCGCTTGAACATCAGAAAGTGCTTGCCGACGAGATAGGCCACCGCGTCAAGAACAGCCTTGCGATCGTGGCGGGCCTCCTGAGCATGCAGGCCCGCGCCTCGCCTGACACCACTCTCAGGCAGGCGCTCGACGACGCCCAGGCCCGCGTCCAGGCAATCGCGCGGATTCACGACCGGCTGAGGCGAAAAGAGGATGTCGGCTCTGTCAACCTTGCCGAGTTCCTGGGCGATCTTTGCCGCGATTGTCATGCTTCCGCCCCTCGCCACGAGCTTGTGCAGGAAATAGCGCCCGTCACGCTCGCGACGGATCAGGCGATCTCCCTCGGCCTGATTTCAAACGAGCTGATCACCAATGCGTTGAAATATGCCTATCCCGAAGGCTCCGGCCGCGTCGTAATCAAGGTCGCGGAAGCGGGGGACGGCCTGCTGCGGTTCGAGGTCTGCGACGAAGGAGTTGGCATAGAGGCCACGGCCGGTTCCGCGGCGCCGAGGGACGGGCTCGGCCGGCGCGTGATCGCGACGCTGAGCCGGCACCTCGGCGGTACCCCCGAATGGCAGGATGCCGACCCTGGCACGCGGTTCGTCCTGACGTTCCGGCCGGAAGCGCCGGCCTACTGAACGCCGACCGGCCCACCGGGGCCGCGATTATGTCTTCCTCGAGATGAAACCGGAAGAAACGCTCGACCAAAGAATTTGTTCCAGTCATTCTTTGCCGGAAACGATATTTATTACGTAGCCGCTAGAAGCGCTTTACCAACTTTCATCGCCCTTGTAATCAGCACCGGTTTGGGCAACGGCGCAGGAGCTTTGGGTGGATTCAGAGGGGCTGGGGCGAGGCGACGATCTGTTCTACGGCGGCGGGCGAATGGGCGAGCTGATGCGCGCTCGCGACTGGGCCGCCACCCCTCTCGGCCCGCCGGAGACCTGGCCGCTTACGCTGCGCTCGATGGTGAGGATCCTGCTCACCTCGCGCTACCAGATGTGGATGGGCTGGGGGCCCGAACTCCTTTTCTTCTACAACGACGCCTATACGCCGACACTCGGCGTGAAGCATCCCTCCGCCCTTGCCCGTCCTGCCTCCGATGTGTGGCGCGAAATCTGGCCGGACATCGGACCGCTGGCCGATCACGTGATGCAGAAGGGGGAGGCGACCTATAGTGAGGCGATGCTCCTTCTTTTGGAGCGTAGCGGCTTTCCCGAGGAAACCTATCACACCTTCTCCTACAGCCCTCTCTTCGACGATGCCGGATCGGTCGCAGGCCTCTTTTGCGTTGTCGTGGAGGAGACCGAGCGGGTCATCAACGAGCGGCGGCTCGCGACCTTGCGGGCGCTTGCTTCCGCCGCCGCTTCGACCAAGGCCGAAGCGGAGCTGTTCGGCGCTGTCAATGCCGAGCTGCGGGCAAATCTGAGCGATCTTCCCTTCGCGCTCGCTTATATTTTCGACGGCGACGGTAACGCCCGCCTCGCGGCCTCCTCGGGCGTCGAAGCGGGCCACCCCCTGGCGGCGGAGTTCTTGGCCGCAGCCGACGGGACGTGGCCAATCGAAAAGCTGCTCGGCTTCGGCCCCGCTGTGGAGGTGGAGAACCTTTCCGAGCGCTTCGGCTCTTTGCCCACTGGAGACTGGGACCGGCCGCCGCGCGATGCGCTGCTCGTCCCCATTGCGCAGCAGGGCAATGAGCGCCCGGCGGGGTTCTTCATTGCCGGCATTAATCCGTACCGTCCGCTTGACCAGTCCTATCGCGGGTTCATCGATCTCGTCGCCGGGCAGATCGGCGCGGCACTCGCCAATGTCCGCGCCTATGAGGAAGAGCGCAGGCGCGCCGAGGCGCTGGCCGAGATCGACCGCGCCAAGACGATCTTCTTCACCAATATCAGCCATGAGTTCCGCACGCCGCTCACGCTGATGCTGAGCCCGCTCGAGGAGCTTTTGGCCACGCCGCCGCAGTCCTGGGGGGATCCGCGCCCGCAGGTTGAGGTCGCCCATCGCAATGCGATGCGACTGCTCCGCCTCGTCAACAGCCTCCTCGACTTCTCCCGCATCGAGGCGGGGCGCGTGCAGGCTTCCTATGAGCCGACCGACCTTGCCGCCTTTAGCGCGGAGATTGCCTCCAGCTTCCGCTCAGCAGTCGAGCGCGCGGGCCTGCAGCTCAATGTCTCCTCTCAGCCGCTGGGGCAACCGGTCTTTGTCGACCGGGATATGTGGGAGAAGATCCTGCTCAACCTCCTGTCCAACGCCTTCAAATTCACCTTCGAGGGCGGGATTTCCGTGTCCGTCCGACGATCGCCTGACTGCTCGGCGGCCGAGGTGCGGGTGGCCGACACCGGGATTGGCATCCCGGAGGACGAGCTGCCGCGGCTCTTCGAGCGTTTTCATCGCGTTGAGGGCGCGCAGGGCCGCAGTTTCGAGGGCAGCGGCATCGGCCTGGCGCTCGTGCAGGAGCTCGTAAAATTGCATGGCGGGCGCATAGACGCGGAAAGCGCTCCCGGGCGTGGAACGACCTTCCTCATCACTCTTCCCTTCGGCTCCTCCCATCTGCCGAAGGAGCGTGTGCGCGAGACGAGCTCCGGCCCCGCTTCGATCAAGGCGCAGCCTTTCGTAGAGGAGGCGCTCCGCTGGTTGCCCGACGCGGAGAGGATCGTTCTTCCGGCGGAGGGGCTCGCCTCCATCTCGACCGAGGCCATGGGCTCGGCCTTGGCGCCGCTTCCAGGCGCCGGTAAGCGTATTCTGCTTGCCGACGACAATGCGGATATGCGCGACTATGTCCGCAGGCTGCTGGCCGAGCAGGGATTCCTGGTGCAGGCGGTCGAGGATGGCGAGAAGGCGGTTGCGGCCGCGCGTGCTGCCGCGCCCGACCTGATCATCACCGACGTGATGATGCCGAAGCTTGACGGCTTCGGCGTGTTGCGCGCCGTTCGGGGCGAGCCTCGCCTTGCGGGGATACCCGTGGTCATGCTGTCCGCACGGGCGGGCGAAGAGGCCAAGGTGGAAGGGCTCAACGCCGGCGCCGATGACTACCTGGTAAAGCCCTTCGGCGCTCGCGAACTCCTGGCGCGGGTGGCGGCCAATATCCAACTCGCCGAAGTGCGTCGGGAGGCCGCCCGCGCGGTCATGCACAGCGAGCAGCGCTATCTGATGACCCAGGAGCGCCTGTCACGGGCGCTCTCGACCGGGCGGGTCGCGGTCTACGATTGGAACGTGAACAGCGACCGGCTGAGCATCCAGGGACCGCTCGCCGAGGTGTTCGGCGTCAGGCTGGAGGATGCCATCCAGGGCTTGCCCCTGCAGGCCTTCCTCGACGGCATCCATCCCGATGACAGGGACAAGGCGGCAGCCCTTGTTCAGCGGACGGTCGATACCGGTGAGCCCTTCGAGGCCGAGTACAGGACGCATGGCGGCGGCGAGATTCGCACCGTCCTGTCGCGCGGCCTGATCGAGACCACGCCGGAGGGGGAGCGCATGTTCTCCGGCGTCCTTATCGATCTTACGCACGAGAAAGAGACGGAAACCGCCCTGCGCGAGCAGGGCCGCACCCTGGCGATCCTGAACCGCGCGATGTCCGCCATCGCGGGCGACCTCGACCTGGAGCGCATCGTCCAGACCATCACCGATGCGGGCGTGGAGCTTTCCGGCGCGGAGTTCGGGGCTTTCTTCTACAATGTCGACGACGATGCCGGCGAGCGCTACATGCTCTATACGCTTTCCGGTGCCCCGCGTGAGGCCTTTTCCAAATTCCCCCTGCCGCGCAAGACGCAAGTCTTCGGCCCGACCTTCGATGGGACGGCGATCGTGCGCTCCGATGACATCACCATCGACCCGCGTTACGGCAAGAACCATCCGCGCAAGGGCATGCCCGAAGGGCACCTGCCGGTCAGGAGCTACCTGGCGGTCCCGGTCAGATCGCGGACGGGCGAGGTGCTGGGGGGCCTTTTCTTTGGCCACCCGAAGCCGGGCCGTTTCACCCATAGGGCGGAGGAGCTGATCGTCGCCCTTGCGGGGCCTGCGGCGGTGGCGATCGACAATGCCCGGCTGTTTCAGCAGGCCCGGCGGGAACTCGAGCAGCGCCGCCGCGCCGAGCGGGAGCTGGAAGCGCTGAACGCCACCCTCGAACAGCGTATCGCCGAGGAGGTCGCCGAGCGCGTGAAAGCGGAGGAGGCGCTCCGCCAGGCGCAGAAGATGGAGGCGGTGGGCCAGCTCACCGGCGGCGTGGCGCACGATTTCAACAATCTGCTGACCGTCATCATCGGCGGACTCGATACGATCCGCCGTTCGGGACTCGACGACGGGCGCGTGCAGCGCGCAACCGATATGGCGCTTCAAGGCGCGCAACGCGCCGCCAGCCTGACGAAGCGTCTGCTTGCCTTTTCGCGCCGGCAGCCGCTCGACCCCAAGCCGCTCGACCTCAACCTGATGGTGCGCGACATGACCGAGCTGCTGCACCGCACGCTCGGCGAGACGATCGAACTCGAGGGCGTTCTCGCGCCGCGTCTGTGGACCGTTGAGGTGGATCAGAACCAGCTCGAAAGCGCGATCATCAACCTGGCTGTCAATGCGCGCGATGCCATGCCCGAGGGCGGGAAGCTGACCATTGAGACCGCAAACACCGCCCTGGACGAAAGCTATTCGGCGACCGACGCGGAGGTGATCCCCGGCCAATATGTCATGGTCGCCGTGAGCGACACCGGTATCGGGATGTCGAAGGCGACGCTGGCGCGTGCCTTCGAGCCGTTCTTCACCAGCAAGGACGCGGGACGCGGGACGGGACTGGGCCTAAGCCAGGTCTACGGCTTCGTGAAGCAGTCCGGCGGGCACGTGACCATCTATAGCGAGGAAGGCCAGGGCACCACGGTAAAGATGTATTTCCCGCGCTACAGCGGCAACAGCCAAACCGTGCGCGCCAACATCGAAGTGGCTGCGCCGCGTGGCAGCCGCGATGAGGTCGTTCTTGTGGTCGAGGACAATGATGATGTCCGCAGCTACAGCGTGATGATCCTCTCCGAACTGGGCTACCGCGTGCTCGAGGCCGCGGATGCCGAGGAGGCGCTTAGGATCCTGGAAAACACCCCGCGCGTGGATCTGCTCTTCACCGATGTGGTGCTGCCCGGGATGACCGGACGCGTGCTCGCCGACCGGGCGCTGGCGCGCTGGCCGCATCTTCGCGTCCTCTACACGACCGGCTATTCGCGCAACGCGATCGTGCATCACGGAAGGCTGGACGCTGGCGTGAACCTCATCAGCAAGCCCTTCACCTTCGACGAACTGGCCGTACGGGTGCGCGACATTCTCGATCGGCTCGGGAAATCAGGTCCGGGGGAGGACGGCGGGACCTGACTGCTCGCGGCCCGGCGTAACGCCAGAGGCTAGGTTAGCGACGGCTCGCCTACGAGCTTGAGGCTGCGGCCGACCGATTGCCCCACATAGATGAGAAAGGCGCAGCCGATGGGGAAGACGACCTCGTTCAGCAGCGTTGCCGCGATCTGCGGCGGCCCGGGACTGACGCCGTTCGCCACCGCTGCCTGGTAGGTGAGCCAGCTGATCGCGAGGCCGAAGGTAGCGCCGATAGCCGTTCCCGCGCCAAGATATGGCATGGGCTTCGTCACGTCCTTCTGCGTAAGCTTGGCCAGGAGCCAGCCCAATATGCCGTACTCGATCGCCCGCAGGACGCTGATCGTCGCAAGGGGGAGGAGGGCCGGCTGGTCGGCCGCCCCCAGCACGGTCGCCATCACCTTCTGACTCGATTTGGCGATGGCCAGCGAAATGGGTGCGAAGAGCGCCGCAATGATCCCCGCGAGCAGGGCACGAGCCTTGAGTATGGAGGTGCCGATCCCCACGCCGAGGCAGACCAGGAAGGCCCAGGTGACGCCTTGTGCCAGATCGACCAGGAGCAGAACGCCGGGAAAAGCAGCGCCGCCGAGGAGCTTGGCGGTGAGGATGAGAGCCTGCATCAGGAAGCCGAAGGCGATGGCCAGCATGGCGATGAGGGCTACACGGCGGATCGCAAGATGTGCTTCCGTGGCCGCCTGCGACGGCGGAGTCCGCTGCGCCGGGAATGTCGATGCCATGCTGCAGGCCCCCGAGGAGGCCCGTATTCTAGGCTAAAGGTGCAGGATCAGCAATGCCCGCGCGGTCGGCCCCTGCGGCAGCGAAACTTCGCGCGGAGGGGGGAAGCCGCGACGGGACTGATCCCGCCGCGGCAGTGATCATATTACCGACTACTGAATGATATGGACGATCTTCCGGGTTTCCGGCTCGACCAGCACGGTTCGGCCCTCGACGACCACGTAACGATACTGGACGTCGACATCCGGCGCCTCGATGGCCTGGAGTTCCACCGTATCCGGCAGCGTCGCGCCGACCTCGATGGTCACATCGGCCGGCGGCGTGATCGGCTGTACCTGCCGCTCCACCACATATTCACGGATTACCGTTTCCTGCTCCGGCGAGATGACCACGGTCTGCGCGGCGGCAACGCCGGTCGCGGCGACCAGCAGGAAGGCGCTCAATGTCGTAGCAATTCTGGTTTTCATATGTGTCTCCAAAAGATTTTCTACGCCAGGGAAACCCCTGACGGGAAAACTCGTTCCACCGCTCGCTCGCTTAAGTAATGTGGCTAAAAATGGCAGAAGCGCTGTCCGGGAAGATGGATATACTACTGGAGCGGAGAATATATTCTTATTGGCGACGCTCTTTTTGCTGACGGAAGGTCGGACGCGGCACGAGGGGGCGGACCTGTGCATAGGCACGGCGCATTCCTTGCCCGAGAGCCTCCGCCGGAGCTACATGGGGTCGGTTCAGGAACTTCCCCGAGTCTGCGAGGAAAGCGAAACATGGCCAGCGACCGGCGATCGCGTGACCCGCTGCTTGCGGAAATTGCCCGCATGCAGGGGCGGCCGGAGCGCAATTTCATTCATTTGCGCGTGCACTCCGCCTATTCGCTGCTGGAGGGGGCGCTGCCGCTCGGCAAGATTATCGGCCACGCGATCAAGGACGAGGCGCCGGCAATCGCCATCGCCGATACGAACAACCTGTTCGGGGCGCTGGAATTCGCGCAAAAGGCGGTAAAGGAGGGGGTGCAGCCCATCATCGGCTGCCAGCTGGGCGTCGCCTTCGAGGACGCGTTTGCCGAGGCACGGCGGGGGAACGGGCGCAAGGGGCTCGGCGACTATGAACCCCTCGTGCTGATCGCCGCGACCGACGCGGGCTACAGGAACCTGGTGCGGCTGGTGAGCCGTGCCTATCTGGAGAACGAGGCGGGGGCGGCGACCCACGTGGCGACCCGGTGGCTCGAAGAACATGCCGAAGGCATCATCTGCCTCACCGGCGGGCCGCGCGGCCCCATCGGAACTGCGCTGAGGGGCGATCGGGCCGAGATCGCCGAGGCGCGGCTCCTCTTCCTGAAGAGGACCTTCGGCGACAGGCTTTATGTCGAGCTTGAGCGGCCGCAGGATTTCGACCGGCTCCTTGAGGCGGCGACCGTCAATCTCGCCTATGTTCACGACGTGCCGCTCGTCGCCACGAACGAGGCCTTTTTCCTCACCCGCGACGATTTCGAGGCGCATGACGCGCTGCTCGCCATAGCCGAGGGTTCCGTCGTCGCTTCGGACGACCGGCGCCGGCTTACCCCCGACCACTGCCTGAAGAGCCAGGCGGAGATGGCGGCGCTCTTCTCCGATTTACCCGAGGCGATAGACAACACGGTCGAGATCGCGCTGCGCTGCTCCTATTTCCCGCAGACCCGCGCGCCGATCCTGCCGCGCTTCACCGGCGGCGAGGCCGAAAATGAGGAGGCAGCGCTGAAGGCCGAGGCCGACGAGCTGCGCCGCCAGGCGCGCGCCGGCCTTGAGGAGCGGCTTGCAAGACAGGGGCTCGCCGGAGGCCACAGCCGCGAGGAATATGTCGAGCGGCTGGAATACGAACTCGAGATCATCGAGCGCATGAAGTTCCCCGGCTACTTCCTCATCGTGTCGGACTTCATCAAATGGGCCAAGGCGAAAGGCATCCCCGTCGGCCCCGGCCGCGGCTCGGGCGCGGGCTCGCTCGTCGCCTAC
The DNA here is from genome assembly GCF_031180965.1 of Chelativorans sp. GTDB lineage: Bacteria > Pseudomonadota > Alphaproteobacteria > Rhizobiales > Rhizobiaceae > Chelativorans. The sequence goes on from NZ_JAPSLH010000010.1 coordinate 11,092, forward strand.
GCGCTCACCATCACAGACATCGATCCGCTGCGCTTCTCGCTTCTGTTCGAGCGCTTCCTGAACCCCGACCGCGTGTCCATGCCCGACTTCGACATCGACTTCTGCCAGGACCGGCGCGACGAGGTCATCCGGTACGTGCAGGAGAAGTACGGCCGCGACCAGGTGGCGCAGATCATCACCTTCGGAACGCTGCAGGCCCGCGCCGTGCTGCGCGATGTTGGCCGCGTCCTGCAGATGCCCTACGGGCAGGTGGACCGGCTCTGCAAGATGGTGCCCTCCAACCCGGCCAACCCCACACCTCTCAAAAAGGCGATCGAGGACGAGCCGCGTTTTGCCGAGGAGGTGGAGAAGGAGCCCATCGTCGGCACGCTTCTGGAGATCGCGCAGAAGCTCGAAGGCCTCTACCGCCACGCCTCCACCCATGCCGCGGGCATCGTCATCGGCGACCGGGCGCTGTCCGAGCTCGTGCCGATGTATCGCGATCCGCGCTCCGATATGCCCGTCACCCAGTTCAACATGAAATGGGTGGAGCAGGCGGGGCTCGTGAAGTTCGACTTCCTCGGCCTGAAGACGCTCACAGTGCTCGAAAAGGCGGTGGACCTCATCCGCCGCCGCGGCATCGAGATCGACCTAGCAAAAATCCCCCTGGATGACCCGGAAACCTACGCCATGCTCTCGCGCGGCGAGACGGTCGGCATCTTCCAGGTGGAAAGCGCCGGGATGCGCAAGGCGCTGATCGGCATGAAGCCGGACCGCATCGAGGACATCATCGCGCTGGTCGCCCTCTACCGTCCCGGCCCGATGGAGAACATCCCCACCTACAACGCCCGAAAGCACGGCGAGGAGGAGATCGCCTCGATCCACCCCAAGATCGACCACCTGGTGAAGGAGACGCAGGGCGTCATCGTCTACCAGGAGCAGGTGATGCAGATTGCCCAGGAGCTTTCCGGCTACACGCTCGGCGAAGCCGACCTTCTGCGCCGCGCCATGGGCAAGAAGATCCGCGCGGAGATGGACAAGCAGCGCGAGCGCTTCGTCAAGGGCGCGGTGGAGCGGGGCCTTTCCAAGCCCCAGGCCGACTTCATTTTCGACCTGCTCGCAAAATTCGCCGACTACGGCTTCAACAAGTCGCACGCGGCCGCCTATGCCGTGGTGTCCTACCAGACCGCCTATCTGAAGGCGCACTACCCGGTGGAATTCCTGGCCGCGTCCATGACCTACGACATGGCCAACACCGAAAAGCTGAACGATTTCCGGCGCGATGCCATCCGGCTCGGCATCGAGGTCGTCTCGCCGTCCGTGATGACCAGCTATCGCGATTTCGAAGTGGGCGAGAACCGCATCTATTATTCCCTCGCCGCCATCAAGGGGGTCGGCGACGCGGCGGTCGAGCACATTGTCGCCAAGCGCCGCGAAAAGCCCTTTGCTAGCCTTGAGGATTTCTGCGCCCGCGTCGACCCCAAGATCGTCGGCAAGCGGGTGCTGGAGAGCCTCATCTGCGCGGGTGCCTTCGATTGCTTCGGGCACGACCGGGCGGCGCTTTTCGCCGGTGTCGATCGGCTGATGGGCATGGCGGCGCGCGCGTCGGAAGATGCGGCGATGGGGCAGGGCGACATCTTTGGCGCCGCCGCGCTCGAGCCGCAGAAGCTCTATCTCCCCGCCGTCGATCCGTGGCTCCCGGCGGAAAAGCTGCATCGCGAGTTCCAGGCCGTCGGGTGCTATCTGTCCGCCCATCCGCTCGACGACTACAAGGCGACGCTGGAGAAGATGCGTGTCCAGAGTTGGGCCGACTTCCAGGCGGCGGTGAAGCGCGGCGCCACGGCGGGAAGGCTCGCCGGCACCGTCACGGCGAGGCAGGAGCGCCGCACGCGCACCGGCAACAAGATGGGGATCGTCCAGTTCTCCGATTCCAGCGGCCAGTATGAGGCCGTGCTCTTTGCCGAGACGCTGCAGCAGTATCGCGATCTCCTGGAGCCGGGCAGTTCCGTCGTCATCATGGTCTCGGCCGAGGAGCGCCCGGAGGGCATCGGGCTGCGCATCCAGACGGTGCAGTCGCTCGAGGATCAGGCGAGCCGCGTGCAGAAGGCGCTGCGCGTCTATCTGCGCGACCCGGCGCCGCTCCCCGCCATTTCCGCCCAGCTCACCGCGCGCGGCGAGGGGCAGGTGAGTTTCATCGTCATCAAGGAAGGGGGGCTGGGCGAGATCGAGATCGGCCTGCCCGAGCGCTACCGCATCTCGCCCCAGGTGGCCGCCGCCATGCGCTCCGTGTCCGGCGTGGTGGACGTGGAACTGGTCTAGGCCCGCCTCGGGCTTGGGGCTCCGCTACGGCAAGGAACCCGTTCTATTTTCGCGCTTTCGCCGGTGCGCGACGCCGCCTTCAGGAGCTTTCGGAAAGACGGGCACTCCAGATGGCTCGGCGCGGGACAGTCGGCGACATGGCGAAGCGCGTCACGCAAGACGCGCAGGTCCACCATCTGCCGCTGCAGTTCATCCGCTTTGGCGCGCAGCTCCGCGCGCGGCAGGTCGAGCTGGCCATCCCGCCGGAACATTGCTGCGATCTCAACGAGCGAAAAGCCGGCTGTCTTTCCGAGCGCGATGAGAGAGAGCCTCAACAGCACATCCGGGTCGAACTGTCGCCGAAGCCCGTGCCGGCCAAAGGAGCGGATCAGGCCAATTTCCTCATAATACCGCAGCGTTGAAGGCGGTACGCCCGTGCGCTCGGCGACTTCGCCAATATCCAACATTTTCATGCTTGACCTCAAGTTGGCTTGAAGTCGTAGCATCGCCAAGTGTCGATTTCAACAAGAGGATTGGCGATGGTGAGCGTGGCGAATGTGGGTGCTATGCCGGTCTGGCGAGACAGCCGCGCAATTGCGCTGTTGCTGGCGGCGACACTGACGGTCATGGCGAATGCAGCAATCAGCCCGGCTTTGCCCGGCCTGCAGCGCTCGTTCGCCGGCGATCCCAACGCAGCGATGCTGACGCGCATGCTGGTGACGGCCCCGTCATTGAGCATTGCCCTGCTGGCTCCGCTGGCGGGCCTCGCAGTCGACCGGTTCGGGCGTCGCCGCCTGCTGCTCGCGGGCGTGATGCTTTTCGTGCTCGCTGGAAGTGCCGGGCTGTTCCTGCCTGATCTCCCGACGATTTTCGTGAGCCGCATTGTTCTTGGAGTCGCCGTTGCATTGATCATGACGGCGCAGACCGCCTTGATCGGCGACTATTTCACCGGAGAGGCCAGAAGCGCTCTGACCGGATTGCAAATCTCGGCGCGAAACCTTGGCGGCTTGCTGTTCATCCTGCTGGCCGGCTGGGTCGCGGCAATCTCCCCTCGTTTCGCTTTCGCCGTCTATGCGCTGCCGCTTCTGCTGCTGCCGCTGATGTGGAAGGTGATCGTCGAACCGGGCCGGGCTTTGGCCCGTCAGGAAGGCGCCCCGGCAAGAGGGGCCGGAGAGCTGCCGGCTTGGCATCTGCTGCTTGCAGGCCTGGTATTCCTCCAGGCGTTGACGAACATGTTCTTCTTCATCATGCCGACGCAGCTGCCGTTCTACCTCGACACCCAGGGCTATGACAGCGCTATAATGACGGGCGTGACCCTCAGCGTGCTGATGCTCACCGGCGGGTGCCTCGCGCTGCTCTACTCCCGGATTCAGCGCGCCATCGGCTATGCCGGTGTCTTTGCCTTGGGCTATGCCGCCATGGCTGCCGGCTTCCTGCTGCTGATCCTGCAACAGGATTCCGTTCTGGTCCTTGCCGGCGCCGCGTTCATCGGGGCTGGTTACGCGGTAGTCTCGCCCACTTTCGTCGGCCTAACGCTCAGCCTTGCGCCGCCGCAGCGCCGCGGCCTGGCAGGCGGCGTTCTGACGGCCTCGGTGTTCATCGGGCAGTTCTGCTCGCCCTTGCTCAGCACGCCAATGATCCTGGGCTTTGGATATGACGGGTTGTTCCTCGGCGTGGCCGTCCTTCTGGCCTCGATGGTCGCCGTCGCAATGATCGGCGGTGCCATGCGCCGGCGCCTCGCATCGCCCCTTCGGACTGGCGGTTGAATAGGTCATGCGCGGCGAAAGCGCGAAAAGCCGCGCCAGATGCCCGCCGGAGGTCGCAGCGGCCGTTCGCGTAACCACCGGCGGCCATCGGTCGGAGCTCTCCAGCGGTCGATAGTTTTTCTCCTCCGCTGTCGGTTCCGGCTGCCCTCGGGCGTCTTTCATGCGTCACACGAAGCCGCAACGCCGAAGGAGAGCGGAATGAGAAAGATCATTGTTGGTGCGTTCGTAAGTTTGGATGGCGTCATGCAGGCGCCGGGAGGCCCGGATGAGGATCCCACCGGCGGCTTCGGATTTGGCGGCTGGGTCGCCCCCCATTTCGATGAGACCCTGGGGGAGGCGGTGGGCGAGATGTTCGCCGCGCCTTTCGACCTCCTGCTCGGGCGCAAGACCTACGACATCTTTGCCGCGCATTGGCCCTATGTCGGCCCGGACGATCCGATCGGCCCGCTGTTCGACCGCATCAACAAATATGTGGCGAGCCGCAATCCGAACCTGAAGCTCACTTGGCAGAACAGCCATGCGCTGGGCCCCGACGCCGTCGCGGCGGTGAAGGAGCTGAAGCAGGGAGAGGGGCCAGACCTGCTCACCCAGGGGTCGACCGACTTCCTGAAGAGCCTGTTCGCGGCCGGACTCGTCGACGAGATCAACCTGTCGGTCTTCCCGGTCGTGCTCGGCAAGGGCAAGAGGCTGTTCGGAGATGGCTCCTTCCCGACCGCGCTGAGGCTGGTCAGCTCCAAAACCTCTAAGTCGGGAGTCACGATCAACAAGTATGTGCGCGCGGGCGAGATCGTCACCGGCTCCTTCGAGTTCGAGCAGCCGACGGAAGCCGAGCTGGAGCGGCGCCGAAACCTGACCTGATCGTCCGCCACATCTCCCAGAATAGGCGGGGGGCCTCCAGCCCCTCGCCGGGCGAGCCATCTGCGACCTCGCATTTGCCCCGCCGCCGGGGCCTCGCTTCCTTTGAGCGCAGCGTCGGGCGGCGGCGCCGGACGACGCGTCCCTGGGGGGCCCGCTTCGTCGGCAGGCGGCGTCCTGCGCCGACTCTGCGATTAGGTTTCCAGTTTCCCGGTCGGACCCGATCCGTGTTCTAATCGTCGCGATTCCACGCGCCACCCTCGTTCCGCTTTACCGGTCCAGCCGCCATGTCGTTTTCGGATTTCGTCTACCGCCCGTTCGAGACGCTCATTCGTCCGCTGGACATCCCGGTGACGCCGCTCCCGTCGAGTGGGCCTTTCGCGCTGCTCATGCATTTCGCCTGGATGTTCCGCGGCGTGCTGGCGGCCGTCACCGTTCTGATGATCGGCGTCGAGTGCATCAATCTTGCCACGATCTGGGGCATCTCCTTCATCGTCGACGGCGTCACCACGAAGGGCGCGGCCGCCTTTCTGCACGATCACTGGGTGACACTTGCCGTTCTCGCCCTGCTGGTCTTCCCCATGCAGCCGCTTTTGATCTTCCTCGGCAACACGCTGAACGCTCAGTCGGTGGCTGTCTGCATGCCGGCGGCGATGCAATGGCAGGGCCACAAGGCGGTCGAACGGCAGGACCTCGCCTTTTTCCATGATCTGTTCGCCGGCCAAGTGGCGGCGCGCATATCCCAGGTCGCTTCCGCCGTGCAGCAGCAGATCGTCGTCGCCTTTTACCAGATACCGCTTTTCCTGGTGCAGTTTGTCGGGTCGCTGGTCCTGCTCGGGGCGCTTTCCTGGCCGCTGGCGCTTCCGGTTTTCCTCTGGATTGTCGGCAACGTCGTCATCGCAGTGGCAGCCGTGCCGCATTTCTCCCAGCGTTCGCGCAAGACCGCCCGGGCGCGCAGCCTCATCGCCGGCGCGATGACCGACCTCTACAGCAACATCCAGATGGTCAAGCTGTTTGCGGCTGAGGACAGCGAGGCAGGGGCGATGCGCAGATTCATGGCCGAAGCCATCGAGGCCCAGCAACGCGAAAGGCGCATACACCTGACCACGGACACGGGCGTGGTTCTTCTCAACGTGCTCCTTGTGCTCACCAACATTGCCATGGGGCTGTGGGGGCTCGTCGCCGGCTTTGTCACGGTCGGCGAGTTCGTCGCCTCGATCGCGATCGTGCAGCGGCTTTCAGCCAACGCCCGGGTCTTCCTGGGGATGGGCCAGCAAATATTCCAGGCGGTGGGCACGATCCGTGATGCGATGCCGGTGGTCACCACGCCTCCCACCATAACCGATGCCCCGGATGCCAGACCGCTGACCGTCACTGCCGGCGAAGTCGTGTTCGATAGGGTGCGGTTCGAATACCGGGAGGGACAACGCGTCATCGAGGATCTGTCGCTCACCGTGCGCGCCGGAGAAAAGGTCGGGCTCGTGGGTCTGTCCGGTGCCGGCAAGTCGACCTTGGTGAACCTGCTCCTGCGCTTCTTCGAGCTGCAGAGCGGCGCGATCTATATCGATGGCCAGGATATCCGCACCGTAACTCAGGCGAGCCTTCGGGAGAGCATCGGCGTGGTGACCCAGGATGTTTCGCTGCTGCATCGGTCCGTCGGAGACAATATCCGCTATGGCCGGCCGGGCGCGACGCAGGAGGAGATGGAGCGCGCCGCGGTTCTTGCCGAGGCTGACGGCTTTATTGCCGATCTCAAGGACGGCGAGGGGCGCACCGGCTACGATGCCTTCGTGGGCGATCGCGGAGTGAAGCTCTCCGGTGGTCAGCGTCAGCGCGTGGCGATCGCGAGGGTGTTGCTCAAGGACGCGCCTATCCTCATTCTCGACGAGGCGACCTCGGCTCTCGACAGCGAAGCCGAGGCGGCCGTCCAGGAAAAACTGGCGCTGCTGATGGAGGGCAAGACGGTGATTGCCATCGCCCACCGCCTGTCGACCATTGCGAAGATGGACCGGATCGTCGTGCTCGACAAAGGTCGCATCGTCGAGGAGGGGACGCCATCAGAGCTGCTCGAGCGCGACGGGCTTTATGCGCGGCTGTGGAAGCGGCAGACCGGCGGCTACATTGCCGACGCCATCGAGGGAGCATAGCACCGAAATGGCGGCAGATCTGTCCCCGCGGCTTCTCGCCATTGTGAACGCCCTACCGCTGAGGGAGGGAATGCGTGTTCTGGAGATCGGGTGCGGACCGGGCGCCGCGGCCCGCGAGGTCGCGCGCCGGATCGGCAACGGCCACGTTCTGGCCATCGACCGCTCGGCGAAGGCGATCGCCCAGGCGCGAACCTTGTCTCAGGCCGAGATTACCTCCGGAAAGTTGAGCTTTCGCCAGGTTGCCGCCGAGGAGCTGGAACTGGCGCCGGGGGAGCCGCCCTACGATCTTGCATTTGCCGTGCGGGTCGGAGCCCTGGACGGCCGTCACCCGGAGGCTGAGCGTCAGGCAAAGCGCCGGATCGCGGCAGCGCTGACATCGTCGGGACGGCTGTTCATCGACGGCGGCGATCCGCTTCGCCAGATCGCCCTGGAGGATTGACCTTCGGTCCGAGCTCTCTGGGAAGCGTTCCCACAAGCTATCGGCGGTTGTCCTCCGTTTCGAATGCCGGAGCAAATCTCAGCTCGCCATGTGGCGCGGGACCGAAAGAGACGATCCTTTGCACGTAGCGCCTCTCCAGGTTTCGGTACGATAGCCGACCGTCGCTCTCGAAACCCAGGCGGCCATAGATATCAGGGTTGCCGATCAGCGCACAGCCATGGGCGCCGCGCTCCTTGAGCATCTCCAATCCCTCTTGGATCAGGGCCTTTCCTACGCCCTGCCGTTGTCGCTCTGGCTGGACCGAGACCGGCCCTAGGCCGAACCAGCCATTGTGGCGGCCATCGATCGTGACGGGTGAGAACGCGACATGCCCTATGATCGATCGATCCTCGTCGGCCACTAGCGATAACGTCAGGTCGCCCGATTCGCGCAGTGAGCGAATGATTTGCGCCTCCGATCCGTCGCTGAACGCCATGGGCGCGAACGCCGTTTGGGTCAGCCTATGGATCGCATCCTCATCGCCGGGGCATTCTTTCCGGATCAGCAACACCCTTCCTCCTTTGCACTTGGCCCGCTGTCGATCTGGTCAGCTACTCCCAAGGTTCTATGCGGCCTTGCCGGCCCTGCAGACAAGCCCTATAACAGAACAAAAGAAGAACAATGGAGCCGATCCATGCCGCTCAACCTGCTGCAGAAGCTGGAAATCCTCGCTGACGCCGCCAAATACGATGCCTCCTGCGTCTCGTCCGGCGGCGAAAAGCGCCGCGCAGGCGAGGGCATCGGCTCCGTTACGGAGCAGGGGATCTGCCACGCCTTCACCCCCGACGGGCGCTGTGTTTCGCTCCTGAAGATACTGCTCACCAATTTCTGCATGTATGACTGCGTCTACTGCGTGAGCCGGCGGTCGAGCAACGTGCCGCGCGCCCGCTTCAGCGTCGACGAGGTGGTGAAGCTCACGCTCGATCTCTACCGCCGCAACTGCATCGAGGGACTGTTCCTTTCCTCCGGCATCGCCCGTTCGGCGGACGAGACCATGGCCGATCTGGTGCGCGTCGCAAAGACGCTGCGGGAAGAGCATGCTTTCCGTGGCTACATTCACCTGAAGACCATCCCGGGCGCGAGCCCCGAACTCCTGAACGAGGCCGGACTTTATGCCGACCGGCTGTCGATGAATGTCGAATTGCCGGCAGAAGCTGCGCTCGAGCAACTCGCCCCGGAAAAGTCGGCCACGGAGATCAAGCGCGGCCTTGCCCGCACCCGGGCCCAGATCGAAGCGTCGGCGGAGCCCTCGCGCGCCGGAAGAGCCCGGCCGCCACGCTTTGCTCCGGCCGGGCAGAGCACGCAGATGGTGGTCGGCGCGGACTCGTCCTGCGACCGCGACATATTGCGCGCGAGCGCGGATCTTTATGCCTCGTATGCCCTGCAGCGGGTTTATTATTCCGCCTTCAGCCCCACCGGCCACCCTTCACCCAGCCTGCCGGACAAGGCGACGCCCCTGTTGCGCGAGCATCGGCTGTATCAGTGCGACTGGCTCCTTCGTTTCTACGGGTTCTCACTGCCGGAGGTGGAGGAAGCGATGCCGGGTGGCATGCTGGACCTCTCGGTGGATCCGAAGCTCGCCTGGGCGCTGACGCACCGCGAGGCCTTTCCAGTCGACGTCAACCGCGCCAGCCGCGAGATGCTGCTGCGGGTGCCCGGCCTTGGCACGCGAGCGGTGGACCGCATCATCGCGGCGCGCCCCCATGCGCCGCTACGCCTTCCGGAGCTTGCCCGCCTCACCGGCTCGCTGAAGCGCATACGGCCTTTCATCGTCACACCGGATTGGCGGCCGACGGCGCTGCTGGACGGCCAGCGGCTCAAGCAAAGGCTGGTGCCCAAGCCGCAACAGCTTTCCCTCGGGCTGTAAGATGCTGAGCGTTCCTCTTCCGGAGGATTGCAGCGCGGAAGATTTTCGCGAAGCGGCACGGCGCTGCCTTGCGGCGAATCTTTCGCCGCAACAGGTGATGTTCGCCTGCGGGGACCGCCCTTCGCTGTTCGAGGAGACAGGGCTGGAGGTCGAGCCGGCCAGGCTGAATGTGCCCCGCAGCTTCGTCACGCTCGTCTCGAAAGTCGTGTGCCACAGCGCTGAGGACCGGTTCGCGCTGCTCTACCGGCTGCTTTGGCGGCTGCGCGGCGGCGAGCGCGGGCTGCTCGAAAGTCCCGCCGATCCTGATGCCATGCGGGCCGCACTATATGCCAAGGCGGTCGACAAGGATGTCTACCGCATGCACGCCTATGTGCGTTTCGCCGAACGCGAGGTCGATGGGAAGAAACTGTTCGTCGCCTGGCACGAGCCGCAGCACCGCGTGCTCAGGCTCGCGGCGCCCTTCTTCGTCGATCGCTTCAGCAACATGGACTGGCTGATCGCCACGCCGGTCGGAACGGCGGCCTGGCGCGAGGGCGTCCTCAGCTTCGGGCCACCGGCGGCACGCCCCTTGCGGCAGGGGGACGAGGTGCTGGACGAGCTTTGGAAAGCCTACTACCGCACCACGTTCAACCCGGCGCGCCTGCGCGTGAAGGCGATGGTGGCGCAGATGCCGAAGCGGCATTGGGCTACCATGCCGGAAACCTCGCTCATTCCGGAAATGGTGCATGCGGCCGGTGGCCGCGTGGACGCTATGCAGGAGCGCCCGCCCGACACGCCGCCGCGCTTTGCCGCCGCCGTCGCCGCCCGCATCGCCGAACCGCCGCGGCAGCCGGAAGAGGCCGCACCGCTCGACGCCATCGCGCGGGAGGTGCAGGCCTGTCGGCTCTGCCCGCTCCATGGTCCCGCGACGCAGCCAGTGCTCGGCGAGGGGCCGCCCCATGCTTCCATCATGTTCGTCGGCGAGCAGCCGGGCGACCAGGAGGATTTGGCGGGGAAGCCCTTTGTCGGCCCGGCCGGCCAGGTCTTCGACCGGGCGCTGGCCGAGGCCGGCATTGCTCGGCAGAAGGCCTATGTCACCAACGCGGTCAAGCACTTCAAGTTCGAGCCGCGCGGCAAGCGCCGCGTGCACATGAAGCCGTCCGCAGGCGAAGTGACAAAATGCCGGTTCTGGCTCGAGCGCGAGATCGCCGCCGTCAGGCCGAAGCTGATCGTTGCGCTTGGCGCGACGGCCATGCTGGGGCTCACCGGTCGCACCGTGGCGGTGACGAAGGAGAGGGGGCGCGTTTTGCCCTTTCAGGGCTGCTCCATCCTTGTCACCGTGCACCCGTCCTATCTGCTGCGGCTGCCCGACGCCGATCTCGCCGCGCTGGAATATCGCCGCTTCGTCGAGGATCTGCGCGTCGCGCAGCCCTGGTGCGAAGCGGCATGAGATAGCGCCTGTCTCTGCCGCCCCGTGGTCTTCTAAACCGCGAATTGACTTTTACGTAAATCAGGTGACAGTGTCCCTCCCGTCAGATCGCAGCCGGCGAGGGGGCATGCGCGAATATTATACGATCACGGAACTCACGCGCGAATTCGGCATCTCCACGCGCACCCTGCGCTTTTACGAGGATGAGGGGCTCATCCATCCGGTGCGCCGCGGCCGCACGCGCCTCTACCGCCCCTCCGACCGCCACCTTGTCCGCCAGATCCTGCGCGGCCGGAGGCTGGGCTTTTCCATCAACGAGATCCGCGAGATCATCCAGGTCTACAAGACGCCGCCGGGAGAGGTGGCGCAGCTCCACCTTCTCATCCAGAAGATCGAGGAGAAGCGGCAGGACCTGCGCCAGAAGCGCCGCGACCTGGAGGACACGCTGCAGGAGCTCGACCGCGCCGAGGAGGCATGCGTCGAGCGCCTTGCCGAACTCGGCGTGAAGACCTGACCCCCGCGGCTAAACCCAGCGCCGCACCTTCTTCTGATAGTCGCGATAGCGCTTGCCGAAGCGCTGCGCCAGATGCCGTTCCTCCGGCTCGATGGCAAGCTTCTGCGTGGCGATCGCCGCGACGACGGCGAAGAGGAAGAACCAGGGATTGCCGGTGATCAGGCCGATGGCAACGGTGAGCGTGGTGTTCCCGAGATAGATGGGATTGCGCGTGAACGTATAGGGGCCCTCGGTCACGAGATGCGCCGAGCTCCTGTTCGGCATGACCGTCGTCCTGGCGCGCCGCAACGCCCGCAGGGCGGCGATGTCCATGATCAGGGCCCCCGCCAGGAGAAGCCAGCCGCCGGCGAAGAGGATGTCGACCAGCGGCCTGCCGAACCAGGGCAGGGGATAGACCTGCCCGAGCACCACGCTGGCGGCGATGGCGGCAAGATAAAGGACCGGCGGCCAGGGAAAGCGGCTCGGCGCCTGCTCGGTCGATTGGCTCATCGCGTCTCCTCCCGCCCGGCGGCGGACCGCGCCGCATCGGACCCCGATCTAGCCATTGTTCTCCACCGAGCACTGGATGGCAAGATTGTCTACCCAGCTCTGGGCGTCGCGGCTGCCGCCCGTTGCGAAGAGATCGCCGACCCGGCCCTGCGCCGTCGCCTCGTCCAGCACGCAGCCGCAATAGGCGCGGCAGAAGCCCTCGTCGCGATGCGGCATGCACTGCGCAATGCAGGCCTGCAGGAACCGGGCTCCCGGGTCCGGCGGCGGCGGCGGCACCACCTGTGCGAAGAGCCACAGGCCGGAGATCAGCACCGGCTGGTGCAGCAGGTAGAAGGCGAGGCTATGCCGGCCGGCCGCCCCCAGAAGCGGCAGCTTGTCGTCGAGCCGGATGCGGCGCAGACGGGCGAAGAGGCCGGCCCTGTCCGCTGCCTTGGCGGCGGCGATCCCCAGAAGCACCGCTCCGAACCAGGGGAAGATCGGGATGAAGTCGTTCGTGGAAGGCACGTTGCGCGAGAATCCGGTCCACCAGAAGACGGGATGGTCGAGGAATTGCGCTTGCACGAAGTGAGGGGCGGCGATCACCGCCGCCGCAAGCACCAGGAGCGCCGCAACCGGGAGCCGCAGCGCCGCCGCGCCGAGCACGGTCGCGACCGCGATATGGTGCAGGATGCCGAAGAAGATGAAGGAATCCGGGAAAAGGATATAGGTGACGAGCGTGATGGCCGCCGCCGCCCCGGCGATCATTGCCAGCCGGCGCAGGAAGGAGCGCCGGCGAAACCCGCCGCCATGGGCGAGATAGAGGCTCACGCCGACGAGGAACAGGAACGAGCTGGCGATGCATCTTGCGAAGATGCGCCAGCCGCCCGTCACCGACGTGCCGGGCTCGATATAGCCGAAGAAGTCGAGGTCCCAGGTGAAGTGGTATATGGCCATCGCGACAAGCGCCACGCCGCGGGCGATGTCGACGAGCTCGATGCGGGATCGTTCCGGCTGCACCATGTCTCCCTGCGCGAGCTTTCGCGCCCTCACACCATTGCGCAGAACGAAAGGCATATTATCTGCCCTGGATCAATGGTTTCGACGGCGGCACAGGGAGAAGGACATGAAGACGCTGACGGCGAACGGCGCGCAGATTCCGGTCATCGGCCTTGGCACCTGGACGCTCCGGGGCTCCGCCTGCACCGATCTTGTCGCCCATGCGCTGGAGCTCGGCTACCGCCATGTCGACACCGCGGCCGCCTATGACAATGAGCGCGAGGTGGGTGAAGGGATCAGGCGCTCCGGCATCCCGCGCGAAGACATCTTCGTCACCACCAAGGTCTGGTGGACCGATCTTGCGCCGGCCGATCTGGAGCGTTCGGCCGCGCAGAGTTTGGAGCGCCTCGGGCTCGACCATGTCGACCTGCTGCTCGTGCACTGGCCCAATCCGGCCATTCCGCTGCCCGACACCATGGCGGCGCTGAACCGCGTGCGCGACAAGGGCTGGACGCGGCATATCGGCGTCTCGAATTTCCCCACCCGTCTCATCGAGGAGGCCGTCCGGCTGTCGCCGGCGCCTCTCGCCGCCAACCAGGTCGAGTACCACCCCTATCTGAACCAGGACAAGGTGCTCGCCGCCTGCCAGGCCAATGGACTGGCCATGGTCGCCTATTCGCCGCTCTACCGGGGCGGCATCCTCCTGCAGCAGCCCGCCGTCGCGGCCGCCGCCGAAAGGCACGGCAAGACACCCGGGCAGATCGTGCTGCGCTGGCACCTGCAGCAGGAGGGCCTGGCGGTCATTCCGCGCACCAGCCGGCGCGAGCGGCTCGCCGAGAATATCGGCATCTTCGATTTTGCCCTCGACTCGGCTGAAATGGAGGCCATCAGCCGCTTGCGCAGCGCCGGACGGCGCCTCTGCGATTATGGCTTCTCGCCGGAGTGGGACGCGCCCTGAGCGCTGGCTGGACCAGCGCGGCTGCCCGATCGCCCGGCTGCAGAAACATCCTCTGAGACCTCCCGCTTTCCCGCCCGCCGGATTTTGCCGCATTTTATGCTAGAAGGCGCGGGGGACGACTGATTCCCGGCGCCACCGAGCCGGAATCGAGCCGATTGAGAGGATTCCTATGAAGAAAGCGATAGCCCTTGCCCTTGTCGGAGCCTTGGCGGCGGGATGCGTGACGACCGCTGATCCCTATACGGGCCAGCCGAAGCTTTCCAACACGGCGGGCGGAGCGGCGCTCGGGGCGCTTGCCGGCGCTGGCCTTGGCCTGCTTGCGGGCGGCGATGACCGGCGCAATGCGCTGATCGGCGCGGGCATCGGCGCGCTCGCCGGCGGCGGCATCGGCGCTTACATGGACCAGCAGGAAGCGCAGCTGCGGGGCCAGCTTCAGGGCACGGGCGTCGGGATTACCCGCCAGGGCGATTACATCATCCTCAACATGCCCTCCAACATCACCTTCGCAACCGACTCCGCGTCGATCCAGCCGGCTTTCTACCCGACGCTGAACTCGGTGGCGCTGGTGCTGAAGCGCTATAACCAGACCCTCGTCGACGTCTACGGCCACACCGATTCCACCGGCAGCTACGAGCACAACATGCAGCTGTCGCAGCGCCGCGCCGCCGCGGTCGCCGACTACCTCATGGCGCAGGGCACGGACAGCCGCCGCTTCGCCGTGATCGGCCAGGGTCCGTCGCAGCCGATCGCCTCCAATGCCACCGAGGAGGGCAGGGCGCAGAACCGCCGGGTGGAGATCCGCCTCGCCCCGCTCACCGCCGCCGGCTACTGAGGTTCAGACGGACCTCTCCGCCGCGAGGGCAACCGCAATGCGCGCCGCAAGGCGCGCATTGTTTTTGACCAGGGCGATATTCGTCGTGAGGCTCCTGCCACCGGTCAGCTCGAAGATGCGGGCGAGCAGGAAGGGCGTGACCGCCTTCCCGGCGATGCCCTCCGCCGCCGCGTCGGCCTGCGCCCGCGCGATGTGATCGGCCATTTCCTCCGCCGGGATCTCCGCCTCCTCGGGCACGGGATTTGCGACCAGCATGCCGCCGGAGATGCCGAGCGCGCCGCGCATCTTCTGAAAGGCGGCGATGTCGCCCGGCGAATCAAGGCGCAGTGGCGCTGGGCAGGAGGAAGTCCGCGACCAGAAGGCCGGCATGATATCGCTCCGGTACACCACCACCGGAACGCCGCGCGTCTCCAGCACCTCCAGCGTCTTTGCGATGTCGAGGATGGCCTTCGCCCCGGCCGAGACGACGATCACCGGCGTGCGCGCCAGTTCGTCGAGATCGGCCGAGATGTCGAAGCTCGTCTCGGCGCCGCGATGCACGCCGCCGATCCCGCCCGTGGCGAAGACGGCGATGCCGGCCAGATGCGCGCCGATCATGGTGGCGGCCACCGTCGTGCCGCCGGTGCGCCCTTGCGCCATGGCAAAGGCAAGATCGGCGCGGGAAAGTTTCAGCGCGTCGCGGCGCTGTGCCAGCGCCTCGCGCTCCGGCCCGGAAAGGCCGATCTTCAGCCGCCCGTCCATGACGGCGATCGTCGCCGGCACCGCCCCTTCCTCGGCGATGATCTCCTCCACCTCCGCGGCCATTTGGTTGTTCTGCGGCCAGGGCATTCCATGCGTGATGATGGTGCTTTCAAGCGCCACCACCGGCTCTCCCGCTGCCAGCGCCTCGGCCACTGGCGGATGAATATCTGTCGCCTGGGGAAGGGGCATGGAAACTCCTGTTCAGTCAAGCGCCCGGCCGGGCGGGACGAGCGCAAGCGCTGCGCCAAAACCGTCCTCGTCGAAATCGGGCGCGGCATTTTCGCTTTCGAGCGCCAGCTTTGCCGCCGCCATACCCTCGCGCGCCGCCTCGGCCAAGCCATATCCGCGCATCAGCGCGGCGATGGAGGCGCCGGCAAGGGCATCGCCCGCGCCGGTCACGTCGGCGATGCGGCTTTCGGGCGGTGCGACCTCGAACAGCCTGCCATTGTCGAGGCAAAGGGCAGGGTCGCCGCCCGCACTGATGATGCCCGCCCTCAGCCCCATATCCGCAAGTCTTTGTGCCGCCTGGCGCGGCCGGCTGTCCATGGGCAGCCCCGCCAGCGCGCATGCTTCGCGCCGGTTCATGAACAGGCAGGAGAGCGAACCGAGCACGGGCGCTAGGCGCAGCGCCTTGGCCGGCGAGATGGCGAGCGCAAAGAATGGCTTGCCGCGCGAAACCTCGGCCAGCAACTCGATGGCCTCCGCCGGCACATTGGCGTCGCAAAGCACCGCATCCGCCTCCGCCAGGCCATCGCGTATCTTGCGCCGGCGAAGCTGCCTTGCAAAGCCGATCTCATAAAGACCCATATCGGCAAGGCCGGTGATGAGATCGCCGCCTTCCGTGAGGATCGCCGTATAGCTCGGCGTCGCCCGGTCAAGGAAGATCGCCGAAAAATCCTCGATGCCCGCCTCCTCGATCGCCTCCGCTACCCTCTCGCCCGCCGCATCGCCGCCCCTCAGCGACATGAGCGAGACTGAAATTCCCCGCCGCACGGCGGTCCGTGCCGCATTGAAGGCGCCGCCGCCCACCTCCTCGCGCATGGTGCCGGGGTTGGATGCCTCCGGCACATGGGGCCCGCGCACCCGGCCGCGCCGGTCCATATGCGCGCCGCCCACCGCGAAGAGCCGCGCGCGCCTCACCCCCGCCTCCGATTCGCTGCAGCCTTGGCGCCGACGCGTTCATCGGCAATTCCCCGCCCGTCCGGCGAGATTTCCACGCCTGCGTGAAACGAAAAAAGAACATGGGTCGGATTAGGAAAGAAAAGCAGGAACTTATCTCCTCTTGCCAAATGAGAACAAAAGAGGTACATAGAAATATCGGGAAAGCGGACGGCGCGGCCTCCATTCGACCAAGGGGTGTTGTATCATGGCTCAGAATTCATTGCGGCTGGTAGAGGAAAACGGCGTGGACAAGTCGAAGGCATTGGATGCGGCGCTTTCGCAGATCGAGCGTGCCTTCGGCAAGGGCTCGATCATGCGGCTTGGCGCCAACGACAAGGTCGTCGAGATCGAGACGGTCCCCACCGGCTCCCTGGGCCTTGATATCGCGCTCGGCGTCGGCGGGCTGCCGCGCGGCCGCATCATCGAGATTTATGGGCCCGAAAGTTCCGGCAAGACCACGCTGGCGCTGCACACGGTCGCCGAGGCGCAGAAGAAGGGCGGCATCTGCGGCTTCATCGATGCGGAGCATGCGCTCGATCCCGTCTATGCGCGCAAGCTGGGCGTGGATCTCGAAAACCTTCTCATTTCCCAGCCCGATACGGGCGAGCAGGCGCTGGAGATCTGCGACACGCTTGTGCGTTCCGGTGCCATCGACGTGATCGTGGTCGATTCGGTCGCCGCGCTCACGCCGCGCGCGGAGATCGAGGGGGAGATGGGCGAATCCCTGCCGGGCATGCAGGCGCGGCTCATGAGCCAGGCGCTGCGCAAGCTCACCGCCTCCATCTCCCGCTCCAACACGATGGTGATCTTCATCAACCAGATCCGCATGAAGATCGGCGTCATGTTCGGCTCGCCGGAGACGACCACGGGCGGCAATGCGCTGAAATTCTACGCCTCGGTCCGGCTCGACATCCGCCGCATCGGTGCGGTCAAGGACCGCGAGGAGACGGTCGGTAACCAGACGCGCGTGAAGGTGGTGAAGAACAAGCTGGCCCCGCCCTTCAAGCAGGTCGAGTTCGACATCATGTATGGCGAGGGCGTCTCCAAGACCGGCGAGCTCGTCGATCTGGGCGTCAAGGCCGGCGTGGTGGAGAAGTCGGGCGCCTGGTTCTCCTACAATTCCCAGCGTCTCGGCCAGGGGCGGGAGAATGCGAAGCTGTTCCTGCGCGACAATCCGGAAGTGGCCCGCGAGATCGAGATGGCGCTGCGCCAGAATGCGGGCCTGATCGCCGAGCGGTTCCTGGACACCGACGACAAGGGCGACGGGCTGGACGACGCCGCCGAAGTTTGAGCCTTAGGTCTTCGGGCCGAGCCGGTTCGCGGGTCATCGCAATGGGCGCTGCCTATGGCAGCGCCTTTTTCTGTTTGACCAGGCACGGGGAAGCCATAGCCGCAGAGGCCGGCCATTTGCGGCTGGGGCAGAATCCCTCAATCCTCGTCATCCCGCCGGTGCCGCCGGCGCTTCTGCAAATCATCCAGGCTGGCGATTGGCGACGAGGCGGATGCCGGCGTTATCTCTCCCCTTGCGGGAGAGAAAGCGTTTTCCTGCAGTTGCCAGCGGTCTTGTCCCCGAGCAAGTGCTTGGAAAACGCGCTTCTGCAAGTCACCCGAGCTGGCGATCGGCGGAAAGGCCAATGCCGCCGATATCTCTCCCCTTGCGGGAGAGAAAGCGTTTTCCTGCGCTTGCGAGTGGGCTTGTCCCCGAGCAAGTGCTTGGAAAACGCAAGAGAGGGGTTCTTTCGAACCGATCCTTCACCCTCCGCCCGCCCGCCAAGCAGGGTGTGGATCAAATCGGCCCCGCCGCCTGGATGGGCAAAAATAATCTGCAGGAAAAACAATCGTCTGCATGATTTCTGCTTTTTTTCGCCTGGAAATTTATCCCCACCCCCTGCAGCCCTCTTACAATCCGTCCCATCGCTCTTGCGGGAACCGGATGCGCACCGGGTGTTCGGGAGAGCGGCGGCAACCTCCCCCTCCAGGGATCGGTACCTGGAGGCATGATGAGGGCCCGCGACAGGCCGGCGGTGCCGGGGTGCTGGGTGACAGACAGCACTTCGGAAAAACGGATGCTGGGTGAGAGACAGCATCGCGGAAACCGCGGAGAAGCCGCTAGGGTTTTTCCTTCGGCCCGGCAAAGACCACCCCCTCATCGGGTGCAGCCGGGACGGAGAAGAAGCCCGAGTGACCGGCCAATGTCGGGACAGCGGCCGGCGGGGCGCGTGAGACGCGCCACATTAACTAACAGAGAGGCACGGATCACGCGCCCCGCTTCCCACCTTCTTCAATGGCCAGACGGCGAATGCCGGGCGTGGCGGCGATAACGCACGCCTATTTCGGCGCGATCATCGGCGGCTCCATCGCTTCGCGCCGGGAATAGACATGGTCCACCAGCCCCCACTCCCGTGCATCCTCCGCGGTCATGAAGAAGTCGCGATCCAGCGTGCGTTCGACCTCTTCCTCGGTACGCCCGCAATGCTCGGCATAAAGCCGGATCATGCGCCGCTTCAGCCGGATCACATTTTGCGCGTGGCGCTCGATATCGGACGCCTGGCCCTGAAAGCCGCCCAGCGGCTGGTGCAGGATGATGCTGGCATTGGGAAGCGCGACGCGCAGGCCGCGCTCGCCGGCCATGAGCAGGAACGAGCCCATGGACGCCGCCGTGCCGAGGCAGAGCGTGGCGACCGGGCTCTTGATGAAGCGCATCGTGTCGTAGATGGCAAAGCCGCTGGACACCACGCCGCCCGGCGAGTTGATGTAGAAGGCGATCTCCTTCTTCGGATTCTCCGCTTCCAGATGCAGCATCTGGGCGCAGATCAGCGCCGCCGAGCCGTCATTCACCTCGCCGTTGAGGAAGATGATGCGCTCGCGCAGCAGCCTCGAAAATATGTCGAAGGCGCGTTCGCCGCGCGCCGATTGCTCGACCACCATGGGGACGAGATTCATCATGTCGCGCATGGCGCAACCTCCATCGGTTCGAAAAGGATATTGCTGTCTTCAGGCGGCCAGCATCAGCGGCCGCGTATTCGTGTTGGCGGGCGCCACGGCGCGCATGCGTGCCGAGGGCCCATGGGTCAGGCGGAACCGGGTGTGCCCGCCGGCGAGCCGCTCCAGCTCGATCGTGACCAGGGGCGGCGCGTCCGGGCTGTCGGGATCGTGCCAGGCATAGGAAAGCCGGCTATAGGGCTCCGCCTCGACGATGCGGTATGTGAGGCCCTGCGGATCGTCCCCGCCTTCCCCCGCCGGCCGGGCGCCGAGCCAGTCCGCAAGGAAGGCCTCCTCGGTCAGCGCCCGCCAGAGCTTTTCGGGGGAGGCCTCCATCTCGCATTCGACGACGATCTCGTCCGGGGCCGGGGGCGATTGCGTCATTGATCCATCTCCTTCAGCAGCGCCCTCAGTCTCTCCACTCGCGCTGGCCAGAAGGCGCGATAGCGGTGGAGCCAGTCGAAGACCGGCGCAAGCCCCTCGGGCGCCAGGCGGTAGCGCATCTCGCGGCCCTGCTTCTTCTCCGCGATCAGCCCGGCCCCGCGCAGGACGGCCACATGCTGCGAGACCGCTGGCTGGGAAATGCCAAGGCCTTCGCGCAGCTCGGTCGCGTTCTTCTCGCCCTCGATCAGGCGCTCCAGAACGGCCCGCCTGGTCGGATCGGCAAGGGCACGAAAGATATCCGACTCGTTCATGGGTACAGATAAGCACAGACTTATCTGTTGCACAAGTGGACTGCCGGCCGATTGCGCCAGTGCGCAAAAGCCGCAGTGACAGGCGGGGAAGCTGCTTGCCTGGCAGGAGCAACGCCCTACCATGTGTGCGTCTGCCCGAATCCGGCATGGGTGCCAGGCGTCCCGGCGCTCCTTTCAGAGAACCCGATGTCCTTTTTCCGCTTCCTGCGCGAGAATGCCCGCTGGCTTGCCGGCGGGTTCCTGCTCACCTTCTTCTCCTCCTTCGGCCAGACTTTCTTCATATCGGTCTCGGCCGGCAACATCCGCGAGGAATACGGCCTGTCGCACGGCGCCTTCGGCATGATTTACATGCTGGCGACGCTCGCCAGCGCCTTCACCCTGACGCGCTTCGGCCAGATCGTCGACCGCTATTCGCCGAAGACGGTCACGCTCATCATCGTGCCCATGCTGGCGCTTGCCTGCGTCTCCATGGCGCTGTCCCAATCGGTAATCCTGCTTTGCGTGACGATCTACCTCCTGCGCCTTTTCGGCCAGGGGATGATGACGCAGAACGCCTTCACGGCGATGGGCCGCTGGTTCTCCGCCCAGCGCGGGCGCGCCGTCTCCATCGTCACCCTCGGCCACAATGGCGGCGAGGCGGCGCTGCCGCTCATCTTCGTCGCCCTTGCGAGCCTCGTCGGTTGGCGTAATGGCTGGCTCATCTCGGCGGCATTCCTCTTGCTGGTCGCGCTGCCGGCGATCGCCTCCCTGATGGCCGTGGAGCGGAAAGCCCGGTCGACCGATCCTGCCGTCCGCATCACCACCGGCCGCGACTGGACGCGTGCCGAGGTGATCCGCGATCCGCTTTTCTACGTGCTGCTCCTGGGCGTGATGGCGCCGGGCTTCATCGGCACCACCATCGCCTTCCACCAAGTCTATCTGGTGGAACTGCGCGGCTGGACCCTGGAGGTCTTCGCCTCCGCCTTCACGGTCTCGGCGAGTATGACGGTGATTTTCGCGCTCATTTCCGGCCAGCTCATCGATCGCTTCTCGGCTGTCGCCATGCTGCCCGCCTTCCTGTTGCCGCTCGCCTTCGCCTGCTTCGTGCTCGCGGGCTTCGAGGGGCAGTGGAGCGTGTTCGTCTTCATGGGGCTGCTCGGCATGTCCAACGGATTCTCATCGACGCTTCTGGGCGCGCTCTGGCCGGAGATTTACGGCATCCGCCATCTCGGCGCCGTACGGGCGCTGATCGTGGCCATTCTCGTCTTCGCCACCGCCATGGGGCCGGGGCTCACCGGCTATCTCATCGATATCGGCATTTCCTATCCACTGCAGATCGCGGCCATGGGCCTCTACTGCGTGGGCGCAGCGTTCCTGATGCTCCTTGTCTCGCGCCGGCTCCATAGCCGCGCCTTGCAAACGCTGGGGGCGTCGGCTACCTCCGCGCCATGAGTGTCACCGTTCGCTTCGCGCCGTCCCCGACGGGACAGATCCACATCGGCAACGCGCGCACTGCGCTGTTCAATTGGCTTTTCGCGCTGAAGGCGGGCGGACGCTTCGTGCTGCGCTTCGACGACACCGATGTCGAGCGCTCGCGGCGGGACCATGCCGATCAGATCGAGGCCGATCTTGCCTGGCTCGGCATCACGCCGCAGGTCGTGGTACGTCAGTCGGAGCGGTCCGCCCTTTACGAGCGGGCTGTGGAGAGGCTGAAGGAAAAGGGCCTGCTTTATCCCTGCTACGAGACTGCTGAAGAGCTGGAGCTGCGCCGGAAAGTGCGGCTGTCGCGCCGCCTGCCGCCGGTCTATGGCCGCGAGGCGCTGAAACTTTCGGACGAGGAGAGGGCGGCGCTGGAAGCCGAGGGCAGGAAGCCGCATTGGCGCTTCTTGCTGCCCAATTTCAAAGCCGACCCGTTTTCTCCGACACGGACGGAGGTCCATTGGGACGATATCGTGCGGGGGCCGCAGACGGTCGATCTCTCCTCCATGTCCGACCCGGTGCTCGTGCGTGAGGACGGCAGCTTCCTCTACACGCTTCCCTCGGTGGTCGACGACATCGAGCTCGGCATCACCCATGTGATCCGCGGCGACGACCACGTGACGAATACGGGCGCGCAAATTGCGCTGTTCGAGGCATTGGGGGCGGAGGCGCCTGGCTTCGGTCATCACAATCTGCTCACCACGGCGACCGGCGAGGGGTTGTCAAAACGCACCGGGGCTTTGTCCATTGCGAGCCTCCGCGAAGCGGGCATTGAGCCGATGGCGATCGCTTCGCTCGCCGTGCTCATCGGCACGTCGGAATCGGTCGCCGCCTGCCGCAGCATGGATGAGCTCGCTGCCCGCTTCGATCCTGCCTCGAGCTCGAAATCCTCTGCAAAGTTCGACCCGGCGGAGCTTCAGGGGCTGAGCCGCAGCCTGCTGCACGAGATGCCATTCGAGAAGGCAAGGGAGCGGCTCGAAGAGCTCGGCGTTTCCGGGCCCAAGGCAGAGCCGTTCTGGAATGCCGTGCGCGGCAATCTGGACAAGATCGCTGATGCGGGTTTCTGGTGGCGCCTCGTCCATGAGGGGCCGGGAAAGGTGGACCTGCCCGAGGAAGACCGGGACTTTTTCGATGCGGCGCTGGAGCTGCTGCCGCCGAAGCCGTGGGACGGCGAGACCTGGCGCGTCTGGACGGATCGGGTGAAGGAAAAAACCGGGCGCAAGGGCAAGGCGCTCTTCAAGCCCTTGCGGCTGGCGCTCACCGGGAGGGAATCCGGCCCGGAACTGGCCGAGCTGTTGCCGCTCATCGAGCGCGAGAGCATCCTGGCCGGGCGGAGCTAGCGCCGCGCTACGCGGGCCGAGCGGAAGCGCTATTCGGCGGTCCGGTTCTGCAGCGCCTCTACCGCGGCCAGTGCCGTCATGTTGACCACGCCGCGCGAGGTGACCGACGGCGTGAGGATATGCGCGGGACGCGCGACGCCGAGGAGGATCGGCCCGACATGGAGCGCGTCGGTCATGGCCTTCACGGTGGTGAGAGTGATGTTGGCCGCGTCGAGATTGGGGAAGACGAGCAGGTTCGCCTCCCCCTTCAGCCCCGCATGGGGAAAGACGCGCTGGCGCAGCTCCTCGGACAGCGCGGCGTCGCCATGCATCTCGCCGTCCGCCACCAGATCGGGCGCGATGCGGTGCAGGATGCTGACGGCCTCGCGCATCTTCAGCGCGCTCGCCGAGTCGCGCGAGCCGAAATCAGAATGCGACAGCAGCGCCGCCTTGGGTTCGATGCCGAAGCGGCGGATCTCCTCCGCGGCCAGCAGCGTCATCTCGGCGATCTCTTCCGCCGAGGGGTCGAGCGTCACATAAGTGTCCGTGAAGAACATGACGCCCTGCTGCGTAATGAGAAGGGAAAGGGCTGACAGGTCGCGCACGCCCTCGCGCCGGCCGATGATGGCGTCGACATAGCGCAGGTGTCGCTCGAAGCGCCCCTCCAGGCCGCAGATCATGGCGTCCGCCTCGCCGCGCATCATGGAAAGCGCGGCGATTACCGTGGTGTTCGTCCGCACGAGCGTCCGGGCCACCTCGGTCGTTACGCCGCGACGGCCGGCGATGCGGATCAGGAGATCGACATAGTCGCGGTAGCGCGGGTCGTCCTCGGGATTGATGATCTCGAAATCCACGCCCGGCTTGATCTTCAGCCCGTAGCGCTTCAGCCGCACCTCCACCACATGCGGCCGGCCGATGAGGATGGGCTGCGCCAGCCCTTCCTCAAGCACCACCTGGGCGGCGCGCAGCACGCGCTCGTCCTCGCCGTCGGCATAGATGACGCGCTTTCGGCCCGCCTGCTTGGCTGCGGAAAAGACCGGCTTCATGACCAGGCCGGAGCGGAAGACGAAGCGGTTCAGCCGGTCGAGATAGGCGTCCATGTCCTCGATCGGCCGGGTGGCGGCGCCCGATTCCATCGCCGCTTTGGCGACGGCGGGGGCGATACGCAGGATGAGGCGCGGGTCGAAGGGCGAGGGGATCAGGAAGTCGGGACCGAAGACGGGCGTCTCCGCCGAATAGGCGCGCGCTGCCACATCCGAGGGCTCCTCGCGGGCGAGCGCTGCGATCGCCTGCACGGCGGCGCGCTTCATCTCCTCGTTGATCGCGGTGGCGCCGACATCGAGCGCCCCGCGGAAGATATAGGGGAAGCAGAGGACATTGTTGACCTGGTTCGGATAGTCCGAACGGCCGGTGCAGATCATGGCGTCGGGCCGCGCTTGGCGCGCCGCTTCCGGCATGATCTCGGGATTGGGATTGGCAAGCGCCAGGATGAGCGGGCGCTCTCCCATCTGCTTCAGCATCTCCGGCTTCAGCACGCCGCCGACGGAGAGGCCGAGGAAAATGTCGGCTCCGCCGATCACCTCAGACAGCTCGCGAGCATCCGTCTCCTTGAGGTAGGGCTCCTTCCAGCGGTCCATCTCCTCAACCCGGCCGCGAAAGGCGACGCCGTGGCGGTCCGTGATCCAGATGTTCTCCGTTCTGGCGCCGAGGGAGACGAGGAGGTTCAGACAGGCGAGCGCGGCCGCTCCCGCGCCTGACGTGACGATCTTTACTTCAGCTATATCCTTGCCGGCGAGTTCCAGCCCGTTGAGCACCGCGGCGGCGACGATGATCGCCGTGCCGTGCTGGTCGTCATGGAAGACGGGAATTTTCATGCGCGCCTTGAGGCGCTCTTCGACCTCGAAGCATTCCGGCGCCTTGATGTCCTCAAGATTGATGCCGCCGAAGGTGGGCTCCAGGGCGGCGACCGTTTCCACCATGCGCTCGACATCCGGCGCGTCGATCTCGATATCGAAGACATTGATGCCGGCGAACTTCTTGAAGAGGACGGCCTTGCCCTCCATCACCGGCTTGGAGGCGAGGGGGCCGATATTGCCGAGGCCGAGAACTGCCGAGCCGTTGGAGACCACGCCCACCAGATTGGCGCGCGAGGTGTAGTCGGCGGCGGTGGAGGGGTCCTCGTGGATGGCAAGACAGGGAGCGGCAACCCCGGGCGAATAGGCGAGGGCCAGGTCGCGCTGGTTGCCGAGCGGCTTTGTCGGCTGGATCTCCAGCTTTCCCGGCGTCGGATGGCGGTGGAAAAAGAGGGCGGCCTCGTCGATCTCGGAAAGGATTTTCTTCACGCAGTCACTCCCGCGATCTCGCCCTCCGCTCCCCGATTCACTGCCGCCCTACAAGGCGCTGGCGCTGCTCGCCGAGGCCGCTGATCCCCAGATGCATCTCGTCGCCAGCCTTGAGATAGACCGGCGGCTTCATGCCAAGCCCGACGCCCGGCGGCGTGCCGGTGGTGATCACGTCGCCGGGCTCCAGCACCATGAATTTCGACAGATAGGAGATGATGTGGGCGACGCTGAAGATCATGGTCTTGGTGCTGCCGGTTTGCCGGCGCTCGCCATTGACGTTCAGGAACATGTCGAGGTTCTGCGGATCCCGGATCTCGTCCGGCGTGACGATCCAGGGGCCGAGGGGACCGAAAGTCGGCGCGCTCTTGCCCTTGATCCACTGGCCGCCGCGCTCGGCCTGGTATTCGCGCTCGGAAACGTCGTTGCAGACGGCATAGCCGAAGACGCGCGAAAGAGCCTCGTCCTCCGAGACGTAGTCGCAGCGCTCGCCGATCACGACGGCAAGCTCCACCTCCCAGTCGGTCTTCTGCGAACCTTTTGGGATCATGACGTCGTCATTGGGACCGGAAAGGCAGCTCGGCGCCTTCGAGAAGACGACGGGCTCGCTCGGGATCGGCAGGTTCGATTCGGCCGCATGGTCGGCATAGTTGAGGCCGATGGCGATGAAATGGCCGGTGCGGGCGATCGGCGCGCCGATGCGCGCCACCTGCGGCACCACCGGCAGCGAGCCGAGATTCGCCGAGGCGAGAATGCGGATGAGCGCCGGCGAGATCGTCTCGGGCGTATAGTCGGGGACGAGCGAGGAGACGTCGCGGATGGTCCCGTCACTGTGGAGAATGGCGGGCTTTTCCGCCCCCTTGTTGCCAAACCGCAAGAGCTTCAAGATCTACCTCCTAGATGTGCTGTTTCCCCGCCGCCGGCGGGCATATCAAAAAGCGCTGGGAAAGAGGCCGCCATCGAGCAGCAGATTCTGGCCGGTGATGTAGCCCGCATGAGCCGAGCAGAGGAATGCGCAGGCGCGGCCGAACTCCTCGGGCGTGCCGAAGCGCCCGGCCGGGATTTCAGAGATTTGCCGTCTGGTCTCCTCCTCTTCCGAATGGCCGCCCCTCTCGGCGCCGTATCGGATGCCGGCGTGGAGCCGCTCGGTGTCCATCCTGCCGGGAAGCAGGTTGTTGATGGTCACGTTCCTGCCCGCCACCGTGCGCGCCACACCGGCCAGAAAGGCCGTGAGGCCGGCCCGTGCGCCGGAGGAGAGATCGAGGCCGGGAATCGGCATGCGGACGGAATAGGAGGTAATGTTGACGACACGGCCGAAGCCGCGCTCGGCCATGCCCGGCACGGTCGCCTGGATGAGCTCCAACGGCGTGATCATGTTCTGCGTCACGCCCTTGATCATGTCCTCGCGCGACAGTTCTCGGAAGTCGCGGCGCGGCGGGCCGGCATTGTTGTTGACCAGGATGTCCGGGGAAGGGCAGGCGTCAAGCAGCGCTTTCTGGCCTTCATGGGTGGACACGTCGGCGGCCACCTCGGTCACCGATACCCCGAAGCGGTCGCGGATCTCCTCGGCCGTCCGCCGTAGCGATTGCGGATCGCGGCCGTTCACGACCAGATTGCATCCCGCCTCCGCCAGGCCAATGGCACAGCCGCGGCCGAGCCCCCGGCTCGATGCGCAGACGATCGCGTTCCTGCCCCTGATGCCAAGATCCATGCCGACCCCCGGCTTCCATGACAAAGGATTCCGGCTGACCGTCTACTCCCGGGCTCCCCGCCTGGCAACCGTCACATGGCTGTGACATGAATCGGGGCATAGGGACCGCGACGCAAATGCCCGGACATCTTCCATGCTCGCGCCCGCACCCCGCCGTTTCCGCACGATCTTCCTTTCCGATATCCATCTCGGCTCCAAGCCGGCGAAAGCCGAGTTTCTGATCGACTTCCTGCGTCACCACGATGCCGATACGATCTATCTGGTGGGCGACATCGTCGACGGCTGGCGGCTGCGCCGCTCCTGGCACTGGCCGCAGGCGCACAACGACGTGGTGCAGAAGCTCCTGCGCAAGGCGCGCAAGGGCACCCGGATCTTCTACATCGCCGGAAACCACGACGAGTTTCTACGCCCGTTCCAGGGCGTTCATTTCGGCGGAATCGTCGTGAGTGACCGGGCCATCCACGAGGCGGCCGACGGCAGGCGCTTCCTCGTGCTCCACGGCGACCAGTTCGACGCCGTGGTCCACAATGCCCGCTGGCTCGCCTATTTCGGCGACAAGGCCTATGACGCGGCGATCGTCGTCAATCGCGTCGTGGCTGTCGTCCGCCGGCTCCTCGGCCGGCCCTATTGGTCGTTTTCGTCCTGGGCCAAGGTGAAGGTCAAGAAGGCCGTGAAATTCATCAGCTCATTCCAGAATGTGCTTGCCCAGGAAGCGCTGCGCTCGGGGGTCGATGGCGTAATCTGCGGCCATATCCACCATGCGGCCATGGAGGAAATCGACGGCATCCGCTACATGAACACGGGCGACTGGGTGGAGAGCTGCACCGCGCTCGTCGAGGATTTCGACGGAAATTTCGAGATCGTCACCTGGGCGAAGACCGCTCGCGTGACGGAGCCGGTCAAGCGGCCGCGGCTGCGCGCCGTGGAAGAAGAGATCGTCGAGGCGGCTTGAGGATCAGCCCCAGAGCTCCGGCTCCGGGGGCGAGACGAGCGAGCCGTCATAGGCAAGCGCCGGAATGCGGTCCCGGGCAAGCAGAAGCGGGCCATCGAGATCGACGAAATCAGCCTCCTGGGCGAGCAGGACCGCGGGCGCCATCGCCAGCGACGTGCCCACCATGCAGCCGACCATGATGGAAAAACCCAGTTCCCTGGCCCGGTCGCGCAGGATGAGCGCCTCGGTGAGCCCGCCGGTCTTGTCGAGCTTGATGTTCACGGCGTCGTAGAGACCGCGCAGCCGTTCGAGATCCGCCGAAGTGTGAAGGCTCTCGTCCGCGCAGACCGGCACCGGGCGGGAGGCCTCGGCAAGGATCGAATCCTTGCCGGCCGGCAGGGGCTGCTCCACCAGCATCACGCGGTTTTCCGCCGCCGCGCGGAGGTTCCGTTCCAGGTTCTCTTCCGTCCAGCCTTCATTGGCATCGACGATGAGCTTGCTGTTGGGCGCCGCCTCGGCGACCGCGCGCATGCGCGCGGCGTCGTCATCCCCGCCCACCTTGATCTTCAGCACCGGGCGCGGAGCGAATTCGCGTGCCTGGGCCGCCATCTCCTCCGGCGTTCCCAGCGAAATGGTCTGAGCCGTCACCAAGGGCCGCGGCGCCTCCCGGCAGATCATCCCGGCGACCCGCCTGCCTGCGCGCTTGGCTTCCAGATCCCACAGCGCGCAGTCGAGCGCATTGCGCGCAGCGCCCGCCGGCATGCTCAGCCGCAAGGTCTGGCGGTCCATCCCGTAGACGATGTCCTTCCGCATGGCCTCGATCGCTGCGGCGACGCTTGCGATCGACTCGCCGTACCGGCCGTAGGGCACGCATTCGCCGCGGCCGACTCCGGCGCCCTCCGAGATCGTGCATGTGACGACCTGAGCCTCGGTTTTGGCTCCGCGCGAAATGCGGAACACGCCGGCAATCGGAAAGCTCTCGATATCGACGGTCAGTCCGCGCGCCATGTTCACCTTCACCTGTGCGGCAGCGAGCTTGCCGAACTATGCATAGCTTTCGCCAGCAGGCCGTTTCCTTCCGGGCTTCTCCGCTTTAAGGATGTTCGCCATGGTGTTCAAGCTATCGACCCGGAGAGAGCCTGCAGCCGCGCCGCAAAGCGCGACGGCGCCGCGCGTCGAGGTGGAGGACAATGGCGGCGCGCTGACCTGCTACCTCGAGGGCGACTGGACCACCAGGACCGTGGCCCTGGTTGACGCTCCCATGCGCGATCTCCTCGGGCACACCGCTGAACGTATGACCATCGATCTTAGCCAGGTGCGGCAGCTCGACACGGCCGGAGCGTGGCTGGTGGCGCGCCTCGTCAGCGGCCAGAAGCGCCGCGGAACCGACGTCGAGGTGACCGGAAGGTCGGAAGCCGCCACCATCCTGCTCGCCGCCGTCGAGCCCATGGCCGAGGAGGGCGAGGTCCAGCCCCCACGGCGCAAGGGAAACTGGATCGCGAGCGTGCTGGCCGCCCTTGGCCGCGTGGTCTACGACATCCGCGACGACCTGCTCTACGGCCTGCACATACTCGGCGCCACGATCAGCGGCGCGCAGATGAAGCTCGGCCGCGGCTACTCGATAAACCCGGCGGCAATCGCGACCCAGATCGACCGGATGGGCGTGGGATCCATTCCCATCATCGTGCTGATGTCGGCCTTGGTCGGAGCCATCATCGCGCAGCAGGGCGCGTTCCAGCTGCGCTATTTCGGCGCCGAGCTCTATGTGGTCGACCTGGTCGGCATCCTGATCCTGCGCGAGCTCGGCGTGCTGATGACCGCGATCATGATCGCCGGCCGTTCGGGCAGCGCCATCACGGCCGAGATCGGCTCGATGAAGATGCGCGAGGAGGTGGACGCGCTCACCGTGATCGGCCTCAATCCGGTGGGCGTGCTGGTGTTCCCGCGGCTTGTCGCGCTCGTGATCGCCGTGCCCTGCCTGACGATCATCGCCAATTTCGCGGCGCTGGGCGGCGCGATGATGGTCGCCTGGCTTTATTCGGACATCTCGCCCTCGGCCTTCATCGTCCGGCTGCATGGTGCGATCGACCTCACCAGTATTTTCGCGGGGCTCATCAAGGCGCCGTTCATGGCCCTCATCGTCGGCATCATCGCGTCGGTAGAGGGCATGAAAGTGGGCGGCAGCGCCGAATCGCTCGGCATGCATGTCACCTCCTCGGTGGTGAAAGCGATCTTCATCGTCATCCTCATCGACGGTCTTTTCGCCATGTTCTACGCAGCAATAGATTTCTGATGACGACGGCCGGCGGAAACGGGGAGGGAATGGCAGTGGCTTCCGGGGGCGCCTCTCGCAATGGGGCGGAGGTCATCCTGGAGGCGCGCGATATCACTGTCCGCTTCGGTCCCACGACGGTGCTCCAGAATCTGTCGCTCGAGGTCTATCGCGGGGAAATCCTCGGCTTTGTCGGCGCGTCGGGAGCGGGGAAGTCCGTGCTGCTGAGGACGATCCTCGGCCTCGCCCCGAAACAGTCCGGCACGATCCGTATCTACGGCGAGGACCTTGCCGAACTGGGCGAGCGCGAGCGTATGGTGGTCGACATGCGGCAGGGTGTTCTTTTCCAGCACGGGGCGCTGTTCTCCGGCCTGACTGTGGCCGAAAACATCCAGGTCCCCATGCGCGAATATCTCGACCTGCCGAAAAAGCTGATGGACGAACTGGCACTCTTGAAGCTCGAACTGGTCGGCCTGGCGCGCGACGCCGCCACCAAGTATCCGTCCGAGCTTTCCGGCGGCATGATCAAGCGGGCGGCGCTCGCCCGCGCGCTTGCGCTCGACCCGGACATCGTCTTCCTCGACGAGCCCACCTCCGGCCTTGACCCCATCGGCGCAGCCGAATTTGACGAGCTCGTCGCAAAAATGCGCGATACGATGGGTCTGACGGTCTATATGGTGACACATGATCTCGACAGTCTGCTGACCGTCTGCGATCGCATCGCGGTTCTGGGCGATAAAAGGGTGCTCGTGGAAGGCACCGTGGAGGACATGATGCGCAGCGAGGAGCCCTGGGTGAAATCCTATTTCCGCGGAAAGCGGGCGCGCCAGGTCGTGCGCTGAAATAAGAAAAGAAGAAGATGGAAACCAAGGCAAACTACGTCGTCGTCGGCATCTTCACGATCCTCGCCATCCTGGCCGCATTCGGCTTCGTCTACTGGACGGCGGGCGTGGGGGAGCAGGGCAATATGGTGCCGATCCGGTTCCGCATCCCCGGCTCGGCGGCCGGGCTTACCACCGGCAGCGCGGTGCTGTTCAACGGCGTGCGCGTCGGCACCGTTGACCGGGTCTATCTCGACCAGGACAACCCGGCCGGCGCCATTGCCGAAGCGCGGCTGGAGCGCACCACGCCGGTGACCCAGTCCACCAAGGCGGATGTCGGCCTCGCCAGCCTGACCACCGGACAGGCCAATATCGAGCTCGCAGGCGGCAACCCGCAGGAGCCGAACCTGCTCGCCCTTGCGCAGCAGGAGGGGCGAATACCAGAGATAACCGCCAATCCGTCGGCAGTGACGAACCTGCTGCAGTCCGCCGAAAGCATCATGTCGCGTGCCGATTCCGTGATGGATCAGCTGGAGGGCTTCGCCACCGATGTGCGCGGTCCGCTGACCGAAACCGTGCGGAATATCGAGACCTTCTCGGCCGCGCTTGCGCGCAATTCGGAGGGGATCGATTCCTTCCTGGCCAATATCAGCGAGCTTTCAGATACCATTTCCAGCGTATCGGGCCGGCTTGATTCGACCCTGGCAGCCGCGGAGGAGCTGATCACAGCCGTCGACCGCCAGAAGATCGAGAACATTGTGGAGAATATCGATACGTTCACCGCGCGCGTGAGCGCCGCTACCGGCCAGCTGGATACGATCGTGGCCGGTGTCGACGAAGCGGTGAGTTCGATCAACAGTTTCTCGGACCAGGCGAGCAACACCTTGAGGAAGGTCGATGCATTGATGGCGGATGTCGATCCGACGGCGATCGGGAGCGCCATCCGCAATTTCGAGGAGGCGAGCACTGCCATCAACCAGGCTTCCGCCGATATCGCCCGCGTGGGCGACACGGTGGGAGACCGGACCGAGGACATCGACCAATTCATCACCGATGCGCAGGAGCTAGCCAGCCGCCTCAATGCCGCTTCCGTCCGAGTGGACGGCGTCCTCGCGAAGCTCGACGGCATGCTTGGCTCCGGGGAGGGGCAGAGCCTCTTCGCCGACGCTAGCAAGACGCTCGCCTCTTTCCGGCAGGTGGCCGACACGCTCAATGCGAGGCTGGGGCCGATCACCGAGGGCCTGGCGCGCTTCTCCGGCCAGGGCCTGCGCGACGTCGAGGCACTGGTGACCGACGCGCGGCGCGCGGTGACGCGGATCGAGAGCTCCATCAGCGATCTGGAACGCAACCCGCAGCGGATCATTACAGGTGGCGACGGGGCCGTCCGCCGCTATGACGGCCGGGCCCGCCGTTGACAAGCCGGAAAAGCGTCCGCAAAGGTCTGCGGGGCGAATCCGGCGTTTGGGAGCAATGGGTTGGGTTTTAGAGGCGCTCAATGCGGGCTGGTGGTCCTCGGCTTGGTGCTCGGCGGCTGCGCCGCCATTCCCGGATTCGGTCCGGCTCCGGTCGACGTTTATGATCTGAGCGCGCCGGCGCTCGCCACCTCGGGGCCCAGCCTTTCCCGCAGACAGATCCTCGTGCCGGAGCCCACGGCCCTGAAAGTGCTGGACGGAGAGGATGTCGCCGTCCGGACGTCAAGCGGCGCCATCCAGCTTCTCGAAGGGGTGCGCTGGTCCGACCGGCTGCCGCGGCTCGTGCAGGCCGGCCTTATCGAGGCCTACCAACGCACGGGGCGGCTGGGCGGCGTGGGCAGGCCCGGCGAGGGCCTTGCCATTGACTATCAGGTGATCGTCGATATCCGCGCCTTCGAGGTACGGGTGGGCAGCAACCAGGCCTATGTGGAGCTTTTCGTGCGGGTGCTTGATGACCGCACCGGCCTGGTGCGCGCCTCGCGCGACTTCGCGGCCGTCGCGCCACTGGCGGGCAGCGGCGACGAGACCTTCCTGGCCGCTCTCGATCAGGCCTTCCAATCCGCCGTGGCCGAGATCGTGACCTGGTCCGTCTCCGTCATGTGAACGGCTTCTCCGCCGAGCAGTCTGCTGCAGAGAAAGAAAAAAGGCCCCGGGAAAACCCGGAGCCTTCTCGTCATGCTGCTGTTACTACGCCGAATAGTACATGTCGAACTCGACCGGGTGCGGCGTCATCTCGAAGCGCAGCACTTCGGCCATCTTGAGCTCGATATAGGCATCGATCTGGTCGTCGTCGAACACGCCGCCGGCCTTCAGGAAGCCCCGGTCCTTGTCGAGGCTCATCAGCGCCTCGCGCAGGCTCCCGCATACGGTCGGCACCTTCTTCAGCTCCTTCGGCGGCAGGTCGTAAAGATCCTTGTCCATGGCCTGGCCGGGATGGATCTTGTTCTTGATGCCATCGATACCGGCCATGAGCAGGGCCGCGAAGGCGAGATAGGGGTTCGCCAGCGGATCGGGGAAGCGGACCTCGACGCGCTTCGACTTCGGCGAGGTGCCGAATGGAATGCGGCAGGACGCCGAGCGGTTGCGCGCGGAGTATGCCAGCAGCACCGGCGCCTCGAAGCCCGGCACCAGACGCTTGTAGGAGTTCGTGGTGGGGTTGGTGAAGGCGTTGACCGCCTTGGCGTGCTTGATGACACCGCCGATATAATAGAGGCAGGTCTCGGACAGGCCCGCATATTCGTTGCCGGCGAAGGTGGGCTTGCCTTCCTTCCAGATCGACTGGTGCACGTGCATGCCCGAGCCGTTATCGCCATAGATGGGCTTGGGCATGAAGGTGGCCGTCTTGCCATAGGCATTGGCGACCTGGTGCACGACATACTTGTAGATCTGCATCTTGTCGGCGTTGCGCACGAGCGTGTCGAACTTCAAGCCGAGTTCATGCTGGGCGGCAGCCACCTCGTGGTGGTGCTTTTCCACCGTCACGCCCATCTCGGTCAGCACCGAGAGCATCTCGGAACGCATGTCTTGCAGCGAATCGATCGGCGGCACCGGGAAGTAGCCGCCCTTGACGCGCGGGCGGTGGCCGAGATTGCCCGTCTCGTAGTCGGTGTCGTCGTTGGAGGGCAGCTCGCTGGAATCGAGCTTGAAGCCGGTGTTGTAGGGATCGGCCTTGTACTTCACGTCGTCGAAGACGAAGAATTCGGCTTCAGGTCCCACATAGACGGTGTCGCCGATGCCCTCGGCGCGCAGATAGGCTTCCGCCTTCTTGGCGATGCCGCGCGGATCGCGGTTATAAGCCTCGCCCGAGACCGGGTCGAGGATGTCGCAGAGGATCACCAGGGTGGACTGCGCGAAGAATGGATCGATATGCGCCGTTTCCGGCTCCGGCATCAGGACCATGTCCGACTCGTTGATGGCCTTCCAGCCGGCGATCGAGGAGCCGTCGAACATCACGCCGTCGGCGAACATGTCCTCGTTCACCTCGCCGATGTCCATGGTCACGTGCTGGAGCTTGCCCTTCGGGTCCGTAAACCGCAGATCGACGAACTTGATGTCCTTGTCCTTGATCTGCTGCAAAATGTCCTGTGCTGTCGTCATGTCTCTTCAACCCCTGTAAATGACAGTTCTTCCACAATCGGAATTGGTGTTTTTTGATCAGACCGCGTCCGGCCCCGTCTCGCCGGTGCGGATACGGATGACTTCCTCGACGTTGGTGACGAAGATCTTACCGTCGCCGATACGGCCGGTTTGCGCCGCCTTGCGGATGGCCTCAATGGCGGCATCGACCATGTCGTCGACCAGAACCACCTCGATTTTCACCTTCGGCAAGAAATCGACCACGTATTCGGCGCCCCTATAGAGCTCCGTATGTCCTTTCTGGCGGCCGAAACCTTTGGCTTCGGTGACGGTGATGCCCTGGAGCCCGACTTCCTGGAGCGCTTCCTTCACCTCGTCGAGCTTGAAAGGTTTGATGATCGCCTCGATCTTTTTCATGGTTCGGCGGCCTCCGATTGCGTGAAAAGCGGGGGCAGCCCCGCTTCGCCTATTCGTATGCAGGAAGCATGCCAAGCCGACGCCAGGTGGGTACCGGCGGCATTGTCGGCGTTTTCCCCTGCTGGAAGATGGAAACGGTGTCTGCGGATGCGGGCTCGGCCGCTTGTGGCCGATCCACCTGCCTAGGAAATAGGCAATGTGCTCAAATGCTGACCGGGCGGAGCATCGCATTTGCGGCCAGGCCGAATCGAAGCCATGATCGACAAGCAGTGAGTCGTGAGGCGATGCACGAGATTCTGACACCGGAGGAGATGGCCCGCGCTGACCGGCTTGCCGCCGAGGCCGGCCCTTTCGAGGGCATCGATCTCATGCGCAATGCCGGCGCGGCGGTAACGGCAGAGATCCTCGCCCGTCATGCGGATGCCGCCGGTTTCGACGTGCTATGCGGCCCGGGCAACAATGGCGGCGATGGCTATGTGGTGGCGCGCCTGCTCCACGAGCGCGGGCTGTCCGTGCGGGTCTGGCGCGATGCCGAGCCGAGGTCGGGAAGCGATGCGGCGCGCGCCGCGGCCGAGTGGCCGCTGCGGGCGGGGCCGCTCGGGGATTTCGGGCCTGAGCCGGGGTGGGTGGTGGTGGATGCCTTGTTCGGGGCGGGGCTGGACAGGCCGGTCGAGGGCGCCTATGCGGCCGTGCTGGAACGGGCAGCGGCCGCCAAAGCGCCCGCCATTGCCGTCGACCTACCGTCAGGCGTTTCCGGAGACAGCGGCATGGTCCTAGGCGCCGCGCTTCCCGCCAGGCTCACCGTGACCTTCTTCCGCAAGAAGCCGGGCCACCTGTTATATCCCGGCCGCTCCCTCTGCGGGGAAACCGTGGTGGCCGATATCGGGATCCGCGCCGAGCTTCTCGACGCGATCCGCCCCCGCTGCCGCGAGAACGCGCCGGCGCTTTGGGCCGGGCTCCTGCCGCGCCCGGAGGCGGATACACACAAATACCGGCGCGGCCATGTGGGCGTTTTCTCTGGCGGGCCGGCGGCAACCGGCGCGGCGAGGCTTTGCGCGCGCGGCGCGGCAAGGATCGGAGCGGGGGCGGTGACCCTGCTTTCCCCAACAGCGGCGCTCGCCGTCAACGCCATCCACCTCACCTCGATCATGCTTCGCCGGGTGGAGGAATTGGACGAGCTTGCCGCCTTCCGGCGCGGGCGGGAGGCGGCGGCCTATGTGCTCGGGCCGGGATTCGGCGTAGGCGACAAGGCGCGGATCTTCGCCACCAGCCTGCTCCGCGCCGAGACTGGGCATGCGCCGGCGCATCTCGTGCTCGACGCAGACGGTATATCGGCTTTTGCCGCCGAGCCCGCGCTGCTTTTCGCGGCTGCTGCCTCGAGCGAGGGGAGCCTGGTACTCACGCCCCACCTCGGCGAGTTCGCCCGCCTCTTCCCGGATCTTGCCGCCGACGCACAACTCTCCAAGCTGGGCAAGGCTCGCGCCGCCGCCGCACGCAGCGGCGCGGTGGTTCTCCTCAAGGGGCCGGATACGGTCGTCGCTACGCCCAAGGGGCAGGCCCTCATCAATGCCAACGCGACGCCCTATCTTGCCACCGCCGGCTCCGGCGACGTGCTTGCCGGGATGATCGCGGGCCTGCTGGCGCAGGGTATGCCTGCTTTCGAAGCGGCGGCCGCCGCGGTCTATCTTCACGCCGAGGCGGGAAGGGCGGTCGGGCCCGGGCTGATCGCGGAGGATCTGCCGGAAGCGCTGCCGCAAGTGTTGAGAGGGTTCATCGAGGCGTGGTGAGCGCGCAGGGATTCGAACCCTGGACCTACTGATTAAAAGTCAGTTGCTCTACCGGCTGAGCTACGCGCTCGCACGAGGCAAAATGCCGCCTGCGAATTGCGGCGGAACATAGTGGGGCGGCACCACCGGGTCAACCGCAAATGCCGGGTGCGGCAGGGCGGGCGGGGCGATGCGGCGCTTTGCCCACGCGATGGTGATTGGAGCTTTCGCCGCCACGCCTTTATATCCGAGCGCAAAGAGGCATCGAATGGCGATCGATATCGGCTATACCAGCGCGCTTGCGGCGGGGGCGCTTTCGTTCCTGTCGCCCTGCGTGCTGCCGCTCGTGCCGCCCTATCTCTGCTACATGGCCGGTGTGTCGGTGGAGGATTTCCGGCGGCCCGAGGGTGCGGCCAGCGCCAGGCTCCCGCTCCTGCAGGCGGTGCTCGCCTTCGTGCTCGGCTTCTCAACGGTCTTTGTCGCGCTCGGCGCCGGAGCCTCGACCATCGGCGGGCTGCTGCGCGCCTGGCAGCAGGAACTGGCCATCATGGCCGGGCTCATCATTATCCTGATGGGGCTCAATTTCCTGGGCCTCGTGCGCATCCCGCTCTTTTCGCGCGAGGCGCGCATCCAGGCGGGCGGCCGGCCGGCGAGCATCGGCGCGGCCTATCTGATGGGCCTTGCCTTCGCCTTCGGCTGGACGCCATGCATCGGCCCGGTCCTGGGGCCGATCCTGACGCTGGCCGGCGGGCGCGAGACCGTCGGTGA
Source organism: Chelativorans sp. (assembly GCF_031180965.1). Classification (GTDB taxonomy): domain Bacteria; phylum Pseudomonadota; class Alphaproteobacteria; order Rhizobiales; family Rhizobiaceae; genus Chelativorans. Next base: position 48,587 of record NZ_JAPSLH010000010.1, read on the forward strand.
GGGCGCGCTGATGCTCGCGGTCTATTCGGCCGGGCTCGGCATTCCCTTCCTTATCGCCGCGCTCTTTTCCGACGCCTTCATGCGCTTCCTGCAGCGCTTCCGCATGCATCTGGGCCGCGTGGAGAAGGCGATCGGCGGCTTGCTGGTCGTCGCAGGCCTCCTGTTCCTGACCGGCGGGATGCAGAACATGGCCTTCTGGCTGCTCGAAACCTTCCCCGTTCTCGGGCGGCTCGGCTGAGCCGGTATTTTGCGCTCGCCGCGCGCAGTGCTACAGATCGGCCGATTCCGCAGCAATAACGGACTTTCTCCATGACCAACCGCACCTGCCTCGCCATCATCCTCGCCGCGGGCGAAGGCACCCGCATGAAGAGCGGGCTGCCAAAAGTGCTGCACAAGATCGGCGGGCTCGAAATGGTCGGCCATGTGATCGCCGCCGCCAAGGCGGCCGGCGCCGACGCGCTGGCGCTTGTCGTCGGCAATGGGGCCGATCAGGTGCGCGAAGCGGTGACGAGCGGAGCGGCCGGCGAGGTCGAGATATTCGTGCAGGAGCAGCGGCTCGGCACTGCCCATGCGGCGCTGGCGGCGCGGGAGGCTATCGCGCGCTGCTATGACGACGTGCTGGTCGTGTTCGGGGATCATCCGCTTCTCGAGCCCGAAGTGCTCACGGACGCGCGGGCAAAGCTGGCGGAGGGTGCTGCTGTCGCAGTTATGGGCTTCCGCCCGCCGGATCCGTCGGGCTACGGCCGTCTGATTGAGAAAGACGGCCGGCTGGTCGCAATACGCGAGGAGAAGGACTGCTCGCCGGAAGAGAAGAAAATCACATTCTGCAACAGCGGCGTGATGGCCGTCGCCGGCGCCCATGCGTGCGCGCTTCTGGACGCCGTGGGCAATGACAACGCTAAGGGCGAGTTTTATCTGACGGACATCGTCGGCATCGCCAACCACAGGGGACTCCTGGTTCTCGCCAGCGAGGCCGGGCTCGAAAGCGCCCTCGGCATCAACCACCGCGCCGAGCTCGCCGAAGCCGAGGCAATCTGGCAAAGGCGCAAGCGGCGCGAACTGATGCTATCCGGCGTCACCATGATTGCGCCGGAAACCGTCTTCCTCTCCCACGACACGGAAATCGGCCCGGAGACGGTCATCGAGCCCAATGTCTGGTTCGGTCCCGGCGTGCGGATCGGCGCCGGCGCACGCATCCACGCCTTTTCGCATATCGAAGGCGCGGTGGTGGAAAGCGGGGCGGCGGTCGGCCCATTCGCCAGGCTGCGCCCTGGTGCGGCGATCATGGAGAAGGCCAAGATCGGCAATTTCTGCGAGATCAAGAACACGCGCGTCGAGCCGGGCGCCAAGGTGCCGCATCTGTCCTATATCGGCGATGCCACGGTTGGTGCGGGCGCCAATATCGGTGCCGGGACCATCACCTGCAACTATGACGGCTTCGGCAAGCACCGCACGGAGATCGGCGCCGGCGCCTTCATCGGCACCAACTCGGCGCTGGTGGCGCCGATTGCGATCGGCGCCGGGGCCTATGTGGCCTCGGGCAGCGTGCTTACCGAGGACGTGCCGGCCGACTCGCTCGCCTTCGGCCGCGCGCGCCAGACGACCTATGAGGGCCGCGGAAAGATCCTGCGCGACAAACTGGCTGCGGCGAAGAGTGCGAAAGGCTAGGCGCTCGCCTAGCCCTTCCTGTTTTCGTCCTCTACGAGGTCGTCGAGCAGGCGGCTCATTTCCTCTTCGATGGAAGGCTCGTGCCGCTGTGGGGCCGGTGCGGCCGCAGCGGGCCGGGGGGCCTCGGCGGCCGGCCGAATCTCGTCGAGCGAGGGGGGTTCGATGTGGTCGCGCGGCGGGGCAACGTCCTGCCGCTGCGGCTCGGTCGGCCAGGCATCCGACGGCGCGGCGACCACGCGCGGCGCCTCTTGGCGCATCGAGGGAGCCTCCGGCGCCGGCCGCGGTCTTGCCTCCACAGGGGGAGCGGCGGGGGGCGGAGGTGGCGGCGCAATCGGCGCGTCGCGCTGGGGCGCTCTGTCCTGGATCGGCCGCTCCGGCCGCTCCGGCGGCGCCGGCCGGTCAACGCGTGGGGCAAGGAAGGGCTCGGCGCGCGGGGCAGGCGCGGCATGCGGCGCCGGACGCGGGCGCGGCGCGGCGCTTTCCGCCGGGCGTGGCGGGACCGGAGAGGTCGCGGGAGGAGGCGGCGGAGGGGCGGCCGGCTCCCGCCGCTGCATCGGTGCTGGCGCGGCCTGCTGTTGCTGCTGCCTGATCTGCTGCTCGATGACGATGTCGGTCGGCCCGCCGATCAGGATGAGGTGTTCGACCTCATCCCGGCGCACCAGTACCAGTCGGCGCTTCTCGTCCACGGCCGCCGCATCCACAACCGCCAGGCGCGGCCCGCGGTGACGGCCATCACTCAAGAACGTGCCGGAACGGGAATTGCGGATGACGCGCAGCAGGGCGAAGATGATCGCCAGCACGAGGAGGGCGGCCACGATCCAGATCAGCGCCGTGACAAAGCCGCCGCCTCCCAAATTGCCAAGCCATTCGCTCATCGACTTCTCCAGGCTACATCTTCTTCTTCAAAGACTTAACACTAAGCGCTGAGGCGTAGTGCGGCAAGCGGGAATCCCGGTCGGCCATTCCGGCGGGCCGCCTGCGCGATCTTGCGCCGCCGTGCCGCCTTGATATATGCGATTGAAGGCGTGGGGCCGTGCAGTCGGCGCGAGGGGACGAATGGCCAAGCGAAGTGGCGGCGAGACAGAAGCGGCACCCATCGTCGACCAGGGGATGAGGCCCGGCGTCATCACGCGGTTGATCATCTTCATTCTCGTCCTGACCGGCTCGGCGCTTGCCATCGCTCTTTTTCAGGAACGGCTCGGGGAAGACTTCCTGCTCGGTGTCCTCGGTGTTCTGGCAATGGTCGGGGTTGGCTATCTCTTCGCCAGTGCCATCGGCTTCGTCCAGATCGCGCCGCGGTCCACGGGCGACGAGCTTTCCCGCTCCTTCGTCGATTCCATGGCCGAGGGACTGATCGTCACCGATGCAAAGGGGCATATTCTTTACGCCAACCGCGCCTATGCCGAACTGACCGGGGCCATTTCGGCGGCGGACGTGAAGACGGTCGAGGCCCTCCTGTCCGACAATCCGGAAGCCGCTCCCGTGATCGAGCGGCTCGCCGCGGGCTTGCGCGACGGCAAGGCGGGCGACGGCGAGTTCCGCCTCTCGCGGTCCATTCGGGCGGGGGGCGAGCCCGGAGCGCGCTGGTATCGTGTTTGGGCGCGCGTCTTCAAGGTGCCGGGTCATCGCAAGCCGCTCTCGGCCTGGCTCGTCACCGACATCTCCGACGAGCGCGCCGAGCAGGAGCGCTTCTTCCTCGACCTGCAGAAGGCGATTGACCATCTGGACCATGCCCCGGCCGGGTTCTTCGCTGCCGATGCCGATGGCCGGATCACCTACCTCAATGCGACCCTTGCCGAATGGCTGGGCGTCGATCTTGCCAATTTCGTTCCCGGCGCCCTGACCCTGTCCGACATCATCGCCGGCGACGGGATGGCGCTGATCCAGGCCGTGAAGGCCGAGCACGGCACGACGCGCAACGCCGTCATCGACCTCGACCTTTCTACGATGCGCGGCGAGGCGCTGCCCGTGCGCTTCATGCATCGCGTAACCGCCATGCGTGACGGATCGCCGGGACCGACCCGCACCATCGTGCTCAACCGGACGCTGGGCGAGGACGCTTCGGCCGACCTGCGCGCCTCCGAAGTGCGCTTTACGCGCTTCTTCAACTCGACCCCGATGGCTATCGCCAGCCTCGATCATGAAGGGCGCATCCTGCGCACCAACGCGCCCTTCCTCTCTCTGTTCTCGAGCGTGGTTGACCGCGACGCGGTGGACCGGCGGATCCGCCTCGACACGGTGATGCATGAGCGGGACCGCGAAGCATTCGCGCAGGCGCTGGAAAAGGCAAAGCAGCGCCAGGCCGATATCGCGCCGATCGACACGGTTCTGCCCGACAACGAAGAGCGGCACATGCGCTTCTACGTCAATGCCGTTGCCGATCCGGGCGGCGGCGAGGGCGCGGAGGAAGCCGCCATCGTCTACGCCGTAGAGACCACCGAGCAGAAGGCGCTCGAGGCGCAGATGGCGCAGAGCCAGAAGATGCAGGCGGTGGGCCAGCTCGCGGGCGGCATAGCGCACGACTTCAACAATGTGCTCACGGCCATCATCATGGCCTCGGACCTGCTTCTGACGAATCACCGGCCGTCGGACCCGTCCTTCCCCGACATCATGAACATCAAGCAGAACGCCAACCGGGCCGCCTCGCTGGTGCGGCAGCTGCTTGCCTTCTCGCGCCGGCAGACACTGCGGCCGGAGGTGCTGAACCTCACCGACGTGCTCGCCGATGTGCGCATGCTGCTCTCGCGGCTGGTCGGCAACGACATCACGCTGACCATCGAGCATGGGCGCGACCTGTGGCCGGTGAAGGTCGACATCGGCCAGTTCGAGCAGGTGATCGTCAATCTCGCTGTCAATGCGCGGGACGCCATGCCGGACGGAGGGCGGCTCTCCGTGCGCACCAGGAACGTGACCGCCGCCGAATGCGCCGAGTACACCTATCGCGAGCTGCAGCCGGCGGACTATGTGGTCGTCGAGGTGGAAGATACCGGCACGGGCATTCCGCCCGAGGTGCAGAAGAAGATCTTCGAGCCCTTCTTCACCACCAAGGAGGTGGGGAAGGGCACGGGCCTCGGCCTGTCGATGGTCTACGGCATCGTGAAGCAGACGGGCGGCTTTATCTACTGCGATTCGGAAGTCGGCAAGGGCACGGTCTTCCGCATCTTCCTGCCGCGGCACGTCCCATCGGCGGCGGAAGCGGCGCAGGCGGAAGCCGCGGCGGCCGCGGCGGCAAACGGCGCCGGAGAGCAGAAGCAGCGGGAAGCCAATCGCGACCTTTCCGGCTCGGCGCGTGTGCTGCTGGTGGAAGACGAGGACGCGGTGCGCATGGGCAGCGTGCGCGCGCTCACCTCGCGCGGCTATGAGGTGCACGAGGCAAGCTCGGGCACCGAGGCGCTGGAGATCTTCCATGCGCTCGAGGGCAAGGTGGACATCGTCGTCTCGGACGTGGTGATGCCGGAAATGGACGGACCGACGCTCCTGCGCGAATTGCGCAAGGAGCAGCCGAACATAAAATTCATCTTCGTATCGGGCTACGCCGAGGACGCCTTCGCCAAGAACCTACCTTCCGACGCAATTTTTGGATTCCTGCCAAAGCCGTTCTCGCTCAGGCAGTTGGCCACGACGGTTAAGGAGATGCTGGAGGACGAGAGGGGATAGAGGCGCCTGCCTCCGCCCGGCAGCAAAAGACCTGAGCCAGCGCTTCACACCGCCACGGGCTGACGCACGCGGTTGCTGCTTCCAAACACTTTCAGATAGCGCTCGATCTCGGCCGGATCGCCGGTGGCCTTCTCCGGATTGTCCGACAGCTTCACGGCCGGCCGGCCGTTAGCCTCGCTCACCTTGCAGACCAGCGAAATGGCCTTGAGGCTGTCGATCTCGTCCGGCGCGCAGTCTTCGAAATCATTGGTGAGATTCGTACCCCAGCCGAAGGCCATACGCACCCGCCCCTTGAAATGGCGGTAGGTGCCCTCGATCGTATCCACATCCAGCGCGTCGGAAAAGATCAGCAGCTTTTCGCGCGGGTCGCGTCCATGCTTCTCCCACCAGGTGAGGATGCGCTCGCCGCCCTCGATCGGCGGGGCGCTGTCCGGCCGGAATCCGGTCCAGTCCGCCACCCAGTCGGGCGCGTCCTTGAGAAAAGCGTCGGTGCCGAACGTGTCAGGCAGGACGATAAGCAGATTGCCGCCATAGTAGCGCTGCCAGTCTTCGAGCACCCGGTAGGGCGATGTCTTCAGCTCTGCCTCCGTTCGCGTCAGCGCGGCCAGCACCATGGGAAGCTCATGCGCATTGGTGCCGAGCGCTTCCAGATCCGTGTCCATGGCGAGCTTAACGTTGGATGTGCCGGTGAAGGAATCGCCGATTCCTTCCTTCAGCGCCTCGACGCACCATCTCTGCCAGAGAAAGGAATGGCGGCGGCGCGTGCCGAAATCGGAGATGCGGATGTCGGGGTTCTTCTTCAATCGCTCGACCTTGGACCAGACTTTCGCTTTGGCCCGGGCATAGAGCACGTCGAGTGCGAAGGGGCCGAGCGATTTCATCGCCGCCCGCGAGCGCAATTCATTGATGATGGCGAGCGCCGGGATCTCCCACATGGTGGTCTCCATCCAGCGCCCGGGGAAATGCAGCTCGAACTGGCCGCCCCGGCGGCTGAGCTCGTATTCCGGCAGCCGGAACTCGGCGAGCCAGGCGAGGAATTCCGGGCTGAATATCTGCTTGCGGCCGTAAAAAGTGTTGCCGGCAAGCCAGATCATCTCCTTTTTGCTGAAGCGGATGGTGCGGGCGTGATCGAGCTGCTCGCGCAGTTCTCCTTCGTCGATCTCGTCGGCAAGCCGCACCGTCCTGTTGCGGTTAGTCAGCGTGAAGGTCGCGTCCACATGCGGATAAAGGCCCCAGATCATCTGCAGCATCAGGAGCTTGTAGAAGTCCGTGTCGAGCAGACTGCGGCAGATCGGGTCGAGCTTCCAAGTGTGGTTGTAAACCCGGCGTGCTATGTCGGTGGTGGTCATCGGCGCCTGTCCCGCTTGGCCGGAAATGCGCGGAGGCATCCCGTTTCCGACGCAAACCACACCCCTATGGGCAAAAAGTCAATCTGTGCGCCGGAAGGTCCGGCTGGAACGAACCGCGAGCGCCGGCGTTCTGCCCGACGCGCTTCAATGCGACATCGGGCTCGGTTAGCGAGGTTAACCATGACCGGTTGAAAATCATCACGGGGGGCAACCATGAGGGATAGCCATGGAATGCTCCAACCCAGTCCTCCTCGCCCGCGGCTTCGCCGCCGCCCTGTTCCTGCCCCTGGTCGGGGTACCCAATCTCGCTGATGCACATGAAGCCAAGTCCGGCTGGAGCTATCCTTATGCCTGTTGCTCCAACAACGATTGCCGCGAAGTATCGGCCGATCTCGTTTCGGAGCGGCCCGAGGGATATGTCATCCGGACGACAGGAGAAGTCGTGGCCTACTCGGACAAGCGGGTGAGGGACTCGCCGGACGGCGTTTACCACTGGTGCTCGATCGCCGGAGCGGACACATCGCGGACAATCTGCCTCTTCGTTCCGCCCAAATCCTTCTGAACGGCAATCGACAGCGATGAGCGTTCACCCGCCCTCATGCGAATCGTTTGAGCCATTGGAGGAACGGTTCGAGCCTCCATTGGATGAGGGTTTCCCCTGGGGCGAGCCGCTCGATCCACGGCGGCTAGCATCTCCGGCGTCCGCAGTCTTGTCGATCACGCCGAAATCCTGAGACCTGGCCCCACTGCCGGCCTTTAGGAATCCGCCCGAGGCCAGCCCGCGCCGCATGAGTTCGCGCACGGCGGCCGCCCGGCTCGGCATGCGGTTCTCGAATCGGAAATCCTCCAGCGCCTGCAACTCTTCCGCGCTCAACATGATCTGCAGGCGTTCCGGCCTCTCAAGCGCCGCCACGTCGACCTCCATTCACAGCATCGTCAGGCAAAATCCAAGATTCGCCAATCATTTCAAGATAGATGGTGCAGGCTTGAAACCAGTCAATGGCGCCAAATGAGTAACTGGCGTCACTGACGCGAGATCCCCCGCTTCTGCATTGGGAGACTTGTACTAACTAATTGAAAAATAAAGAAAATAGGTTGCTTGTGAAGCGCCTCAGGGGTATCTTTCGCCTCCTCGCAGCTGAGTTCGACCTGCGAGGGAGCCTGGAGACCCAGATGAAACGGTTCTCGAGCGCATTGCTGGAGGAACTGCATGCGGCTGTCCGGCGAGCTTTGGCGCGCGATGGGGTCGTCAATGTCCCGGCAATCGCGTGGGAGATGAAGGCGCGGTTCCCGGAAGAACGGGCGAGCGTCACAGATCTGGAAGCCGAGGTGATGGCGGCCGGCATGGCGCATAGCGCTGCCATGTTTTTCCACAGGCCGGTCCCGCTCGCCCAGCAGAAACCGCACCACTACACCGGCAGCGGCGCGACGCTGCACTGACATAAGCCGCGAGAACGTTCCGCCTCGTCAGAGCGGGATGTTCTCGTGCTTCTTCCAGGGATTCGACAAGTCCTTATTACGGAGCATGCGCAGCGCGCGCGCGACGCGCCGGCGGGTCGAATGCGGCATGATGACTTCGTCGATATAGCCACGCTCGGCGGCCACGAAGGGCGAGAGGAACCGCTCCTCGTACCTGCGTGTGTGCTCTGCGATCTTCTGCGCGTCCGCTATATCCTTGCGGAAGATGATCTCCACTGCGCCCTTGGCACCCATGACGGCGATCTGTGCCGTCGGCCAGGCGTAGTTGATGTCGCCGCGCAGATGTTTTGAAGCCATCACGTCATAGGCGCCGCCGAACGCCTTGCGCGTGATGACGGTGACCTTCGGCACCGTCGCCTCCGCATAGGCGAAGAGCAGCTTCGCCCCGTGCTTGATGAGCCCGCCATATTCCTGCGCGGTGCCGGGCAGGAAGCCGGGCACGTCGACAAAGGTGACGATCGGGATGTTGAAGCAGTCGCAGAAGCGGACGAAGCGGGCCGCCTTGCGCGAGGCGTCGGAATCCAGCACGCCAGCCAGTACCATCGGCTGGTTGGCGACGAAGCCCACCGTCCTGCCTTCCACACGGCCGAAACCGGTCACGATGTTCTTGGCGAAACCCTCCTGGATCTCGAAGAAATCCCCTTCATCCGCCACCTTCAGGATCAATTCCTTGATGTCGTAGGGCTTGTTGGCATTGCCCGGGATGAGCCGGTCCAATGAATAGTCCGGCTCGGCTGCGCCCTCGTGAAAGTCGATCGCCGGAATTTCCGCCGTGTTGGAGGAGGGGAGGAAATCGATCAGGCGACGCATTTGCAAGAGCGCTTCGATATCGTTGTCGTAGGCGCCGTCGGCGATGGAGGATTTCGTCGTGTGGATGTGGGCGCCGCCGAGTTGTTCTGCGGTGACCGTCTCGTTCGTCACCGTCTTCACCACATCGGGCCCGGTGACGAACATGTAGGAGGTCTCGCGCACCATGAAGATGAAGTCGGTCATGGCTGGCGAGTAGACGTCGCCGCCGGCGCAGGGGCCCATGACGACGGAGATTTGCGGGATGACGCCAGAGGCGAGCACGTTGCGCTGAAAAATCTCCGCATAGCCGCCGAGCGCGGCGACTCCTTCCTGGATGCGCGCGCCGCCGGCATCGTAGAAGCCGATGATCGGCGCCCGGTTCTTCAGCGCCATGTCCTGGATCTTTATCACCTTCTCGGCATGGGCTTCCGACAGCGAGCCGCCGAAGACGGTAAAATCCTTGGCGAAGACGAACACGGTGCGGCCGTTCACCGTGCCCCAGCCGGTGACGACTCCATCGCCGGCGATTTTCGTCTTCTCCATGCCGAAGTCGTGGGACCGGTGCTCGACGAACATGTCGAACTCCTCGAAGGAGCCTTCGTCGAGAAAGACCTCGAGCCGTTCCCGTGCAGTGAGCTTGCCCTTGGCATGCTGCTGCTCGACACGCGCCTTGCCGCCGCCCTCGCGGGCAATGGCGCGGCGTCTTTCAAGCTCGCGCAGGACGTCCTTCATGTCGCCTCCATCTAGGGAACAAGAGAGTAGGGAAATAAGGGAGCAGGGGAGTGAGGGACGAAAGTTAGCCCTGCGCCCACTGCTGCCGCAGCCAATACACTAGCGCGCCAATCCCCTTACTCCCTTTCCCATACTCCCTTATCCTCCTACCAAGCTCCCGTATTCGGCATGGACGCCCATGGCTCGGCCTTCGGCTTTGCCTCGCCCTTCTGCAGGATTTCGATGGAGATGCCGTCGGGAGAGCGCACGAACGCCATCCGTCCGTCGCGCGGCGGGCGATTGATCGTGACGCCGGAATCCATCAGCCGCTGGCAGAGCGCATAGATGTCGTCCACCTCATAGGCAAGGTGGCCGAAATTGCGCCCGCCTTGATAGTCCTCCGGATCCCAGTTGAAGGTGAGCTCGACCATCGGCGCCTTGTTGCGCTCGGCCGTGTCCACGTCTTCTGGAGCAGCAAGGAAGATGAGCGTATAGCGGCCGGCTTCATTCTCGATCCGGCGGACCTCCTTGAGCCCCAGCTTGTTGCAGTAGAAGTCGAGCGATTCTTCCACGTCGCGGATGCGGACCATCGTGTGCAAGTAGCGCATTTCAGCTTCCTTCCTCGAATTGAACCCGCGAGAACATAAAGTGGAGGCACGGTGCCCGGCAACGGCCAAAAGCTCCTCCTGCCGCAGTCGCTGCAGGAATGCTGCAGTATATCCGGGCGCTGTTGAAAATCTCCCATAGGTCTTGCTAAGCCGGGAAGGAGCGATGCTATCTTGTGCGCGGCAGAATCAAATCTTGGGCACTTGGGAAGGCTGGGACGGATGGAGGATAAATCCTCGACCAATCGGGGGCTTCCTGCAAGAGCGCGAGCCCGGGAGGCGGGCAGCCAGGAAGACACGTCCGACGCCATCGAGATTGCCGGCGCGATCAAATGGTTCGACGTGGCCAAGGGGTTCGGCTTTGTCCTTCCCGACGATCCGCAGACCGGGGATGTTCTTCTGCATGTGTCCTGTCTTCGGCGCGACGGGTTCCAGACCGCACTGACCGGTGCCCGGGTGGTCTGCCTTGCAAGGCACGGCGACAAGGGGCTGCAGGCCTTCAAGGTCCTGTCGATGGACACGTCCACGGCCACCCATCCCGCCGAGGACCTGGCGCCGCGAACCCGTACGGTGGTAGCCGCGGAAAGCGGTCTCGAGCGGGCGCTTGTCAAATGGTTCAACCGCACCAAGGGCTTTGGCTTCCTGACCCGTGGGGAAGGGACGGAGGATATTTTCGTCCATATGGAGACGCTTCGTCGCTTCGGGGTCACCGAACTGCGCCCGGGCCAAGTCGTGCTGGTGCGCTTCGGACGTGGCGACAAAGGCCTTATGGCCGCCGAAATTCATCCCGATATGGGGACCTTGCCCATTTCCCATTGATTGCGGCCCGGCGGCCGGTTGGGCACCCGAAGGAAGTGGTTCATGCGTCTTGCGTCTTTGCTTCTGCTCCTGGCCGCATTCGCACTGGGGCTCGGCTCCACCGCGCGCGCGCAGCAGCCGATGCTCCTGCAGGTCCACCCCGAGAGGCTCATCGCGGAAACGGCCACCGGAGAGAAGAGCTTTTCCATCGAGGTGGCGGATGACGCGTCCGAGCGGCAGCGCGGGCTGATGTTCCGCAAATCCATGGACGACGATCGCGGCATGCTCTTCGTCTTCGACAGGAGCATGCCGCTCGGCTTCTGGATGCAGAACACGCCGATGCCGCTCGACCTCATCTTCATCGGCGAGGATGGGAAGGTGAGGGCGATCGAGCAGGGCGTGCCCTTCTCGACCGATTCCATCGCTCCTCCGGTCAACGCGCAGTTCGTGCTCGAACTGAAGGCAGGAACCGCTGCGAAGACAGGCATCAAGTTGGGGGACCGCCTGCGCCATCCGCTCATCGATGCGGTGGCCGGCAGCGGCTGAACTGGGGCGACGGCGCATGCAGTTCTTCAGCCACGACGGGTTTGATATCGCCTTCATCGACGAAGGAAGCGGCGATCCCGTTCTCCTCATCCACGGCTTTGCATCCACGCATTTCGTCAACTGGGTCTCGCCCGGCTGGGTGAAGACGCTGCGGGACGCCGGCTATCGCGTGATAGCGCTGGACAATCGCGGCCATGGCCAGTCCAGCAAGAGCCATGAGCCGCAGGACTACACGCCGGAAAAGATGGCCGGGGATGCCGCGGCGCTGCTCGATCACCTCGGCATCGAGCGCACCCATGTCATGGGCTATTCCATGGGCGCGCGGATTGCCGCCTTCCTCGCCCTGGCTCATCCCGAAAAGGTGGCGACTCTTGTCTTCGGCGGCCTCGGCATCGGCATGGTCGAAGGCGTCGGCGAGTGGGACGTGATCGCCGAGGCGCTGCTCGCGGAGGATCCGGCGGCGATCACGCATCCGCGCGGCCGCATGTTCCGCGCTTTCGCCGATCAGACGAAGAGCGACCACCGGGCGCTTGCGGCGTGCATCGCCACCTCGCGCACGCTGCTGACGCCGGCCGACATCGCCAGGATCGAGCAGCCGACGCTGGTGGCCGTGGGCACCAGGGACGATATCGGCGGCGCGCCGGAGCCGCTTGCCGCGCTCCTGCCGCGCGGGGAGGCTTTCGCCATCGACCGCCGCGACCACATGCTCTCGGTGGGCGACAAGACCTTCAAGGCGCGGGTGCTGGAATTCCTGGCGGCGCATCCGCTTTAGGGTTGCCGGGGTATCGGCGCCGCCGGCAAGTTTCGTTCCGGTTGATGATTGTTCAAAGAATTTGCGATTTAACGGCCGGGCTTTCTGCCCTAAATTATGCCAAGCACCGCCGGATATGGAGATACGCATGACGGCCAGGCACGCGGTCCGCACGAATGCGCCGCAACAGATCGACCCTATCTGGTCCGAGATCAGGGCGGAAGCCCATACGGCGGTCGAAAACGATCCGCTGCTCGCGGCCTTCCTCTATTCGACCATCCTCAATCACAGCACGCTCGAGGAGGCGGTGATCCACCGGGTTTCGGAGCGTCTCGACCATGCCGATCTGGCGGCGGGCCTCATCCGCCAAACCTTTCGCGCCATGTGGGAGGACCAGCCGGACTGGAGCACCACCGTGCGGGTCGACATCCAGGCCTATTATGACCGGGACCCAGCTTGCGACCGCTTCCTGATGCCGGTCCTTTACTTCAAGGGCTTTCATGCGATCCAGACGCATCGGCTGGCACATTGGCTATGGAACCAGGGCCGCAGGGATTTCGCGCTCTACCTTCAGAGCCGTTCGTCGGCCGTTTTCCAGACCGACATCAACCCGGCCGCGAGGATCGGACGCGGGATTTTCCTCGATCACGCCACCGGCCTGGTGGTCGGCGAGACGGCGGTGATCGACGACGACGTTTCCATCCTGCAGGATGTGACGCTCGGGGGCACCGGCAAGGAGACAGGCGACCGTCATCCGAAAATCCGCCGTGGCGTCCTGATCGGCGCGGGCGCGAAGATCCTCGGCAATATCGAGATCGGCCATTGCACCAAGGTGGCGGCAGGCTCCGTCGTGGTGAAGCCGGTGCCGGCCAACAAGACGGTCGCTGGCGTGCCCGCCCGCATCATCGGCGAGGCCGGCTGCAACGAGCCTTCCCGCGCCATGGACCAGCTTCTGGTGGAGGAGTGAGGCGGCCGTTTTTCGCCTCTCATGCTTCACTCAAGGGTTTACATCCGCGCCGCGCTCGTGCCAGAAGCGGCTCATCAGCCCTGCAGCGGAGAAGTTTTTTGAAGCCGGAAGAGATCAGGAAGCTCGACGCCTATTTCAAGCGCCTCTTCCAGAACCCCTCCTTGCAAGTCAAGGCACGACCCCGCAAGGATGATTCCTGCGAGCTCTATATCGGCGACGAGTTCCTCGGCATCATCTTCAAGGATGAAGACGAGGGCGAGCTCTCCTACAATTTCTCGATGGCCATTCTGGACGTCGATCTCGACTGACCCTCAGCCCTCGCCCTGCAGGAAGGCGGTGGTCTTGCCCCAGATCGCCGCATCGAGAGCCTGCCACTCGCTGAGCAGCGCTTCCGGGAAGCGGTAGGAGAGGGTGGTCTCTGCGGAAATGAATATGTCGCGGTCGCAGGAGGCGAGTGCCGTCCGCGCTATCTCGCCGGCAAGGCAGCGCGCCACGAAAGGCGCATTTCCCGGCCGTTCGCCTACTGCCAGAAGCTCGCCGGCATACCCTGAATCCTCGCGGAATCGATAGAGCTTCAGCCCTGCAGGCCCGTCGGCGGGCTCGGCTTGCAGGAGACCGCGATAGATCGGCTCAAGCCTGCCGCTCATGTCGCGCGAGAGCATCCGCGGCTCCAGCGTGAGGAAGATGATGCTCTTCGCGCCGTCCGAATTGTTGAAGGCCTCCTCGGCCTCGGCGGTATAGCCCTCCAGCTCCGGCCAGCGCAGGTAGAGGTCGAGCCGCGGCTGGACGCCGTCGCGCCGCGCTTCCTCGAAACGGATGGCGTTTTCCGGCACTACGAACACGTCGTTGCCGATGACGATTTCCCGCTCGGTCGCCGAGGCGCTGTGGCCGCTGTCGAGGATCATGGCGCCGAGCCAGACCGCCGCCACGGTGATGCCGAGGGAAAGGAGCGCGAAGGCCGTGCAGAGCGCGCCGAGATGGCCGAGCGGCGATACGCGCGTTGCCTGGTAGTTCGCGAAATTCATCGCCTGTGTGCGAGCCTGCACGATACGCCTCGAAATCCGAATCCGTGCACAACACGGAGTGCGACGACCTTGGCGCGCCAGGGTAAATGAAGCGTGAACTTGACCCACTTGCGTGCGTGAACCCCTGCACTTTAACTAGGGGGGCAGTTCGAGGAGGATTCTGATGCCGGTCTTTGCGCTCGATGGAGAGAGCCCCCAATTTGCCGACTCCGAGACGGGATGGGTCGCGCCCGACGCCATGCTCGTCGGCAAGCTGATCATCGGCCGGGACGTAGGGATCTGGTTCGGCGCCGTACTGCGCGGCGACAATGAGCCCATCGCCATCGGCGATGAAAGCAATGTGCAGGAGCATACGGTGATGCACACCGATCCGGGCTTCCCGCTCACGGTCGGGCGCGGCTGCACCATAGGACATCGCGCCATCCTGCATGGCTGCACGATCGGCGACAACACGCTCATCGGCATGGGCGCCACCGTGCTGAATGGGGCTCGCATCGGCAATGGCTGCCTTATCGGCGCAGGAGCGCTGGTGACCGAGGGAAAGAGCTTTCCCGACCGGTCGCTGATCGTCGGCACGCCCGCCAAACTGGTGCGCGAACTTGACGACGAGGCTGTGGCGCGGCTGCGCGCTTCCGCTACGCGCTATGTCGAGAATGCCAGGCGATTCCGCCGCGGCTTGGCGCCGGCCGAGCGCATCTGATCCGACAGTGCAACGGAAAAAAGCGGAGCCGACCCCTGGGGAAGGGGCCGGCTCCTAACCCGGTCGTGGGGACGGGGAGGTGGGGACTCGACCGGGTTTTCGAAGGCTCAGCGGCTCGACGAGACGCTGCCCACAGCCGTGGCGCGGCCGTCGGAGATAGACACCCAGCGGGCGGGATCGCGCGTCGACTGGCGCTTCAGATACTGGTACTGGGTCTCCGACCAGGGCAGGATCAGCGACTCCATGTTGTCGAGGACGAAGTCGCCCATGCTGGTGTTGACGGTCAGTACCGCGTGGCCGTTGCCGTTCGGCTGCCGGACGACGGTGATCAGCAGGTTGCCGGCCGGGACACCGGCCTTTATGAGCAGCCGCCGCTTCTCCAGCACATAGTCTTCGCAATCGCCGTAGATGTCCGGGTAGGACCAGTATTCCTCGATGCCCCAGCGCTCGGCGTCCGTGGTCGGCATCACACTCGTGTTGACCGTGTTGTTGACCTCGACAAGAACCGCCCAGAGTTCGCGCGTAAGGTCGATCGGCGCCCGGGCGGCCTCTTCGTTTCTGCATTCGGCCGGATCGCGCAGACAAAGTTCGTAGTGGCCGATCGGCTGCGAGGTCCGGCTGCCTGTGGGCATGAAATCGCCCGCGGAATGGGCGTTGGCCGTCAAGAAACCGAGCAGTACCGCGATCGCCGCGAAAAGCGGCATCCCCTTGTCGAACCGCATTATTCGTCTCCCCGTTATGAGGAGACTATGACAGGTCCCGATTTATTCCGCGCAAAAAGGCGAAGTAGAAATCAGATCAATATTGAAACTAGTTGGAAACAACTATGTATAAATTTGTTAATGACGAAGTTGTAGTTCGTTAATCATGATTTTCAACCTGCCGCAAACCATGCGTTGCGCCCAGTGCGCCGCGCGGATTGCCGCGGCGAGAGGGAAGTGCCTGTGGGAAGACGCTTTGGGGTCAGTCGAATTCCAGAAGCAGCGCTGCCTGCTCCTGGAGCACGGAAAATTCCAGTGCGAAGCCGTAGTCGAAATGACGCACGACATTGCCGCGCAGGCTGCCGAGGAACACCGTCGTTCCCATCGGCGGCTTGACGGCCGTTTCCACTGCAGCGCCCGACGACGAGAGATCAACGATACGGCAGGGGTGCTCGACCTCGCCCGGCAGGCGTATCGTGCTGACGGGATTGCCCGGCGTGATGCGCTCGTGCCGGCGGTCTTCCGGCAAGCCCAGCTCGTGCCGGTTGGCCAGCCAGGTCAGCTGCGCCGCAAGCCTGTCCCGCTTGCGTTCGGAGGCGGTAAGCGTGAGGGCAAAGCCGTCTTCGAAGATGCGCGCGATGCGTCCCTCGATTCGGCCGATATGGTCGAGATAGGCGACCACCCGCTCCTCCGGCCGGCCGATCCGCTCCGCTTTGAGCGCCACGTTGCCCGGCGACATGTCGATGACGCGGCAGGGATGTTCCGAACGGTCCTGCAGCATATAGCGGCCGGAAAGGTTGACTTTTACGCGCTGAAAGCTCCGCCTTTCGACGCGCAGGGACATCGGGTTCGGCGCCATTGCCATCGTCATAGTCCTTCCGGCAGCCGCCGGGAAATCGGCCGGAACGCTAGGCCTGATCCGTTAAGAACGGGTAATCTACCGCTATTCGCGCCGGCCGCCATCAAAGACGACGAGATGGCGGATACGCCGGCCATTGCCGGCGAGCGCTTCTCCGGGCGCCCCGCCGTCCTCGAAGAGCGGCGGGACGGCGACCTTCGGGCGGCTCCGCAACATCACCGGCTCCCGGTCGGGGTCGATGACCCGGAAGCCCTCCAAATGGTTCTGTAGGATCGGATCGGCGCCGAGCCAATATGGTTTGGCAGCCGGCAGGATCGTGCCAAGGGCGTGCGGGCGTTCTCCGCCCCCGTCGAGTGGCAGGATGACAAGCTCGAAGGGGTTGCTGCGTCCCTCGCGACTGACGCCTTCGAAGTTGACGGCGACGACCGACTGGTCGTCGAGGGCGGATTCAACCAGCCGGCCAAGGACCTTCTGGTCATTCTCCGCCCAAAGCGATGCGAAGGAATGGCCCTTCAGCTCCTTGCCGTAGCTCGAACAAATGCGCGTGCCGGCAAGGCGGAACACCGCTCGACGGCGGGCGTCCTGCTCCAGGATGAAGGTGTCGGCCAGGAGCGCCTTGATCTCGGCAGGCTCGATTTCCATCCGCCGGGGTGCGGCCCGGCTTCCGCGCAGCCTGTTCCAATACAGGAACAATGCCATCGAACCGTCCTGAATCATGCCGCCTGTCTCGTTTTGAAAATCGGTTCCTGTCCCAAAGGCGAACAAGAGCAGCGCTCCCGGTACCTCATTGCAGGACAAGCAGGATGCGTGCCAGCCCCGCCGGCGGTTGTTCACTGGAGGGATTTGTTAGGGTTAACCAAGGGTAAATGCCGGAAATCAGGCATTTTCTGGCTCTGTGAGGCCTGCTGCGGGGCGGAAGGTCGCCCGGGCTGGCACACCCCTTGCTTAGCTTAGGACGGGACCAGGGGGCTCGACCAAAGAAGCCGTTCGGCGGAAACGCTGGGCGGCTTCTGTTTTTCGGCTATCTCTGTTAGGGCATTTTCGACCATCACCATATCTAGCCCATGACAGACAGCGCCACTGAAGAGGATCCGCGATCCGAGGAGGAGCGGCCGCGCCGAGAGCCGGTGTTCAACCTGGCGGGCGTGGTGACCGTTCTGATCGTGCTGTGCACTGCCATCCACCTGATGCGAGGCTACCTGCTCGGCCCGCAGGCAGACGACCGGCTGCTCCTGCATTTCGCCTTCCTCCCGATTCGCTATACCGGCAACTTTCCCTTCGACATCTACGCCCTGATCAGCACGGTCACCTATTCCTTCCTGCATGGCAGCCTGGCGCATTTGGCCGTGAATATGGTCGCGCTGGCGGCGTTCGGGTCGCCGCTTGCGAATCGGATCGGGACGGCGCGCTTTCTCCTCTTCTGGGCCGCAGCCACGCTGGCTTCCGCTTTGCTGCATTTTGCGGTCTATTCGGGCGATGCGATGCCGCTCATCGGCGCGTCGGGTGCCGTATCGGGTATGTGGGGCGCGGCTGCCCGGTTCGACTTCCGGGTCGACCGCCGGGCGGAAAAGCCCGGCTTCGCCGGTCCGGTTCAGCCGCTTCAGGCGGTCTTCAGGTCGCGCATGGCGCTCCTCTTCATCGGCACGTGGTTCGTGGCCAACATCGCCGTCGGCCTCGCATCTGGGAGCGGCGGCGGGCCGCTCATAGCTTGGGTGGCGCATATCGGCGGCTTCGTCTTCGGCCTCTTGGCGATCCCGCTTTTCGACCGGAGGCAGCCCGCTCCTGAAGCTGCAGGCTGACGCCCGCTTGCAAAGCAGGCCGGGTGAGCGCAACATCCCAGCGGGGGAGGTTCGGGGGCTGTTGACGCGAGGAGGATCGCATGACTGTCAAGGCCATTCTCGACACGAAGGGCCGCGAGGTGGTGACAATCGCTGCCGACAAGACGTTGCGGGAGGCCGCCGAGCTTCTCGCCGAGAGGCGGATTGGCGCGGTGGTTGTCATGGACGGGCAGGGGCACACCGGCGGGATTCTTTCCGAACGCGACATTGTCCGCGCCATTGCCGCCGACGGCCCGGCGGCGCTTGAACGTGCCGTCGGGACGGTCATGACCGCGCGCGTGAAGACATGCCGCGAGACCCACACGGTCAACGAAGTGATGCAGATCATGACGCAGGGTCGCTTCCGCCACCTGCCGGTAGAGAAGGACGGGCGCCTTGCCGGCATCATCTCGATCGGCGACGTGGTCAAGCGCCGCATCGAGGAGGTCGAGCGGGAGGCGGATGAAATCCGTACCTATATCGCCACGGCCTGACGGGTGGAGGCCGCCGGCGGACCGGCAGCCTCCTTCAGGTCACCGGTTGTCCAGCTGTGAGCGGACGAGCTGCAAGCCGCGCCGCGTGATGCGGTACGGACCGCCCTTCTCCGACGCAATGGCGTGCTTGCGCTTCACCTTGCGGAACATCGCAAGGTCGAGCCCCGGAAACTGCCAGCCGTCCCGGGTGATGCAGGAAAGTTCGACGATGCGGCCGCGCTCGTCCTTTTCGACGTCGATCCGGCCGCCTTGTGCCAAAATGTGCAAAATGCGCTGTTCGGCGCGCGAGATGTCCATTTCTGATCCTGGAAAACCTGTGGCGCATGCGCGCCAAACCTATGAGCCGCGCTGCCGGGAAGGCGGCGCGGGGTTCAGGTTCAGCCCTGGCCCGTTCGGGGCTCAGGGCTTCAGCAGGTCTCCAGCTGGGTAGACATCAAAACTCCGTCTGCGGGGAGCGCTCATAGCGCAGGATGCGGCCGCTTGGAAGGGGCCTTGTGCTTGCCACACTGGCGCGTTTGTTCTAGCCAAGGCGCAGTTCAATTCCCGCATTTTCGGACGCCAATGACAATCATCGATACGCGCACGCCCGATCCGAAACGGCTCATCCCCGGCGCCACCGGCGACTGGGAGGTGATCATCGGCATGGAGATTCATGCCCAGGTGACCTCGCGCGCGAAGCTCTTTTCCGGCGCCTCGACCGAGTTCGGCGCGGAGCCCAACTCCAATGTGTCGCTCGTCGACGCGGCCATGCCGGGCATGCTCCCCGTCATCAACGAGGAGTGCGTGAAGCAGGCGATCCGCACCGGGCTGGGGTTGAAGGCCAAGATCAATCACCGCTCGGTCTTCGACCGCAAGAACTATTTTTATCCTGACCTGCCGCAGGGCTATCAGATCTCACAATACAAGCAGCCGATCGTGGGCGAAGGCGTGGTGACGGTCTCCGTCGGGCCCGCCAAGGACGGCAGCTTCGAGCAGATCGAGGTCGGCATCGAGCGTCTGCACCTGGAGCAGGACGCGGGAAAATCGCTGCACGATCAGCACCCGACCATGTCCTATGTGGATCTGAACCGGTCGGGCGTCGCGCTGATGGAGATCGTGTCGAAGCCCGACATCCGGTCGGCGGACGAGGCCAAGGCCTTCCTCACGAAGCTGCGCACCATCCTGCGCTATCTCGGCACCTGCGACGGCAATATGGACGAGGGTTCCATGCGCGCCGACGTCAACGTGTCCGTGCGCCGCCCGGGCGAACCCTTCGGTACGCGCTGCGAGATCAAGAACGTCAATTCCATCCGCTTCGTCGGCCAGGCCATCGAATCGGAGGCGCGGCGGCAGATCGCCATTCTCGAGGACGGCGGCAGGATCGAGCAGGAGACGCGGCTCTTCGATCCCGGCAAAGGCGAGACGCGTTCCATGCGGTCAAAGGAAGAGGCGCATGACTATCGCTATTTCCCGGATCCGGATCTCGTGCCGCTCGTCTTCGACCAGGCCTATGTGGATGCACTCGCCGCCGAGCTGCCGGAACTGCCGGACGCCAAGAAGGCCCGGTTCATCGAAAGTTTCGGCCTGTCGGAATACGACGCCTCGGTGCTCGTCGCCGAGAAGGCCACGGCCGACTACTTCGAAAGGCTTGCCGCCGGCCGCGACGGCAAGACGGCGGCGAACTGGGTCATTAACGACCTTCTGGGCGCCTTGAACAGGACCGGCAAGGCGATCGAGGAAACGCCTGTTTCGCCGGATCAACTGGGCGCCATCATCGACCTCATCAAGGATGGGACGATCTCCGGCAAGATCGCCAAGGACCTGTTCGAGATCGTCTGGAACGAGGGAGGCGATCCGAACCGCATCGTTGAGGAGCGCGGCCTGAAGCAGGTGACCGACACCGGCGCCATCGAGAAGGCGGTGGACGAGGTGATCGCCGCCAATCCGGACAAGGTCGAGCAGGCCAGGGCCAAACCCACGCTTGCCGGCTGGTTCGTCGGCCAGGTGATGAAGGCCACCGGGGGCAAGGCCAACCCGCAGGCGGTGAACGCGTTGGTGAAAGCAAAGCTCGGGATCGAATGAGCGCGGGCCCGGATGCCTTCTTCATCCGCAGCGCCATGCGCTCGGACCTCGATGCCGTCCGCAGCCTCCTGGTCGAAACCTGGCACGACACCTATGACGCGCTGATCGGCCGCGAAAAGGTGACGGAGATCACCCATTCCTGGCATTCTGTCCCGGCGCTTGCAGCGCGGCTGGAGCGCGCCCGTTCCGAGTTCATCGTCGCCGATAATGGCGGGCAGATCGCTGGCATGGCCTATGCGGAAGCCAGCAAGGACGGCAGGACCGTACTTTTGCGCCAACTCTATGTCCTTCCTTCGATGCAGCGGCAGGGCATCGGCAGCCAACTCCTGAACGAGATCGCCGATTGCTATCCGGAAGCACGGCGCGTCGTCGTCGAGGTGGAGGAAAAGAACGAGCGGGCGATCGCCTTCTATCGTGCCCACGGTTTCTGGGAGAGCGAGAGGAGGGCCGATCCGCTGGGGCATGAGGTCGTCGTCTATCAGCGCGCCGCAGCGGTATGGAGCGGCTTGTGACGGAAGTAGGCGCGGGAGAGCTTCTGATCCGCGCGGCGCGGCGCGAGGACCTTCCCTTCCTTGTTGCGATGTTTGCGGCCGATGCTCTCGGCGGCCACGGCGATACCATCGACGACGATGCGGCCGGCGACTATCTGCAGGCTTTCGAGCGCATCGAAGGGAGCGCCAATGACAGGCTCTATGTGGCGGAACTGGGAGGCGAGGTGGTGGGGACCTTCCAGACCACCTTGATCACTTCGCTGAGTGCGCGCGGCGCTACCAACATGACCATAGAGGCGGTGCAGACCCGGCCTGACATGCGCGGCCGTGGCATTGGCGCGGCCATGATCCGCTATGCGGTCGAACGGGCGCGCGAGGCCGGCGCGCGGCAGGTGCAGCTTACCTCGAACCTCGCCCGCGTCGATGCGCACCGCTTCTACGAGCGGCTTGGCTTTGCGAAGAGTCACGCAGGTTTCAAGATGAAGCTTCGATGAGCGGCGAAAACGCGCGCGGCCCTTGCGTTCGAGCGGCGGCATCGCCATAACCCGGGCCAACGGCAGAGCCTTGCCGAATGAGGATGCCATGAAAGAATTCCTGACGCAATTCTTCACCTGGTGGAACAGCCAGACCCTCAACACCCGCTTCTACACCTGGCGCAAGGGCCAACGGGTCGGCGAGGACGAGTTCGGCAATGTCTATTATCAAGGCGGCACGGATTCGGAGGGGCGCACGCGCCGCTGGGTGATATTCAGCGGCTATTCGGAAGCGTCCCAGGTGCCGCCCGGTTGGCATGGCTGGCTGCACCACAAGGTGGATACCCCGCCCACCGCCGAGGACTACAAGCCTTTGGAGTGGCAAAAGCCGCATCTTCCCAATCTCACCGGCACGCCCGCCGCCTATCGGCCGCGCGGCTCTGTGCTCACCAAGGAAGCCCGGCCGCGCGTGACCGGCGACTACGACGCCTGGACGCCGGGCGGCTGAGCGCTTCTCGCCACAATTGTGCATTAGGCACCGGGGCATACCATCGACGCAATAAACGGAGCGGGATCGACAGGATGACGGCTCGAAGGCTTTTCAGCCGCGCCACGCTGGCGCTTCTAGGCCTGGGCATCGGCTTTGCGCCGGCGCATGCGGAGCGCGTCAAAAACCCGGTTGCCGAATTCAGCGGCGTCGACAAGATCACCGGCCGCATCACCACCTTCGACGTCTATATGAACGAGACGCGGGAATTCGGCGCGCTGCAGGTGACGCCGCGCGTCTGCTATAGTTCGCCGGAGACGGAGGAGCCCAAGACCGACGCCTTCGTGGAGGTCAAGGAGGTCACGCTGGATCTTGAGATACGGCCCATCTTCTCGGGCTGGATGTTCGCGGAAAGCCCCGGCGTGAACGCCATCGAGCATCCGGTCTTCGACCTGTGGCTGAAAAGCTGCAAGCAGAAATCGGACGTGCCGCCGCCGAAGACCAACTAGCCAGCGGCAGCAGGGCCTTTCAGGTTCAGAACTTCGCCGTCCCCTCGAGGGCATCCGCCAGCAGCTGCTCATAGCGCCGCCGCGGCACGTCGACGGCGCCGAAGCGCTTCAGGTGAGACGTGGTGAACTGCGTGTCGAGTAGAAGGAAGTTCTGCCGCCTCAGCCGTTCCACCAGATGCACAAGGCAGACCTTCGAAGCATTCGGCTCGCGTGAGAACATGCTCTCGCCGAAAAAGGCACGGCCGAGCGCCACGCCGTAGAGCCCGCCCACCAGCCTTTCGTCGCGCCAAGCCTCCACCGTGTGGCAGTAGCCGCGTCGGAAAAGCTCGGTATAGGCCTCGCGGATCGGCTCGTTTATCCACGTGTCCCGACGGTCGGGCCCGGACTCGGCGCAGGCGGCGATCACCCCGGCAAAGTCGGTGTCGTAGCGGATATCGAAGGGCTGCCGGCGCATCAGCTTTTTCAAGCTGTGCGGAACATGGAACTTGTCGAGCGGAATGACGCCGCGGCTCTCCGGACGCACCCAGAAGACCTCTGGATCGTCGGCGTGCTCCGCCATGGGGAACACGCCGGTGGCATAGGCGCGCAGAAGCAGGTCCGGCGGGATGTGGAAGCCAGGCGCAAGAGGGCGCGTCATCGCGGCGTCCGCTGACTATCCGCTCTGCGCCAGATAGTTCTCCAGCCAATGGATATCATAGTCGCCATTCGCCACATCCACATTGCCGACCAGGTCGCGGAACAGCGGCAAGGTGGAATTGATGCCGTCGACGACGAATTCGTCAAGGGCGCGGCGTAAGCGCATCATGCATTCGACCCGGTTGCGGCCATGCACGATGAGCTTGCCGATCAGGCTGTCGTAGTAGGGCGGGATGCGGTAGCCGGAATAGACTGCCGAATCGACGCGCACGCCGAGCCCGCCCGGTGTATGGTAATGGGTGATCGTTCCGGGCGAGGGGACGAAGGTGCGCGGGTCCTCGGCATTGATGCGGCACTCGATGGCGTGACCCTGGAAGCGGACCTCGTCCTGGCACACGGAAAGCCCGCCGCCCGAGGCGACACGGATCTGCTCATGCACCAGGTCGATGCCGGTGATCGCCTCGGTCACCGGATGCTCTACCTGAAGCCGGGTGTTCATCTCGATGAAATAGAACTCGCCGTTCTCGTAGAGGAACTCGACCGTGCCGGCGCCGGAATAGCCGAGATCGGCCATGGCGTTCGCCACCGTCTCGCCGATCTGCATGCGCTGCTCGACATTGAGGGCCGGCGAGTTCGCCTCTTCCCACACCTTCTGGTGACGGCGCTGCAGCGAGCAGTCGCGTTCACCAAGATGGATCGCATTGCCGGCACCGTCGCCCATGACCTGGACCTCGATGTGGCGCGGCTTTTCCAGATATTTCTCGATATAGACGGCATCGTCTCCGAAGGCGGCACCCGCCTCCGAGCGCGCCGTGGAAATCGCAGTGGAAAGGTCCGCTTCCGTCAGCGCCACCTTCATGCCGCGCCCGCCGCCGCCGGCGGAGGCCTTGATCAGCACGGGATAGCCGATCTCCGCGGCAATGCGCTTTGCCTCGCGGTCGTCGCGCACCGCGCCTTCCGAGCCCGGCACGACGGGGATTCCGAGGCGCTTGGCCGTCCGCTTGGCCTCGATCTTGTCGCCCATGATGCGGATATGTTCGGCGGAGGGACCGATAAAGGTGATGTTGTGGGCCGCGAGGATGTCGGCGAACTTCGCGTTCTCCGAGAGGAAGCCGTAGCCCGGATGGATGGCGTCCGCCCCGGTAATCTCGCAGGCGGCAAGGATCTGGTGGATGTTGAGATAGCTGTCTCGCGACGGAGGCGGGCCGATGCAGACGCTTTCGTCGGCAAGGCGGACATGCATCGCGTCGGCGTCGGCGGTGGAATGCACGGCTACGGTCTTGATCCCGAGTTCCTTGCAGGCGCGCAGGACCCGGAGCGCGATTTCGCCGCGATTGGCAATGAGGACTTTCTGAAACATCGTGCCCTGGCCCTATTCGACGACGACCAGAGGCTCGCCATATTCGACCGGTTGGCCATCCTCGAAGAGGATGGCCTTCACCACTCCGGCGCGGGGCGAGGGGATCTGGTTCATCGTCTTCATGGCTTCGATGATGAGGAGTGTCTGCCCCTTCTCAACCGACTGGCCGACCTCGACGAAGGGCGGCGAGCCGGGAGCCGGCGAGCGGTAGGCGGTGCCGACCATAGGAGAGGGGACGGCATTCTTGGAGATGTCCGTGCCTTGGGAGACCTTCTCTTCCTTGGCCGGGGCGGAGCCCGCCGGTTGCGCCGCGACGGGCGCGGAGGGTGTTGCCGGAGCGGCAGCCTGCACGATTGTGGTCTGGCGGGCAACGCGTATGCGCATGCCCCCGTCTTCCACTTCGATC
This sequence comes from Chelativorans sp., assembly GCF_031180965.1. GTDB lineage: Bacteria > Pseudomonadota > Alphaproteobacteria > Rhizobiales > Rhizobiaceae > Chelativorans. The sequence goes on from NZ_JAPSLH010000010.1 coordinate 73,926, forward strand.
TCGCTCAACTTGGTTTCGTCGAGAATCGTCGCCAGATCGCGGATGAGCTGCTGGTCAACACCGTTTTTCTTCATGGACATGCCTTTTCCCAGTTGCCTCATGGCGAATTACGTCCGTGCCGCCAGCGCCTCGAGCGCCAGCGCATAGCCGATCGGACCAAGACCGCATATCATGCCCGTTGCGGCCGGAGCTATCGTCGAGCGATGCCGAAAAGGCTCTCGCGCGTGGATGTTTGAGAGGTGAACCTCGATCACCGGCAGAGGGCCGACGGCCCGGATTGCATCGTGGAGCGCTATGGAGGTGTGGCCATAGGCGCCGGGGTTCAGAACGACGCCCGATGCGCTCTCCCCGGCTTCCTGGATCCAGTCGACCAGCACGCCCTCGTGATTGCTCTGGCGAAATTCGACCGTCAGCCCGAGGCCCTCCGCACGGTTGCGGCAGTCGGCCTCGATCTCGGCGAGCGACGTGCTGCCATAGATGCCGGGCTCCCGCTTGCCGAGCATGTTCAGATTGGGTCCGTTGAGGACATAGACTGGTTTCGCCATGGTTGATCCCCCGACGGGCATCCGCCGTCGCTGCCCTCTATAGTCGGCTTCCTCGGCGCCGGAAAGAGCGCGCATGCGCTCTTTCCCGCAGGATACAGGGGCAAAGTTCCGGCAGGGCGCCTACTGGCGGGCGGCCGCGATCTTCTCGCTCAGATGATCGTGCCCAAGGGCGCCGGAGATGATCTCGTTGCCCACCACATAGGCGGGCGTGCCGCTAATCTGCAGCCTGTTCGCAAGTTCATAGGTCTCGCCGAACATCTTCTCGATCTCGGGATCCTTCATTTCCTGGCGCAGCGCCGCCTCGTCCGCGCCGAGCTCCAGCGCCAGCTTGATGGCCGTTTCCTCGTTCGCCCGGCCTTCCGTGCCCAGAAGGCGGCGGTGGTATTCCGCGTATTTCTCCGGCACGAGCTTGCGGAACGCTACGGAGACGACATGCGCCTGGTGGGATTCGGGACCCAGGATGGGGAATTCCTTGAGCACGAAGCGCAGATTCTTGTCGCTGGCAATGAGTGCTTCCATGTCGCTGAGTGCGCGCTTGCAGTAGCCGCAATTGTAGTCGAAGAATTCCACGATCGTGACGTCGCCCTGCGGATTGCCGATGACGCCGTCATTCGCGTTGTTGAAGATCTGCTCGGCGGCTTCGGAAATAGCCTGCCGGCTGGCGGCGGCCTGCTCCGTCCGCATCTTTGCTTCCAGCGCCGACTGGACCTCCAGGAGGAGTTCAGGATTGGCCAGCAGATAGTCGCGGACGATCGCCTCTACCTGCGGCTTCGTCAGTCCCGTGGCTCCCGGCTGCTGCTCCTGGGCGTTCAAGCGGTCTGGGAGCGTGGTGGCCGTCAGGCCGCCGATGGCGAGAGCCGAAGCCACAGAGGTCGCGAGGAGCGCTTTTTTCATGGGTTGTCCTTTGTAAGAGCCTTGGCCGGCCGGTGGCGCGGCAGCGTTTTGATCGCGGACGGGCCGCGCATTATCTCCTGCGCGGCTCGCGGAACTCGATAATGTCCTGGGCGCGCACCCATTCGGGCGAGCCGCGCTGCAGCTTCATCTGCGCGCGGGTCGCCAGAATCTTGGCGTCACGATACGCGCCCGCATGGAAATAGCCTTCTGCCGTCGCCAGCTCAGCCGCGCCGATTTCGCCAATCTGGCCATAGGCCTGGGCGAGGTAGCGGTAGCCGTTCACATATTCGGGCTCGCGTGAAAGGCCGCTCTTCAGCTCCGCGGCGGCGCGCCGGACCAGCTCGCGGTCGCCGGTGGCAAGGAGAGCCTGGCCATAGCCCACCTGCATGAGGCCGGAGGGGGAGCGGGACAGTTTTACGGCCCGCGCATAGGCTTCCGCGGCCTCGCGCGGCCGGTTCGCCTTGATCAGGATCTCGCCGCGCAATTCGTGAAAATACGGATTCTGCGGGTGGGCAGCGATCAGCCGGTCCACCTTGGTGAGCGCGCCGCGCGGATTGCCGTAGAGATGGGTCGTGATCGCGTCGGCATAAAGCGCCGGCAGGCCGCCCGGATTGTTGCGGAAAACGCGGGCAGCGGCGTTCTGCCCGGCGGTGTAGGCGGCGATCTTTGCCCGCGCCAGGTCGTGCCGCAGCTGCAGCTCCGGCGGATCGGTTCGGTTGTAGAAACGGCTCCTCTGCACCAGCTCCTGCAGGTTGGCGATGCGTTCGCGCGGCATCGGGTGGCTGAGCTGATAAGGATCGACATTGACGCCGGCGAGCGCCATGTCGCCGGCCATGCGCTGGAAGGTAACGAGCATGCCGCGCCCGGACTGGCCGGTGCGCTCAAGATAGTCGATCGCCGAGCGGTCGGCCGTGGTCTCTTCGGTACGCTGGTAGCCGAGAAGGCTGCGGCGCGCAGCCTCAGAGCCGCCCATGGCAAGTCCCGCGCCGGCGCCGGCAAGGTCGCCCTGGTCCGAAGCGGCAGCCGCCACGCTCGCGCCCATGCCGACGAGGGCGGCCACGATGGCCAGGGTCTGGGCACGCGCGATCTGCTCGCGCAGCCGGTGCTGGTGTCCCCCGGCAAGATGGCCCACTTCGTGGGCGATGACGCCGATGATCTCGTTCGGCGTCTCGGCCGTGAGTAGCGCGCCCGTATGGATGAAGATGCGCCGGCCCGCGACGAAGGCGTTGAAGCGATGATCGTTGACGAGAATGATCTCCGTGCCGGAGCGCGTGAGGCCGGCGGCCTTCAGGATCGGGCCGGCATAGTCGGCCACGAGCGCCTCGATCTCCGCGTCGCGGACGACCGGCACGTTCCGCTGCGCATTGGCAGGCGCGGCAGCCACGAGCGCATGGGCCGCGAGAAGAATCGCGGCAACGGCACGGGCAAGTTTGGCGGCGGGCAGGGCGCGGGTCTTCAGCATTTGCAGCGACCGGTACTTTGACATCGTGGCGATGAAAAGGCGATGAGCACGCCGTCAATACGTTGTGATTTCAAGCCGAAGCGCTCTCCTGAGACCACAGCCAAGCTGGCCCGCGGCCGGCCGGCGGCTCTTCCTTCAACAGGGAAATCAGCCGGGCATCGCTGCGCCGGCTGTCCCGTCATCTAGAAAAAGCTCTTGCGCTGCCACCAGCCGGACTTGCGCGGCGGCGCCTCTCCCTCGCTTCCGGTCGAGGAGACCACCGGTTCCGGCGTCTGCGAGACATTCGCCGCCTGCCGCCGCCCCGGCGAGGGCTGCTCCTCGGCCTCGGGCTCTCGCTCGGCTGGCGCAGGCGATTCGTCCTGCTGGGCTTCCGCAGGCGGAGAGGAGGGGACTTCGGCGAGAGCATCGCCGGTGCCCGCATCCTGTTTGGTCGACCGGCTCCTGCGACGCGGCTTCGCTTTCGGCGCTTCCTCGGCGCCAGCTTCCTGCGGAAGCTCCGGAACGGGTTCCGGCTCGGCGGCCGCGGGAGCTATATCCCCTTCCGCAGGTACGGCAGCCGCCTCAACGGATTCCGCTGGGGTTTCCGCCTCCGCCGCTTCCTCGAGGGATTCTTCGCCGCGGTTGCGCCGGCCGCCACGCTTGCCGCGATGACGCTTCTTGCGAGCCGCGGTTTCATCAGCCGTTTCAGAGACGGGTTCCTCATCGTCCCCGGCCGATTCCTCGCCATGCTGTGTGTCGGAGACGGCAGCTTCAAGGGCCGGCTGCTCGGTCCCGGCGCGGTCGCGTCCGCCCCGGCGGCGGCGCTTGCGCCGCCGCTTGCGCCCGGGGACACCCTGCTCCTCGGCGGCAGGCGCGGGACCTGCTTCCTCCGGTTCGTCGGCAAAGGCCTCTTCGGCTTCGAACTCAGGCTCGATCTCGGGTTCGACGGCTGTGAATGGGATGGCCCTTGGCGCCGGCGTGCGGGTGGACGGCTCGCCCTTCACGATAGCGTAGTGCTGGTTGCCCAGGCTTTCGTCCGTCTCGACGGTGATGTCTACGCCGAAGCGGTTCTCGAGCTCCACTAGCGTCGCGCGCTTGTGGTTGAGCAGGTAAAGCGCCGTCGAGGTCGGAGTGCGCACCGTGATGTCGTGCCGCCCGTCCTTGAGCAGGTATTCCTCGACGGCGCGCACGACCAGAAGCGCAACGGAGGACTCGGAACGCACATGGCCCGTGCCCCCGCAATGGGGGCAGGGCTGCATGGTGCTTTCGAGCACGCTGGCGCGAATGCGCTGGCGCGACATCTCGAGCAGACCGAAATGGGAAATGCGGCCCACCTGGATTCGGGCGCGGTCATTCTTCAGGCAGTCCTTCAGGCGCTTTTCGACCGCGCGGTTGTTCCGCCCCTCCTCCATGTCGATGAAGTCGATGACGATGAGGCCGGCAAGGTCGCGCAGGCGCAATTGCCGGGCGACCTCCTCCGCCGCTTCGAGGTTGGTCTGGAGGGCGGTGTCCTCGATCGAATGCTCCTTGGTGGAGCGGCCGGAGTTGACGTCGATGGCGACCAGCGCCTCGGTCTGGTTGATGATGATGTAGCCGCCGGACTTCAGCGTCACCTGCGGCTGCAGCATCTTGTCGAGCTGCGCCTCGATACCGTTGCGCGCGAAGATCGGCACGCTGTCGCGATAGGGCTGCACGACCTTCGCATGGCTCGGCATAAGCATGCGCATGAAGTCCTTGGCCTCGCGATAGCCCTCCTCGCCGGCCACCAGGATTTCGTCGATGTCCTTGTTGTAGAGGTCACGCACCGAGCGCTTGATAAGGCTGCCTTCCTCATAGACCAGGGCAGGGGCGGTGGACTGCAGCGTCAGGGTGCGCACGCGCTCCCACAGGCGCATCAGATATTCGTAATCGCGCTTGACCTCCGCCTTGGTCCGGTTGGCCCCGGCGGTGCGCAGGATGACGCCCATGCCTTCCGGCACGTCGAGGCTCTTGACGATGTCCTTGAGCCGCTTGCGGTCCTGCAGATTTGTGATCTTGCGCGAGATGCCGCCGCCGCGCCCCGTGTTCGGCATCAGCACGGAGTAACGTCCGGCCAGGGAAAGATAGGTAGTGAGCGCCGCGCCCTTGCTTCCGCGCTCTTCCTTCACGACCTGCACCAGCAGGATCTGCCGGCGCTTGATGACTTCCTGGATCTTGTAGTTGCGGCGGACCGTCCGACGGCGGTTCTGCGCCTCGTCGAGCGCATCTTCCGCGCCCACCGTATCGACCTCGCCGAGTTCGTCGGAACCGTTCGCCTCCTCGCTTCCATTGTCGCCGGGCGCGGGCGCCTCGGAAATGACATCCGCGTGGACGGCCTCGGCTTGCGCCGGCTGCCGGTCTTCAGCCTCGTCCGTTGCGCGGGAGGCTTCGTCCTGGCCCTCCGGCCTGCCGCCGCGCTTGCTGCGCCGGCGCTTGCGGCCGCGGCCGGCCTGCGCTTCGTTCTCGTCCGCCTCGTCGTCGGCCGCCCTCGCTTCCTCCGCCTCCGCCTTCAGGATGGCTTGGCGGTCGGCGACCGGGATCTGGTAATAGTCCGGATGAATTTCGCTGAAAGCGAGAAAACCGTGGCGGTTTCCGCCATATTCGACGAAGGCGGCCTGGAGTGAAGGTTCTACGCGCGTGACCCGCGCCAGATAGATGTTTCCTCGAAGCTGCTTCTTGTCCTGTGATTCGAAGTCGAATTCCTCGATACGATTACCGCGCAGGACAACGACGCGGGTTTCCTCCGGGTGGGAGGCGTCTATCAGCATTTTGTTTGGCATAAATTCTTGTCTCCCCGGCACGATCCGATTGCCGGGCGGGAGCATCGTGCTTCCCTGCCGCGCTGAATAGGATAGCTGCGCCGGATAATTTGGGGCCTGCCGGTCCGGGTCTTGACGCAGAGGAACGCCGGGGGGCCGCAAAACCTCTGCGGATCGTTCCGGGGCAATTCCTCGCTGCGCTCAAAGCCAATAGCATCGCCTGGCAGTACCGTTTCAACCTGGACCCGGAAGGCCGGGCCCGCTTTTGCTCTCAATGAGCCGGCACGGGCTGAGCCCGGCCGTTTTCCTCGCTTTAAGGGTTCCGGCCTTGCCGCAAACACCTTGAAGAATTCCTCTGAGCCACCGTCCTCGCCCGCATCGCGTCGGCTTTAGATCCGTCCCTCATCCCGCCTCGCTGCCTGACGGCTTCTGAAGACGGGCACTACGGTGGTTCAACGCCGCTTTTATGATTTGCCACAGTTGATGGCAACCCCGATTTCATCTCGACTTGCGGGCGGTCCTGCCTTGAAGCGGCCCAAAGCTTCATCTAACCCGCTGAGATCAAGCCGAAGCGAGGGGACAGCTAGGTGCGGGATCGAGCGTCTGAAGGGCCGCAGGCCAGCGGGAATCGAATGCCGACCAGTCTTGCCGAAGCTTTCACCCGCCTCGCCGGCCTGGTTCTGACGGTCCTGCCGCTTCTGATCTGGCCGCCTGATTCGGCGGTGGCCCAGGCCCCGGAGAGGCTGCTCGCTTATGATTATATGGTGGCCGGCGACCAGAACCGCACCCGCGTCCTGCTCAACTTCGACCGCGAGCCGGAGGTGGATTGGTCCCTGCTGCGCGCGCCGCACAGGCTGGTGCTTGACCTGCCGGAGACCGATTTCGGCATCGAGGAAGAGGAGGCCTCACCGCGCGGCCTCGTTTCGCGTGTCCGCTACGGGCGCATGTCGCCGGGCCGCTCGCGCATGATCTTCACAATGCCCGGCCCGTTCGCGCTCGAGGAAATTGCCGTGCTCAAGAACGAGACGTCACCCGGCTACCGGCTGATCATCGATCTGACGTCCTCCTCGGAAACGGCATTCGAGGCGGCGCTGCGCGAGCGCGTCGCCCGACCGCCTGAGAGCGGCGACCAGCAGCAGACTGCCGCGCCGCAGCCCAAGGATGGCCGCTTCACTGTCGCTCTCGATCCCGGCCATGGCGGGATCGACGGCGGCGCGCGCGGTGTCAATGGCACGTTCGAAAAGGCAATCACGCTCACATTCGCGGAAGAGCTCAAGAAGAAGCTCGAGGAGACGGGCAAGTACAATGTCGTGCTGACGCGCAGTGAGGACGTCTTCCTTGCGCTCGACGAACGCGTGCGCATCGCCCGGGCGAACGAGGCTGACCTTCTGGTTTCCATTCACGCCGATGCAATCCGCATGCGTGATTTCAGAGGTGCCACGGTCTACACCCTGTCCGAGCGCGCTTCGGACGCGGAAGCCGCCGCCACGGCGGCGCGCGAGAACCTGTCGGACGAGATCGCCGGGCTCGTGGTGCAGGACCAGAAGGACGACGTCGCCGACATTCTGGTGGACCTCATCCGCCGCGAAACCCATGCCTTCTCGATCCATTTCGCCCGCACGCTGATCGGCGAGCTCGGCGACACGGTGCATCTTGTCGGCAACCCGCTTCGCTCTGCGGGCTTCATCGTCCTGCGGGCGCCGGACGTGCCATCCGTGCTGCTGGAATTGGGCTATCTCTCCAACCCGCAGGACGAGCGGCAGATGCAGGACGCGGTCTGGCGCGCAAAAGCCGCTGCGGCGATAACGGAAGCCATAGCCGCCTTCGCAGCTGCCAAGGCGGGGGGCTGATACCGTTGCAAAGAGACAACGGTGCGAGTCTTTTAGTATCCGATGCAAGAATTAGGACACCCAATTGCCCCATTTTGCTCACATCGGCGGGGCATTGGGTCCAGCAATGATTTTCCGCAAGCACTTTCCGGTGCTACTATGATCGTGCGGGCATGGGGCGTGCCGGGCTGACCGGCTTATACGGAGCGGGCATGTTACGTCTACTTGGGTATTTTTTCGGCATAGGGATTGTCTTCGCGTTGGCTGCCGCCGCCGGCGTCGCCCTCTATGTGGGCGATCTGGCGAAAGACCTGCCCGATTACGAGGTGCTGGCGAAATACGAGCCGCCGGTGACGACGCGTATTCACGCGTCCGACGGCGCCCTGATGGCCGAATTCGCCCATGAGCGCCGCCTCTATCTGCCGATCCAGGCCATTCCGGACCGGGTGAAGGCCGCCTTCCTTTCCGCCGAGGACAAGAATTTCTACTCGCATCCCGGCATCGACGCGGTGGGCCTGATCCGCGCCGTCATCACCAACGCGCAGAATTTCGGCTCCGGGCGGCGTCCGGTGGGCGCCTCGACGATAACGCAGCAGGTGGCCAAGAACTTCCTCCTTACTTCCGACCAGACGATCGCGAGGAAAATCAAGGAGATGATCCTGGCCTTCCGTATCGAGCAGGCCTATTCCAAGGACCGTATCCTGGAACTCTACCTCAACGAGATTTTCTTCGGGCTCGGCGCCTACGGCATCGCCGGTGCAGCGCTCACCTACTACGACAAGGCGGTCGAGGACCTGACGGTTGCCGAGGTGGCCTATCTTGCCGCCCTCCCGAAGGGTCCTTCGAACTATCATCCCTTCCGCAACACCGAACGGGCGATCGAGCGCCGCGACTGGGTGATCGACCAGATGCGCGCCAACGGCTACATCACTGCGCAGGAGGCCGCGGAGGCGAAGGCTTCCGACCTCAACGTCAAGCCGCGTCCGCGCGGCAACTATCTGGCCGCGGCGGAGTATTTTACCGAAGAGGTCCGGCGCGACATCATCGCCCGCTACGGCGAGGACGCGCTCTACGAGGGTGGCCTCTATGTGCGCACGACGCTCGATCCCAAGCTGCAGCTCATTGCCCGCGCCACGCTGCGCAAGGGCCTGATGAGCTATGACAGGTTGCGCGGCTACCGCGGCCCTGTGAAGCAGATCGACCTGGCCGGGGATTGGGGCGAGGCCCTTGGCAATGTCGAGGCGCTGGGCGATGTGCCCGAGTGGCGACTTGCCGTGGTTCTGGAAGCTTCCGGCAATGACGTGCGGGTCGGCTTGCAGCCGCGGCGGGAGGTTTCCGGCGCGTTGTCGGAGGAGCGCGAGACAGGGACGATCGAGACCGACGGCATAGGCTGGGTGCTGCGCCACGTCGTGGACGGCAAGCGCCTCAAGGCGAACGCGCTCGACGACGTGCTGAAGCCGGGCGACGTCATCTATGTTGAGCGCAAGGCAGAGGACAGCGACGTCTGGACCGTGCAGCAGGTGCCCGAGATCGGCGGCGCCCTCGTCGCCATGGACCCCCATACGGGCCGCGTGCTCGCCATGGCCGGCGGCTTTTCCTACGCCGCCTCCGAGTTCAACCGCGCCACGCAGGCCTATCGCCAGCCCGGCTCCTCGTTCAAGCCGATCATCTACGCGGCGGCGCTCGACAACGGCTACACGCCCGCCTCCGTCATCATGGACGGACCGATCACCATCCAGATCGGCAACGAGATATGGCAGCCGAAGAACTATAGCGGCGAGTTTGGCGGTCCCTCGACCTTGAGGACCGGCATCGAGCGCTCGCGCAACCTGATGACGGTGCGTCTTGCCCAGGATATGGGCATGGACCTCGTTGCCGAATATGCCGAGCGCTTCGGTATCTATGACGACATGGCCGAGCACATCGCCATGTCGCTCGGGTCCGGCGAGACCACGGTCATGCGCATGGTCACCGCCTATGCGATCATGGCCAATGGCGGTAAGCATATCCAGCCCTCGCTGGTCGACCGCATCCAGGACCGCTACGGCAAGACGGTGTTCAAGCACGACACGCGCGAATGCACCGGCTGCACGGCCGAGAAGTGGGAGGGCCAGCCCGAAGCCGAGCTGGTCGACAACCGCGAACAGGTGCTCGACCCGATGACCGCATACCAGATCACCTCCATGATGGAAGGGGTGGTGCAGCGCGGCACCGCGACCACCATCGCCGAACTCGGCCGGCCGATCGCCGGCAAGACCGGCACGACCAATGACGAGAAGGACGCCTGGTTCATCGGCTACACGCCCGACCTCGTCGTCGGCGTCTTCATGGGCTACGACCAGCCCCGGCCGATGGGCAAGGGCTCGACCGGCAGCGGGCTCGCCGCGCCGATCTTCAAGGATTTCATGGCCGAGGCGCTGAAGGACATGCGCCCGGTGGAATTCCAGATACCCGAAGGCATGCAGCTCGTCGCCATCGACCGGAAGACCGGCATGCGTGCGCGGGAAGGCGCGCCCGGCGTTATCATGGAGGCCTTTAAACCCGGCACCGGGCCGGCTGACAGCTACTGGGTGATCGGCATGGAAAGCGCCCAGGCAAGCACCGGCGGATCCAATATCTCGCCCGAGGCCAACCGCGCGATCACCACCGGGGCAGGCGGGCTGTTCTAGGGCCGGGGCCGCATTGGGGATAGGCAGCCGCGTTTGAAAGACGCGGCTGTTTGCCTTTACAGGCATGGATGCGATCCATAAGTTCCGCCCGACTCGGGCCGAGCCCGCAAGCAATCTGCAAGGAAGAGACGCTCATGCGTACGGAAACGGCGAATCTGGTCGACGAAATCAGGCAGGCCATAAGCCTGCTGAGGAGGTATCTTTGACTGGGATGAGGCTGTAAAGCGGCTCGATTACCTCAACGCGCGCGCCGAGGAGGGCAATCTCTGGGACGATCCCCAGGAGGCCCAGAAGCTGATGCGCGAGCGCCAGTCGCTCGAAGAGAACATCAACGCCATCAACGGCCTCTCCCGCGCGCTCGACGACAATGTCGAGCTGATCGCGCTCGGGGAGGAGGAGGGCGATCAGTCCATCGTCGAGGAGGCGGAGGCCGCCATCCGCTCGTTGCGCGGCGAGATCGCTGCGCGCCAGATCGAGACGCTCCTGTCCGGCGAGGCCGACGCCAACGACACCTATCTGGAGATCCACGCCGGTGCCGGCGGCACCGAGAGCCAGGACTGGGCGTCGATGCTCCTGCGCATGTATACCCGGTGGGCCGAGCGGCGGAAGATGAAGGTCGAGGTGATGGAGGTTCATGACGGCGAGGAGGCGGGCATCAAATCGGCGACGATCCTGATCCGCGGCCACAACGCCTATGGCTGGCTCAAGACTGAATCCGGCGTGCATCGGCTGGTGCGCATCTCCCCCTTCGACAGCAATGCGCGCCGGCACACATCCTTCGCCAGCGTGTGGGTCTATCCGGTCATCGACGACACGATCGAGATCGACATCCCCGAATCGGAGGTGCGCATCGATACCTACCGCTCCTCCGGAGCCGGCGGACAGCACGTCAACACGACCGATTCGGCCGTGCGCATCACCCATCTGCCGACCGGCATCGCGGTCGCCTGCCAGCAGGAGCGCTCGCAGCACAAGAACCGGGCCAAGGCATGGGAGATGCTGCGCGCGCGGCTATACGAGCTGGAGCTGAAGAAGCGCGAAGAGGCGGCGAACGCGACCGAGGCCAGCAAGAGCGATATCGGCTGGGGCCACCAGATCCGCTCCTATGTGCTGCAGCCCTACCAGATGGTGAAGGATCTTCGCACCGGGGTGGAGAGCCCAAGCCCGCAGGACGTGCTCGACGGCGATCTCGACGAGTTCATGAAGGCGTCTCTTTCGCAGAGAATCAGCGGCGGCGCGGGGGCGGAGGTCGCCGACATTGACTGAGACCGCGCGGTAAGGTTGTGAAAACCCTGAAACCATAATTGTATTTTGCGCCCGGCAGGGCTGCGTTAGCCCTGCCGGGACCGGCATTTCGGTGGGCGCCTTCGAGGGAACAGAACGCATGTGTGGCATCGTTGGCATTGTCGGACAGAACCCCGTTGCGCCGCTGATCGTGGACGCGCTGAAGCGGCTCGAATACCGCGGCTATGACTCGGCGGGCGTTGCCACCATAGACGGCGGAAGGCTTTCCCGCCGGCGCGCCGAGGGAAAGCTGGTCAACCTGGAAAAGCGGCTTCGCGAGGAGCCGCTGGGCGGCGTGATCGGCATCGGCCACACGCGCTGGGCTACCCACGGCGTCCCCAACGAGACCAATGCGCATCCGCATTTTTCCGACGACGTGGCGGTCGTCCACAACGGCATTATCGAGAACTTCGCCGAGCTGCGTGACGAACTCATCGCCGATGGTTTCGTCTTCACCTCTCAGACCGACACGGAGGTCGTGGCGCATCTCGTAGCGCGCGAATTGCGCCGGGGCAAAAGGCCCCAGGACGCGGCCTTCGCCGCCCTGAAGCGGCTGCGCGGCGCCTTTGCCCTCGCCATCATGTTCCGTGGTGACGAGGACTTGATCGTCGGCGCCCGCAACGGCCCCCCGCTCGCGGTCGGCCATGGCGATGGCGAGATGTTCCTCGGCTCGGACGCCATAGCGCTGGCGCCCTTTACCGATTCCATCACCTATCTGGAGGATGGCGACTGGGTTGTCGTGCGCCGCTCCGGAATGCAGATCTTCGACATGGACGGCCGGCCGGTGGAGCGCAAACGCCAGCGCTCCGTCGGCACCAGCTTCATGGTCGACAAGGGCAATCACCGGCATTTCATGGAGAAGGAAATCCATGAGCAGCCGGAGGTGATCTCGCACACGCTGGCGAACTATCTCGATTTCGCTGGCGGCGGCGTGAAGCCTTTCGAAACGCCGTTCGACTTCGCCCGAATAGACCGACTGGCGGTTTCCGCCTGCGGCACTGCCTATCTTGCCGGCCTCGTCGGTAAATACTGGCTCGAGCGCTACGCGCGCCTGCCGGTCGACATCGATATCGCCTCGGAATTCCGCTACCGCGAGATGCCGCTTTCGAAGGCGAGCGCGGCGCTCTTCGTCTCGCAATCCGGCGAGACCGCCGACACGCTGGCATCGCTGCGCTATTGCCGGCGCGAGGGCGTGCCGATCGCATCGATCGTCAATGTTCGCGACTCCACCATGGCGCGCGAAAGCGACGGCATCTTTCCGACCCTCGCCGGGCCGGAGATCGGCGTCGCCTCGACCAAGGCCTTCACCTGCCAGCTGGCCATCTTCGCGGCTCTGGCGGTGCGCGCCGGACTGGAGCGCGGCACACTTTCGCAGGAAGAGGGACGCGAGCTGGTGCGCGCGCTCTCCGAAGCGCCCCGATACGCGGCACAGGCGCTCAAGCTGGAGGAACGCATCGAAACGGTTGCGCGCGAGCTTTCGCGCGTGCGCCACGTGCTCTATCTCGGCCGCGACACGAGCTATCCGCTGGCGCTGGAAGGCGCGCTGAAGCTGAAAGAACTCTCTTATATCCACGCCGAGGGCTATGCCGCCGGCGAACTCAAGCATGGGCCGATCGCCCTCATCGACGAGCACATGCCGGTGATCGTCATCGCCCCGCATGACCGCATTTTCGAAAAGACTGTCTCGAACATGCAGGAGGTCGCCGCCAGGGGCGGCCGCATCATCCTGATCACCGACGAGGAGGGCGCCGCGCGCTCCACCCTCGACAGGTTTGAGACGATCGTGATGCCTGCAATGCCCGAATTCATCGCGCCGATCATCTACGCACTGCCGGTGCAGATGCTGGCCTATCACACGGCGGTGGCGCTGGGCACGGATGTGGACCAGCCGCGCAATCTGGCGAAATCGGTGACAGTGGAGTAGCGCTGGTCCCGCCGCGGCTTGCCCTCGGCGCAAAAGTAGGCTGTCACATACAGTTTCGGCGTGTTACTTCCACGTTTCCAGCCAAAGCTCGAGGTGCCGCCCGGTGATGACCCGCCTGCGCAATTACTTCCTGACGGGATTTATCGTCGCCGCGCCGCTTGCCATCACCGCTTATATCGTCTGGTCCTTCGTCGGCTGGGTGGATTCCTGGGTGAAGCCCTATATTCCGGCGCGTTACAATCCGGACAGCTATCTTCCTTTCGCGGTGCCGGGCTTCGGCCTGATCGTGGCGGTGGTGCTGATCACCCTCGTCGGCTTTCTCACCGCGAATTTCATCGGCCGGAGCATCGTTTCTTTCGGTGAATATCTGCTGGAGCGCATGCCGCTGGTGCGCAGTGTGTATAGGACGCTGAAACAGATCCTCGAGACGGTTCTCTCCGAGCGTTCGGATACCTTCAAGAAGGTCGGCCTCATCGAATATCCGCGCAAGGACCTGTGGGCGATCGTCTTTATCGCCACGGATGCGCGGGGCGAGCTGCAGAACTCCACCGGAAAGGATGGCGATCCGACCGTCGCGGTGTTCCTGCCCACGACGCCCAACCCCACCTCCGGCTTCCTGCTCTATGTGCCGAAAAGCCAGATCATCGAACTTTCCATGTCTGTGGAGGAGGGCGCCAAGCTGATCATCTCCGCCGGGCTCCTGTCTCCTGACTATCATGAGAAAACAAAAGAGTTGGCCGAGGATGCGCTGGCCAGCAAGGAGCTCAAGCGAAGCCGCTCCGGCAATGGAGAGGATTCTCTCAAGGTCCCCGAGGTCACGACCGCCGCTCAGCCGGCCCGCAAGAGGCGCACGGCCTCGTCCTTGCCGAAGAGATAGAGCAGGACGCGCAGAGCCTCACCGCGCTTGCCCGAAAGCTCCGGATCCCGCGAAAGCACGAGCCTCGCATCGTCCCGTGCCGCGGCCAGAAGTTCGGCGTGGAATTCCAGCCGCGCGATCTGGAACCCCGGCGTGCCGGACTGGCGGGTGCCGAGCAGGTCGCCTTCGCCGCGCAGCTTCAGATCCTCCTCGGCTAGGACGAAGCCGTCCTCGGTCTGGCGCAAGACCTCCAGCCGTCGTTTCGCCGTCTCGCCGAGGGGCGGCTTGTAAAGGAGCACGCAGGAGGAGGGGCGGTCGCTCCGTCCCACCCGGCCGCGCAGCTGGTGGAGCTGTGCCAGGCCGAAGCGCTCCGCATGCTCGATGACGATAATCGTGGCGTCTGGCACATCCACCCCCACTTCCACCACCGTCGTGCCGACAAGGATGCGCGTTTGCCCCTCCCGGAAGGCGCGCATCGCCTCGTCCTTTTCGCGCGCCGCCATCCGGCCATGCACGAGGCCGACGGTATCGCCGAACAGCTGCTTCAAGGAGGCGAAGCGATCCTCTGCGGAGGTCAGCTCGATCTCTTCCGATTCCTCGACCAGCGGGCAGATCCAATAGACCTTCTGGCCTTCCGCAATTGCTGTCTGGAGGCGCTCCACCAGTTCGTCCAGCCGGTCCGCGGGCATGGTGACCGTGCGGATGGGCTTGCGGCCGGCAGGCTTTTCCGTGAGGCGCGAGACATCCATGTCGCCGAATGCCGAAAGCACCAGAGTGCGTGGGATGGGCGTGGCCGTCATCACAAGCATGTCCGGCGCATCGCCCTTGGCGCTGATGGCAAGGCGCTGATGCACGCCGAAGCGGTGCTGCTCGTCGATAATGGTCAGAACCAGATCGCGGAACCGCACCGCTTCCTGGAACAGGGCGTGCGTGCCGATGACAAAGGCGGTCTTCCCGGAGGCGATATCGTCGAGGATCGCTTGCCGCTCGCGGCCTTTCTCGCGGCCGGTGAGCAGCGCCGCTCTCAGTCCTGCGGCCTCCGCGAGCGGCGCGATGGTGGAAAAATGTTGCCGGGCGAGCAATTCCGTCGGCGCCATCAGGGCGGATTGGCCGCCGGCCTCCGCCGCACGGGCCATGGCAAGCACTGCCACCACTGTCTTGCCGGCGCCCACATCGCCCTGGAGCAGGCGCAGCATGCGCTCCTCCTTGGCAAGGTCCGCGAAGATGTCCGCCACCGCGCGCTCTTGGGAGGGCGTCAGGGAATAGGGCAGGGCCTTCCTGATGCGGGCGGCAAGCAAGCCGTCGCCCTTGAGCGGCCGGCCGGAGAGCTTTCGCGTGCGGCCGCGCACGAGGGCGAGCGAAAGCTGGCTTGCCAGCAATTCGTCATAGGCGATCCGCCTCCATGACGCGCCTTCGGGCGAGATTTCCTCGATAGATTCGGGGTTGTGCAGGCGCTCCAGCGCGGCACGGAAGGGCGGCAGGCCCAGCCGCGTCTTGAGATCTTCGTCCTGCCATTCCGGCAGATCCGGCAGGCGCGCCAGTGCTTGGCCGATGGCGCGGCGCAGGATCTTCGGCGAGAGCCCCGCCGTCAGCGGATAGACGGGCTCCAGCGGCGGCAGGCTGTCCGCTTCTGACACGGGGACGATATAGTCCGGGTGGACCATGGAAGGCCGGCCGTTGAACCACTCCATTCGGCCGGACACCAGCACCTCGCCGCCCACTGGAAGCTGCTTTTCCAGATAGGCCTGGTGCGCGTGGAAGAAGGTCAGCGCGATCTGTCCCGTCTCGTCGAAGGCGAAGACACGGTAGGGCACGTTCCTCTTGCCGCGCGGCGGCGGCTGATGGCGGTCGACCGTGAGCTTGAGCGTGACGATCGCGCCTTGCGGCGCATGGGCCATTTCCGGCCTGTTGGTGCGGTCGATCAGGGAATGCGGCAGCACGAACAGAAGATCGCCCACACGCGGGGGACGGCTCGTCAGATCCGCCGGCACTACATTGGCGATCAGCCCTGCGATGCGGCTTCCCACGCCCTCAAGGGCGGTCGCCGGCGCGAAAAGAGGATCGAGAAGGGAAGGGCGCATAACGAGAACCTAGCGGCGGCGGGCTGATGATGAAATGCTTTGTAGAGGCTGACTTTCCACAGCCGAGACGCTATATGCCCTCTCTCACCGCGAAAAGGCTCGTCAATGACCGGAACCACGCGCTCAAGCGCCGATCTAGACCCGCGCCGGCGCCGCGTTTTGATGCGCGCCTGGCGGCGCGGCATGCGCGAGATGGACCTCGTGCTCGGCGGCTTCGCGGATGCCCATATCGACGCCCTTTCGGACAGGGAACTGGCCGAGTTCGAAGCGCTGCTCGACGTGCCCGACGCGACGCTTCTGCATTGGGTCACTGGTGAGAAGCCGCCCGCCGAGCCTCACGACACTCTCCTTCTCAAGCGCATCCGCGCCGCCTGCGGGGCGGCCGCCACCTGACAGATACCACAATGACCGACCTCATCCCTCCCATCGGCCTCACCCGCCGAAACGGCGCCGCGATCGTCGACGAAGTCGCCGACGGTTACGTGCCCTTCGTGCTGGCGCAGCTTTCCGCCCAGCTTGCGCCCGACAGCCCGCTGATCTTCGTCGCCCGCGACGGCCAGCGCCTGCCGATGATCGCGGACGCGTTGCAATTCGCCATACCCGGCCTGCCGGTAATGACGCTGCCCGCCTGGGACTGCCTGCCCTATGACCGCGTCTCGCCGGGTGCGGATGCCGCCGCGCGCCGGCTCGACGCGCTTTCCGCCATGGCGGCCCTGCGAAAGAAGCCGCATCGCGCCATCGTGCTCGTGAGCGCCAACGGGCTGCTCCAGCGCATCCCGCCCGCCGAGCATATCGAGGCGCAGAGTTTTCGCGCCAGGCCCGGCAATCAGGTGGACATGGATGCGTTGATCTCGCGCCTGGAGGTGGCCGGCTTCGAGCGCGTGCCGACCGTGCGCGACATGGGCCAGTTCGCCGTGCGTGGCGGCATCCTCGACCTGTTCGCGCCCGGGTGGGAGGAGGCGCTGCGCCTCGACTTCTTCGGCGACACGCTCGACTCCATCCGCGCCTTCGATGTCGCGACCCAGCGCACCACCGGACAGCGCAGCGAAGTGCTGCTGCGGGCGATGAGCGAGGTGACGCTGACGCCAGACACGGTGAGCCGTTTCCGCCGCAACTATATCGAGACGTTCGGCGCGCCCTCGCGCGACGACGCTCTCTATGCGGCGATCTCCGAAGGGCGGCGCTTTTCCGGCATGGAGCACTGGCTGCCGCTCTTCTATGACGGGCTCGAAACCGTGTTCGACTATCTGCCGGACACGCCGCTCGTCTTCGAGCATCTGGCCCAGGAAGCGATCAGCGAGCGCCATGCGCTGATCTCGGATCACTACGAGGCGCGCAAGCGCCAGCTGGCCGAAGGCGCAGGGCTCGGCGATTCGGTTCCCTATAAGCCCATCCAGCCGAAGGAGCTTTACCTCGATCCGCAGGAAGTCTCAGCGGCGATGGAAGCGCGCATCTTCATCCGGCTTACGCCCTTCGCCGCGCCGGAAGAAGGGACCGCCAAGGTCGTCCACGCGGGAGCATCCGCCGGGCGCAGCTTTGCCGAGGAGCGCGCGGACCCGGAGGCGAATGTCTTCGACCATGTCGTCAAGCATGTCGGCGCGCTTCGGGCGCGCGGTAAGCATGTGATGATCGCCGGCTGGAGCGAGGGCTCAGTCGACCGGCTTGGCCAGATCCTTTCCGAGCACGGGCTGGGCGGGGTCGCGCGGGTGGAAAGCCTGGAGGCACTCGGGAAGCTGCCCAAAGGGCAGGCGGGCCTAGGCATTCTGCCGCTGGAGGCGGGGTTCGAGACGGCGCAGCTGGCCGTCGTCGCCGAGCAGGACATCCTCGGCGATCGCCTGGTTCGCCGCGCGAGGCGGCGCAAGAAGGCCGCCGACTTCATCTCGGAGGCGAGCACGCTCGCCGCGGGAGACATCGTGGTCCATGTGGACCACGGCATCGGCCGCTTCGTGGGCCTGCGCACCATCGAGGCTGCAGGCGCCCCGCATGAATGCCTGGAAATCCACTATGCAGGCGACGACCGGCTTTTCCTGCCGGTGGAAAACATCGATCTCCTGTCGCGCTACGGCTCCGATTCGGCTGAAGCCACGCTGGACAGGCTTGGCGGCGGGGCCTGGCAGTCGCGCAAGGCCAAGCTCAAGAAGCGCCTGCTCGAAATGGCGGGCCAGCTCATAAAGCTCGCAGCCGAGCGGCAGATGCGCCCCTCCGCCAAGCTTGTGCCGCCCGAGGGCCTTTATGGAGAGTTCTCCGCCCGCTTCCCCTACGAGGAGACGGACGACCAGCAGACCGCCATCGACGCGGTCCTGGACGATCTGAGCGCCGGACGGCCGATGGACAGGCTTGTCTGCGGCGATGTGGGCTTCGGCAAGACGGAGGTGGCGCTGCGCGCCGCCTTCGTGGCCGCTATGGAGGGGCTCCAGGTGGCCGTCGTGGTGCCGACCACGCTGCTCGCGCGCCAGCATTTCAAGACCTTCCGCGAGCGCTTCGCGGGCCTGCCGGTGCGTGTGCGGCAGGCCTCGCGACTGGTCCCGGCGAAGGAACTGGCGGAAACGAAGAAGGGCCTGGCCGACGGTACGGTCGACATCGTGATCGGCACGCATGCACTGCTTGGAGCGTCGATCAGCTTCAAGAATCTCGGCCTGCTGATCATCGACGAGGAGCAGCATTTCGGCGTCAAGCACAAGGAGCGGCTGAAGGAACTGAAGGCGGATGTGCATGTGCTGACGCTCTCCGCCACGCCCATTCCGCGCACCCTGCAACTGGCGCTCACCGGGGTGCGCGAGCTGTCGCTGATCGCCACGCCGCCGGTGGACCGGATGGCGGTGCGCACCTTCATTTCTCCCTTCGATCCGCTCATCATCCGCGAGACGCTGCTGCGCGAGCGCTACCGCGGCGGGCAGAGCTTCTATGTCGTCCCGCGCATTTCCGATCTGGCCGAGGTGCAGGAGTTCCTGAGCGGCGAAGTGCCGGAACTGAAGGTCGCGACCGCGCACGGGCAGCTTGCTGCCGGCGAGCTCGACGACATCATGAACGCCTTCTATGACGGCAAATATGATGTTCTCTTGTCGACGACGATCGTGGAATCGGGCCTCGACATCCCCACAGCCAACACGCTGATCGTGCACCGGGCGGATATGTTCGGCCTGGCGCAGCTCTACCAGCTGCGCGGGCGTGTTGGCCGCTCGAAGGTGCGCGCCTATGCGCTCCTGACGCTGCCCGCAAACCGGACGCTCACGCCCACCGCCGAGCGGCGGCTCAAGGTGCTGCAGTCGCTCGACACGCTGGGCGCCGGCTTTCAGCTCGCCAGCCACGATCTCGACATCCGCGGCGCCGGCAACCTTCTCGGTGAGGAGCAGTCCGGCCACATCAAGGAAGTCGGCTATGAGCTCTACCAGCAGATGCTGGAAGAGGCGGTGGCCGAGCTGCGCGGCGGCATCGAGGTGGCCGATACCGGCTGGTCGCCGCAGATCACCGTCGGCACGGCCGTGATGATCCCCGAGCACTATGTCCCCGACCTGCAGCTTCGGCTCGGCCTTTATCGCCGGCTCGGCGAACTGGAGACGCCGGGCGAGATCGACGCCTTCGGCGCCGAGCTCATCGACCGCTTCGGGCCCATGCCCGAGGAGGTGCAGCATCTCCTCAAGATCGTTTATATCAAGGCGCTTTGCCGGCGGGCCAATGTGGAGAAGCTGGATGCCGGGCCGAAGGGCGTGGTGCTCCACTTCCGCAACAAGGAGTTCCCGGAGCCGGCGGGGCTCGTGCGCTTCATCGGCGAACAGGGGCAGCTGGCAAAGATCAGGCCGGATCAAAGCGTGGTCTTCATCCGGGATTGGCCGACGCCGGAGAAACGGCTTACGGGCGCCGCCACGATCATGACGCAGCTCGTACGTCTCGTCGAAAAGCAGGCCGCCTAGGCGCCACTGCGGTTTTTGCATGCGCTTTCGTTCCCGCGCTCCATCCGGAGCCGGGGCATGAAAAAAGGGGAAGACGGGCGGCCATGCTGCTCATCTTCGGTATTTCAGCGACCTTGCGGCCGCCCGTCCGGCGGTTTTCCAACCTCCGCCCCTTTCCTTCGCTTCGACCGGGTTGCGCCTTGGCCTTCATCAGGCTGTCTCGGGCGCTTTCGCCAGGCGGTCTGCGACCCCGCATGGCACCCCGGCTTCCGCTCGCACATCATCGGATATGCCCCGGTGGACCGGCACCGGGAGGAAACCTGGACGGAGTCCCCGACGATCGCGGTCAGCGATTGCCGGAAACGCCGATCCTTCCCCGCGAGGGCGCTGTCGCGACCTGCGTCCCGCGAGAAGGACGGGGGAAGAATAGCGCCAGTGCTGAACTGTGGGATGAAAACCGAGCAGAAAAAAAAGAACATCGAGCATTTACAGGTGCTTGGCCGAAACCGGGTGGCGAATCTATCCCCACCCAGGAGCGCTATTCGCCTGCAGCGTCGAGCTGACCCCGCTCCTTCGCCTCCGAGACCTTGGAGAGCGCGTCGGCCAGCTCTGCCGGCGGCTGGGCGCCCATCAGGGCATAGCGGCCTTCGAGCAGGAAGCAGGGCACGCCGGTGATGCCCATGCGGCGCGCCGTCTCCACCTCCTCCTCGACCTCGCTGCGGTCGGCGGACGAGGGAAGGAGGCTGCGGACCAGGGCGGCGTCCATGCCTGCATCCCCGGCGGCCTCGACCAGAACGGTATGATCGCCGATATTCTTTCCTTCCTCGAAATAGAGTCGGAAGAGGCGCTCCACGACCCGGTCCTGTACACCCTCTCCGGATGCAGCCGCCCACCGGATCACGCGATGCGCGTCGAGCGTATTGGGCGCCACCTTGATGGCAGCGAAATCGTAGGAGATGCCGGCGGCAGCACCCATCTCCCGCAGCCGGTCATGCGCCGCCTCGATGCGCTCCAGGCTGCCGAATTTCTGGATCATATAGGCTTTTCGGTCGAGGCCCTCCGGCGGGACCGTGGGATCGAGTTGGTAGGGCCGCCAGCGGACCGTTACGTCGATGTCCTTGAGGCCGCCCAGCGCGAGCTGCAGGTTGCGCATGCCCAGAAAGCACCAGGGACAGACGACGTCCGAAACGACGTCGATATCGAGCGCTGGCTTGTCGGTCATCGAAGATCCTATTCCGGCTTGCGCCACCAGGCCGAGAGATCAAAGCCGTTGAGCGGTGCCGTCTCCGGGTGCTGCAGATAATTCCAGTAGGCGATCCATACTTGGTTGTTGTGCTGCGTCGGCACCATATAGGCCCCTGATATGAGCAGCCGGTCGAGCGCCCGCACCGCGGCCACATAGGTCTCCTTGTCGCGCGCATTGAGCATGGCTTCGATCATGGCGTCCACGGCGGGATCGGCGACACCGGCGAGATTGAAGGAGCCTTCCGCCTTTGCGGCCTCCGAACCCCAACGATTGATCTGCTCAATCCCGGGCGAGAGCGTGCCGAAAAAGCCAACCGAGGCGATCAGCACGTCGAAGTCGAAGGTCTGCTTGCGCTGTTGGATTTGCGCGTCGTCGAGCATGCGGAGCGTGACGTTGATGCCGAGGCGGGTGAGGCTGCGCTGGAACACCGCCGCAAGCCGCTCCTGCTCGGCGGAAACGAGGAGGATTTCGAAGGCGAAGGGGTTGCCCTGCGGGTCCCTCATCACGCCGCCGTCCAGCCTGTAGCCTGCTTCCTGCAGAAGCCGGAGTGCCTCGCGCATCTGGTCGCGGCCGATCTCGCCGCCCTTGCCGTCCTCCGCCCCATAGGTGCCCTCCATAACGGAGGGCAGAACCTTGTCCTGATGGGGAGCGAGCAGCTCCTTCTCCTTTTGATTTGCCGGGGTGCCGAGGGCGGAAAGCTCCGACCCCTGCCAATAGCTCAGCGTGCGCTCATACTGGCCATTATAGACGTTCTTGTTGACCCAGCCGAAGTCATAGAGCATCCCGAGCGCCCGGCGCACTCGGGGATCGGCGAATTTTTCCCGGCGCGTGTTGAAGACGAACCCGCTGACCGCGGGCGGGATCTTCATTTCGAAGGATTCCACGACCACGTCGCCGTTCTTCGCTGCCGGGAAGTCGAAGTCGCGCGCGATGGTGTTGGGATCAAGCCCGGTATAGTCGGCGCCCGCATAGACGGAGCACAGGCCCTTCTTGAACGCCTCGAACTGCGCGTTGCCGTTGAGGAAATATTCGATGGTGACGCGGTCGTAGTTCTGGAAACCCCGCATCGAGGGCACGTCCTTGCCCCAGTATTCGGGGTTGCGCTTGAAGGAGACGCGCCGCCCCGGCACCACCTGGTCGATGACATAGGGCCCGCTGCCGATGACCGGCTTCAGCGTCGTCTGGTCGAAAGTCTCCCGGTCGAAGGCATGGGCGGGGATCACCGGCGTCAGCGCCACAACCAGCGGGAATTCGCGGTCCGACTGGTCGTTGAAGGTGAAGCGCACGCTATGCTCGCCCGTCCTCTCGATCTTCTCGATCCTCGCCATGCGGCTCGAATAGGGCGGGCGCCCTTTTTTGGCGAAGGTCTCATAGGTGAAGATGACGTCCTCCGGCGTCACCGGCTTCCCATCGGACCATTTGGCTTTCGGGTTGAGGTGGAACTCCGCGTAGGTGCGGTCCGCATCCATCTCGACCGATTCGGCCAGCAGCCCGTAGAGTGAGAACGGCTCGGCACCGTTGCGCCGCATCAGCGGTTCGAAGACGAAATTGCCGAAGATCGTGTCGATCACCCCCCGCGCGGTGCTGCGCATGCTCTTCAGGATGAACGGGTTGAGGTTGTCGAAGCTCCCGACTACGCAATAGGTGATCTCTCCGCCTTTTGGCGCGTCCGGATCGGCATAGGGAAAATTCGAGAAATTGTCGGGCAGGGCCGGCTCGCCATTCATGGCGATTCCATGCCTGGGCGCCTCCTGTGCCATTGCCGCGCCCGCTGCCAGAAGGGCGAGGAGTGCCGGGATGGCAAAAAAACGGAAGATCATGGAGAAAACCTCGTCAGCCTCAACTCGACTCGCTCTGCCTCAATCCTTGGGCCCGGAAAGGGCACTTGTCTATTCAGCGCCGGGCCGCGCGACAGTGGCACCTGGGCGTGGCAGCAATATGGGAAAGTGGGGTTTCGCCACTGGATTCGCCGGCGCGGCCGTTGTAACACGCGCGCAGCCTTGCTGTCGCCGCATTCGGCCAACAGTAGGGGCCCCAACGGCAACCGACCGGGTTGGGATTCGAGAGGAACGGGAAATGATGGGCCTGAGAGCGAGAGCATACGGGCTGGCTGCATTGGCCGCCCTGCTGGGTGGAGCCGGCTACGCCAACACCGCATTTGCGCAGCAGCAGCAACAGCAGCAGGAGCCGCCGCAGGGCTGGTTCAAGGCCTGCACCAAGCAGGAAGACGTGGATGTCTGCAATGTGCAGTTTCTCCTGCGCGCCAATAGCGGCCAGTTGCTCACGAGCGTCAATCTGATCGAGGTCAAGGGCAAGATCAACCGGCGCGTGCTGCAGGTGGCGGTGCCGACGGGGCGCCTCATCCCGCCCGGCGTGGGCCTGCAGATCGACGGCGGCCAGACCCGCAAGATCGAATACGCGATCTGCGTGCCGGACCGCTGCGTCGCCGAAGCGCCGCTCACCGACGAGGTCGTGGCTTCGCTCAAGCGCGGCTCGGAGCTGACGCTCACTTCCGTCAATTTCCAGAACCAGCCCAATCCGATGAAGGTCACGCTGCAGGGTTTCACGGGCGCGTTCGATGGCGAGCCGCTGCAGCAGGCCGACCTCGACGAGCGGCAGAAGAAGCTTGAGGAATTCGTGAGCAAGAACAATCAGGAATTCGCCGAGAAGCTGAAGCAGGCCCAGGAACAGGCCAAGCAGTCACAGTAACGGCGACCTGGTTCGAGAAAAAACAGGGCCCCTCGCGGGCCCTGTTTCGCTTTAGCGGCGCCGGCTCCCGCTCAGTGATGGTTCCAAAGGCGCGGCGTATATCTCCCGTCGGCGGTCTGCACGAAGAAGTCAGCAAGCTGAGGATGATGCACCGGCTCGCCGGTATCGTCCTCCATCAAATTCTGCTCCGAGACATAGGCCACGTATTCCGTTTCCTCGTTCTCGGCCAGAAGGTGGTAGAAGGGCTGGTCCTTGGACGGCCGGATCTCGGCTGGGATGGACTGATACCACTCCTCCGTGTTGTCGAATTCCGGATCCACGTCGAAGATGACCCCACGGAAGGGGAAAAGCCGGTGGCGCACCACCTGGCCTATGGAGAATTTCGCGGTTCTGATCTTATTCATTGCCCAAAGCCTTTCCCTATATGTGGCGCGGCTTTGACAGCAATTCAATGCTGCGCGCGACGGCGGGCCATCCGCCAGGTGGCAAATCGGGGAAGCTGGAGCGTCGCAAGCACGAGCTGGCCTCCATGGTCACGGACGGCGCGGAAATCTCGGCAGGAGAGACGCGAGGCCGCTGCCCGGCCGCATCCCCTCGCGCATGAAGAAGCCGCGCAACAGGGGGATCCCGCCGAGAAGGCTCAACCCGGTGCTCCGGGCGAGCTGCGTCGGAAGAAGGTTCGACAGCAACGATTGGTTCACCAGATTGACCGCGCCGCTGCGCGCCAGGATGTCGGGTCTGCGGCGCGTGTCATAATGGACGAGGGCTGCGGTCGAGCCGGGATCGGCATGGGTGCGCACCACTTCGGCAAGATCGGCCACGTCTCTCAAACCGAGATTGAGCCCCTGCGCAGTGATCGGCGGGAAGACATGGGCCGCCTCGCCGACAAGCGCGATGCGCCGCGCGGCAAAGCGCAGGGGCAGGACGGAGACGAGCGGGAACACCTGGCGTCCGGGCTCCACGGTCACCTTGCCCAGGAAGGATTGCTGACGCTCCTCCAGCCGTTCCGAAAGCGCCGCGTCGTCGAGAGACGAAAGCTCCTCGGCCTGCCAGGGGCGCATGACCCAGACGAGGCTGGAGCGGAAGCCGCCGGGAAGCGGCACCTGCGTGCAGGGACCATGCTCCGTATGGAACTCGGTCGAGGCAAAGCCGTGATGCCGCTTGTGCGCGAAGTTCAGCACCAGCGCATGCTGGTGCAGGTCGCGGCTCTGGGTCGCAATCCCCGCCGCTGTTCGGGCCGGCGAATTCCGTCCGTCGGCGGCCACCGCAAGGCCCGCCCGCACGGTCGTGCCGTCTTCAAGCTCGGCCTCCACCAGATCGCCACCCGGGCGCCAGGACCGCACCAGGGATTGGTGCCATACGATATTGGCGCGCCGGCGCGCGGCTTCCGCAAGCGCCGCGCTGAGCCCCGCATTGGGGAGGTTGAGCCCGAAGGAATCCTCGCCGATCTCGGCGGCCCGGAAGGTTACGACCGGGCTGCGGATCAGCCGGCTGGTCGCATCGATGATGCGCATCGTGACGAGCGGCGCGCCTATTTCGCGCAAGGTCTCGCCAAGGCCGAGGCGCTCCAGGAATTCGATGGCCGGGCGCATCAGCGCTGTCGTGCGGCGGTCCTCGGAGGAGGGGGGCGGGCCGGCGAGGACCACGTCGCGCCCGAGTTCGGCCAGCGCAAGCGCCGCCGCAAGGCCGGCCGGACCCGTGCCGGCTACCATGATCGTGTCCTTGCCCATGCCGTTCACGCCGCCGCTCCCTTCCATCTTCGCAGGAGATATAGCAGGCGCGTCAGCGGTTCAACGAGGCGCGGCAAACGGCTCTGATAAGGTCGGTTGCCGCGGCTATTTTCGGCATAACCTGCCGGATTATGCTGCGCGTTCCTGTGCCGCATGTTATGGGCGGCAAGCCCATAGGCGCCGGAGGGACTTTGATGAAGCAGGGCAAGGCAGCCTCGGGAAGCATTTCCGCCGTGTGCAGCCGGCTTACCTCTCCCGGCTACCGAAGGCAGGTTGGTGTTTGGGGAGCGGATTGAAGGTTCCGATGCAGAAGAAGAAGGTCACCGCACCCCAGGCGAAGGCTTTTTCCGTTCACCTCTTGACCGCGTCCGGCTCGTTTCTCGCCTTCCTGTCGCTGGTGGCGGCCAGCGAGGAGCGCTGGACGGCCATGTTCTGGTGGCTCGGACTGGCGCTGCTCGTCGACGGCATTGACGGGCCGATCGCCAGAAGGCTTCAGGTGAAGGAGGTGCTGCCCACCTGGTCGGGCGACACGCTGGACAACATCATCGACTATGTCACTTATGTCCTGATCCCCGCCTTCGCGCTTTACCAGAGCGGGTTCATGGGCGAGGGCCTCTCCTTCCTGTCCGCGGCCATCATCGTCGTGTCGAGCGCCATCTACTATGCTGACACGGGCATGAAGACCAAGGAGAACTTCTTCAAGGGCTTTCCTGTCGTCTGGAACATGATCGTCTTCACGCTCTTCGTGATCGGCCCAGGCGAGTATCTTTCCTTCGCGGTGGTGGTGATTGCGGCCATCCTCACCTTCGCGCCCATCCATTTCCTCCATCCGGTGCGCGTGGAGCGGCTGCGGCCTTTCAACCTCGCCGTATTCCTGGCCTGGTGCGGCTTCGGCGCTGCCGCGCTCCTGCAGGACATGCAGGCGCAGTCCTGGGTGCGGGCCGGAATCGGCGTGACCGGCGTCTATCTCTTCTGCATCGGCGCGCTGATGCAGGCGATGCCGCAGCTTGGAAGAAAGGGAGCTTGACCTTGGCGAAAGCAATCCGTCTGAACGAGACCGGCGGTCCTGAGGTTATGCGGCTCGAAGAGTTCGAGCCGGGAAAGCCGGGCCGTGGCGAGGTGCTGGTCGAACACAGGGCGATCGGCCTCAACTTCATTGATATCTACCAGCGTACGGGACTTTACTCGACGCCGAAGCCCTTCACGCCGGGGGGCGAGGCGGCGGGCATCGTCCTGGAAACAGGCGAGGGCGTGGAGGGGCTGAGGCCCGGTGACCGCGTCGCCTATTGCGTCAATGGCGGCGGCGCCTATGCCGAGCAGCGACTGATCGCTGCGGATCGGCTGGTGCGCGTGCCGGACGCCATCGCCGACGACCTTGCCGGCAGCATGATGCTGAAGGGCCTGACGGCCTGGTATCTCCTGCGCCGCACCTTTGCGGTCAAACCCGGCGATACGGTGCTCTGTCACGCTGCGGCGGGCGGGGTCGGCCTGATCCTCGGCCAGTGGGCGAAGCATCTCGGCGCCACGGTGATCGGCACGGCCGGCTCGCCGGAAAAGGCAGCGCTTGCCCGCGCCCATGGTTTCGACCACGTGATCGACTATGCCCGGGAGGATTTCGTCGCAGCCGTGCGCGAGCTGACCCAAGGGCGCATGTGCGACGTGGTCTACGATTCAGTCGGCAAGGATACCTTTCCGGGCTCGCTCGATTGTCTGAGGCCGCTCGGCATGTTCGTGAGCTTCGGCCAGTCCTCGGGCGTGGTCCCGCCTTTCAGCATCAACCTTCTGGCGCAGAAGGGCTCGCTCTTCGCCACCAGGCCATCGCTCTTCGCCTATATCGCGGCGCGGGAGGATCTGGAGGCGGGAGCGCAGGAATTGTTCTCGGTGGTCGGATCCGGCGTCGTGAAGATCCTCGTCAATCAGCGGTATCGGCTCGCCGATGTCGGCAAGGCGCATGAGGATCTGGAGGCGCGCCGCACCACAGGCGCCACGGTGCTCATCCCCTGAGCCCCTAAAAACATGAAGCTGTTTCAACCGATCGAAACCTATTGCATCGCAAAAAAGCGGGCCTACCATGCAGACGGGGAACATTAAGAACAAGCATGGGAGGTGTTGTGCAGACAACACTTGAAGACCCGGCGGGGCCGCTGTTGGAGGTGCGCGGCCTGACCAAAGTCTTTGGCACGCTGAAGGCTTGCGAGGCGATAGACCTCACCATCAGCCGCGGCGAGATTCATGCGCTTCTCGGCGAGAACGGCGCTGGAAAATCGACCTTCGTCAAGATGCTGTTCGGTGCACTGGAGCCCACCGCGGGCAGCATTCTTTGGAAGGGCAGGGACGTAGCGATCACCAGCCCGAGCGAGGCGCGGCGCCGCGGCATCGGCATGGTCTTCCAGCACTTTTCGCTTTTCGATGCGCTGACGGCGGCTGAAAACATCATGCTGTCGCTGGACGACCCGGCGCCCGCGAGCGCCGTCGCCGCCCGCGCCCGCGATCTCTCCAGGACCTATGGCCTTCCCCTCGATCCCAATGCCCATGTGGGCGATCTTTCCGTGGGCGAGCGCCAGCGCATCGAGATCATCCGCTGCCTTTTGCAGAATCCTGAGCTCATCATCCTGGACGAGCCGACTTCGGTCCTGACGCCGCAGGAGGCGGACAGGCTTTTTGAGACGCTGGAGCGGCTGCGCTCGGAAGGCCGCTCCATCCTCTACATCTCCCACCGGCTGGAGGAGGTGAAACGCATCTGCGACCGCGCCACGGTCCTGCGCCAT
This sequence comes from Chelativorans sp., assembly GCF_031180965.1. GTDB lineage: Bacteria > Pseudomonadota > Alphaproteobacteria > Rhizobiales > Rhizobiaceae > Chelativorans. The sequence continues at coordinate 102,569 of NZ_JAPSLH010000010.1, forward strand.
GGCAGGGTGGTGGCCGAGTGCGACCCGCGCCGCGAGACCGCCGCTTCGCTTGCCCGCATGATGGTGGGGGATGAGGTGCAGCCGGTAATCCGCGACAAACCGGCCGCCGCGCGCGAGGTGCTTCTGGAGATCCGCGACCTCGACCGCAGGGCGAGCCACCCATTCGCGGTCCCGCTCGCCGGCATCAATCTTGCCGTCCATGCGGGCGAGATCCTTGGCGTCGCCGGCGTTGCCGGCAACGGACAGGGCGAGTTCTTCGAGGCCGTTTCCGGGGAGGCGCTGCAGGAACGGCCCGACGCTGTGCGGATCGGCGGCAAGGATGCCGGACGCCTGGACATCACCGGGCGCCGGCTGATGGGCGCCGCCTTTGTGCCGGAGGAGCGCCTCGGCCACGCCGCCGCGCCCTTCATGACGCTTTCGCAGAATCTCCTGCTTTCGCGCCACCGCACCGACGCGCGGGCGTTCCTTGCTCGCCTCGGCATCATCCGCGGCACCATCGTCGCCCGGGCTGCAGAGCGGATCTCCGCCGCCATGGACGTGCGCAAGGCGGGCGATGACCCGGAGGCAGCGGCGCTCTCGGGCGGCAATCTGCAGAAATTCGTCATCGGCCGCGAGCTCGACCGGCAGCCGCGCGTCATGGTCGTGAACCAGCCTACCTGGGGTGTGGACGCCGGCGCGGCGGCGCGCATCCGTCAGGCCTTGATCGATCTGGCAAAGAGCGGCTCGGCAGTGCTCGTCATCAGCCAGGACCTCGACGAACTGTTCGAAATCTGTGACGCGATCGCGGTGATGCATGGCGGCAGGCTTTCCGCGCCCATTCCCGTCGCCGAGGCGACCTATGAGAAGATCGGCCTTCTCATGGGCGGCGCGGAGCCGGGCCATGCCGCGGCTCCGATGGCGGAGGCCGTCTGATGCGCATCGAGCTCGTCAAAAGGCCGCAGCACTCCGCCATGTTCAGCGCGCTCTCGCCCTTCATCGCGCTGGCGCTCACACTGGGGGCCGGCGCGATCATGTTCGCGCTGATGGGCAAGGATCCTCTCGAGGCGCTCTACTATTTCTTCATCGATCCCCTGCGGGAGACCTGGTCGCTGCATGAACTTGCCGTGAAGGCGGCGCCATTGATCCTGATCGCCGTCGGGCTTGCGGTCTGTTACCTCTCGAACAACTGGAATATCGGCGCGGAGGGGCAGTTCATCATCGGGGCCATCCTTGGCTCGATGCTGCCAGTGATGTTCCCCGAACTCCAGTCCTGGATCGTGCTGCCTCTCATGCTGCTGATGGGCATTCTTGGCGGCGCCGCCTATGCAGCCATACCCGCCCTGCTCAAGACGCGCTTCAACACGAACGAGATCCTGACCAGCCTGATGCTGGTCTATGTGGCGCAGCTTTTCCTCGATTGGATCGTGCGCGGGCCCTGGCGCAATCCGGAGGGCTTCAATTTTCCGGAAACGCGCAATTTCCATTCCTATGCCATCCTGCCGGAGATCTGGCCGGCGTCCGGCCGCGCCCATTGGGGCTTCGTCTTTGCCATCCTTGCCGCCCTCGCCCTCTGGTTCGTTCTCTCGCGTACCCTGAAGGGCTTTGAGGTGAAAGTTATCGGCCAGAGTCCGCGCGCAGGGCGCTTCGCCGGTTTCTCACGGGCCCGCATGGTGATCTTCGCTTTCCTCGTCTCCGGCGCGCTGGCCGGCCTTGCCGGCATCAGCGAGGTCTCGGGCGCCATCGGCCAACTGCGTCCGAGCATTTCCCCGGGCTACGGCTTTGCCGCCATCATCGTCGCCTTTCTCGGGCGGCTCAATCCGCTTGGCATTATCGCGGCGGGGCTTGTGCTTGCGCTTTCTTATCTCGGCGGCGAGGCGGCGCAGATTTCGATCGGCGTCACCGACAAGGTGGCGCGCTCCTTCCAGGGCATGCTGCTCTTCTTCGTGCTCGCCTGCGACATGCTGATCCATTACCGCATCCGCATCTCCCGCCCTGTGCGGGCAATTGGCGGGGAGGCGCGCGCCCATGTTTGAATCGGTTCTGATCACCATCGCGACCGCGGCGACGCCCCTCCTGATCGCCGCCATCGGTGAACTCGTGGTGGAGCGGTCCGGCGTCCTCAATCTCGGCGTCGAAGGCATGATGATCATGGGCGCGGTGACCGGCTTTGCGGTTGCCATGCTGACCGGCTCGGCATGGCTCGGCGTCTTTGCCGCGATCCTTGTGGGCGCGGCTTTCGCACTGCTCTTCGGCTTCCTGGCGCTCACCCTCGTCACCAACCAGGTGGCGACCGGCTTGGCGCTAACGCTGTTCGGGCTCGGATTGTCCGGCATGCTGGGCGAAAGCTTTGTCGGGCTGCCGGGGGTTCGGCTCGGCGCCGTCGACATCCCCGTGCTCTCCGACCTTCCTGTGGTCGGGCGGCTCCTTTTCGGCCAGGATCCGCTCTTCTATGTCTCCATTCTGCTGACGGCGGGTGTCGCCTACTTCCTGTTCTCGACGCGGGCCGGCCTGATGCTGCGGGCCGTCGGCGACAACCACACCTCCGCCCACGCGCAGGGCATCAACGTCATCGGCATACGTTATCTGGCCCTGCTCTTCGGAGGCGCCTGCGCCGGCCTTGCCGGGGCATATCTGTCCATCGTCTATACGCCGCAGTGGGTGGAGAACATGACCGCCGGGCGCGGCTGGATTGCGCTCGCGCTCGTGGTCTTCGCCTCGTGGCGGCCCTGGCGCGTCGTGGTCGGCGCCTATCTCTTCGGCGGCGTGACGATCGGCCAGCTCCATGCCCAGGCGCTTGGGGTGGGAATCCCGTCACAACTTCTCTCTTCGCTTCCCTATCTGGCCACTGTTGTCGTACTTGTATTGATCTCCAGAAACCGCCGATTGACCATGATGAACACGCCGGCTTCTCTGGGAAGGGCTTTCGTGCCGGACCGCTGAGACGCCGCAGGAGACTTGAATTGCAGAGACAAGGCGCAGAAGGCGCCAGCAGCAACCACCAGAGAGGACGAACGGAATGAAAGATCTATTGAAGGCACTCGCCGCCGCCACGATGCTCGGCCTGGCAGCCGCCGGCACCGCGCAGGCGCAGGATCCCACCAAAGCCTGCTTCATCTATGTGGGGCCGATCGGCGATTTCGGCTGGACCTATCAGCACCACCAGGGACTCCTCCAGCTGGAGAAGGAAATGGGCGACGCGGTCGAGACCGCGTATCTGGAAAGCGTGCCGGAGGGAGCCGACGCCGAGCGCGCGATCGAGCGGTTCGCCCGCTCGGGCTGCGACATCATCTTCACCACGTCCTTCGGCTATATGGACGCTACGAACAAGGTGGCCGGCCGTTTCGCGGATGTGAAGTTCGAGCATGCGACAGGCTACAAGCGCGAGCATCCGAACGTCTCCACCTACAACTCAAAATTCCACGAGGGTCGGTACATCCAGGGCGTGATTGCCGCCAAGATGTCGAAAGCGGGCGTGGCCGGCTATATCGCCTCCTTCCCCATTCCCGAGGTGGTGATGGGCATCAACGCCTTCGTGCTCGGCGCGCAGTCGGTCAATCCCGACTTCAAGGTGAAGGTGGTGTGGGCCAACACCTGGTTCGATCCCGGCAAGGAGGCTGACGCCGCCAAGGCGCTGATCGACCAGGGCGTCGACATCATCACCCAGCACACCGATTCCACCGCGCCCATGCAGGTCGCGGCCGAGCGAGGCATCAAAGCCTTCGGCCAGGCTTCCGACATGATCAAGTTCGGGCCACAGACTCAGCTGACGGCGATCGTTGACGAATGGGCGCCGTACTATGTGGAGCGGGTGAAGGCAGTGCGCGACGGCACCTGGCAGCAGCAGGATGTCTGGGCCGGCCTCAAGGAGGGGCATGTCGTGATGGCGCCCTACACCAACATGCCCGACGACGTGAAAGCACTGGCCGAGGAGACCGAGGAGAAGATTCGCTCAGGCGCCTTCAACCCCTTCACCGGCCCCATCAACAAGCAGGACGGCACGGCGTGGCTGGCGGAAGGCGAAGTGGCGGACGACAAGACGCTGCTCGGCATGAACTTCTATGTCGAAGGGGTCGACGATCAGCTGCCGAAGTGAGCGGACGCTGCCGAAAGACACATTGAGGGCGGCCTCTGGCCGCCCTTTCGACAGGGAAGCTCCTGACAGTCTGCTGTCAGGAGCGGCCTGGTAGGGTGCTCCGGCCGCAAGAAGGAGAAGAACAATGCTGAAGTTCTACCACGCGCCCTGGTCCCGCTCCTCTGCCATCTTTTGGCTGCTGGAGGAGCTCGGGGTCGACTACCAGATGGAGCTGGTCGATATCCGAGGTGACGGCGGCGCGCCGGAGGAATACCGCAGAATCCAGCCCAACAAGAAAGTGCCGGCGATCGAGCATGACGGAGTGGTGATCACGGAGCGGGCGGCGATCTCCATCTATCTCGGCGACGCCTTCCCCGAAGCCGGCCTGGCGCCGGCGATAGGCGATCCCGCGCGCGGACCCTATCTCTCCATGCTCGTATATCACGATGCGGTGTTCGACCCGGTGATTTCGGCGCGCGTGAAGGGGCTCAGCTATGTCAGCAATGACTTTTCGTTCGGCCTGTTCGACGACATGGTCGCCAATCTGGAGCGCCGGCTGTCGCAACAGCCCTATGCGGCCGGCGATCGGTTCACGCTCGCCGACGTGATCTATGGGTCCGGCATCAATTTCACCATGAACATGCTGAAGGGTCTGCCCGAGCGTCCGGTCTTTCAGGACTATGTCGCGCGGGTGACGGATCGCCCCGCCTATAAGCGCGTCTCCGAAAAGGATATGGCGATGGCCGCGAAAATCCCCGCCTTCCAGTCGATGTTTTCCAGCGGCAGCTAGCGCCGCCACTTCCCGGCGAATGCCCCAATGCCCGGCGTTTGAGGGCAGGTGCTCAGGCCTTCTTCCGTTTGGCTCGCGCGAGCTTCTTCGGCGGCTCTCCGCCGCCTTTCTCCCGCTCCTCGGCCTCCTTGGCCAGTCGCATGGCCTTAAGCCGCGCGGTCTTGCGCTCACGCTGCGCTACTTCCGCGCTGGTGATCGCGCGTGAGACCTCGTCGGTCGTCCTGCTCTTGGTTTCAGTCCGCGAAAGCGTCGGCTTGAACAGATTGTCCCTCGTGACCTTTGCCATCTCGTCCTCCGCTGCCGCGCCGGCACGGCCGCCGACGTCCGGCATGGAAAGATTCCTGCTGCCATAGGGAATGACCGGCACGGGTCCGAACCGCCGCAGATCAGCGTTTGTTCCGGGATGAACTGCCGGTCGCTTCAACTTTCTTGGCAGAAACTCGCGCTAAAGAGCTGAATTGCCGGGCATGTCCTTACGGACCCCAAGCGCGCCGGTGGCCAGCCGCCCCGGCACCATGCCTCCCTGCAACCATCCTCTGTCTGTTGCGGAGCGGCAACACTTTCCTAGGAGTCAATGCGCTAAAAGGTGGCGGCGGCGATATGCCAATATCCCGCCATAAAACAGGCGCACCGAGGGCTCTCCGGTAGCGCGGAGTTGGTCACGCGTGGAAAGGCCGCACCGGCGGCAATGGTGAAGATGGACGTTCGAGCGATCTCCAAGGCAAAGCTGCCAAGCCGCCACGTGACCGTGGGTCCGGCGAGGGCGCCGCACAGGTCCTATCTGTATGCGATGGGCTTGTCGGCGCAGGAGATCGCGCAGCCGCTCGTTGGCGTCGCTACCTGCTGGAACGAGGCGGCTCCCTGCAATATCTCGCTTCAGCGCCAGGCGCAGGTGGTGAAGAAGGGCGTGGCGGCCGCCAATGGCACCCCGCGCGAGTTCACCACCATCACGGTGACGGATGGCATCGCCATGGGTCACCAGGGCATGAAGGCCTCGCTCGTCTCCCGCGACGTGATCGCGGATTCGGTCGAGCTCACCATGCGCGGGCACTGCTATGACGCGCTGGTGGGGCTGGCAGGCTGCGACAAGTCGCTGCCCGGCATGATGATGGCGATGGTGCGCCTCAACGTCCCCTCCGTTTTCATCTATGGCGGCTCGATCCTCCCCGGCTCCTATCGCGGTCGCCAGATCACGGTTCAGGACGTCTTCGAGGCCGTGGGCCAGCACTCCGTGGGCACGATCACGGACGAGGAACTGACGGAAATCGAGCAGGCGGCCTGTCCCTCGGCCGGCTCCTGCGGGGCCCAGTTCACCGCCAACACCATGGCGACGGTGGCCGAGGCGATAGGCCTGGCGCTGCCCTATTCCTGCGGGGCGCCGGCGCCTTACGAGATGCGCGATCGGTTCAATTATGCCGCCGGCGAGAAGGTGATGGAACTGGTGGCGAAGCAGATCCGCCCGCGCGACATCGTCACGCTGAAGGCGCTGGAGAATGCCGCTGCCGTTGTCGCCGCCTCGGGCGGCTCGACCAATGCCGCGCTCCACCTGCCGGCCATCGCGCATGAGGCGGGGATAAAATTCGATCTCTTCGACGTGGCCGAGATCTTCAGGAAGACGCCATACATTGCCGATTTGAAGCCTGGCGGCAGATATGTGGCGAAGGACCTGTTCGAGGCCGGCGGCATTCCGCTGCTCATGAAGACCCTGCTCGACCACGGCTATTTGCATGGCGACTGCATGACGGTTACCGGCCGCACCGTCGCGGAGAACATGGAGTGCGTTCAATGGAATGACGCGCAGGACGTGGTGCGCCCGGCTGACAGGCCGATCACTGTGACCGGCGGCGTTGTGGGCCTCAAGGGCAATCTTGCCCCCGAAGGCGCCATCGTGAAGGTGGCGGGCATGAAGAATCTGCGCTTCTCCGGCCCGGCGCGCTGCTTCGACTCGGAAGAGGACTGCTTCGCGGCCGTCGCCGAGCACCGCTACAACGAGGGCGAGGTGCTGGTGATCCGCTACGAAGGGCCGAAGGGCGGCCCTGGCATGCGCGAGATGCTTGCCACCACCGCAGCCCTTTACGGGCAGGGCATGGGCGACAAGGTGGCCCTGATCACCGATGGACGCTTCTCCGGCGCGACGCGCGGCTTCTGCATAGGCCATGTGGGGCCGGAAGCGGCGGTCGGCGGGCCGATCGGGCTCCTTCGCGACGGCGACATCATCACCATCGATGCGGTGGCGGGCACGATCGAGGTCGCGCTCAGCGAAGCCGAGCTTGCCGAGCGCAGGAAGACCTGGACCCCGCGCGAGACGGACTACCAGTCCGGCGCGATCTGGAAATATGCGCAGACCGTCGGGTCTGCCCGTTACGGCGCGCTCACCCATCCGGGCGCCGAGAAAGAAACGCACTGCTATGCCGACCTCTGAGCGCCTCATGGTCCGGCTGGTTGCGGGCGCGCTGGTTCTGTTCGGGACGATTGCTCCCGCGGCGGCGCTCGACGAGAAGGCGGTGATTCAGCAGCAGCCGCGCAATCCGCTTGCAGTGTTCCGCTTCGGCTTCTCCGCCTACAAGCGCGGCGAAAAGCAGGAGGCCATCGAGGCCTATCGTTATGCCGCTGAGAACGGGCAGGTCGGCGCGCGGTGGAAGCTGGCGCGCATGTATGCCGAAGGCGACGGCGTTGCGCGCGACGATTACGAGGCCTTCAAGTTCTTCTCCGAAGTCGCCAAGCAGGATGTGCAGCCGGGCAGCCGCGACGAGAGCTATGTGGCGGACGCGCTGGTGGCGATCGGCCACTATCTGCGCCGCGGCATTCCCGGCAGCCCGGTAGCGGCAAACCCGGCAGTAGCGCAGGAATATTATCTGCGCGCGGCGGCGAATTACCGCAACGCGAACGCGCAGTTCGAGCTCGGCCGCATGCTTCTCTCGGGCGAGGGTGGCGCCAAGAGCGTGCAGCAGGCGGCGCGCTGGCTGCAGCTTGCCGCCGAGAAGGGCCATGCAGGTGCGCAGGCGACGCTCGGCAATCTCCTGTTCCAGAGCGGCAAGGTGGTGAAGGGGCTGGCCTTGATGACCATGGCCCTGGAGCACGCAGCTCCCGCCGATATCGGCTGGATCCGCACCATGCAGGAGGAAGCTTTTGCCCTGGCCGGCGAGGCGGACCGCCGCACGGCGATCGCCAAGGCGGAGGACTATCTCGCCAACGGCATCGACTAGGGTCTTTGCTTCAGCACCTCCGGCGAGGATGGCCGAGGTTCCAATCTCAGGCGGCGGCGAGCGCCAGTTCAGCCAGAACCGGCACATGGTCGGACGGCTTTTCCCAGGCGCGCGTGTGCTTTTGCACCGAGGCCGAGGCCAGCTTGTCGGCGGCCTCGGGCGACAGCATCAGATGGTCGATGCGGATGCCGTTGTTCTTCTGCCAGGCGCCTGCCTGGTAATCCCAGAACGTATAGGTGCCGGGTGCATCGGTCACCGAGCGCAGCGCGTCGGTGAGGCCAAGATTGGAGAGGCGACGGAATGCCTGCCGGCTTTCCGGCTGGAAGAGCGCATCGTTGACCCAGTTCTCCGGGTCTTTCGCGTCGATCGGCTCGGGAATGACATTGTAGTCGCCGGCGAGCACCAGCGGTTCCTCCAGCATCAGCCTGGCCTTCGTCCAGCGCTCCAGCCGCTCCATCCAGCCGAGCTTATAGACGAATTTCTCGCTGGCGACCGGGTTGCCGTTGGGAAGATAGAGCGAAACCACGCGCAGCGCGCCGGCAGTGGTTGAAAACACCCCTTCAATGAAGCGTGCCTGCTCGTCCCCGTCATTGCCTGGAAGGCCGCGGCTCACCTCGTCGAAGCGCAGCTTCGACAGGATGGCAACGCCGTTGAACCCTTTCTGGCCGTTCGTCTCCACATGGTATCCGAGCGCTTCGATCGGCTCGCGCGGGAACTGCTCATCCACCGACTTGATCTCCTGCAGGCAGACGATATCGGGGTCAGCCTCCTGCAGCCAATGCACGAGGTTGTCGATGCGCGCCTTGACGCCGTTGATGTTCCAGGTGGCGATTTTCATGGGATCCGAGAAGGGTTGACCGCGCACAGACTAGAGCATTCAGCTTGTCCATCCAAGCCTCCCGAGCCACAGGTGAAACTTTATTGCCGCCAAGGTCTTGTATTCAAGCCTGAGCGAGGCGCTGAAATTTTCGCGCTCCGAAATAATATCCCTTCGGCAGGCTGGAACATGTGGCGCGCAGCAATGTTTGGGGACGCGGTCATTCTGATCGGACCCGGCCATCCAAGGAGGACCAAATGCGTTTCGTCATTGCCGCTCTCGGAGCCTACGGCCTTTATCGCCTCTTCCGCCGTTCGCACCGCGGGCCGCGCGCGCTTCTGCAGGATATGCGGACGCGACCGGACGGGCAGCGCCGCGACGCGAGAGGCGACGATCAGTCGCCGCGAAGGATCACCTATGAGGTGGTCGAGCATGACGGAGGCTGGGCCTATAAAGTCGGCGACGTTTTTTCCGAGGCCTTCGCGACCCGGCAGGAGGCGACTCGTGCAGCCGAGCAGGCCGCGGCAGCCCACGCGAGCGCCGGCAGCGACGAGGCGATCCAGTACCAGGACAGGGACGGGCGTTGGCACGAGGAAATGGAGTCGGGCGACAGCCGACCCGAGACAAGGGTCGAACCGGCGTCGCGACACTGAACTGATGCGGAGAAGGCGATGGCCCGGAACGACCAGCAGCCACGGGGAAAGAGAACCGACCGGCGCACGGTGCTGATCACCGCCGTCGTGGTGGTCATAGCGCTCGTGCTTTTCGTGCTCTACGACGGTGGTTTCCGCACCGCATCCGACCGGATGTCAGGCGGGGCGGATCAGGATGCCGTGCCACCGCAAACGGAGGAGACCGCGCCAACCACACCTCAAAATTAGCGGCCTTCTCGAAGATATCACGGAACGAATCTGCCCTTCACGCGTTGTTGACCAGCAACGGAGGAAGGGACTTTGCGTATCATCGACACCGTTATCTCCCGCGAAGGCGAGAACAGCGCATGGGTTCATGTGGAGTTCTTGGGGGACAACGGGGAATCGGTGTCCGTGCGCCTTCCCTGCGCTGTCCCTTCCGGCAGCGAAGCCGGGCGCAACCACATCATCAAGCGTGCCACCGCGCTGCTGCGGAATCTCGTCACATGCGATGCGTTCGATACGCTCGGAGAAACTGTATGGTCTGTGAGGACCGGACGTTTCGGCGTGGCTCTGGAGCCCGCCATCCCGGCGGGAGATGGACTACGGAGTTGGGCCCGCTCGGCGGACGAGTAGGCTCAGACTGCATCTTGCAGGTGGCGCCGTGACGGGGACGGAAGACGTGAATCCGCCGCCGCAGAACGGCACATCCCCGGCGGTCGTGGGCCTGCTTGCCACCATCGCCACTCTGTTCATCATCGTCATGTTGCGCGAGACGGCCTGGGTCTCCGGCACACTGGCGCTCGCCTTTTTCGCCGCCATTGCGCTCTGGCCGCTGGATTGCTGGATACGCGCGCGTACGCCGGCGCCGTTGCATTGGCTCGGCCATGCGGCAGCGCTGATCGTCATGCTCCTCGTCTTCCTCCTCTTCTCCGCCGGGCTGCTTTATGTGGCCCAGCAAGTGGCCGAGGGGCTGACGCGATATCAGGAGCCGCTGCACAACCTCGTCACGCGTCTCAGCCAGTGGAGCCAAGTCGCCGCCGGACAGGAGGGCGGGCAGGGTGGCACGCCACTTGCCGAGCGCCTAGTGGAGCCGGTGATCGCGGTAGCCACCACCATCATGCAGTCGATCTGGAGCTTCGCCGGCATCCTCACCCTCCTCTATTTCCTCGTCTGGCTGATGCTGCTCGAGACGCCCTCACTCACGGCCAAGCTTTCGGCCATCGCGTCCTATCATGACGGCGCGACGACGCGGCGCATCGTGGATGCCACTGCATCGCGCTTCCGCCGGTATCTGGTCGTGCGCACTGCAATGGGTCTGGCCACCGCAACGCTCTACATGCTCTGGCTCTGGTGGTGGGGGCTGGACTTCGTATTTGTCTGGGGCCTGCTCGCCTTCATGCTCAACTATATTCCCACCGTGGGCTCTATTGCCGCCGGTGTGCTGCCGGTCGGCCTCGCTTTCCTGCAGTTTGACCCTGTCTCGGCGATCCTCATTGGTGCCGGGCTGCTTATGATAGAGCAGGTGATGGGCAACTATATCGACCCGAAGCTGCAGGGGCAGCAGCTGTCCATCTCGCCGCTTGTCGTGCTGGTGGCGCTGATGGTCTGGACATGGATCTGGGGGCTGCTCGGGGCCATATTGGCGGTGCCCATGACGCTGGCGATCATCATCGCTTTCTCGCGCATAGATGGGTTGCGCCCCGTCGCGCTCGCCCTGTCCAATGCCCGAGACCTCGACGAACTGAAGGAGGTCACCGCGCCCTGAACCGCGGTACTGGGGGGCGTTGCCGCCAGGGTGCATCAGGCAGGAAAGTCCGCGCCGCCGCTCGCGCGGGTCGTCTCACCGTGCGTCTTCCTGCTTCTCCAGCCATTCGATCATTTCCGCGATTTCCTGCTCCTGGGCGGCGATGACCTTCTCGGCCATCGCCTTCGCCCATTCGTCGTCACCGTGCTCGAGCTCGGCCCTGGCCATTGCAATTGCGCCCTGGTGGTGCGGAATCATGCCGCACACGAAGGCGACGTCGATATCGGGCACCATCATCGCCGGGCCCATCGCCTCCATCACGGACATGGAGTCGAGGAGCGCCTTGTGGCCGGCATCGAGATTATCGGCAGAAGCCGCCGGTGCGCCATGGCCGCCGTGGCCGCCTGACGGAGGCGCCGCGGCCTTGCAGATGGCCGGGAGCTCGGCGGCAGCGGGGGCCGATATACCGCCGTGATTGTGGGAATCCTGGCCGGCCGCCGGAAAGGCAAAGCCCCCCATAATGATAACAAGGGCGGAAAGGACATTGCTTTTTTTCATGCGGACCTCCGATAGCCGTGACGGGGTGCGGGAGGAATACAGGCACCGCGCAATGCTAGACGGTATAAATCTGCCGTGACGGCGGTTCAATATTGGGCCCGCGCGCACGGGATGGGCGCGGAAAGGGCCGGCTCAGCGTGACATGAAGGTCGGCGTTGTCATGGTACGCAGCATGTCGCGCGTGACGCCGCCGAACACCCATTCGGCCAGCCGCGAGCGGCCGAAGGCGCCCATCACGAGAAGATCGGCGCCGATCGCGGCCATGCGGTTGGTGATCGCCTCGGCTTGCGACGCGCCGGCGGATTGCTCGGCCCGGGTCGTGACATCGATGCCGTGGCGGGCAAGCGCCGCGGCCATCGCAGTGCCGGCCAGGCCCGCATCCTGCTCGAGCGTGTCCTTGGCGTCGACCGTCAGAATCTCTACCCGCCCAGCCTCCTTCATCAGCGGCAGGGCGTCGAAGGCTGCCCGCGCAGCTTCCTTGCTGCCTTTCCAGGCAAGCAGAACCTGCCTCACCGGCTCGCTCCGTCCCGGAAATGCATAGGGCACGAAGAGCACCGGCCGGCCGCTGTGGAACAGGAGCGCCTCGACATCCGCGGTGCGGCGGGAATCGGCGTTCGGGTCGTTCTGCTGCACGATCACGAGATCGGCCGTGCGGGCGCTCTCGATGCCCGAAATGGCCGAGTCCCCGGTGAGGTTCTCGAAACCGCGCCATTCCTGCATCACGCCCTCGGCGCTGGCGCGCTCGGTAAAAAGCCCGCGCAACTCCTCGTGGCGCCGCTTTGCATCCTCCTGCATGGCCAGCGTGAAATCCGCTGTCGGCATCCCCATGGGCGAGGCTATCGCGATCGGCAGCACCTCCGCATGGAGACCGATGAGGTGGCTCCCAAAACGCGCAGCCAGCGGCAATGCGAAATCCAGCACGCGGGGAGCATCCGCCCGGCTCTGGAGAATGGCGAGCATCGTCTTGTACGTCATGGAAGCCTCCCTCGATGCGAGACGGCCGAACGCCGTCGTCCGGAAAGTCAACGGCGCGGGCTCAATTCCGTTTCAACAGCTCATCGAGCATCGCCTCGACGGCAGCCTTGGCTCCCTTCAGCGACTCCTCGGACCGCGAGCGGATGACAAGCTCCGTCCAGAACTTCCCGTCCACATATTTTGGATAGGAGCCGATGATCGTGTCCGGATGCTCCTTCTGTACGTCCCCGAGCGGGCCGCCGATCGTTCCTTCCGGGAGGGGCGAGGGGATCGAGACGGACAGCAGCTTTGCCCCGGTCTTCAGCGTCGGCACCACATTATCGAGCATGGCCTGGAAGATGGAGGGTACGCCCGCCATCACGAACACGTTGCCGATGGAAAAGCCCGGCGCGACCGAGATCGGGTTCTCGATGTGCCCAGCGCCGCGCGGCATGCGCGCCATCCGCTTGCGCGCCTCGGTGAACTCGATGCCGCGCGCGGCATAATGCTCCTCCAGGAGCCGATAGGCCGCTTCGTCATATTCGCAGGGCACACCGAAGGCCGCTGCGATGGCATCCGCCGTGATGTCGTCATGGGTCGGCCCGATGCCACCGGTGGTGAAGAGATAGGTGAAGCGGGCGCGCAGCGCGTTGACGGCCTCGACGATTGCCGGCTCGTCGTCAGGGACGATGCGCACTTCCTTCAGATCGATGCCGACGGCGGTCATCATGTCGGCAAGATGGCCGATATTGCGGTCCTTGGTGCGGCCTGAAAGGATTTCATCGCCGATCACGACCATGGCCGCCGTAACAATTTCGCTCATTGCGTGTTCGTCCTGTTGGACTGCGTGAGATAGCGGCGCTTTGGCCATGCGGCAATGGATGGTGAACACTGTGTGCGGCAAAGCGGGTGCTTTCAACCGGGCGCATATCACCTAGATCGGGCAAAGGCGGCGCCCGGCGCTGCAATTTTCAAGGAGCATGGCAAGATGGCAAGGATTCTCGTTCTCTACTATTCGAGCTGGGGACATATGGAGGCAATGGCGAAGGCCGCCGCCGAGGGCGCGCGCGAAACCGGCGCCGAGGTGACCATCAAGCGCGTGCCCGAGCTCGTGCCGGAAGAGGTGGCGAAGAACGCGCATTACAAGCTCGACCAGGAGGCACCGGTCGCCACGCCGCTTGAGCTTGCCGACTATGACGGCTTCATTTTCGGCATCTCCACGCGCTATGGCATGATGGCGGCACAGCTGAAGAACTTCCTCGATCAGACCGGGCCGCTCTGGGCCGAGGGAAAGCTCATCAACAAGCCGGCAACGGTGATGTCCTCGACCTCCACGCAGCATGGCGGGGCGGAGATTGCGCTTGCCTCGACGCAGCTCGCGCTGCAGCACCACGGCATGATCATCGTGCCGCTCTCCTACGCTTATCAGGACCAGATGGGCAACGACACGGTGCGCGGCGGAGCCCCCTACGGCATGACGACGACCTCCAACAGCGACGGCTCGCGCATGCCCTCGCAGCAGGAGCTGGAAGGCGCAAGGTTCCAGGGCAGGCGGCTGGCCGAGATCGCGCAGAAGCTGAAGGGCTGAACTTGTGCTCAGGCGGGTGGCCGGAAGCCGCCCGCCCGTTTCCCCTCGGATGCGATGTGTTGCGGGCATACACTTGCGACGGGCGCCCCGACGCGACATATAGCGCCCATGCAGAAGCTCCTCCTCCTACTCGGTCTCGCCGCGGGACTTGCCGGCTGCGTCTCGACCCAGGAAATCCCGCTTTCGATGAACACCTATCAGCTCGAGGTGAGCGGCACTGGTCGGTTCGGCGCCGGCGCCGTGCCGCAGGCCACCTTGCGCCGGGCGGCCGAGCTGACCCTCGAAAAAGGCTTCACCCATTTCATCCTCGGCGGTGCCACCATGCAGACGGCCCACACCTATGCCGGCCAGGCATCGGTCGTGCCGATCATCGCCACGACGAGGTCGAATTCCGTGACCGTCAGGATGTATCGCCCCGGGGAAAACGCGAACGCACTCGACGCCCGCACCATCCTTGACACTTACGGAAAGTGATTCCGGCTGCCGTTGCTTGCTGAGCCGGCCCGCTCGGGAAGCCAAAACAGCGGTTGACCTTTGCCCGCAAAGCCCTGACAAACAGGCCGATGCGGACGTGGCGGAACCGGTAGACGCAAGGGACTTAAAATCCCTCGGGCCTTGCCCGTGCGGGTTCGATCCCCGCCGTCCGCACCACCGCCTTCCGTTCCACTTTGTGCGGATATCCAGTCGGGAGGACCGTCGTCGCCGCGCCGGTTGCGCGCGGCCACCCAGGCTGCCAGGCTGCACCGGGGGCGCGGAGCGCAAGCATGAGCACCCTTGTTCTACAGCTCGCCGAGGATTCCGTGGGAGGCCTCGGCATCTTCCTCTCTCGCCTGAGCGGTCAAGTGCGCTCGGCCGCCTTGCGGGCCTGCAGGCGCCCTTATTCCTCTACCTCCGGCTCCGGCCGCCGTCGGTGCACGCGGCCGAACGTGTAGCCGGTCTCCACCGCCTGTCCCCCGAATTTTTCGCGCAGCCGGTCGATGGCGCCTTCGGCGAGCGCGCGTTTATGGGACAGGCGGTCGACGAGGTCCGGCGGGTCGGCCTTGGCGGCATCGGTCAAATCGCTGACGCCAATGCCGATGAGACGGAAGAAGGTGCCGTCCGCTTCGCGCCTGAGCATCTCCAGCCCGGTGGAGAAGATCCGGTCGGCAAGGCGCGTCGGATCGCCAAGGGCGCGGTTGCGCGTGCGGATCTTGAACTCCCGCGTCTTCAGCTTGAGCACCACCGTCCGGCCCGCTATGCCCGCCTTCTTCAGCCGCGCGGAGACCCGTTCGCTGAGCGCGCGCAGGATCGGCACGAGCTCGTCCAGCGCGGCTATGTCGCGGTCGAAGGTGGTTTCCGAGGAGACGCTCTTCGCTTCGCCATGCGGCTCCACATGCCGGTCGTCCTGACCGCGCGAGAGGCGGTAGAGCCGGTCGCCCATGACGCCGTAGCGGCGCATGAGGTCGCCGCGCTCCATGCGCTGCAGCTGGCCGACGCTGCGGATGCCGTCGGCGGCCAATGTGGCGGCGAAAGCCTTGCCGACGCCCCAGATGATGGTCACCGGCTGTTCAGCCAGGAAGGGCAGCGCCTCGGCCCGGCCGATGACGGAAAAGCCGCGCGGCTTGTTGAGATCGGACGCCACCTTTGCGAGGAACTTGCAATAGGAAAGGCCGATGGAGACGGTGATGCCGATCTCCCGCTCCACCTCGCGCGCAAAGCGCGCGAGCACAAGCGCCGGCGGCGCTCCGTGCAGCCGCTCGGTGCCGGCCAGGTCGAGGAAGGCTTCGTCGATGGAGAGCGGCTCGACCATTGGTGTGAGCGCCAGCATCATGTCGCGCACCTGCCTGCCGACGCGCGCATATTTTTCCATGTCCGGCTTGATGACCACCGCCTCCGGACAAGCCTGCAGCGCCTTGAACATCGGCATGGCCGAGCGTACGCCCTGGATGCGCGCGATATAGCAGGCCGTGGAGACAACGCCGCGTTTTCCGCCGCCGATGATCACCGGCTTGTCGCGAAGCTCCGGATTGTCCCGCTTTTCCACCGCCGCATAGAAGGCATCGCAGTCCACATGCGCGATCGCAAGCCCGGCAAGTTCCCCATGCCGGAGCACCCGCGGGCTGCCGCAGGCCTGGCAGCGCCGCTCGCCCGGCGCGCAGCGGGAGAGGCAGTCGCGGCAGAGGCCCTGCAGAGGCGCGTTGACAATCATTTGCGGCTATGGAACATAAAGAGAACAAGATCATAGAGCAGTGCGAGCCGCAGGACAAGGAGCGGAGGGGGGCGCGACGACGGAGATCGTTCCGTTGGCGCCGGATATTTGGCCGCCTTTCGAGATCTATCTGGAAACAGGGCGCCTGTTACGGCTGCTGGTGCACCTATTTCCGCCTGCCGCCGCCCGCGCGGCGGGAGAATAGCGGAGAAGAGGAAGAAGGACGTGATGCGGGCGCGCGTTGCTGCGGGGCCGCCGCGACTAAGGCTGGATGTCCCAGCGTTCCTCACCAAAGGGAAGGGCATTGTACGCAGCGCGCAGGTCCTGCGGCGCAATCCCACTCGCCTCGCTGCAGGAAACGAGGGTCGGCTCGTGCGCAAGGATGAATTGCAGGACGCCGGCGAGAAAACCAGGCTCCCGCGCCGCCTGGCGGATATCGCCTGCCTCGATGCCGGTGAGCGAGAGGAAGCGCTGCAGGAGTTGCGGATCGGAAGCGATGAAGGCGAGCGCCTGGATGGCGATGGCTTCGGCCTGTTCCTGATTCATGTACGTTCGTCCTTGCGCGCGATCTTCTCCTGGCGCAGTGGTAAAGCATTCGGTCGGGCAGCGGAACGGGACGCAGTGCGCCGGCGAGAATTGCTTAGATGTGGCGGGCATCTCCCAGCAATTCGGCTCGTCGCCGCGGTGCCAGGCGGTACGTTGAGACCTCGGAGGAGGCAGCCGCTTGATCCCGTCAATTCGATCAGGATAATTTCCTGTTCGTAAAGCAAATCGTGCCACAACGCGCCTTGGAACGGGCAGTGGTGGAGTGTTCCGGGAGCTTAACCCGGGGTTGTGGTGTTCCGGGACGGGGATTTGATGCCGAAGAAGGTCATGATCGTCGAGGACAATGAGCTGAACATGAAGCTCTTCCGCGATCTCATCGAAGCGAGCGGCTACGAAACGGTGCGCACGCGCGATGGCCTTCAGGCGCTGGAGCTGGCGCGCAGCCATCGGCCCGACCTCATCCTGATGGACATCCAGCTGCCGGAGGTCTCCGGCCTGGAAGTCACCAAATGGCTCAAGGAGGATGACGAGCTGCACAGGATTCCGGTGATCGCGGTCACCGCCTTCGCAATGAAGGGCGATGAGGAGCGGATCAGGCAGGGCGGGTGCGAGGCCTATATTTCCAAGCCGATCTCGGTGCCAAATTTCATCGAGACCATAAAATCCTATCTCGGTGACGCCTGATGCCGGGGTGGCTCCGCAGTGGAGGTGAGGGCGCGCCATGACCGCTCGCATCCTGGTCGTCGATGACGTGCCCGCCAATCTGCGGCTTCTGGAGGCGCGGCTTCTTGCCGAATATTATGACGTGGTGACCGCCCGGTCCGGACCGGACGCGGTCGAAATCTGCGAGTCGAGCAAGGTCGATGTCGTCCTCCTCGATGTGATGATGCCGGGCATGGACGGCTTCGAAGTCTGCCGGCGGCTGAAGGCGGACCCCGCCACCACGCATATTCCGGTGATCATGATCACCGCGCTCGACCAGCCGGCCGACCGGGTGCGCGGGCTTGAGGCGGGCGCGGACGATTTCCTCACCAAGCCGGTGAACGACCTGCAGCTGCTGACGCGCGTCAAAAGCCTGACGCGGCTGAAGGCGCTCACCGACGAATTGCGCCTCAGGGCGGCCACCACGCGCAACATAGGCATAGAGCAGCTCCTGCAGAAAAAGAGCGGCGATGACGAGGAGACTCCGGCCGTCCTTCTGGTGGACGAGGACGAGGTTTCCGGCCGGCAGCTGCAGCGGATGCTGCAGGGCCATTTTCTTCTGGACGTGGCGGGAGACCCGCGCACGGGCCTGCTGCGCGCCACCGAGAACGCCTATGAGTGCATCATCGTCTCGACCAGTTTCGCCGATTACGATCCACTGCGGCTATGCTCGCAACTGAGGGCGCTGGAGCGCACCCGGCTTGTGCCCATCGTTCTGCTCGCCGGAGATGGCGACGAGGCCTGCATCGTCCGCGGGCTCGAACTTGCGGTGAATGATTATGTCCTGCGGCCGGTCGAGCGTCAGGAGCTGATCGCCCGGCTGCGCACCCAAATCCGCCGCAAGCGCTATAATGACAGCCTGCGTTCGAGCGTGGCCCAGACCGTCGAGATGGCGGTCACCGACCCGCTTACCGGTCTGCACAATCGCCGCTACCTGGACAGCCACCTGCAGAGCCTGTTCGATCGCGCGGTAGCGCGCCGCCGTCCGCTCTCTGTGATGATCGTGGACCTCGACCGCTTCAAATCGGTCAATGACACGTTCGGCCACGACGGAGGGGACGCGGTCCTGCGCGAGGTCGCGGTGCGGCTCCGCCGCAACCTCCGCGGCATCGACCTCGTCTGCCGCTACGGTGGGGAGGAGTTCGTCGTTGTCATGCCCGAAACGGAGCTGAAGATTGCCGAGCGTGTTGCCGAGAGGATCCGCCGCGAGATAGCCGAAAGCCCCTTTCCGATAGGAGCGACCGGCCAATCTGTGGCGGTCACGGCAAGCATCGGCGTGGCGGGCCTGCAGGAATCGCATGATGCGGTCGAGGCGATGCTGAAGCGTGCCGACCTCGCGCTCTACGAGGCCAAGACGGCCGGGCGGAACCGCGTCGCCGCCCCGGCCGCTTGAAGGCAGGCATTCCGCCGCTCCGGATATGCTCCAAGCGCCTGGTCCGTCGCAGTGTTCCTGCGAGGCGCCGGCGCGAAGGCCAAACCTGCTGCGCCGGCAGGAGATCTGTCCCTGCCGTTTACCTTAATTTGAAACAGATACTCAGCAAAATTAACGAACTATTGATTTTTAAGAAAAATTGGGTGAGTGTCGCAACCACTGATGGGCGGTGCCGCGCGTGGGGATGCGCTGCAACCGCTCCCGTGATGCCCCATGATGCTCAGGTCCGCCGCATCTCCTGGGTCCGTGGGGTCGGCCGGTTGGCGCTGGCGTAAGTGGCCTCCTCGTACCGCTGCCAGTTGCCAACCGGCCCCCAATTCCTCCTCTCCGCGCACCGACCGCCTCACTGTGAGCCGTTTGACAGGGACTTGGCGCTAGCAAATTGCTGCTCGAGAGGTTGGTTCGACGCGCCGTTTGCCGCCGGCAAAGCGCGGCGCGGAGCCGTCGGATGGGGCAGGGGCGGCAAACACGAACGCGTTCTGCTCTGCGCCAGGAGGTCCAAACAAAACGGCGCCCGAAGGCGCCGCATTCTTCCGCAGGTGCCGGATCCTACTTGATCTTGGCTTCCTTGAACTCGACGTGCTTGCGCGCGATCGGGTCGTATTTGCGCTTGGTCATCTTGTCGGTCATGGTGCGGCTGTTCTTCGTCGCAACATAGAAGAAGCCGGTATCGGCCGTCGACAGGAGCTTGATCTTGATGGTCGTGGCCTTCGCCATGTCACTTATCCATTGCTGGTGATTTTTGCTGGCGGCCCGTCGAAGCGGTAACGGCAGGCGCGCTTGAAACTCGCGGCACACATATAGACAAAGCCCGGAAAGTCAAGCCCGCATCGGCGGTCCCGCTCATGTCCTCGGTTGGGCCCAGCATGCAGGTGAAGAGGCGCAACTCCGCTCAGACGCAAGCTGCTACAATAGCAGCCGCACCATCTGCTTTGCCCGCATGAAATAGAAGGGCACCGGGCGTCCGGGAGAGAGGTCGGGATCTGCTGTCAGGCGCTGCTCGAGCTCTTCCAGGACCCTCTTTGTGATCGGAGGAATTTCCAGCTTCATCGCATCGCGAACGGGAAGCCAGACGATCTCCTCCAGCTCCGCGGTGGGGCTCTCGGCAAGTTCAAGGGCCACGTCGCTGCGCCAGAGCGCCAGGAAGCGCGTGTCGAAGCGGCGCACGGCGCCGGGCGGGGTGATCGCCCGGGCGATATAGCGCAGCCCGCCGAGGGCAGGCTCGATGCCATGCGCGACGAAACCCTGCCAGTGCGGGCTCCTGCTGGCGAAGGCTGCCCTGCGCCCGATGAGAAGCCCTGCCTCCTCATAGGTTTCGCGGATGGCGGAAAGGGCGATGGCCCTCGCGCGTGCGGCGCTGGAGCGGGGTCCGCGGCCGGCGAGTCTTTCCTCCTCGGCGGGATGAAGACCGCTGGATATCCTGATGCGGCTGTCGGCCGGGTCCGTCCGGCCGCCGGGAAAGACGAAGCGTCCCGGCATAAAGGCATGGCCTCTGTGCCGCCGGCCCATCAGGAGAGAGGTTTCGCCCGCGCGGCGGTCAAGGACGATGAGGGTGGCGGCGTCGCGGGGCCGGAGCGCCTTGCCCTTCAGCGTTGCGCCGCGCGCCGCACGCTCGTCGGCCACGGCGCGATTGAAATCGTCCATGGCCTGTTCGGCGGAGCTCATGCCTCAGAGCTCGGGGTGGGTTTCGAGGGCGTCCTTCTCGCCGCCGAAGCCGTGCATCCGCAGCGCCCATTGCAGGCCCACGACAGCCCCCTTGGTCGGCCCGATCAGGGCGAGCGACATGAGGACAGTGACCGGTGCCCAGATGGAAAGGTGCACCCAGCTTGACCAGGCCGTCGCCGCCTCCACTCCCATGAAGGCGCCGACCACGATATGGCCGACAACGGCGATCACCAGATAGGCCGGCAGGTCGTCAGCGCGATGATGGCTGATCTCTTCGCCGCATTCCGCGCAATGGTCGACAGTCTTGAGATACGAGCGGAAGAGCCGTCCCTGCCCGCAATGAGGGCATTTTCCAAGGAAACCTCGACGCATCGCCTCAAAAACCGGCCGATGTGGCTCCCTCTGATGCGGGGCGCCGCCGAATATACGTTGTTCCATCATCGTCTCCTGCCCCGGCCGGCGGGGCGATCTTTGCGTTTGCTGGCCCGGACGGTTCCGCGCTTGGCCTTGTGAAAGGACCTGGACGAGCCAGGCAGGCGGACGGGTTCGCTCACCATCTCGAAGCGCATGGCTCCCGCCATCGGAGCGACTTCTACCAGACGCACCTCCACGCTGTCGCCGAGCTGATAGCCGCACCCGCTGTTCTGGCCCACGAGCGCGTGCCGGGCCTCGTCGAAGAGGTAGTATTCGTCGCCGATGGAGGAGATGGGGATGAAGCCATCCGCGCCGTATTGCGGCAGCATGACAAACAGGCCCGCCTTGGTGACGCCGGAAATGCGCGCGGAAAACTCCTCGTTAACGCGGCCGGCCAGATGCTCGGCGATCAGCCGATCCACCGTCTCGCGCTCAGCCGCCATGGCGCGGCGTTCCGTCGCGGAGATGAGGGCGGAGATCTCGTCCAGGCGCTCCTCGTCGGCTTCCCGCAAGCCGTCCGGCCCGAAACCCTTGGCCCTGATCAGCGCCCGGTGGACGATCAGGTCCGCATAGCGGCGGATCGGCGAGGTGAAATGCGCGTACCGGCGCAGATTGAGCCCGAAATGGCCGATATTCTCGCGCGCGTAGACCGCTTGGCTCTGGGAGCGCAGGACCACCTCGTTGACGAGTTGCTCCTGCTCGCTGCCGGAGACGCGGGCAAGGATCTGATTGAACTGGGACGGCCTGAGCGCCGCTCCCCGGGCAAGGGAAATCTCGAGCGAGGCAAGGAATTCGCGCAGCGATTCCTGCTTGGCAAGGGAGGGCGCGTCGTGGACCCGGTAGACCAGGGGCTGGCGAGCGGCTTCGAGAGTCTCGGCCGCGGCCACATTCGCCTGGATCATGAACTCCTCGATCAGTTTATGCGCATCGAGGCGCGGCGGCACGACCACCCGGTCGACGGTGCCGTCCTGCTTCAGCAGGATCTTGCGTTCCGGAAGGTCGAGCTCCAGGGGTTCGCGGGACGCGCGGCCGCGCTTCAGCGCCGCATAGGCGTCCCAGAGCGGCTTCAAGACCGGCTCCAGAAGCGGTCCGGTCTTCTCGTCGGGCCGGCCATCTATGGCCGCCTGTGCCTGCTCATAGGAAAGCTTCGCGGCTGAGCGGATCATCACGCGATGAAACGAGTGGCCGATTTTCCTTCCCTCGGCCGAAAAACGCATGCGCACAGCCAGAGCCGGCCGGTCCTCGCCCTCGCGCAGGGAGCACAGGTCGTTGGAGATGCGCTCCGGCAGCATCGGCACCACCCGGTCGGGGAAGTAGACCGAATTGCCGCGCTTCAGCGCCTCGCGGTCGAGAGCGGTGTCTGGGCGCACATAGCAGGCGACATCGGCGATCGCGACGGTGACCAGCACGCCGCCAGGATTGTTCTGGTCCGGATCCGGCTCGGCATGGACCGCATCGTCATGGTCCTTCGCGTCCGGCGGGTCGATCGTGACGAGCGGCAGTTTGCGCCAGTCTTCGCGCCCCTCAAGGGTGGCGGGCTCGGCGGCGTCAGCTTCCTGCAGCACGCTGTCGGGGAAGATATGCGGGATTTCATGCGCGTGGATGGCGATGAGGGAAACCGCCTTTTCCGTGGCGAGGGAGCCGACCACCTCCAGCACTTTTCCGCGTGGCAGGCCGTAGCGGCCCTGCGATATCGGCTCCACCTCGACCAGGTCGCCGCTCCTCGCGCCGTTGCGGAATTCCTCCTCGACGATCAGCTCGGGCTGACGGCGCTCGACGGGCTCGATGCGGAAGGTGCCGTCGCGGTTCTCGCGGAAGACGCCGAGCACGGCGCGCCGGCGCTTCTCGAAGATCTTCATGACGCGGCCGGTATAGGCAGGGCCGGTCTCCTCGCGCGTCGGGTAGACGCGCGCAAGCACCCGGTCCCCGACGCCGGCCGCAGGCGTCCGGCCGCCCTTCTGGGCGCGGATGGAGACGAGCGGCGCGGGGCCGTCATTATCGTCCAGTTCGGCCGGCCGAGCGAGCAGGCTGCCTTCCGCATCGCGCGAGAAGATGTCGAGGACGACCATATGGGGCAGGGCGCCCGGGCGCAGGAGCCGGCGGCGCCTTTGCTTGAGATGCCCTTCCTCCTGCAGGTCGCGCAGCGTGTCCTTCAGCCAGATGCGGTCGCCGCCCTTCAGCCCGAAGGCCTTGGCGATCTCGCGCTTGCCCGCCCGGTCAGGATTTTCCGAGATGAAGCGCAGGATGTCATCGCGCGAGGGCAGATGCGGATTGGCGGATGCCGCTTGGCCGCCTGCCGCCGCGCGATCCGAGTTCCTGCGGGCCAATCCTCAACTCCTCGCCTTGCCTCGCGCCGCCTTCTTGCCCGGCTTGCCGGACTTGGCAGCGATGAGCTCGAGTGCTTCCTCTCGGGTCACGGACATAGGGTCCTTGCCTTTGGGCAGCGTGGCATTCACCTTGCCGAGATTCACATAGGGGCCAAAGCGGCCGTCACGCACGGTAATGACGCCGCCGTCCGGATGTTCCCCCAGCTCCTTTAGGGCGGCCGGCTTGGCACGCGCGCCGTTCGTCTTGGCCTTCTTCTCGGCAATCAGCGAGACGGCGCGGTTGAGGCCGACCGAGAAGACATCCTCGACCGATTCCAGGTTCGCGTAAGCGCCGTCATGCAGCAGGAAGGGGCCATAGCGGCCGATGCCGGCGGAGATCATCTTGCCCGTCTCGGGATGCTTGCCGACATCGCGCGGCAGCGAGAGGAGTGCGAGTGCCTTCTCGTGGTCGATGCCATCCGGCGTCCAGCCCTTAGGCAGGCTGGCGCGCTTGGCATCCTTGCCGTCCCCGCGCTGCACATAAGGGCCGAAGCGTCCGTTGCGGAGCGTGATCTCCTCGCCCGTGAAGGGGTCTGTGCCCAGAACCTTTGTACCGTCGCCGCCCGCTTCGGCCTCGCCGTTCTCGCCGGGATTCTCGCCGAGCTGGCGCGTATAGCCGCATTCGGGATAGTTCGAGCAGCCGACAAAGGCGCCGAACTTGCCGAGCTTCAGCGACAGCTTGCCCGTGCCGCATTTAGGACAGATGCGCGGATCGCCGCCGTCGTCACGCGGCGGGAAGACAAGCGGCGCAAGCTCCTCGTTCAGCGCATCGAGAACGTCCGTGACCCGGAGTTCCTTGATATCCGCGACGGCGGCGGAAAAGTCCTTCCAGAAGTCGCGCAGCACCTCTTTCCAGGAGAGCTTGCCGTCAGAGATTTCGTCGAGCTTTTCTTCCAGATCCGCGGTGAAGTCGTATTCAACGTAGCGCTTGAAGAAATTTTCCAGGAAGGCCGTGACGATGCGCCCCTTGGCCTGCGGCACAAGCTTGCGCTTCTCGTTCGTCACATAGTCGCGATCCTCGAGGGTCTTCAGCGTCGCCGCGTAGGTGGAGGGTCGGCCTATGCCGAGTTCCTCCAGCTTCCTGATCAGCGAGGCTTCCGAATAGCGCGGCGGCGGCTCGGTCGTGTGCTTGGTGACGCTGATGGACTTGCGCGTAAGCGTCTCGCCGGAGTTGATCTCGGGAAGACGCCGGTTTTCCTCGTCCTCGCTGTCCTCCTCCTTCACCTCGGCATAGGCGGCCAGGAACCCGTCGAAACGGACCACGGAACCGACGGCGCGCAGGCCGGCGACGCGGCCGGCTCCGGAGGCCTCGATCTCCACCGTGGTGCGCTCGATTTCCGCCGCCTCCATCTGGCTGGCGATAGCGCGCTTCCAGATGATCTCGTAGAGGCGCGCCTGGTCGGAATCGAGATACTTGCGGACCTGGTCGGGCGTGCGCAGGAAATCCGTCGGGCGGATCGCCTCATGGGCTTCCTGGGCGTTCTTGGCCTTGGTCGAATAATGGCGCGGCTTTTCCGGCAGATAGCGGTCGCCGAAGGTCTGCGAGACGGCGGCGCGCGCCGCCTGCAGCGCCTCCGGCGCCATCTGCACGCCGTCGGTGCGCATATAGGTGATGAGGCCGGTGGTCTCGCCGCCGATCTCGACGCCCTCATAGAGGCGCTGGGCCACCTGCATGGTGCGCGAGGCGGAAAAGCCGAGCCGCGAGGAGGCGGCCTGCTGCAGCGTGGAAGTGGTGAAGGGCGGCGCCGGGTTGCGGCGCGTGGGCTTGGCCTCGACGGAGAGCACACGATAGGCGGCACCTTCGAGCAGTGCCTTGATCCCGTCCGCCTGATCCTGGCTCTTGATGTCGAGCTTCTGCAGCCGCTTACCGTCAACCGCCGTCAGGCGCGCCTCGAATGTGTCGCCGCGCGGCGTGTCCAGCAGCGCGACAATCTGCCAATAGTCCTCGCGGACGAAACGCTCGATCTCGGCTTCGCGGTCGCAGACGAGGCGCAATGCCACGGACTGCACGCGGCCGGCCGAGCGGGCCCCCGGCAGCTTCCGCCACAGCACCGGCGAAAGGGTAAAGCCAACGAGATAGTCGAGTGCGCGCCGGGCGAGATAGGCGTCGACCAGCGACACGTCGACCTCGCGGGGCGCGGCCATGGCGTCGAGGATCGCCTTCTTGGTGATGGCGTTGAAGACGACGCGGCGCACCGGCTTGTCCTTGAGCGCCCGCTTCTGGCGCAGGACTTCCAGGACGTGCCAGGAGATGGCCTCGCCTTCGCGGTCGGGGTCGGTGGCGAGGATGAGCCCGTCGGCATCCTTTACCGCCTTGGCGATATCGGAAAGCCGTTTGGCCGATGGGCCGTCGACCTCCCACGACATGGCAAAGTCTTCGTCGGGACGGACCGAGCCGTCCTTTGCGGGCAGGTCGCGCACATGGCCGTAGGAGGCCAGGACCTTATAGTCCTTGCCCAGATATTTATTGATGGTTTTCGCCTTGGCAGGCGATTCGACGATCACGACGTCCATTGAATAGGCAATACCTTTTAAGGCCGCGTTGTTGCCGCGGCTATCGCGGATGCAGCGATCCGGCAGGTACGTGACATGGCTGCGCTTGCCGCCGCGGTCAAGGGCCCAAATCGCATTTGGTGGTTGCCGCGGCGGTGGGGAGCCGAGCGGCGGGGAAGGGCGTCAGCCTTCCATCAGAAGGGAGACCGCGCCGCCCGCGTGGCGCTCCAGCCGGCCGGCAAGGTCCAGCTCCAGAAGGATGAGCAGCACCTGCGCAGGGAGCAAGCCCGTATGGCGGATGATCTCGTCAACGGCCACAGGCGTCGGCCCCAGCGCCTCGAGGACGCGGCCGCGCTCGCCCTCGCCCGGGGGCGGGGCGGTCGCCAGATCCGGCGGCTCCTCGACGCCCCGCTGAGGCGGCGGCTGGCCGAGAAGGGGAGCGACGGCGTCGAGGATGTCGTCCGTCTCCGTCACCAAGATCGCGCCTTCCTTCAGGAGCTTATTCGTGCCGGCCGCGCGCGGGTCGAGCGGCGAGCCCGGCACGGCAAAGACGAGCCGCCCCATCTCGTTGGCCAGCCGCGCGCTGATGAGGGAGCCGGACCTGTTGGCGGCCTCGACCACCAGTAGGCCATAGGCGAGGCCGGCGACGATGCGGTTGCGGCGCGGAAAGTCCTGCGCACGGGGCGCCCAGCCAAAGGGCATCTCCGAAAGCACCACACCGCGCTCGCCGATTTCGCCGACCAGTGCCTGGTTTTCCGGCGGGTAGGGGCGGTCGAGGCCGCCGGCGAGCACCGCAACCGTTCCGGTGTCGAGGCTGCCCTGGTGGGCGGCGGCATCGATGCCGCGGGCCAGCCCCGAGGCGACCACGTAGCCGGCACGGCCGAGCTCCAGCGCCAGCCGCTGCGCCAGCTTGATGCCGGCGAGCGAGGCGTTGCGGGCGCCGACCACCGCCAGCATGGGCCGGCGCAGGAGCTCGGTCCGGCCTCTGACGGCGATCAGCGGCGGAGGGTTTTCGACGCGCGCCAGCAGCGGCGGATAGTGCTCCTCGCCGATGGCAATGAAGCGCGCGCCCATGGCGCGGGCAGATTCCAGTTCGGCGTCGATCTCGTCTTGTGACGGGATCCTGATCCGCCGTGCACCGCCGCTGCGGGCGAGCTCCGGCAACACTTGAAGCGCCTCCTCCGCCGAACCGAAGCGGTTGATGAGCATGCGGAAGGTGACTGGGCCGACATTTTCCGTGCGGATGAGGCGCAGCCAGGCGCGGCGCTGCCGCTCATCGAGCCGGAGCCCCCTGCCGGCTTCCGGCTCGCCGCTCACCCCTTGGCCCCGATGCGCGATTCGTTGCCCTGGATGAGACGCGCGATATTCGCCCGATGTTTCAGGAAGACGAGCAGGCTGAGGGGGACGAAGAGGAGCGCTGGCTGGATATAGCCGAGGAGGTAGAGCGCGATCGGCACCAGGACCGTAGCCGTCAGCGCGGCGAGCGAGGAATAGCGGGTAAGGAAGGCGACGGCGAGCCAGCAGACGGCGAAGACCAGCGCGCCGGGCCAGGCAAGGCCCGCGAGAACGCCGAGATAGGTGGCAACGCCCTTGCCGCCCTTGAAGCCGAGCCAGACCGGGAAGAGATGGCCGAGAAAGGCGCCAAGCCCCGCCGCGATCGCCGGCTCAGGCCCGTAAAGCCCGGCGACGAGCACGGCCGCCGTGCCTTTCAGGGCATCAAGGAGGAGGGTGAGGGCGGCAAGCCCTTTCTTCCCTGTGCGCAGGACGTTCGTGGCGCCGATATTCCCTGAGCCGATCTTCCTGACATCGCCGAGCCCGGCCATCCGCGTGATGATGAAGCCGAATGGGATGGAGCCGAGGAGATAGCCAAAAGCCAGCGCAGCAAGAAGATTGGGCAGGGCGGCCGCCGACCAGCTCGTCATGTCCATTGCTGATTCCCCCAGATCAGGCGGAAAACACTGTGCGGCCCGCAACCATGGTTTGCAAGACCCTGCCCTGCATGCGCGCGCCCTCGAAGACGGTGTTCTTGGAAAGCGAGCGGATGTCCGCCTCGCGTACGATCCAGGGCGCGTCGAGGTCGACGAGGATCAGGTCCGCCGGGGCACCGGGCTTCAAGCTGCCGCCGGGCAGGCCGAAGAGCCTCGCCGGCGCCGTGGACAGCGCCTCGACGAGGCGCAGGAGCGGCACCTCGCCGGAATGGTAAAGCCGCAAAGCGGCGGCCAGCAGCGTTTCCAGGCCGATTGCGCCGGCGGCCGCATCCGCAAACGGCAGGCGCTTAGTGTCCACATCCTGCGGATCGTGTGACGAGTGGATGATGTCGACGACGCCATCCTTCAGCGCCTCGACCATGGCCAGGCGCTCCTCCTCGGCTCGGAGCGGGGGCGAGAGGCGGAAGAAGGTGCGATACTCGCCGACATCGTTCTCGTTCAGCGACAGGTTGTTGATGCTGACGCCGGCGGTGACCTTGGCGCCGTCACTCTTGGCGCGCTTTACGGCGGCGGCCGACATGGCGGTGGAGATCTCGGCGGCATGGTAGCGGCCACCGGTGAGGGCGGCGAGCATCAGGTCGCGCGCAAGCGGTATGGCCTCGGCCTCTCGCGGAATGCCGGGCAGGCCCAGCCAGCTTGCCAGCAGGCCCTCATTCATCACGCCGGAGGAAGCAAGCTCCGGATCCTGGGTGGAATGCGCGATCACGATGTCCATATCGCGCGCATAGGTGAGCGCGCGACGCATGACGAGCGCGCTGGCGATAGTATGCCGCCCTTCGGTGAGCGCCACGGCTCCGGCATCGCGCAGCAGCCCGAATTCACTAATCTCCCTTCCCGCCAGGCCCTTGGTGACGGCCGCGGCGGGAAAGACATTGACCGGGCAGGTCTCGCGGGCGGCGCGCAAGACGAATTCCACCAGGGCCACATCGTCGATGACGGGCGTGGTGTCTGGCATCATGACGATCGAGGTGACGCCGCCTGCCGCCGCCGCCCGGCCCGCCGAGGCGATCGTCTCGCGGTGCTCCGCCCCAGGCTCGCCGACGAAGACACGGGCGTCTACGAGCCCCGGCAGAACCGCCTTGCCCCTGCCGTCGACGATCTTGGCGCCCTCGGGAGTGCCCTGGTTGAGGGTGTCGGCTCCGGCAGCCCGGATCGTGCCGCCTTCGACGATCACCGTGCCGATCTCGTCGAGCCCTCGCGCAGGGTCCACCACGCGCACATTGGCGAAGACCGTGATGCTCATGCAGGCGCCCCATTGCGGCGCGGGTCGAGCAGGGCTTCCATCACCGCCATGCGCACGGCAACGCCCATTTCCACCTGCTCCTGGATCACGCTGCGCGGGCCGTCGGCCACTTCCGAGGCGATCTCCACGCCCCGGTTCATGGGCCCGGGATGCATGACGATTGCATCTTCCTTGGCGGCCTTCAGCTTTTCGCCGTCGAGCCCGAAAAAGCGGAAATATTCGCGCACGGAGGGGACGAAGGTGCCGGCCATCCGCTCGCGCTGGAGCCGAAGCATCATGACGACGTCGGCGCCGGAAAGCCCCTCTCTCATGACCGTGAAGGGCTCGACTCCCATCTGCCCGATGCCGGAGGGAAGCAGCGTCGAGGGAGCGACGACCCGCACCCGCGCCCCCATTGCGTTGAGCAGGAGGATGTTCGAGCGCGCCACGCGTGAATGCAGGACATCCCCACAGATGGCCACGGTAAGGCCGGCGATCCGCCCCTTGGCGCGGCGGATGGTCAGCGCGTCGAGCAGGGCCTGGGTGGGATGCTCGTGCGCCCCGTCCCCGGCATTAACGACGGAGCAGCCGACCTTTTGCGCCAGCAATGCCGCCGCGCCCGCCGCCGAATGCCTGATGATGAGGATGTCCGGCCGCATGGCGTTGAGCGTCATGGCCGTGTCGAGCAGGGTCTCGCCCTTCTTGGCCGAGGAGCTTGCCACCGACATGTTCATGACATCGGCGCCAAGCCGCTTTCCCGCGAGCTCGAAGGAGGACTGGGTGCGGGTTGAGGCCTCGTAGAACAGGTTGATCTGCGTGCGCCCGCGCAGCGTGGCGAGCTTCTTTTCCGGCTGGCGGGAAATCGCGACCGCAGCATCGGCGCGGTCGAGTAGCAACTCGATATCGGCGGGCGACAAGCCCTTGATGCCAAGGAGGTGGCGGTGAGGGAAAAGAGGAAAGCCCAGGGTGTCGCTCATCAAGATGCTGCTATAGGCGGGGGCGCGGCCCCTCGCAAGCGGGCAAACCTGCGCCAGCGACCCTCTTCCGGCATTTTCCCGGCCGCCGGAAGCGATTAGGAATTAGCAAAGTTAGGCGTATATCGACAGACGGGCCGCTAACATAAGAAACGGGTTCGGCGCCTCGGAGGGATTCTCGTGAACAATGATGAGGTGTTGAACCAGCCGCCGCCGATAAGCGGCACCAATGCGTGGCGGTCGGACCCGCTGCTGGTCCAGCTCGGTCAGGACTTTTCCGAGCCGGTGCGCAAGGAGCTGGACGTGCTCGGCCGTTTCGTGCGCAGCCATGATGCGCAGGAGCTGGCGCGGCTCGCCAATTCCGAGACGCCGGTGCTGAAGACCCATGACCGCTACGGCTACCGCGTCGATCTCGTCGAATATCACCCGGCCTACCACGCGCTGATGCGCCGCTCCGTGAGCGCCGGGCTGCACTCGTCGATATGGGAGGACAACGCGAACGAGAAGGGGCAGCGCCATCAGGCCAGGGCTGCGCGCTTCTATCTGACCGCCCAGCTCGAATGCGGCCATCTCTGCCCGATCACTATGACCAGCGCGTCGCTCGCCGCGCTGATGTCGAACCCTGACCTGTTCCGGGCCTGGGCGCCGCTGGTGCTGGCGCGCAAATATGATCATGCCAACAAGCCCGCGCCGCAGAAGCAGGGCGTCACCCTCGGCATGGGCATGACGGAGAAGCAGGGCGGCACCGATGTCCGTGCCAACAGGACGGTCGCAGAGCCGGCTGGCAACGGGATCTACCGCATCAGCGGGCACAAATGGTTCATGTCGGCCCCGATGAGCGACGCTTTCCTGGTCCTGGCGCAGGCCAAAGAGGGGCTCTCCTGCTTCCTGCTGCCGCGCCTGACGGACAATGGCGCCGGCAACGGGTTCCGCTTCCAGCGGCTCAAGGACAAGCTGGGCAACCGGTCCAACGCCTCCTCGGAGGTGGAATTTGAAGGAGCGCTCGGCTATCTCGTCGGAGAGCCCGGCGCGGGCATCCGCACCATCATGGACATGGTGACGCTGACACGGCTCGACTGCGCACTGGCCTCTTCCGGCCTGATGCGCGCGGCCATTGCAGAAGCCGTGCATCATGCCCGCCACCGTCAGGTCTTCGGCAAGCGCCTGGTCGAGCAGGCCCTGATGCAGCGCGTCCTTGCCGACGTGGCGCTGGATGTGGCGGCGGCGACGGCGCTCGCCTTCCGCCTGGCGCGCTCCTTCGACGAAGCCGCGGGCAGTCGCTCCGAGGCGGCCTATGCGCGGGTGATGACGCCGGTGACGAAATACTGGGTGTGCAAGGTTGCCCCTGCCGTTACCTATGAGGCGATGGAGTCCCTGGGCGGCAACGGCTATGTGGAGGAAGCGCCGCTCGCCCGCTATTATCGCGAGGCGCCTGTCAACGCGATCTGGGAAGGCTCGGGCAATGTCATGGCGCTCGACATCCTGCGCGTCCTCGCGCGCAATGCGAGCCTTTTCGACGATGTGCTGGAAGGCATCCATGCAGACCTCGGAGAGACAGGACGCGGCACGGTCGAGGTACTTCGGGCGGCCATGCGCGTCTGCGAGAGCGACGAGGGCGCCGCCCGGATCCTGGCGGAGCAGCTGGCGCTTGCGGCCGCGGCCGCCGAGCTGAAGCGGCTTGGGGCGGGCCAGGTGGCCGCCGCCTTCATCGAGACGCGGCTTGCCGGCCAATGGCGTGCCACCTACGGCATGCTTGACGCCAGGCACGACGCATTGGCCATCATCGAGATGCT
>NZ_JAPSLH010000041.1 GCF_031180965.1 Chelativorans sp.
GCTCTCGCCCGCAAAGGCGATGCGGGCCATCTTCGACCAATCCGGGATGAGGCCGACGCCGGCGATGGTGGGGGTGGGCGGGATCGCCTGGCCGAGCGTCTCGTTGTAGAGCGAGACATTGCCGGAGACGATGGGGAAGGAAAGCGCCCGGCACGCTTCTCCGATACCCTCGATGGCGCGCACCAACTGGCCCATGATCTCGGGCCGTTCGGGATTGCCGAAATTGAGATTGTCGGTGCCCGCAAGCGGATCGGCCCCGGTGGCCGTCAGATTACGCCAACATTCGGCCACCGCCTGCTTGCCCCCCTCGAATGGGTCGGCTTCGCAGTAGCGCGGCGTCACGTCGGAGGAGAAGGCGAGAGCCTTGGTGGGGTGACCCTCGACGCGCACGACGCCGGCGTCACCCCCCGGGCGCTGCAGCGAATTGCCTTGAATAAGGGTGTCATACTGCTCCCAGGCCCAGCGGCGGGAGGAGAGATCAGCCGAACCGACCAGCTTCAGAAGCGCTTCGGCGATGTCGGTCTTCGGCAGACTTGCCGGGTCGAGGGCAGGGGGCGCCTTGGGCGCGACCCAGGGCCGGTCATATTCCGGTGCCTGGTCACCCAGCTCCTTGATCGGCAGGTTGGCCACTTCCTCGCCTTGGTGCAGGATGCGAAAGCGCAGGTCGTCGGTCGTCCGGCCCACGACGGCGAAATCGAGTCCCCATTTGCGGAAGATCGCCTCGGCTTCCGCCTCCTTCTCCGGCCGAAGCACCATGAGCATGCGCTCCTGGCTCTCCGAAAGCATCATCTCGTAGGCGGTCATGCGCTCCTCGCGCACGGGCACTTTGTCGAGGTCGAGCTCGATGCCGAGGTCACCCTTGGCGCCCATCTCGACGGCCGAGCAGGTGAGGCCGGCGGCCCCCATATCCTGGATGGCGATGACGGCGCCGGTCGCCATCAGCTCCAGGCAGGCTTCGAGCAGGCATTTTTCCGTGAAGGGGTCGCCGACCTGCACGGTCGGGCGCTTCTCCTCGATCGTCTCGTCGAATTCGGCCGAGGCCATGGTGGCCCCGCCGACCCCGTCGCGTCCGGTCTTGGCGCCGAGATAGACGACGGGAAGGCCCACGCCCTCAGCCTTGGAGTAGAAGATGGCGTCGGTGCGGGCGAGGCCGGCGGCAAAGGCGTTGACCAGGCAATTGCCGTTGTAGCGCGGGTCGAAATTGACCTCGCCGCCCACCGTCGGCACGCCGAAGGAATTTCCGTAGCCGCCGATGCCGGCCACCACCCCCGCCACGAGATGGCGCGTCTTCGGATGATCGGGCGCGCCGAAGCGCAGCGCGTTCATCGCCGCGATCGGCCGTGCGCCCATAGTGAAAACGTCGCGTAGAATGCCGCCCACACCGGTGGCTGCGCCCTGGTAGGGCTCGATATAGGAGGGATGGTTGTGGCTCTCCATTTTGAAAACGACGCATTGGCCGTCGCCAATGTCGACCACTCCGGCATTCTCGCCGGGACCCTGGATCACCCGCGGGCCGGAGGTGGGCAGGGTGCGCAGCCACTTCTTCGAGCTCTTGTAGGAGCAATGCTCGTTCCACATGGCCGAGAAAATGCCGAGCTCGGTAAAGGTGGGCTCACGGCCGATGAGGTCGAGGATGCGCTGGTATTCGTCCGGCTTCAGGCCGTGCGAGGCGACAAGTTCTTCGGAAATGGGAATGGAATTGGAAATGCTCATTTCCCTGGCACTCTCCAAAGTGCGTTCGTGAAACGGTCAGCTAGCAGCTTGTCCGCCCGCCCGACCAGCGCTGGATATCGGTATTCACGCGCGCGCCCGTTCGGGTGGCGGTAAGCGGCCCGTAGGTCTCCACCTTGGCCGGCGAGCCGCTCGCCTCGATGACGAGCACAGGCAGGCCTGCCGTCTTCCCCTTCTTCAGCATCAGCAAGCGAGGGCGGCCGGCCATGGTGTCGAGCTCCGGCACCAGGTGCAAATCGCGAAAGGCGGGGTCGGACGAACGCATCCAGCACTCGGCGCCCGCCCGGTTGATGCGCTGGAGCGCGCTGACGGGATCGTCGGCGTTCACCGCAGCCGAGCTGGGGCCGGCCGCGGGCCCGCTTCCGCAAGCCGAAAGCAGCGCGATCATGCCTGTAGCTGCGAGATACTCGAAGGCGCGAAAGCGAAAGCCGTCGGGCGTGCCGCGCATCGGCCCGCGCCTCACGCGGCCTTCCCCAAAATGCCTTCGAACAGGGGACGTCCGTCCATGCCGCCATGGGCGGCTTCGATCAGGTTTTCGGGGTGCGGCATCAGGCCGAGCACATTGCCGGCTTCGTTCACGATCCCGGCGATGTCGTTGATCGAACCGTTGGGATTGGTGCCCTCTGCGTAACGGAACACCACCTGGCCTTCGCCCTCGATGCGCGCAAGCGTCTCGGGGTCGGCGAAGAAATTGCCGTCGTGATGCGCCACGGGGCAGCGGATCACCTGTCCGGGCGCATAGGCGCGCGTGAAGGCCGTGTTGGCGTTGGCAACGGAAAGCTTCACCTCGCGGCAGACGAATTTCAGCGAGGCGTTGCGCATCAGCGCGCCGGGCAGGAGGCCCGCCTCCATGAGGATCTGGAAGCCGTTGCAAACGCCCATGACGAGCACGCCCTGCTTTGCCTTCTCGGCCACGGCGCGCATCACCGGCATGCGCGCGGCGATCGCGCCGCAGCGCAGATAGTCGCCATAGGAGAAGCCGCCGGGAATGACGATGAGATCTACGTCCGGCAGCTCCGTCTCGGTCTGCCAGACGGTGACCGGCGCCTTGCCGGACACTTTTGTGAGCGCCGCGATCATGTCGCGGTCGCGATTGAGGCCGGGAAGCTGGATGACGGCTGATTTCATGCGTTCGGCTCGTAAGGTCTCTGCGGCCCTTCGGCCATTTCGCGCAGCTCGAGGCGGCGCTCGATGCGGTCGAGCCGCTGGTCGGTGCGCGCCAGAACGCCATAGATATTGTGGACGTCGCCGTGAGTCGCAACCATGGCGCCGCGGAGGTTGTTTATTTCGGCCTTCAGCTCGAGCAGTGCAAAATCGACTTTGTCGAACCGCTCCTGCATTTTTTTCAGGAGCTCGTATATGAACTCGCCTGTTGCTTCAGCCATCTTCAGCCCTCAGGTGATGGCGATACTATAGTTCTCGATGACCGTGTTCGCCAGCAAGCGGTCGCACATTTCCTTGAGATCCGCTTCGGCCTTGGCCCTGTCGGAGCCCTCGATCTCGATATCGAACACCTTGCCCTGGCGCACCGAGCCGACGCCGGAAAAGTCGAGGCCGCGCAGCGCCGCCTCTATGGCCTTGCCCTGCGGGTCCAGAACGCCGCTCTTCAGCGTGACGATGACGCGTGCCTTAATCACTTGGAGTCCTGCCTTCCGGTCTAGTGGCGGGTTTCGCCGTCGGGCTTGGAGGAAACAAGCACAGGACCTGAAGGCTTCGGCGGCTCGTTCTCGTTCATGATGCCGAGGCGGCGCGCCACCTCCTGATAAGCCTCCACCAACCCTCCCATGTCGCGGCGGAAGCGGTCCTTGTCCAGCTTGTCCCGGGTGGAGACATCCCACAGGCGGCAGGAATCGGGCGATATCTCGTCCGCCACCACGATGCGCATCATCTCGCCTTCCCAAAGGCGGCCGCATTCGATCTTGAAATCGACGAGCTGTATCCCGACGCCGAGGAAAAGGCCGGAGAGGAAATCGTTGACGCGGATGGCGAGCGCCATGATGTCGTCAATCTCCTGCGGGCTCGCCCAGCCGAAGGCGGTGATATGCTCTTCCGAGACCATCGGATCGTCGAGCGCATCGGCCTTATAGTAGAACTCGATGAT
Source organism: Chelativorans sp. (assembly GCF_031180965.1). Classification (GTDB taxonomy): domain Bacteria; phylum Pseudomonadota; class Alphaproteobacteria; order Rhizobiales; family Rhizobiaceae; genus Chelativorans. The sequence continues at coordinate 3,833 of NZ_JAPSLH010000041.1, forward strand.
GGAGCGCGGCAGCACCGTGCCTTCCTCCATGCCGAGCCTTTTGGCCAGAGAGCCTGCGGCAATATTGCGCACCACGATCTCCAGCGGAATGATCTCCACTTCCTTGATCAGCTGCTCGCGCATATTGAGCCGGCGGATGAAATGGGTGGGGATACCCATGCGGTTCAGGTGCTCGAAGAGGTATTCGGAAATGCGGTTGTTGAGCACGCCCTTGCCGTCGACGACCTCGTGCTTCTTCTTGTTGAAGGCGGTTGCGTCGTCCTTGAAGAACTGGATGAGCGTGCCGGGTTCGGGGCCTTCGTAAAGAATCTTGGCCTTGCCTTCGTAGATGCGGCGGCGACGGTTCATGGTTTTCTCTGGGTTCTGACTGCCGGTCTCAAGATGGTGGTCATTGGCCCGACTCGGCAAGAATGAGGAGCCAGATGGCTCCTGCGGTCTCTAGCGCAATCCTTGCCCCACCTCAATGCGCATTTCACCTGCCCACCGGATTTGCCGGGAGGCGTTGGGATGCTTCTTCCTCTATTGACCGCCGGAAAAGCTTCTGGTCTCTACCAACTCAGTTTCGCGCGCCGGAGTTCGGCGCCGACCAAGCCGGGAGCGGACGATGAGCAATATGAGAGAGCGCGAGGAAGCCTTCGAACGGATGTTCGCCCGCGACGAGGAGCTGAAATTCAAGGCCATGGCGCGGCGCAACAAGCTGCTCGGATTATGGGCGGCTGAGAAGATGGGCAGGCAGGGTGAAGCTGCCGACGCCTATGCGAGGGAGGTCGTCAAGGCCGATTTCGTGGAAGCCGGCGACGAGGATGTTTTCCGCAAGATACGCCAGGATTTCGATGCCGCCGGGATAGCCGAAACGGACGATGGCATCCGCGCCAAGATGGTGCAGTTGCTCGCCGAAGCAATCAACCAGGTCCAGGACCAATAGGTGCCGCCGTGGGCCGGCTTTCCGAACGGCTGAAGGCCGGCGAGACGATCTTCACCGCCTGGTCCGTCATTCCCGATGCGCTGACGGTGGAGGCGGTCGCCTCTACCGGCTTCGAGGCTGTCACGCTGGACATGCAGCATGGCGGCCATCATGAGGACAGCGTTCTGCGTGGGATGGTGCCGCTGAGGCTGCGCGGCCGGCATGCGATCGTGCGAATCCCTGTCGGCCGCTTCGACATGGCGAGCCGGGCCCTCGATTTCGGCGCCGAAGCGGTGATCGCCCCGATGATCAATTCGATCGATGATGCCCGCCGCTTTGCCGCCTCCACCAATTATCCACCGCGCGGGGAGCGCTCCTGGGGGCCGACCTACGCGCTGCCGCGCTCCGGCGAGGCTGGCGGCCAGCATTGGCTCGATACGGCTATAGGGCGTACGCTGGCCTTTGCCATGGTCGAGACCCGCGCCGCGCTGGAGGCGGTGGATGGGATTCTCGCCGTCGAAGGCATCGACGGCATCTTTGTCGGCCCTTCGGACTTTTCACTCGCCTGGACGGAAGGGAAGATCGTCAATGCGTCGCTTCCCGACATGATGGAGGCGATTGCCCACATTGCCGAGCGGACGCGCAATGCCGGCAAGCTGCTGGCCATCTATGCGGTCGATCCAGCCCTCGTCGGCCGCTATCATGCGATGGGCTTCCGCCTTTTCGCACTCGGCAACGACTTCTCCTACATGGCCCAGGGCGCGGCCGGCATGATCGGCAAGGCGAGGGACAGCATCGGCTGAACCGGCTCAGAGCCGCGAGAGGAACCGGGCAAAGGCGAGCGTTCCCTCGGGCCAGGGGCCAAACCCCGCTTCCGCGTTGATGTGTCCGGCCTCGCCGGCATCCAGGAACAGCGAGCCCCAGGCGGCCGCGATGTCCTCCGCCGCTTCGAAACTTCCGAAATGGTCGTTGCGGCTTGCCACCACGACGGACGGGAAGGGCAGCGGCTCGCGCGGATACGGCCCGAAGGTCATGAGATGCTTCGGCCGGATGTTGGGATTTGCCACATCGGGCGGGGCGACGAAGAATGCGCCCGCGACTTTCCTGCGGAAGCGGGGGATGCCGTGCACCGCGCAGGCGATGCCGAGGGAGTGGGCGACCAGCACGACCGGCCTCACCGCCTCGTTCACCGCCTCGACAACCTTTTCAACCCAGTCCTCGCGCACCGGTTTCGTCCATTCCGCCTGCTCGACCCTGCGGGCGGATGCAATGCGCGCCTGCCAGCGGCTCTGCCAGTGGTCCGGGCCGGAATTGGTGTAGCCGGGGATGATGAGAATGTCTGCGTCCTTGGCCTTCATGGCCGCGCATGTAGCCAGCATGCCTCGTCCGCGCAACCCGCTTGCGGAGGCGAGGCTGGATCGGTGAACACGGCGTTCTTGATTCCCGTCCTTGTGCGCGGGAACGCCCAGGATCACATTCAGGAAGATGAAATCGTCGCCCTTTTCCGGCGCGGTCGCGCCGGAGAGCGACAGGAGAATCAAAATGGCTGAACTTCCCTTTTCGGCAACGACACCGGTCAGCGTGGCCGCGGTCGGGCTCAGGTCGCGCAATGCCGAGGAACTGGCGCGCTTTTATCGCGACGCTGTCGGTCTGCAGGAGCTTTCGCGCGGTGAGGGCGCCATGGTCCTTGGCGCTGGCGAACGGCCGCTCCTGACCATCGAGGCGGACCCGGCGGCAAAGCCGGACGACGCGCGCGAAGCCGGGCTCTTCCATACCGCCTTCCTGCTGCCCTCCCGCGCTGCGCTTGCCCATTGGCTCCGCCATGCAATCGAGCGCGGCATCGAGATCGACGGCGCTTCTGACCATCTCGTCAGCGAGGCGATCTATCTCAGCGACCCGGAAGGAAACGGTATCGAAATCTATGCCGACCGGCCGCGCGAGGGCTGGGCTTGGGAGAACGGCAATGTCGCCATGAAAACCCTGCGGCTCAACGTCGACGATCTCCTGCTAGCTGCCGGCGAGGGTGGCTGGAGCGGCGCGCCTGACGGTACGGTGGTCGGCCATGTGCATTTGCGCGTCGGCGATCCGACGGAAGCCGAAAGGTGGTGGCATGAGGCGGTGGGTCTCGACACCATGGCCCGCTATGGTCCGAGCGCGGTGTTCCTGGCCTCGGGCGGATATCACCACCATATCGGCGCGAACAGCTGGCACAGCGCCGGGGCCAGGCGCCGCGATCCCGCCCGGGCGGGGTTGTCCTGGGTGAGCCTCAGCGATACGCGCGCCGACAGGGAAAGCAGGCTTGAAGACCCGTGGGGGATCGTGATCCGAATCGCTCCGGGAAGGTGATAGACGGCGTGACGCCTATGCAGCGTCAGCTCCGAGCGGACGGACGACGGAAAAGATTCAGCTCTCGCCGAAGACCCGCTCGAAGATCGTATCCACGTGCTTGGTATGGTAGCCGAGGTCGAACTTCTCGCGGATTTCCTCCTCCGAGAGGGCTGCGCGCACATCGGGGTCGGCGAGCAGCTCTTCCAGGAAGTCGGCGCCGTGTTCCCACACCTGCATTGCGTTGCGCTGTACCAGCCGGTACGCGTCCTCCCGGCTCACCCCCGCCTGGGTTAGCGCGAGCAGAACGCGCTGCGAGTGCACCAGCCCGCCGAGTCGGTCCAGATTCCGGCGCATGTTCTCCGGATAGACGACCAGCTTGTCCATCATTCCGGTCAGGCGCGCCAGCGCGAAGTCGAGCGTCACCGTCGCGTCCGGCCCGATCATGCGCTCCACCGAGGAGTGGGAGATGTCGCGCTCGTGCCAGAGCGCCACATTTTCCATGGCAGGCAGCGCATAGGCGCGCACCATGCGGGCAAGACCGGTGAGGTTTTCCGACAGCACCGGGTTGCGCTTGTGCGGCATGGCCGACGAACCCTTCTGGCCTGGCGAGAAATATTCTTCCGCCTCGAGTACCTCGGTGCGCTGCAAGTGGCGGACCTCAGTTGCGAGCCGCTCGACAGAGGAGGCGATGACGGCGAGCGTGGCAAAGAACATGGCATGCCGATCGCGCGGTATCACCTGCGTCGAGACCGGCTCCGGCTTGAGCCCCATCCTCTCCGCCACATGCTCTTCCACGCGCGGATCGATATTGGCGAAGGTGCCGACCGCGCCCGAGATGGCGCAGGTCGCCACCTCCTCGCGCGCGCGCTCCAGCCGCTCGCGGCAACGGGAAAACTCGGCATAGGCCTGCGCCAGCTTGAGCCCGAAGGTGGTCGGCTCGGCATGGATGCCGTGGCTCCGCCCGATCGTGACCGTGTCCTTGTGCTCGAGGGCGCGCTTCCTGAGCGTGGCCAGCAGTGCGTCGAGGTCGGCGAGCAGGATGTCGCTGGCGCGCACGAGCTGCACGTTGAAGCAGGTGTCGAGCACGTCCGACGACGTCATGCCCTGGTGGACGAAGCGCGCCTCAGGCCCGACGATCTCGGCAAGATGCGTGAGGAAGGCGATCACATCGTGCTTTGTCTCGCGCTCGATCGCGTCGATGCGCTCGATGTCGAATTGCGCCTTGCCGCCTCTTTCCCAGATCGTGCGCGCCGCCTCCTTGGGCACGATGCCGAGCTCTGCCATGGCATCCGCGGCATGTGCCTCGATTTCGAACCAGATGCGGAATTTCGTCTCCGGAGACCAGATTGCGGCCATTTCCGGTCGCGAATAGCGGGGTATCATGGGCTTGCCTGTATTTGGAGCTGGAGCCGCCCCGGGGTCTATCAGAGGGAAAGGCGAAGCTCAACGCGTGCGCGCCGCAAACCAGAAGCTTGCCGCGAAGAGGCCGATCAGGCCGATGGGAAAATAAAGGCGCAGCCCGATCACCGCGAATTGATAGGAGGCGTTGAGCGTCGTGCCGATGAGTTGCAGCATCCACACATAGGAGAGGGTGTGGGCATGGGAGGCGGCGTAGTAGGCGCGATAATCGACCGCGAAAAGGAGCGCCGTCACGCCGACAGTCGCAAGCGTCAGCATCACGAAGGCAGCGGCGAAGCGCTAGGTCGGCCCCTTGCCGCCCGCCGCGAGCTCCGCCAGGAATAGGCCGATCGGAAAGGCGAGGGTTGCGGCCATCCCGTAGAGCAGGAGAACGCGGAGCATGTGGCGCACGGTTTCCCAGTGGCCGATGCTCCAGAAGGCGCTTGCCATCATCAGCAGGGCCCAGATTGCGCCGCCGAGCATCGCAACGGAGAGGGAAGGCAGGGCCCGCCGACTCCGGCCGGCAGAACCTTTGCCCGATGCGGGAGCGGGCGGCTCCCTGCCGCTCACAGCTTTCCCGTCACGGCGAGGAAGCGGTGGTCCGGCCCCTCGAAGCCAAAGCGCCGCACGGCGATAAGGACGGCGAAGACTGGTTCTGCGCCTTCGGGGTAAAAAGTCTGCACTCCGGCGATACGGTAGCCGAGCGCACATCCGCGGCTTGCCGGCACCGTCGTGTCCTCGTGGACAAGACGCGTTTCGGCGCCGGGCGCCGTTGCTACGCACAGCAGGCGAAATCCCATGACATCGCCTATGTCCCGGCAGTCCGCCGGCTGCTCGAGCGAAAGCTCCTCCAGGCGGATTTCGAGCGGACTGTCCAGCGGCGGCACGACCGGCCGGGGATTGACCACAATGCGGTGCGGTTCCGCCGAAAGTTCCGTTACAGGATTCCAGCCCGCAACCAATCCTTGATTCTGCTTTAGCTCCTCATCGGAAATTATTGTCGCTGCCTGGCTTTTCGTCTGTTGCCTGGCTGCGTCTACAGTGGCCTGCTCATCTTCGAGGCGGATACGGATAGGCGTTCCCGGCAGGAAGGTGTCGTCGTCCGTGTCGATGTAGTAGCGGTTGGCGTAGGGGAAGCCGGAGCCGTCCTGGATGCCAAATTCCTCGAAGGCAAAGACATCCCCGTCGGCGCTGAAGCCGAGGATTTCGACTGTCGCCATGTCGCCCGTCCGGGCAGACGCGCAGCTAAGGAGCAGGGCCGCGAGGGCCGCGATCCGCTTCGCCATCGTCCCTCCGCTCCCGGCTGCCGCTCTCATGCCGGCCTCGCCGAACCATAGCGTCTGCGCCAGCAAGGCACCATGTCGCCATCGGCGTCTTGTGCTGCGTAGACGCCGCGGGCGATCGCGCGGGCCATCGTCGCTGCGGCGGCCGCGCAAAGCTCGATGCTCGTGGCGGCATCGATCTCCACTTCGCTGCGCCCCGTCGCTAAGGCAAAGACGAGGTCGCCGTCCAGCGGCGTATGTGCCGGCCAGATGGCGCGCGCAAACCCGTCATGAGCGGCGATCGCCAGCCGGCGGGCCGCAGCTTTCGTCAGCTTGGCGTCCGTGGCGATGACGGCGATCGTCGTGTTACCGCCCGGCGTCTTCTGCTGAGGCGCAAACTTGGTTGAAAGTTTGCGCGCGTCCTCCGGCATGGGCGAGGGGAGGCCAAGCCCGCCGAATTCATCGCCGATCTCGAAAGGCGCGGCCCAGAAGTGGGCCGTCTCGCCGACGGTGGCGGAGCCAACGGCGTTCGTGGCTGCAAGGGCCCCGACGGTGATTCCGTTGTCGAGCACGGTGGAAGCGGAGCCGAGCCCGCCCTTGAGGTTGCCGGCGCGGGCGCCCGTGCCCGCCCCATGGCTGCCCAGTTCGAAAACCTCGCCGGCGGCCTGAGCGGCGGCGAAGCCCAGATCGCGATAAGGCGGGAAGCGGCCCCAATCCTTATCGCCGCCATTGGCGAGATCGAACAGGATGGCGGCGGGTACGATCGGCACGCGATGGCCCGCCAGTTCGAAACCCACGCCCATCGCGCGCAGGGCTGCCTGCACGCCGGAGGCGGCATCGAGCCCGAAGGCCGAGCCTCCCGACAGCACCACTGCATGGATGTGCTCGACGAGATTGTGCGGCTCGAGGAGGTCGGTATCGCGCGTTCCCGGCGCGCCGCCCAAAACCTGCACCCCGGCCACCGTGGGCTCCTCGCAAAGCACGACGGTGCTGCCCGATTTCAGAACCCGGTCCTCGCTGTTGCCGACCTTGAGACCAGCCACATCCGTGATCAGGTTCTTCGGTCCCGTCCGGAACATCTAGGGCACCTCCACGAAGCGCTCGCCGTCATAGCGGAACAGCCGGTAAGGGTTGCCGGCGAGATCGCCTTTCTCGTCGAACCGGACCTCGCCGATGGCGGTGGCGAAGGTGAGCTGGGCGAGGGCGGTTGTCACCGGAAGTTCGGCATTTGCGGCCTCGCCTGCGGCGCTGACTGCCACCTCGAAGGCGGCAAAGCTTTGCAGAGCGTAGCCTTCAGGCTGTACGCGGGCGGCTTCAAGCGCTGCAAGGGCGTCCGGGGTCGCGATATCCCGCCATTCGGGCAGGCCGACCATCAGCACGCCGGCGGAGAGGGGGACCGGCCCATCCTCCGCCCTCAGCGCCTCGCCTCCGGCAAAGGTGACGGCGTAGTCGAGCCCGGCCGCATCACGTGCCATGATGGCGGTATCGCTGCGGTCGCCGCCGACGAAGACATGGGTCGCGCCCGCCCGCCGCAGCCGGCCGACCAGGCCGATCTGGTTGTCGAGCTGCGGCCGGAAGGTATCGACGAGAACCGGCTTCAGTTCCGCCAGCTCCGCCCGAGCGCGCAGATTTTCGGCCAGCTCCCGCCCGTGTATGGTGCCGTCGTCCACGATGGCGAAAAACTCCTCGCGCCAGAGGGGAACGAGGATGTCGGCCACCGCCTCGCGTTCGGCGTCGGCGCGCGGGCCGAGCCGGTAGACCGGCCATCCGGTGCGGTCCTTCTGGTCCGTCAGGCTGTTGGTTCTTACAGGCGTGATAACGGGGATGCCGGCTTCCTTGAAGACGGGCATGGCGGCCTCGACCGCCGGCGTGCAGAGGAAGCCGATGACGATCGACACGCGCGCCTCCACCAGCCGCCTTGCGGCAGCCGCCCCGCCTTCCACCGTGCAGGCGTCGTCCGCCTCGATGAGTTCGACCGGCTGCTCGCGGAGGGCGGCAGCCGCGCGGGCGCCTTGAGCCCATTGCTCGCCGAGGATCCGGAAGTCGCCGCCCAGGGGCGCGGAAAGGCCGATCCTCAGCATTTCCTGCGCATGCGCCGGGCTGATCGCCACCAGTGCGAAAAGCAGGAGGGGAAAGGCGAAACAGCGCATCTTGAGAATGAAGGCCCCCGGGCTTTGCAGCCAAGCTACCCGCACTCGTAAAGGCTGGCAGGGCCGGGCGCAACACGCTATTGAGCCGGTGGCGCGCCGCTTGCAAGCGCGGGCGGTGCACCTATATCGGGCGGGCGAGGGTTTTGTGCTGAAGACCAACGACGTAGCACCTCAGGAATATCGCGATGCGATGGCCCGCTTCGCGGGCGCCGTGCATGTCATCACGACCGATGGGCAGGCGGGCCGGCGCGGCACAACGGTGATCGCGGCCTGCTCCGTTTCCGACAATCCCCCCATCGTGCTCGTCTGCCTCAACCGGAACAATCCGAAGAACGAGGTTTTCCTGCAGAACGGCGTCTTTGCCCTGAACACGCTCGCGGCCGGGCACGAGGACCTGTCCAATGCCTTTTCGGGGCTGACGGGCCTGCCACAGGAAGAGCGATTTGCGCTGGGTGAGTGGGAGAAGCTCGCGACCGGCGCGCCTACGCTGGTGGGCGCCTTGGCCGTGTTCGACTGCCAGGTGATCGACAGCAAGGAACTTGCGACTCACCGCATCTATTTCGGCAAGGTGATGGCCCTGCGGATCGGCGCGAAGCTGCGGCCGCTCCTCTATCATGACCGCGCCTATCGCGTGCTTTAAGCAGCATTCCGGAGGGATCATGTCCGAAACCGCTCCGCGTCCCCTGCCGCAATCGATCGACGAGACGGTCACGCTGCTCAACGAGGCCGACTACGTGGCAGACCGCGCGCTTGCCACCGTTCTTTTCCTCAGCCTGAAGATGCACCGGCCGCTCTTCCTGGAAGGCGAGGCGGGCGTCGGCAAAACCGAGATCGCGAAGGTGCTGGCGCGGTCGCTCGGCCGCAGGCTGATCCGCCTGCAATGCTATGAAGGGCTCGACGTCTCCTCGGCCGTCTACGAGTGGAACTACGCGGCGCAGATGATCGAGATCCGGATGGAGGAGGCGGCGGGCGTCGCCGACCGCGGCGCCATGGAGCGCAACGTCTTTTCGGAAAAGCATCTCATCCGCAGGCCGGTGCTGGAGGCGCTGACGGGCAAGGCGGGTGCCGCGCCCGTGTTCCTGATCGACGAGCTCGACCGCACTGACGAGGCTTTCGAGGCGTTTCTTCTGGAAATCCTTTCCGATTACCAGGTTACCGTACCGGAGCTCGGCACGATCCGCGCCGAAGAACCGCCCATCGTCATTATCACCACCAACCGGACGCGCGAGATCCACGATGCGCTGAAGCGCCGCTGCCTCTATCATTGGGTCGACTACCCCGATGCCGAGCGGGAGCTGGAGATCGTTCGGCGCAGGGTGCCCCAAGCCAACCGCCGGCTCTCGCAGGAAGTGGTGGCCTTCATCCAGAGGCTGCGGGACATGGACCTCTTCAAGGTGCCCGGCGTCGCCGAGTCGATCGACTGGGCGAATGCGCTGGCCGAACTGGATAAAGTCGCGCTTGACCCGGAAACCGTGTCGGACACGCTGGGCGTGCTCCTGAAATACCAGGACGATATCGCCCGCCTGCAGGCGGGGGAGAGCGCGCGCATCCTGAACGAGGTCAGGGCCGAGCTGGCGGCTGCCGGGTGAGATGATGAGCGGCGTGGCCGGGCGTAGTGTCGTTGCCGATCCGGAAGGGCGGATCGCTGACAATATCGTCTTTTTTGCCCGGGCGCTGCGCAAGGCGGGCTTGCGCGTCGGGCCGGCGGCGGTGGCGGATGCCATCGAGGCTGTGCTGACCGCCGGCATCGGCACGCGCGAGGATTTCTACTGGACGCTCCACTCCGTCCTCGTCACGCGGCGAGAGGACCATGCAGTCTTCGACGAGGCGTTCCGCCTCTTCTGGCGCTCGCGCGATCTCCTGCAAAAGATGCTCTCGATGCCTCCGCCGCTCGCGCTCGCCCGTCCCGAAAAGCCGCGCGCCGGCCAAAAACGCGCTGGCGAAGCCTTCCCGAACACGGGGCGCGAGGCGGACGGAAGGGAGCACAAGCCGGAGGTGGAGATCGACGCCCGGCTGACGCTTTCCCCCCGCGAGGTGCTGCGCAGCAAGGATTTCGCGCAGATGAGCGCGCAGGAGATTGCGGAAGCCAGGAAAGCCATCGGCAAGCTCGTCATGCCGGATGATCTTGTCATCACGCGCCGCCATCGCCCCGATCCCACCGGACGCCGGATCGATCCGCGTGCCATGATGCGCCTCGGCCTCAGGACGGGCGGCGACCTCATCCTGCCGCGCTACCGTTCGCCGCGCCTCGTGCACCCGCCGCTGGTGGTGCTTGCCGACATCTCCGGGTCGATGAGCCAGTACACCCGCATTTTTCTGCATTTCCTGCACGCGCTTACCGAAAGCCGGCGCCGCGTGCACAGCTTCGCCTTCGGCACGCGACTCACCAACCTGACGCGCCAACTGCGCCACCGCGACCCCGACGAGGCGCTCGCCGAATGCGCCGGCGCGGTGCAGGACTGGTCGGGCGGCACGCGCATCGGCGAGGCGATCGGCACGTTCAACCGGCTCTGGTCGCGCCGGGTGTTGGGGCAGGGCGCCGTCGTGCTCCTCATCACCGACGGGCTGGAGCGCGACAATATCGACGTGCTGGCGCGCGAGATGGAGCGGCTGCAAAAGTCTTGCCGGAGGCTGATCTGGCTCAACCCGCTTCTGCGTTTCGACGGTTTTGAGCCCAAGGCGCGCGGCATGCGGGCTATGCTGCCGCATGTGGACGAATTGCGGCCGGTGCATTCGCTGAACGCACTTGCCGATCTTTGCGCCGCGCTTTTGGCCGTGCCGCGGCGGCGCACGAGAATTCCGGGCACCCCCGAGGGGCTTGGCAAGCATGCACCTGCGTGACCATATTGGTGCGACCGATCGGCTCCTTTTACCCAAGAAGACGGATATGCTCGAAAGCGTACAAAGCCATGCACCGCTCGACCCGCTGATGATCGCGGAGGAGTGGCTCGAGGCTGGCAAGGAGGTGGCCATCGCCACGGTGGTGGAGACCTGGGGATCTGCGCCGCGCCCGGTGGGAAGCCACCTCGTCATCGATGCGGAAGGCCATTTCGAAGGCTCCGTGTCGGGCGGCTGCGTGGAGGGTGCGGTCGTCGCCGAGGCGGCGGAGGTGATCGCCGACGGCAAGCCGCGCATGCTCGAATTTGGCGTGGCGGACGAGACCGCCTGGCGGGTCGGTCTCTCCTGCGGCGGCCGCATCAAGGTCTATGTCGAGCGGCTGGGCTGACATGCAGATCGTGCCGGGAAACCGCTGACCCATGGATCCCTCGTCGCTGCAGAAGCTCAACCGATGCCGTCGCGAGCGCCGCGCGGCGATCCTTCTCACCGATCTTACCGACGGGCGCGACCGCGTCGTGGCCGAGGGCGATCCCATTGCAGGCGATCTGGGGGAGGCGGTCGCTTCCGCCTTTCGTTCCGGCAAGTCGGGCACGGTGGAGGCGGACGGGCGGACATTTTTCCTCAACGTGCACCTGCCGCCACCGCGGCTGGTCATGATCGGCGCGGTCCATATCAGCCAGGCGCTGGCGCCCATGGCGAAGATCGCCGGCTTTGATCTCCACATCATCGATCCGCGCACGGCCTTCGCCTCGCCGGAACGCTTTCCGAACGTCCGCCTCGATGCCGAGTGGCCGGAGGTGGTGCTGAAGGACAGCCCGCTCGATGCCTACTGCGCCGTCGCGGCGCTCACCCACGACCCGAAGATCGACGATCCGGCGCTGAAGGCCGCGCTCGAGGCCGGCTGCTTCTATGTGGGCGCGCTCGGCAGCCGGAAAACCCATGCCAAGCGCGTGGAGCGGCTTTCCGCGGCGGGCGTTCCCCAGGCGGTCATCGAGCGCATCCGCGCGCCGATCGGCCTTTCCATCGGTGCGGCGAGCCCGGCCGAGATCGCCGTCGCCGTGCTCGCCGAGATCATCGAGGCGCTGCGCTCGCGCGGGCTTCGGGCGGAAAGGGGAGAGGCCGCGTGAGGTTTGGTCCGATTGCCGTGCGGGAGGGGCAGGGCGCGATCCTCGCGCATGCTGTCGTCGCAGGCGAAATGCGCTTGCGCAAGGCGCACCGGCTCACGGCGGAGGACGTCGAGGCGCTGCTCAAGGCGGGCATCCGCGAAGTGGTCGCGGCCGTTCTGGAGGAGGACGATCTCGACGAGGACACCGCCGCGGCGCGGATCGCCAAGGCGCTCGGCGCGGCCCATGTGGAGGCGCGCGCGCCCTCGACGGGGCGCGTCAATCTTCATGCCACCGAAGCCGGGATCTTCCTTGTCGACCGCCATGTGATCGACGCGATCAACGGCGTCGATCCGGCCATCACAATTGCCACGCTCGAGCCCTACGCCACGGTGGAGGCCGGGCAGATGGTCGCCACGGTGAAGATCATTCCCTTCGGCGTCGCGGAGAATCTCGTGGCGCAGGCGGAGACCGCCTGCCGGGCGCGCGAGGCTTTTTCGGTTCGTCCTTTCGCCGCGCGCTCTGTCGGCCTCGTGCAGAGCGTCCTGCCGGGGGTGAAGGCGAGCGTGCTCGACAAGACGGCGCGCATTACCGAGGCGCGGCTCGCCCGCTCGGCGAGCCGGATCAGCGAGGAGCTTCGCCCGCCGCACGAGGAGGAGAGCGTCGCCCGCGCCATCGGCATGCAGGCCGATGCGAACGATATGGTCCTGGTCTTCGGAGCGTCCGCAGTGAGCGACGAGGACGATGTCGTCCCCGCCGCGATCCGGCGCGCGGGCGGCCAGGTCTCGCGCGTCGGCATGCCCGTCGATCCGGGCAACCTATTGGTGCTCGGCTCGCTCCGCGGAAAGCCTGTGCTTGGCGTCCCGGGCTGCGCGCGCAGCCCGAAGCTCAACGGATTCGACTGGGTGCTCGACCGTCTCATCGCCGGTATCGAGGTAACGCCGCAGGACATCGCCGGCATGGGTGTGGGCGGCCTCCTCATGGAAATCCCGACGCGCCCGCAGCCGCGCGAAGCCTCTTCCGGAAGCGCTCCGGCAAAGGTCTGGGGCGTGTTGCTTGCGGCCGGCCAATCACGCCGGATGGGGCCGCAAAACAAATTGCTCGCCGATTTCGAGGGAAAGCCGCTTGTGCAGCGCACGGCCGAGCGGCTTGCCGCCAGCCGGGCGGCCGGCCTTGTCGTCGTTTTGGGGCATCAAGCCGAAGCCGTCGCGGCGGCGCTGGAGGGCCTCGATCTCAGGGCGGTCCGAAACGAGGATTTCGCCACCGGCCTCGCCAGCTCGCTGAAGGCCGGCATCCGCTCGCTTCCGCCTTCCGCGGACGCGGCGCTCGTCATGCTGGCCGACATGCCGGGAGTGACGACGGCGGATCTCGACCGGCTGATGGAGGCTTTTTCCGCGGCCGGCGGCCGCAGCATCGTGCGCGCCACCCACAACGGCAAAAGGGGTAATCCGGTCATCCTGCCGCGCGCCCTGTTTTCCGAGGTCGAAAGGCTGGAAGGGGATACCGGCGCGCGCCCGATCGTTGAAAGCGCGGCGGACGTCATCGACGTGGAGCTCGGCCCGGCAGCGAGTCTTGATGTGGATACGCCCGAAGCGCTTCAGGCCGCAGGCGGCGTGCTGGGTCCGAGAGGGCTTTAGGGTGCCGCGGATCGGGGCGCTTTTGCTCGCCCGCAGCCGCTGCATGCCGGTTCTTTTCTGCCTAGGCATGATCCTTCTCGCTCCGCCCGCCCTATCCTTCGAACTTGCTCCCTTCAAGGACCGGCTGTTCGCCTATCCGCCGGTTCTCGAGGCCCGCGACGGCGGCGATTTCCTCGTCATCGACTATCGCGAGGAGCGGGACATCAACGGCCGCGACGCGGTACCCGAGCGGCGCGTCCATGGCCGCTATGTGGCTACCGAGATCCGCCGCATGCAGCGGGACTTGGTGGCCAGGACGAGCGCCGGAGGGGTGCCGCATTTTGCCGTCGGAGCCCTGGAGAATGCGAGGATCATCACGGTCTATCTGCACGGTCAGGGCGGCAGCCGTCACCAGGGCGTGAACGACCTCACATTCGGCGGCAACTTCAACCGCATCAAGAACCTGATGGGCCGCAACGGCGGGCTCTATCTCTCGCCCGATTTCTCTGACTTCGGCGAAACGGGCGCGGAGGAGGTCAGCGCCCTTCTTGCCCACTATGCGGCACGGTCGCCCGGCGCGCCGATTTTCATAGCCTGCGGCTCCATGGGTGGCGCCTTGTGCTGGCGCCTTGCGCAGTCGGAAGGTCTCGCCCCGAGGCTGGGCGGGCTTCTGCTCCTCGGATCGTTCTGGGACGCCGATTTCCTGATGTCACCGGCCTTCCGCCGCCGCGTGCCCCTCTTCTTCGGCCATGGCGGACGCGATAGCGTCTTTCCCGTGGAGAAGCAGGAAGCGTTCTATCGAAAGATCCGGCAGGCCGCGCCCGGCTATCCGGTCAGATTCGTACGCTTTGAAGGCGGCAGCCACGGCACGCCCATCCGCATGACGGACTGGCGCGAGACCCTCAACTGGATGCTCTCGGCAGGTCGGTAGCTCAGGGTCCGGAACTGTAATCGAGCACGGTTTCGGGATTGTTCTCGCCGTCATAGGAAGCGTCCACCTCGTAGCGCACCAGCGAGAAGGCGCCGGAGCGGAAGGCCCACATTCCGCCTGAGGACGCATCGCCAACGCCGCGCCATTTCCCGTGTGAGGAGATGGTCCGGTCGTTCGGATCGAACCATGAATTGATAAGGAGGTTCTCGGTCGTGTAACCGACGATCCGCACCTCCTCGACCCGGCCATCCGAGTCCCCGTTCTCGTACTCGATGTGGAGCTCGGGCGTCGCAAAGGCGAGAGGCATCATCTCTCCCCTTTCGTTCGCGAAGATATAGGCGTGCACCTCGTTATAGGCGCCGCGGTCGCAGAAGAAGCGGAAGAGATGGGCCTGCGAAGCAGGCGTATCCGCCGAATCATGGTCATAGTTGAACCGGATCACATGCATTTCCGGTTCCTCTTCTTCACTGCCTGTTTCGTCGGCGGTGCAGATGTCACCATAGACCGCGTGAAACAGACGTTCCGCCTTTTGCAGGAGGGGATCGCTGGGCACGGGCTCGCCCTCGCCGCAGGTCGGCGGCAGGGCATCCTTCCACGAGCCCGAAGCGGGTTCGGCGGGCGTCAGCTTGCCGCCTTCTATGAAGAGCGGCCGGTAGGGTGTTTCCTGGACGGCGGGCTGAATAAACCTGAACATATAGCAGCCGGCATAGACCTGCTCCTCTCCGCCGGCCGTGGTCGCCCGGATGGCGACGGGGAGGGAATAGATGATGCTGCCGGCAGCGCCTTCCGCGCGGGCCGGCCCGGCGGCTACTTCCACGCTTTCCGTCTGCGCATATCCTTCCGCGTAGGCTTCCACGGTTTTTGCGGGAGGCGTGCCGAAATAGGAATAGGCGCGGGCATATTCCTTGCGATTGATCGCGTTGTAGAGCGAGTTCACGAGCGCTTCGGGGCTGGAGCGGTCGTCTAGATAATCCGGGTCCGCAGCCCGTGCATCGACGCTCAGCGCAACCAGGCCGCAACCCGCCACAAGCAGAAGGGATCGTCTCAGCATGGAAATATTCCGCGCCTGATGGTGTGAATCCTCGCCACCATAGCACGCTCACTCATGCGTTGAAGGCCGCTCCCGCGGCTGCCCGCCACCTCGCTCGGCACCGAGGAACGGCATCAGCCTGTCGCGCCTCAGCCAGCGCGCCAGCAGCAGCACGGAGACGACGGCGAGCCCGGCGCAGAGGCCAATCCAAATGCCCGCGCCGCGATAGCCGAAGGGGAAGCCGAGCACGATGCCGAGCGGCAGTCCGATGCCCCAATAGCCGATCGCGGCGTAGATCATCGGCACCGTCGTGTCGTGCAGGCCGCGCAACATGCCGCTCGCTACCGCCTGCGCGCCATCGGCGATCTGGAACAGCGCAGCAAAGGCAAGGAAGGTGACTGCCATCGCGATCACCGGCTGGTTCGTGGGCGCATCAAGGTCGAGGAAGCCGGCAATCAGCATCCGCGGGGCGATGAACATGAGAAGTGCCATCGCCGCCATGAAGCTCACGCCCATGGTGAAGGCCGTCCAGCCGGCTCGTGTGATAGCCTCCGCATCCCCGGCCCCGAAGGCGCGGCCGACCCGCACGGTGACTGCCTGGGCCAAGCCCATCGGAACCATGAAGGTGACTGACGCGATCTGGATCGCGATCGCATGGGCGGCCAGGGACACCGTGTCGATCCGGCCCATCAGAAGCGCGGCGATGTTGAAGATGGACACCTCGAAGGTCAGGATCCCGGCAATGGGCAGCCCGAGCCGCAGCATGGCGGCAAAGCGCGGCCAGTCGGGACGCCAGAAGCGGCCGAAAAGGCTGAAGCGGCGGAACTGCCGGTCAAGCAATACGACCGCGGCCAGACCGAGAAACATCATGAGGCTGGAGAGGGTGGTGGCGATCCCTGCGCCCGGCAAGCCCATGGCCGGGAAGCCCAGATTGCCGAAGATCAGGCACCAGTTCGCCGCGACGTTGAAGGCGACGCAAAGAAAGGCGACCGCGAGCGCCCATCGCGGCCGCTCCAGGGCCGAGATGAAGGAGCGGAGCACGATATAGCCGTAGAAGGGCAGGGCGGCCCACTGCAGAGCGTGCATATAGGACTCCGCAGCCTTGCTGAGCGCCGGGTCCTGGCCCATGCCAAGGAGGATCGCTTCCGCGTTCCACAACACGGCCCAGATGGGCAGGGAAACCGCGACGGCGAGCCAGAGACCTTGGCGCACGGTGCGGCGCACCTCGCGTACGAAGCGCAGCTTGCGCCCGACGGCGCTCGCCATCATCGGCGATGCCGCAAGCAGGAGCCCCAGGCCGAAGATCATGAGCATGAAATAGAGGTTGTGGCCGAGCGTGGCGGCGGCGAGCGCCTCGGGCGACAGGCGGCCCAGCATCATCACGTCCGTCACCGTCATCGCGGTCTGGGCGAGATTGGTCAGAATCATCGGCCAGGCGAGCGACAGGGTCGCACGCGCTTCGGAAAGCCAGGGATTGACCCGGGGCGCCTCCGCGCCGGCAGCCAGGACCGTCATGGTAATGCTTTCTCGTGGGCCGCGGCGTTGGTGCCGATATCGGCGCGGACCGGTCGCCCGTGCTTAATAGCGGCCGCCCCGGCGCGGACAAGTCAAATTGTCTTGCCGAAAGATGCAATCCTCTTGATGCATCTGGCCGACCCTGAAACTAGACCGTTATGTCGCGGGGATGCGGCTTGTCGGGCGCAGCGCACCCTTTGCGATTGCAAGGCCGCGCATGCGGTCTTAGTATTCGGCCGGTCCTCGTGCGATTTTGGAGCCCCATGCACCTGAGCTTAACGAATCCGGCGTCAGTTTGACTTCGTCTGGGGGGTCAAATGATGCGCTGGAGAAATTCTGCACTTTCTCGATCTTTTGCCTTGAAGGTCGTCGCTCCGGTCCTGGCTTCAGCCGTTGCTGCATGCCTCGCGGTCGCCGGTCTGCTTTTCTGGTCGAGCGGCGAGGCCGATCGGGTGGCGATGGAGCGGCAGGAGCGGCTCGTCACCTTGATCATTTCCAATCTGCGCGCCTCGATCGCCTATGATCAGGAAAGCGTCACCGTGTGGGACGATTCGGTGGTGCAGGTGAGGAGAGGTGAGGCAGCCAGCGACTGGCTCGACGTCAATCTCGGCAGCTGGATGCATACCTATTTCGGCCATGACGGGGCATATGTGCTCGACCCGGCAAACCGTCCGATCTACGCCTTCTCCGTAACGCCTACCAAGGCCCAGGATGCCTATCGGCTGATCGAGCCGGTGGTTGCCCCCTTGGTCAAGGACCTGCGGCAGCGCCTTCAGGCAGGCGACACCAGCGGCGTCGGCGGCCGGATGCTCAGCCCGGGTGCGGCCGATCTGATGGTTGTGCAAGGACACCCCGCGGTGGTCAGCGTTAAGCCGATCGTTTCGGACAGCGGCGAGATCGACCAGATCCCCGGGCAGGAATACCTGCACATAGCGGTCCGCTACCTGGACGGTAACTTCATAAACGATCTGAAGCAGAACTATCTCTTCGAGGGGATGCGTTTTGCCTGGCAGAACAACGCCGCCGAAGGGGAGGTGGGGCTTCCCCTCCTCTCGGATGCGGGAAGCGCCGTCGGCTACTTCATCTGGCGGCCTTATAGGCCTGGCTCCGCGGTCCTTTCCGATCTGACGCCGCTGCTGCTTGGCGTCTTCGGCCTCGCGCTGCTCACCATCGCGGTGCTGCTCTATGTCATCCACCAGCGGTCGACGAAGCTCGTCGCCAGCGAAGCGAGGATGGAATATCTTGCTCTCCACGATGCGCTCACCGGGCTGCCGAACCGCGCCAAATTCGATGACGCGCTGGACGAGGCGCTCGGCAAGCTCAAACAATCCAGCGACAGCCTGGCGGTTCTCTACCTCGATATCGACCGCTTCAAGCAGGTGAACGATACGATGGGCCACCCGGCCGGGGACGGGCTCATCAGGAGCTTTGCAGAAAGGCTGCGCGAGCTTGCCCGCGAAACGGATACTGTGGCGCGGATCGGCGGCGATGAATTCGTTCTCGTCGTGCCCTGCCGGAACGCCGGCGAGGAGATCGAGCCCCTCTGCAATCGCATTCTTGCATCCGTCCGTCAGCCCTTTGATATCGACGGCAACCAGGTCTTTGTCAGCGTCTCCATCGGCGTCTCAGTGGCACCCGCCGACGGGATGGAGCGAACCGAGCTTACCCGCAAGGCCGATATTGCGCTCTATCACGCAAAGAGTGCGGGCCGCGGCCGCTACGCGCGCTTCGGCAACGCCATGGATTCGATGCTGCAGGCACGCCGCCAGATCGAGCGGGATCTAAGGGTCGCGCTGGCGCGCAAGGGCGAGTTGGCCGTACACTACCAGCCGCTCTACAGCGCCTCCGATATGAGCATCACCGGAGTGGAAGCCCTGCTGCGCTGGAAGCATCCGCAGAAGGGCTGGATATCGCCGGCGATCTTCGTGCCCATTGCCGAGGAGACCGGCCTTATCGAACCGCTTGGGGACTTCGTCCTCCGCGAGGCGTGCCAGGCAGCTTCTGCCTGGCCGAAGCTGACGCTCTCCGTCAATGTATCGGCCATAGAGCTGCGCAACCCGGCTTTTGCCGCCCGGGTAGCGGAAACGCTGGTTGCGAGCGGCATCAAGCCGCAGCGACTGGAGCTCGAGGTGACCGAGAGCGCGCTTTCGGACCATGCCGGCCAATGCGAGGAGAATATGCGCGCGCTGCGCGCCCTCGGCATCCGCTTCGCTCTCGACGATTTCGGAACCGGCTTCTCCTCCCTCGGGCGGCTGCAGGATTTCGAGGTCGACCGCATCAAGATCGACCGCAGCTTCATCAGCGGCTTCGGCAAGGCGAAGGGCGACGAGGCCATCGTCCAGGCCATCGTGGACCTGGCGCATGCCAAGGGGCTCAAGACCACGGCGGAGGGCGTGGAGACATCGGAACAGGGCGATTATCTGAAGGATATCGGCTGCGACGAGCTGCAGGGATTCCTGCTCTCCCAAGCGGTGCCGCAGGCCGAGATCAACAGCCTGCTTGGCCTCAAGGGCAAGCGCGGCGTGGCCAGCGCCGCATGAGGCGGTTTGCTAGATCAGGAGACTTGAGGAAGGGACGGCGATCGTGACGGCAAGGCCGTCGCGGTGCCATTCGTAATCCAAAGTGCCGCCGAGCTGCCGTGTGACGGTGGTGTGGATGAGGCGGCTGCCATGGCCCGACACTTCCGGACGGTTCTGGACGGGCGGTCCGCCGCGCTCGGTCCAGGTCAGCACGACGAGATCGCCCCTGGACTGCCAGCCTATCTCCACATGCCCATCCTCGGTGGAAAGGGCGCCATACTTGGCGGCGTTGGTCGCAAGCTCGTGCGTGACAAGCGCCAGCCCGTCGACCGCCTTGTCGCTGCAGGGGATCGCCGGGCCGCCGAGGGAATAGCGCGCCGCCTGCCCGGAGCAATGCGGCCGCATGATCACATCAATCAATTCGCCAAGATCGGTGACGCGCAGGCTCGCCTCGCTGCCGCGCACGGTACGGCTGACCAGGTCGTGCGCGCTCGCCAGCGCATGCAGCCGGCCTGAAAGCGTGGCCGCCATCTCCTCCTTGCTGGACGTGTGGCGGGCGGTGGTCCTGATCATCCCCGCGGCTATGGCAAAGAGATTCTTGATGCGGTGGCCCATCTCCGCCGTCAGCCGCTCCTGCTCCTCAAGCGCGCGGGAAAGGCGCTTCTGGCTTTCCAGGAGCGCAAGGGCGGCGCCTACGAAGGTGGCGAGCTCCGTCATGGCGCGGGCGTGGCCGGCATCGAAATGGCCTTCTTCGGCGGAGACGATCCAGAGGGTGCCGAGCGGCTGCTTGCCTCCCAGATAGAGGGGCACGAGCAGCACCTCCGGCACCTCGATATCCGCCTCGGAGATCCAGTCATAGACGCGCTCGGGGTGGAGCGAGAGCACCGGCCGGTTCTCATCCAGCGTAATGCCGCAGGGGCTGAAGTCGCGCGGGGTGACAGCCCCTTCGAAGGGAGACAGGAGCCCGCGCAGGTAGCGCCAGCGGAAGACGCGGGTGTCGTCGCCCTCGTAGAGGCTCAATCCCGCCGCGATGCCGCCGGTCATCTGCATGGCAAGGTCGACGAAGCGGGGAAGCACTTCCTCCGGCGCGTCCACCATGCGGGAGGCAAGCTCCTGGAGGGCGCGCTTTTCGCGGAGGTAGTCGGTCTTGCGGGAGGCGCGCCGGGAGAGCTCTTCAGTGATGTAGACTTGCGCGACGCTCGGCGCTACCGGACTCAGCAAGGACATTCGTGGCCCCAAAACGGTATCTTACGCTTTATTGCCGCGGTAGGCGAGTCCGACAACGGCGTTTCATACCAAGGCAGGGCGGCAAAGAAAAGCCGGCGGTGGGCTTGATAGTGGCGGTGGAGTCGCTTACCTATGCGCTATCGATCTTGCTGATTAAGCTTTGTTTCCGCGCCAGGCGCGCCCGACGGACCTTCCTCTCAACATCGATTTTTCAAAAGCTCCGCATCGTGCGGGGCTGCACGATTTGAAAGGAAAATCGTCATGAGCACCACTGGAACCGTGAAGTGGTTCAACGCAACCAAGGGCTTCGGCTTCATCCAGCCGGACAGCGGCCAGGCGGATGTGTTCGTTCACATCTCCGCAGTCGAGCAGGCCGGCATGCGCAGCATCGTCGAGGGCCAGAAGATCGGCTTCGACGTCGTGCGCGACCCCAAGTCCGGCAAGTCCGCAGCGGCCAACCTGCAGGCCGTCTAAGCTTCGTCTCCGGCCTTTGACCACGGATGTACTGGCACTGGCCGTAGAGGCTGAGGAAAGGTCGGGTTCTGCCCGGCCTTTTTTATTTTCTGAGTGGAGCGATCGAATGGTCACCAAGGATACTCTCTTCCGGCCCAAGGGCACGAGCGCCGAGACGAAGGCGGCGACCACCGACAAGGCCTTCCGCGACATCGTCGCGACCGAAGCCAAGCTGAGGGACGCCAAGTCTGCCCGGCTGCGCCAGGCGCGGCTGGAACGGGAAGCGCAGCAGCCGCCGGCGCCCGAGAAGCCGAAGGCAAGGGCAAGGAAGCCGAAGGCAAAGTGAGCCCCGGCCGCAATGGTCGGCGTGGGCCCTCCTCCTTGTCGCGAGGGTAGGGACGCGTTTCATCGCCGCCACGCCCGGCTTTCGCCGTCTGGCCATTGAAGAAGGTGGGAAGCGGGGCGCGTGATCCGTGCCTCTCTGTTAGTTTATGTGGCGCGTTCCACGCGCCCCGCCGGCCGCTGTCCCGACATTGGCCGGTCACTCGGGCTCTTCCATCTTCCCGGCTGCACCCAATGAAGGGGGTGGTCTTAGCCGGGCCGAAGGAAAAGCCCTAGCGGCTTCTCCGCGGTTTCCGCGATGCCGGCTCTCACCCAGCATCCGTTTTTCCGAAGCGCTGTCTGTCACCCAGCACCCCGGCACCGCCGGCCTGTCGCGGGC
>NZ_JAPSLH010000042.1 GCF_031180965.1 Chelativorans sp.
GAGCGACAAGAGGCTCGGCTGGGTCTCGACCACGGAGGCGAAAAAGACGGACGTGAAGGCCAGAAATAGGGATACGGCGAGGTAGAGGGGTATGTCGCCGAGGTCGGCGAGCTGGCTCATGGAAATCAGCCCGCCGATATTGAACAGGACGAGCAGGAGGAGAAGCGGCATCAAATGCCGGGAGAGGCGTAGGCCGAAGAGAGCCCAGATGCCGATAAGGCCGGCCATATAGAGCTCGTAGGGCGCCGGCTCGCGATGGACGAAGCCGGACAGGAACACGGCGAGCGCGACCGCGCCGGCGAGGATGAGCTCGATCAGCCGCGCATTCACCGCCGCGCGGGGAAGGGCAGGGGCATTTCCTTGTTCAAGGGCGCTCAATAGGCGTTTCTCGTATCGAGCAGGCGGATCGGCGTGAGCAGCAGGATCTTAAGATCGAACCAGAGCGACCAGTTCTCGATGTAGTAGAGGTCGTATTCGATGCGCTTGCGGATCTTCTCTTCCGTATCGAGCTCGCCGCGCCAGCCATTGATCTGCGCCCAGCCCGTCACGCCCGGCTTCACCCGGTG
Source organism: Chelativorans sp. (assembly GCF_031180965.1). GTDB lineage: Bacteria > Pseudomonadota > Alphaproteobacteria > Rhizobiales > Rhizobiaceae > Chelativorans. The sequence continues at coordinate 567 of NZ_JAPSLH010000042.1, forward strand.
GCGGGCGAAATAGCCGTCGACGACCTCGTCGAACAGCCGGTTGTGCGCCTCCGCCGCCACCGCGTGCGGCCGCGGGCCGACGAGCGAGAGGCTGCCGAACAGGGCGTTGAAGAATTGCGGCAGCTCGTCGATGGAGGTCTTGCGGATGAAGCGCCCCACCCGGGTCACGCGCGGGTCGCCACGCGTCACCGCTTTTCGTGCGGTGGGGTCGCTGTGCTCCACATACATGGAGCGGAATTTATAGACCTCGATCTCCTCATTGTTGAAGCCGTGCCGTTTCTGCTTGAAGATGACGGGCCCCTTGCTGTCGAGCTTTATGGCTATGGCGGTCGCGAGCATGACCGGCGAGAAGAGCACGATGCCGATGATGCTGAAGACGATGTCGAAGATGCGCTTGGCGACCCAGTCCCATTCGTTGATCGGCCGGTCGAAGATGTCGAGCATCGGCACGTCGCCGATATAGGAATAGGCGCGCGGGCGGAAGCGCAGATGGGTGGCATGGGCGGACAGCCGGATGTCGATGGGCAGCACCCATAGCTTCCGCAGCATGGCAAGCACGCGCGCTTCCGCCGTGAGCGGCAGCGAGACGATCATCATGTCAATGCGCGCGATGCGGGCGAATTCGATGAGCTCGTCGAGATTGCCGAGCTTGGGATAGCCCGCGACGATCGGCGGCGAGCGCACGTCGTCGCGGTCGTCGAAGATGCCGCAGATGCGGATGTCGTTGTAAGGCTGCTGCTCGATGGAGCGGATGAGCGACTCGGCTTCCTTTCCGCCACCCACGATCACGGCGCGGCGCTCGATACGGCCGTTGCGCGACCAGCGGCGGATGAGCCGGGCGACGATGATGCGCAGCACAACGATCAGGGCAAGCCCGCTCACATACCAGGCGGCGAGCCAGAAACGCGAGAACTCCTCGGAGATCTTCAGGAAGAAGAGGCTGGCTATCACGAGCGCGAAGGTCGCCGACCAGATGAGCAGGATGCGGCCTGCCTGCGAGATCGGGTTGCGCAGGGCAGGCATCCGGTAGCAGCCGGAGACCTCCATCATGGTGACGGCCACGAGCGAGACGCCGAAGATCACGCCGACATAGTGCCAGACGAGATGCGTCCCGAGCCCGATATAGCCAAGGAAAATCTGCAGGCCGGACAGGACCAGGACCAGGCCTTCCATGATCCGTATGACGCCGCTGACCATGACCGGAGACATGGTGTCGCGGCGATATTGCTGGGCGACCTGCCGCGCGATCGGGCTCAGCAGGGGACGCGGGCGCCTCTGGCGCGGCTCGGTTTGCGGCCGCGCGATTTCCGTGACGGTACGATGCTTGGGCTCGGGACTGTTCATTTTCTCAGGAGCCGGTTTAATTCGCCCATAACATTCAAGGGCCTAAGATTCCCTTGATGCCCCATGCGGGGCGTACCTTCTGGTACGTTAGCACCGGAAGCGCAGAAATGCGCCAGTTGCAGCTCGCCTCGCCTGAGCTTCTCGCAGCTTAGCAGGTCAGGTCCGCAGCGTCTCCCCGTAGATCGCCTCGATCTTCTTGGCCATCACGTCGGCGCCGAAGCGGGTCCTGAGATCGTTTTCGGGGGGCATGATTGCGCGGAAGGCTGCTTCGTCGGCAAGAGCCGCAGCCATCTTTTCCGCGAGCGAGGAAACGGAGGGCGCCGCAAGCGCCGGCGAGTTCTGCCCGAATATCTCGGGAATACCGCCGACCGCGGTTGCGATCAGGATCTTCCTCGCCGCAAGTGCCTCGAGGACGATATAGGGCATCGCCTCCGCACGCGAGGGGACCACCATGATACGCCCGAGCGCGAAGGCCTGCCGCGCCGGCATCGCAGGGCGGAAGGCGACGCGCTCGCCAAATCCGAGCGCTTCCGCCTGAGTCACATATTTCGGGCGATCATCCCCGTCGCCGACCATGACGGCGGAAACGGCACGCCCGGTCCGCTGCTCCGTTTCTCTGAGGGCATCAAGGAAGAGGTCTGGCCCCTTCAGGTCGCGCATCATGCCGATATAGAGGAAGTCGGCAGCATCGGGCGCATCCGCCACGGCCTCGAATTCGGCCGCCCTCAGCCCGTTATAGACCAGGGTCGCGGGCGCGTGGGGCATGCCGACCTTCTGCTCATAGGCGCGCTGCTCGTATTGCGAGACGAAAAGGATATGGTCCGTGATCCGGCCCATCAGCGCCTCGAGCATGAAGAAGAAGCGGCCGGTCAGCGTATGCGCGTCATAGTGCAGGCTGCCGCCATGCGGCGAATAGATGCGCGCGACACGGCGGCCCGACATCCTGAGCGCGGTGCCGAACAGCCGCGCATAGGCCCCGCCCTTGGCGCCATGGCCGTGCAGCACATCGGGCCGCATGCGCCGGATGATCCTCAGCGTCCGCCAGGCGGCGGCGACATCGCCGGGACCGACATGCCGCTGCATCGGAGTGCGGGCGACGCCGAGCTTCAGCTTCGTGCCGATCTCCGCGAAGAGTTGGTCCTCGAAGGCTCCGCCGGTGGTGGAATCGCAGACGAGGCCTACTTCATGACCGGCAGCAACCTGCGCCTCGCAAAGGTCCCTCACATGGCGGAAGATGCCGCCGACGGGGGAACGGAAGCAGTGGACGATGCGCAAGATTGTTCACACGCGAGCGGCGGTCATCAGAAGAGCCGCTCGCGCACATAGACCGTGTCGCCGGGCAGCAGGGGATCGGAGGTGACAACGCGGCCCGTCATCACCTGGCCGTTGATCTCGCGGGTGATATCTGCCGTGCCCTGATAGGCGCGCGGAGTGAAGCCGCCGGCCGCGGCGATCGCCTTCTGCACCGTCATGCCCGGTACATAGGTGTACTGGCCCGGGCTTCCAACCTCGCCCATGATGAAGATGGGGCGGTGCCGGTCCACCTCCACGGTGACGTCGGGGTCACGCAGAAAGCCGTTGCGCAGCATCTGCGCGATCCTCTGTTCGATCTGCTTGACCGTATGGCCGCGGGCCGGGACCGAGCCGATCAGCGGGAATGCGATATAGCCGGCCTGATCCACGCTGTAGATATTGGTGAGGTTGTCCTGGTCGAAGACGGTGATCCGCAGCCGGTCGCCCGCGTCCAGGACATAGGGCTGGTAGAGCGCCGCGTGGAAGGCGGGCGGAGCGGGGCGGTAGCCAGTGCAGGCCGGCGCGAGTCCGGCGGCGAGCAGCAGGGTCAGGAGCGGGATCGGATTTTTCATGGCCGGGTTTCGCGAATCTCTCGATCTATGCCTGCAAAGCGCCGAGCTTCGTTGGTCATCCTTATCGATCCATCAGGGTTAATGGCCGGTTAAGCCGCCGTCCGGCGGGATTAACCTGGCGGTTACCACGCGCATTTACCATGATGCGGTCGCAGCGTTGGGAGTCCGCGCATGAAGAGGGGTGAACCTGTAGCCGACGACGTGGATGTCGACCTTGGCCGGCTGTTCGCGAGCGTCAGGCGCGACTGGCGGCGCATCCTGCTCGTCGCCCTCCTCCTCACGGCCGTTGTCTTCGCGCTCCTTGTCACGGCGACCCCGCATTACCGCGCGGAGACCCGCGTGCTGATCGAGGCGCGTGAGTCGGTCTATACAAGGCCGCAGACAACTGCCGAGGCGGACCGCGCCATTCTTGATCAGGAAGGGGTCGCCAGCCAGGTGCAGGTGATCACTTCGACGGACATCCTCACTGAAGTCGCCCGCGAGCTCGAACTTGCCGATCATCCCGAATTCGCCGACACGCAGCCTTCCCTGACAGAACGTTTCCTACGCGCTATCGGCCTCAACCGCGGGCCGGAGATTGCGCCCGAGCAGCGTGTACTTGAGGAGCTTCGCGAGGATCTCACGATTTATCAGGTCGAGAACTCGCGCGTCATCGTCATCGAGTTCTCCTCCGCCGACCCGCAGCTTGCTGCCCAGGTTCCCAATGCCGTCGCGGATGCCTATGTCGCGAGCCTGCGCGCTGCCGAATCGCAGTCGACCGACGACGCCACCGAATGGCTTGAACCGGAGATCGAGGATCTTCGCCAGCGCGTGAGGGAGGCGGAGGCAAAGGTCGCCCAGTTCCGTGCCCAGTCGGATCTGCTGATCGGCCAGAACAATACGGTGCTCGCCACTCAGCAGCTCGCCGAGATTGCCAGCGAGTTGTCGCGCGTGCGCGCCAACCGCTCGGCGGTCGAGGCGAGGGCGGAGAATATTCGCGCCGCCCTGGAGCGTGGCACATCGCCCGAGGCCATGCCGGACGTGCTCGCCTCCGGGCTGATCGAGCGGCTGCGCGAGCGGCAAGTAGAGTTGCACGCCCAGGTCGCCGAGCTGTCCACCACCCTGCTTGGCAACCATCCGCGCATCCGTGCCCTGCAGGCGCAACTCGCAGACATCGAGGGCCAAATCCGAGTGGAGGCCCGCAAGGTGCTGGAGGGCCTGCAGGCGGAAGCGGGAGGCGCCCAGAGCCGGGAGGCCGAGCTCACGGCCGAGCTGAACAGGCTGAAGGCCGAGTCCGCCCGGGCGGAGGAGGAGCAGGTGGAGCTTCGCGCGCTGGAGCGCGAGGCGACCGCCCAACGCGAGCTGCTCGAATCCTACCTCACGCGCTACCGCGAAGCCGCCGCCCGCAGCGAGCGCAACTACCTGCCTGTCGACGCACGTGTCTTCTCGCGCGCCGTTCCGCCGGTGGAGCCATATTTTCCGAAGGTGCTGCCGCTGACGCTGGCCGCCTTCGCCGCGGCGCTGCTGCTCATGGTGATCGTTACGCTCCTGCGCGAACTCTTCAGCGGCCGGGCAATGCGTCCCGCCGAAGCACGGGTGCTGCCGGCAGCACCAATGGCCGGGTATGACGAGAAGGCGCCGCCCGCAGCGGTGGCGCCGAGCGAGGCCGCGGAGGAGAAGCCGGCGAACGCAGCCGCACCTGCCGCCGCAGCGGCCTCGGCCGCCGCAATCCCGGCCATGGCGGCTACTGCCGCCGCAGCCATGGCCGGTGCCGCGAGGACCGGGCGGCAGAGCAAGCTGGGCGAGGTGGACATTGAAGCGGCCGCTGAAGCTCTCATCTCCAGGGGCGTCGCCCGGGCGATATTCGTGTCGCCGGAAGGTGACGAGGCTGCCGCCACCGCCGTGCTGGTGGCCCGCGAGGTGGCGGATGCGGGCTTGCGGGTCCTGCTCCTCGATCTGACAGCGTCGGGCGCCGCCACGCGTCCGATGCTGGAGAGCAATTCCTATCCGGGCATCACCAACCTGCTTGCGGCCGAGGGGCAGTTCGCCGACGTGATCCATGCCGACCTTTATTCGAACTGCCACGTCATTCCCGTGGGCACTGCCGACCCCGAGCGTGCCATGCGCGGTGCCGACCGCCTTCCCATCATCATGAATTCGCTGACGATCGCCTATGACGTGGTGGTCGTGGAATGCGGGCCGGCCGATGTGGCGGCCGTCCAAAGCCTGATGGACGAGGATGCGCAGGTGTTGGTCAGCGTCCTCGATCCCGAGCAGAAGAGCGTTGCCGACACGGCGGCCAGGCTGGACAGCGAGGGGATCGGCAAGCCGATCCTGGTGACGCCGGTCGGCTATGTACCCCCCACCGCGCCGCCCGACCGCGACGCGGCGTGAGGCTCAGGACTCGCTCTGTGCGGACATTTTCCGCGCCCGGCGCGCCAGCCGCGCCATCACCGGGTTCTGCTTGACGAAACGCTTCATGCGCGTCACCGCAAAGCTGGCATTGGCAAGTGCGCGGCCTCTCGCGGTGAGACCCATGAACACGTCGGCATGTCTCGTTTCCACATCGCACCAGAGGCGCTTGTAGGGCTCGTCGCCGACGCTGAAATCGTAGAGCGACATGCCTTCCGCACTGGCTTCCGCGATGTTCTCGAAGAACAGGAAGTCGCCGGGGCTGGCATGGGCGAGCTCGTCTTCCGCGAAGGTGCTGAACTCGCAGATGATCGCGTCCTCGGTCCGGCTGGAGCCGGTGATGGCGCGAACCTTCCCGCCTACCTCCAGGGCGTGCAGGACGAAAGGACAGCCCGACTTGCCCAGTGCGGCATGGAATAGCCTCCGGAAGCTTGCCTGCACATGCGGTGCGCCGAACAGGTCGGAGATGCCCATGCGGGCAAGGCGCGCTCGCTTCAGCGCGAAGAAGAGATCGAGGAGTTCGTCCACTTCGCGGGGGGACGTGGCGGCAAACCGCCGGTAGCCGCCCGCCGCCTCCATCTTGCGCGTCTGCGACCGGTTCTTCTTGCGCCGCCTCCTGCCGCTGCCGCCCTTCAAGAGCCGGTCGAACCCGCCGGTCAGGTCGACCGCCAGCGAGAGATTCGGGCTCACCGTGTGGGGCAGCGCGAGCAGCGGGTTGGGAAGTCCGCGGAATGCCTTCTGCTGCCGCTCCAGCGCCAGCATGTCGATCTGCGGCCGGGCCGACCCGATCGCCCCGACGAGGCTCCTTGCCGCGTCCATGCGATCGCCCTCCGCGGGGAGGGCGTCGGGATGAAGAACGGGAAAATTGCCGTTGGCGTGCTGACCGCCGGGGAAGCGTGCGATGCGCAGCGGCCCGATCCGCACCACCTCCAACGCAAGCGCAAGGGCGGGTGCGCCGTCTCGGGACAGAAGGGCGACCACCCCCTCCTCGCCGGCATTGCCCAGCCAGGCGTCGGCCCAAAGCGGGTCCTGCGGAGGCGGATAGACAGCGCCGGCGCAGAAGGCAGCATAGGCCTCGAGCCCCGCCGCATCCGCGGAAAGTACCGTGGCCGAAAAGCCTCCTGCGGGCTGCGTCGTTTCAGGTGCGGCCACCGCTATCTCTGGTTTGGACAAAGGCGCGGCCCCCGCCATGCTGGATGCCTGTTGTATCTCTGCGGCAGCTTGCCAGTAAAAGATGAATCAATGCTCGATCAGGCGAGCAGCCAATTCTATATCCGCTTTGCGCGGAAAGCTCGACATCAACTTGCCGGCTTCCTCCATGTCAGGAGCGTTGCCTTCGGAAAGGAACGCGGCGGCATTCTCGCCGTTTTCCTCGCAGTCGGCGATGGAGGATAGGATGATCCGGCAGGGTGGATGTCTTTGCGGCGCGGCGCGCTATGAGGTTCGAGGCGAGCCGCTCCGGGTCGGGCTTTGTCATTGCGCTGATTGCCGCAAGGAGAGCGGCTCCTCCTTCGTCTCCTTCGCGAACTGGCCGCGCGAGGCTTTTTCCTATAGCGGCGAGATCGCGACCTATTCGGGCCGGAGCTTTTGCCCCAAATGCGGAGCGCGGCTGTTCTGTCTTCAGGAAACCACAGCCGAGATCCGCTTCGGCTCGCTCGATGACGCTCCGACGCTGCTCGTTCCGCAATTCGAGATCTGGATCAAGCGGCGCGAGCCCTGGCTGCATGCCCTGCCGGGTACCGGCCAGTACGAGGAGGATAGGCCGACGACGGGCTAGTTGCCCTTCTGCCGCGGCTTGCCTTCCATCCATTTGACGAGAAGCATGGCCGGCAGGATCCAGAAAAGTCCGGAAAAGAGATAGAAGGCAAGGTGGACGAGGGCGCTCTTGTCGGCAAGCTGCGCCACTGCAACGGCGGTCGAGACGACCGCGTAGACCACGACCAGCAGCACCAGCAGCACCATGCCGATGAATTTTCTCAACCTGATCGGCATCGCAAACACCCTTTCGGCCTGTGCCATAGACCAATCGGGCGCCGCCGGATAGGCCCATATCGCCGCACGATTTGGGGCGACGGCGTGTCGCGTGGGCCGAAGCTTGCAAGGGGAGGGGCTTTGGTCCACCTAACGCGAAACCGCCGGGAAACCGAATGGCCGCGATCACCGAACAACAAGCTGCCGCGCCTTCCGCGGATGAGCGCCGCAACCGGCTCTGGGTCCGGGCGTGGCTTTATTCCGTGCTGGTCACCCTTTTTGCCCTGGTTCTGGTGGGGGGTGCGACGCGGCTCACCGATTCCGGCCTGTCGATCACGGAATGGAAGCCGATCCATGGCGTTATCCCGCCGCTGAACGAGGCGGAATGGGCGGAGGAGTTCCAGAAGTATCGGCAGATTCCGGAATACCAGCAGATCAATCGAGGCATGAGCCTGGACGAGTTCAAGACGATCTTCTGGTGGGAATGGGCGCACCGTCTGCTCGCCCGTGCGGTCGGCTTCATCTTCGCCCTGCCGCTCCTGTTCTTCTGGGTGACGGGCCGGCTGGAAAGCCGGGTTAAGCCCAAGCTTCTGGGCATCCTGGCGCTGGGGGGGCTGCAGGGCGCGATCGGCTGGTGGATGGTGGCGTCGGGCCTTGCCGAACGCGTCGATGTAAGCCAGTACCGGCTCGCGACGCATCTCACCATAGCCTGCATCATCTTTGCCGCCACGATGGCGGTGGCGCGAGGGCTAGCCTGCCATAGCGGCGGGCCAGCCCTTTTGTCGACGCGACGCTTCGCCGGCTGGCTCGTGGTCGCGATTCTCGTGCAGATCTATCTTGGCGGGCTGGTGGCGGGGCTCGACGCCGGCATGACCTACAATACTTGGCCCCTGATGGACGGAGCCCTGGTCCCGCAGGGTCTCTTCGAGCAGTCGCCGGCCTGGGCCAATCTCTTCGAAAACCCGAAGACCGTGCAATTCGTGCACCGGCTCGGCGCCTACGCGCTCCTGTTGCTGGCCCTCTGGCATGCGGTTGCGACCTGGCGCACGGAGCCCGGCTCTACCCATGCGCGGCGCGCCGTTCTCCTCTTTCTCCTGGTCTGCGGTCAGGCGGCAATCGGCATTGCGACCCTGCTCATGGTGGTGCCGCTCGGCTGGGCGCTCGCGCACCAGGGCGCGGCGCTGGTCGTGCTCGGTTTTGCAACCGCCCATTGGCGGGCAACGAGGGGCGCCTATCCGCTCGGCGCCCGCCGCCCGGGGCTTTAGCCGCACATCACCGTGGCACACTCGCGGCGTGAACCGGCGCGTTCCCCTCGCAGTGCGCCATCGTCAGCCGGCGCTGAGGTCCCGCCGGACGGCGCGTGCGGCATGTCCAACCGCGAGACTGCGCTGGGCTTCTTCAAAATTGCCGTCCTCGACGTGCCAGGACGCGGAGAGCGCTGAGAAGGCGAAGGCATAGTCGAGCAGCTTGCCGACATCCTGGTCGAGCCGGTCGGCGAGAATGCCGGCCATTGCGGCGATCCGGCGCTGGTCGGTGCGCAACGGGCTTTCGACCGGATTGTAGAACATATTGGCGATGTCGAACGCCGGATCGCCGAGCAGCCCCTTCGGGTCGATCGCCACCCAGCCGCGCGCGCCGCGCATGATGTTCTCGTGGTGGATGTCGCCGTGCAGCGGCTTGACCGCGGCTTGATTGGCGAGCAGGCGTTCCGCTGTCTCGGCCGCCTCCACGAACTGCGAAGACTGTCCCGCCCGACGGTCGGCTTCGGCCTTGCGAAACAGGCTGACGAAGTGTTCACGCAGCGGCTCCAACGTGGCGGGCGGCGGCGTGGTCCCCACGGCGTGGAGACGTCGGATGACATCGGCAGCGATGATGGTCGCGTCGTCGTCGGATTCCTTCTCAAACACGTCGAGAAGCATCGCGCCGGACAGATATTCCAGCATCGCTAGGTCATCGTGGCGGCCCAACAATTCGACTGCGCCGGCACCGCTCCGCCAGGCGAGGAAATCAGCGCTGCGCACGTTTTCGCCTTCACGGATGACGACCGCACTCGCCTGCTTGACCACGGCCCGCGTGCCGTCGGAGCGCTCGACGACGAAGACGCGGCCGCCCATGCCGTCGGCGATGAGGTTCCAGGAGAGAATGCCCCACTCGGCCGGGAAGGCCGGGTCACGCTTCATACGCCGCCCAGCATCAGGTCGAGGTTCTGGACGGCGGCTCCCGACGCGCCCTTGCCGAGATTGTCGTAGACGGCCAGGAGCAGCGCCTGCGCCCGCGAATCATTGGCGAAGACGTAAAGCCGCATCGTGTTGGTGTCGTTGAAACGCTCAGGCTCTATCTCGGGTGAGCGCTCGACCGCCGCCAAGGGTGCCACCTCGATCGCGCTGTGCTCCAGGCCCGCATAGTGGTCGGCGATGGCCGCGTGCAGCTCCTCGCCTTTCGGCACCCGGGGGAGGTGGCCGAGCTGCAGCGGGACGGCCGTGATCATCCCTTGTGCGAAATTGCCGACCGCCGGCTGCATCAGCGGGTCGCGCGCAAGTTTGGCATATGTGCGCAGCTCCGGCAGGTGCTTGTGGCTGAGCGAGAGCCCGTATGGCAGGAATTCCGGCGCGTCCTCGCCCTTGGCCTCGTAGTCCTCGATCATGGAGCGTCCTCCGCCCGAATAACCGGAGATGCCGTTGACAGTAACCGGGAAATCGGCGGGCAGCAGGCCGGCGGAAACGAGGGGGCGCAGAAGCGCGATCGGCCCCTGCGGCCAGCAACCCGGATTCGCCACCCGCTTTGCCCGCGCGATCAAGCCGGCCTGGTGGTGGTCGAGCTCGGGAAACCCGTAGGCCCAGCCTTCCGCCACCCGGTGCGCCGTGGAAGCATCGATCACCCGGGTCGCCTGGTTCTCGATCAGCGCGACGCTCTCGCGCGCGGCGTCGTCCGGCAGGCAGAGGATGGCGATATCGGCCCAGTTGAGATACTCCGCGCGCGCTGCCGCATCCTTACGCCGCTCCACGGGGATCGACAGAAGATCGACATCCCTGCGCCCGGCGAGCCGCTGCCGGATCTGCAGGCCCGTGGTGCCGTGTTCGCCGTCGATGAAGATTTTTGCAGCCATTTCGCGCGCGCCTGAAAAAGAGTCGGCTATCAGATGGTTGAAGCCGTTTCCGGAATCAATCCGAAAACGAATTGAATCCTTACATGAAGCTCATGGCCGCCGCTTTTCGGCGAGGAGACCCAGATAGTGCATCGCGATCGACGCGCCGGCGATTGCCGTGATGTCCGCATGGTCGTAGGGCGGCGACACCTCCACCACGTCCGCCCCGACGATATTGAGCGAGCCCAGCTGCCGGAGCACCGACAGCATTTTCGCCGAGGAAGGGCCGCCGGCGACGGGCGTTCCTGTGCCGGGAGCGAAGGCCGGATCGAGACAGTCGATGTCGAAGGTGACGTAGCAGGGCGCGTCCCCGACGCGCTCGGCGATCAGCCGGGCGATTTCCGCGGGGCGGATTTCCTCCAGGTCGTAGCCGTGCACGATCTTCAGCCCGCAATCTTCCGGAGCGTGCGTGCGGATGCCGACCTGGATGGAGCGGGAAGGGTCGATGGCGCCGTCCTGCACGGCGCGCACGACGAAGGAGCCATGGTCGATGCGCTTCGGCTCGTCCGACCAGGTGTCCTGATGCGCGTCGAACTGGACGAGGGCGAGGGGCCCGTACTTGGCGGCATGTGCCTTGAGCAGCGGCCAGGTGACGAAATGGTCCCCGCCGAGGGTGACGAGGAATGCGCCGGAGCGCAGGATCTTGGCCGCCTCCCTTTCGATGATCGCCGGCGTCCTGTCGTGCCGGCCGTAGTCGAGCAGGCAGTCGCCATAATCCACCACGGCGAGTGCCTCGAAGAGGTCGAGACTGAAGGGATATTGCGGATCGTTGTCGAAGATGACGGAGGCGCGGCGGATCGCCTGCGGCCCGAAGCGCGCGCCCGGCCGGTTGGACACGGAGGCGTCGAAGGGAATCCCCCACACCACCGCATCCGCGCCTTTCACATTCTTGGTGAACCTCCGGCGCATGAAGGAAAGGGCACCGGCATAGGTGGGATCGCTGGCGGCTCCCGTGATCTGCCGCGCGGTGAAGGCATGGTCGATGGTCTTGGATGGCATACCGGTAAATTCCTACGGAGGCGGACCTATGGCTAGGTGCAGGGTGGCTTGCACGCAACAAAAAAGCGGGCCCGAAGGCCCGCTTCCGAATGCCGATATGGCCTGAGCCTTTAGCGTTTGGAGAACTGGAAGGAGCGGCGGGCCTTGGCGCGGCCGTACTTCTTGCGCTCGACCACGCGCGCGTCGCGGGTGAGGAACCCGCCCTTCTTGAGCACGGCACGCAGCTCCGGCTCATAGAAGGTGAGCGCCCGGGAAATGCCGTGGCGCACCGCGCCCGCCTGGCCGGACAGGCCGCCGCCCACCACCGTGGCGACGATATCGTACTGGCCGTTGCGGTTGGCGGCGATGATCGGCTGCTGCAGGATCATCTGCAGCACCGGGCGGGCGAAATACTGGGCGAACTCCTTGTCGTTCACCGTGATCTTGCCGGAGCCGGGCTTCACCCACACGCGGGCGATCGCGTTCTTGCGCTTGCCGGTGGCATAGGCGCGGCCATGCGGGTCGAGCTTCTGCACATGCACCGGAGCGGCGGGCTGAGCCGCCTGGGTCGCAGCGCCCAGCTCTTCGAAGGAATTGATTTCAGCCATGTGCCTAGACCCTTACATTCTTCCTGTTCATGGCCGCGATGTCCAGCTTCTCGGGCTGCTGCGCGTCATGAGGGTGTTGCGAGCCCGCGTAGACGCGGAGGTTCTTCATCTGGCGCCGTCCGAGCGGGCCGCGCGGGATCATGCGTTCCACGGCCTTCTCGACCACGCGCTCCGGAAACCGGCCTTCGAGGATCTGGCGCGCCGTGCGCTCCTTCACTCCGCCGGGATGGCCGGTGTGCCAGTAATAAGTCTTGTCCTGGTACTTCTTGCCAGTGAACGCGACCTTATCCGCATTGATGACGATGACATTGTCGCCGTCGTCCACATGGGGCGTGAAGGTCGGCTTGTGCTTGCCGCGCAGGCGGTTGGCGACGATCGTGGCGAGACGGCCGACAACGAGCCCTTCGGCGTCGATCAGCACCCACTTCTTCGTCACCTCCGCAGGCTTCTGCGAGAAGGTTTTCATGTCTCTTTTCCGCTGTTGGACCTTACCGCGAGGCAAGGCGTTTCTTGTTGCTTGAACCGATGGCCAAGGCCCTCGAAATCGGGCAAATGCCGCGAATGCGCGCTTATACGGGCCGCCCGAACCCAAGTCAAGCCACACGGAAGCAATCGAGCGGAAAATTAATCCGTAATATCAGTGTGTTACAGATGCGGTATTATAATACCGCATCAATTTCGCCTCGGCGGCAGCGAATAAGTCCCTGTCGCATGTGCGATCAGCGCGTTGTTTGCGCCTGCCGTGATCGCCACGTCGAAGACCATGAGACTCCTGCCGAGCTTCAGGATGCGGCAGGTGCCTTCGATCGCGCCGGCCTCGGCCTTGCGCATGAAATTGATGTTGAGATTGGTGGTCACGGCCAGCGCCTCGCGCCCGATATGAGAGAGGGCGCAGACATAGCCGCCGATATCGGCCAGGGTGAAGAGCGTGGGGCCTGAAACCGTGTTGCCCGGCCTAAGATGCCGCTCGGTCGCGTCGAGCCGCACCGTGCAGCCGCCCGGCCGCACCTCGGTGGCGCGATAGGCCCGCAGCCCCTCATTGAGCTGCGGATAGGCCTCGTCAAGGAACGCGTTCACCTCCTCGACGGTCATCACCGGCACTGGCTCGTGGGGGGCGGTGGGGTTCATTGGCTTCTCCGGTGCCTCGCTTCGGGAAGACGATGTCCTTTTCGCGGCTGATCTTCAAGCCGCCCTATGTTAGGAGGGGACGCGCCGAGATCGTTGAAGGAAGAAGAATCATGGCAGAGGTGATCGCGCCCGCGCACGGCGAAACGCTGGGCCCCGTGGACGGCAGGCTCCAGGATGGCGTTCTCACGCTGATCCTGCAGAACCCGCCGGCCAACGCTCTGTCCGTCGCCATGATGGAGGCGCTGAAGGGGCAGCTTGAGCGGGCCCGCGACGACAAGGCCGTCCGGGTCATCGTGCTGGCCCATGAAGGAAAGGTATTCTCCGCCGGACACGACCTCAAGGAGATGACGGCGCGCCGGAACGATGCGGACCGGGGCAGGGCCTTTTTCGCCGAGACGATGGCGCTCTGCGCCAGGCTCATGCAGACCATTGTACGCCACCCGAAGCCGGTGATCGCCTCCGTCGGCGGCGTAGCGACGGCGGCCGGGTGCCAGCTTGTCGCCTCCTGCGATCTTGCCGTTGCGAGCACGAATGCGCGCTTCGCCACCCCCGGCGTTAATATCGGCCTCTTCTGCTCCACGCCTATGGTGGCGCTGTCACGCAACGTCTCTCGCAAGCATGCGATGGAGATGCTGCTCACGGGCGAGATGATCGACGCCGAGACTGCGCTTGCCTTCGGCCTGATAAACCGCGTCGTGCCTCCCGGGGAGCTGAACCGGACGGTGGGGGAACTGGCTGGAACCATCGCGTCGAAATCGCCTCTGACGCTCAAGATCGGCAAGGAAGCCTTCTATGCGCAGGCGGAAATGGGGCTTGCCGAAGCCTATGAATACACCGCCCGCGTGATGGTCGAGAACATGCTCGCGCGCGATGCCGAGGAGGGCATCGGCGCCTTTATCGCAAAGCGCCGGCCGGAATGGACGGGCGAATGAAGCTCGAACCGCGCATCTCCATCATCACCCTCGGCGTGGACGACCTTGACCGTGCGATCCGCTTCTATGAGGCGATGGGCCTCGAGCGGAACAGAAAGGTTGCCGAGGGCGTGGCCTTCTTCCAGATGGGCGGCATGATCCTGGCGCTCTGGCCACGCGACGAGCTTGCCGCGGACATTGCCAACGATAACTTCCGCCCGGCCATGGGCGCCAACGGAAAGCCCGGGTTTTCGGGGGTGGCGCTTGCCTACAACACGCGCTCGGAAGCCGAGGTGAACCTCGTGCTCGAACTGGCCGAAAAAGCCGGCGGGCGTATCCTGAAATCCGCCCGGCGTGCCTTCTGGGGCGGCGTGCAGGGCTACTTCGCCGACACGGAAGGCAATCTATGGGAGGTGGCGTACAACCCCAGCTTCCCAATAGACGAGGAAGGCCGTATTACGCTGCCCGAATGAACCACGACTCCTACGACGATTCATATATCTCCGGCATCCTGAATAGCGTGCGGAGCGTCGCCATCGTCGGTGCTTCGGCCAATGACGTGCGGCCGAGCTTCTTCGTCGCAAAATACCTGATCGACAAGGGTTACCGCGTCTTTCCGATCAATCCCGGCCAGGCGGGCAGGGAGATAGCCGGCGCCATGACCTACGCGTCCCTCGTCGACCTACCCGAGTCGGTCGACATGGTGGATATCTTCCGCGCTTCGAGCGCTGTTCCCGGCATCACCGACCAGATACTTTCCATGGACCCGCTGCCCAAGGTGGTCTGGATGCAGCTCACGGTGCGTGACGACGCCTCCGCCGCGCGGCTGGAGGAGAAGGGCATCAAGGTCGTCATGAATCGCTGCCCCAAGATCGAATATGGCCGCCTCTCGCGCGAGATCGCCTGGAACGGCGTTAACAGCCGGGTGATCTCGTCCAAGAAGCCCGTCCTGCGCCAGGGCTTTCAGAGCTTCGGCATCCGCCAGAAGTGAATGGTGCCGTGCTTCGATGCCTGAACATCGCTTCAGGCACTGGCTCCGATCGAACGTTCTTCCCCGCAGATGACGAATATCAGGCAAATCTTCTTTGCCTCGGCCGGGCGCCCCTGTATTTGATGGCGCGGCATTTCGATCCTACGGAGGAAATTCATGAACGAGCGCACGCCTGGCTTCAACACGCTTGCCGTCCATGCGGGAGCCCAGCCCGATCCGGCCACCGGCGCCCGCGCCACGCCGATCTACCAGACGACCTCCTATGTCTTCAACGATGCGGAGCACGCCGCCTCCCTCTTCGGCCTGAAGGCGTTCGGCAACATCTACACGCGCATCATGAATCCCACCCAGGCGGTGCTGGAGGAGCGCGTTGCCGCGCTTGAAGGCGGCACGGCGGCGCTGGCTACCGCGTCCGGCCATGCGGCCCAGCTTCTGGTGTTCCACACGATCATGCGGCCGGGCGACAATTTTATCGCCGGCAGGAAGCTCTATGGCGGCTCGATCAACCAGTTCGGTCATGCCTTCAAGAATTTCGGCTGGGAGGTGCGCTGGGCCGATTCCGACGACATCGCCAGCTTCGAAAGCCAGATCGACGGGAGCACCCGCGCCATTTTCGTCGAAAGCCTGGCCAATCCTGGCGGCACTTTCGTCGACTTGGAAAAGATCTCCGAGATCGCGAAGCGGCACGGCCTGCCCCTCATCGTCGACAACACCATGGCCTCGCCCTATCTCCTGCGGCCGATCGAGCATGGCGCCGATATCGTCGTCCACTCGCTGACCAAATTCATGGGCGGGCACGGCAACTCCATCGGCGGCATCCTGGTCGATTGCGGCACCTTCGACTGGTCCAAGTCGGGCAATTACCCGACACTCTCCGAGCCACGCCCGGAATATGGCGGCATGGTGCTGCACGAGACCTTCGGCAACTTCGCCTTCGCCATTGCCGCCCGCGTTCTGGGGCTGCGCGATTTTGGCCCGGCGATCTCGCCCTTCAATGCTTTCCTGATCCTGACCGGCATCGAGACGCTGCCGCTGAGGATGCAGCGCCACTGCGACAATGCCCTGAAGGTGGCTGAATGGCTGAAGAGCCATCCGGCGGTGGCCTGGGTCTCCTATCCCGGTCTTCCGGAGGACCCGAACCACGCCTTGATGCAGAAATATTCGCCCAACGGTGCCGGCGCGGTCTTCACCTTCGGGCTGAAGGGCGGCTACGACGCCGGCGTGAAGGTGGTAGAAGGGGTCGAGCTCTTCTCGCACCTTGCCAATATCGGCGACACCAAATCCCTCATCATCCACCCGGCATCGACGACGCACCGGCAGCTTACGGACGAGCAGAAGGTCGCCGCCGGCGCTGGGCCGGACGTCGTCCGCCTTTCCATCGGAATCGAGGACGTGGAAGACATCATCGCCGATCTGGAGCAGGCGCTGGCCAAGGTTTAGGGCTAGCCGGTCGCGGGAGCGTGCCATGCCAGGGTTTCTCCTGCGCCTGCAGGTCGATGGCATCGAGCCGGAGGAGGGTGCGCCCGCGCCCGGCCGGCTGATCTCCGGCGACCCGCGCTTCCGCACCTGGAATCTGGAGGCGGCCGACGGCGGCCTCTATGCCGGCATCTGGGAATCCACGCCCGGCAAGTGGCGCATTGAATACACCGAATGGGAGTTCTGCCACATCCTCTCCGGCGTATCGGTGATCGCCGACGAGTTGGGGGAAGCCTTCACTGTCCGCGCCGGCGACAGTTTTGTCATCCCGTCCCGGCTTCAGGGGCACCTGGGAAGTGCTGGAGACCACCCGGAAGGAATATGTAACCCGGACCTAGCAGTCACCACCTCACCATCAGCCGCTCCAGCCCGTGGAAATGGAAGGTGTCGCGATAGCTTGGCAACTCGGCGAAGCTGAGGGTGGGAAGGCGCTCGAACAGCACCTGCAGCGCCACCTGCAGTTCGAGGCGAGCGAGCGGCGCGCCGATGCAGAAATGGATGCCCGCGCCGAAGGACACGTTCTTCTGGTCGGCGCGGCCGGGCCGGAATCCGCGCGGCTCCTCGAAAGCGCGATCATCGCAGTTCGCCGCGCCCAGCATGAGCCCGACCTTGCCGCCGCGCTCCAACCACACCCCGTCGGCGACCTCCACCCGCTCATAGGCGAAGCGCGTGAAGAGGTGCAGCGGCGGGTCGTAGCGCAGGCACTCCTCGACTGTGGCCGCGGTCTCCTCCGCCGAACCGAAGAAACGTCGGGGATCGCCACCCTGAGCCAGGATCGTTGCGATCGCATTGCCGAGTTGGTGCACCGTCGCCTCGTGTCCGGCATTGAGCAGCAGGATGGTCGACGAGACTAGCTCGTCCTCCGAGAGCCGGTCGCCGCTCTCATGCGCGGAGATCAACAGCGTCAGCAGATCGTCGCCGGGTGCGCTGCGCCGCTTTTGCGCATAGGAGCGGATGAAGTCGCCGAACTCGCGCGCCGCCTGGTTGGCGCTTTCCTCCGCCGCGCGCGTGCGCCCGTGCATATACATCGCCACCATGCGATGCGACCAGTCGAGCAGCCGGTCGCCCATCTCGGTCGGAACGCCCAGCAACTCGGCGATGACAGTGATGGGAATGGGCGTCGCATAGGCGGGGAGGAGGTCCGCGCCGCCGGCGGAGGCGAAGCGGTCGATGAACTGGTGGCAGAGCGCTTCCACGCGCGGCCGCAGCCGCTCCACCTGCCGCGAGACGAAGGCGCGGTTGACCAGTGTCCTCAGCCGGGTATGGGCCGGAGGCTCCAGCTCCAGCATGGAATGCGCCTCGACCGCGGCGAAATCCTTCAGATGCGGCTCGCTGTAAAACGTCACGCCCGGCAGCGCCTGCCGCCCCAGGCGACGGTCGCGCAGTGCGCGGTTGACCTCCCCGTATCCCGCCAGGCACCACATGCCGTAGTCTTCCCAAAAGAAGGCGCGCGCATGCCGGTGGAGGTGCGCATAGGCGGCGTAGGGGTCCTGCACGAAGGCTGGATCATGGGGATCGAGCAGGAGGCGCCGGGTTTTCGGATCGAGCGCGAGGGGAGGGGCTTCGGCTGCCATGATCCTGTTCTATGCCAGCCATGCGGCAGCGCAAGGGTTGATAGGAGATAATCACCGGGCGGGCCAATGCCGGCCTTGCACAGGAGGGAGCGGGCATCCTATATCGGCGAAAAGAGAACAGGGCTGCTCCCCGGGGCAATGGGCAAGTCCTTCCCCACGCGAAAGGTATCCTTCATGGCCAATCCCGTCGAGACCGCGCTTAACCTTGTTCCGATGGTCGTCGAGCAGACGAATCGCGGCGAGCGGGCCTATGACATCTTTTCGCGCCTTCTGAAGGAGCGAATCATCTTCATCACCGGGCCGGTCGAGGACGGCATGGCGACGCTTGTCTGCGCGCAGCTTCTTTTCCTCGAGGCGGAGAACCCGAAAAAGGAGATCGCGCTCTACATCAACTCGCCGGGCGGCGTGGTGACGAGCGGCATGGCGATCTACGACACGATGCAGTTCATCCAGCCGGCGGTCTCGACGCTCTGCATTGGCCAGGCGGCCTCCATGGGCTCGCTGCTTCTGTGCGCGGGCCACAAGGACCTGCGCTTTGCCACGCCCAATGCGCGCATCATGGTGCATCAGCCCTCGGGCGGCTTCTCGGGTCAGGCCTCAGACATCGAGCGCCACGCCCAGGACATCATCAAGCTGAAGCGCCGGCTGAACGAGATCTATGTCAAGCATACGGGACAGGATTACGATACGATCGAGCGCACGCTCGACCGCGACCATTTCATGACCGCGGACGAGGCGCAGGCCTTCGGTCTCGTCGACCGGGTGATCTCCGCGCGCGAGGCCATGGAAGCCCAGCGCAGCTCGTAGAGACCAGCCGGGAATCCGGCGCACCGCGGCAAGCATAAATGCCTGGGTGTTGCGTCATTTCCGACACATTTTCTTGTTCCCTAAGCGCTGGCAACCGCCTAGGTTAAGCCTATGTTGAGTTTCAACAGCCTAGGTTTTCCTGGGAACCAGAATCGTTGCCGCGTCTTCCATTTTGTGTTTCGTTGAGGACGCGGGTGAGAAAGGCGACGATCGAGCCGAAATCCTTCGTCTCCTGCTCTCGCGGTGCCGCGGCGCGCGGCGCCGGTAGTACTGAAAGGAAAGTGAAATATGAGCAAGATCAGCAACAGCGGCGGTGATTCCAAGAACACGCTGTACTGCTCGTTCTGCGGCAAGAGCCAGCATGAGGTCCGTAAGCTGATCGCCGGCCCGACCGTGTTCATCTGTGATGAATGCGTCGAGCTGTGCATGGACATCATTCGCGAGGAGAACAAATCCTCGATGGTGAAGTCGCGCGAAGGCGTGCCGACGCCGCAGGAGATCATGAAGGTTCTGGACGATTACGTGATCGGCCAGAGCTATGCCAAGCGCGTGCTGTCGGTGGCCGTCCACAACCATTACAAGCGCCTTGCCCATGCCGGCAAGAATGCCGATGTGGAGCTGGCGAAGTCGAACATCCTCCTGATCGGGCCGACGGGCTGCGGCAAGACCCTGCTTGCCCAGACGCTCGCCCGGATCATCGACGTGCCCTTCACCATGGCCGACGCCACGACGCTCACCGAGGCAGGTTATGTGGGCGAGGATGTGGAGAACATCATCCTGAAGCTCCTGCAGTCGGCTGACTACAATGTCGAGCGCGCGCAGCGCGGCATCGTCTATATCGACGAGATCGACAAGATCAGCCGCAAGTCCGACAACCCGTCGATCACGCGCGACGTGTCAGGCGAGGGCGTGCAGCAGGCGCTCCTGAAGATCATGGAAGGCACCGTGGCCTCCGTCCCGCCCCAGGGCGGGCGCAAGCATCCGCAGCAGGAATTCCTGCAGGTCGATACCTCATCGATCCTGTTCATCTGCGGCGGCGCCTTTGCGGGGCTGGAAAAGATCATCTCCGACCGCGGCCGCAAGACGTCGATCGGCTTCGGCGCAACCGTCACCTCGCCGGAGGACCGCCGCGCGGGCGAACTCCTGCGCCAGGTCGAGCCGGAGGATCTCCTGAAATTCGGCCTCATTCCGGAATTCGTCGGCCGCCTGCCGGTGCTCGCCACGCTCGAGGACCTCGACGAGCAGGCTCTGGTGCAGATCCTGACCGAGCCGAAGAACGCTCTGGTGAAGCAATACCAGCGCCTGTTCGAGATGGAGAATGTGGAGCTTACCTTCCACGAGAACGCGCTGTCGGCCATCGCCCGCCGGGCGATCGAGCGCAAGACGGGCGCGCGCGGCTTGCGGTCCATTATGGAGGCGATCCTGCTCGACACCATGTTCGAGCTGCCGGCTCTCGAAGGCGTTCAAGAAGTCGTGATCTCGGACGAGGTGGTGGCCGGCAATGCCCGGCCCCTCTACATCTATTCCGAGCGCGAGAAGGAGAAAGGCAGCGTCAGCGCGTGACCAGGGGTTGCGCGCGGCACGGGGTGATGGGCTTCCGCGGCGGACGCCGCTGCCCCGTTCGCGCCGGTGCCGGTCCGCTTTCCAGCCACCTTGATATTGCCGCCGCCGGCCTCCACCTAAGGAGCAGGCGGTGGCGGGTTTCGCGTCAAGGATCGGTGTTGCGGTTGACGAGCCCTTCCGGGGCGAAACGACGTGCCATAACAGTAGAGTCCGCGGCCGGCTGCCAAGCGGCCGCGGCTGAAAGGCTGATAAGATGACAGAAACTCTGAAAACCTCCGGCGAAGCCATGTTCCCGGTGCTGCCCCTGCGCGACATCGTGGTCTTCCCGCACATGATCGTGCCGCTCTTCGTGGGCCGCGAGAAGTCGATTAAGGCGCTCGAGGAGGTGATGGGTGCCGAGAAGCAGGTACTGCTGGCGACCCAGATGAATGCGGCCGACGACGACCCGGATCCGAGCGCGATCTATGATGTCGGCACCCTCGCCAATGTTCTGCAGCTCCTGAAGCTCCCCGACGGCACGGTCAAGGTGCTGGTGGAGGGCGCCTCGCGCGCGCGCATCACCGGCTTCACCGAGCGTCAGGATTTTCACGAGGCCCGCGCCGTCGCCCTCCCGGAGCCGGAGGAGGATGAGGTCGAGATCGAGGCGCTGGCGCGCTCGGTGGTCGCCGACTTCGAGAACTATGTGAAGCTCAACAAGAAGATCTCGCCCGAGGTGGTCGGCGCGACGAGCCAGATCGAGGATTATTCCAAGCTCGCCGACACGGTCGCCTCGCATTTGGCGATCAAGATCCCCGAGAAGCAGGAGATGCTCGCTACTCTTTCCGTGCGCGAGCGGCTGGAAAAGGCCATGGGCTTCATGGAAGCCGAGATCTCCGTGCTGCAGGTGGAAAAGCGCATCCGCTCCCGCGTCAAGCGGCAGATGGAGAAGACGCAGCGCGAATACTACCTCAATGAGCAGATGAAGGCGATCCAGAAGGAGCTCGGCGAGGGCGAGGATGGCCGCAACGAGGTGGCCGAGTTCGAGGAGCGCATCAAGAAGACGAAGCTGACCAAGGAGGCCCGCGAGAAGGCGGAAGCCGAGCTGAAGAAGCTGCAGACCATGTCGCCGATGTCCGCAGAGGCGACGGTGGTGCGCAATTATCTCGACTGGCTGCTCTCCATCCCGTGGAAGAAGAATTCCAAGGTCCGCAACGACCTGCGCTTCGCCGAGGAAGTGCTCGACGCCGACCACTATGGCCTCGACAAGGTCAAGGAACGCATTGTCGAATATCTCGCCGTCCAGAGCCGGCAGAACAAGATCAAGGGTCCGATCCTCTGCCTCGTCGGCCCTCCCGGCGTCGGCAAGACCTCGCTTGGAAAATCGATCGCCAAGGCGACCGGCCGCGAGTTCGTGCGCATGGCGCTCGGCGGCGTGCGCGACGAGGCCGAGATCCGCGGTCACCGGCGCACCTATATCGGCTCGATGCCTGGCAAGGTCATCCAGTCGATGAAGAAGGCGAAGAAGTCCAATCCGCTCTTCTTGCTCGACGAGATCGACAAGATGGGCATGGACTTCCGTGGCGATCCGTCGTCGGCCCTGCTCGAAGTGCTCGATCCGGAGCAGAACGCGACCTTCATGGATCATTATCTCGAGGTCGAATACGACCTGTCGAGCGTGATGTTCGTGACGACGGCGAACACGCTGAACATCCCGCCGGCCCTGATGGACCGCATGGAGATCATCCGCATCGCCGGCTACACGGAGGATGAGAAGGTCGAGATCGCCAAGCGGCATCTCCTGCCCAAGGCCGTGCGCGAGCATGCGCTGAAGCCGGACGAGTTCTCGGTGACCGACGAGGCTCTGCAAACCGTCATCCGCACCTATACGCGGGAAGCGGGCGTGCGCAATCTCGAGCGTGAGCTCATGAAGCTTGCGCGCAAGGCCGTGACCGAGATCCTGAAGACCGGCAAGACGACGGTCGAGGTGACCGAGGATAATCTGGCCGACTATCTCGGCGTGCCGCGCTTCCGTTTCGGCCAGGCCGAGGGCGAGGACCAGGTCGGCGTCGTCACCGGTCTTGCCTGGACCGAGGTGGGCGGCGAGTTGCTCACCATCGAGGGCGTCATGATGCCCGGCAAGGGACGCATGACAGTCACGGGCAACCTGCGCGACGTGATGAAGGAGTCGATCTCGGCTGCGGCCTCTTATGTCCGCTCGAGAGCCGTCGATTTCGGCATCGAGCCGCCGGTCTTCGACAAGAAGGACATTCACGTGCACGTGCCGGAAGGCGCCACGCCCAAGGATGGTCCCTCGGCCGGCGTCGCGATGGCGACGGCCATTGTCTCCGTCATGACGGGCATCCCCGTGCGCAAGGACATCGCCATGACCGGCGAGATCACTTTGCGCGGCAGGGTGCTGCCGATCGGCGGGCTTAAGGAGAAGCTCCTTGCGGCACTCCGCGGCGGCATCAAGAAGGTGCTGATCCCCGAGGAGAACGCCAAGGACTTGGCCGAGATCCCGGAGAATGTGAAGAGCGGCCTGGAGATCATCCCGGTGAGCCGCGTCGGAGAAGTGCTCAGGCACGCTTTGGTGCGCATGCCGGAGCCCATCGAATGGGTTGAGCCCGTCTCGCCGCCTGCGGGTGCCGAGGTGGGAGACGAGCCAGGACAGCCGGCGGTCGCCCACTAGAGGTTGCATCAGCGGTAACAATGCAGAAAAGCCGGCCTTCGGGCCGGCTTTTTTCTTGGAAAAGCCGCAGGAATCTGGGATTTTCCGCCAGTCCGGCTTATTTCGCGCTTGGTCGGGCCCTTACTTCTTCATAAAGTGCGGCCCTTGCCGGCAGAGTCGCTCTCCGGCCATAATCAGGAAGGGGTTTGTTGTTTATGAACAAGAACGAACTGGTAGCCGCCGTTGCCGAGAAGGCGGGCATTTCCAAGGGTGACGCCCAGTCGGCGATCGATGCGGTCTTTAACGTCATCACCAGCGAGCTCAAGAACGGCGGCGACGTCCGGCTGGTGGGCTTCGGCAATTTCAGCGTGTCGCGGCGCGAAGCCTCGACGGGCCGCAACCCGCAGACCGGCGCCGAGGTGAAGATCCCGGCACGCAACGTGCCGAAATTCTCGGCCGGCAAGGGCCTCAAGGACGCGATCAACTGATCGCGCCGGATCGTTGTCTGAGGAGCCGGGCTTTTGCCCGGCTTTTCTGCTTTTGGGGACCCAGATCGCTCATGCGCTTGTCGCGCGCCCGGTAACAGGGCGCACCTGGACTGCTAAATCTGT
>NZ_JAPSLH010000011.1 GCF_031180965.1 Chelativorans sp.
GCAAGAATGTGATGCCGCGCGTGGCAGCCCTCCTCGACGTGATGCAGGTCTCCGACGTCATCGAAGTGATCGACGCGAAGACGTTCAAGCGGCCGAGCTATGCCGGCAATGCCATCCAGACGGTGGAGTCGGCCGACGCAAAGCGCGTCATCACGGTGCGCACCTCCTCGTTCCAGGCGGCAGGCGAAGGCGGGCAGGCTCTGGTCGAGACGGTGGCTGCCGCAGAAGATCGCGGACTGTCCACCTTCATCGAGAACAAGATCGCCGCCAGCGAGCGGCCGGAGCTCACCTCGGCCCGGATCATCATCTCCGGCGGGCGGGCGCTGGGCTCGGCGGAAAAGTTCCAGGAGGTGATCCTGCCGCTGGCCGACAAGCTGGGGGCCGCGGTCGGCGCCAGCCGCGCGGCGGTCGACGCCGGATACGCGCCGAACGACTGGCAGGTGGGGCAGACGGGCAAGGTTGTGGCGCCCGACCTCTACATAGCCGTCGGCATCTCCGGCGCCATCCAGCATCTTGCCGGCATGAAGGACTCCAAGGTCATCGTCGCCATCAACAAGGACGAGGAGGCGCCGATCTTCCAAGTCGCCGACTATGGGCTTGTCGGCGACCTCTTCCAGATCCTGCCGGAGTTCGAAAAGGCGCTTTGATCCGCCCCGCCGCTGCTGACGCTCTATGACTCCGTATGACTTGTTGCTGGGCACCCCCGTTCGCGGTCGAAAGACCCGCCGCGCCCGCATGGCCCGCATTGCGCGCCCGATGTCGAATGGTTCCTCGTTCAGTTCGACGAATTCGGCTTCCTCGAGCATCGAGACTAATGGCTATTTTTTGATGGCTCCACACGTCTAGCACGTCTCGGTATACGCCGAAGGCCACATCAGTACGTATCTTTGTGGCCGCCAGGATCACGCTCGTTGCAGGTCAACGAGTGATTAGGGGGAAAATTCGCATAAGCGTCGTAGAAATACCACCACCAGAAGAAGGCCGGCGGTGGATAGAACGGTATCCAGCGATCTCGAACCACGGCGTTCCAAGCTGAGCCTGGAAACCTAGGCGCCACGCAGTCCACTGCGTCGCCACTCCATGTCGTCGCCAAAACAATGAAGAGCACAACGGCGAGCTGACCCCACAGTATGCGGACATTCATTTCCTCGCGCGTGAGTGAACGCGCATCGAAAGCCGCCGTGGCGAATGCGACAAGCGAAACCGTCTCCACCCAAGGTTCGATTGCGCTACGACTGGCAATTACGTGCGCGGGGCGAGCCGGAACGTAACCATGCGCAACCACTCCAACAAAGGAGGACAGTTGCTCATTATGTTCGCTTGAGGCGCAAATTCAGCCGCTGCAGCTGCAGTGTTGGACTCACTTCCGTGCAACCAGTTAAGCCGACTCGCTGTTCCGCGCCCAGGGCGGCAGCCCTGCGCGCCCCGTCCCCGACTTTTGATAAACGGATCAAAGGAAACGGCCATCCTGTTCAAGGTGGCCCGCGCATAGGGCTACAGCCATCGGATCGCGAGGAACTCATCCGGGAGATCGCTCTGCAGGTCTGAATTCCGTCGATGGATTCCACGCCGATGCCAGGGTCACCACGTGGATTCCAACTTTTTTCGCTCGGGCATAAGAGATCTGCTCTCAACGATCAGGGGTAAGCTTCTGACCTGGTGCGCTTTGGCCGTGCACAGCGGTGACTTGGAGTCCCGCAACCTCCCGATCTTCCGCCCGGCTGTAGCGGCCGCGTCGTCTTGATCGTGCTGGCCGAAGGTGCTCACGTCTCAAAGCCTAAGTCTCCCGATGCAGAGTGCGCGTGACTCACCCGGTTGAGCTTCCTGATGCATCCAGAGCGAAACTGCCCACTCCAACGGGAGCCCGCCCATCCCCTGCTTCGATGTTTGCTGCGACTCCCTCGGTCGAGAACCCCACCATACAGTTCGATAAGGCCGTATCCTGAGTGGGCCAGCTCCGCGGCGACGCGCGCACCGGTCGCCTCGTCAGGGACGGGAACGAAGGTAGTCTCCTGCGGCGGGGAGACCTTCACGAAGCGGTCCCGACCCGGATCAGCGTCGCGCTTTAGGATCACGAGGGCCTCGCGTGGCGGCTTCCCCTCGCTGAACGCAGAGTTATAGACGGCGGCCGGCTGGAGGGATTCAATGCCGAATGTGACCGAACTCACGCGCAGCTTCGGCCCGACAGCAGCGGCCACCTTTGGCCGCCAGACAGGTGAAATTCCTCCGCAGAGCTCTATGAGGCGGATTCCCAAGTCCGCGAGTTCCCGCGCCACCTCCGAAGCCTGCGCAGCATCACCTGCCGCGACGATGATGACCCTTCCATCGGCCCCCTCCAGCGTGAACCGATCGGCCGCTCCGCGGGCTCGGCGTGGAGCCCGTTGCAGCGCCCTTCGATCTGGGGTCGGCCACGGCGGCGGAGTCTGATCCTCTTTGCCGAAGCGGCGTGCCGACGAGCATTGCCCTGACTGCAGCGGAACCGTTCAGGACCGAATATCGGATCACCTGCAGGGCGGCCTGAGATCACAGACGCGCAAGCGAAGATGAGGAAACGGCGTTGACCTATCGCGAAGAAAACTTCCTGCAATCGCAAATTCGGAGCATCGTCGACTTCTAGTATCCCGTGTGCATCGACCACGAACGCGGCGGCTTCATCAACCAGCTCCTGGACGACGCAGGAGCCTTGATCTGGGAGCACTACCACAGTGATTGGACCCCGGGCTCGGAATACAACAAGGAGGATCCGAGGCATCTGTTCAAGCCCTACGACTATCTTACCGGCCACTTCGTCGAATGGGCCAAGCTGCTCTTGATCCTCCGTCGCTATCGGCCCGAAGACTGGCATGTCGAGTCGGCGGAGCGGCTGTTCAATACGGCAATGGAGAGGGCCTGGGATGGAGAAGGCCAGGGTGTGCACTACAGCTTTGCTCCCGACGGCGGCATCCTGGATACGGACCGCTACTATTGGGTCCTATCCGAAATGATCGCCGCCGCCGCCCTGCTCGCGCTGTAGACGGGGGGGCGGCAATACTGGGATTGGTACGAGCGCGGCTGGGAATATGCCGACCGGCATTTCATCGACCACGAACATGGCGGCTGGTTTCGCGTTCTCGACCGTTTCGGGCGGAAGTATAGCAATGAGAAGAGTCCTTGAGATGAACTCCGCTGCCGAGACGAATAGACGCCTACAATGCCGTTCTATCGCTTTAACCTGAAGCCCGACAAAACCTTCCTCACTGCATAGACGAAGAGGTGCTTTTGCCGAACCAAGAGGCCGCGCTGAAGGAGGCCACCAGAACCTGCGGCGCGATGATCCGCGACATGGACGGCTTACCTCTTGGCTGCGAATGGCAAATGGAAGTCGCCGACGAGGAGGGACCGATCTTCGCCATCACCGTTGGTGCAAAGCAGATGCGCTGGGCATCGCGCTGAAATGTCATTTGATTGCGCCCCCGCTGGCTCCTGCCGGCGGGGCTTTTTTGTTCGCGATCAGTGCTTCGTCAGGGTGTCGCGATAGGCTTGATCTTGCTCCTCATAAGCCTCGTCGACCACTGCGGGCTCGGTGATCCCGCTGCCGTGGGCAAGGAAAGTCTCCAGCCAGATCAGGGTTCCTTCATCATCGAGAGTATCGCCCAGCTGGATTCGATGGCCTGCAGTTCGATCGAGGGCCCATACTGCTCCATCGTCCAGTCCAGCAGAGAGCAGATCTTCGCTTTGATGTCTTCCTCGGGCATGCGAGTCCTCACTTCTTCCGTTTTGACGGACGCTTAGGCGTGGACTGCATTGTGCGTCATCTTCTCAGGCAGCGGCCCCATGAGGTGAACGCCCTTGCCGCCGGTCAGCTTGGCCAGGTCGCGATCCCTTCCTGCTTCAGGTGATCGCGCAGGTTAAGCGCCGTCTCGACCACAAACTCCCACGGGATGCCCTCACCGGGATCCAGGTCGAAGATCAGCGTGTCGGCGTGCTCTATGTCGTCAACCGTCGCCGCTCAGGGGTGCACCTCGACGACGCCGATTTCGACCAGGCCGAGGAGGCCGGCAAGATCGTCCACCCATAGCCGAACTCCTTCGCCGCCCTCGCGCTTCTGGATGCGCAACTGGTGCACCTCCGGCGGGATCGGGGGGAGCGGTCAATGGCCGGCCGCCGAGGGAATCCCAGTGCGCGATCGGCTACCCGCGTCCAGTAGCCGACGAGTTCCTCCTTTGATGGCACGACCGCGTCCCGCAGCAGCTGTAGAATGTTCTCCTTCGGCACGTCGCCGCTGGTTCTCGCGACCTTCGGTGTTTTCCGCGCGGGCGCCTGACTCTCCTCTACCAAACCCTTGAAGGCCGCCTCGCGGAGCAACCCGTTATCCGTCTCAGCACCATAGGCGATCTCCGCCTCAGCGGGCTCTTGCGGGTGATATGAGGATCGAGCCGCTCCCTTATCTCCCGCGCTGCGGCCATGGTGTAGCCCGTTGCAGCCTTGCCGGCATAGACCAGGCGATCTTCCTCCCATCGGCCGAGATAGAGCGAGGCAATCCGGCGCGTCCGGGCCCCAAGCTTCTCCACGAACGCGATGCATTTCTGGCATGTAGTTCCAGCGGTCGTAATTCTTCGAGCTGACGTCCTGGAGCACGTGGTTCTGAAGGCTATCAAACGAGTGGATCGGCGGCGGTGCGGTACCCGGCTCGGTAAGGCTGGGGCAGGGGACTGGGATATGGGATCGACAGATGGTGTCCTTTAAGGACCTCAACTCCTGCCGCTTTGCGCCCCATTTCAGTCGGACAGGAAAGCTGGTCGACACTCCTGAAGCGGACATTCTACAGTGGTCATAGCAGTCTGTACCCGCCTGCTCGGCGACGTTCTATACCAGCGGGCCTGAGGGTTCTGTGAGCCGCCATGCTCACAGCCGTGGCCACTCACCTTTCTCCAGCCAGTGGTCGAGCATCCAGAGGCGGTCACAGCCCCACAGCGGCTCGCCATCTGCAATGAAGAAGGGCACTCCGAAGACGTTGCGCGAGATCGCATACTGAACCGCGTCGTGTAGCCGCTGCTTCAACTCGCGTGATCCGAGCGCTTCCTCCATGCCCGTCGTTACGATGCCAAGTCGCTGCGCTTCTTTGATCACTGTCTCTGGTGGCGTGATGTCGAGCGCATCCGTCCACAGCCTGGCCGAGAGATGCCGGATCAATTGTGACGCGGCCTCGGGATCGCGATCCTTGAGCCAGAGAAAAGCGCGGCAGGCAGCAAGGGAGTTGATGCCGGAAAGCCCGTGCCGGTTCAGCGGCACACCGAACATCGATGCCAAGCGCTGGACGTCGTGCCAGAAATAGACCGATTTCAGCGGCGTCTCCGGCACAGGCTTAAGTCCCATGACCTTGAGGGTAGTGATCCCGATCAAGGTTGGGCGCCAATCAATGGCACGCCCGTGGTGCGCAGCGATTTCGTCTATCCTGGTCGTCGCCAGGTAGGAGAAGGGCGAGATCGGGTCGAAGAAGAACTCGATCGGCGGCTTCACGATGCACTCACCGGCTTGTCCAAGGCTTCAGTAGCCAGCACCCGCAACTTGGCCTTCGAAACCTTGCCGAAGCCGACACGCGGCAGTTGGTCAATGAAGATGATACGGCGCGGAACCTTGAAGCGCGCAAGTGTCAGCTTACAGGCCTCCTCTATCTCGGCGCGAAGCTGCCCTTCCGACCCGTCCTTGGAATGCCTGACCACGAAGGCCACCGGTACTTCGCTGCGCAGCGGGTCGGGCCCGGCGACCACCGCCACTTCTGCCACGCCGGGTACTGCCTGGATCACCGCTTCGATCTCGCTTGCCGCCACGCCCTCGCCCCCTACCTTGATGACATCCTTGATGCGATCAACGAAGGTGATCGTACCATCTTCGTTAAGACGCACGCGGTCGCCGCTGCGGAAGAAGCCGTCTTCCTCGAAAGCGTTGCGGGTTGCGTCCGCGTCGCCAAAATATTCAAGGAAGATCGATCTTCCACGGATCCCGCGCACGAGTAGTTCGCCGTTTTCTCCGGCCAAGGCGCCTCTGCCTCTCTCATCGACGATGCGCACTTCGTAGCCCACCGACGGGCGCCCGACCGCGTTGGCGGCGAGCGGCCCGAGGCGAGGATCGCCGATGATCGGCTGCGAGATCATCTCGGTCATGCCCCAGGCCGATGAGAATTGTTCGATCCCGAAATGCGCCTGCTCGCGCGGCATCTGCCGATTGGTGATCCATTGACGGAAATGGTGCGCGGGAGGCCGCTCCTGCTGCATCAGCGCCGCCATGGTGAACGGCACGTGCGGTGAGACGGTGGAGCGATGTGCAACCGCTGTCGGCCAGAACCTTGTCGCGGAGAAGCGTGGCTGCAGGACCACGGTGCCGCCGGACCAGATAGCTGGCAGGAACGCCCAAGAGAAGCCGACGACGTGGAACAGCGGCAAGAAAAGCTGGGTTACGTCCGAGGCCAGGAAGCCCTGCTGTGCGGCGCCGAGACGTGCTGCCCAGAGCATATTCTCATGGGTCCACAAAACCGCCTTGGCTCGCGCCGTGGTGCCGGTTGTGAACAGGATCAGCGCCGGTAGCGTTAAATCCGGTGCACGCATGGGCATTGGCTCGCCGCAGAGCGAGGCGAAACGGTCAGACCTTTGCGGGAGTTCGTTTGGTCGCGCCGTATGGCCCGCGCCGCTGTCGGTAGTAGCGATCCAGTCCAATCCCCGGACATGCGATGCCACCATCTCCGCCAGCGATGGCTGTGTTATTGCAGCCCTGACGCCGACCGCGTCGGCGAGGACCGCAAGTTCCGGACCCGTCGCCATCGCGTTCGTTGCCACGCAGATGGCCCCCAGCCAAGCACAGGCAAAGCGGGCGATGAGCGCCTCGGGCGCATTTTCGAGATGAACTAGGATGCGATCGCCCACCGAAATCCCCCGCGCGGACAGGCCGCCGGCAACGCAGCGGACCTGATGCACGAACTGCGAATAGGTCCAGCTCGCCTCCTCGCCTTCGGCGGGCACCCATACCAGCATCGGATGGTTTGGGCGCGCGTCGGCCAGGCGCACGAGCATTGTTGCGACGTCGATGCCTGCAAAAGGCGAGACGTGGCCGCCGCCGTCAGTTGAACGCATGTGTGGCTTTGGATCCTCTTACTGCGGCTCGATACCGGCAGCCTCCACGTAGCCCTTCCAGTCATCGATCTGTTGGAGGAGCAATGCCTGGCCTTCCTCGGGCGTGCTGATGAATGGATCGCCGCCATTGTCGTTGAGGAACTTGACCGTCTCCGGCTTTGCCAGGATCGCATTGAAGTGGCCATTGATCTTGTCCACGACCGGCTTCGGAGTGGCGGACGGAACGATCGCCGCGAACCAGCTGAGCATCACGAGATTCGGCATGCCCGCTTCGCCGAAGGTCGGGTAGTCGGGCGCGGATTTTAGCCGCTCGGGGGTGCTGACTGCGAGAATGCGCGCAGCACCGGAGCGTGCCTGCGCCAGCGAGAACACCGGGTTCATCATGGCGAAGTCGATCTGCCCGCTCTTCATGTCATTCACGATTTCCAGGTCCGTCTGGTAGGCGACCGCCGCTGTTTTCAGGTCCGCGGCATCCGTAAACAGCCGGCCCATGACGCGGCCCGTTGTGTTCGAAAAGGCGTAGTTGCCGCCATCGCCCTTAGCCTTCATCGCCTCGACCAGCTCTGCCACCGTCTTGTGCGGACTTGCCGCCGGGACGATCAGCATGAAGGCTTGCTGGTTGATAGTTGCGGCGATCTGAAGGTCCTTCGCTACGTCAATCGGCGGCTTTTTGAATAAGTGCATGTTGGCGGCGATCGAGCTCGCCGCATGAACGTAGATCGTGTGGCCGTCGGGCTTCGAGCGCGCGACATACTCAGCACCGATATTGCCTGCCGCACCGGTCTTGTTTTCGACTACGACAGTCGCACCGGTTGCCTCGGCGAGTTCCTTGCCTAGATAGCGCACGAGAACGTCCGAACCGGAACCTGGCGGAAAGCCAGTGATCAGATGAACGTCACGGATGGGGAATTGCACGTCCTGTGCGATCGCTGACCATGCGCCAAATGCCAGCGCCGTTGCACCGATTGCGCCCACTAGGCAGCGTCTCGTCAAGCTCATGATGCTCCTCCATCGCTCAGCGGGTGCGCCTCTCAGGCGCGATTTCAACCCGCATGCTCCTCCAGCGTATAGCGGTTAGCGGCCGATGGTCGGCTACACTACTCGCTCATGCCTTGGCGACCATAAAGGCTGGGCAAACCTTGACTAGGCGCACGCCGAGAACCTAAGGTACCGAATATGGAACACTCGCAATCGAGGCCAGGGGCTCGATCGCCGCGCATCGATCTGAATGCGCTGATGCTGTTCTACGAAACGGTCAACGCACGCAGCATCAATAAGGCATCGGCGTTGCTCGACATGCCGAAGTCGACAATCAGCAGGCGATTGCGCATGTTGGAGCAGCAATTCAACTCGACGCTGCTGAAGCGCGGCGCGCGCTCGCTTAGCTTGACGGAAACCGGGCGGGCGCTCTACCAGCGCTGTCTAAGCATAGTAGCGGAACTGGAGAAGGCGAACCTCCAGACTGCCGCCATCCAGGAGGAGATGAGCGGTGTCCTGCGGATCAGCATGCCATCATTCTTCGTGGGATGGGTGGCCGAGGCGATAGCTGACTTCGCGCGCCAGTATCCCGCGCTCCGGCTGGAGATCGAGGCGCTCAATCGCCATGTGGACGTCTCCGAAGAGCCATTCGACCTCGCAATTCATTTCGGCAAGCCTGCCGAAACCTTTCATCCGACGCGGTTGCTGGCAGAACTCCCGCGCAACTTCTATGCAACGCCGGGCTACCTAAAAAAGCACGGGACGCCCACGCGCTACTCAGAACTGGCGCGACATGACATGATCGCCCACCAGTTTCAGATGCGCGACAAGGTCTTCCCATGGTTCACCAAGCCGGACGGCGACGCGACGCCACTGCCACCGCGCGCTGTGGTCAATAATGCGGTCCTCGTCCGTGACCTCATCCTTCGCGACCTCGGCATAGGCCTGATGCCGGATATAATGTGCCTGGAGGACGTGGCCGACGGGCGATTGGTGCGCGTGGCGCTTGATTGGCAGAGTCCGCCTCTAGCGGCTTCGGCGACGTATCTTGCCCGCCGCTACGCGCCTGCAAAGACGCGCGCGTTCCTCGACCATCTTTCAGCGTTCCTCCGTAAGCGCGCGTACTGCTAGCCGAAAGAATTTCTCGAGTGGGCCGCGTTTCGAACACTGGATTCGATGACGTCAGCTATTTGAACCGGAATGCCTCTGGTAGCGTCGCTATTGTCGTGGGAGGAACGTGGCGTCCCGACGCCGCGCTACCGGGAGGAGGTATGCAAGTCACACATCCATCCCAAACGTCGCCACATCTGGTCGCCCTGCGCTATCTCAGGGGTGAAACGCCGCTCCCTGCGGTGGTGGCCAGGGGGCAAGGCGGGATAACGGATCCGATGGCGGCCGAGGCCCGCCGCCTCGGCATGCCCATCGTCATGGATCCTCCCCTGCTTGAGCCGCTCTTCGGGAACAAGCGCAACGGCGCCTACATCGCCCAGGATCTCTTATCGCCAGTCGTACGCCACCTGTCCGCCTCGGCCTGACATGGTTGGAGATCACCTGCTCTGGACTTATCATGGCTGCCGATACGGTCGCAGGCTATATCCAACGTTCTGAATAGCAGGAGCCGTAGTTGTTGGATAAGCAAGGGAACTGGTGAACCTCGCGCGTCACCGGCTGCACTCCCCATCGCGGCCGCGGATGAACCCGGGAGTGGATTCGGGCATCACCAGCCAGTGATGCCGGCTCTGCTCGTAGACCGAGCGAGCCGGTGCGGGGAGCGCCGGATCGCCAATCGTGCCCACTGTCACTCCGATGATGTCGGGGAACGCGCTGGCCTTGCCGTAAAGCGTGCTTCCGCACGTCGGGCAGAAGCCGGTGATGTAAATGTAGCCGGAGTCCGTCGGGCGCGAACTCGCGCGCTTCTCCGGACACCGCAACGGCGTCGCGCGGATAATAGGCCATCGTGCCGAAGGGCGAGCCGCTGCGCTTCTGGCAATCGACGCAGTGGCACGCGACCACCGTCGGCTCGACGCCGTCTGCGATCGTGGCGGTTAGACTTCCGCACTGGCAACTCGCTTGCATGGGCGGATCGTAACGCGCGGCCTCGATATAGGAAAGGCCGAAGCCCTCATTTTAGAGGAAGGGGCTAGGGTGCAGGGGTGCCGGGCTGCAAGCTCGCGCGCGCCGCGCACCACCAGCCTCCCTTGCAGCTCAGAAGCCATTGGCTTGTGGAGTGACCGTCACCCGCATCCAAAGACACTGCAGTTGCACCCGCCCATGCGGGGGTCTCCGGTTTGAGTGGAGCAAGCAAGTGAGGTGTTCCGATAGTCGCCTGATAGGCCAGCCGCTGTGCGCCCCACATCGTAGCAAAGGTTGATCCTCGGTAGTCGGAAAGCGGACATGCTAAGCGGCCTAAATGGAGCTTGAAATTGTGAGGGAGGCTGAGTGTTGGATCGTCCGCATGCACATGAACGCTACTTCGGCGTGGGCAATACGACGGCGGCCACTCACGTTTGCGACATTCCTGGCATCCACGGAGCCGATGAGGACCTTGGTTGACGCTATAGGACTTGGGAGCCACACTGCCGGAAACGCATAAGCCCAGAGTCATGATATCTCAGAAAGCAAAATACGCACTCCGCGCCCTGATTGCGCTGGCCAGGAGCGCCCGCCCGGGCGAGGTGCTCCTGATCTCGCAGATCGCAGAGCAACAGCGCATCCCGCGCAAATTCCTCGAGCAGATCCTGCTCGACCTGAAGCATCACGGCATTGTTACCAGCAGGCGCGGCAAGGCCGGCGGCTATCTGCTCCTGAAGGATCCGGCCGAGATCAGCTTTGGCGAGGTGCTGCGAACCATCGATGGCCCAATTGCGCCGCTTCCGTGCTTGAGCCGCATGGCCTACCGGCGCTGTATCGACTGCCGCGAGGAGGAAAGCTGCGAGGTGCGGCGGGTGTTTGCGCGCGTTGCCGAGGCGACGCGCGCCGTGCTCGACCACACCACGATCGCCGATTGCGTCGGCAAGCCTGTGGAAGCGGAAGTGCGCGCACTGCTCGCCTGAGGAAATCCTTTTCCAAGACAAGCCTTGATTTTGGGTGGCGCGGAGGTTTCCATACTCTACTTACTAGATAGAGTTAATGCGCTCACAAGGAGGCAGGCATGACTCTCGACCGGAAATCACTTCTCTTCACCGCCGCGCTGGCGGCCATGGTTCAGTTCGGCGGACTGGGCTTTGCCTTTGCCGACAGCACGATCCTGAATGTGTCCTACGATCCTACGCGCGAGTTCTACCGCGCTTTCGATGCCGCCTTCGCGGAGAAATGGAAGGCCGACACCGGAGAGACGGTGACCATCCAGACCTCCCATGGCTCCGGGGCGCAGGCACGCGCGGTGATCGACGGGCTTGAGGCCGATATCGTGACGCTCGCTCTCGAGGCTGACATAAACGCCATTGCCGAGAAGACAGGAAAGATCCCGGCCGATTGGCGCGGCCGCCTGCCCAACAACAACGCGCCCTACACCTCCACCATCGTCTTCCTGGTCCGCAAGGGAAACCCGAAGGCCATCAAGGATTGGGGCGACCTGATCAAGGACGAGGTTCAGGTGATCACGCCCAATCCGAAGACCTCGGGCGGCGCACGCTGGAATTTCCTGGCCGCCTGGGCCTGGGCCGAACAGCAATTCGGCGGCGACGAAGCCAAGGTGCGCGACTATATCACCACGCTCTTCCGCCATGTGCCCGTGCTCGACACCGGCGCGCGCGGCGCGACGACCACCTTTGCCCAGCGTGGTATTGGAGATATGCTCCTTGCCTGGGAAAACGAGGCCTTCCTCTCCCTGCAGGAGCTGGGCCCCGACCAGTTCGAGATCATTGTGCCCTCAATCTCCATCAAGGCGGAGCCCCCGGTTGCGCTCGTTGACGGCAATGTCGACGCGAAAGGCACGCGAAAGGTGGCCGAGGCCTATCTCGACTTCCTTTATTCCAATACGGGGCAACAGCTTGCGGCCAAGCATTTCTATCGGCCCTCCAACCCTGAAGCGGCGGCGCCTGACGATATCCGGCGCTTCCCTGACCTGAAGCTGGTCAGCATTGACGATTTCGGCGGCTGGAAAGAGGTGCAACCGCGCTTCTTCGGCGATGGCGGGATCTTCGACCAGATCTACAAGCCGGGGAGATAGGCATGGCCGCCGCGCTCACCGGCGCGGGGTGGCGATTTCGGCGGCCGAGCGTCATTCCGGGTTTCGGTCTGACGCTCGGCTTCACGCTCGTCTACCTTTCGCTGATCGTACTGATCCCGCTTTCGGGCATCGTCTGGCGTTCCGCATCGCTGGGCACCGCCCAATTCTGGGCAATCGCCACCGACGAGCGCACCGTTAAGGCGCTGAAGATCAGTTTCGGCGCCTCGCTGCTGGCCGCCACGGTGAACGTTCTTTTCGGCACGGTGGTGGCCTGGGTTCTCGTGCGGTACCGTTTCCCCGGGCGGCGCCTGGTCGATGCGGTGGTCGATCTCCCCTTCGCCCTGCCCACTGCGGTGGCGGGAATAGCACTGACCGCGATCTATGCGCCCAACGGGTGGATCGGCAGCCTGCTTGCTCCCTACGGAATCAAGGTGGCCTTCACGCCGCTTGGCATTGTCATCGCTTTGATCTTCATCGGGCTCCCCTTCGTGGTGCGGACCGTCCAGCCGGTCATGGAGGAGATCGACAAGGAGGTGGAGGAAGTGGCCGCCACTCTCGGCGCCCACCGCTTCCAGACGATTGCACGCGTCATCCTGCCTGGCTTGGCGCCGGCGATCCTGACGGGCTACGCTCTCGCCTTCGCGCGGGCGGTGGGCGAATACGGCTCGGTGATCTTCATCGCCGGCAATATTCCCTATGTTTCGGAGATAGCTCCGCTCCTGATCGTCATCCGGCTCGAAGAGTATGATTACGCCGCTGCCACCGGCATCGCGGCAATCATGCTCGCCATCTCCTTCGCCATGCTCTTCGTGATCAATCTGCTCCAGGCCTGGAGCCGCAGGAGGTACGGCTATGGCGGTTGAAGCCTTCCTTTCAGCCGCAATTGCGCACAGCGCGCGGCCTGTCGCAACGGCGACGGGCGAGCGCGCCGGTATTCGCCTCCTCCTGATCGCGATCGCGCTCGCCTTTCTCGGATTCTTCCTGTTCCTGCCGCTCGTCGCAGTTTTCGTCGAAGCATTTCGGGAGGGGGCCGCCGCCTATGCCGCGTCGCTGGCGGAACCCGAAACGGCGGCGGCGATCCGGCTCACGCTCACCGTCGCGGCGATCGCCGTGCCGCTGAACCTGGTCTTCGGAGTGGCGGCGGCCTGGTCGATCGCCAAGTTCGAGTTCAAGGGCAAGGCCTTCCTGATCACCCTCATTGATCTGCCCTTTTCCGTTTCACCGGTGATAGCGGGACTTGTCTATGTGCTTCTGTTCGGGGCGGGCAGTGCGCTTGGACCGTGGCTGAAAGCCCATGGGATCGAGGTTCTTTTCGCGGTGCCCGGCATCGTGCTCGCGACCGTCTTCGTAACGTTCCCCTTCGTCGCCCGCGAACTGATCCCGCTGATGCAGGAGCAGGGCAGCGGCGACGAGGAGGCGGCGATCTCGCTCGGCGCTTCCGGTTGGCAGACATTCTGGCACGTCACCCTGCCCAATATCCGCTGGGGGCTCCTCTACGGCGTGCTCCTTTGCAACGCGCGGGCGATGGGTGAATTCGGAGCGGTGTCGGTGGTGTCCGGCCGCATCCGCGGACTCACCAACACCATGCCGCTGCAGGTGGAGATTCTCTACAACGAGTATAATTCGGTTGCCGCCTTCGCCGTGGCGTCCCTGCTGGCGATGCTGGCGCTTGTGACGCTCGGACTCAAGAGCCTGCTCGAACACCGTTTCGCCGACGCGATCGCCGCCAAAAACCATTAGGAGTTGCGCCATGGATGTTTCGATCCGGAAGGTCCGGAAGGAATTCGACCGCTTCGCGGCACTTCATGAGGTCTCGCTCGACATCGCTTCCGGCGAGCTGATCGCGCTGCTTGGCCCCTCTGGCTCGGGCAAGACGACCTTGCTGCGCCTGATCGCCGGGTTGGAGAGCCCGAGCGCAGGCGCCATCTTTTTCGGCGAGGAGGATGCCTCCCGCAAAAGCGTGCAGGAGCGCAATGTTGGCTTCGTCTTCCAGCACTACGCGCTGTTCCGGCACATGACAGTGGCGCAGAATGTCGGCTTCGGCCTGAAAGTTCGGCCGGCTGCAACCCGTCCGCCAAAGGCGGAGATCCGGCGCCGGGCGGATGAGCTCCTGGAGCTCGTGCAGCTCTCCGGACTTGGAGGCCGCTACCCGCATCAGCTTTCCGGCGGTCAGCGCCAGCGCGTGGCCCTCGCCCGCGCGCTCGCCATCGAGCCGCGGGTGCTTCTTCTCGACGAGCCCTTCGGCGCGCTCGATGCGCAGGTGCGGCGCGAACTGCGCCGCTGGCTGCGGGGGATCCACGATGCTACGGGGCATACCACCGTCTTCGTAACGCACGACCAGGAGGAAGCCCTCGAGCTCGCCGATCGCGTGGTAGTGATGAGCCAGGGGCGCATCGAGCAGATCGGCACGGCAGACGAGATCTATGACAGCCCTAACTCACCCTTCGTCTTCGGGTTCATCGGCGATTCCAGCAGGCTTCCCGTGCGCGTGGCGAACGGCCAGCTCTGGCTGCAGGATCGCACGATCGGCCTTGCCGCCCGCGGGATTCCAGACGGGGACGCGACGCTCTATTTCCGTCCGCATCAAATCGAGCTTCTTGATGGCTGCGGCGGCTGCATAGCGGGAACCGTGGTGGCGAGCCGCCGCGTTGCGGCTTCAAGGCGGGTGGAGCTGGAGGTCGGAGGGGAGCGCCACCGGGTCGAAATCGAGCTGCCTGCCGGTGATCCGGCAGCGGGCAAGAGCCGGATCGCCTTCCGCCCGAAGCGCTGGGCCGTTTTTCCCGATCGCCTCGCCGGTCAGCCGGGCTTGGCGGAGAGAAATGTCCCGGGCAGGCCGGAGCCGGAACTGGCTCTGACGGGGGTCTGAGCCGAAGCGGTACCACTGGCAGGCGGCTGCTTCTTGGCGTCCCGATGGTATGGGCGCGCTAGTCCTCCTTCGTCGGCACATGCTATTGGGTCGGCTCGGCAAACGGAGACGCATGCGCAGATGATATTCGAGCAGGCCGCGATTCTTCTGCTGCTTGCGGGCCAGCTCGTCATCTTCGCCTCCGACCGCTTCCGGATGGAGGTGGTTGCTCTCGGCGGCTTGTGTCTGGGGATCCTCTTGGGGATCGTTCCCGGGGAAACCGCCTTCCTCGGTTTTGCCAATCCGGCCTTCGTCACGGTCGTGGAAATCCTGCTGATCGTTCCCGTCCTCGGACGCTCGGGTCTATTGGACCGTCTTGCGGCGCGCCTGCCCGCCGAAACACTCGGCCATACTGGCGTGCTTGCGCTTCTATGCGTCATCACCGCGGCCATATCCGCTTTCATGAATAATATTGGCGCGCTTGCGCTCATGATCCCGGTCGTCAGCAGCGTCTGCCAGTCTGCGCGGATCGACCGGCGGCAGGTTTTGATGCCGGTAAGCTTCGCCGCCCTGCTTGGCGGGCTGTGTTCGATCATCGGCACACCGGCAAACCTGCTCGTGAGCCAGCAGCTTGCGGCGCAGACGGGCGAGGGCTTTGCATTCTTCGATATCGCCTATGCCGGCGTGCCCACGGCCGTGGCGGGATTGGCCGCCATCCTCTGGTGGAGCCGTAAGGCGCTGGCTTTGCCTCACGAAAAGGACCAGACGGCCACACCATCGTCACGCCTCGTCGTCAGCGAGTCGCAATCCCTGAGGGGTCTCCCTTGTGCGGCTTGGCGGCAGACGCATTCCCCGCCCGCATCCATGCGCTTCGCCGGCATGGCCGGAACGTGATGTTCCAGCGTCCCGGAACGATTGTCGAAGCGCACGACCACCTCCTGGTCAGCGCCGATCTGCCGGCACTGGAAGGCTGGCTCGCGGACGGCGCGGCAGGGCTTGCAGCGCAGGAGGCGCCCGCACCGGCGGGCAGGTGGATCGAGGCTGTGATCATGCCCGAAAGCACGATCGTCGGCTCGTCCCTCGCCACTTTGGAAAGCTTTGCTCAGCGCGGCATCACCGTCGCGGCGGTCGCCACGCAGAACCCGCGCATCGAAGGAGGCTTCGCTGATGTCCGACTTGGCATCGGCGATATTCTCTATCTGCACGGCGATCCGGAGGCAGTGCGCCAGACGGCCGATGAGTCGGAGATCCTCCTGCTGTGGCCGCGCGCCGAGCAACCGGCTGCAAAAACCTCGTGGTTGGCAGCCGCAGTTTTTGCGCTCGGCGTTCTGCTCACTGCATTCGGCGTGGCCCCTCCGGAGCTTGCATTCGGGCTGGTAGTGATCGTCCTTGCCGGGACAGGCACGCTTGACCTCCGCCGCGGCCTGGCAGAGCTCAACTGGTCGATCCTGATCATGCTGGCGGCGCTGATCCCTCTGGGGCTGGCCGTACAAAGCACCGGTGCCGCCGCCGTCGTCGCCAATCTGTTGACATCCGCCCTTCCTCCCGACGAGCCCCTCGTCCTCCTTGCGGCGGTGCTTGGACTGGCGGTCGCCATCACTCCCTTCGTGAACAATGCCTCGACAGCGATCGTGCTCGGCCCCATCGCGGTGAGTGTCGCCCAATCCGCTTCACTGCCTTTAGAACCCTTTCTGCTCGCGGTCGCCATTGGCGCTTCCATCGATTTTCTGACCCCGGTCGGCCACCACAACAACACAGTCGTCATGGGATTGGCCGGCTACCGCTTTTTCGATTTCGCCAGAACCGGCTGGCCGATTGCTTTTGCGTCGTTCCTCGCCGCTTTGATCGCAATATGGCTGGTTTGGCTGTGAGTTGAGAACCACACGGTAAGACATGGACCCGTTCCCAGCTCCGGATATGCTCTGGTCATCACTCAGAGACTGGACGACCTGCTTACTTAACGGAACTCTGCTATCACGCTGTTGGTGTAGGATGGGGCCTACTTCCGGCCCCAGCTGTAGCGTTGGCGCTCGCCGGTTCTAAAGGCATCTTGAGGTGCCAGTCTTTGCCAGGTCCAACGCTCTCAGGCTTTAGATTGACCAATGACCATGCCTAACCCCCGTCAGGGCACGTGGGAGCGACCGAGGCTTTACGCGTCCTCCGAGGTGAATTCGTAAATGCCGATTTGGCCGTACTCGCAGAATCCGAGCAGCTCGTAAACCGACTTTCCCATCGGAGATGCAGCGATAACCGCCAGATCGTTTCCCATTGAGGGCGGTGCCAAGAACCCGGGACACCGTGCAGCCGGAGCCGTGAGACTACTTCGGCGATCGCGCTGTCCACCTCGTCTGGGGCGAGATGAGCCTGAACCACCGCATTGTGGTAATCGATAGGTGAGCCTCCAATGGTCCAGCACAAGTGAGCGTCGTCATTGCGGCCACCACATCAAGGAGAGAGCACTGCTGAAGAAGGAAGCGACCTTGGTCTGCTGAATGGCTCGTTTAAGGGAACTCATTTTGAGGCGTGCCGTGTCCAGACACATCTTTCCCGCATCGCTTTGTAGATTGAGAAACAGCGGAGCGGATACGGCTGCTGTAGCGGCGATGCCCCAAAACGCATACCGAAACTCCTCAGGCCCAAAAATATGCTGGTCACGCCAGGCGAGCGCCAGGTTGAGCAGCAAGGCGCCAACGGCAGTACCGATGCTCTGGGATATTTGCTGAGCCGTACTCGCAAGGGCGGTTGCGCGGCTCATCTGCTCCTTCTCCGTCGCAGATGGGCACTTTTGGCCCTTTTCCAATGCAGGGGATTTGAGCCGTTCGCCATCTCCCGGCCATGGATGATGTAGCCGGTGTTTTTTGGCCCCACCGATGATCAGCCGCAGAACCACTCGATGAACGCCTGGAGCTTTGGCGGTTGATTGCGCGAGGGATAATACAGGTGGAACTGGTGAGCTGCCGGCTCGAATTGTTTCAGAAGCTCAACCACGTCCCCTGAACTCGCGGCGGGTGTTCCCGTGACCCGATACCGTTGGGCGATGCCCAACCCCTCCTGCACGGCGAGGCCAATGTGGTCGTCGTCGTTGAACACCAGGCGCGGTGATGGGTCGATCTGAAGTATCTCACCTTCGACATTGAAGGTCAGTGGCACCAGCCGCTGGCTGCCTGGGAGCCGAAAGCGGATGATGGCGTGGGCCGCGAGATCCGCCGGATGTTGGGGGGTACCAGCAGTTTCCAGGTATGTGCGCGAAGCGACGGTCACCCGGCGCAGCTTCGGGCCGATGGGTCGAGCGATCATGTCCATCTCCAACGCGTCCGGAAAACGGATGCCGGCATCAAATCCGCCGGCCACGATATCTGTCAGGCGATCGTCCGATGTGAGTTCAAGTGCAATTCCGGGGTAACGCCGGACAAAGCCGGGCAGCTGCGGCACGATACAGACCTGAGCCGCCAGCCGTGACAGATTGATGCGCAGATTGCCGGCCGGCTGCTTCCCGAGCGCCTGGATTCCCTCGATCGCACCCGTGATTTGGTCAAAGGCGGTGTCTACATTGTCGAGCAGGATTCGACCCGCCTCGGTCAGTCGGACGCTGCGGCTGGTGCGTTCGAAAACTCTAACCCCCAAAAGAGCTTCAAGCTGCCGGATTTTCTGCGAGACAGCGGAAGGTGTGACTCCGAGCGGGCCTGACGCGGCTGTAAAACCGCCCTTCGTCGCGACTATGCGGAATACCGGCAGCAACGAGAAGAGTTCCGGTCGCATCGTATAGTTCCGCTTCAAGGCCCTTTTAGCATGCGCCGGCTCAACTTCGCGATCAAGATGCGGCAATCGTAGCGGAACCACTTCCTGACCTGGAGTACCGAATGACCTACGAGACGGTGCCGGTCGCGCCGAGCAGGCCGAACAAGCTGGCATCTGCCATTGATGCCGCTGTCGACGAGGCGCTCACGCAGCGCCGTATCGTTGGTTGCGTGGTGCTGGTCGCCGAAGATGGCCAGCTCGTCTATGAGCGAGCAGCCGGCTATGCCGACCGCGAGACAGGACGGCATATGCAGATTGATACGCCGTTCCGCTTCGCTTCGGTGACGAAGCCGTTCACCCTCATGGCGGCATTGAAGCTCATAGAGGCCGGTCAGTTGTCGCCTGACGATCAGGTGACAATGTATCTGCCAGAATTTCTCCCCAGTCTCGAGGATGGCTCGATCGCCGATATCAAGGTCGCTCACCTGATGGCGCACATGGCCGGACTCGATTATCGCTTCCAGCAAGCTGAAGATGGTACCTACGCTCGTGCGCGTATATCCGATGGAACTGACGAAAGCCAAGGTTCTCTCGCCGAGAATATCGCCCGCATCGCAAGCGTGGCACTGGACCGCCGACCGGGCGAGGGCTGGCGGTATTCCGTCGCGACGGATGTGCTCGGCGGTGTTATCGAAGCCGTCACCGGCACCGCTCTTGACGATGCTGTCCGCGCACTGGTCTGCGAACCGCTGCAGCTTGGCGCAGCATTCTACTGGCCCGGGGAGGACCTCGCCGTGCCCTACTACGACGGCCAGCCGCAGCCGATACGGATGACCGGCACGGTCGAAGTGCCGCTGCCTTTTGTCGAAGGACCGGGCGTCCGCTTCGACCCGGAGCGGATACGCACGAGATCGGCCTGGCCTTCAGGCGGCGCTGGCATGGCCGGGCGGGCTCGGGACGTGCTGGCGCTGCTTGAGGCGTTTCGT
Organism: Chelativorans sp.; assembly: GCF_031180965.1. GTDB lineage: Bacteria > Pseudomonadota > Alphaproteobacteria > Rhizobiales > Rhizobiaceae > Chelativorans. Next base: position 19,825 of record NZ_JAPSLH010000011.1, read on the forward strand.
GCCGGGGGCTTCCTGCGCGAAGATCTACGCGAGGCGGCGAGGAAGCCGAGAGCTGGCGCGGAAACACAAACCGCTGGGCCGGGCTGGGGCTGGTCCTGGCTGGGCGCCGTCCTGATCGAGCCGACAGCCGCGGGTAGTAGATGGAGCGAAGGGTCCGTCTCCTGGGGCGGTGTGTATGGAAACTGGTGGGGCATCGATTTCGCACGCAAGAGATGTGTCGTATCCCTGACGAACACCGCCTACGAAGGCATGATGGGCAGGTTCGCACAGGCGATCGCCGCCGCTGCCTCGGCGGAAGAGCGCCAGTGCCGTTGAGTGTAAGAACCTGAAGTTTTCCGGCAAGTTGTGGGTCCAATAATATCCTTCCTCCACCAACTCCGCTATTTGCCAGCCTATTGACGTACGGACGATGCGATCTCGATACCAGAGACCTTGAAAGAAGACCTGCCTCTCGCCGTCTCCGAGATCAACGACCATGGGACATGAGCAGTGAACTCGGGCCGAAGCTTCATCCCCATTGATGTTCAGGAGAATTGTCGAGATGGCGTGCTGAGAGAGTACTATCTTTGCCAGAGCTTTCTGAAGGTAGGCTATATGTTCTTCAACGCCGCTTTTAATGCCGCCGGTTACGGTGTCGTCCAATATCGCGTCGGGCGTGAACAGACGGCGATACTCATCCCAGTTGCGATCATCGACGGCGTAGCAATAGCGAACAAGCAGATCCTCAATCTCCAGGCGGTCGGAAATCTGTTGCAGAGAAAGAGTCATGTCGAAATCTCCACTCAACGTGGTATTTCTGCCGGCCTTCATCGATCTGCCTGGCAGGGGGAGAGGCCAAGTGCAGATGCTACAAGGGTCGGATGAGCTCAGGTCGAAAGATCGAGGCAGACTCCGCCCTGCCGCGTGCCTCCATACCCATACCCGATCGATACACTCCAACAAGTCATTCGCTCATGCTGGTGTTGGGAGTACCACGCTATGAGCACCGACACCTCGGACGACACAAAGCGTCGGGATATGCGGCGTTTCTTGATGGCTCGGCGTGCAGCCATTTCCCCCGAGAGCGTAGGCCTGCCCAGCGGCTGGCGACGGCGTACGCGCGGTCTGCGCCGTGAGGAAGTCGCCGCTCTCGCGGGTGTTGGGCTCTCATGGTACACATGGCTCGAGCAGGGGCGCGACATCCGGGTGTCAGCGCAGACCTTGGAGCGGATCGCAAATGCACTGCGCCTAAGTCGAAGTGACACCGACTACCTTTTCGCACTTGCCGGAGTAGCCCGGCTGGAGTCGGCGATCAGGCCCGCCAATGAGGTCGACAGGTCCATTCAGGACACCCTCGATGGTTTTCAGTCGGATCCGGCGCTCTTCCTCAGCCCGTGGTGGGACGTGCTCGCCTACAACGAGCTTGCGGATGCGGTTTTCGAGTTTGACGACTACGACGGCCCGTTCGCCCGCAATCACTACTGGCGCTTCTTCATGGATCCTAAACGCCGGGCGAAATATCTGAACTGGGACGCGCTGGGCGAAGTACATGTGCACTACCTTCGGCTCCTCTACGGCCAGATGCCCGGAGATCCGCACTTTACCCAGCTCGTGGAGGCGCTGCGCAGCAACAGTCCAGAGTTCTGCCGGTTTTGGGAGGCACAGTTTACCGCAGCACCAAGCCACTCCTTCGAGATCGGGATGACACTTCCCCGGGTGGGAGTTGTACACTTCATGTCTATGCGCTTTCGCGCGCTGGGCTCGCAGGAATTATTGATACTGTTGCCTCCTGCGAACGAAGTGACAGCTCGTGCCATGAAAAATCTCCAGCAGATGCTCAACAGGTCAGCGCCTCGGAAGACAGCGCGTGCCCGGAAGAGCAACAGCAACCCTGAAGCCGTGAGTCCCTGAGGAAACGCCTTGCATAGGCCGGCCATACGAGCGCCGCGTTAGCCCAAAAAGGTTCGTGCCATGGGAAGGCCACTAAACGATTGAGGGGCTGCTTTGACGGCCGCAAGGTCCGCTGGCGGCGCGACCACCGGATCAAATCTGTCGGTCCGTCGCGGGGAGGTTCGAGCCTTCAGCTTCCCGAAGGAGACCAGCGATGTCATCATAGCCGTAAACTTCTGCCAGCTCTCGCGCGGTCATACCGTTGTGACCACGCAAGTCGAGACGTGCGCCAGCCGCCACGAGGACGCGGACAGCCTCGAAATGCCCATGCCAGACAGCATCATGCAAAGCCGTAAATCCGTTGTAAGGACCTTGGGCATCCAACTCCAATCCGCGCGCGCCGTGGGCTTCTCGATGCTGAAGCAGGGCCTGCAGCACTGCGTGATGTCCCATATATCCGCCTTTGTGACCTGGTGTCGCCTTCATCAGCCCGTCGACACGCCGTGGATCGGCTCCGGCATCCAAGAGCTCCCTGACAATATCCGCATGGCCGAGAAGCGCTGCAACGCCGAGCGGCGTGTAACCGTCAAAGAAGCTTCCGGTCATTGGTGCGCGTTCGTCCACGGCAGCCCGTTCGGCCACCAGGCGGCGCACGCTCTCGGCATTTCCTTCGAGGACAGCGGCCATGAGGGTTTGTTGCTCGATCGCCTTGGCATCGGCACTGTCACGCTCCTCTATCATCTGGATGATCTCCGCCAAACTGTCCTGCTTCGCCCAGTCCATCGCCGTCCGCCCGTAGTGCGTGCGTAGGGACGTTTTGGCACCGCGGTCGAGCAGAAATCGAACCAGCGTTGCATTCTTGTGCCAGACAGCATCGATGAGCGGTGTGTGGCCCAAGGTAGCCGACTGAAGGTCGATGAAAGCGCCGTGATCGAGCAACAATCGCGCAACGTCGACACTGCCGCTCTGGGCCGCCTTGTGCAGCGCGGATGCGCCCATGCGCGGCTCGAGCATGTAGACGTCCGCCTTGGCAGCGAGGAGAAGCTCGACCATCTGCGGACTGCCCGACCCCGCCGCGATCATTAAGGGCGTATAACCTTCCGGATCTCTACTGTTCGCCGATACGCCTGTGCGAAGCATCAAGGTCGCAACGGCGAGGTCGTTTTGTCGAACGGCTTCGGAAAGTGACGTCATTGGAATACCCAAGCTCTCTTCAGATGGTAGCCCCAGCGCTGCTTGGCATGCGCGGCGACCACCGCGGAGACCAAAGCAGGCCTCTTAGCGCACCCCGTATGAGGCGATCAGCACTCACCAAGCTGTATAGCCGCCGTCCACTAGCATCGCCGAGCCAGTGCTAAAGCTCGCACGCTCCGACAGTTGCCATAGAACGGCGTCCGCGACCTCCTCGGGAGTGGCCGCCCTTCCGATGGGATGTGCCGCCTTGACCGGTTCCAGCACAGAGGGATCGCCGGACTCGTGCACGAACTTCTGCGCCATCGGCGTGTCGACGAGGGCGGGGCAGACTGCGGTCACTCTGATGCCGCGTTGGGCGTAGTCCAAAGCCGCGCCTCTGGTTAGGCCAAGCACCGCATGCTTGCTTCCCGCATAAGCGCCCTGTCCCTGCGCAGCGATATGCGATGCGACACTGCCGACATTTACGACAGCGCCGCCCCCCGAAGCGAGAATGGCGGGAATTTCGTACTTGAGACAAAGCCAGACCCCTTTGGCATTCACAGCCATAAGCTGGTCGAACTGCTCTTCAGCTAGTTGGTCTATTGGCATTGCAGGTTGCGCAATGCCGGCGTTGTTAACTGCTCCGTCGAGCCTACCCGCCCGCGAAACTGCGGTCTCCACCATCCGCTGGACATCTTCAGCATTCGTCACGTCGGCCGCGATCGCTGTTGCTTCCGCGGCGCCTTCGACTGAGATCGCACGGGCGACAGCCTGTACACTTTCCTCGTTCCGGTCGGCGAGCACGACGTGAGCTCCTTCGGAAGCGAGCGCTCGTGCGGTGGCCGCACCGATCCCGGAAGCGGCTCCCGTGACAACGATAACCTTGCCGTTCAGCCCAAGATCCATGGTCTCCTCCTTCAAAAGTTGATCTGCTGCGCCGCCTGACGGAAGCTGCGGAAGCGCCGCTTTATCGGTTAGCCGAAGCACGTTATGCCTTCCCGTTGCTTCTGGCACTCTGTTGCTGATTGAATGTCTTAACAAGTCACCCGATTATGCTGGTGTTGAGAACACCAGTGTGTCGGAGGCGGGAGGTAAGCGGGCTCCGAGGCAAGCCTTCCAGGCATGCTCCGAAAATTTCAAACGGGTCATTCTGGGATCTTAGCTCCACCGGATCGATGTCCGCTATCGCATTTTGAAAGCCAGAAGCGGCCAGTCCGCTTGGCTCCAAAATTGAACTTTTCCAACGCCAGCGGCAGTGACATAACCAAAGCAGACCCGACTGCTCCCCGCGCGTGCAGACTGTCTTGACGGATTCGATCGCTGACATCGGCCGGATCCTCCTTGTCTTCCTCAATGTTCCTGGCCGCCGCGTGCAATCCTCGCCTTGGCCTCGGTCTCGCACCGGCTGTGCGGCGGAGGAAGCAGTTGCAATTGAAACACCGCACCAGCTTCGCGGCCGGGCTGAAGAGCCAAGCGCGTAGAGACTGGAGCGGGTCACGCGTTGGAGGTGGCGACGTCGTCCCTACAAAAAGATCCTCCGATCACCACTGCCGCCATCTCATCAAGGAGAGCACTGCTCATGAAGGGAGCGACCTTGGTCTACAGAATGACTCGTTTAGGAAAGTCCTCTTTGAGGCGTGCCGTGTCCAGAGACGTTTCCCCGCATCGCTTTGTGGGTTGAGAAACAGCAGAGCCGATAGGGCTGCAGTAGCGGCGATGCCCCACGCGGGCTCGATCGCAATCGCTCTTTCCGAACATTGCATCCACCTGGCTGTTTCGCAGAGACAGCCAACCAACCCTCGCCAGCCTCGGCTCACAAATGAAACGAGTATGAGTATGTCTGGAGTATTCAGCGGCGTTTACCAAATCGCCTACGTCACCACCGATCTGGACTACGCTCTCAAGGTTTTCACCAACGACTATGACGTGCCGCGCTGGAAAGTTCTCGGAGAGGTTTCGCTCGCACTAGACGATGGAGGTTCGACCAGAATTCGTCTTGCGCTGACATTCGTTGGCCCACTGCAGCTGGAGATCATCGAGCCGCTCGGCGGCGAGGACGCCCTATACCGTGAGGCGCTGCCGCCCGAAGGATTTGGGCTGAAGTGGCACCATGTCGGCTTCAAGGTACCCTCAGTTGAAGCACTTGCAGAGATTCGCGAAAAAGTCGCCGCGCGCGGAGACCCTTACGTCATCGGCGGCGGCGATCCGAAGTCCGCTAAATTCTTTTACGCCGATGCCCGCCATCGCTTGGGCCACTTCCTTGAATACATCTATCTCAGCCCTGAGCGGCAAGAGCTCCATGCCTCATTTCCCCGCAACTGAGCCGGGGCGATGCCCTTCAATCGCGCCATCGTCTATAGCTGAATTGCGGTTTCGTCCTTGCCCGTCCGGATCACCATCATCGTGAAAAACCGCGCCACATTGCTCTGATCACGGAATAGCTTGTCACACAGCGCATCGAACTCCTCCATGTCTCGCAGGCGGAGGAACAAGACGATGTCGATCTCTCCAGTGACGGCGTAGGCTTGCGCGAATGCCTCCTCCTGACCGCAAGGTCGAGAAAAACCACCCATATGCTGTTCTCCGTCAAGCTTGAGCTCGATGCCTTTGCAGTGGCTGCGACGGCGTTTATTGCGTGGATCATTCGATCTGTCCCGGACGAGACATTCTTCGCCTGGATGTTCGTACGAACTGGCCAGCAGGAAACACCCCTGTAAGATCGAGCGGATCATCGGCTATCGCTTGGTGATCCACAGCGACGTCTACGTGAACGTGCCGCACTTCGCCGGCAAGTACGGTGTCGAGCGGATGATCGTGCAGATGGGGCTCAACGCCAGATCCTGCGCCCGGCCTACTTCATAGACAACGACATCACGATCAAGGCATCATCGGCAGTTATGGCATCTACCCGATGCCTATCGGCAACAAGGGTCTCGCCATGATTGGCGCGCGCGATGTCGGCGAGCGCGCCCGTTTCTCCCCCCCGGCCTTTGCACGCGCTGCAATATCGTGGGGGAGCGCGACCCACCTTGTGCGCGAGGCCACGATCGCCGGCTTGCGCGAGATCATCACCCTCGACCCGCAGAGAAAGATTACCTTCTTCCAGTCGACCGGTCCTCGCGAAGGCGCGATCATCAACGAACTATATGAGGATGACGCGGGTCGATCCTCCACTCGTCGATGCTGTCGGCGCGTGCCAGTAGCTAGTGAACAGCCGCTCATTGAGGCAATCCCTGAGGCGGCCGATGACCCTTCTCCGGGTGGCACTTCTGCCGTTCCCCGTAGTAGCAAGCGCTGTCGCAGCGGCACCGCTCGGCAGCGTCGGTACCACCACCGATGAGAAGACAAGATGGAATGGTGTCATGGGTCGCTCTTCCAGTTTCAGGAGCATTATCGATCCAGGGCGGGAGAGGGGGACAAAGCAGCGGTGATTTTTTATGATGCACTGAATTGTAGGGCACTCATCTGGTGTGACGTCACCTTTGCATGGTGGAAGCCACTCGGAAGCGCCGAGATCGATACGATTCGGATATTCACCACCGATTCATGGACGCCGACACTGATAGTCCCTTTGAACGCAAGAAACGGCCCTAGCTACAGGCAATAATGAGGAGATCATCGCGATGAGATCGGATCTGGCGGAACAGAGCCGGCCGCATGCGATTGTCTACGGGGTGATAAAAGAGCTGTTGCTGACCAATGCTGAGACGGAGGAGATCCGAATCTCGGTCGGGGCGGTGGCGCGGCTATTTTCTGTCAGCCGCTCGCCGGCCGAGCGGGCACTCAACATGCTGGCGCGGGAGCGCCTGTTGGAGAAGCGGGCCAACGGCAAGTTCGCCCGTCCACCCCTCTCGCCGAACGGAGAGCCACGGATACTGGATGTCGAAGATCTCGTGCGCGAGCCGCAAAACGAGATTGCCGGCATTGGACGCCAGCGCGGCTCCTGGTTGCACCTCTACGACCAGGTAGCTCAGACCGTCGTCGGCGTGACAGCCTTCGGGTCCTACAGAATCGTGGAATCGGCGATGGCCAAGCATTTCAACGTCAGCAGAACCATCACCAACGATGTTCTGCTGCGGCTCGAGGAGCGCGGGCTCATCACCCGCGGGCCGCGCGGGAGGTGGCTGGTGGAGCAACTCAGCCAGCAGCAACTCGCCAATATTTATCAGTTGCGGCGGACACTCGAGCCGGTAGCGCTGATCGAGTCCGCGCCGGAACTGGATAAACAGTTCCTCCAGGCAGCGCGCGCCCGCATCGATAGTGCGCTTGGCGCGGAGGGTCAGCTCACGCGCAAGCAGGCGAACGAGATCGAGCGGGATCTCCATACCACGAGCCTTCGGCACTGCAGGAATGGACGGCTGCTCGGCGTTATCCGCAATTGCCAGGTTCTGCGCATCGCACAGCTTTACATGCCGAACCAGTCGGCTTCGAAAGAGGAACGGACAGAGTATCTTGGCGAGCATCGCCTCGTCATCGAGGCACTTGAAAAAGGTGCGGCTCGCCTTGCGGCCGAGGCACTGGTTTTTCACCTGGAGGCGTCGCTGCGCCGGGCCTCCTACCGGCTGGAACTGGCATCGCAAGCGACACCGCCCGAGGTGCCGCCTTTTCTGGTTCCCGCGGATGCGGAATAAGGAACAGCGCCGTCGGACGCTAAGAGAGGACTTTCCTATCCGCAAAGAGCCTTTGCAGATTGCCGCCGAAGAGGAGGCCGCGTTCGGCCTCCGAGAGGAACCTGTAGTGCTGCTGTACAACTTCGAGGGCCTGCGGATACGACATAGCGCGGGTGACGACCGGAAAATCCGAGCCCCAGATCAACCTTTCCGGCCCGAAGGCGCTGTAAAACTCGCGGGCAAGCCATTCCTGATCTGCATAGGGAAAGGCGCCGGAGGGGTCGGTATGGGCGAAGCCGGAAATCTTGAGGAAGATGTTCGGCAGCCGCGCTGCGGCAAGCACCGCGAAAAGTCCCGTTTCGGCGTTCTGCGCCCCTATCCTGATGCCTCCCATATGATGGAGTAGAACAGGGAGCGAGGCATACCGTTCTGCGACCGAGAGCAGTGCCGTGAGATGACGCGACATGGCAGCAATGCTTGCGATGAGGCCAAGCTCGGCAGCCGTGGCGAAGAGCTCCGTTCCCACGGCATCCGCCAGCCATTCGGCATCCTCATCCTCATCGAGATAATGAGTGAAGCCGGCAACTCGGAAGCGTTCCACCGCTACGCGCAGCCTCGCTCCTGCGCCGGGCATGCGATGCTCGGGTGTCCAGCGCGAATCGATGTCCGCAAAAGGAATGAGGCGGCCGGGATATTTTTCCGCCTCCGCCGCCACATAGGCATTGTTGTCGTCATTGCCGTTGAGCCGAGCGCAGATCACGACCGCACGCGCGATCCCGGCCTGGTCCATTTCCTTCACGAGCTGTTCGGCCCTGCCTTGGCTCTCGGGACTGGAGGCGCCCGGCCACGGCCAGCGATGCCACGCGTGGACATGACCGTCTACCATGATGATGGCGCCTGTCATTCGGATTTGCCGGCGGGCGTCGGAGCGTCCGGATGGAGCAGCCCGCGTGACTTGAGGTCGAGCCAGAAGTCAAGCGGAACGGGATGGTGCATCAGCACCCGGTTGCGCTCAACCTCCACCGCCGACACCGCACCTGCCACCACGGACGCCACTGCGGGATGGCCCAGCGGGAACTGTAGCGCTGCAGCAGCAAGAGGCACATCATACTCTCCGCATACAGCCTCTATGCTACGCACGCGGCCAAGAACTTCCGGCGGTGCTGGCCGGTAGTTATACTGCGCGTTTTCAACCGAGCCGGTCGCCAGAATGCCGGAATTGAAGGGCGCAGCAACCAGAAGGCTGATCTTTCTTTGCGCGCAGAGCGGCAAAAGCTTCTCGATCGCGTCCTGCTCAAGCAAAGTGTAGCGCCCGGCAAGCATGATGCAGTCGAGTTCACCGTGTTCCGCGAAGTCGAGGCAGGTCTGTACCTCGTTGACGCCGATTCCTATGGCGGCGACCACGCCTTCAGAGCGTAGCCTGCATAGCGCCGGGTAGGCGCCATCAAGAGCCTCCCGCAAGCGGGCCGGGAAAGCGTCGCCATGTGTCCAGCGGTCGATGTCGTGAATGAGCGCGATGTCGATCCGCGCCAGGCCGAGCCGTTGCAGGCTGTCTTCTATGGAGCGCATGGTGCCGGCATAGGAGTAGTCGAAGACCGGCTCGAACTCGAGCCCACCCTTGAACGGCCTCGGTCCCTGGTCCGCAGCCCTGCGCGGCCGCAGCAGCCGCCCGACCTTGGTGGAAAACACACATTCTGATCGCGGGCCCTGCCGCAGAAAGCGGCCGACCCGATGTTCGGCCAATCCATAGCCGTAAAATGGGGCTGTATCGAAATAACGGATTCCCGATTGGAAAGCGGCCTCGAGCGTCTCTTCCGCCGCGGCTTCGGGCACGAGCATCTTGTGCTCGCCCAGCGGCGCCGTGCCGAAGCCGAACGCCGTCACTTCGAGATCCGAGGAGCCGAGCCGCCGCCTTCGCTGGCTTCCGCTCGGCTCCGTCTGAGGCTCATCCATGTGCTCTATCAGACCTAATAATGTGCGCGAAGTCCATTTCCAGGACGGATCCTAGCCGGCGGACAGCACCCGATCCGCTTCCGCAAACAGTGCGCGCGCACCTTCCTGGGGTGAGGACTGCCCGAAACCGACCTCCTCGCTGATCCGCTTCAGGGTGGCGTTCATCTCCGTCGCCCCTTCCGGTGGCGCCGGCGGCATCGGGCCGCCGACAGGACCAACGAGCTCAAGATACTCGGCCATCTTGCGGCTGTCCTCATCGAGCTTCGGAATGAGCAGCTCACGGATTTTCGCGGAAGCGGGCATGCCGCGCTCGACTCCTAGAACGAGAGCCGCTTCGGGATCCCGGACGAAGAAATTGACGAAGTCGACCGCCAGGTCAGGATCAGCCGTCGTTCTTGCGATGCTGAAGAACTGAGCCGGCTGGAGGTAGATCCCATGCGACCGATCGCCGTTTTCCATCGGTGGCGGCACCAGGGCGAGAGGGTCCTTGTTGACAGCCTGGTAGCCGACGAGCTGGTTCGCGTATCCGTAGGACATGGCCGCATGGCCGAGCGTGAGCATCGCCGTCTCGATGTTCAGCTGGTCGAGCGCCTGCAGGTCGGCCGGGGGGCAGGCGCCGCTTTCGCGCAACCTGGCCCAGAGGGCGAACCAGTCGGCTGCATCCTCCTCCGAATAGCCCAGTTTGCCTTCCGCTGTGTAGAGGTCCTTGCCGCGCTGCCTTACCCAATTCTGCAGTGCGCCAACCACACCGCTGCCATCCTGGATGCCGTAGTGGTTCGGCCGCCCGGCCGCCCTTGTCACCTCGGCCGCCATGCGCTCGAACTCATCCCAGGTCGTATCGAGATTCGGCAATTCGACGCCCGCATCCTCCCATGACTTGGCATTGACGATCATGCCGAATGCGGCGTAGCCGAGGCTGACGCCATAGAACTTGCCATCGACCGTACCGGCATCGATCTGCGATTTGTCGAAGTCGCTGATGTCCAAGCCGTTGCCGACATACTCGTCAAGGGGCAGCAGGATGTCGCGTCGGGCATATTCCGAGATCGTGCTGTGGTTCTGCTGGACGATGTCGGGAGCATTTCCACCGCTCACCTGCGTTGCCAGACGCGGCCAGTAATCGGCCCACCCCGCACCCTCGCCCTCGAAGACGACGCCTGTCTTCTTGCGATAGAGTTCGCCGACGGCGAGCGTCCGTTCCGTCCGGTCGTTGGAGCCCCACCAGGCTCCGCGCAGACGCCGTTCCTGGCCGACAGCGGATGCGTGCGAAAACGTAGGAAAAGCAATCGATGCAGCGCCCAGCTGCAGCAGGTTTCTGCGCGTCAGATGCATTTCATCGTCTCCTCCTCATCAAGGCCGCGGCTCCGTCATTGCGGGCCGAGGCGGGCCCTCCAAAAATCAGGTTCTGCCGAGAATGTCGGTCGCCTGCGCGACCAACGCCTCGCCGGCTTCTGCCGGTGTCAGCTGCCCGAACGCCACTTCCTCGCTGACGCGCTTGAGCGTGGCGTTGATTTCCGCCGCTCCGGCGGGCGCAGCTGGGGGCAACGGACCGGCGATGGGGCTTACGAGCGACACGTATTCCGCCGCCCGGCGCTCCACCTCTCCGAGCTTGGCGGTCAGTGCTTCCCTCACCGCAGCGGAAGCGGGAATGCCCCGTTCAAGCCCGAGGATCGATGCCGCCTCGTTGTCGCGCACGAAGAAATTGATAAAGGCCACGGCCTCGTCCGGGTAATCGGAGCCTGCCGCGACGCTGAAGAACTGCGAGGGTTTGACGTAGATGCCGTTGGTCGGGTTGTCGCCCAGTTTCGGCATCGGCGCCGGCAGGATCGGATCCTGGTTGAGCGCCTGGAAGCCGACGAGTTGGTTCGCGGAGCCGAAAGAAGATGCCGAATGCCCGAGCGTCAGCATGGACGTCTCGATGCTCACCTGGTCGAGTGCCTGCAGGTCGGGTGTCACGCAGGCGCCGCGCTTCCGAAACTCTGCCCACATGGCGAACCACTCGCCGGCGTCTTTAGCGTCGTAGCCCAAGGTGCCGTCCGCATTGTAAAGATGTTTGCCCCGCTGGATGAGCCAGCTTTCGATGACAGCCTCGATGCCGCTCGAATCCTGGAGGCCGAAATAGTTCGGGCGGCCGAGCGCCTTGGTGACCTGTTCGCCCATCCGGCCGATATCTTCCCAGGTGCTTTCCGCCGTGGGCAGTTCTACGCCAGCCTCCTCCCAGGCCTTGGCATTGACCATCATGCCATTGGCCGTGGTGCCGAGACTGACCGCATAGAAGCGGCCGTCCACCATGCCGCCGTCGATCTGGCTGCGATCGAAATCGGAGAGGTCCAGCGCCTTGCCCAGGTAATCGTCGAGCGCTAGCAACACGCCGCGGCGGGCATATTCGCCAAGTGTGCTCAATTCCATCTGCATGATATCCGGCGGATTGCCGCCGCCGACCTGAGTGGCGAGCCGCGGCCAGTAGTCGGCCCAGCCTGCCCCCTCGCCCTCGAACACAATACCGGTCTTCTGCTTGTAGAGCTCACCTACTGAGAGCGTGCGCTTGCTGCGCTCCTGCGAACCCCACCAGGCGCCGCGGAGCCTGACTGCCTGTCCATGGGCGCTCCAGGGCAAGAGCATAGCACCTGCTATGGCTGCGCCGCCCTGGAGCAAGGTCCGCCGCGAAATGGTTTGTTGCATCGGTGCCTCCCAGCTACCGCGCCTCAGGCGCTTTAAACTTGCGTCGCCGTCATCCACGACCGGAAGACGTAGCCCTCTCCCTGCCGAAGCTCTTTCGGTCAACGGCGTGCGATCTGATGAATGCCCAGTTGTAGGCGACTCCCAAACCTGGGCCGGTCGGCACGGGAAACGTGCCGTCGCCCGCAACGCTCTCCAGCGCGTCGGCGTAGTCGCAGGCGTAATAGGGCGAGGTCCATCCATCGCCCGGCCCGACAAGGGAGAGCTCGTAGAAATTGGAATTGCGGGTGGCTGCCATGCAGTGGCGCTGGGCCGGACCGCAGCCGTGATACTCCACGTCCAGCCCCAAGGCTTCCGCAAAGCGCGCGATCTTGATAGCCCCTGTAATCCCCATATCGTAATCGGGGTCGGCGCGGACGACGTCCGTGCCGCCGGCCAGGACAAAGTCCGCCTTCGGCTCCACCCCCCGGACGTGCTCTGTGATGAGGAGCGGCGTCTTGATGGACTCGCGAAGCTTGCGGTGCGCGAAGGCGGAGACACTGCTGTCGCGGAACGGGTCCTCGTACCAGTAGTAGCCGGCCTCGTCGCAAGCGCGTCCAACATAAAGGGCATCGGCGAAGGTGCGCAACTCGCAGGCAGGGTCGAGCATCAGCGTCATGCGGTCGCCGACCCTGCGGGCCACATGGAGGACGTTCTCGGCCTCCTCCCGGGCATTGCCCTCGTTCCAGCCATGGATCTTGAAAGCCCGATAGCCCAGATCGAAGCAGTGCTCCGCGAAATCGGCGTAGGCCTCCTTGCTGTCGAGGCGGCCTTCCCTGTCGCCATGAAAGGTGGAGGCATAGGCAGGCAGCCGGTTGCGATAGCCGCCGAGCAGCTTCGTGACGGAGCAGTCGTACTTCTTGCCCGCGAGATCCCAGAGAGCGACGTCGAGAGCGCCGTGACCCATATGGTCGAACTGACGGATTTCGCGCTTCAAATCATCATAAATCTGTTCACGCGCTTCCGCATCGCGCCCGATGAGGAAGGGGGCCAGATAGGCCGCCTGTTGGAAGGCGATCACGTTAGCGCCGCTGACATATTCGCCGACAAGCCCGTCGCTTGTCGCGATAGAGACTGCGAAGCGGCGCAGCACCCGCTTTTGCGGCGATACAGGATAGCGGGATGAACGATTTGCGACCGCCGCCAGATCAGCTTCGAAGGCAAAAAGCGTAAGCTCCACGCTCTCGATGATGCTCGTCTTCATCATTGCGATCCCGTACGGACGGAGAGAAGCCCGGCGGCCTCCGCATGCCGGAGCGCTATCTTCCTGCTCCAGGATCGGAGCGGCGGCGCAATGCGCGCATGCGCCGAGCCGATGATGCCCCTCGCGGCGAGCACCTCCTTGACGGCAAGGACCGACAGCGGGAGCGACTGCGCCTTGAAGACCAGGAAAGGCATCAGCTTCAGGTGCAAGGCACGCGCGCCTTCGCGGTCGCCCATGCGGTAGCGCCGGGTGATCTCGCGGAAGACGGCCGGCGCCTCGAAGGCAGGGATGACGCCCGTCACGCCGGCGTCGAGAAGGTCGAGATAGTGCAGCCCACCCGTTCCGCCGAAGAAGGTGAGGTGGCGACCGACATCCGTCGCCAGCAGATCCGAGACCGCCTGACCCGTATTGTGCCCCTCCAGTTTCGCGTAGCGTACATTGGGAGCCCTCTCCACGATGCGGATGATAGTCTCCGGCTGGAGCATGACGCCCAATTCGTTCGGCGCGTCCTGAAGCATGATCATTGCTCCGCGCGCAGCGCTTGCAACGGCGGTGAAATGCTCGACTTGCTGATCCGCGGTGAGACCTGCAACGGCGGGAGGGGCGACCATCAGGAGGTCTGCGCCGAAGGACGCGGCCTCGGCGGCAAGCCGGCATGCCGTGGGAGTATCGTCGGCGCTCACACCCACCAGGGTTGGACACCGTCCGCCCACCGCGCGGACTGCGGCTTCTACGACCTGTGACCGCTCCTCCGGTGAGAGGCAGCGGACTTCTGCTGCCAATCCCATGATCGCGAGGCCATCAACGCCTTGCGCAAGGGCATCGTCGACCAGCCGGGAGATGGCTGGGAAATCGACATCGCCGCCGCTGAATACCGTCGGCAGCATGGGGAAAACACCATCAAACAAAGTTCACTCCGAGTCCGCACGTTCCAAGGCGGGCGATACTGAACACTTTAGAACTATGTAATTTTGCACGCAATGCTACTATCGGAAATATCTCGCTGGGGCTCTCCTGCCTCCGTCTAGTGATCCAATTGAGTATATTTGCACGCAAAGCGGGGAATGCGCCGCCGACTATCCCTCAAGAAGAGCTGATCCGGTGGAAAGTTTTTGTTCGCAGGAATTCTGAGCTCCCCCACCACACCAGCGACAGTTGGGTATCTGGTCATCGCCGCTGCCGTGTTCGGCAGCACCAGCCTGTCGGGAAAAGGAACGGTCATCGGCTCGATGTGGGCGCGCGCATGATCGGGCTGATCAACAATGGCCCGACTCTGATCGGGCTCGAATACTCTCGGCAGCTCATAGCGCGCGGGCGGGGGCATGGCTCGACCGCTTCCCGCCATGCCATTTTCTTGCTCCTTCCTCGCCGCTTACTGCACCTCAAAGATGCGCTTGCGGGCGGCTTCGAGGCGCTCGAGGATGGAGTCGCGTCGCGACGGGTCGACCATGAACTCCTGAAAACCGTTCATGCCGATCTGCGCCATCTCCGGATTGGTATCGCGGTCGTAGAACTGCGCCGTTCCCTCGGCCTTTGCCAGCATGTCCAGCCCGGATTGCAGGAGCTCGTCCATGAAGGTGATCTCGACGTCCTTGCGCGGCGGCAAATAGCCCTCGGGCACGATCCACTCTTGGAGATTTTCCGGCCGGTAGAAATAGGCGAGGAATTCCTTGCCAAGCTCCTTGTTGCCCGCGCCGGAAGGCACGTGCATCGAGTTGGCAGTGAATTCCTCGTATTGCGGCACGTTCGGATCGAGCGTCGGGAACGGGAAGAAGCCGGTATTGGCGATCACCTCCTGCGGCAGGAACCGGCGCGCGAACTGGCCGAGAAAGATCATGCCGGCCTGGCCCTGGCTGAAGAAGGTGGCGCCCTGTTCCCAGGAATAGGAGGTGTGGTTGGGCGTGAAGAAGCCCGCGCTGACGAGCTCCGCCCAGCGGTCGAACACCTTTATCACGCGCGGGTCGGTATAGGCTTCCTGGCCCGCCATCAGCCGCATGTGGAAATCGAGGCCGTTGGTGCGCAGGTTGATGTAATCGAAGAAATAGCCGGTCGGCCAGAGATCGCGGCTGCCAATGGCGAAAGGCGTGATGCCGGCCTTCTTCAGTGCCTCGCCGGCCGCCATCAACTCGTCCCAGGTGGCCGGCGGCTGGCCGATGCCCGCCCGTTCGAACAGGTCCTTGCGGTAGAAGATGCCGATGAAGGCCGCTTCGGTGGGGACGCCGTATTGCCGCCCGTCCACCGTGACGGAATCGGCAAGCGCCCCGGTCGGCTCGTAAAAACCGTGCTTTTCCCAGACGTCCGTCACGTCCTCGAACAGGCCGAGCCGCACGAAGTGGCGCATGCGCTCGCCGCTATACCAGAAGCATACATCAGGCGGCGAGGTGACGAGGAAGTTGCGGATCGTCGTCTTGTAGGATTCGGGGTCCGTGGTGTTGATCGTCACCGAGCAGCCGAACTCCTTCCCGAACGCGGCGGTCATGCGCTCCAGGAGGGCGCGGCTCTCGGGGTTGTTGACGTTCGAATTGATCACGAGGGTCTGCCCCTGGCCGATGGCCATGCGGGGCAGAAGGCCTGCCGCGCCGAGGGCGCCCATTCCTGTTAGCGTCTTTCGGCGGCTGATCGGAATTTTGCGGAAGCTGTTCATGTCTCTCCTCCTTCAGACGGTGCATGCTCCTCCCGAGCATGGGAATTCGGTCTCACCCTTTTACTGCACCCACAGTTAAGCCGGCGACGAAGTGTTTCTGCATGAGGAAGAACAGGAGCACCGGCGGCAGCGCGACGAAGATCGTGGCCGCCGAGACGAGGTTCCAGGCGGTGATGTACTGGCCTTTGAGGGTTGCAAGGCCGAGAGTGACGGGCTTCACCTGGTCGCTCTGGACGAGGATGAGCGCCCAGAAATATTCGTTCCAGACGAAAGTGAAGGTGAGCACGCCGAGCGCGGCAAGGGCGGGGCGCACCAGGGGAGTGACGATCATCGACAGCATCTGCAGGGGCGTTGCCCCGTCCACCCGCGCGGCCTCGAACAACTCGCTCGGCAATTGCGCGATGAAGGCGCGCATGAACATGGTCGCAAAGCCGGTCTGAAAGGCGGTGTGGAAGATGATCAGCGCCCAAAACGTGTCGTAGAGCCCGAGCGCGGTCATCAGATTGCGCACGGGGATCATCAGGATCTGCGGCGGGATGAAGTTGCCGGCTATGAAAAGGCCAAGGATCAGGGTCGAGCCGCGGAAGCGGTAGCGCGAGAGCGCGAAGCCCGCGAGCGTCGAAAGCACCAGCACGAACAGGACGCTCGGCAGCGTGATGATGAAACTGTTGACGAGGAAGCGCAGGATAGGCGTGCCGGTGAAGACGGCGCGATAATTTTCGACGAGGTCGAAGGAGGAGGGCCAGCCCCAGTAATTGCCCAACATCAGGTCTTCGTTGGCTCTGATCGCCGTCAGCATGATGGCGACGAGCGGCAGGAGCCAGCAAAGGAGCACGGCCGCCACGCCGAGGCCATACAGCCGGCGCCTCCAGATGGCGTTGGGATCGATGGGCGCGGGATAGCTCAATTGCGAGCCTCCTCGCCGAGGACGCGCCGCAAATACCAGGCTATGAACACCGCCACGATGAGAAACAGGACGACGGCGATGGCGGCGCCGTAGCCGAGGCGGTAGCTGAAGATGGACTGCTCATACATCTGATAGGCGAGCACCGACGAGCTGCCGAACGGCCCGCCCTGCGTCATCACGGCGATCAGATCGAAGCTGCGCAGGGCGCCCACGACGGAGACGGCAAAGGCAATGAAGGTCGCGCCGCGCAATTGCGGCAGCACGACATGCCGGAACAGGGAAAAGCCGTGCGCGCCGTCGATCCGGCCGGCGCCGATGAGGTCCTCGTCGACATTGGTGAGGCCCGCGAGATAGAGAATCATGCAGAGCGCGGTCTGCGGCCAGATAGCCGCCACGACGATGCCCCAGGTGACGAGGCTGGGATCGGAGAGGATCGCCGGCGCCGTCGTGCCGAAGGCGCGGGCGATCGGGGCCAGGAGCCCGAAAGCGGGATCGTAGAACCAGGTGAAGACGACGCCGACTGTGACCGGAGCCAGGACCAGCGGCACGAAGAAGAGGGATTTCGCAATCCCCATCCAGCGCAGCGGCTGGTTGATGAGCATCGCCAGCGCAAGCCCGAGAGGCGGTGCCAGGAGAAAGACGGCGAGCCAGATGAGGTTGTTGCGCAGGCTGACATAGAACTGCGGATCGCCGAAGAGCTCCACATAATTGGCAAGACCCACCCAGCGCGGCTCGCCGAGCCCGTCCCAGTCATGCAGGCTGATCCACATGCTCTGAAGGATGGGAATGATGATGACGACGGTGAAAAGAATGGCGGCGGGCGCAAGCAGCGCAAGCGACGTCAGGAAGTCGCTGCCTGGGCGCCATGGGCCGAAGGTGGCCTGACTTCCCGCGCCGGAGGGCAGCGCGATCTCTCGTGCCCTCCGCCCATGCTCGTTGCCCGCAGCCGTCATTGCTGGAAGACGCGCTTCCGAGTTGCCTCGAGACGTTCGAGGATCGCCTGGCGCTCGCCCGGCTGGACCATGAATTGCTGGAACCCCTGCAGCCCCGCCTGGGCCATATCCGGGTCGGTGTCGCGGTCGTAGAACTGGCTGGTACCATCCGCCGCGGCGAGCAGCGCCATGCCCTTCTCAAGGAACTTGTCGCGGTTGAGCAGTTCCACATCATTGCGCGGCGGCAGGTTGCCCTCGGGCACGATCCATTGAGCAAGGTTATCCGGCTGGTAGAAGAAGGCGAGGAACTCGCGGGCAAGCTCCTTGTTGGCGGCGCGCGCAGGGATATGGAGGGAATCCACCGGATATTCCTCGAAATTGCCGACCGCGGGATCGACTTTCGGGAAGGGCATGAAGTCGGAAGCGTCGAGCACCTCCGGCGTCATTTGACCGCGGGCGAACTGTGCAAGCAGCATCATGGCCGCGGTGCCCTGATTGTAGAAGGCGGCCGCCTGCTCCCAGGAATAGGAAGTGTGGTTCTCCAGGAAGAAACCCGCCTCGATGGCCTCCTGCCAGCGGTCGAAGACGGAGCTGAGCTTCGGATCGAGATAGGATTCCTGTCCGCCCATCAGACCCATGTGGAAATCGAGGCCGTTGATGCGAAGGTTGAGGTAGTCGAACCATCCGGCGGTGGTCCAGGGCCGACGGGAGCCGATGGCGAAGGGGGTGATGTTTTGACCGCGTAGCGTCCTGCCGGCCTCGATCAGCGTGGGGAAGTCGGCGACGGGCGCCTTGATGCCGGCGCGCTCCAGGATGTCTGCGCGATAGAAGATGCCCCAGAAA
This sequence comes from Chelativorans sp., assembly GCF_031180965.1. Taxonomy (GTDB): domain Bacteria; phylum Pseudomonadota; class Alphaproteobacteria; order Rhizobiales; family Rhizobiaceae; genus Chelativorans. Next base: position 38,678 of record NZ_JAPSLH010000011.1, read on the forward strand.
CTCGCCTGCATCGGGATGCCGTACTGCCGGTTCTCGACGGCGAGCGCGCCGGACAGCGCTCCGGTTGGCGCGAAGAAGCCGCGTTCCTCCCACAGGTCGGTGATATCCTCGAACAGCCCGCGCCGCACGAAGGCGCGCATGCGCTCCCCGCTGAACCAGAAGCAGATGTCAGGCGGGTTGGTGACAAGGAAGCTGCGGATGGAGGTGTTGTAGGATTCGTAATCCGCGTAGTTGACCTGCACCTCGCAATTCTCCGCCTTCTCGAACGCGGCCACGATCTGATCGAAGACCGGCCGCAGCTTGTTGTTGGCGTTGCTGTTGATGACGAGCCGGCGCGTCTGCGCGATCGCCGGCATGCTGAGCGTGGTTCCGGCCGCGGCAATGCCGGCGAGAACCTGCCGGCGGTTTGCTCCCTTGCTGAACATATTCATCGCTCTTCCTCCCTGATTCAGGCTTCGAAGACTTCCCGCCCGACGCTGTTGGCGTTGATGAAGGACCAATCATAGGTGACGCCCAGCCCGGGGCCGGTCGGCACCGGCACATTGCCGTCGGCATCCACGCATTCGAGCTGATCGCTGTAGTCGCCGAGATAGACGGGCGGCACGAGGTTTTTCACCTTCGGCCCCAGGAGCGACACCTCGTAATAGTTGGTGTTGCGCGTGGCGGCGATGCAGTGGCGTTGCGCCGGGCCTGCGCCGTGGAACTCGACATCGAGGCCCAGGGCCTCGGCAAAACGCGCGATCTTCATGGCGCCGGTGATGCCCATGTCGTAGTCGGGGTCGGCGCGCACGAAATCCGTGCCGCCAGCGAGCACGAAATCGGCCTTGGGCTCGATGCCCCGCACATGCTCGGTAATGAGCAGCGGCGTCCTGATCATCTCGCGCAGCCTGCGGTGCGCGAAGGCAGAGGTGCCGGCATCGCGGAACGGGTCCTCGTACCAGAAATAGCCGGCCTCGTCGCAGGCCTGGCCGACATAGAGCGCGTCGGCGAAGGTGCGCAGCTCGCAGGCCGGATCGAGCATCAGCACCATCTCATCGCCGACCTCCCTGGCGACATGGAGCACGTTCTCGGCCTCTTCGTAGCGGTTCCCTTCGTGCCAGCCATGGATCTTGAAGGCGCGGTAGCCAATCTCGCGGCAGTGCCTGGCGAAATCGGCGTAAGCCTCCTTGCAATGGAGGCCTCCCGAGCGGTCGCCGTGATAGGTGGAGGCATAGGCCGCCAGCTTCGTCCGGAACCCGCCGAGCAGTTTCGTGACCGAGCAGCCGTATTTCTTTCCCGCCAGGTCCCACAGCGCGATGTTGAGGGGCCCGTGGCCCATATGGTCGAATTGCCTCAATTCCCGCTTCAGGTCATCGAAGATCAGCTCCCGCTGCTCCGCATCCCGGTTGAGGAGGTGGGGCGCCAGATATGCCATCTGCGCGTGGGCGAATGCGTTCACGAGCAGCACATATTCGCCGCGGATGCCGTCGCGTGTCTCGATTGCCACGGCGGAGGCGTTGAGCGTGATGCTGTCGCCCTCCCGATAGGAGGTGCGGAGCGTCCGGCCGGAAGGATCGGCTGCGCCGAGCCCGTCAACGCGATAGGCGAAGCGGACGATCTCGACTTTTCTGATGATGCTCGGCGTCACGCCAGACTTCCGTTGCTGGTGATGATCTCGGCTTCAAGGGCGTGGCGGCGCAGCGCCTCGCGGCTCCATGGCTTGAGCGCCGGAGCGATGCGGGAATAGGGATCCTTCAGGAGACCTTTCCAGGCGAGGATCTGCTTAACCGAGGCTACGGCGATTGCGAGCGACTGCGCCTGAAACGTCCAGAGCGGCAGCATCCGGCGATAGGCGGCAAGAGCGCCCGCCCGGTCACCCGCATCGTAGAGCCGCTGCACGGCGACGGCCCGCTCCGGCGCCTCGGCGGCGGGGATCATGCCGCTGCCGCCGGCGTCGAGCACGTCGATATAGCGCAGGCCACCCTTGCCGCCGAAGAAGGCAAGATGGGCGCATTCCGGATGCTCCCGGAGATCGGCGATCGACTGGCCGTCGAGTGGGCCCTCAAGCTTCGCATAGCGCACATTGGGCGCGCGCGAGACGATGCGGGTGATGAGGTCAAAGGAGAGTTCCACGCCGAGCTCGGCCGGCGCGTCCTGCAGCATGACCGATGCATTCCCGGCCGCACGAGAGACGCTCAGATAATGCTCGAGCAGATCGTCCTCGCTCGCCCGGCGCTCTGCGACGGGCGGGGCAACCATGATGATCTCGGCGCCGAGCGAGACGGCGTGTTGCGTCACGTCCACAGCGTCCCGCGTCCTGTCGCAGCTCGTCCCGATGAGCATGGGCAGGCGGCCGTCCAGCGCGCGGGCGGCCGCTTCCGCGACGCGCTTGCGCCCTTCGATCGAAAGCGCCCGCACTTCGCCCGCTAGGCCCAGCAGCGCCAGCCCATCCGCCCCGCTCTCGACGATATAGGCGACGAGCGCCGGGATCCCGGCGAGCGCCAGTTTCCCATCGCCGTCGAAAGGCGTGGGCAGCATGGGAAAGACGCCGCGTCGGGTTGGATTCACCTGCCTCTCCTCCTCCACAGAGGACTAGCAGTACTGCTTTTTGGGCGCAATATGCAAAAATCAGAAAGAAAACTGCCGCTCGTCTGGCGCAATGGTTGAGTTTTTGCGCTCATAAAGTGACAAACGACACGGGAGCCGCAGCCCTTGGGCGCGGTCGGGCGACTCGGTTAGATTGACAGGGCACGTAGGAAGGAAGCGTTGGAAAACAGAATCGAGACCCGGCGGCCTTATGCCATCGTCCACGAGGCGCTGCTTACTGCGCTTTCGGAGGATCGGACGGGAGCGGAGATCGTCATTTCGGTCTCGTCCGTGGCCGAGCATTTTGCCGTAAGCCGCCCCCCGGTGGAGCGCGCGCTTCGCATGCTCGTAGCCGAAGGGCTGGTGGAGAGGACTTCCGGGGGGAAATTCATACGCCCTGGCGCCAGGGAAAACCCGGTTCCGGTGAAGACGGTCCTCGACAGGCTGCCGCTCGACGTGGTCAGCAGGGCGCGCCAGAAAGGCTCATGGCAGCCGCTCTACGACCAAGTCGAGCGCATGATCGTCCGGTTCCTGCCTTTCGGCTCCTACAAGCTGATCGAAAGCGCGATGGCGGATTATTTCGGCGTCAGCCGCACGGTGACCAACGACGTCCTGCACCGCCTCGAAGAGCGCGGGCTAGTCAGAAGGGGAGAGAAAGGACGCTGGATCGTCGAGCAGCTGAGCCAGCATCATCTGAGCGACATCTACCAGCTGCGCCGGCTGCTCGAGCCCGCCGCTCTCGTCGAATCGGCTCCCCAGTTGGATGCAGCCTTCCTGGAGGGCGCCGTGGAGCGAATACACCGGGCGCTGGCGGTGCGCGGGAACCTTTACGCCGAGGAGCTGCAGGCCATCGAGCGCGACCTGCACACCCATGCGCTTTCCCACTGCCGAAATGCGCGGCTGCTCGCCGTCATCCGGCAGGCGCAGGTGCTGCACATCACCTATCTCTATCTGCCGAACCAGTCTGCATCCGAAGCGGAGCGGACGCAGTATCTGAGCGAGCACCTCCAGGTCTTCGAGGCGTTGGCGCGGGAGGCCTTCAAGGTGGCGGAGCAGGCGCTTGTATTCCACCTGGAATCGTCCGAGAAACGCGCTTCCGAGCGCCTGCGCCAGGCATCCGATGCCGAAGCAGAAGCCGCCCCGCCGTTCCTTCTGCGGCAGCCGTAGCGCAACAGCCCGCCACTAAGCGTTTCGATCTCTTGCATGAGATGCCAGGAGCATCTCTCAAACAGATGGGGAACTCGTCTCCTAAAAAGCGCTGCTACAGTCATCCTGCGTCGTGCAGCGGTAAATGGCGAATGGAGACGAACGGCAGAAAGTGCCGGACGTGACGCCCGGGTCATGAGGTGTATGGCACACATCCGCTTCGTCGTACCAAAGCACCCCAACAGACGGACCCTGCGGATCGTGGCGAAGTGATGGTTCTGGCTCGAAGGCGCCGAGGGATGGACAGCCACTACCCAGCGGCTGCGCAGCGGAAGCCCATATGGCCGGTGCTGGAATCGGGCGTATTCGTGGTCCGAGCCGACAGGCGGTAGCGGGAACAGTAGCTTTCATGACAAAGATAGGAGCCGCCGCGGATCACGCGGGTCGCACTCTCCGGCGGTCCTTTTGGGTTGACGCGGCTGTCGGGTACATCCAACAAATGCCAATCGGTGCTCCACCCGTCCGCGCACCATTCCCAGACATTGCCCACCACGTTATAAAGACCATAGCCGTTTGCGCTGAAGGCCTTCACCGGAGCCGTGGTAAGGAAACCGTCGTCGCGGGTGTTCACGCGTGGAAAATCCCCCTGCCACACATTGCAGCGGTGACGCCCGCCTGGCGCAAGCTCGTCGCCCCAGGGAAAGAGCGTCTGGTCGAGGCCGCCGCGCGCAGCCTTTTCCCACTCCGCTTCGGTCGGCAGCCGTTTACCCGCCCAAGCCGCATAGGTGGCGGCATCGTTCCACGAAACGTGCACGACCGGATGGTCTCCGCGATCTCTCACACTTGAACCTGGGCCTTCGGGTGCCTGCCAGGAGGCTCCCCGCACGGCCAGCCACCAGGGCGCCTGCGGCACGCTTCCTTCAATCACATAGCGCCGCGCTTTGGGGTGCACGGCGGCGTAAAACACATACGACCAGCCATAGCGCTCGGCATCGGTAGCGTAACCCGTTTCGCGCGCAAATTGCGCGAAGCGACGGTTCGTCACCGCCGTGGCATCGATCAGGAATTCCGACACCGCCACGGTGCGTACCGGCCCCTCGCCATCGGCCGGATAGGCTTTCGGGTCGTCGCTCCCCATTCGAAAGGGCCCTGCGGGTATACGCACCATTCCGGCACGATCTGCAACGGTGCGCGACGGCATCGGCACGCATCCGGCTTGCCGCGAGGGAGCGGAGGGCGAGCAACACTCTTTCATGGTGATGATTATCGGTTCATTCAGATGGAAGTCGCTAGGATTGTTCGCTGCAAGGTCCGGCTTGCCATCCTTTCCTGCCAACCAGCGTCCTCGACAGTCACAATCTTCGGGGCTGCCTCACCGGCCTCAGCCATGGCCGCGGCCAGTAAAGAGCGTAGCTCCTCCCGTATGCCGGAATGTGCGCGTGAACGGATCAGGTTTTCGAGCTCGTGCGGATCGGAATGAAGATCGTAAAGACGCGCCTCCACGTAAACCTGCGCGCCGGGAACCGCGTAGCCATCCAGTTCCGGCGCCTCGACCTCATATTTCCATCGCGCGGTCCTGAGCGCGCGGCCGACATGATGTTCGCTGATCTGGATGAGCACGCCTTCCCGTCCTTTCCTCTCGCCACGAAGAGCGGGAAGGAGGGATTTTCCCTGCATGGCCGCAGGCACCGTAACGCCGGCCGCATCGAGCAGGGTCGGCGGGAGGTCGATCAGGCTGACCAGCCCGTCATAAGTGCCCAACCCGTCGAACGCTGGGCCATGGAACAGCGTCGGCACCCGGATAGACGCTTCATGGCTAGAGCGCTTGTACTCGTCGTTGCGGGTCTTGAAGTGGCAGCCATGGTCGGAGGTGAAGAGGACGATCGTGTCGTTGAGAATGCCAAGGCTGTGCAGCGCCTCAATGATGCGGCCGAGAGCCTCGTCCAGTCGCTTGACCATCCCGAGGTAACCCGGCAGATGCTCCAGGGTTGATCCGCCGAGTTGGGCGAGGTCAGTGGGGACGACCAGCTTGTCGCGCAGGCTTTCCTCGTAGCCGAGTGGGGCTGGGTAGCTGTCGGTGCTGTTCTGGTGATGCGGCTCCAGGAAAGACAGGAACAGGAAGAAGGGCCGATCCTGGCGCCGGTCGATATAGCGAATCGCGGCGTCGGCCAGCGCATCAACCCTATAGCCCGGCAGCTTCTGCCGGTGGCCGGACTCGTCGAACAGCACCGTGTCGAAAGGGCCAGAAACGAATTCGAGCAGGTTGGCAGCGAGCCAATCCTGGTACCCCCCCCGTTCCTCCGGCGGCACCGGCTCGTTCTCGGCCAGGTGCCATTTGCCGATATAGCCCGTCGCATATCCCGCATCGCCGAAGAGGGTCGCAAGTGTGGGCAGTGTGCGGGGAAGCGGGATGCCGTTCTTGTAGCAGCCGCTCGTCGTTGGATAGAGGCCGGTCTGGAAAGCCGAGCGCGCCGGCGCGCAGACGGGCTGGCAGGTAAAGGAATTTTTGATGAAGGCGCCGCTCTGCGCCAGCCGGTCGAAATTTGGCGTAAGCCCCATCGGATTGCCGTGGGCGCCGACGGTGTCCCAGCGCTGCTGGTCGGTCAGGACGACGATGACATTCGGCTTTTTTCCAGTCACGAGGTCTTCCATTTGTAGTGAGGTGGCGCCGGTCAGCCCTTCACCGCGCCTTGCAAGAGGCCGCGAGTGAAATAGCGCTGGCCAAAGAAGAAGATGACCAGGATAGGCAGTGCCACCAGGCCGGCGGCGGCGCCAACGCGATTGAATTCGAGGGTGAAGTAGTCGACGAAGTTGACGAGGCCCAGTGTCACAGTCTTCTTTTCCGGCGATTCCAGCAGGATCGAGGCGAAGGCGAATTCGGCCCAGGAGCCGACGAAGTGCCACAGGGCTGCCGTCACCAGGGAGGGCACGGCGAGAGGCAGGATCACCCTGATCATGGTCTGGAGACGGCTTGCACCGTCCACCATCGCCGCTTCCTCGAGCTCCATGGGGATTTCCCGCAGGCCGGCGGTGATGATCCAAGTGGCGAAGGGCAGGCCGAAGGCAGAATAGATAAGGATGAGGGCCCAGGGGGAATCGTGCAGGCCGAGGAAGACCATCAAACGATAGGTGGGCAGCAGAAGCACCGCACCTTGGAACATGCGGCTCACAAGCAGCCCGCCCAGGATCAGGTCGCGGCCCGGGAAGGGGATGCGCGCGAAGGCGTAGCCCGCAATTGATGCCAGGACGACGACGATCACTGTCGAGGTGACGGATATGAAGAAGCTGTTGGCGATGAGCCGACGCCAATCGAGCAATTGGCTCGACTGCGTGCCGGCTGTGAGAAGATCCCGGTAGGCGCCGAGCGTGAACTCATCAGGCAAAATGGTGGCTGGCAACCGCGCAAGCTCGCTGGCAGGCTTGAAGGAAGCGAGGATCAACCACAGGATCGGAAAGGTGATGTAAAGCGCGATAACGCCGGCGCAGAGTGCGAAGAGCGTTGTTGCGATGGGCTCCCTCGTCACCGTCGTCACTCCTTTCGCGACCAGGAGCGCCGCATCACCGTGAGATAGAGCGTCACGAGCGCTGCAAGGCACAGGAGGTTGACGACGGACATGGCGGACGCCACACCCCAATTGAAGAATTCAAAACTCTGCTGGTAGATATAGGTGGACATGATCTGGCTGGAATTTGCGGGGCCGCCGCCGGTCATGACCCAGGGCAGCGTGAACTCCGCCGTCATCCAGATCATCGAGATCACCGTCACCGCGGTGAAGGGGAAGGCGATCTGCGGCATCACGATATACCGGAAAGTCTCCCAGCGATTCGCTCCGTCGATGCGGCTCGCCTCAATGAGCTCGCTCGGCACGTTGCGGATCGCGGCCGTCAGCACGAGTGTGATGAGCGGAACCTTGCGCCAGATGACGACGGCCACTAGCACCCACATGACGAAGTTGGGATCCCCAAGGAAAGACATCGGCCGTTCGGTGATGCCCAGCGCCTGCAAGGTCTGGCCGACGATGCCGACCTGCCCGTGCAGCATCCATTTCCAGGCCATGGCAGTCACCACGTCTGGAAGGATCCACGGCAGGAGGATCAGCGCGCGCAGCACGGTCGTCACGCGGCTTTCGATGGCGAGGAAGGTGGCGAGCGCGAGTCCCAGGACGACGCAGCCCAGCGTGCCGCCGAGGATCCAGATGGCGGTGTTCCTGAGCACCTGGAGGAACATCGGGTCGGCCAGCAGTGTCTTGAAGTTGACAAGCGTACCGAACGCCACTTCCTGCCCCATGATGAAGCGGGTGAAGCTCAGACGGAAGACGTCATAGGCAGGCCCGAGGACGAAACCGACCACCGCGAAGACCACGGGAAGGATCATCGCATAGGCAAGCCACCGATCGTGCCGCCGCAGCGGATCCGGTGCGGCGCGGCTCCTACCAGCAAAACCAGTGCGTCGCCGCACCCCACCGTAGGGTGCGGCCGCGGGCCCCGTGGTGGCTCTCTCAGTCAACTCTCACATCCAGAGGCTGGCTATGGCTATTTGAGCAGGTCAATCTGCTGCTGCGCTGCCGCCGCTGCATCGGCGAGCGCCTGCTCGGGTGATTTACGCTCAAGGATTGCTTCCTGGATTGCAGCGCCCAAGGCTGTCTCCACCTGCGTCACGCCGACGAAACGGGGAATCGGCTCTGCGCCCGCAAAAAGCGTCCCGCCCTTATAGGCTTCCACCCAGCTTGGCCATTTCTGCGCAAGCTCCGGTGTATCCCACGCCGCCTTGGCGGCCGGGATGCGCGAGTATTCGGGATCGCCGTCCCACATCAGGAGCTGCTCGTTCTGCGACCAGAAATCCACATAGGAAAGCGCCGCCTCAGGATTTTGCGTGCTCGCCGAGATGAAGAGGATGGCGGAGGAATCCATCAATGCGTTCACCGGTGCCTGGCCGCCGCTGGGCTTGTCCGGCCGAGGAAAGGGCGCACCGGTCCAGTTCAGCGTCTCCGGTGTTCCCCACGGCGTGTTGAGCCAGGAGAAGGCGATCCACATGGCCACGCGACCCTGCGCGAAGAGCTGCGCCGTATCGCGGAAATTCGTCTCAGCCATGGACGCGGCCGACGGCGTCGATAAGTCCTTCACGAGGTCGACATAGAACTGCAGGGCGTCGACAACGCCGCGGTCGTCGAGCGTCACCTTGCCCGTCGCGGGATCATAGACGCGTCCGCCATTCATGTAGGCGACGGACTCGAAGATGTTGATGTCGCCGGGCGCGGTTGTTGCCGGGAAGGCGAAGCCCGGCCGGTCCGGCTTGGTGAGTTTCTTGGCGTAATCGCGCAGCTCCGACCAAGTGCGCGGTGGCCCATCAAAGTCCGCTTCCTTCAGTGCATCGATATTGTAGGCTAGGAACGGCGCCATATCGACATAGACCGGCAGCCCGTACAGCTTGCCGTCGAAATTGCCGTTGGTAAGAATCTGCGGGACGATCCGTTCCTGCCACCCCGCGAGCTTGTCGCCCGCCAAGTCGTTGAGCGGCTGGATGGCCTTGAATGTGGCGAGCTCGGGCACGTCTTGGCCGAAGCCAACGATCACATCCGGGATCTGCCCCGTCTGCAGCGCGGCCTGCATTTTCTGCCGCCGCATCTGGCCGTTAAAATAGGAGTACTCCAGTTTGACGTCAGGATTGGCCTTGAGGAAAACCTCGTTCTGCTTTGCCCAGAACTCGACTTCGCGCGGCGTTCCACCGAACTTCCAGACAGCGATCGTTCCGGACGCTGCCCTGGCAGGCCGGGACAATCCGAGCGGCGCGGTGCCCGCGACAGCGAGACCGGCAGCGCCGGACATGAAATGGCGACGGGTGACCCTCATGCAGCACTCCTCCCTCACTGCTGGTTCCATGATGACGGATGATATACGTATGTCAATACTGCCATGATGAGAATCGCTGGAGGCAAGGAATGAAAGCAGACGGAAGCCTGGAGGCGGTGCAAAAGGGACAGCAGGATGTGCGCCGGCCGGACATCGTGCTCATCCTGTCCGACGAGCACGCGCCACATTTCTCATCCATCTATGGAAACGACTTTGTCGCGACGCCTAACCTTGCCCGGCTGGCCGGCGAGGGCATGACCTTTGATGCCGCCTATTGCTCCTCTCCCTTGTGCGTTCCCTCGCGCATGTCGTTCATGACCGGGCGCTACCCCTCCCGCATCGGCTGCTTCGACAATGGCTCACCCCTGCCGAGCGATATACCGACGCTTGCCCATGTGCTGAGCGCTTGCGGCTATGAGACCGTGCTCATCGGCAAGATGCACTTCATCGGGCCTGATCAACTCCATGGCTTTGAACGGCGGCCGGTCGATGATGCTCGCGTGTGCGGCAACGCGATCGAGGCGCCCGACTGGAGCGAGCCGCTGGCGACCATCTCCGATGCGCGCAGCCGTCTCACAACCGCCGGGATCGGGCATACGCCGCATCTCGAACAGGATGAGGATGTGCTCCATCATGCGCTGCAATTTATTGAGGAGCGTGCCGCCGCGGGGCCCGAGCGGCGGCCCGTTTTCCTATGCATCTCCTTCAACGCCCCGCATTTTCCGCTGAAGGTGCCGGAGCACTATTTCGCCCGCTATAAACACGCGAACATTCCCCTGCCGCAGGTAACGCGAGATGAGCTGGATGCACAACATCCGTTTCACAAGCGCCTGAGGCGCTATTTCGATATTGAGGAGGTGGATGAGGCGGTGGTGGCGAAAGCGCGCGCAGCCTATTTTGGGCTCGTTGCGCATCTGGACGACATGATAGGCGCCATCCTCAATGCCATGGATGGTGCGGCGCCGAGAGGATTCGACCCGCTGCTTTGCTATGCATCGGATCACGGTGAAATGCTGGGCGAGCACGGCCTGTGGTGGAAATGCTGCCTGTTCGAGGAATCGGTGCGTGTTCCGCTCATCATCCGCTGGCCGGGCGTGGTAGAAGGTGGGGAACGCTGCGCTGTTCCGGTTTCCCTGCTCGATCTTTCCGTGACCTTTGCCGACCTTGCCGGAGCCAGCCAGAAACCGGCAACGCGGGCGTTTGTCGAGGAAGCCGACGGAGAGAGCTTGAAGCCCACGCTTGCAGGCGGCACAATCCGCCCTGAGCGCGCCGTTGTCTCAGAATATCTGGCCCATGCCGCTGAACGACCGATCCGCATGATCCGCCAAGGCTCCTGGAAATACGTCTACTACCATGGGGAGCCGGATGAACTCTTCCATCTGGATGACGATCCGCGCGAGCGGACCAATCTCGCCGAGCGACCGGACCTTGCCGGGATGAAAGCTGCGCTTCGGGGGCTGCTTCTCGAAGGCTGGTCTCCCGATGAGCTTGACCGGCGTATCCGCCAGAGCCAACGCGAGCGCCGGCTGATCGCAGCCGCAGAGGGCGCGCGGGCATGAGCCTGGACGAGGTCAGTCTCGCCAAGGACCGGCAGCGCAAGTCGGTGACGCTCAAGGACGTGTCGGAAGCGGCCGGCGTGTCACTCATCACGGTCTCGCGCGCCCTGCGCCAGCCCGACACAGTGACCCCCGCCACCCGCCAACGCGTGCACGAGGCGATCAACGCCACGGGCTATGTGCCCAACCTCATGGCGCGGGCGTTGGTATCGAGCCGGTCCAACATCGTCGGGCTGGCTGTCCCAACCATCAGCGCCTCGCTCTTCGCTGATCTTGCCGAACTCCTGGCCAAGGTGCTGCAGGAGCACGGAAAGCATCTTCTGCTTGGCATCTATGACTGGTCGCCGGAGAAGGAATACGACGTCGTGACAACCTTCATGGGGCGGCAGGCGGACGCGCTGGTGCTGACCGGATACTCCCATTCGGCCGAGCTCAGGCAGCGGTTGGAGCGCTTCGACGGCCCGATCGTGGAGATGGGCAGCATCCGGGCGAAGCCGATCGACATGGGGGTCGGCTTCGATAATTTCGCAGCCGCCGCCGAGATGACGCGGCACCTGATCGATCGCGGCTATCGGAAGATTGCCCTCGTGCATGGCTCGACAGAGAACAACGATCAGGCGGCGGAGCGCTACCAGGCGTTCCGCACGGTGATGCGCGAAGCGGGATTTTCGGTAGACGATGGTCACATCATTTCGGTGCCAACGCCCACCACCATGGAGCAGGGGCATGCGGCGATGTTCGAACTGCTTGACAGCCCGCGCCCGCCGGACGCGGTGTTCTTCCAAACGGACAATCTCGCCCATGGCGCGATGATGGCCTGCCTCTCGCGCGGCGTTGCCGTGCCAGCCGGGGTGGCGATCGCCGGCTTCGGCGATCTTGCTATGTCAGCCCTCCTGCCGGTACCGCTTACCACCGTAAAAGCGCGCCTTGAAGCGCATGGCCGTGAAGCGGCTTCGCTTATTCTTACACGATTGCGGGGCGAGAGGCCCATTTCACCAGTACACGACGTTGGATACGAGTTGCTGATCCGGGAGAGCACATGAACGCGGTCGTATGATCCATGGCTGAACGGCTTTCTTGATTGTGATCCGCTCCAGGTCGTCCCCGACCGTTTTCTCGTTACGCCACGCATTGGTACTCCGGCGACAACGATGTGCGAGCTATCCTTTGCTGTTGCGATCCGCCTCCCAGCTTCTTAATTGCGAGCGCGAAGTCTCCCGCATTGCGCAAGCGCGCCTCATCGACGGAGTCCAGCAGACCCAGCCCTTGTCATTCGATGCCAGCCACGTCTCGAACTCTTCGAAAGTACCGACCTCGAACCCCTTCTCGAAAACGTTGGGTACATGTTCGAGACGGATAAAATATTGCGAATTTCAGCAGTTTTTCCTGAACCGGCTTCCGACAGGATAATTAAGAAATCGGCATGATAACTGGTTTCCATTGGCGACACATGCGCCCTCCAACGGTGGCCACAACTCAACGCCCGTGGCACCCGCGCGAAATTCCACAACCTCACTAGCCGCCAATCGCCGCGGCGCTCCTCATCAACGGCCTGTTCGTTACGCGTGACGTGAAACGGCGTGCGTTCCCAACCTTTGGTCGTCTTCATCTCAATCAGCCGATTGCCACGAACCGCTCCAGTGATGCGCTCTGCGATGCGCGGCACCGCCGCATCGATCGCAGCTAGCGAGGCTGCGCGTTCCTGAACAGGCAGATAGGTGAGGTCGATATCGTCCGAAAGCCGTGGCAGGTCCGGGATGAATAGATTGATGGCCGTGCCGCCCTTCATCGCAAAGCAATTTTTCCGCTGCGACTGAAGGCAGCGCGCGGATCAGGAGCGCGACCTGGTTGCGGTGGGCATCATGAAAAGCCATCAGGGTGCCTCTTCCAGTTCTTTCGGCACGATCTGGTAGGTGGGATCGTAGCGCCCCTCCTTGACCAGCATGCGCTTCCCCGAGCCAAGATCGATTGCAGCGCGCTCAATGTGTTTGAGCCACGCGTGGCGATGCCGATCGGCAAACGCTTCGGCAGCGGACAAGCAGCTTCTGCAGCCCCGCGGAGTAAGATCGCTCAGTTCTTCCATCAGCACATCGACCTGATGGAAGCTTTCATGATCGGGCAGCTCGTCGAGAAGCTGGAGGATCGCACAGGTGCTGAAACCGTCAGCGGCCAATCCCATTGTCCCCAGGGAAGGAAGCGCAATCCGGCATCTTGGAGAGATCGGTCGTCGCGTATGCTGGCGTGATCCCGATCCATAACAAAGGTTTCAAACCAATAGCTCTTATTATCGGGTGTGAGCTATAGGCCGGCGAGGGCCAATCCGATGCGAATCGGCTGATGACGGTATTTTCCGCAAGAACTCCCCTAAGCGGTTGACACAGGAATTACCTATCGGACAGGCTTGCCCGGTGCTCAGCTGCGTTTCGCAGCGTGGCCGCGAGCTGCTCCAGCTGGTACGGCTTCGGCAAAATCTCGAGCCCCTCGCTCCAAAGATTGGCGTTGAAAGCCTCAGCATTGCCGCTCGTCAGCACCACAGGCAGGTCAGGCTTGCGACGCCGAATCTCGCGCGCGAGCTCGATCCCGTTCATCCCGCCCGGCATCATGATGTCGGAGAACACCACGTCGATCCGGCGCCCGTTAGCCAGCGCGCCGAGCGCAGCTTGCGCATTGGATGCCCGGGTAACGAGATAGCCGAGCTCATCCAACATTTGGCCAAGAAGGGATGCCACCTCGTCGTCATCCTCCACCAACAGCACGCAGAGGGCGGGCCCAGATAGCCCTGGCGCGATGTGGGTGGCAGCCCCGTCCATCTCGGGCGCCGGCGCCTTTGAAGAACGGGGCAGAAGCAGGGAGACGGTGGTGCCTACGCCGAGCCTGCTTTCGATGGTTACCGTACCGCCCGATTGCTGAGCGAAGCCATAGACCTGGGCCAATCCCAGCCCTGACCCTTTCCCGACCTCCTTGGTCGTGAAGAACGGTTCGAATACCCGTTGAAGAGTCTCCTCGGACATTCCGGTCCCGTTGTCTTCGACCGACAACCTGACGAAATCGCCGGAAAGATTCCCATCCTTCATTTCAGGCACGTTGTATGCCCGGACAACGATTGTGCCACCATTTGGCATTGCGTCCCGCGCATTCACGGCCAGGTTCAGGATCACCAGCTCAAGCTCGCCGGGATCGATCTCGACCGGCCAGAGATCCTCGTCCGCTTCCAGTCTCACATCGACGTCCCCGCGCAGGCTGCGCTCCAGCAACTCGCGCATCCTGCTGATCTGGCGTGACAAATCTACCGGCTGTGGATTGAGTTCGGTTCTGCGGGAAAAGGCAAGCAGCTGGCGTGTCAATCGAGCACCGCGCTCGATCGCCTGGCGCATACTGTCGACGATGCGGACGCGCAATCCGAGGTCGTCCCTCCGCTCCAGCATTTGTAGGCCAGCCGAAATCACCATCAGCAAGTTGTTGAAGTCATGCGCTACGCCGCCGGTCAGCTGGCCGATCGCTTCCATTTTCTGTGCCTGCCGCAACGACTTTTCCGCACGCTCACGCTCACGAATTTCGTTGCGCAGCTCGATATTGGCTGTGGCCAGCTCGCGTGTCCGCTCCACGACCAGCGCTTCGAGTTGCTGGGCTGCGCGTTCGCGTGCGGCGAGAAGATCGCGGAGCTGATACTGGCGCTTGCGGGCGCGCAGTGCCGCCCGAATGGCACTCATCAAGGTGATGCCTTGGATCGGCCGCTCGAGCAGCGAAACGTTGCGCAGGACCTCGATCAATCTCTGCCGCCACTGCAGGATCGCGGCTTGCTCCTGCTTGCTCGTCAACACCACGAAGGGCAGGTCAGACCATGTCGGCTGCCGTTCAATCCAGCTGGCTAGTTGCTGATAATTCTGTCCGTACAGGCCCTCCTCGGCCATAAACACAGCCGCGGCGCCCTCCTCAATACCATTCAGCAACGCGCCGAAATCGGTGCAGTTCTGGGTATCTATCCCCGCTCGCCGAAGCAGTTCCGCCGACGCCGCCCCGTCACGGCCGATCGGAGCGAAAACGAGCACGCGCCCGCTATCCTCCTGTTTTGGGTCCATTCTGCTCGTCCACCATGAGCGGCGCCGGATCACCGAGATATTGCGGAGTGCCTGAGAAAACGCCGCTGAACTGAGTTAGCGGGGGGCCGACCTTCAGCCCTTGATTGCTCAACTTGAATTCGCGGATTGTGTGCTCGTGATTTCCGCTGCGCTTCTTCACCACTGACAATGCACGTCTCACCGTCCCGGCATGCTCGAAGTAACGCAGCATGAGGACGGCATCACTGAGATAGCTGATATCAACCGGCGTTTCCATCGGGCCGACAAGGCCATGCTGGGCAAGCACCAACATGCTCAGCACGCCCTGCTGACCGAGATAGCTCAGAAGCTCATGCATCTGCAGGATGAGAAAGCGCTCGTCGGGCATGGCATTCATATAGCCATTCAGACTGTCGATCACGACGAGCCGGGCACCGTCCAGCTCCACGCTGCGCCGTACATTGTTGGCGAATTCACCGGGGGAGAGTTCGGCCGGGTCGATCTGCTGCACCCGCACCAGACCCTCCTTTATCTTGCCGCCGAGGTCCAACCCGAGCGTGCGCGCGCGCGCTTCCATGGTGCCGCGGCCTTCGTCGAAAGCGAAGATCACCGCATGTTCGCCACGATCGGCCGAGGCAATAGCATAACTCAGCGCCAGGGATGATTTGCCGACCCCGGCAGCGCCGATCAGCAAGGCGTTGGTGCCCCGTTCCAGCCCGCCCCCTAAAAGCTGATCAAGCTCGCGGTTTCCACTCGAGGCGACCTCCGCGGAGAATTCCGCATGGTGCTCCGCGGCGATCAAGCGAGGAAAGATCTTCAGCCCGCCTCTTTCGATAATGAAATCGTGATAGCCGCCGCGGAACTTGATGCCACGCATCTTGATCACGCGGAGCCGTCGCCGCTCCGAACCATAGTCGATCGCGAGCTGCTCCAGCAGCACCACGCCATGGGAAATGGAATGCAGCTGGAGATCGTTCTGTTGCGATGACAGATCGTCGAGCAGAATGACAGTACATTGGCGGCTGGTGAAGAAATGTTTCAGCGCCAATACCTGCCTTCGATAGCGAAGTGGGCTTTGCGCGAGAAGCCTTAGTTCCGACAGGCTGTCGATGACCACCCGCGTCGGGCTTAACTCCTTCACCCGCTCGAAGATCAGGTTCGTCGTCTCGCTCAGTTCCAGCTCCGCAGGGTGGAAGACGGTAAGCTCCTGGCTAGGATCAAGCGAGGTTTCGGCGGGGATCAGTTCGAAGATATCTACGCCAGAGAGCGACCAGCCGTGCCGCTCAGCGACCAGATGCAGCTCCTGCGTCGATTCCGAGAGCGTAATATATAGGACGCGCTCACCTTGGCGGGCGCCCTCGAGCAAGAACTGCAGCGCTATTGTCGTCTTACCGGTGCCCGGATGACCCTCATAAAGATAGACGCGGTTCGGATCCAAGCCGCCGCATAGGATGTCATCGAGACCGGCGCTACCGGTCGAGATGCGCGGGTCATTCCCAACACTAGAGCTTCCCTTAGTTTCCGACACCGAACAATCTCCCCGACGATTGCGTTCTGGGAATGATTTCTGGCTGCGCCTGGTTCCCAGTGGTTCCGGGTGACGCTCAGGGTTCGAAAGGAAACAGAGGATCGGCCAAGGCCGAACTTCGCTTGCGGCGGCCAAATATCGACGTGGCGCGCTGGTACCGCGTCAGGTCATGGCGTAAGCCTGTTTTGTGCGTCCCAATGGTGGGCGGCGCTTCTGCCTTCTGTGGGATCGCTCCTAGGGGTGCGCCTTCCGACCACACCTCACCTTTAGGCCGATATTGCCGGTAATGGCGTGGTTGTCGGCGAAGTTTGCAAGCCTGGTGTCGAGGGCGATTTCGCCATGGACGGCATATTTGTTGCCGGCCTAGCTATAGGTGCCGCCAAGGCCGAGCCCGCCCCACAGCCGGTCGTTCTGCGTCGCGAAGCTGGTCCCGGCAAGATTCGATCGCGTGCGCTCCGGCAGGATTTGATAAGCAATCTTGCTGCGGATCCAACGGGTGCTTGCGGATGAGCAGCTTCAGTTTAGCCGTTGCTGCGCGCTAAGCTCATTCCGCGGTAGCGCTGCTTGATTCCGCCCTGGAGATCTTGAGCGGTGATCACCATATGACTGGCAGCCAAGCGGGAGAGCATCGTGTCGGAATTCATCAGCTATCTGTTCGCCATTCTTGTCGTCGGTCCGCTTCAAGCCGAACTCTCCGAGCGGCTTCAGGGCGTCCCGTCCACGGAGATTGTACAGGCCGGCCGCGCCTGCATTTCGGAGGGTGGTCCCGAGCTTCTCCGGCGGGCCCGGGAGGACTGGGCGTGGGCCGCCGCGAATGCGATCGGGGTTGGAGTGGGCGTGATCGACCCGCTCAACCTGTTGGCCGGTCACAGCGGGGATTGCGATCGGCTCTTGCAGGCTGTTTCGAATCGAAGCGGGGGCGAAGCCTGAAAGAAGAAGAATCCAGAGGCGACGTCAGAATTACAGAGACATAGCGATTAGGCTTCGCTCCATCGGTCGGCGACCACAGGGAGCGACGATCTAGGATTGCTGCCGTGTTCTCCGATGGCCGGGTGATCACGACTGACAACGGCGCTGAGCACGCTAGCTCAGGACGCCTTCATATGGATACTTCGGAAGGCAAGTGGACGCCCTCTTCAGTGACCACCACGTCCAGAGCTATGTCATGGCGTTGTGGGTAAATCGTAGGAATCGCGGCAACGCTATAGCCCACTCCTACTACCCGCGGCCGCTTTGGCAGGACCGCAAGTGTTCGATCGAAGAAGCCGCCTCCATACCCCAGACGATAGCATGCCGGATCAAAGCCGACGACCGGCGCGATGACGACGTTCGGAGTAACCTCTAGCGCGCTCGGCGGAGGAACGGGAATATTCCAAATGCCTTTCTCCAGCGCATCACCCTGGGTCCAGGCGCGGAAGACCAGCGGCGCACCGCGTTGCACCACGACGGGGAGTGCCGTGCGGCCGCCCTTGCGGGAAATCCGCTCCAAGAGCGGCCGAAGGTCGGGCTCGCCGCGGAAAGGCCAGTAAGCGCTCACCGTTGCTCCCGCAACTTCCCCGATAATTTCCTCAAGATAGGCAGCGATCCGCTCTCCGTACATCCGCCGGCGGCCAGCGGGGGTTTCGAGCCGCGCCTGTATCAGCCGCTCGCGTTCTGCTTTCCGCCAACGCATTACGTCCAGGCGCTGCTGCGGATCCGTGGCATCCGGTGCCGGATCAACTTCATGCATGAAGCACGGCGGCGAGGCATATCCCGCCGGTCGCTTGTCTTCATCACTCGTCATACGCAATCTCCTGAACGGCGGAGCTCAAGCTCTTCACCGTTGACGCTCACGCTTCGGAGACGCTTGAGGTGAAGACAGCAGTCCGATCCCGCGTCAATATCCGGCCACGTAATCGCAGCCGCAACTGAAAAAATCCGGCGAGTGCTTGCGGGGAATAGGTGCCGAGCGCGGAGGTGCCCTAGCCGTTGCGGGGTCGCAAATTTCCGCGCGACCCGCTTCGGGGATCGCATCCGCCGTCGCATCGGGCTTCTAGCCGCATCGAGAGCTTGTCTTGCGGAGAGCTTCTCGGATGCGATCAAAAGCATCCGGAGAGGCATATGGTGCTTCAGGTAAAGGTCGCCTTATCCGCCTTTTTGGGCGCCGCTTACGACAGCGGCGACAACCGAAACGCAGTCGCCTGCCTGCACCAGCCCTGGAAAATGCCGTGCGGCAAGAAGACCCGCCATCTTTGACTTTATTTCGTGCGGCGCCTGGCCGGTCCTCCCGACGGGATGAACGCGCGCGATGGTCGCGCCTTTTGCGATCTCACCGCCAAGATCGATCATCGGTTCCAGGAGCCCGTCCACCTCGGCAAAGGAGAAGCAATCATCCGAGGGCATGTCGAGCCAGCGCGTAACCTGCCGGTCCACTGGGCCTTTCACGATGCTCGCATGGCGCAGCACGTTGAGCACGCCGCGCTTGGCAATCCTGACAGTCTCCGCGCGCGCCGTACCGCCGCCGCCAAGCTCGGTGGTGACGAAGATCTTGCCCATCTCCTCAGCTGCCGTGTCGTACATGCCCACGGCATCGATCTCCAGCATTTTCACGGACCAGGGCGCGGAGAACGCCTCGACGGCAGCGAAAGCTTTCCGCTCCAGCGCCTTATCGGCAAGGATATGGGCGGCGGCGAAGGGCAGGAAGTCGAGCGTCTTCCCGCCGGAGTGAAAGTCGAGCACGAGGTCGGCCCGCGGCAGCAGCTCGCGCTGAAAATAGTCAGCGATCTTCTGGGTCACGGTTCCGTCCGGGCGGCCGGGAAAGCTGCGGTTCAAATTCCCCTTGTCGATCGGGGAGGTGCGAGTCCCCGCCACGAAGGCCGGATAGTTCATGGCAGGCACGATGATCACGGTGCCGCTCACCTGATCCGGTTGAAGCGTACGCGCAAGGTCATACAGGGCGACCGGCCCTTCATATTCGTCGCCGTGATTGCCGCCCGTCAGCAGCGCGGTCGGCCCGCGGCCGTTGCGGATCACGCAGATGGGGATCATGACCGATCCCCAGGCGCTCTCGTCGCGGCTGTAGGGCAGGCGGAGGAAGCCGTGCTGCACGCCTTCAGCCGAAAAATCGACAGTCGGCGCGATGGGCGACGGCGGCAGGGAATTGGTGGCCATCGTCAGTCCTTCACGAAAAGCTGCCGCGGCACATTGGCGAGGCATTCGACGCCGCTCTGCGTGATCAAGATCGATTCGGTGATCTCCAACCCCATATTCTCCAGCCAAAGCCCAGTCATGAAATGGAAGGTCATGCCCGGCTTGAGTTCGGTGCGGTCGCCCGGCCGCAGGCTCATGGTGCGTTCGCCCCAATCCGGCGGATAGGACAGGCCAATCGGATAACCTGTCCGGTTATCCTTCACGATCCCATATTTTTTCAGGACGGCGAAGAAGGCGTTGGCGATGTCCTCGCAGGTGTTGCCCGGCTTTGCAGCCTCGAGCCCGGCCTCCATGCCTTCCAGCGTGGCTTTCTCCGCATCGAGAAACTCCTGCGTCGGCTTGCCCAGGAATACGGTGCGCGAAAGCGGGCAGTGGTAGCGGTTGTAGCAGCCGGCCACCTCGAAGAACGTGCCTTCGCCGCGCTTCATCGGCTTGTCGTCCCAGGTCAGGTGCGGCGCGGAAGCATCAGCGCCCGAAGGAAGCAGCGGGACGATCGCCGGATAGTCGCCGCCGAAGCCTTCTACACCTCTTGTGCCGGCATCGTAGATCTCGGCCACGAGATCGCATTTGCGCATGCCCGGCTCGACCTTCTCGACAATACGCGTATGCATCGCCTCGACGATCCGGGCTGCCCTGCGCATATAGTCGATCTCGGTCGTGCTCTTGATCGCCCGCTGCCAATTGACGAGCCCCGTCGTGTCGGCGAAGCGCGCATTTGGCAGGTGCTTCTGCAGCGACGCGAAAGCCGCCGCGGAAAACCAGTAATTGTCCATCTCGACGCCGATGGCGAGCTTGTCCCAGCCGCGCGAGGCCAGCACCTGCGAGAGATAATCCATCGGGTGCCGCTCGGTCGATTGCACATAGTGGTCGGCATAGCCGACGATGTTGTCGTGCGAGAGGTATGCCGTGCGCTTGGCGCCGTTGGCATCCTGGCCGCGGCCATACCAGACCGGTTCGCCCTCCGGCGGCACGATCACCGCCTGGTGCACGTAGAAGGACCAGCCGTCATAGCCGGTGAGCCACGCCATGTTGGACGGGTCGCTCACGATCAGGAGATCCACGCCGCGGCTTTCCATCGCCGCACGGGTCTTGGCAAGCCGCTCGGCATATTCGCTGCGGCTGAATTTCAGGTTCGGCTGCGTCATGACTGAAAAACGTCCTTATTGTTGTTGGAGTTCTTTCGCTCAGCTCTCGAAGGCAGTTCCGGCTCCCGCCCGCCTGGCGCGGTCGCGCGCAAGCGTGGCGATGGCGGTGTCCTGCACGCCGGTGCCGGTGAGGTCGGCCACGGTGATGTCGTGCGCGGAGGTGCGGCCTTCCTTCTCTCCGGCGATGATCTGGCCGAGTTCCGCAAAGGCGCTGTCGACCGTCAGCACACCCTGGGCAATGGCGTGGTGCAACTCGCCCAGGCGCCGCGTCTGCGCCAGGCTGTCGGCGACGTAGCGGATCGGGCTGCCGAAGATCTGCGGGTCGAGCTCGTTCTTGTGCTCAGCGTCGGATCCCATGGCGGTGACGTGCTGGCCGGGCTTCAGCCAACCGGCGCGCAGGATCGGGGCGGGGGAGGGCGTCGTGGTCACGACGATATCGGCCCAACCGACGGCCCGTGCCGCGTCGCCGTCAGGCTCAACCGCGATGCCAAGCTTTTCGCTCAACTCCGCAGCGGCCCTTGCCGCTTTCTCAGCCTCGCGCGCCCATATCCGCGCTTGCCGGAGCGGCCGCACCAGCATCAGCGCTTCAAGCTGCAGCCGCGCCTGCACGCCTGCGCCCATGATCGTGACGCGCTCGGCATCCTCCCGCGCCAGATATCTTGCCGCGACGGCTCCCGCGGCCGCAGTCCGGATATCGGTGAGGTATCCGTTGTCGAGCAGCAGGGACTCGACCATGCCGGTGCGCGCACTCAACAGCACCATCATGCCGTTGACGCTCGGCAGGCCGAGTTTCGGATTGTCAAAAAAACCCGGACTGATCTTGATCGCAAAGGCGTCGATGCCCGGCACATAGGCCGTCTTTACATCGACCTCGCCCCGATGTTCCGGAATGTCCAGCCGCAGGATCGGCGGCATGGCAACCGCCTCTGTCGCCAATGCGCGGAAGGCGTTCTCGACGCAGGCTACCGCGTCGAGATCGAGTGGAACGATCCTGCGCAAGTCCGCCTCGGTGAGGATGGTCATGCGCGGCATCATTTCCCTCCCGTGGCAGCGGTCGTTTCGCCGCAGACGATCCGGCGGTGAAGCTCCATGTCGATGTTGCGGCCGGAGAGGATGATGGCGGTCACGCCGCGCGGATTCACCTTGCCCGCAAGCAGCGCGCCGACGCCCACGGAGCCCGCACCCTCCACGATCTCCCGCTCCTCCGCATAGAGGTGGCGGATGCCCGCCGCGATTTCCTCTTCCGAGAGAAGAACGAGATCGTCGAGCAGCGCGCGGCACATGGCAAAGGTCAACCTGTTCTGAAGCCCGATACCGCCTCCAAGCGAATCCGCCAGGCTCTGCGCCTCCTCCACCAGCACCGGCTTGCCCGCGGCAAGGCTGGCATGCATGGCAGCACCACGGTCCATGGAGACGCCTATGACCGAAGCAGAAGGCTTCTTCGCTTTCACCGCCGCGGCTATCCCGGCCGCGAGCCCACCTCCCGAAACCGGCACCAGCACGGTGTCGACGTCTGGCAACTGATCGATCAGTTCCAGGCCAAGCGTGCTCTGGCCGGCGATGACTGCCGGATCGTCGAAGGGCGGTATCATCGCCAGGCCTTCTTCGGCCACGAGGCGGTCGACTTCCTCCTGGGCGTCGTCCTGGCTGTTGCCGATGATCTTGACCTCGGCGCCCAGCCGGCGGATTTCTTCCACCTTGTTGGCAGGTACCAGGCGCGACATGCAGATGACCGCGCGCACGCCTTCCAGCCGGGCGGCATAGGCGAGCGCGCGTCCGTGATTTCCGGTCGATGCCGCCACCACGCCGCGCGCCTTCGCGTCCGCCGATAGCAGTGCCAAGGCGTTGGAGGCGCCACGCAGCTTGAATGCGCCGGTGGTCTGCCGATGCTCAAGCTTCAGATGAACTGGCAGACCCATCCGGTCGGAAAGAGAGGGTGAGGGGACGATCGGCGTCTCCACCACCCTGCCGGCGATCCGGCGGCGGGCGGCTTCGATGTCCGAGATGTCTACCAGCGCGTCTTCCATGGCTCAGCCCGGGTACCCGGCGATCGTCATAAGCCGGCCGAGTTCTGGCCGGGCCGTCGCATCCCCGCACAGCCGCAGGCATGCCCAGGCGGTTGCCAGATTGCTGGTGACGACCGGCCGACCAATCGCCGTCTCGATCTCGGCGGCCACACCGGCCGAGCGCAGGCCGGTGCAGGAGATGAAGAGCGCTTCCGCCGCTGGCGCGGTCGCCCGGTGTGCTGCTTCCACCAGCGCCCCTGGGCTGATCCGCGCCATCTCCCGGTCATCGTCGAGACCGAGGCACGTGAAGCTTTCGATGGCAAAGCCGTGGCCGGCAAAATACTCCGCCATCGGCGCGCTCGTCTCCTCCGTGTAGGGGGTGAGAACGCTGATCCGGCGAATGCCGAGCGCCTTGAGCCCGTGCACGGCGGCAAGGGGAGGGGTCACGACGGGAGCACCGGGCTTGGCCGCCCGGATCGCCCTTGCGATCTCCTCGTCGCCGATGACGACGGACGCAGAGGTGCAGGAATACATGACTGCATCGAGCGCCTCGTCCGGAAGGATCAATTGCGCTGCCTGGGTGAGCGCCGGCTGCATGCGCTTCAGGTTTTCCGGCGTGACGGGGTTGGCATAAGGGACCCGGCTCACATAGACGCCGATCCGCTCGCTTGCCACCATGCGCCGGAAATCGGGCTCTGTCGTATGGTCCGTGGCAAGAATGATAAGCCCGATGCGCTTCTCGAGAGGGCGTTCGTCGAAGGTGAGAGGCACATTGCTGCGCTCGATCCTGACCGGCATCTCCATCTCCTACGCGACGCGGCCGAAGCGCTTTTCGAGCCAGCGCAGGCCGATCACCGAGATGAGGCTGATGACGAGAAAGAAGACTCCCACCAGCGTGATCGGCTCGATGTAGCGGTAGCTCGAATTGGCGACGCTTTTCGCCTGGTTCATGAGCTCCAGCACCGTGATCGCGGAAAGCAGCGGCGTCTCCTTGAACATGGCGATGAAATAGTTGGCGAGCGCCGGGATCATCGGCGGGATCGCCTGCGGCATCACCACATGAATCCAGGTCTGCACCGGCGTGAGGTTGCAAGCCTTGGCTGCCTCCCATTGTCCGCGCGGCAGGTTCTCGATGCCGGCGCGGTAGACCTCCGCCGTATAGGTGCCGTAGTGCAGCCCAAGCCCGATCACCCCGGCGAGCAGTGGCGGGAGCAGGATACCGATGTCCGGCAGCACGTAGAAGATGAAGTAGAGCTGCACCAGGAGCGGCGTGCCGCGGATGAACTCAGCCAGGAAGCCTACGGTCCTGGAAACCGCGCGGTTCGCCGAGCGCCGGGCAATCACGATCACCAGCCCCACCACTGCGGCTAGCGCGGACCCGAGGATCGTCGCCAGGATCGTGATCCTCACGCCCGCAAGAAGCATGGGCATGATTTCCCAGACGAATTCCCAATCCCACTCCATCAGGCGCGCACCCCGTCGAGCCCACGCGCGAGCTTCCTCTCCAGCCTGCGCACGCCCCAGGAGAGCGCCGACGCCATGGCGAAATAGAGGAGGAGAATGGTCGCGAAGGGGATGAGCGTGTTGCCGGTCTGCGAGCGCACCACCTGCGCCTGAAAGGTCATGTCGGCAAGCGAGATGAGGGACACGACCGCGGTTGCCTTCAGGAGTTCGATGGCATTGTTTCCGAAGGTCGGCAGCATGACGATGAAGGCCTGCGGCAGGATGATGTGGCGCATGCACTGCCAGCGGTTCAGGTTGAGCGCCACGCAGGCTTCGTATTGCTCCTTGCCGACGGACAGAACCGCACCCCGAACCACTTCGGCCGCATAGGCGCCGACATTCAGCCCCAGCGCCAGCACACCCGCCTGCAGCGGCGAGAGCGGCACGCCCAGAAGCGGCAGCACGAAATAGGCCCAGAAGAGCTGGACGAAAATCGAGGTGCCGCGGAAGAATTCGATATAGGCGGTGGCGAGCCACCGCAGCGGGGCCAGCTTTGAGAGCCGCCCGAGACCGGCGAGGAAAGCCATCACCAGGGCGAGCGCCGACCCGAGGATGGTGAGCTCGATTGTCACCCACGCCCCCTGCAGGATCAGACCGAGATAGCCGGACCACTGGTCCATTCACGCGCCTTGCTGGTTGGTGCCCGCGCAGACATTGCGGGCCGCTTGACGGTCACCTGGCTTGGCAAGCGACCGGGTGCTTGAAAAAGGCAGCCCCTGCATGGTCGGTCCTGCAGGGGCCGTGGTAGCTGCTATTGCGCCGCGGCGCACTGTTTGTCGCGCGTGGTCGAAATCGCCGCCGCTGCCGAGAAGCCATAGGGCTCGATGATCTTCGCGAACTCGCCGGACTCCTTCATCTTGGCGAGTTCCACGTCGAAGGCGTCGCGCAGCGCCGTGTCGCTCTTGTGGAATGCCGCGCCGTCGCAATAGACCGGCGCCCCCTGCACAGGAGCCACGACCTCTATGTTCGGGTCGTTCGCCTTCTTGACGAGATCATTTATGGAAAGCACTGGGAGCGAATAGACATCGATGCGACCGTCCTGGACCATCTTCAGCCCGCTCTGCGGATCAGGAACGACGATCACGCGGTCGCGCGGCACACCGGCCTCCAGCGCCAGCTTCTCTTCCGTCCCGCCGCCGGGCGCGCCGATCGTGGCGGTCTCATCCTTGGCGATATCCTCGTAGGACTGCAGGTTCTTGGAATTGCCCTTCTTGAGCAGGAAGGCTTCGGCATCGCAGAGGATCGGCTCGGAATAGGCGACCGCCTCGCAACGCTCCGGCTTCATGAACAGGCCGGCGGTGATCACGTCGAAGCGCCGCGCCTGCAGGCCGGGGATCATCGCGCCATATTCCGAGATCGAGGCTGCCACGTCCGGAACACCCAACCGCTTGAACACCTCGCGGGCGACATCCGGGGCTGCGCCCGACACCTTGCCGTCCGGCGCCACGGCCGTGTACGGGGGCTCGTTGGCAATTGCCAGTCGGGCAAAGCCCTGCTCTTTCAACTCCTCCAGCGTGATCGCCCCCGCCGATCCGGCGGTCAGAGCCATCGCGGTGAGCGCGAAGGCCGCGCCTCCTGCCAGTGCCAAAAATTGTCTCATGTTTCCCACTCCTTTGTTCGCCCTTTTTCTTGCGGCATTGGCCGCTGCACGCGGTCAGATGCGTTGTCCAGCCGCGATGATCTTCTTCAAAAATGCCTGTGTCCGCTCCTGCTTCGGGTGCCGGAAGATCTCGCCCGGCTTGCCTTCCTCCACGATCCGTCCGCCGTCGAAGAACAGGATTCGATCGGCAAAATCATTCGCGAAGCTCATCTCGTGTGTGACGAGCAGCATGGTCATGTCCGTCTCGGCAGCCAGCTTGCGCATGACATTCAGCACTTCCTCGACCAGTTCGGGATCGAGCGCCGATGTCACTTCGTCGAAAAGCATGATCTTCGGCGACAGCGCCAATGCGCGGGCGATCGCCACCCGCTGCTTCTGGCCGCCGGAAAGCTGGGCGGGCATCGCCTTGGCCTTGTCGGCCATGCCGACCATGTCGAGCAGTTCCATCCCCCGGCGCTCGGCATCCGCCCGCTTCATTTTCTTGGTGAGGATCGGCGCCAGGGTCACATTGTCCAGCACGCTTTTGTGCGGAAACAGGTTGAAGAGCTGGAAGACCATGCCGATCTTCTGCCGCATCCGGTGCAGGTGCGCCTCGTCGGCGGCAACAAGCTGCCCATTCCGCTCGACATGATAGAGCTGATCGCCGTCCACCTCGATGTGGCCGCTGTTGATCGTCTCCAGCGTCATGAGGATGCGCAGGATCGTGGTCTTGCCGGAGCCCGACGGCCCGATCAGGGCAATCTTCTCGCCCGGTGCGACCTCGAACGACAGCTCGTTCAGGCACTGGAAGGCGCCGAAATTCTTGCTGATACGATCGACTTTGATGATCGGTTGGACCACGCCGATCTCTCCCGCCAGGACCACCTTGCCCTAACGATGGGAGAGGTTTGAAATCATGTCAATCTGCAAAATAATATCATGACAATTTTCCTGCACTCTGCTCAAATCCCGGTCAATCTGCTCAGATGACGAGCAGCGCCGGCTCAGGATCCGCGGCCAGCAGATTGGCGATCGTGCCCAGCCCCCGCCGCAGTTCCTCCTCGGTCGTCGAGCCCACCGAGATGCGGGCGGCCGGATTGTCATCGGCGGCGGTCGTGCGGAAGGAGGAGCCGGGCGCAATGCCCACGCCCTGCAGCCGCGCGTGAGCCACGAACGCATCCTCGCTCCACCGGCACGTGAGCGGCAGCCACAGATGCAGGCTTTCCGGATGGGAACGGTAGGCAATGCCGTTCAGCACTTCGGCCGCGATCCGGTGCCGCCGGTGCAACGCCTCCCGCTGCCAGTCCACGAGCTCGGCCGCCGTGCCGTCCGTGACCCAGTGCGTGGCGATCTCCGTCATGATCGCGGTCGCCATCCAGTTGGAGACCAGATGCCGGTTGGCGACCGCCGCGACGAAGCGGTCCGGCGCCACGAGATAGCCGATGCGCAGTCCCGGCACCGTGATCTTGGTGAAGCTGGTGATGTAGAGCGTCCGCTCCGGCGCATAGGCGGCGACGGGAGGCGGACGGTCGGCGACCAGCGGTCCGAGCACGTCGTTCTCGATGATCGCGATGTCATGCCGCCGCGCCACCTCGGCCAGCGCCGCGCGCCTCTCGCTGCCCATCAGGCTTGCCATCGGATTGACGACGGAGGGCTGCACGAACACGGCGCGGATCGCCGATGCCAGGCAGGCTCGCTCGAGCGCATCGGGCAGGAGGCCTTCTTCGTCCGTGGCGAGGCCGACAAGCTTGAGGCCGAGATAGGAGGCGAGGGGGACAAGCGTGTGATGGGCGATCGCCTCGGTTGCTACTGTGCTTCCGGGCGGCGCCGCGCTCATCAGCGCAACCGTCATTCCCGAGGTGGCGCCGTTGGTGACGCTGACATTCGCCGGCGCTGCCTCTAGCCCGCAGGCCCTCAGCCATTCGGCCGCCACCTCGCGATGGCGGGGAAACACCACGTTCGGCCGGAAGGAGAGCGCCGCGCTTGGCGGCAGGTTCTCGGCCAGCCAGGCCAGCGCCCGCTTCATGTGATCCACATGCAGCGGCTCGCAGACCGGCTTCAGGATCGAAAGGTCGATCACATCGCTCGGCCGCTCCGGCAGATAGGGCGGCGCGGGCTCGCGGCGCTGCGACTTCACGAATGTGCCGCGGCCGGTCTCGCCCGAGATCAGCCCGCGCCGGATCAGCTCCTCATAGGCCCGGCTCACCGTCTGCACGGAAAGCGCCAGGTCCTCCGCCATGCGCCGGTGCGTGGGGAGCTGGGCGCCGTTTTCCAGCTGGCCATTGCCGATTGCGCGTGCAATCTGATCGGCCAGGGACAGATAGGCCGGGCGGCGGAGCTTGGTCGGGTCGGGGCGCCAGATTGTCATGATTTATGGATGGTCGAATTCAGTGCAATTGACAATGCAGAAAATGCAGGGGCATCCTTTCTACGTTGAAATTGACCTGAGTTGCCGATGACCGCGCTCGCCCTCGACGCCATTGACCTGCGCATCCTCGACGTGATCCAGCGCGAGGGGCGCATCACCAAGCTGGCGCTAGCCGAGCGCGTCGGCCTCTCGCCCACGCCCTGCTGGACGCGGCTGCGGCGGCTGGAAAAGGCCGGCATCATCAGCGGCTATCACGCGCGGCTGGCGCTCAGGCTCGTGGCGCCGGTGACGACGGTCCTGATGCAGGTCACGCTCGGCGCGCACCGTCAGGCCGATTTCGACCGCTTCGAACGGGCTGTGCGCGACATTCCCGAAATCGTCGCCTGCTGGTCCGTCGGCGGCGGTGTCGACTACTTCCTCAAGGTCGTCACGCGCGACATCGACGCCTATCAGCGCCTGGTCGACGCGATGCTGGAGCGCGAGATCGGCATCGACCGCTACTTCACCTATATCGTCACGAAGCTCGTCAAGGATGACAGCGTCCTGCCCGTGGCCGACCTCGTCGGCGCCCGATAGCGCCAGCCAATCTTTCCGCGCCGCCCGCGGCAAAGAGAGAGACTCTCTCGCAGACCCTCCGGGAACAGCCTCAATCTCTCCGGCCGAGAAATAAGCTCGCCGGGAGTGCAGTTCCTGGAGGCATCATGTCAGCGCAATTCGTACAGCTGGAGCGCCATGCCGATCTCGGCCGGCTGAAGGACCGCCGGCTGCTGCGCGAGCTCGCCTATGTCGACGGCCACTGGACCGCCGGCGCGCAGGGGCAAAGCTTCGTGGTCCACAATCCCGCCGATGGAGCGCCGCTGGGTTGGGTCGCCTCGCTGTTGGCGGAGCAGACGGCGGACGCCATCGATGCGGCCGCGCGCGCCTTTCCGCAGTGGAAGGCGCTGCTGCCGCAGGAGCGCTCGGCCAGGCTGCGCCGGTGGTTCGAGCTGATCACCGCGGCGACCGAGGACCTTGCGCTTCTCATGACGCTGGAACAGGGCAAGCCGCTGGCCGAGGCGCGCGGCGAGATCGCCTATGCCGCCTCATTCGTCGAATGGTACGCGGAGGAAGCAAGGCGCGTGAACGCCGAGAGCGTCACCAGCCATCTGCCCGGAGCGGAAATGATCGTCCGCCGCGAGCCGCTCGGCGTCGTCGGCCTCGTCACGCCATGGAACTTCCCCACCGCCATGCTCACGCGCAAGGCGGCCGCGGCGCTGGCCGCGGGCTGCACGGTCGTGGCGCATCCCTCCTCGCAGACGCCGTTCTCGGCGCTCGCGCTGGCCGAGCTTGCCGACCGGGCCGGGCTGCCGGCCGGCGTCTTCAACATCGTCACCGGCGAGGCGCAGCCGATCGTCAGCCGCCTCTGCGAGGATGCGCGGGTGCGCGCGCTGAGCTTCACCGGTTCCACCGAAATCGGCCGCCTCATCGCGGCCCAATGCGCGCCCACCATGAAGAGGCTCGTCATGGAACTCGGCGGCCACGCGCCGCTCATCGTCTTCGCCGATGCGGATCTCGACAGGTCCGTGGAGATAGCGATCGACGCCAAGTTCGCGACCTCCGGCCAGGACTGCCTCGCGGCGAACCGCATCTATGTCGAGCGCGCTGTCTACGAAGCATTTGCAGCCCGGTTCGCAGAGCGCATCGCGGCGCTGAAGGTCGGCCCCGGCCTTGCCGAGGGGATCGATATCGGGCCGCTGATGCATTCGCGTGCCGTGGCCAAGGTTGAAGAGCATGTCAGGGACGCGCTGGAGCGCGGCGCGCGCTGCCTCGCGGGCGGCAAGGGTCATCCGGCGGGGCCGCTCTTCTACTGCCCGACGCTTCTTGCGGATGTGCCGGATGATGCGCAGATCATGCGCGAGGAGACGTTCGGACCGGTCGCGCCGATCACCCCCTTCGACAGCGAGGCGGAGGTGGTGGCGCGCGCCAATGCCAGCGAGTACGGCTTGGTGGCCTATCTGGTCACCTGCGATGGCGCCAGGCAGCTTCGCCTATCCCGTGCCCTCGAATACGGCATGGTGGCCGTCAACCGTGTGAATGTCACCGGCGCGCCGATCCCTTTCGGCGGTATCAAGCAGTCGGGGATCGGCAGGGAAGGGTCGCGTCACGGCCTCGAAGCCTTCACCGAACTCAAATATGTCTGCATCGATGCAGCCTGACAAAAGGATGAAAGAAATGCTCGACCGCAACAATGAACTTGCCGCCTGGGATCGCGATCACTTCTTCCACCCGTCCACCCATATGGGCATGCACGCGCGGGGCGAAAGCCCGGTGCGGGTGATCGCCGGCGGCGAGGGGGCGACGATCTGGGATACGGCGGGGCGCAAGAGCCTTGATGCGTTTGCCGGCCTTTACTGCGTGAATGTCGGCTACGGCCGCCAGAAGATCGCCGACGCCATTGCCGAGCAGGCGAGAAACCTCGCCTACTATCATGCCTATGTCGGCCACGGCAGCGAGGCTTCGATCCGGCTCGCCAAGATGATCATCGACCGGGCGCCTCAGGGCATGAGCCGCGTCTATTTCGGCCTCTCCGGCTCGGATGCCAACGAGACCAACATCAAGCTGATCTGGTACTACAACAACGTGCTCGGCCGGCCGGAAAAGAAGAAGATCATCTCGCGCTGGCGGGGCTATCACGGGTCGGGCATCATGACCGGATCGCTGACCGGCCTGCAGCTGTTCCACAATGCCTTCGACCTGCCGCGCCCGCCGGTCCTGCACACCGAGGCCCCTTATTTCTTCCGCCGCGAAGATCGTTCGATGACGGAGGAGCAGTTCTCCGATCACTGCGCGCAGAAGCTCGAGGAACTGATCCTGGCGGAAGGGCCGGACACGGTCGCCGCCTTCATCGGCGAGCCTATTCTCGGCACTGGCGGAATCGTTCCGCCGCCCGCCGGCTATTGGGAAAAGATCCAGGCGGTGCTGAAGAAATACGACGTCCTGCTCGTGGCGGACGAGGTGGTAACCGGCTTCGGGCGCCTTGGCACCATGTTCGGTTCCGACCACTATGGGATGAAGCCCGATCTCATCACCATCGCCAAAGGCCTCACCTCCGCCTATGCCCCGCTCTCCGGCATCATCGTCTCGGAAGGTTTTTGGCGGGTGCTGGTGGAAGGCTCGGATCGCCTGGGCTCGCTCGGCCATGGGTGGACCTATTCCGCGCATCCGCTTTGTGCCGCCGCCGGGGTTGCCAATCTCGAGCTGATCGACGAGCTCGACCTCGTGACCAACGCCCGTGAAGTCGGTGCGCATTTCCGCAGCGCGCTTGCGCAGGCGCTCGCAAGCCATCCGAATGTGGGAGAGGTTCGCGGCGATGGCTTGCTCGCAGCGGTCGAATTCGTGGCCGACAAGGACGATCGCGTCTTCTTCGATGCCGGCGAGAAGGTCGGCCCGCGCATCGCGGCGGCGCTCTTGGAGCGGGGCGTGATCGGTCGCGCCATGCCGCAGGGCGACATCTTGGGCTTTGCGCCGCCCCTGTGCCTCACCCGCGAAGAGGCCGATACGGTTGTCGCCGCCACCGCGGCGGCAGTGAAGGACGTCCTGGGTTGATGACGAGGGAAATGCAGATGAGCCGAGGATTGCCCTTGCCCGAAACCATGGCCGCCGTGCTGCTCACCGGCCATGGCGGCCTCGACAAGCTGGTCTATCGGACGGATGTGCCCGTGCCGCGGCCCGCACCCGGCGAGGTTCTGATCGAGGTTTCGGCCTGCGGGATGAACAACACGGACGTCTGGGTGCGCGAGGGCGCCTATGGCCGCGAGGACGATCCCGGCGCTGTCTCCACCTGGCGTCGGCAGGAGCCGACGCTCACTTTCCCGCGTATTCAGGGCACGGATACAGCGGGCCATATCGTGGCGACGGGCGAGGGGGTTGATCCCGCCCGGATCGGCGAACGCGTGATGGTGGATTTTTCCATCTACAACCGGGATGACGACAGTCTCGCCGACATCGATTACATCGGTCATGGGCGCGACGGCGGCTATGCCGAATATGTCGCCGTCCCGGCCGACCATGCCCATGTCGTGCGAACCGGCATGAGCGATGTGGAGCTCGCCACCTTCGCCTGCGCCTATCTAACGGGCGAGCACATGCTCGATCGGGCGCGTGTGGCTGCGGGCGAGCGCGTGTTGATCACCGGCGCTTCCGGCGGGGTGGGCTCAGGTCTCGTCCAGCTGGTCCGCGCCCGCGATGCTATCCCCTATGCCGTCGTCGGCCCAGGCAAGGGGGATGCCGTGCGCGCCATCGGGGCAGAAGCCGTCATTTCGCGTGAAACGCCCGATCTGCCTGCCGCCGTGGCCCAAGCCACCGGCGGTGGGCAGATCGACGTGGTGGCCGACCTGGTCGCCGGGCGGCTCTTCAATGACCTCCTGCGCATCCTGCGGCCGGAGGGGCGCTATGTCACCGCCGGGGCGATCGGAGGTCCGGTGGTCCAGCTCGATCTTCGAACCATGTATCTGAAGCACCTGGAACTGCACGGCTCCTCCCAGGGCACCCGCGGCGCCTTCCGGCGTCTGGTGCGCTACATCGAAGAAGGCAAGGTGAAGCCGCTGGTCGGCGGCGTCTACCGGCTTTCCGATTTTCACGCCGCCCAACGCGACTTCATGGCAAAGAGCTTCGTCGGGAAGCTGGTCGTGGTGCCGGACCGGAAGTGGTCCTAGACCAGGTCATGGACTTACAAGCTCTGATCGGCCCTAGCGCGGCACACTGATCTTTTGCCCGAGCCCGCCGTCGACGGCGAGCTTGGTTCCGGTGGTGTAGGTCGCCTCGAAGGCGAGGAAGAGCACGGCGCGCGCGACTTCCTCGGCCGTGCCGTGGCGCTTCATCGGTGTCACCGCATTGCCGATCTCGTGGAAGGACCGGCGCTCTTCTTCCGACATGCCGGCCACGCCCGCCGTAGGCGTGTCGATGAAGCCCGGGCTTACCGCATTGACGCGGATGCCGCGCGGCAGAAATTCGGCGGCAAAGCCGGAGACGAGCGAGATCAGCGCCGCCTTGGTGGCGCTGTAAACGGTCATTCCCGGCTCACCGCCTTCGTCAGCCACCGAGGAGGTCACGACGATGGCACCGCCGTCGCGGAGCAGCGGCGAGAGGCGCTGAACCGTGAAAAAAGCTCCCTTGGTGTTCACCGCGAACTGCCGGTCGTAGGATTCTTCCGTCACCTGCTCGAAGGGCGCGAGCTCGGCAATTCCCGCATTGAAGTGCAGGAGATCGATCCGGCCGAGTTTCTGGCCGACGATGCCCGCCAGCAGCCCGATGTCGTTCATGTCCGACACGTCGGAACAGACGGTTTGCAGACCCTCTCCGAGCTCCCGCCGCGCCGCTTCGAGGTTGCGGGCGTTGCGCGCAGTGATCAGCACCCGGGCTCCGCCCTCCAGGAGCAGCCGGGCCGTCGCCAGTCCCATTCCGTGGCTGCCACCGATGATGACCGCATTCTTTCCTTGATAACGCATGTCTTGTCGCCTCCTTTGCCGAATTGGAGCTGCGTTGATATATTCGGGGAGACGATCGGTTGTAATCGCCCGGAGAATGGACAGTAAGTCCACAAATGGGGACGAAGAAGTGCTGAACCTGAACGATCTGCAGGTATTCGTGCAGGTGGTCGACCACGGCGGCATCAGCGCGGCCAGCCGGGCGCTTGGCATTCCTAAACAAACGCTGAGCAAGCGGCTCTCCGTGCTGGAGCGTCAGGCAGGCGTCCGCCTCATCCAGCGGACATCCCGCCGCTTCAAGGTCACGGAAGTCGGGGAGGACCTCTACCGCCACGGCTCGGCCATGCTGGTCGAGGCCGAAGCGGCCGAGAACGTCATCAAGGGCCGGCTCGCCGAGCCCAGCGGGTCCGTGCGGATAACAGCCTCGGTGCCGACGGCACAGCACACTCTGGCGCCGCTCTTGCCCCGTATTGCCAAGGCCTATCCGAAGATCCTGATTGTCCTCGATGCGAGCGACCGCTTCGTCGACATTCTTCGCGAGGGCTACGACATCGCGATCCGCGACCATCTTGGACCCTTGCCTGATTCCGAACTCGTGCAGCGGCGCATCCGTACCGAGGAGTTCTGGCTGGTTGGCTCGCCCGGCTACCTGGACGGGCGGCCACTGCGCGATCCCGCGGATCTGGCGCAGTTGGAAGGGCTCTTCACACAGCCCGGTGAAACCCGCTGGACCCTGCGCAGCTCGGACGGCGGCACGACGGTGGCAGCGCTCATTCCGCGCTACTATGCCGACGAAGGCACCGCCCTCCTGCATGCCGCAACGGCAGGGCTGGGTATCGCTTGCCTGCCGCGCAGCATGTGCGCGCAGGCGATCAGGACGGGCGAACTTGCCCGGGTGCTTCCCGATTGGTCGGCCGGCGAGATCAACACCAGCCTCATCTTTCCGCATCGGCGGGGCCAGCTTCCGTCAGTACGCGTTGTTGCCGACCTGATCATCGAGCACCTTTCACGCGAACGAGAATAGCGCAGCCGTCCCCCGGCCGAATTCTTCCGAGACCGCTCCCTTAGCATGTCTGCTAGTCGGGCCAGCATGGCGCGAGCGCGGCGGGCAGGTGATCGCGGATCACCTGCGCCTTTGCCGAGCCAAGCTTCGATCGCCAGAGCGAAAAGACATCGCAGATAATCGTCGGGGGCGGCGCATGGTGATCCCTCACGCGCCCGTAGACCCGCGCGAAGAAGCTTGGAACATCGAGAACCTGCCGCGGCGTGTAGTCGAGCGACCAGCCTTCCAGGAAAATGCCCCGTTCAAGTGCAGGTAGAACGTTTGCAATTGCGAGAACGGCATTCGGCTCGAGCGAATCGCGCAACTCCAGCATTACCGCCCTCATTTGCGGCCCCGCCTGATGCGTCGTCGCAAGCCCGGCACGTCTCGCCAGATCCACGCACCACTCGATGTGCATCTGGGTTGCACGCTCGACATCGACCGGGTGGCCCATCTGTCCCCCTTTAGATTGAACTGCCGCGGCCGGGCCGGCTCTCCGCAACCGCCTTGATCCCCTCCAGCCACGACAGGATCCGGGCGCGCAACTCGTCATTCCCGATCTGCGGTGCTGCGGGCGCGGTCATGGCCTCCTGGCATTTCAAGCTGGTGGTTCCGTCCTCGACCCGCTCGAGGACATAGCGGTGGGTCATCACCAGACGCGCGGTTGCCGTGCTCCATGTCACTTCGTGAGGTGGGTCAACGCGTCCATACCGCGAGACGAGCCCGACACCAGCAGTAGACCACGTGAATGAGCTGTCCGGAGCGACAGAGCCCGGAGTCACATCATGGATGTCCGAACGGATTTCGGGCCATCCTGCCACATCGGTAAGCACGGCCCAGACTGTTTCGGGCGAGGCAGTGATCGTGATCTCGCCCGCCGCCTGTACCGGCGCATTCGGGTCGATGAGGCCTTTGCGGGAATAGGCTTCATGGACCTCTTCCCAAGATGCTGTGCTCGCGACCATTCTCTTGATCCATTCCTGGCGAAAGCGACTGCGCCGACGCTTGATTGATTCAATGTCCGATACGCTGTATCAATATGTCCAGCCGTCAAGATCTGAACCGCGCTACAGGGAGCCGGCAGCGGAGGCCATGTCTCGAGACAGTCGTCGACCGCAAACGCTGACGCAAACCATGGGGCTGTTATGGTCGTCCCATTCGCGCGAGATCGGGCGCACCGGTCTGACGATCAGCGACTTCGTGGACGCGGCGATCTCGCTTGCGCGGGAGGAGGGTATAGGCGCGCTGTCCATACGCAATGTTGCGTCCCGCCTCGGCGTGCGCGCCATGGCGATGTATAGCGCGGTGCCTGGCAAGAGCGACCTCGTGGCGCTGATGGTCGACAAGGCCTATCGCGACCTTTACGCGGAAGGCGACGAGCCGGACACGACGGACTGGCGAAAGGGGTTGCGTGAGATCGCGTCGGCGAACAGGGCGCTCTACGCTCGGCACGAATGGCTGCACGCGCTTACCCCCGTACGTTCGGCCATGGGACCTTACGAGGCTCGCAAGCACGAGATCGAACTGCGCGTCATCGATCGGATCGGCCTCACCGACTTCGAGATGGACCAGGCGTTGACACTGGTGGTCACGCATGTGGCGCAGGCCTGCCGGATGGAATCCCAGCTGCGCAGGGAACGGATGGATACCGGCCTGGACGATGATGAATGGTGGGTGCAGGCCATGCCGGTTCTCGAGCGCGTCTATGATC
Source organism: Chelativorans sp. (assembly GCF_031180965.1). Lineage (GTDB taxonomy): Bacteria > Pseudomonadota > Alphaproteobacteria > Rhizobiales > Rhizobiaceae > Chelativorans. The sequence continues at coordinate 75,389 of NZ_JAPSLH010000011.1, forward strand.
CCGAACGCTTCCCCCTCTGCGTGAGAGTGGGAACGGCTGCGAGCGCTGCCCGGAACGGGCAGTTTTGGGGACAAGAAATCTTCGAGTTCGGCCTGGAGCGGATCATAGACGGAATAGGGGCATTGATCTCCAACCGCGGCGCAATGGAAAATCCCTAGGCCGCGAGCTCCGCTGTCCATCACGGGCCGCCAGCTGCTCCCGCGCTTTCAGGGTCCGAATTGGGCCTCCACTGAGCCTACTAGCCTAAACGCAGCCGGGAAGCTTTATCTGCGGTGAGCCGGAGTATCGGGTACGGTTCGTTCACGGGGGCTATCCCCGGCCAAATCCTCCTGCGGTCGGAGTCGTGATGATAACGGCCTCGCCCGCGTCGATCACCGTCTGGTCGCACGCTTTCAGCACGTCCACACTCCCGTTCTTGCGGCGGACCTCGGTCTTGCCCGGCTTCCCGTCGCCGCCGCCTTCGATGCCGCGCGGCGGCAGGGTGCGGTGGGAGGAGAGAATGGCGCATTCCATCCTTTCCAGAAAACGGATCGTGCGCTTCGTGCCGTCGCCCGCGTTCCAGCGGCCCCTTCCGCCCGAGCCCGCGCGAATGTGGAAATCCTCGAGCAGGACAGGAAAGCGCAGCTCCAGGACCTCGGGGTCCGTCAGCCGCGAATTCGTCATGTGCGTGTGGACCCCGTTCGTGCCGTGGAAGCCCCGGCCGTCATTCATGCGCCCGGCGGGGGAGCCCGAGCAGATTGTCTCGTAATACTGGTATTGCGCGTTGCCGAAGGTGAGGTTGTTCATCGTGCCCTGGGCATTGGCCAGCGCCCCCATGGCGGCGAAGAGTGCGTTCGTGACGTGCTGCGAAGTCTCCACATTTCCCGCCACGACCGCTGCGGGATAGGAGGGGCGGAGCATGCATCCGTCCGGGATGATGATCCTTATTGGCCTTAGGCACCCCGCATTCATGGGGATCGAGCCCTCCACCATGACACGGAATGCATAGAGCACCGCTGCGCGCGTCACCGGCTCCGGTGCGTTGAAATTGTTCCTCTCGACCTTCGAGGTGCCGGTGAAGTCCACGGTCGCCTCCCGCTTTTGCCGGTCGATCGTGATCTTCACCTTGATCACCTGGCCGGTATCGGTCGGGTATTCGTATTCGGAGACGTCCGGCAGGCGCTCCAGCACGCGGCGCACGCTCTCGGCCGCATTGTCCTGCACATGGCCCATATAGGCCTCGACCACGTCGAGCCCGAAATCGGCGACCATCTTCCGGAGTTCCGCCACGCCCTTCTCGTTGGCGGCGATCTGGGCCTTGAGGTCGGCGATGTTCTGGTGCGGGTTCCGCGCGGGATAAGGGTGGTTGGTGAGGAGCTCGTAAAGCTCCTTCTCGCGGAAGCGGCCGCGCTCCACGAGGCGGAAATTGTCGAAGAGCACACCCTCCTCGTCCACGGTGGTAGCGAGCGGTGTCATGGAGCCGGGGGCGGAGCCGCCGACATCGGCATGGTGTCCGCGCGAAGCAACCCAAAAGAGGATTCTTCGCGGTTGGCCGGCCTCCGCCACATCGGGGGAAGGGCGCCCGTCCTCGAACACCGGCGTCACCACCGTTATGTCCGGCAGATGCGTGCCGCCATTATAGGGCGCGTTGAGCGCGAAGACGTCGCCCGGGTGGACATCACCCTCGTTGAGCCGGATGATCGTTTCAACGGAACGGTCCATGGAACCAAGATGCACCGGCATGTGCGGTGCGTTGGCCACCAGAGCGCCGTTCCGGTCGAACACGGCGCAGGAGAAGTCGAGCCGCTCCTTGATGTTCACCGAATAGGCCGTGTTCTGAAGCGTGACTCCCATCTGCTCGGCGATGGACATAAACAGGTTGTTGAAGACCTCCAGCATCACCGGGTCGGCCTCGGTGCCGACAGCGGCCTGCCGTACCTTTTTCTCCGCCCGGCGCATCAGCACGTGGTTGCGCGCGGTGATCTCGGCGCGCCAGCCGGGCTCGACCACGATGGTCTGGTTGTCCTCGATGATCAGCGCCGGCCCGGCGATGCGGTGGCCAGGCGAAAGCTTCGCCCTCAGGAAAACACCCGCCTCGCGCCATTCGCCTTCGCAGAAGACCTTCCGCTGCGCGTGCGGCTCTGGCGCATTGTCGACCGTCGGCAAGGTGGGCTCCTCGGGCGCTGCCGTCCTTGCGTCTACGCCTTCCACATTCACAGCCTCCACGACCATCGGCTTGCTGTCGTAGACGAACCCAAACTGCGCCTTGTGCGCGGCCTCGAAGGCTTGCCTGGTCCGGTCGACCGAACGGCCGTCGAACGGGATCGAGAGCGTCGTGTCTGTCCCGTCGTAGCGGATCTCCAGCCGCACGCGCCAGTCGGTCGCTTCCGTATCGACGCCCTGATCTAGAAGCTCCTTGGCAACTTCCGCCTGCAGCTCCGAAGCAAGGCTTTCGATTTCCGGCAAGGCGTCCTGCGACAGCGGCCTTATCAGCGCCTTCTGCCGCGAGGCGGAGACGCTCGCCAGTCCGATGCCGTAGGCCGAAAGCAGCCCGGAAAGGGGATGGATGAGCACGGATTCCATGCCCAGCGCGTCCGCCACAAGGCAGGCGTGCTGACCGCCCGCGCCGCCGAAACAGTTGAGTAGGTAGCGCGTCACGTCATAGCCGCGCTGGACCGAGATCTTCTTTACCGCATTCGCCATATTTTCGACGGCGATGGTGACGAACCCTTCGGCTACCGATTCTGGACTGCGGCCGTCGCCGATCTTGGCGGCAAGGTCGGCGAAGCGTTCGCGCACGATTTCCCCATCGAGCGGCAGGTTCTGCTCCGGCCCGAATATCGCCGGGAAGAAATCCGGATGCAGCTTGCCCAGCATCACATTGGCGTCGGTGACGGCAAGCGGCCCGCCGCGGCGGTAGCAGGCCGGCCCCGGATTGGCGCCGGCCGAGTCCGGCCCGACCTTAAGACGCCCATCCTTGAAATGCAGGATCGAGCCCCCGCCCGCTGCGACCGTGTGGATACGCATCATGGGCGCGCGGATGCGCACGCCCGCAACCTCCGTGTCGAAGGCCCGTTCATACTCGCCGTCGTAGTGGGCGACGTCGGTCGACGTGCCTCCCATGTCGAAGCCGATCACCTTCTCGAAGCCGGCGATCCGCGCCGTCTCCACCATGCCGACAACGCCGCCGGCGGGGCCGGACAGGATGGCATCCTTGCCCTGGAACATCTCGGCCGCCGTCAGCCCGCCGGAGGACATCATGAATTTGAGGCGGGGCGCGCCCGGTCGGCCGGCCTCTCCCCCTGCGGGCGCGAGGGATTGAGGTGCGTCCGGCGACATCTCCCCGACGAGGGGGGATATGGACGCCATGCCCAGCTCCCCTGCCACCAGCCGCACATAGCGGGAGAGGATAGGCGATAGATAGGCGTCGACCACAGTCGTGTCGCCGCGCCCGACCAGCTTGATGAGCGGCGAAGTCTCGTGGCTCGTCGAGATCTGAGTGAACCCGAGGCTGCGCGCAAGCTGCGCAGCTTTCTTTTCGTGATCCGGATATTTCCAGGCATGCATGAAGACGATGGCCGCCGCGGCGATACCTTCGCGCCGTGCTGCCTCGATCTGCGGCCGGACGGCTTCCAGATCGAGTTCCCTCTCCACCGTTCCGTCCACCCGCACGCGCTCGGGCACCTCGATGACGCGCTCATAGAGCTGCTCGGGAAGGATGATCTCTTTGGCGAAAATGTCCGGCCGTGCCTGATAGGCGATGCGCAGCGCATCGCGGAATCCTTCGGTAATGAGCAGGAGCACGCGGTCGCCCCTGCGCTCGAGCAACGCATTCGTGGCGACCGTCGTCCCCATCTTCACCTCGCCGATCAGCTGCGAGGGAATGCGCTCGTCGGCGCCCACGCCCAAAAGATCGCGGATGCCCTGGATACCCGCGTCGCGATAGGCCTCCGGGTTTTCGGAAAGGAGTTTCCGCTGATGCAGGGTGCCGTTCGGATCGCGGCCGATCACGTCCGTGAAGGTGCCGCCGCGGTCGATCCAGAAATCCCACCTCATCTTGGTTCCGCTCCCCGGTTCAGCATGGACATCCTACCGCAACGCTATATTCTGATTTCTAGCTTTTGTCGATAAAATGTCGACATTTTGGAATTGACGTGGAGCATCCGGATGACGAAGCCCTCCTCCATTGGCCCAATTGTTTCGGCGGCGCATCTGGCCGAGGGCGGAATGGCGCCCCTGTCGGAGGTCGAATTTTCGCTGACGGTCCTGACCAACGCATTTCAGCGCTGGACGGTGCGCGGCATGTCGGCTGCGGGCTATCCCGGGCTCAGTCACGTGGAGGTGCTTATCCTGCACGCCGCCAATCATCGCTCGCGCGAAAAGACGCTGTCCGACCTATGCATGACCTTCAATATAGAGGACACCCACGTGGTGGCCTATGCGCTCAAGAAGCTCGAGGGAATGGGCCTCATCGAAACCGGCCGGCGCGGCAAGGAGAAGACGGTGAAGGTGACCGAAGCCGGCGCTGCCGCCTGCCTGCGCTACCGCGATATTCGCGAGGAACTGCTGGTGAAAAGCGTCCGTGCGCTGAATTTCGATGAGAAGCAGCTGAGCACCATCGCAGCTCTCATGCACGCACTATCGGGACAGTACGACCAGGCTGCGCGGGCCGCTGCAAGTCTTTGAACGGAGAACTACGCAGGCTTCTCACGTCGTTGCGTGGACGTCACCGGCTCACCCGATCCGGACGGTCCCGCCGCTGGCGGCGTAGAGTTCGCGCGAATAGGCGTCGTGCAGTGTGCCCCTCCTCAGCGCCTCGACCGGCGCGATCTCGACGATGCGTCCATGCCGCATCACGGCCAGCCGGTCGCAGAGGAAGGAGACCACTGGCAGATTGTGGGTGACGAGCAGATAGGTAAGCCCCTGGTCGCGCCGGAGCCTTTTGAGCAGGTTGAGGATCTCGGCCTGGACCGAAACATCGAGCGCGGAAGTAGGCTCGTCGAGCAGCAGGATGCGGGGCTCGAGCATCAGCGCGCGGGCTATCGCCACGCGCTGGCGCTGGCCGCCGGAAAGCTGGTGCGGGTAGCGGAAGCGGAACCGCTGGTCGAGACCGACGGCGGCAAGCGCCGCCTTCACGCGCGCGTCCCTCTCCCCGATGCCATGCACGACGAGCGGTTCGGACAGGCAGTCGTCCACGGTCTTGCGCGGATGAAGCGAGCCGTAGGGGTCCTGGAACACCATCTGGCAGGTCTTCGCAAACTCACGGTCCGGCGCGTGGCCGCGCGGCTTCCCTTGCACGGAGATCGCTCCCGTCCAGTCGGGCGCAAGGCCGGAGATCGCCCTCAGGATTGTCGATTTGCCCGAGCCGCTCTCGCCCACAAGCGCAAAACTCTCCCCTTCCGCTATGGCGAGTGAAACGCCATGGACCACCTTTGTCGGCCCGTAGGAGATGTCGAGATCCTGGAGCTGGATGGCGGCGCTCATGTCGCCGCCCATGCGCTGCGGTCGAGCACCGGGAGCTCCTCGCGGTCCTCGTCCATGCGCGGCATCGCCGCAAGAAGCCCGCGCGTATAGGGGTGCTCGGCCTTGTCGAGTTCGCGCGCGGCGCATTGCTCGACGATTTGCCCGCCATTCATCACGAGGATGCGGTCGCAGTAGCGCGCGACGAGATTGAGGTCGTGGCTGATCAGGATGAGGCCCATGCCCTTTCCCGTGACGAGTTCCTCGATGATGTCGAGCACCTGCGCCTGTACGGAAACGTCGAGCGCCGAGGTGGGCTCGTCGGCTATCAGCAGGTCCGGCTCGGGGATGAGCATCATGGCGATCATGACCCGCTGTCCCATGCCGCCCGAGATCTCGTGCGGGTAGAGTTTTTCCACCCGCTCCGGCTCGTTGATGCGGACCGCTTCGAGCATGCCGAGCACCCGGTCCCGCAATTGCCGCCGCGGCATCGGCCGGTGGGGCTGCAGCGCTTCGGCGATCTGTTCGCCCACGGTCATGACCGGGTTTAGCGAGAATTTCGGATCCTGCATGATCATCGAGATGCGCGCGCCGCGGATCGCGCGCATCTGCCGTTCGCTTTGGCGCGTGAGATCGAGCCCGTCAAAAACCATCTCGTCGGCGGCGATGCGACCCGGCGGCCGGATCAGCTTCAGGATGGCACGGCCGGTCATGGACTTGCCCGAGCCGCTCTCGCCCACGATGCCCAGCCGCTCGCGCCCAAGCGAGAAGGAGACGCCGCGCACCACATCCACCGGGCCTTTCGCGGTGGGAAAGGTCACGCGCAAATTCTTCACGGAAAGGAGCGGCGCGCTCACCGGTTTTCCCTCTGTTTCGGATCGAGCACGTCGCGCAGGCCGTCGCCCAGGAAACAGAATCCGAGACTGACGAGGATGATGGCGAAGCCCGGCATTGTGGCGACCCACCACTGGTCGAGAATGAAGTTGCGCCCGCGCGAGATCATCGCGCCCCATTCGGGCAGCGGCGGCTGGGCGCCGAGGCCGAGGAAGCCGAGGCCCGCCGCTGTCAGGATGATGCCCGCCATATCCAGCGTCACGCGGACGATGGTGGAGGAGGCGCAGAGCGGCAGCACATGGCGCAGGATGATGCGCATGGCCGAAGCGCCCTGCAGCCGCACAGCGGCGATGAATTCGGCGTCGCGGAAGGTCAGCGTCTCCGCCCGGGCGATGCGCGCATAGACCGGCCAGGAGGTGATGGCGATGGCAATGATCGCATTCTCGATGCCCGGCCCGAGGGCGGCCACGAAGGCGAGCGCCAGGATGAGCTTCGGCATCGACAGGAAGATGTCGGTCACACCCATCAGGATGCGGTCGGCCCAACCGCCGAAATAGCCGGAAACCGCGCCGATGACGAGCCCGACGGGTGCGGCGATCACCGCAACCATGACGACGATCATGAGCGTGATGCGCGCGCCATAGACCACGCGGGAGAAGATGTCGCGGCCGAGCTCGTCGGTGCCCATCCAGTGCTGGGCCGAGGGGGGCACGAGACGGTTGGCAAGGTCCTGGCCGGTCGCCGAATAGGGCGCGATCCACGGCGCGAAAGCCGCCATGGCGATCAGGGCCAGGATGATCAGCATGCCTGCGACCGCGAGCGGGTTGCGCAGGAGCGCGCTGAACATCCGCCAGGCGCGGCCGAAGCTCGCCTGCAGGCGCGAGGACGGGGAATCGTCGAGCAGCCATTCGCGAACTGCGCTCATCGCCGCGCCCTCGGATCAAGAACACGGTAGAGCACGTCGGAGATCTTGTTGACGAGGATGAAGACGGAGCCGATCACGAGCGTGGCGCCCAGCACCGCGTTCATATCGGCATTGAGCAGCGCGGTGGTGAGATAATTTCCGATGCCCGGCCAGGAGAACACGGTCTCGATCATCACCGAGCCTTCCAGAAGCCCTGCATAGGAGAGGCCGATCACGGTGATGAGCTGGATGCGGATCGGATAGAAGGCGTGGCGCCAGATGACCCGCCGCTCCGCCACCCCCTTCACCCGCGCCGTCGTCACATATTCCTGGCCGAGCTGGTCGAGCATGAAAGAGCGCGTCATCCGCGCGATATAGGCGAGGCTGAAGAAGCCAAGGATCGAGGCAGGCAGCAGAAGGTGGCTGACGGCGTTCCAGAAGATCTCCGGCTCGCCGGCGATCAGGCTGTCAACGAGGTAGAGGCCGGTCACCGGGTCGACGAGGCCGTCATAGAAAATGTCGATGCGCCCCGGTCCCGCCACCCAGCCTAGCCCGGCATAGAAGACGGCAAGCCCCACCAACCCTAGCCAGAAGGCAGGAACGGAATAGCCGAGGAGGCCGAGCACGCGGATGACCTGGTCTACCCAGCTTCCCTGCCGGGTGGCGGCGATGACGCCCATCGGCACGCCGAGCGCCACCCCGATGATGATACCGAGCGTGGCCATCTCCAAGGTGGCCGGAAAGACGCGCCCCAGGTCTTCCGCCACCGATCGCCCGGTCGAGATGGAATTTCCAAGCTGGCCGCGCAGCACATCGCCCACATAGGAGAGGAACTGTACGACGAGTGGGCGGTCGAGCCCCATGCGCTCGCGCGCCGCCTCATAGGCCTCCTGCGTGGCGCGGTCGCCCACCACCGCCAGCACGGGGTCGATCGGAATGACGCGACCGATGAAGAAGGTGATGGCCATGAGGCCGAGGAAGGTCAGCGCCAGGACCAGCAGAAAGCGCAGCAGGCTTGCGGCGCCGCGTGCCGCATGCCCCGCCACGGCGCCCGCGTGTAGTCTCGTTTCCGCCGGTGATGGTTCGAACGCCAAGAATGCCCCGCTGCCGCCGGCGGTCAGCGCCCGCCTGTTGAAAAACCTCTTGGAGCATACAAAGAATTCTGCTTTCATCAAAAAAATTTTTGTGAGGGCAAAAGTTTTGAGCAGCCGCCTTGCCAAGGCAGAGAGCGACATGCAGGCCCGGCTTGGCATGCTCATCCGCGCCCGCCGGCGCAAGCTCGGGCTGACGCTTCAGGAACTCGGCAATGCAGCCGGTGTCTCTGTCGGGTATCTCAGCCAGCTGGAGCGTGACAACGCCACGCCGAGCCTCGGCACGCTGGCGCAAATCGCCCGTGCGCTGGGCGTGCCGCTCGACTATTTCGTCGCCGCGCCCCGCGCCGAGGACGCGCTGACGCGGCGTGACGACCGCCGGCGCTTTTCCATAGACGGCTCCTCCATCGTCTATGAGCGATTGGGCGCCGAGTTTCCCGGCAACGTGCTCTCCTCCTTCATCCTCACAGTTCCGCCCGGCTACGCCTCGGAGACGGTGAGCCATGAAGGCGAGGAGATCATCTATATCCTCGAAGGCTCCATCACCCAGTTTCTCGACGGCAAGGAGATGGTGATGGGCGAAGGCGACAGCCTTCATTTCCGCGGCAATGTCCCCCATGCCTGGGCCAATCCGAACGACAGGCCGGCGCGCATGCTGTGGACCGGCACCCTGGCCCTGTTCAACGCGGCAAGCCGCGTTGCGCTCGGCTCGCCGGATATCGTCGCGGAAAGCAGGAAAACTTCCAGAAGCAGGGAGCGCAGACCATGAAGATCCTGAGAACAGCCCTTTTAGCGGCGGCCGTGTCGCTGCCATTTGCGGGCGGCGCCTTTGCCGCCACGCCCGACAATCTTCTCGTCGTGGCGCAGAACATCGACGACATCGTCGCCATCGATCCGGCGCAGGCTTACGAGTTCTCGTCCGGAGAGCTCGTCACCAACATCTACGACCGCCTGGTGCAGTACGATGCGGAAGACCCGACCGTGCTGGCGCCGGGCCTCGCCTCGGAATGGCAGGCGGATGCCGAGGCCAAGACCATCACCTTCACCATGCGCGAGGGCGCGACCTTCCATTCCGGAAACCCCGTGCGGGCGGAAGACGTCGTCTTCTCCTTCTCGCGGGTGATAAAACTCAACCTGACGCCGGCCTTCATCCTAGCCCAGCTCGGCTGGACGCCGGAAAATATCGGCGAGATGGTCAAGGCTGACGGCAACAAGGTGATCGTGAAATACGAGGGCGAGTTCTCGCCCGCCTTCGTGCTCAACGTGCTTGCCGCGCGCCCGGCTTCCATCGTCGACGAGAAAACGGTGATGGAGCATGAGGAAAACGGCGACATGGGCAACAAGTGGCTCAACGCCAACTCCGCCGGCTCCGGCCCATTCAAGCTTCAGACCTATCGCCCCGGAGAACTGGTGCGTCTGGAGTCCAATCCGGATTATTTCAAGGGCGCGCCGAAGATCGAGGGCCTGATGATCCGCCATGTGGCCGAAGCCGCCACCCAGCAGCTTCTGCTCACCTCGGGCGACGTGGACATGGCCCGCAACCTGACGCCCGACCAGATCGCCGGCCTAGCGACGGATGAGATCAAGGTCGAGACCTATCCGCAGGCCGCGGTGCACTTCCTTTCCTTCAACCAGAAGGTCGAGGCATTGCAGCCGGAGGCGGTCTGGGAGGCAGCACGCTACCTCGTCAATTACCAGGGCATGGTCGACAGTTTCCTGAAGGGCCAGATGGAAATCCACCAGGCGTTCTGGCCGAAGGGCTTTCCGGGCTCCTATGACGAGACGCCCTTCACCTACGATCCAGAGAAGGCCAAGCAGATCCTTGAGGAGGCGGGCGTCGAGACGCCGATCAACGTCACTCTCGACGTCATCAACTCGACGCCCTTCACCGACATCGCGCAATCCTTGCAGGCGGGCTTTGCCGAGGCCGGCATCAATTTCGAGATCATTCCCGGCACGGGCTCGCAGGTGATCACGAAATACCGCGAGCGCAGCCACGAGGCCATGCTGCTCTATTGGGGGCCGGACTTCATGGACCCGCACTCGAATGCCAAGGCCTTCGCCTATAACAGCGACAATTCCGACGCCAACTACCAGGCGACCACCACCTGGCGGAACGCCTGGGCCGTGCCGGACGACATGAACAAGATGACCATGGCCGCGCTCGCGGAGTCCGATCCCGCCAAGCGGCAGGAAATGTATATCGAGCTGCAGAAGCGGGTGCAGGCGAAGTCGCCCATCGTCATCATGTTCCAGGCGGCCTATCAGGTGGCCATGGACAAGGACGTGAACGGATATGTGAACGGCGCCACCTCCGACTTCGTCTACTACCGCCTGGTGACGAAGAACTGAGGAGCCCGGAGCTCAGGCGCATTCAAAGCCGCCCGGACCGGGCGGCTTTTTCCTTTCGGGGGCGACGTCAGAAATATCGGCCCACCTCCGCGAAGAGCTCAAGGTCGGCGAGCGAGTCCTCCAGATCCGTTTTCGGGCGCAGGCTCTTGGTCACGCAGTCGTGGAACGCTTCGAGCTCGACGCGGAAAGCATCCTCATAGAAGGGGCCGACGATCTCGGTGCCTGTCTCCGTGTCCGTGGAACTGGTGATTTCCAGCCGCGTCGGCAGGTTGCGGACATAGGGCGTGTCATAGTTGATCCTGTAGTGCCGGTTCTGCGTCAGCACCTCGATACCGGAATCGAAGCGCGCCACTTCGTGGATCACCGCCTCGTAGACGCAGGTGAAGTGACCGTAGTCGAACAGCACGACGACCGCCTCCCCACCCGACTGCCTGGCCGCCACCACGCCGTTAGGGCGTCCGAGAAGCTCGCGCATGGCGGAAAAACTGTGCGAAGACAGCCCGGTCAGCACCTGATAGGCGCGCACCGCCCCCGCCGGCCGATCTTGCCCCATCACCTCGCGCAGCAAGGCCTGGGTGCGGGCGCGGCCTTCCTTGACGACGCTCTCGGGAACATCCGTCGCGCGGACGATGTGCCTGGTCTGGTCGACGAAGAAGCGCGACTCCCGGATCAGGTCGCGGATGCGTACATGGCGGATTTCCTCAAGCGGTGGCATGCGCTGCTTGAGCGCCAGGAAAGGTCGGGCATAGCGCCTCATATAGCCCACGAAGACGGTTTTCGGATTGGACCGGTTGCGCTCGATGAGCGGCAGGAGCTCGCGCTTGGTCAGGCAGACGGGCTTTTCGATGAAGACATGTTTTCCGGCGTCTATGGCCTGGGCAAGCAGCTCGGAATGCAGGTAGTCCGGCGCGAGGATGAACACCGCATCGATCTCGGAGGGCGAAAAAATCTCTTCCGTTCGCGTCGTGCGCAGCGGCACGCCGTAGCGTGTCGCCATCGCCTCCACGAGTGTAGGCGAGACATCACAGACTCCCGCGATCCTGAAGCGCGGATCATCGGCCAGAAGCGGCAGGTGCATGAGCTGGGCGACCTCGCCGAGCCCGATCAGGCCGACGGAAATCGGCATCGGCATTCTCCTAGAGAAGGGATTTCAGGAATTCGGCATTGCGCCGGGCGAGCGCTGCCGGGCTTTCGCCAGACGTTTCGAAATAGTCCTGCTCGACGACGACTGGGCCGGAAAAGCCGCGCTCCTTCAGCATCCGCATCACGGCGGCGATATCGACCGCGCCGTCCGGCAGCGGGCACATGATGCCTGCCTCAAAAGCTTCGCGAACGCCAAGCTGCCCGTCCAGCATGCGCCTGCGGACTATCCCGTCCACATTCTTCAAGTGCGTGTAGCCGATGCGGTCCCAGACCTTCTCCATATAGGCGAGCGGGTCCTGGTTCCAGAAGGCGTGGTGGCCCGTGTCGAAGCAGAGATTGATGTCAGTATCCTGCAGCAACCGGTCGATCTGCGCCTCGAACTCCACGGCGGTGGCCACATGCGGGTGGAAGGTGAGCGCAATGCCGAAGTGATCCGAGAGCAGCGCCTGCGCGTCGCGCAGCATTGCGGTCATCGCCTTCCATTGGGGATCGTCCAGCCTGCCGACCGCATCCGGCGGATAGACATTGCCTTCGTCCATCAGCACGAGCTGGTTGGTGCCCAGCGCATGCAGCAAGGTGCCGATCTTTTCGACATCCGCGAGCAATTGCGGCCCGCTGCGTGGATCGGAGAAGGCGTGCACATGCACCGTCCCGACCAGCCGCAGACCCCTTTTGGAGAGCGCCTCTTCGAGCGCGGCCGGCTCGGTGGGCAGGAAGCCGTAAGGCCCGAGCTCGGTCCCAAGATAGCCGGCGGCCGCCACGTCATCGAGGTAGCGGTCGGCGCTGACCTGCGCGTTGTCGGGGTAGAACACGCCCCAGGAACACGGTGCGTTGGACAAGAACATCATTCGGCCTCTACGCCTTGATATAAACGGGATTGGACACGGCCCGCCGCAGCGGCTCTGCCGTCAGCTCCGCCTCGGCGAGGCCCCACGGCAGAGGCTTCTCGCCCAAGGCTGTCCGGAATTCAGCCATGAGAGCGGTATGGCTCGCATGGGCGAGGATCTCGCAGCGCAGGAATTTCTGCGGCTCCGCCTCGAGCGCCAGCACCTGGTCGTCCGCATCGATCGGCATCCGAGCGATCTCGCCGTTCGCGTCGAACCAGGCGAGGAGGTCTCCCGCCGCACCCTTCACGTGGGCCTCCGCCAGCCCCCCGGAGACCGTGGCGCCCATCGGCGCGCCGCCGACGGCGAGCGCCAGATGCGGACCGGAGGGACCTTCAGTGACATAGCCGCGCCCCGCCTTCATTGCCGCGAGCACGGCATCTTCGGAAAGCTCCTCCAGCCACAGCACGGTCGTCGGCCGGGCGAGCGCGAAAGGTCCTTCGGGCATCAGCCGGTCCGGCTGATGGAAATCGCTCCCGCCGATTGCTGAGATCTTCAGGCCGGCTGCGAGCCGCTCCTGGTAGCGCCGCAGGGAGATCCAGTTCCGGCTCAGCCAGGCCTGCTGCCAGACTTCCATGCAGTCGATCTCCGGCAGCATATAGCTCCACGGGATCGGCGGCTTGTCGTGATTGATCGAGATCAGCCCGCCCTTCTCATGCACGATACGGGCAAGCGTGTGCGCGTCCTCCGGCCGAGTCATGCGGAAGTCGATCCAGTCGTCGACGCCGAAGACATTGGCGTGACCTTCCGCCGTTGTGATCTCCATGGCGCGCACGAAGACAAGCTCCGGCGAGGAGTGCGCATGGAAATAGCGGCGCTGGGTCGTGGTGTTGTGGTCGGCCACGGCCAGGAAATCGAGCCCCGCCTGCTTTGCGGCGGCGTGGAGAAGCTCCGGACCGCCTTTCGCGTCGGAGTGGAAGGTGTGGCAGTGCAGGTCGCCCCTGTACCACCCGGTACGCTTGCGCGCCGGGCGAGGGCGCTCCGGCTGCGGCGCCACCGAACGTGGGCCATCGTCGAAGGCAAAGGTGAGATCGACCTCCACGCCGCGCGCAGGCACCTTGTGAAGGCCCAGCATCACCCGCCAGGTGCCGGAGGGAATTTCGCCATGCACATAGCCGGGCGTGGCCTCGTCCGTGGCGATGAAGAAGCGGTCGCGCGCGCCGCCGCTCCAGCCGCGGAAACCCTGTTCGCTGGGGAACTCGCCCAGCCGCGGGTCGGCGCAGCCAAGATCGATGACGCAGTCTTCGGCGCGCTCGTAGCGCATCACCACCTCGATGCGCGTTGTACCCGCCGGTACGCTGAAGGGTACGTAGAAATACGGCGAGCGCGCCTTGTCCGCCGGCGTAAGATGGAGGCTTCGCGTCAGCATCTCAGGCGCTCTCGTGGTCCATGGGCAGCCTTGTCCCGCCTGGATCGAACAGATGCACATGTTCGGAAGCAAAGCCGAGCTTGACGGTGCCCCGCAGCGCCAGGGATTCGTCGGTGAAGATGCGCGCGGTGAATCGGGCTGCATCGTCTCGTTCCAGCGTCACCAGCGTCTCCGGCCCCATATTCTCGTTCGCGAAGAGTGCGCCGGAGATGGTGTTCTCCTCTCCACCCCTGGCGATCGTTAGATGCTCCGGCCTCACCCCGAGCGTGAGCTTGGTATTGCCGTCCAGCGCTCTTGCCGCCGCCCGGCTGACCGGCAGGGGCGCAGCCGACAGCCCTTCCGCTTTCAGTTGGACGTTGCCGTCCGCGACCATCGCTTCGACGGGCAGGAGATTCATTGGCGGGTTGCCGACGAAATTTGCGACGAAGGTCGTCGCCGGCCGGCGATAGACTTCAAGCGGCGGCGCATACTGCACCACCTTGCCGGCATCCATGACAGCGATGCGCGTGGCGAGCGCCATGGCCTCCGCCTGGTCGTGCGTCACATAGACAGCCGTCATGCCCATGTCGCGCTGCAGATGGTTGAGGAAGCCGCGTGCCTCCAGTCGGAGCTTGGCATCGAGATTCGAAAGCGGCTCGTCGAAGAGGTAGACGTCGGATGGGTAGACAAGTGCCCGAGCGAGCGAGGTGCGCTGCTGCTGCCCGCCCGAGATTTGCGACGGCATGCGCTCCAGAAGATGGCCGATCTTGAGCACGTCGGCCACCTCGCGGGCCCGCGCGTGGCGCTTCGTCTCGCTCTCCCCCCGAACTTTCAGCGGATAGGCGATATTGTCGGCCAGGTTCATGTGCGGGTAGAGCGCATAATCCTGGAAGACCATGGAGATCCTGCGGTCCTTCGGGTGCATGAAGGTCACGTCGCGCTCGCCGATATGCACGCGTCCGCTGGTCGGCGTCTCGAGCCCGGCGATCATCCTCAGCGTCGTCGTCTTGCCGCATCCGGACGGGCCGAGAAGGCAGATGAATTCGCCGTCCCCCATCTCAAGGTCGAGATCCGAGACGGCGGTGAATTCGCCGAATTTCTTCGTGACGCGGTCGAACCGTATCGAAGCCATGAGCCCTCAAGCCTTGATGCCGCCGAAGAACCGGAAGCCGAACTTCCAGCTCACGAACAGGTAGAGAATGATGACGGGAAGCGAATAGAGCAGCGAATAGGCGGCAAGCAGCGTGACGATCGGCGTGCCGGCTTCCGAGTAGAAGGAGTAGATGGCCACCGCGGCCGGCATCTTCTCGCTGGAGCGCAGGAGGATGAACGGGATCAGGAAGCTGCCCCAGATATTGACGAAAGCCCAGACCACGACCACGACGATGCCCGGCCGGATCACCGGCAGCGCCACGTCGAAAAAGGCCTGGACCGGCGAGGCGCCCGCCACCATGGCGCTTTCTTCGTAGCTTTTGGGGATGCTGTCGATGAAATCGCGCAGGATGAACATGGCCGTCGGCAAGAGCCCGCCGGCAAAGACCAGGATCACCGCGATCTGCGTGTCGATCAGGCCGATGCCGTTGACGATCAGGAAGATCGGCACCATCGCCGCAGAACCGGAGACCACGGAGGAGAACAGGAGTAGAATGTAGGTGATGACATTCTTGCCGGGGATAGGCGAGCGCGACAGGGCGTAGGAGGCGAGCGTTGCCCCGGCCCCGACCAGGATGACCCCGCCTACGCTCTGGACAAGACTGTTCCAGAGGCCGCGTAGCGCAAAGCGGTTCCCGAACACGGTCTCGAAATTGGAAAGGGAGAACGGGTCCGGAATGGCCAGCCCCATCTCCGCGCGCGGATTGAAGGGCGCGAAAATGAACCAGACGAGGGGCAGGGCGAAGAGCACCCCGACGAGCGCCGTTAGCACCGAGAATCCGATGCGGGTGAAATAGAGGTTGAGATACCGCGTCACGCCGCCACTCCCTTGGCGCGCCGGCGCGTGACCCAGAGATAGAACAGCGCGAAGACGAGGTTGATCAGCATGACGATCACGCCCACGGCCGCGCCCTTGCCGAACTCGAAATCGCGGAACGCGACGCGATAGGTATAGATCGGCAGGATTTCCGTCCGGTAGGACGGCCCGCCGCTTGTCAGCAGGAAAGGTGTGAAGACATTGAAGGTCCACATGGTGATCAGGATGAGGTCCGTCACCACATGGCCGCGGATGAGCGGAAGCCCGATGTCGCGGAACTTCTGCCAGCTCGTCGCGCCTGCGACATCTGCCGCCTGGAAGTAACTCGGCGGGATGGAGGAAAAGGCGGAATTGAACAGCATCATGGAAAAGGCTGTGCCGCGCCAGGTGTTGAAGACCACGATCACCCAGAACGGGAAGGAGAGCAGCCAGTCGCCCGGTGGCAGGCCGAGCGCATCCATGATCATGTTGAGCGTGCCGTTCTCGTAGTCGAGGAAGGCGAACCAGGCGAAGGCAACCACCACCTCCGGCAGGATCCAGGCGGCGATGACGACGGCCTCCGTGAGGCGCTTGAGCGATTTCGGCACCGATTGCAGCATCCAGGCGAGCAGCATGCCCAGCGCCGCCTGGCCGGCGAGAGCCGAGAGCAGCACGAACTGGACCGTGAGGATGAGCGAGAAGCCAAACTCGCCGCGCGTGAAGAAGGAGGCGGCGTCGAACAGGGAAAAATAGTTGGCGAACCCGACAAAGTCGGGATTCATCGCCGTGCGGCCGAGCAGCGTGCGGTTGGTGAAGGAGACGTAGATCACCCAGAAGAAGGGCGCGATGACGAAGGCGCCGATCAGGAGCCCCGCCGGTGTGAGGAAGGCAGCACCGGCGCTCCGCGACAAAAGGGAAAAGGATCTCATCAAACCGCCGCTTTTCGTCAGGCGCTTTCTCATGACACCGTCAGGGATGAGCCCCGGATTCCTAGCCCGGGTACCAACGCCTCACGATCAAAAATTCGGGCTGTTCGCTTGAGCCCCGCTCCCGCTGGCCGGCGCCAGGATTGGTATAGTTGTCTAGACAACCAAACAACTCTGACGCCAGCCAGACGGGGGAGGAACGGATATCTCGCTGCGAAGGCAGCCGATCTATCCGCCGCGAGCAGGGATCTACTGAAGAAGGCTCACCGTATTCTCCTCGCCGACGATGCGGATCAACGCATCGCGGTACCGGGCCATCGCGTCCTCCGGCGAGAGCTCGCCCGACACGACCGCCTCTGTCATGCGCTGGATCTCGGCGGAAACGGCATTGTAGTTCGCGTCGTTCGGCCGCGCTGTGGTCAGCGGCAAGAGCTCTTTCGACGTTTCCGAAAGGAATGGCGCGTTCGGGATCGGCACGTCGTCCCGGATCGAAATGCGCGGCTCGTATTCCTGGTATTTTCCAAGCTGTTCCTTGCTGTTGAGATGGGCGAGCAGTTCCCAGGCGAGTTCCGGCTCGTCCGTGTTCGGGTTGACCACAAAGCCGGTGCCGCCGGAGATGGTGACGAAGTCCTGCCCGCGGAGACCCTTGCCGGGTTCCTTGGCCGGCATCTTGGCCCAGGTCATGACCTCATCGCGGTTCTCGACGGCGAATTCGGAATCTGGCGCGGTGACCGAGCGGTAGAACCAATCGCCTTCGACCAGGAGCGCCGTCTTGCCGTCGCGGAAATTGGCGAAAGTCCGATTGCGCCCGTCGCTCAGCATCTGCGCCCGCTGATCCCCGAGCTTCTCGTCGACATAGATGGCCTTGTAAAGGTTGAGCGTGTCGAGAATGCCCTGGCTCGCCACGATATAGCGCCCCTGTTCGTCCGTTACCTGCTCGCCCGTGCCGAGCAGCGCCATCCAGTAGCCTTGCATGGTTGTCGCCTCCCCCATCGGCACGCCGGCATTGAGCTGCAGCGGGAAGGAGTCCGGGTTCTTCTCCTTGAGCTTCCTGGCTGCATCCAGCAGCTCCGCCCAGGAGGTGGGCTGCCACGTCTCCGGGTCGATGCCTGCGTCCTCGAGAAGGTCGGCGCGCACGAAGATCATGCGCACGTCGGTGCCCAGCGCGATGCCGTAGGTCTGGTCCTTGTAGGACATGAGGGCGCGCGAACCCTCGGAAATGTGCTGCCAGCCCTCCCAGCTGCTGGCTGGCTCGCCCACCAGTTCCTCGAGCGGCTTCAGAAGCCCGCCCTCTACGAAACTGGGGATCAGGAAGCCGTCGAAGCCGGAAATGTCCGGCCCGGAGCCTGTGGAGAAATCGAGGGCAAGCTGCTGCGTAAGCTGCTCGTCGGAGCCCGCGAACTCGGTGAGCGTGACATTGACCTCTTCGCCCTCCGCCTTCTTCTTCTCCGCAAAGCTGGGGATCACGCTCTCCTTGATCCATTTGGCAAGGTTGGCGTTCGCCCCGCCTTCCACGCAGCGGCAGGTGATGGTGAGATCGGCGGCGGCCGCGGGCGCGGCGAGCGCGGTAGCCGCTGCAAGTGCCATCCAGAAAGCATGTGAACGAATGCGCATCGCGATTTTCCTCCCTTCGCGACAAGGCCGGCTTGGCGGCGGCCATCAGATTCGGCGCCGAACCGGCATCACCTCGTTCGGCCACGCAAAAGTGAACACGTTTTCAGTTTGCCGTCAATCCTGTGTTGGACGTGGTGCTGCCCGACACCCCACGTTCGGTGACACTGTCACTGAAGTGTCATGATCTTCATTGGATCGCGCGGAGCTACGCTTGACCGATGCCAATGGCTGCGGGAAGATGCAGCATGAACACGATTTCAAAAATCCTTCGCGGATGGGTAGCTTGACAGGCAGGCTGAAGGTGGAGCCGGCACGCGCGACGGCGGAAATGGTTGCCGAGGCAGCACAGGTCTCGCGCGCCGCGGTCTCGCGCGCCTTCAACCCGCAAGCGCCGCTCAAGCCGGAGAAGCGGGCACGCATCCTGAGGATCGCCGAGGAGCTGAGCTACACGCCCGATCGAGCTGCCCGCGCGCTCGTCACCCGCCGCACGCATCTTGTTGGCATCATCGTGCCGGACGTCTGCAGCCCTTGGGAAAGCCAGGAGATCGACGCGCTGACAACGGCGCTGCAGGCCGAGGGCTTCGCAACACTTCTTTTCAAGACGCGCACCGATTTCAGCATGGACGAGACGCTCCTCACCTACATGCGCGGCTTCAATCCCGATTCGGTGATCGCCTTTACGGAGAATGTGCGCCCGCACATTCTGGCCCGTTTTCTCGGCCGGGCGGTGCCGATCTATATCAACTATCCGATGGCAGGGGTGGCGGACGGGCGGCGACCTGGCGAGCCGGAGACCCTGTTCGACCGCATCGATGTTGACCAGTGGGAGGGCATGGAGCAGGCCGTCGCCTTGCTTGCGGGATATGGCTGCCGGCGAATCGCCTATCTTTCCGGCAAGCGCGACTCGCTTGCCGAGCAGGCGCGCCGTACGACGCTTCAGGCGCTTATGGCGCGCCGGGCCATGGGTGATCCCGCCGTCATCCCCGGCGATTTCAGCTATGATGCCGGCTATGCCGGCACGGTGGACCTCTTTCGCCTGGGGGAGGGGGTGGACGCTATTGTCGCGGTCAATGACGAAAGCGCCTTCGGCGCCCTCGACGCGCTGCGCTACGAGCTTAAGCTGCGCGTTCCGGAGGATGTAAAGGTGATTGGGTTCGACGATATCGCCCAGTCGCACTGGAAGAGCTATAACCTGACCACCGTGAAGGTGGACCTGGATACCCGCGTGCGCGCGCTCGTGCGGCTGATCCTGCGCCGCCTCAAGGACCCGCAAGCGCCCGCTCTGTCCGAGACGGTTCGCACGCGTCTTGTCGTGCGCGGAACGGTCGGCTGACCTTCACTTGCACTTCATCGACAGAGGCGGAAACATGAGCGCCCGACGCATTCATCTCATCTTCAAGACCCATCTCGACATAGGCTTCACGGATCACGCGGAGAAGGTGCGCCGGCTCTATCATGAGCGCTTCATCCCGCAGGCGATCGCCACGGGCGAGCATTTTTTCGCCGAGGATCCGGAGAACCCGAGATTCATCTGGACCACCGGCGCCTGGCTCATCTGGGACCATCTCAACACGCGGTCGGACGAGGAGGTGGCGAGGCTTGAAAGCGCCATCGAGAGGGGCGTGATCCGCTGGCACGGGCTGCCCTTCACCACCCATTCGGAGCTGATGAGCCCCGCGCTGTTCCGCGCCGGCCTCTCCTACGCGGCCGAGCTCGACCGGCGGTTCGGAAAGCAGACCATCGCCGCCAAGATGACGGACGTGCCCGGCCACACGCGGGGCATCGTGCCGCTGATGGCCGAGGCGGGGCTGAAATTCCTCCATATCGGGGTGAACACCGCCTGCCCGCCGCCGGACGTGCCGGAGATCTTCCGCTGGCGCGCGCCGGGAGGCGAGGAGATCGTGGTCATGTACCAGCGCTCCTACGGCGCCACGCACCTGCCCGAGGGCCTTTCGGACGGCCTGAGTTTTGCCCATACCAGTGACAATATGGGCCCGCAACAGATCCATCAGGTGGTGGAGATTCTCCGCGAGATGGGCCATCGGCATCCGGGTGCCGAGATCACGGCGGCGACGCTCGACGGTTTCGGCGCGATCCTCTGGAAGAACCGCGAGCGCTTCCCGGTGGTGGATGTGGAACTCGGCGATAGCTGGATCCATGGCAGCGCCAGCGATCCCGTGAAGATTGCGCGCTTCCGCGCCCTGCAGCGGCTCTACGATGCTTTCGAGGCGGAGGGACTGTCGCCCTCTCGCCGGTCCTTCGGCTGCAACCTGGCGCTCGTCGCCGAGCACACCTGCGGCGTCGACATCAAGACATTCCTGCGCGACGAGACGGCATGGGACCGGCCGCAGTTCGAGGCGATGCGGACGAAGGATTTCCGCTTCCGCTACACCGAGGCGTCCTGGGCCGAGCAGCGGGCTTATCTCGACAGGGCGGTCGAGGCGCTCTCCGGCGAGGACCGGAGGCGGGCGGACGAGGCGCTTGCTGAACTGCAGGTTCCGCATGAGGTGGAGCCGGACGCGCCAAGGGAGAGGGCCGAGGCGGCGGGGCTCGAAGCCGAGATCGACCGGCAGACGGGCGACATTCTTGCGCTTCGGCTGGGCGGCAGGCGGATCGAAGGGGAGGGCAGGCTTTTCGGATATCGATACGAGAGCTACGACGCCGGCGACGTTGCCCGCCACATGGACAGCTATCTGACCGACCGGCCGGAATGGGCGATCCTCGACCACGACAAGCCAGGCCTTGGCAAGGCCGGTACGGCACTGTCGGCGGCCTTCCGACCGCGGCTGAAGGGTGTCGCCAGGGATGGCGCCCGGCTGGCGATTGTCACCGAATTTTTCGGCGATGCGCATGAGAAGCTCGGCGCGCCCCGCCGGGTCGACTACCTCCTGGAGGCGAGGGATCGGGAGATCCTGCTAACGGTGGTGCTGCGCGGCAAGCCTGCGAACCGCATGCCGGAAGCAGGCTTTCTGGACTTCGCCCCCAAGGGGGCAGGCGAGTGGGAGTTCTGCAAGACCGGTCTCTGGCAGAAGGCCGAGCGCGTCTCGCGGCTCGGCGGCGGCGCTCTGCAGGCCATCTTTACCGCGCGCGCACTGCTTCCGGGCGGGGGGCGCCTCGAGATCGAGCCGCTCGATTCGCCCCTAGCCGGGCCGCTCGGCCACGACTTCATGACTTTCCCGCAGGAGCCGCCCGCCTATGGAGCGGGGCTCTTCTTCAACCTCCACAACAACAAGTGGGGCACCAACTTCCCCATGTGGTGGGAAGGCGACTTCGCCTCCCGCTTCCGCATCGTTCTTCCTGGGTGACGGCACACCACTTCAAAGATCACGCGGCCCCGGCGCGCAGCAACTTCGCCCGGCAGCGCTAATCCTCAGCGCCGCCCGCCGGCGCGCTTGGTGCGGAAAATGCCTGGGGAGAGGCTCCATCGCCGCGCGCCGCAGCAATTCTTGAACTTCTTGCCCGATCCGCACGGACACGGATCGTTCCCGCTGCGCTGCAGCCTCGCAATCAGAGGCAGAAGGAGGGAGGCCGGCAAAAGCCTGGCGGCGACCACGGCCAGCTTTGCCGAGAAGCCCGGCACGACGAGGCGGCGGCGCGCCCTGAACCCCCGCCAGGCGCGCTCCGCGACCATCTCGGCCTCCGCCGTAGGGAGCAGGCGGAAAAGCGCGGCATGCGCCGCTTTCGAAGCTTCGAGGAAATCCGTGCGCACGGGACCGGGCGCCACGCATGTGACCGTCACGCCGGCGCGGCGGAATTCCTGATAAAGCGCCTGGGAGAAGGAGCCCACGAACGCCTTGCTGGCGTAGTAGAGGGTCATGTACGGGCCGGGCACGAAACCGGCGATGGAGCTGAAATTGATGACGCCGCCGCGCCGCCGGGCGGCCAT
Organism: Chelativorans sp.; assembly: GCF_031180965.1. Taxonomy (GTDB): domain Bacteria; phylum Pseudomonadota; class Alphaproteobacteria; order Rhizobiales; family Rhizobiaceae; genus Chelativorans. The sequence continues at coordinate 97,758 of NZ_JAPSLH010000011.1, forward strand.
GCCGGGTAGAAAGCGCAGCGTGAGCTCGCTGAGCGCGCGGATATTGAGGTCCACGATCCCGAGTTGCTCCTCGAGCGGCAGGGCCACTGCCGCCCCGCGCAGACCGTAGCCGGCGCTGTTGACCAGCACCTCGCAGACGAGCCCGTTCTCGATCAGGAAGCTTTCGAGCCGCCCCGGAGCGTCGCGCTCCAGAAGGTCGAGGGCGAGAGTAAAGGGTTCGCCGCCGGCTTCAGCAACCTCGCGCGCGGCCTCATCGAGCCCGTCGGACGACCGGCCGATAAGGACGAGCGGCCCACCCTCCCGCGCCGCCACCCTTGCGATCGCCCGCCCGATGCCCGCCGAGGCCCCGGTCACCACGATCGCTGGCCGCGGCTCACCCACTATTGTCATTCGCACTGCTCCATGGGGCTGGATCGCCCGGTGGGAGGGCAGGGAATGCGCTTGCCTATGAGCTCGCGGACCCGCCCTCCCGGCGGAGGAGGTAATTCATCAGGGGAGGAGCGTAAAGCGCCAAGCTGGAGGACGGTACGGCAGGAGACCGTTACCGCAGCCGGCTTTCCTGCAAGACCGGACTGGCCGGCGTTCCCGCGTCTTTCGAAAGCTCCTCGGCGACGATGCCGTTGAGGATGTTTTCGAACCGCTCCAATGCGCGAGCAATGTCCGCGCCGTCCATCACCCGGTGATCGTAGTGGATGCGCACATTGACGCGCCCGTCCTCGCCGATGGGGCCGTAATTGAGGAGCGTCGTGAGCGGGGTGAGCGGGTTCAGCGAATCGGCTCCCAGGCCCGAATAGACGGAGAGCTGGAAGGTGCCGAAATAATTCGCCCGCTGCCGGCCGATATTGAGGCCGAACCACATCAGGAGCCACCGGACGGGAAGCGGCATGCGTGCCAGCCGCAGGGCGCGGCGAAACTCCTTCACCTCCAACACCGAGCGGGTGCGCGCAGTCTGCAGCGATGCATTCAGCTGCTGCAGCGAATGACGCTCCGGCCCCTTGATGAGGCTCAGCAGCACCGCCCGCTCGCCCTCATACTCCCGCTCATGGGCGATCGAGGCCACGCTCATGGGATATTCGTAAAGATGCGGCCAGGGGAATTTCACATAGGCGCGGCGCAGCTCCGGCACGTCCTGCGCAAGGAGCGCATAGCCCCTGAGAAAGATGGCGGTCCAGGAGGGTCTGGGACTAAGGCTTGCCCGCGCCTCCACGAGCGGACGCAGATTCATCTGCCGCTGCACGGCGACCCTGGGGACATTGATCGAAAACCTCATCAGGTCGCCGACCAGGCGGCGGGGCACCGAAAGCTTGAGGGCTCGGCCGCGCATGCATCACCTCTAGTAGAGATAAGGGATGATCCTCTTGGTCCTCTCCATATAGTCGCGGTACTGCGGACCGAAACTTTCCAGCATCATATGCTCTTCCTTGTCCACCCGGAGGAAAAAGAGCGTGGCAAAGCCAAGCAGTCCGACCAGTCCGACGATCCAGTTCGACAGGAGGAGAAACTGGCCAACTGCCATCAGCAGGAAGGACGTGTACATCGGATGGCGCACAAGGGCATAGGGCCCGGTGGAGATGAGATTGTGCTGGTCGCGAATTTCCAGCGTGATCGACCAGTTGCGCCCTAGCGCCTTGTGAGAGATGCGGAAAACCCAGAGAGCGAGGGCGAATAAGAGTGCTCCCGCAGCAATGCTCCACAAGCTTGCCAGAAAATCGGCGCGTTCGGGGAAATCCGTGAGCAGGTAGAATGCCGGGAAGACCGCAAGGCCGAACAATGCGGCGGCAAGGCCGATGGAATCGGAAAGCGAGCGGCTCTCCTTCACCACCCGCACGCGCTTGGCCCGGCGCTCGAAGGGATAGCGGATGACATACCAGGCGATGATCCCCAGGACCCAGAGGATCTCGCCGAGGGAATCGAAGGTCAGCTGCATCCTATGTCACCGGTGCCTTTGCTTCAGGACCCGCTCCGGAGTCGGGAAGCTCCGGCACCGGGCCTGGCGAAATCAAGCCGCCGGGCGCGTGACGCCGATGGCATTCGGGCCGCCATTCATCTCCCGTAGCTTGGTGATGAAGTCGCGCGGCTTCAGCCAGATGAAGGGCGTCTTGTACCCCATGAAGCGCGCTATGTCGGCCACGAAGGCATTGCAGTTGTAGAGTGCGGCATGCCAGGTGCGGGAGTTTTTCTGCAGCCCGCGTATATAGGCGAGCACTCTGCGGTACTCGGATTCGTCGAGCATCACGCGCCAGTTCGCCGACATGTATTCGTCTTCCAGGTCGCCGTCGCTCCAACCGGTTTCAGCCGGCACCGGGAGAACATGGCCCAGCATATAGGGAACGACGCTGTCCGACGCCGGATGCAGGCCTGCGACCTCAGGGTTGATCATGTTGCCCGCCTGGTCCAACTCGCCGAAGATGACGAAGGAATGCCCGTAGCTGAGGGCATAGCGGGACCTGAATTCGATGAAATGTCTCTTCTGGGCGATTTCGGGCGACTGAGTCGCCGCCAATGCGCCGGATGCCAGGGCCTGTGCGGCTGGGGCGCCAACCTGGATGCTCGAGCGCGTATCCGTCTGCCCGCTGGTCTCGCAGGACGCGACGGCGATCGCGAAGAGGCATATCAGGGATAGGCGAAGAGCTGGGCCAAACCTACGCGTCATGCGCGCTCCTACTGCGGATTCACGCAAACCTACCGCCTCCACGTGATGCGGGCTTTGCCGCCGGCGGAAGCCGCCCAGGTCGAATTGCATGAAACGGGCAAGGGCCACCGGCCCTTGCCCGTATTGGTATCGGTCTATGCTTACTTATAGACCGGTGCCGGCTGGGTATCAACCACGGCGGCAGGAGCGGGAGCCGGGGCTTTGCCCTTGCCCTTACCCATGCAGCCGGAGAGACCTGCTACCGCGACGGCGGTGGCGACAACGATGAATACTTTGCTCATAAGCAATCCTTCCCCTCAAGCGGGTTGCGACAGTACGATTCAGCAAATAGCGTCAATCGGCTGGACGGCCTAGTGCACGAAAGACACAATTCCTGACTTAGTGACAAAAATGACAGCCTCATAACCTTGCTGGCTGGGCGAGAGCGCCCGATGCGCCTCTCATTTGCGAGTATCGCCTTGACAGGCAAGCGCGATTCACAGGTCAGATGATGAGGACCGGCGTGCCCACAGGCGTCCGGTCGTAGAGGTGGGTGATGTCGTCATTGGTCAGGCGGATGCAACCGCTCGAGACGGCTTGGCCGATCGACCACGGCTCATTGGTTCCATGCAGGCGGAACATCGTGTCGCGCCCGTCGCGGTAAAGATAAAGGGCCCGCGCGCCGAGGGGGTTTTGCGGGCCGCCGGGCACGCCGCCGGCAAACTGCAGAAGGCGCGGGTCGCGCCGCATCATGTTCTGTGTCGGCGTCCATGAAGGCCACTCCGCCTTCCGGCCCACCTTCACCCTGCCGGTGACCGTCAAGCCCTCGCGGCCGACGCCGACGCCGTAGCGCGTCGCCGTGCCGCCCTCCTCGACGAAGTAAAGGAAGCGCTCGTTCCGATCCACCACGATGGAGCCCGGCGCTTCTCCCCCGCTATAGGGGACCTGCTGCCGCCGGTAGATGGGATCGACCTGGAACGCCGCAGCCGGATCGGCGACGGGCGCCATCGCCAGCGGCACCTCCCGAGGCACCGATGATGCGCATCCGGTCGCCGCAAAAGCGACACCGCCCACCAAAAGGCTCCGCCGCGTCACGCTCGCCTTGTTCATTTTCGTCATTTCAAGTCCTCGTGACCTCTTAAAGCCCCGTCTCCGCGACAGAGCTGTTCTTCGCAGTGCGAACCATATCGACGGGGTGAATGCAATTGCAAAGCTGCAATAGTTCGGAAAATAAAACGTTAAGACGCGGCCCCCTGTACTGGCCGTAGGGAGCTGCGGGGCAGGAATGACCGGGCCCTCTGCGGGGATTCACAAGAGACAGCTTCATGGGGCCGCTATGATCTTGCCGAGGCCCCTCGTTCAGTCTTTATATGCAGCGGGCGAGATAGGCGGGGTTGCTCTCATTTGCGTTATGGGCGCTCAGCATGCCGCTCCGCGCGGCCCGGTGCTCGCGCTTCATCGTCGTGGCAGCCATTGCGGGGGCAAAGCAGGGTGCAGGTATCGTCGCTGAGGACTTCGTTTCGCTTGCCGATAGTCGCTTTGCTGCTGCTGACGGCGCTCTATGGCTGCACCACCACGGCGGTTCTGGCGCCCTCCGTATCGCCGCTCACTTCTGAGAAATACGCGGCGATCGTCGTCGACGCGAATTCCGGAAGGGTGCTTTACGAGAGCGCTGCGCACCAGCCGCGCTATCCCGCCTCGCTTACCAAGATGATGACGCTCTACATGCTGTTCGAGGCGCTCGATACCGGCCGCGTCGGATTGCCGACCCAACTGCCGGTTTCAGCCAATGCGGCCTCCAAGCCACCATCGAGGCTCGGCCTGAAGCCGGGGGAGAGCATCGACGTCCAGACAGCAATACTCGCCCTCTGCGTGAGATCGGGCAACGATGTGGCCGCGGCGGTCGCCGAATATCTGGGAGGCTCGGAAGAGCAGTTTGCCTGGATGATGACGGTGAAGGCGCGCGAACTGGGCATGCGCTCGACCAATTTCCGCAACGCCTCCGGCCTGCCCGATCCGGGGCAGATCACGACGGCCTATGACATGGCGGTCCTGGCTATGGCGTTACGCACGCGCTTTCCTCACCACTACCACTATTTCGCAAATCGCAGCTTTTCCCACGCCGGTCGCGTGATCCGCGGGCACTACGATCTGCTTGGCCGCGTCAACGGCGTCGATGGGATCAAGACCGGCTATATCCGCGCTTCCGGCTACAATGTTGCCACCTCCGCGAGCGCAGGCGGACGGCGCATCGTCGTGGTGGTCATGGGCGGGAAAAGCGCGAAGGAGCGCGACGCTCACGTCGAAGAGCTCATCCACGCCTATCTGCCTCGCTCGACGCCCTCGTCCTGAACGGAAGGGCGACTTGTGGACCGGCGGGCATCCGCCGGGCGGGAAACCCGTGCCTCAGGGCGAAGTGCGGGCGATATTGCGTACCAAGACCGCTCCGATGATGATCAGGCCGGTGAAGATGTCCTGCAGATAGTTGGGCACGCCGAGGATCGTCAGGCCGTTGGCGACGACGGCGATGATCGCAGCGCCGAGCAGCGTGCCCGCCGCGTTGGCCTGCCCGTCGCGAAAAGCGGTCATGCCGAGAAACGCCGCCGCATAGGCTTGCAGCAGGAAGCCGTTGCCGCCGGTCGGGTGGGCACTGCCGAGTCGCGCCGCGAGCAGCAGGCCGGCCGCGGCGGCAAAGAGCGTGCACAGGCCAAAAGCCCAAACTGTGCTGCGCACGACGGGAACGCCTGTGAGCCGGGCAGCTTCCCGGTTGCCGCCGATCGCCAGCATGCGCCTGCCGAGCTCCGTATGGTCGAGGACAAGGAGGGCGAACAGCGTGGCGGCCACCGCCCACAGCGTCAGCACGGGAATGCCGAGGAGGTAGCCGCGGCCAAGGTCGCGGAAAGCGGCGGGGATGTTGGAAAACAGCGTGGCGCCGTCGCTGATCCAGAATGTGGCGCCGCCGACGATCGTGCCCATGGCGAGGGTCATGATGAAGCTCGGCATCCGCCATGTTGCGATCAGGAAACCGCTCACGCAGCCGACGCAAAAGCCGAGCGCCAGCGTGACGAGTATGGCGGGGATGATCCCCCAGCCAAGCCCGAAGAGAGTGACCGAAACGATGCCGGCCATCGAAACCACGGCGCCGACCGAAAGGTCGAACTCCGAAAGCGCCATCACGAAAGTGGCGCCGAGGGCCACGATCGCGAGCAGCGACATCTGCTGCGTGATGTTCACCAGGTTGGAAGGCTTGGCGAAGGAGTCCGGCGAGAGCGCCGAGAAGAGGGCGATGATCGCGACCAGGCCGACGAGCGTGCCGAACCGGGAGAGAAAGGTCATTCCGCGCCTCCGAGAGCTTCCGTCGGTGTGCTGCCCGGCCGGCTGAAGACGGCATCCAGGATCGACTGGCGCGTGACGTTCCTGTTGGGCGTGTCCAGCACGATGCTGCCGCCGGCCATGACAAGGATACGGGTGGCGAGGGCCAGAAGCTCCTCCATGTCGCTTGTGACGAAGATGACGGCTGCCCCGCCCTCGGCGAGCCTGCGGCACATGCCGTGGATTTCCGCCTTGGACCGGACATCCACGCCCCGCGTCGGCTCGTCGGCGAGGAGCAGGCGCGTCGTCTCGGCAGGCCAGCGGCCCATCATGATCTTCTGCTGGTTTCCGCCCGAAAGGGTCGAGACGCGGTGGTCGAGGCGGCGATATCTGACATTGAGTCTGGCTAGGACGGTGCGGGCGCCGGCGCGGGCCTTCCGCCAGGAGATCAGCGGCAAAGGCTTTGCGGCGCGGCATGTCTCGAGCCGCGGCAACACCACATTGTCGAGCACGGAATGCTGCATGATGAGGCCGCTGTTGCGCCGGTCCTCGGGCACATAGGCGACCCCGGCGGCGAGGCGGGCGGCGATTCCCGCCGGCGGCATTGCGTTTCCGTTCACGGCGATCCGGCCGCTGGCATTCGGCTTGGCGCCCCAGGCCGCCTTCAGGAAGGTCGAGCGGCCGCTGCCGACCACGCCGTAGAGGCCGATGACCTCCCCCTGGTACGCCGTGATGTCGACAAGTGGGCGGGACGGGGCCGGCCGGAAGCCGGAAAGCTCTAGCACCGGCGTCCCCCGCCGGTGATGTACCTCCGGCGCAGCATCCACGATTTCCTCGCCGGCCATGAGGGAGACGATGCCTTCGCGCGTGGTGGACTTGAGACTTCCCTCGCCGACGGTGCGCCCGTTGCGCAGGACCGTATAGTCGTCGGCGACTTCGAAGATCTCGTCCAGCCGGTGCGAGACATAGATGATGGCGCGGCCCTCACCGGCAAGGCGGCGCACGACCCTGTGAAGCATGGCGGCCTCGCTCTGGCTAAGGGAGGCGGTCGGCTCGTCGAGGACCAGAATGCGCGCCTCGTCCATGAGCGCGCGCAGGATTTCCACGATCTGGCATTTGGCGACGGACAGCCTGCCGACGGGCATGTCCAGGTCCAGGTCCAGGCCGTGGCGATCGCGGACCTCGGCAAAGCGCGCCCGCATCGCCCGCCAGGCGATGAGCCCGCGGCGGCGAGGATAGGGGCGGCCGACAAAGGCGTTCTCATAGGCCGTGAAACCGGGCACGAGATTGATCTCCTGGTGCACGAAGCGCAGGCCCGCCCGCTCCGCCTCGCGCGGATCGTGCGGGGCGAAGCGCTCCCCCCCGAGCCTCATCGCGCCCCCGTCCGGCCGGTGGACGCCGGACAGGCACTTCAGCAAGGTGGATTTGCCCGCGCCGTTCTCCTCGGGGAGAACGTGAACGCGGCCGGCGCTGACCCGCATGCGGACGCCGTCGAGCGCGGCCACGCCGCCGAAGCGTTTGGTCAGGCCCTCGATCTCGAGCATGAAGGCGGCGCCGCTACTCGCAGGTGGTGCCGAGGCTTTTGCGGTCAATCACCGTGGCGTCGACAAAAATTTCCCGATTGTCGGGCTGGCCCCCGTCGAGCACAGCGGAAATCTGTTCGACAGCGGCTTTTGCAATGCCGGGAAAGTCCTGCCGGACCGTGGCGATGAGGTTGGTGCACTGGCCGATAAGCTCCACCGCCTGCGGATTTCCGTCTATGCCCGCGATCAGGATGTCGGAATCCGGCATGTCGCTCTGCAGCGCCAGGAGTGCGCCGATCGCCGGTTCGTCCCATGCCGCCCACACCCCGTCGATCTCCTCGCCATGCTGGCGGATGAAGGTCTCCATGGCCTGGCGGGCATTGTCGATCGGCCCTGGCACCTGCACATAATGTTCGGCGATAACTTCGATGCCCTGGTTCTTCTTGAGCGCCTCGTCCAGCGCCAGCTCGCGCTGCCGCACGCCCGGATGGGCGGAATGGAAGAATTTCACGATCTTGCCCTGACCGCCGAGCTGTTCGAAGAGATAGTCCGAGAGGATCGTGCCGAGCGCGAAATTATCCGTCGTGATATTGGCCGCCACACCGTCGGCAAGCGCGCCGTCGAGTGAGAAGACGGGGATCCCCTTGTCCGCCGCGGCCTTGACCTGATCGCCGATCTGGTTGGGATCGACGCTGACGAGGACGATCACTTTCGCGCCGGCATTGGTCACGTCCTCCACGCGGCTTGCAAGCTGCTGGAAGTCGCCGCGCGTGTCGACCACGGTCACGCTCCACCCTTTGGCCTCCGAGTCCGTCTTGAAGGTCTCGACCATCTCGTTGGTCGCGACGGAACTGAGATAGGGCGTCAGCACTGCGACCTCCTCCGCCCCTGCTGCGCCTGTATAGAAGCCGGCCAGCGCCGCCATGGCCAGGATACGTCGTCTCATTTCCACCCTCCCCACTTTCGGTTCGATGTACTCGCGCCGCTTATCGCAGCCATTTTGCGTGTTCGCGCGCAAAATGCGATGCGGCAAGATAGGTCCGGTAGCGGCCCTCGAGGCGCTCGGCAAGCCGGGTGCGCGGCATCACGGTCCTGGCGGCGGCGAGCGCCCCCTCCTCGATCCTGATCCCCGCCTTGCCGGCGACCATGCGCAGGACGCCGAGCGCCGTCATCTCGCGGCTTTCCTCGGCCACCCTCATCTCGCGCCCGAGTACATCGGCGAGGATCTGCTGCTGCGCGGGATGCCGCGCCGCGCCTCCGATGAGGGTGAGGGGCGAGGAGGGGAGGCCGGCGGTCTCCAGATTGTGACGGACTGCGAAGGCGATTCCCTCCATGACCGCCCGGGCCACGGCTCCTGGACCGTGCGAGCGGTCCAGGCCGAGAAAGGCGCCGCGCACCTGCTTGTCCTCGAACGGAGCCCGCTCGCCGCAAAGATAGGGCAGGAACAGCATGCCGCAGGGTTCCTCGTCCTCGGCTGCGGCCGCGTCAAGCAGTGCCGCGACCGGTTTGCCCGTCAGCTCAGCTGCCCAGTCCAGCGCCGCGCCCGCTGTGAGAAAGGGCGAAATGATGATGGCGCGGTCGGCGCGAAGGGGATCGGCGAGCGTGTAGATGTCTCTCGGCGGGGCTGCATCGGCCATGGAGAGGGTGGCCGCCACCCACCCCGTGGTTCCAAGATAGGCATAGGCGGCGCCCGGGCTGTCGGCGAGCGCGCCCCATGTGGCGGCGGCCGCGTCGCCCGCCCCGTTGAAGACAGGAATGCCGGCCGGCAGGCCGAGCTCCCGCGCCGGCGCCGGCAGAAGGCTGCCGACAACGGCATCGGCGGCCATGATCTCCGGCAAGGCGGCGGGATCGACGCCTGAGGCCGTCGTCAGGGCCTCGTCCCAGATCCGCGATGAAATATTCATCAGACCGGTCGTGGAAGCCGTGGTCGGGTCTATGGCTGCACGACCGGTCAGCCGCGAGGTCACCGCGTCCTTCGCACCGAAGGTCCAGTGGATATCAGGACGTGAAGCGGCGCCCGGCACGAAACGTTCCCGGCACATGAGCTTGAGGATCGTATGGGCGGGGTCGAGCCGGTTGCCCGTCCGCTGCGCGTAGTCGTCCGGGAGCCTTGAAACGAGGGCGCGCACCTCCTCCTCGTCCAGTCTGCGATCGGAGTAGAGCGCTGCGGGCGCAATCGCCTGCCCGTTGCCGTCGAGCGCGACGAGGTTCTGCATCGAGCCGGTGAAGGCGAGCGCCGCGATCGAGTCCCTGGCTGGCAGGGCGGCCAGCGCAGACTTCAGCGCCGACCACCATTGGGCCGGATCCTGCTCCTGCGAACCATCGGGACCGATGGCGGTGGAGAGCGGCTGGGTCGAGGCGGCGGCGATTCTGCCGCCGGCGTCGAACACGACGGCCTTCAGTGCCGAAGAGCCGATATCCACCGCAAGAAGAGTCCGGTCCAAAGCCTTGCCCCTAGCCCTTTCCGATCAGAGCAATTCCGCGACTGGATTTGTCAAGTGCGGATCGGGTCCGCCGCCGGCTGGGCGTCGATAGGCACAGTCGTTTCCCGCGATGAAGGATCCTGGGCGGCAATGGCGGCCTCCCCGCCGGCAATGGCCTTGTCGAGAAGCGCCAGGAACAGCGCCCTTTCCTCCGCGCTGAGGTTGCGCAGCAGATCCGCCTCGTGCCTCGGAGTCTCCGCTTCCACAAGCGCTGCCGCTCTGACGCCCGCCTCCGACAGGCGCAGTTCGAATATCCTGCCATCGGCCTGCGACCTCCTGCGCGCGACGAACCCCTGTTCGAGGAGAGGGCCGAGGGTTTGCTGCAGCGTCGGTGCCTCGATGCGCAGCAGGCGGGCAAGAGTATTCTGGCTGAGGTCGGGATAGCGGCGGATGAGCAGGAGGACGCCGCCTTGCACGGGCGTCACCTTCAGCCCGCGCCGCGAGAACCATTTCTGCCAATGGGCGAGGAAGAGCCCCTGAAGGCGCCGGATCCGGATGCCGGCAATATTCTCAAGAAGGTTCCTCTCGTGATCCTCGGCCGCTGCCGGGCCGTTCATGCCTATCTGCGGTCCCAATTGCCCACCACGCGCACATCTATCGACCCGATCCCCTCGAAGCTGGCGTGGAGGATGTCTCCCGCCGCGACCGGCGCGACGCCTTCCGGTGTCCCGGTCATGATGACATCACCCGGATAGAGCGTATAGGCCTTGCTGGCGAATTCGATAAGCTTCTGCACGTTGAAGATCAGCATGTTCGTGTTGGCTTTCTGCCGCGTCTCACCGCCGATCGTGAGTTCGAAGTTGAGATTGTTGGGATCGGCGATCTCGTCCGCCGTCACGAGCCACGGGCCCAGAACGCTGAACGTGTCCAGCGACTTGCGGTAGCTGCGCTCCTCCGGGCCGCGGATGGTCATGTCCAGGCCGATCGTATAGCCAGCGACATGGTCGAGCGCCTCTTCCTCCCGGATGCGGAAGCCCCTCTTGCCGATCACCACGGCAAGCTCGATCTCGTGATCGGTGCGCCTGTCGGGCCAGTCGACCACGATCGCGTCGGAAGGACCGATCAGCGAACTGGTCGCCTTCAGGAAGACGCCGGCCTCCGCGATCGGCTTGATCTTCATCCCGTGATGCAGCGCGCTGTCGTCAAGCACCTCGTCGAGATGGGCCCGGTAGTTGACCGGAGCGCCGATGATCTTGCCCGGATTGGCGATGGGGCTGAGCAGCTTCACCTCGGACAGCGGCTTGGCCGGGGCGGTTTTTGCCAGCGCCTCCGTCTTCGGGCGCAGCTCGCCGAAATGGGCCATGAAGACGTCGCCGTGCGGGAACGGCCAGCGATAGCTCGGCAATTCCTCCAGCACGGTGCTCACATCGCGCACCTGGTCGCCCTCGACCACGCCGAGGCGATTGTCGTTAAAACGGCAGAAACGCATGTCTTGCTCCGGATATCAGTTGCAAAGGTGGACGGCTTAGGGCCGGGCGCGGTCTTCGCAGAAATAGCCGAGCTTTTCCTGCGCGACCCGGTCGGAAAAGCAGAAGACGACGCAATCCTCGCTAGCCTTGAACGAGCGCCACTTCCAGCCAGGCACCGCGATGACGTCCCGCGGGGAGAAATCCAGCACCTTGTCGCCGACGGTGATCGTGCCGCTTCCCTCGGCGATGCACATGATGATCCCGTCCGTCGAACGGATGCGCGCCGTCTCCATGTCTCTGGGAATCAGCGTGACCCAGGCCGACATGGTCGGCATGGTCCAGCCGCCGTCCATAGGGTTCGCATAGCGCAGCGTGGTGCCCAGATGCGGATCGACCGCTTCGCCGCGCGATGCCTTGTAGAGCGCCTCGCGCGTGCGCTCGTACGGATAGTTGAAGATGGGCGTGGTCAGCCCGTAGCGGCTGCCGCCCGAGAGCGGCAGGAGACCCGACCCGAAGCGGGCGAGCGAATCCCCTTCCGGGCGCATAATCTCCTGGCGGTCGTCATTATAGTCTTCGCGGAACACCGCCTCGAAGAAGGCGATCATGGGCACGTCCAGCCCGTCGAGCCATACCGCCGGGTCGCTGCCTTCGTTGCCGTGGTCGTGATAGGCCCAGGCCGGCGTGATGACGAAGTCCCCAAAGCTCATTTTCGTGCGCTCGCCGCCAACGGCCGTATATGCGCCTTCACCCTCCAGCATGAAGCGCAGGGCGGACGGGGTATGCCTGTGCGCCGGCGCCGTCTCGCCGGGCATGATCACCTGGATGCCTGCATAGAGCGTGGAGGTGGCGCGGGATTGGCCGGGAAAAGCGGGGTTCTCGAGCACCAGCACCCGGCGCTCCGCTTCCTCCGCCGTCAGCAGGCTGCCTGATTCGATGACGAGCGGCCGGATATCCTGATACCGCCAGCGGTGCGGAAGCGCCTTCGAGCTCGGCTCGGGCGGAAGCATGCCTTTCATGACCTCCCACAACGGGGCGAGATCATGCGGCTTCAGCCGATCGTAGAATTCCTGGCGCTTCGAGCGCGTGGTTTCGTCGACGGAATGCTGCATGACTGCTCCTCCTCACTTGCAGACCGTAAGGTATACTAACGAGTTCTGGGCGGTCAATCGCGATCAGGAGAGCGCCTGTCCATACGTTGCAAAGCAAGGCGGCGCGAAAGGGACGGGGTCCTCCAGCGCTGCGGAAAGAAAAGTCAGGCAGGCGCTTCGCCGGGTATCTTGCGCCTGACGCGAGGGCGCGGAGCCGCCGCTTGTGCGGCTTCCTGCCTCCGCCGCTCGCTGGCGCCAAGTTTCTCCGAAAGCCGGCGGGCGGCGTCGAGCAGCGCCGCAATCGTCGCCTTTCGCCTGGCGCCGGTCAGCTGCTTGTCGGAGCCGAGCACGGTCATCGCCGCCGCGATGCGGCCCGAATAGTCGAACACCGGCGCGGCCACCGCAGCGAAATTGGAGTTTATGCTGTTGGTCGTCATGGCGTAGCCCTGCGCGCGGATGCTCTCGACAAGCCCGCCGAGGTCGGCGCCGCGCACGGCTGCGGGATTGCCGCCGGCCGCACGCTGCTCCTCAGAGGTGCGCACCGCGGACGCCAGCTCATCCTCGATGACGCCGCGCGTCTCGCTTTCCTCCAGAAAGGCGAGGAAAACCTGTCCCGTGGCGGAGGCGAGGAGGGGAAGGACATAGCCGAGCCGCACGGCGAGCGAGCCCTGCCGCTCGCCGTCCATCTTGGAGACGATGCCTGGGCCCCGGTCGCCCCAGAGGGAAAGATAGGTGGCAAAGCCCGTCGCATCGCGCAGAGCAGATAGCTCCTCGCGCGCGAGCTCGACCACGTCAAGTTGCCGGATCGCCGACAGACCAAGCTGGATGGCGAAACGGCCGAGGCCGTAGTGCCCGGTCGTCGGATCCTGGTAGGCGACGCCCTCGCTCACGAAGCTCACCAGATAGAGGTGCACCTTGCTGGGCGGCATACCGGCCGCCGCCGCGATCTCGCGCAGCGGCAGCGGTCCGTCGGCCGCCTCGAGGGCGCGGATCACCTGGAATCCGACCTCGATGGACTGGATGCGGCGCTGCTTCCATTCCTGTGTCGCGCGGTCTTTCTTCGCTGCCATCCAAATCCCCTTTTTCCGTCAGTTAGCGTGAAATGGCGGGGAGGTCGAGCGCCTCGCCATGTTCGAGGGCGCGGATCGCCCACGCCAGCCTCTCGGCCGCAAGGGGTGCCTTCTGGTTCTCCATGAAGGGGCTCTCGGCCGCCGCCTGGGCAAGGCGCAGGACGACCGCCTCGATCGGCTGCTCCAGGCCGAGCTCAGCCAGCGTGCGGGGTAAGCTGACAGCGCCGAAGAAGCCGTGCAGCTCCAGGAACTCGGCGGCGGGGCGTCCTTCCGCCACCACCTGCACCAGCGTTCCGTAAGCAGCGTGCTCGCCATGCAGAGAGTGGGAGCGGACATCTTCGATCGTGCCGAGCTCGGTAGCGATCGCATGCGCGACCGACAATCCGGTATTCTCGAACCCGATCGCGCTCATGAGCAGGACGGCCTCCACGGCGTACTCGAAATCCTCCGTCACCTCTCCCGTGCCCGCCACGCGCATCGCCGCCGGGCCATGCTCGACCAGCGTGCGGTAGCAGGCATCCGCCACCAGCCTGCCGGTGAGCAGTGGCCTCGCGCCATGCTTGGTCAGCCCCGCGCCCGCCCAGTTCGCTTCCGCTTCGAATTTCGTCGACAGCGCGTCGCCGATCCCGCCGCGCAGGAAACGCGCTGGGGCGGCCGCGATGATCGCCGTATCCACGATCACGAAAGCCGGATTGTCGTCCATCTGCTCGACCGCGGCGAGCCTGTGCGCCGCGTCATAGATCACCACGCCACGCGTTGCCGGCGCGTCGGTGGACGCGACGGTGGGCACGCTGATGAAGGGCAGGCGGTTTCGCCGCGCAACCCCCTTCGCCGTGTCGAGCGCGCGCCCGCCGCCGACGCCCACAACCACTTCGCCGCCGCCCTCCCGCACCTCGACCGCGAGCCGGTCCATCTCGGCAAGCGTGACGTCGCCGTCGAAGGGGATGATCTCGGCCACGATATCCTGCCGTCGCAGGCTCTCCTCAAGCACCGGCCGAAGCTGTTCGAGCACCGCCGCATCGCAGAGCACGCTGATCGACCGGCCGAGCGTGGCGGCCTTCTCGCCGAGCATCCCGATGGCGTCCGGCCCCTGGATGTAGAATCGCGGGGCCCTGAAGATCCTCGCCACGCCCTCCTCCTTGTTCCCTGCGGCCGCCCCGCGGTTGACATTGGCCGCGTTCGAAAACGTATAATGCCATTCGAGATGACATAAAGGGAGGATCGTGTGCTGTTTCCAACCACGCTCGTCGGGAGCTACCCCCAGCCGGAATGGCTGATCGACCGCAAGAAGCTCGCCGGGCGATTTCCGCCGCGCGTGCGTGCCAGGGAACTCTGGCGCATCCAGCCCGAGTACCTCGCCGAGGCGCAGGACGATGCGACCGTCATGGCCATCAAGGCTCAGGAGGAGGCAGGGCTCGACATCATCACGGACGGCGAGATCCGCCGCGAGAGCTATTCGAACCGCTTCGCGACGGCGCTGGAAGGCGTGGACCTCGACAATCCCGGCACGGCGCTCGACCGCTCCGGCCATCCCAATCCGGTGCCCCGGATCGTCGGCAAGATCCGCCGCAAGCACCCGGTCGAGGTGGAGGATGTAAAATTCCTCCGCCGGCACACGGACCGCAAGATCAAGATCACGGTCCCCGGGCCATTCACCATGGCCCAGCAGGCGCAAAACGATTTCTATTCCTCCGAGGAGGAGGCCGCGATGGACTATGCCGAAGCGGTCAATGCCGAGATCAAGGATCTCTTCGCCGCCGGGGCCGATATCGTGCAAATTGACGAGCCCTATATGCAGGCGCGTCCGCAGAAGGCCGAGCAGTACGGGCTGAAGGCGCTCAATCGGGCGCTCGAAGGGGTGACCGGCACCACCGCGGTGCATATCTGCTTCGGCTACGCGGCCATCATCCACGAGCGGCCCTCCGGCTATTCCTTCCTGACGCAGCTCAGCGGCTGCTCCTGCCATCAGGTTTCGCTCGAGACGGCCCAGTCGAAGCTCGACTGCTCCATCCTGACCGGCCTTCCGGGCAAGGCGATCATGCTGGGCGTCATCGACCTTTCCGACATGAATGTCGAAACGCCGGAGGTGGTGGCGGAGCGCATCCGCCGCGCGCTGCCTTATGTGGATGCGAAGAACATCATCGTAGCGCCGGATTGCGGCATGAAATACCTGCCGCGCGAGGTGGCCTTCGGCAAGATGCGGGCCATGGTCGAGGGCGCCAGGATCATGCGCCGCGAGTTCGGCGAGGCTTGAGCCCATCGGGAGAGGCGCAATGGTCCTCAAGACGATTGTCCTGGTCCAGGGCGCCTGGGGATCCAGCGCGAGCTGGACGCCGGTGGCCGCACTCTTGCGCGGGGCGGGCCATGTGGTCCATGTGCCGAGCCTGACCGGACTTGGCGAGCGCCGGCATCTGTTCAGCGGCTCGATCACGCTCGGCACGCACGTCCAGGATGTCGTCGGCGCGGTGGAGAGCGAGGGGCTGGAGCGCTTCGTGCTGGTCGGCCACTCCTATGGCGGCATGGTCATCACCGGCCTTGCCGACCTTATGCCTGACCGGATCGCCGGGCTCGTCTACCTCGACGCCTTCCTGCCCGAAAACGGGCAGTCGGTCTTCGACCTCATCGGCCCGGAGCGCACGCTCCTAAACCTGGCGCAGGCCGGCGATGCGGGTGGGCTCGGCGTGCCGCCGCCCGAGCGCCACGCGACGCGCGTGCCGCAGGACCTGCGCCACTACATGACGGGCCGCTCGCCGCAGCCGGTCGGCACGATGATTGAGCGCGTCCGGCTCAGCGGCGGCTACCGGAACGTCCCGCGCCGGCACTATGTCTCGGCGGTGATCGACCAGGCGCCCGTCTTCGCGCAGGCCTATGAGCGCGTCCGCTCCGATCCGCGCTGGACCAGCGAGACGATCGACACCGGCCACATGGTGCAGCTCGAAAAGCCCGCGGAAGTCGCGGGCATCATTGGCAGGTTCGCTGCCGAATCCGCTTAGCAAGCAGAGGCGGGGAGATTTACCCCGCTCTGGCCGGTAGGGCAGGGGGGTGCGAAGGGTTCCTCCGCTGTCGCAGAAACTCGCTTTACCTGTACCGCTCCGCCGTCACCGAGCTGTTGATCAGGGCGGCGAGTTCCTTGCGCGAGGCGAAGGAGGTTTCCGGGCTGAGGGAAAGGAAGGCCTTGATGCCGCGCACCACCGGGACCGAGTTCTTCTCCAGCTGTCCGACGATGCGGGCGACATCTTCTTCAAGCTCGCTGTCGGGCACCGCCATACCGATCAGTCCCAAGGTCTTCGCTTCGGCGGCGCTGACCGGATCGCGCGTCAGCACAAGCCGGGCCAGCGCAGCGCGCGGAACGCGGTCTGCAAGCGCATTCATGACGAGCGTCGGCGCGATGTCGTGGTTCATCTCGGGCACCTGGAAGACCGCCGTCTCGGCGGCGATCGCCACGTCGGCGAGTGCTGCAAGTGCACAGCCGACGCCCGCCGCCCTGCCACGCACGGCGGCCACGAACGGCACCGGGATCTCGCGGAGCACTTCGTAGAAATCGAGTACGGGCTCGGAGATCGCCGCACGCAGGTCGAGCGCGGTGGCGCGCGAGCCGGGAACCGGCATGGCCGCGCTCCGCCCGGTGCAGAAATCGGCTCCGTTCGCCTTCAGCAGAACGACGCGGGTCTCCGCCGCAAGCCCCTTCAGCGCGGCCGTGATCGCCTCCGCCATCGCCGCCGTCAGCGCATTCCCATTGTCCGGGCGGTTGAGCGTGATTTCGAGCGCCGCTCCCCGGCTTGCGATCAGCACGTCCTCTGTCACTTCGCGTCCCTCCCTTCGGTTGCCTTGGTCCGTTTGGCTGCCTGGATCGCCTCCCAGATGCGGGCGGGCGTGGCGGGCATCTCCACATGCTCCACCCCGAGATCGGCCAGCGCATCGACAATTGCGTTGATGGTGACGCCAAGCGAGGGCGTCGTGCCGCCTTCGCCGCCAGGTCGAAAACCCATTGGATGGCTTGTCGCCGGCACCTCACTGATGGCCGTATCGAAGGAGGGGAAGTCGGCCGCCCGCGCCAGCTGGTAGTCCATGAGGGAAGCCGAAAGGTTCTGGCCGGAGGCGCGGTCGTAATGCGCCCATTCGAACAGCGCCTGCCCTACGCCCTGCACGATGCCGCCATGCGTCTGGCCATGAACGATCATGGGATTCAGCGCCCGGCCCACATCGTCCACGGACGTGTAGCGAGGTATCTCATAGCTCCCCGTTTCCCGATCGATCTCGATCTCGCAAACGGCCGTCCCATAGGGGAAGGCGAGGCCGTGGATCATCTCGTCGCCCACGGCCTTCAGGCTACCCCGCAGGTCTTCCGGCAGCGCGCCGTCGTTCTCGGCAGCTTCCGCCACCTCGAAGAGGCTCATGACCGCATTCGAGCCGCGCACGCGGAAATGCCCTTCGGCAAAGTCGACGCGCTCCGGCGATGCTCCGTGCAGGACGCCGACGATTTTCCTCCCCCGCTCGATGATCTCCGCCGTCGCCTTGTGCATGACGATGCTGGAGAAGCGCAGGGACCGGCCCGAATGCGTGCCGCCGCCCGCCGAGACAAAATCCGTGTCGCCCGTGCGGATCTGCACGATCTCATGCGGGACGCCGAGGAACGATCCCACAAGCTGCGCGAAGGCGGTCTCGTGCCCCTGTCCGGTGTTCTGTGTGCCGATGATGACGTCAACGATGCCGCTTGCCCGGTCGACGGCGATCTCCGCGCGCTCGCGTGGCATGCCGCTCGTGCCCTCGATGTAATTGGAGAGGCCGATGCCCCGATACTTGCCCCGCCTGCGCGCCTCGACGCGCCGCTCCTCGAAGCCGGCCCAGTCGGCGATCTCCAGCGCCTGGTCCATGACTCGTTCATGCTCGCCATTGTCATAGGTGACGCCGAGGGGATTGCGGTAGGGGAAAGCCTCCGGCGGAATCATGTTCTTCCGCCTGAGCTCGACGCGGTCGAAGCCGTATTTCCGCGCCGCAAGATCGATCATCCGCTCGATGAAATACATCGCCTCCGGCCGCCCGGCGCTGCGGTAGGGGATGTTGGAGGGCGTGTTGGTCAGAACCCCCCGCGCGCGGATATGCGCGACCGGTATCCGGTAGAGGCTGGTCATCAGCTGCGCGCCCTTGTTCAGGGGCACGTAGGAAGCTGCGTAAGCGCCGATATTGCTGGTGTTGGTTGCCCTGAACGCCAGAAACCGGCCTTCCTCGTCCAGCGCCAGCTCGGCCTCCACGTGGAGGTCGCGGCCCTGGAAATCGGAAAGGAAAGCTTCCTGGCGGCTCGCCTGGTGCTTTATCGGCCGGCCGACCAGCCGCGACGCATGCGCCAGCAGCACGAATTCCGGGTAGGTCGCGTTGCGCGTGCCGAAATTGCCGCCGACATCCCCTGGCGCCACAACGCGCACCGCCTCCATGCCGACATTGAGGGAAGCGGCGATATGCTCGCGCAACTGCACCACGCCGCCGCCGCCCGATGCATGGACCGTGTAGCGGCCGGTCTCGGGGTCGAAGGAGGCGGCAGAGGTACGCGGCTCCATATGCACGCCGGTGACGCGCTGCACCCAGTCCGTGAAGGTCACACGATACCGGGCATTCGCGAATGCGGCTTCGGTCGCCGCCTTGTCGCCCGCTTCCGCGTCGAGCCCCAGGTTGCGAGGGATATGGTCCCAGAGCAGAGGCGCTCCGTCGGCGAGCGCGTCGATGGCGCGCACGACGGCGGGGAGGGGTTCCCATTCGACATTGATCAGGTCGAGCGCGTCATGGGCGATGGCCGTGCTCTCCGCCACCACCATGGCCACCGCCTCCCCCACGAAGCGGGCCTTGTCGGTCGGAAGGGGCATATGGATGGTGGGCGCGCGCTCCGATCCGTCGCGGTTTTTCAGCGGGATGTCGGAGCCGAAGGCGGACGAGCCTATGAAATGCGGAATGGGCTTCAGCCCGGCCGCGGCAATATCCGCCCCGGTCAGGACGGCGAGCACGCCCGGCAGTTCCCGCGCTTCGGCCGCATCGATGGAGAGGATCCGGGCATGCCCATGCGGCGAGCGCAGGAACGCGGCGTAGGCCAGGTTCTCGAAGCGCAGGTCGTCCGCGTATTGGCCCTTCCCGGTGATCAGCCGGTCGTCCTCTTTTCTCCTGACCTCTTCGCCAATGAAATTCAGGCCAGCAGCTTCCCGCGAGGGGGTAGAGGCGGGTTCAGCGGCGGGATGATCGGCTGTGCGCTCCGCATCGGCTCTGCTGATCTCGTCCATGCTCCTCCTCCCGCAACATCAACCTTCTTATAACTGCTGGACGGAATTCATAATAGACATATCGCATCGTACATTATTAAAAAACTACAGCCACGTGCAGCGGTGGCTTGCCTCCGGAGGAGGCAACGCATGGCCGGCGTGCCGGTTGGGTCAGCAAGACTGCTCGGCGGCGGGCTTCAGGCGTCGCGCTGGGCCTCGTCGCGGGCGCGCAGATGCTGCGCGACGAGGCGGGTCAGGCGCCGCAGCTCGTTATACTGTTCGGCCGTCATGAAGCCGAAGACGTCGCGCTCGACGGCGTCGGCCACCTCCTCGCAAGCCGCTATTAGCTTCCGCCCCTCCGGCGTCAGCGACATGCGCAGGATGCGGCGGTTGGCCGGATCCTCCTTGCGCAGGATGAGCCCGCGTTTGTGCAGCCCGCCAATCAGCTCGTTCATCGTCTGGGGCGTGACGAAGAAGCGCCGTGACAGCTCGGCGGAGGACATGCCGTCATGGGCGCCGATGACGCTCAGCACCGTGAATTGGATGCCTGTCACCTCGATCTTCGCCAGCGCCGCCTCAAGGCGGCTGCGGACAGCGTGATTGGCCTGATTAAGGTAGAAGATCAGGCGTGGGTGGGCGATCTCCCAGTCCCCCGCTTGCCCGGCGGTTTGGTCCATGAATCAGCGCCTCCGGCAAATCCTAATGCCGAGGAGGTAGCCGAGATTGGCCGAGGGCACAAGAAAGCGCTATCAGGACGCCAGACATACTGGCCGCGCGGTCACCATTCCGACGGTTTCAGGAAGTAGCGTCCCTGCTCGTCGCGCTCCAGGCCGCGGCCGCGGAACTCGTCTAGCTCCCGCACGATCTCGCGGCCGTCGCGGCTTCCGGTGGCTGCCATCAGCTCCTCGAACCGCTTGGGTCCGTCTTCGAGCGCCGCGCGCAGGGAAGGGAAAGCCTTCCCCGCATAGGTCGGCGCTGCTGGCGTCTGGAGTTCCCAGCGGTCCGCATGCTCCATCGGCCAGGTGAGATCGTAGCCCGCCTTCGCGCCGGTCCTGGCTCCGTGCAGCGAGGGGTCGAGCGGGCTCAGCCTCACGCCCGTGGCGATCACGAGGTCACGGTCGGCCTGGAAGCGGGTGCCGAACGCCCATTCCATCTGGCTGTCGTCGAAAATGTCGATGTCGGGGTCCACCACGAACACGTTCTTTACCCCGACCGCGCCGAGCACGGCATAAAGTGCGCTCCGCGCTTCGCCCGGATAGGTCTGGCGGATCGAGAAGCGCATGCTCATAGAGCCGCCGGCAGCCACCGGCGCATAGACCGCCACCGGCTGGCGCGCCACGCCCGCCAGCACCGACCAGACATTCATCTCCATGCGCAGCGCCTCGAGATTGGATGTGTCGGTGTAGTCCATCCGGTTGCCGCTGATGGTGACGGTCTGGAACAGCGCGTCGCGCCGTGAGGTGATTGCGGTCACGTGAAAGACCGGATTGGTCTTCACGCCGCCGTAGTATCCCAGATATTCGCCGTAAGGACCTTCCTTCTCCACATATCCGCGCTCATCGAAATAACCCTCGATGACGATCTCGGCGTCGGCCGGCACCATGATGTCGTTTGTGATGCATTTGACCACCGGCAGGGGAGCCGCCCGAAGCGAGGAGATCAGCGCCAATTCGTCCACCGGTTCCTTCATGGTGGCCGAGACCATGTCGATGGGGTGGCAGCCGATCACATAGGCCACCGGCAGCCGCTCCCCGCCGGCGCTGGCCCCCATATACATCACGCGAAGATCGCTGGGCGCGATGAGGTCGACGCCCGCCTCCTGGGGCCCGCGCAGCATCAGCCGCCGCATGCCGCAATTGCGCCGGCCCGTCTGCGGGTCGACCGTGTAGTCGATCGTGGCGGAGATGTATGGCGCGCCGTCCAGCCCGTGCTGGAGATGCACCGGAAGTTTCAGAAGATCGGCCTCAGTGCCGGTGAGCACGACCTGCTGCACCGGCGCCTCCTGGCGCGAAAGCTCCACCAGCTCCGGTTTGTTGGAAAGCCGGCGCCGCATCTCCAAGGCAACGTCGCTTGCCGGTACGCCGAAGGCCAGTGCCAGCCGCGACCGGCTGCCCACGACATTCCCGATGAGCTCCTGGTCTTCAGGGCCGACCTTCTTGAACCAGACCGCCTGCGGATTCGCCTGGAGGATGGACGCGACATCCGCGAGGTCCACATGCTCCTCGCGGACCTCCAACTCGCCTGCCCGACGCAGTTCCTCGACGAAGCTGCGCAACCGGAAGCGGTCGAGATCGAGATTGGTGGTAGCGCTTGCTCCCGTATTGATCGTCATGCGTCCTCCTCCGATGAGCCGGTTGTCAATCTACGCGACGCGAGTTGATTAAATCAAACAGAATTATACAATGACGTATCGTCGCGGGGGCGCTCGCCGTCTGCTGGGAGGAGAAGATAGCAGGGATGGACAGTCACGAGGCGGGTGCGCCACGCCGCATCGTCGTAGGGATAAGCGGCGCCTCCGGTGCGGCCTATGGCGTGCGGACGCTTGCCCACCTTGCCGCGATCGGCGTGGAGACTCATCTGGTGATGAGCCGCTCCTCGCATCTCACCATCGCCCAAGAGCTTTCGATGCAGCCGGGGGATGTGCAGAAGCTCGCATCGGTGAACTACCGCATCCAAGATGTAGGCGCAGCCATTTCGAGCGGCTCGTTCAGGACGCTGGGCATGATCATTGCACCCTGCTCGGTCCGCACGATGTCGGAAATCGCAACGGGTGTCACGTCGTCACTGCTCACCCGCGCGGCCGATGTCGTGCTTAAGGAGCGAAGGAAGCTTGTGCTGATGGTCCGCGAGACGCCGCTGCATCTCGGCCATCTGCGCACGATGACGCAATTGGCGGAGATGGGCGCCATCATCATGCCGCCCGTTCCCGCCATGTATGCGCTGCCCAAGACGCTCGAGCAGATGGTGGACCATACCGTCGGTCGGGCGCTCGACCTCTTCGGCCTGGACACCGGGACGGTGACGCGCTGGCAGGGGATGGGGCGCGCCGCCGATCAATCGGTGCCGGACGAATGACGGGCGCGGGCGAGGGAGAGGTCGTGAGACTTTGGGATTTTTGTCTGCGGATCTACGCGCGGCCGGAGGTGGCCAAGGCTTGCCTCGACCTGCAGGAGCATTATGGGGCAAATGTTCCTCTCCTGCTCGCGGCGGCGTGGCTCGGATCCTGTTCCGTCACGCTGACGAAAGAGGAGGCGGACCGGCTCGGCGAAGCCGTACGCGGCTGGAACGAGGAGGTGGTGAAGCCCCTCCGTGCCCTGCGCACGCGGCTCAAGGCCGGCCCGGCGCCCGCGCCGGACGAGGCGTCCGCAAGGCTGCGCGAAAAGGTGAAGACGATCGAGCTTGAAGCCGAGAGGATCGAGATCGAATTCCTGGAGAGCCTGGCGGCGGCCCTGCCGCAGCGCGCGCCCGAAACCCCGGGCGAAGCGGCGCTTGCAAATCTTGGCCGCGTCCTGCCCGCCGGGGAAGGCGCCGGGGAAGCGCTGCGCGCGATCGCGCAAGCGGCCGCATCGCTGTCGGACGGCCGGTCACTCGAGAAGCCTGGGGAGAAAGCATGACGGAATATCTGGTCGGGCCCGAGAGCGATATCGCCGAAGGCGGCCGCAAGGTCGTCGCCTGCGGCGAAACCGAGATCGGCATTTTTCGCGTCAAAGGGGAATTGCTTGCTTGGCACAATTCCTGCCCGCACCGGCAGGGGCCGATTTGCCAGGGCCGCATCTATCCGCGCGTGGTCGAGCCGCTGGACGAAAGGGGCGAGGTGCGCACGCTCGCCTATGACGAGACGACGCAGCACCTCGTCTGCCCCTGGCACGGCTACGAGTTCAACCTTCAGACCGGGCGCGGCCAGGGTGGCCGCGGCAGCCTGCGCCGGGCGCGGCTGAAGCTGGAGGAAGGGCAGATCTATGTCCTCCTCTGATCCGCTGAGGCGCAACGATCCCCACGCGTGGATCGAGGAGGCCGCGGCGAAGATCGACGAGGCCTCGCGCGAGCTCGTGGCCGGCGGCGAAGCCTCGCGCATCTCGGACGAGGCGGTGGCCCGCCTGATGACGGCCGCAATCCGGCTCTATGTCGCCAAGAGCGACGGCGAGGAGCGCACCTTCCGCCCAATCACGGGCGAGAAGGACGAGACGCTCACCGCGACCGAGGCCATTTCCGCCGTTTCCGAAATCCTGCGGGCGCTCCATCTCGGCCCGATGGAGCTTGCGCTCTGGTACCGCCGCCGGCCCGACGAAGATTGAGCGCCGGACAGCCGCGCCACATAGGGAGATTCACATGGACGCCTTCGCAAAACCCCGCGCCAGCGAGCTGCCGGTGCAGGAGATCGACGTCTTCACGGACACCCGCGACATCCTCGACCATGCCAACAGGGCCGCGCGCAAGCGCAAGCTGGACGACTGGCTGGTCTGCGATATCGATGCGCATCATGTGGAGACCGTCTCCTGGCATGAGCTGGTCGAATATATTGAAGACCCGGTGATCCGCCACCAGGCCATGCTCTACCAGCAGGAGAAGCTCGGCGGCGCGCCCTATGGCCTCAACGGCGACATGGGCCTTAAATACCAGGATGTCGGCGGGCGCATCTCCCACCAGGCGGGCCTGCGCGAGAAGGTCGACGACACGAGCGTCCACCGCGACGTCACCTTGACCCGGCGCGCCATGCAGTCGCTCGGCGTCGACTATATGGTGCTCTTCCCGACGCCCATGCTCACTCTCGGCCTGCACCCGCAGCCGGAGATGGAGGTCTGGCTCGGCCGCGCCTACAATCGCTGGCTCATCGACCGGGTGCTCACCCAGGACGACCGCATCAAGACGCTCGCCTACCTCCCCTTCAACGTGCCTTCGGAGGCCGAGCGCACCATCGAGGAGTTTTCCGGCAAGCCCGGCGTCATCGGCTTCTGCGTGCCCTCGACGCGGCACAAGCCCGTGCACCACAACGACTATATGCGCGCGTATGCCATGCTGGAGGAGCGCGGCCTGCCCATCGCCTTCCACGCCGCCTATCACTGGCAGGACCCGTCGCTTTCCACCATCAACCGCTTCCTCGGCATGCACGCGCTGGGCTTCGTCTGGTGCAACATGGTGCATATGACGAACTGGATCCTGAACGGCATTCCCGAGCGCTTTCCCAGGCTGAAAAGCATCTGGGTGGAAAGCGGGCTCGCCTGGGTGCCCTTCCTCATGCAGCGGCTGGACGACCAGTATCTGATGCGCCCCTCGGAGGCGCCGCATCTGAAGAGGATGCCGAGCGACTATATGCGCGAGCACTGCTGGTACACCACGCAGCCCATGGAAACGACGAACATGAAGGCGCTGCAGCTGACGCTGGAGATGATCAATGCGGAAACGCAGCTTCTCTACGCCTCCGACTGGCCGCATTTCGATTTCGACCTGCCGCAGGAGATTTTTGATCTGCCGTTCCTGACCGAGCAGGCCAAGCGCAACATACTCGGCCTCAACGCGGCGCGCATCTTCAACCTCGACCCGACCCCGCGCAAGACGCTGTAGGTTCGGCGCCGGTGGTCGCTGGCTGATTGCGGGAGTGGATAGCAGCCGCTCCCCTCTCCGTCTCGGCTTCGCCTCGACACCTCTCCCCCATCACAATGAGGGAGAGGATGGGCCCTGCACCGCGGCTGGCTTATCCTCTCCCTCACGGAGTGGGGGAGAGGTGCCGCCCCCGGCTTGACCCGGGAGGAGGCGGAGAGGGGGGTATTCAGGAGGCGCTAACTTGCTGTCTACGCGGCCGCGCCCTGATTGAGCACGAAGCCGGGTCCGCGTTCGAGGAATGCGCTCCACAGCCGGAAGACGCGCTCCGGCTGGTCGATCGCGATCGAATGGGCGGCATCATAGACGAACACGCGCTGCGAGGCGGGGATATGCCGTTTCAGATGCGCCCCGGCCTCCGGCGGCACCACCGGGTCC
This sequence comes from Chelativorans sp., assembly GCF_031180965.1. Classification (GTDB taxonomy): domain Bacteria; phylum Pseudomonadota; class Alphaproteobacteria; order Rhizobiales; family Rhizobiaceae; genus Chelativorans. The sequence continues at coordinate 123,496 of NZ_JAPSLH010000011.1, forward strand.
TCCGTGCCGAGCAGGATCAGCGTGACGGCCTCGATGGAGGCAAGCCGCGCGCTCAGTTCCTCGTCTACCATAACGCCGCCGATCAGGCGCTCATAGGTCTGCCGGTTGGCTGCCATGATCTCGGCAGGTTTGCCCGGCGCCTCCAGGCGCTCGGGATGCGCATAGAGCGCCTTCATGCGCTCATCCGGATCGACGGGCAGGCCACCCTTGCCGCCGAAGCGGAAGCCGGCGGGCACTTCCAGGATCAGGTGATCCACCATTTTCGGGTGGCGGGCGGCAAGCCACAGCGCCACCCAGCTTCCAAACGACGAGCCGATCACGTCGAAACGGTCGCCCACCAGCCTTCCGGCGAACTCCGCCACCAGCCCGACATAGTCCGAAAGCGCCGTGATCGAGGCGATGGGCCCCGTTCCGTCGAAGCCCGGCGCCACCGGCGCGAAAACCTGATGCGTCTTCGTCAGCTCCTGGAGCGGCCGGCTCATGGTGACGCCGCCGGCCGGGTGCAGGTGGAGCACCGGTTTGCCGCTGCCGCCCACATGGTAGCTGATCCTGCCCGCCGAAAGCTCGGCCTGCTTCAGTTCGAAAGACATGGGCTTCGCTCCCTTACAACCCGGCCACTTCGGGCGCCACGCGGTCGCGGAAGAGCTCCATCCCGCGCCGCACCACTTGTGTCGGCATGTTGCCCACCTTCACCGTCAGGTTCAGGAGCCCGCAGCCGAGCTCGTTGCGCAGCCTCTTGATCTGCTTCACCACCGATTGCGGGCCGCCGCAGATGATCGATCCGGCCTCGATCTGCTCTTCCACCGTGCGGCCGCGCAGCGTCGCCAGCCGTTTTTGGAAATTCTCGCCCACCTCGCTGCCGGTATAATAGCGGCTCTGCTGCAGCACGAGCTGTTGGGCGCTGCGCTGCGGCCGCATCAGCGTCTGGTGGAAATAGGCTTGAGCCCTGGCCATATGCTCGCGCGCCTCCTCGTCCGTGTCGGCGATGCAGATCTGCTGGCCGACAAGGATGTCGTCCGGCGTCGGCTGCCAGCCATAGCCCCGCGCCACGGTCTTGAAATGCTCGATGGCCCGCTTGGCGCTGGCGATGTCCTGGATCAGCGTCACGCCCATGATGGCGCGGGATTTGGCCACGAATTCGGCCGATTCCTCGTTGCTCGCCGACATCAGGATGCGCGGATGCGGTTTCTGGATCGGCTTCGGCCAGATGGAGACGGCGGGGAACTGGTAGTGCTCGCCCTCCCAGCCGAAGGGCTCGTCCTCAGTCCAGGCCTTGATGATCAACTCCGTCGCCTCGCGCAGGCGGCTGCGCGATTCGCTCGGCGGGATGTTGTAGGCGATATATTCATGCGGGATGCCGCGCAGGAAGCCGGCGATCAGCCGCCCGCCGCTCATCACGTCGATCACCGCATATTCCTCGGCCACGCGGATTGGATTGAGCAGCGGCAGGAGATTGCCGACGATGGCGATCTTCGCCTTCTTCGTACGATTCGCGAGGATGCTGGCGATCAGGTTCGGGTTCGGGTTGAGCCCATAGGGGCTGTAATGGTGCTCGTTGCAGCCGAGCCAGTCGAAGCCGTAATCCTCCGCGTCGACCATCTCCTCGACATAGCTGCGGTAGAGCTCGTGTACTTTCCGGCTGTCCACGCCATGCGTGCTCACCGGCCATTCATGCGGAACGCCCTCGAAGTCCGGATAGGGCATCAAATGGAAGAAGTTGAACTTCATGAAAGCTCCCTCTGCGCCGGGCGGCTGGAATGGCGGTAAGATGCCGGGCCGCTTCAGCGGCTGACGACGAGCCTCGGCTCGCCGTCGCGCTCGCGCGGGTCGGACCAGGCGATCGCCAGGCTGGAGAACTGCACGACCTGGGCGGCGACCGTCTCCAGCGCCTTCGCCACTTCGGGCCTGGCGGGCCTGCCGTCGACGAAAGGCTTTTCGTTGGAGTTGATCGCGGCGGCGTAGGGTGTAGGCCAGCCGCGCAGCGCATGGATCACGGAGCGCAGGCCGACAAGCGCGGTGCCGAGCGCCTGGGCACCGTTGGCGCAGACGATGCAGCCCACCGCCCGGCCGTCGAAATAGGAGCGCGCGTCCTCGCGCATGTCCTCGGTATAGTCGAGCGCGTTCTTGATCATGCCCGACATGCCGCCGTGATAGCTGGGCGTGGCGATGATGATGCCGTCGGCGCGCCGCATCGCCTGGATCAGCCGCAGCGCCGCCGGCGGTCGATGGGCGACGGAGGGGTCGTAAAGCGGCAATTCGAGCGCGGCCCCGGCGATCATGTCGACCCGGGCGCCGGCGGCCTTGGCCGCGGAGAGGCAGTAGCGCAGCGCAAGCTCGGAGGTCGAGCCGGCGCGCTGCGTGCCGCCGATGCCGACGATATAGGGCGCGTTCGTGTGCGGCAATGACTCCTCCCTCAAAGGGCGGCGGCAGCAGGAGGCTGAGCGCCATTGATAAAGATTGTATACCTTTCGGAAGAAAGTCAATGGCACTAGGGCATAACAGAGCCGCTGTTCGTCGGAAAGTTATACACTATCTCGCTGATGGCGGCTGGACCATGGCAGGAAGATATTTCACAATGCGCACCGGAGGTGGCGGATGGACAGGGCGGTGAAGGAAAACGGGCAGGGCGCAGCCGCTCAGGGTGCGGTGGAATCCGCCTACCGGCGGATTCGGCACATGATCCTCACGGGCCAGATGCGCTCGGGCGACAAGCTTCTCGAAAATCACCTCGCCGCCCAGATCGGCGTCAGCCGCACGCCGGTCCGCGAGGCGCTCAACCGGCTGAACGCGGAGGGCCTCGTCGTTCTGGAGCGCTATCGGCGCGGCTATGTGGCGAGCTTCTCGGTCGAGGATGTGCGCGAGATTTTCCGGCTGCGCGCCATCCTCGAAAGCCATGCGGCCTACCGCGCGGCATCGCGCATTTCCGACGCCGACCTCCAGCGCCTGCAGGAGCTCGAGCGGGCCATGGAAAGCCAGTTCGACGCGCTCGGCTGGAACGAGCATCTGGAAGGTTTCGATCAGATGAACACGCAGTTCCACGCCATCATCGCCGCGGCGGCCGAAAGCCCGCGGCTGGAGCGCATCCTTGCCTCCTCGCTCGAACTGCCGGCCTCCATCTTCAACCGTTATTCGGAACCGGTCGAAATACGCACGCGCCGCACCCATGCGCAGCACCGCGAGATCCTGTCGGCACTGAAGGCGCGCAATCCGGAATGGGCGCAGGCCGCCATGAGCGCCCATCTCATTTCCCTCCTGCCGCCGGACGGCGCAGGCGATATCTTATAACTTGTCATTTGCCGAGTCCGTTATGATGGCGGACGGGAGAGCCTGGGTCTTCGCCCGCCGGCCTCGAAGGTGTGGATCGGATCCGCCCCGCCGCCCGGATGCGCAAAAATAATCTGCAGCAAAAACAAGCTCCTGCACGATTTCTGCTTTTTTTCGCCTGAGAATTTATCCCCACCCCCGGCAGCCCTCTTACAATCCGTCCCATCGCTCTTGCGGGAACCGGATGCGCACCGGGTGTTCGGGAGAGCGGCGGCAACCTCCCCCTCCAGGGATCGGTACCTGGAGGCATGCTGAGGGCCCGCGACAGGCCGGCGGTGCCGGGGTGCAGGGTCAGAGACTGCATCTCGGAAAAACGGATGCTGGGTGTGAAGCAGCATCGCGGAAACCGCGGAGAAGCCGCTAGGGCTTTTCCTTCGGCCCGGCTAAGACCACCCCCTTCATTGGGTGCAGCCGGGACGGAGAAGAAGCCCGAGTGACCGGCCAATGTCGGGACAGCGGCCGGCGGGGCGCGTGGAACGCGCCACGATTAACTAACAGAGAGGCACGGATCACGCGCCCCGCTTCCCACCTTCTTCAATGGCCAGACGGCGAAAGCCGGGCGTGG
>NZ_JAPSLH010000012.1 GCF_031180965.1 Chelativorans sp.
CGGGCCCTCAGCATGCCTCCAGGTACCGATCCCTGGAGGGGGAGGTTGCCGCCGCTCTCCCGAACACCCGGTGCGCATCCGGTTCCCGCAAGAGCGATGGGACGGATTGTAAGAGGGCTGCCGGGGACGGGGATAAAGAAACGCAGATATTTTTTCGGCGGCGTGCCGGAGTGAATTAGAACAGAGGTTTAGCTGCGAAGAAAAATTTTGGCCGGCGGAATCCATCCACGCCAAGCGGTTCCCGAATTGCCTGCCGGCACGGGCCCCCCTCTCTTGCGTTTTCCAAGCACTTGCTCGGGGACAAGCCCGCTCGCAAGCGCAGGAAAACGCTTTCCGGCCGGGTCCCCGCTGCTTCGCAGCGTCCCGGCGTTCGCGGGCCTTTCCATCGTGCCACCGGCACGATGAATTCGCCTTCGGCGAACCGGCCGCTCACCCCCCGCCAAGGGGGAGATAACGCCGGCATCGGCCTTGCCGGAAGTCGCCAACGCTGGAGATTGCCACAGGCGCTGGTGCAAAGCGGCTATCACCCCCCACAAAGGGGGAGGGGAGGGAACCCAGACTATGCCGAGATGTCCACGACCCCGCAGTCGCCGGCCTCCGAACCGAAAGCGAGGCGGCGGCCCACACCGTCCCAGCTCATGGCGGTGATCGCGCCCTTGCCAGGCCGGCGCAGCAGCACCTCCTTCGCATCGGCGAAGCGCACGGCCAGGATCATGCCATCCAGATAGCCGATCGCGACGATGTCCTCGGCCGGATGGCAGCAGACCTGCGTAACCATCACACTACCGCGGGTGCCGAGCTCCAGCGGTGCCTTGCCCATAGGCCCGTCCTTGCCCTGGAACGGCCAGACGATGGCGGCCGGCGCGCCGGATGTGGCGAGCCAGCGGCCCTTTGCGCTCCAGGAGAAGCTCTTCACCTTGGCGGGATAGCCGGTCATGCGCATATGCTTGCCGTCGGCAAGCTTCCACCCATGCAGCGCGTTCTCCTGCATGGTGGTGACGAGGAAATTGCCGTCCGGCGAGAAGGTGATGCCCGTATGGGCGCCCGCCCATTCAAGCTCGGCCGGCTTTCCCTCGGTGGCCGGAAAATGCAGTGTCGCGCCATTGTAGCGGGCCACACCGAGCCGCATGCCCTTCGGCGCGAAGGCCAGCCCCTCGACAGAGCGGGGATGCTGAAGCTCGCGTATCCTGCCATCGGCGAAACGCACATAGGCGGTCCTGCCGCTGGCAAAAGCCACCGCGTCCTGCGGACCGCCGGCAAGGCTCGTTACCCACTTGCGGCCGATCTCCGCGAGCAGGGTGGCGGAGCCGTCCGCCGAAAGGGCGAAGACCTTGCCGTCCTCGCCGCCCGTCAGCAGCCTTGCGCCGTCGCGCATCGGCGCGGCGGCGAGCAGCCCGTCATGCAGCTCCGCCCATTTGTGCCCGTTGTCCAGCCGATGGACGACCCCGTCCGCCAGGGCGAAATGGGGAATGTCGTTCAGCCAGGCCGTGGCGATGCAATGGGCGGAGAGATCGAGCGGAGCGACTGTGGGCATGTCAGGCTTACGAGATGTGGAGCAAAAGCATGCGGTCCCGCCAGCCTAAGCCTGACACGCCTCGAAGGTGCGCTTCAGGCGCTCCGTGTCGAGTTCGCGGCCGATGAAGACGAGCCGGCTTTCGCGCTTCTCGCCTTCCTTCCACGGGCGCTGATGATCGCCTTCGACGATCATGTGGACGCCCTGCACCACATAGCGGTCGGGATCGCCCGCAAGGGCGATGATGCCCTTGAGCCTCAGGATGTTCGGCCCGTCCATCTGGGTGGTCTTCTGGATCCAGGGGAAGAATTTCTTGGGATCCATCTCGCCGGCCCGCAGCGATATCGAGGTCACGCCCACATCATGGATCAGCGAGAGCTCCCCATGATGATGGTGATGATGGTGGTGTTCATGATCATGCTCGTGATCGTGGTCATGATCGTGATGGTGATGATCCTCATGGTCGAGGAAATGCGGGTCGTTCTCCAGCGCACGCTGCAGGTCGAAGGCGCCGCGGTCGAGCACGTCGGTGAGAGCGACGCCTGCGCGCTGGGTCTTGTGGATGCGCGCGGAGGGGTTGATGGCGCGGACGGCGGCCTCCACCGAGGCCAGTTCCTCCGGCGTGACGAGGTCCGTCTTATTGAGCACGACCACATCGGCAAAGGCGATCTGGTCGGCGGCCTCGCGGCTGTCCTTCAGCCGCAGGGGCAGATGCTTGGCATCGACCAGCGCCACCACCGCGTCGAGCTTGGTCTTGGCGCGCACATCCTCGTCCATGAAGAAGGTCTGCGCGACGGGAGCGGGGTCGGCAAGGCCGGTCGTCTCCACGATGATGGCGTCGAACCGGCCCGGGCGGCGGGTAAGGCCTTCCACCACGCGCACCAGGTCGCCGCGCACCGTGCAGCAGACGCAGCCATTGTTCATCTCGTAGATCTCCTCGTCGGACTCGACGATGAGATCATTGTCGATGCCGATCTCGCCGAATTCGTTGACGATGACGGCATAGCGCTTGCCATGGTCCTCCGAGAGGATGCGGTTGAGCAGCGTGGTCTTGCCGGAGCCGAGATAGCCGGTCAGCACGGTGACCGGGATTTGCGAAGTCTGTTCGGACATGGATTTTCCCGCGGGGCGAAGATGGTCGTTGACGTCCATATAAGAGCCTGCGCGCGCTTTTGCACGAGGCGTCGTGAAGGTCGCGAGAGGCTACTTCAGAAGCGCCAGGTCGAAGCGTTCGACATCGGCGAGCAGCTCGACCAGGCCGCAAACGGCGTGATCGAGAAGTCTTTCGCCGGCTTCCGCGGTGGCTGCGGCCGCATTGCCGACCACGCCTTCTGGCGAAAGATCGCGCATCATCCAGCCGAAGGCGTGCGGACCATAGGCGCGCAGATGCGTGAACTCGCGCGCAAACCCCTCCTGGGCCGAGGGGAAATGGCGCGCCGCCCGCATGTCCACGAGTTCGGGGGCGAGCGCGAGCATCACGGATGTTTCCACGAAGCCGCCATGGATGCCGAGCGCCCGCTCCTCCTCCCCGACGAGCCCGGGGGGTATGCCGAAGCGCGTCCAGCTGGTCGCGACCGCGAGCATCCCGTGGCGCGCGCGCAGCTCGGTCGCCGCGATCGTCGTCAGGGGCGAGTTGCCGCCATGCGCATTGAGCAGCACCAGCTTGCGGATGCGCTTGCGGCTCAGCCTCTCGCCGATGCCGATCCACCGCCTTGCCGCCTCCTCGAAGCTCAGGGAGACCGTGCGCGGATCGTCCGAATGCTCGATCGAATAGCCGACTTTCTCGACCGGCAGGAGGTCGAGCGCGATGGTGTCACGGACGCGCTCACTCGCCCGCTCGGCGATGGCCGCGGCAATCATCCAGTCCGTTTCGGGCGGCAGGTGCGGCCCGTGCTGCTCCGTCGCGCCGAGCGGCAGAAGGGCGATTCTTTCGCGGTCGGCCACGGCGCCTCTCCCATTGTCACATGTTTGATACGCCGGTTTGGCATTAGCCCGCAAAGGATAGCCGGCGGCGGAAAGCTAGCTTGCGGCTCCATCCGGGGCAAGCCGGCTCACCATTGCCAGGGGCGCGGGCCGAACTATCTTTGTTGGGCCTGCATCGCCGCCTGGCAGAGCGTCCGGCGCGCAGAGGATGAGTAGCATGTCGCGGATATCCAGGGGCTCCATTATCGGCCAGTTGCAATCGGCGGCGCGTCTGTCGCGCACGGCGCTCGCCGAAAGGCTTTTCGACCAGGGCCTCTATGCCGGGCAGGACAAGATCATGCTGGCGCTCGACCAGGAAAACGGGCTGACGCCGGGCCAGCTCGCCGAGAAGCTCGGCGTGCGCCCGCCGACGATCACGAAGACGATCAACCGGCTGGCGGCCCAGGGCTTCCTGGAGAAGCGGGCGTCGGACACGGATGCCCGGCGGGCGCATGTGTATCTTACCGAAAGCGGCGCGGAGCTCATCCGCGCCATCGAGCGTTCCGTGCGCAAGACGGAAAAGCAGGCGCTGAAGAGCCTCGACAAGAAGGACCAGAAGGCCCTCGTCAAGCTTCTCGCGCGCATCGAGGCCAATCTGTCCCGCAAGGGAGCGCCGGTCATCGAGGAGGAAGAGGAGCTGGAGGAAGAAGCCTGACAAACGCCCGCCTGCCGTCCTCCTCGCGCCGGGACATATTTGGTCGCACCCCGTCCCGGTTGCCTTCCCGCCGCAAAGGCGTATGGCCATCGGCGATGCTCCCACCCGACAAATACCCGGCCCGATGAAGGCGGACGCTCCATCCTACGCAGGCGATACGGCGGCACCGGCCGCGGCGATCGCGCTGATCTTCGGCTCGGGCGTTCTGTTCTCGCTGCTCGATACCGGCGCCAAGTTCCTCGTCCTGAACGGGCTTGCGGCGCCCTTCGTCGCCTGGATGCGCTTTGCCGTCCATCTGGCGCTGGTGCTGCTTCTCCTGCGCGCCTGGAGCAACCGTGCCGTGTTCTCGGTGAAGAGCCTGCCCTGGCAGCTCCTGCGCAGCGGCTTCCTCTTCGGCTCGACCTTTTTCAACTTCCTTGCGCTGAAGACGCTGCAGCTTGCCGAGACGGTCTCCATCGGCTTCTTCGCGCCGATGCTGATCACCGCGCTTGCCGGTCCCCTGCTCGGCGAATGGGCCGGATGGCGGCGCTGGTCGGCCATCGTCGTCGGCTTTGTTGGCGTGCTGATCGTCACCCGGCCGGGCTTCGGCGAATTCGGCCTGGGCCATCTCTTTGCCGTAGGCTCGATGACCTGCTACTGCTTTTACGTCATCCTCACGCGCCGCATGGGGGCGCGCGAGACGGCCGAGAGCCTGATCTTCTACTCCGCCCTCGGGCCGGTCGTCCTGATGGCCCCGGCCGTGCCCCTCTACGCCTCGATGCCCGCCGAACCGCTCCACTGGGTGGTGCTCCTTTCGCTCGGACTCTTCGGCGGTATCGGGCACTGGATGCTCATCCTCGCCTTCCGCCAGGCGACCACCTCCGCCCTGGCGCCCTATCCCTATCTGCAGATCGTCTGGATGGTGGGCCTCGGTTACCTCGTCTTCGATCAGCTGCCGGATGCCTGGACCCTGGCGGGCTCGGCCGTCATCGTGGCGAGCGGGCTCTACATCATCCATCGCGAGCACCGGCTGCGGCTCGCCAACCGCAGCCTTCCCACCGCGGAAAGCGAGACGCTGGCAAAAAAGCTTTGACCGCCGCGGAAGCGGTGGCATAAGCCTCGCCTAAACAGTTTAAGAAGCGCCGCGCGAGGGCGCCCTTGGCGAGGGAGGGGCACGCTGCCGCAAAAGATCAAGCTTTCCACCATCGCCGATGCGCTGGGCGTTTCGACCGCCACCGTTTCGCTCGCACTCAGGGACAGCCCGCTCGTCGCCGACGGGACCCGGCAGCGCATCAAGGAACATGCGCGCACGATCGGCTATATCTACAACCGCCGGGCAGCCAGCCTGCGCACCTCGCGTTCCGGCATCGTGGGCGTCGTGGTGCATGACATCATGAACCCCTTCTTCGCCGAGATCCTGCGTTCCATCGAAAGCGAGCTCGACCGTTCCCGGCAGACCTTTCTCCTCTCCAACCACTACGACCAGCTCGAGAAGCAGCGCACCTTCATCGACACGCTGCTGCAGCTCGGCGCCGACGGCGTGATCATGTCGCCGGCCATCGGCACGCCGCCGGATGACATCCGGATGGCGGAAGAAAACGGGCTGCCCACGGTGCTCATCGCCCGGTCGGTGGAAGGGGCCTCGGTGCCCGTCTTCCGCGGCGACGACGCCTATGGGATCGGTCTTGCGACGAACCACCTCATTTCACTCGGCCATACGCGCATTGCCATGATTGGCGGCACGGACCAGACATCGACAGGCCGCGACCGCTACCAGGGCTATGTGGCGGCCATGGAAAGGGCAGGGCTGGAGGTGAGGCCGGACTGGCGCTTTCCCGGCCCGCGCACGAAGCAGGCCGGCTTCGAGGTGACCGGCGCCTTCCTGGCGTTGAAGGACAAGCCCACCGCGGCCGTGTGCTGGAACGACCTCGTCGCCATCGGACTGATGAACGGCATCGCCCGGGCCGGTCTCGTTCCAGGCGTGGATATTTCCGTGACTGGTTACGACGATCTGGAGGAGGCGGCCATCGCCACGCCGGCGCTGACCACCGTCTGGAACGGGCAGCGCGAGGTGGGACGACGAGCCGCCCGCGTGCTCCTCGACCGGCTGAACGGGGCCGAAGTGAACCCGGTCCAGGAGCTGATCAAGCCCGAGCTGCACATCCGCCAGTCGACCTCGAAGCCAGTGGAGCGGTAGGCCGGCGCCCAAGCTAAGCCTCTTGGGAGCGCGCGAAACCTAGTGGGCGGGGCTGCGGCACTCGCCGTGATCGGCGAGGATCTGGATGACGCGGCACTCGCAGACCTTGCCGTGGCCGCATTCCTCCACCATGCGCTGCAATTCGCCGCGCAGCGCCTGAAGCTTTTCGATCCGCGCCTCGATCTCGCGCAGATGGCGCGCGGCAATGCTGTCGGCCTCGTGGCAGGAATTTTGCGGCGTTTCGGTCAGGGAAAGAAGCTCCCTGATATCGGCGACCTCGAAGCCGAGCTCGCGGGCGTGGCGGATGAAGCTCAGCCGGCTCAGGTCCTTCCCGTCGAACTGGCGGCGGTTGCCTTCGCTGCGGGGTGGGGCGGGCAAGAGCCCGATCTGCTCATAAAAGCGGATCGTCGGTACCTTGACGCCGCTTTGCCGGGCAGCCTCGCCGATGGTGAGTGCGCGTGAGTTCATTTTTCTTCTTGCTCCTATAGTGACTAGAGGAAGTAGGTATGGCTCCGAAGCATTCAAGGCGACGAGGCACTGAAGTGAGCACGACGATCCAGACCGCACGCAAAAGCCGCTATCAGGTGGAGGGGATGGATTGCGCCGGCTGCGCGCAGAAGATCGACTCGGCGGTGCGCCGCATTCCCGGCGTCGAAGACGTCTCGGTGTCCGTGGTCAGCGGCACGATGACCGTCGACCATGGGGCGCAAAGGGAGCTGGAGCCGGAGATCACCAAGCAGGTGACGCGGCTTGGCTACCGCATCGAGCCGCTCGATCCGGGCAATCGGGCAGCCAGCGCCGCAGCCGCGGAACGAGTCGAGAGCGGTGGGAGTGCCGCCGATGCTCCGGCGTCGGCAAAGCTGGAACGGAGCACGGCGTGGTGGCGCCGTCCGGCCGTTCAGCTCACCATTGCCTGCGGCGCCGCCTTTGCCGTGGCTTTTGGCGCCGGCAAAGCGGTGCCGCAATACGAGAACTGGTTTTTCGGCCTCGCATTGCTGGTAGGCCTCGTGCCGATCGCCCGCCGCGCGCTGGCGGCGGCGCTGGCCGGCACGCCTTTTTCCATCGAGATGCTGATGACCATCGCCGCCGTCGGCGCCGTCATCATCGGCGCGGTCGAGGAGGCGAGCGCAGTCATCTTCCTCTTCCTCGTCGGGGAACTCCTGGAAGGCGTGGCGGCGGACCGGTCGCGCGCCAGCATCCGCGGACTCGCCGATCTCGTCCCGAAGCTGGCGCGTGTGGAAAGAGCTGGGGCAGTGGAAGAGGTTCCGGCCGAAAGGCTTTCGGTTGGCGACATCATCCAGGTACGGCCCGGCGACCGCATCGCCGCCGATGGCGAGGTGCTGTCCGGCACGAGCAGCGTCAATGAGGCGCCGGTGACCGGCGAGAGCGTGCCGAAGACCAAAGCGGCGGGTGACCCTGTCTTTGCCGGCACGGTGAACGGGGACGCCACCTTGCGCATCCGCGTCACGGCGGCGGCGGAAGACAACACGATCGCGCGGGTCATAAAGCTGGTCGAAGAGGCTCAGGAGAGCAAGGCGCCCACCGAGCGGTTCATCAACCGCTTCTCCCGCTACTATACGCCCGGCGTGGTGGTGCTTGCCGCGCTGGTGGCCACCGTGCCGCCGCTGGCGGTGGGCGCCTCCTGGGCGGAGTGGGTCTATAAAGGGTTGGCGATCCTGCTCATCGGCTGCCCCTGCGCCCTCGTCATCTCCACGCCGGCGGCAATCGCGGCAGCCCTTGCTGCGGGCGCGCGGCGCGGGCTCCTGATGAAGGGCGGCGCAGTGCTCGAGGGCGCGGGCAGCCTGCAGGCGATCGCCTTCGACAAGACCGGCACGCTCACCGAAGGCAAGCCCAAAGTGACGGATGTGATCGGCTTTGACCGGAACGAGCGCGACGTGCTGCGACTCGCGGCGGCGCTGGAGCGCGGTTCGAACCACCCGCTCGCCCTCTCCATCCTTGAGCGTGCCGCGGAAGAAGGCATCGAGATACCCGATGCGGAAGATACCGCCGCCCTCGGCGGCAAGGGGGTGACGGGCGTGATCGACGGAAGGTCCGTGCTCCTCGGTTCTCCCAAGGCCGTGGGCGAGCGGCAGCCGCTTTCGCCGGAGCAGCTGCAGAAATTCGCCGCGCTTAACGAGGAGGGAAAGACCGTATCCGTGCTGCTGGCGGACGGGAAGATCGCCGGCGCCATCGCCATGCGCGACGAGCCACGTCCGGACGCCCGCGCCGGCCTTGCGCGGCTGAAGGATGAGGGCATTCGCACGCTGATGCTGACCGGCGACAACCGCCGGACGGCGGAAGCAATCGGGCGCTCGCTGGGCATTGACGTGCAGGCGGAGCTTTTGCCGGCGGACAAGAGCCGTGTCGTCAACGAGCTCAGGGCCAAGGGACTGAAGGTCGGAAAGGTGGGCGACGGGATCAATGACGCGCCGGCCCTGGCCGCCGCCGATATAGGCATCGCGATGGGCGGCGGTACCGACGTGGCGCTCGAGACGGCGGACGCGGCCATCCTGCACGGCCGCGTCGGCGACGTGGCCGCGATGGTCGACCTGTCGCGGCGGGCCATGGCCAATATCCATCAGAACATCGCCATCGCGATCGGGCTCAAGGTGCTGTTCTTCGTCACAACGATAGCCGGCATCACCGGCCTGTGGCCGGCGATCCTAGCCGATACCGGTGCTACCGTGCTGGTGACGGCCAATGCGATGCGGCTGCTTGCATGGAAGCCGCGGGGATAGGTGCAGGTCGGGTTGGGTCGCGAGCGTAGCGCCCTATGCTGCCCGCTCTGGGTTGCTGCCCTGCGCCGGGTCCCCGGCGCGGTTCTCCCCACTCCGGCCCGCTTCGCGGGCCACCTCTCCCCCACTTTTGTGGGGTAGAGGAAGAGCGCCGAGTCTGAGGGCCGGCGTTTCCCCTCCCCCGTCGAGCGGGGGAGAGGTGGTCGGCGAAGCCGATCGGAGTGGGGGTCGACGGCGTCCGCTCAACTTCCCTTCGGGGCGCCGATGCGCGCCCGGTGGGGCGCGAAAAGACAGGCCAGCGCCAGGATCACACCCGAGACGGTGGCGATCATGCCCGCCGCGCTGACCGCAATCTGCCCGCCGAGCCAAAGCGGCCCATAGCCCGCCAGGACATAGCCGAGCACGGCCGAAAGCACGGCGAAGGCCACGCTCCAGAGCACCTGGAGCTCAAGCCGGTTGGTCATCAGCCGCGCGGCTGCGGGCGGGCAGATGAACATGGCGATGACGATGATCGAGCCGACCGCGTCGAAAGCCGCCACCGCCGCGACGGCGGCGGTGATCACCAGGCCGAAGCTGAAGAGGGTGGTGGGAATGCCGACGGCGCCGGCAAAACCCTCGTCGAAAGTGGAGATCTTCAAGGGCCGCCAGAAAAGTACGACAAGGAGCGAGATGAGCAAGGCCGCGGCTGCCATGCGGAAGAGCTCGGGCGGAAGGTCGGCGAGCGCGGCCGGGTCGAGCAGCGAGTGCCAGCCTTCGCCCGAGAACCAGATCAGGCTTTCCAGATTGCCATAAAGCGCGTGCTCCACATCAAGATGGACGCCGCTCGTGTCGCTCTGCTCGAGCAGGAGAACGCCGGCAGCGAAAAGCGATGTGAAGGTGACACCCATGGCCGCGCCGGGCTCGATGCGGCCGACGCGCTTGATGAGCTCGATCAGTACCACGGCCACGACCGCGGCCCCCGCGGCGCCCAGAAGCATCGGCCAGGTGGAGACAGTGCCGGTGATCAGGAAGGCGACGACGACGCCCGGCAGGACGACATGGCTGATCGCGTCGCCGATCAAGGCCTGCCGCCGCAGGACCAGGAAATTGCCGGGCAGGGCGCAGGCGATCGCCGCCAGGGTGCCGATGAGAAGCGGCGTGAGGCTCAGGGTGACGAAGTCCGCGCCCATGCTGTCCTCCTACGAAGCCGGCGCCGGCGGCCCCAGCCGCCGGTCGATCTCGGCGATGGCGTCGCGCGTCAAAACGGACTCAATCGGGGCCAGGCCGTCATAGCGGGCGGACTCGGCCGCGTCCTCATAGAGCTCGCGCGCGACCGCCCAGCGGCTTTCGTCGCGCAGCGTCTTTGCCGCCGCGGCCCTGCCTTCCTCCGTCGCGACGGCATCCTGGCGGATCAGACCTTCGCGCCGCAGCACCGAGAGTGTGAGCCCGTCAAAGATCGCCTCGTTGCGGGCGAGCGCGAGCAGGCCCTGGCGTCGGTGTACGCGGAGCTGGAACTCACGGCGGCGGATGAGGGCGGCGAGGATGCCGCGCACAGGAGCAAACAACAGCGAGAGGGCGAAGAGCGCAAAGCCCACCAGCACGATGATGGCGCCGGTCGGCAAATGCGGAGCGGAGGCCGAGAGGGCGGCGCCGACATAGCCGGAAAAGCCGCCGATCAGGCCGGAGAGGAGGACGACGCGCTCGGTCCGCTCCGTCCAGAGCCGCGCCGTCACCGGGGGGATGATGAGCAGGGCGACAACCAGGATGAGACCCACCAGTTTAAGCCCGATGACGGTGACGGCCATCACCAGCCCCATCATGGCGAGATCCATCCGCCGCACATTCACGCCGGAGGCGGCGGCGAATTCGGGATCAAAGGCGACCAGCGTCATCGGCCGGCGAAGAACGAGGATGAAGGCAACGGAGATCGCGCCGCCCAGGGCGATCACCACCGCGTCAGCAAAGAGCATTCCGGCTGTGGAGCCGAGCAGGAAGCCTTCAAGCCCCGCCTGATAACCGCTCGCCATGGTCTGGATGATGGTGAGAAGCACGATGCCGAAGCCGAAGAATACCGACAGGACGGCGCCGATTGCAGTGTCCTCGGCAAGCCGCGTCCGCGTGGTGATCCACTCCACCGCTAGGAGGCCGATCCCAGCCGAAAGGGCGGAGCCAAGGAGAAGGACGGGCAGGTTCCGGCCGTCACCCCCCAGCGCGACCATCAGCATGAAGGCAATGCCCACGCCGGGCAGGGTGGCGTGCGCCACCGCATCGCTCACCAGCGCCCTCTTGCGCAGGAAGAGAAAGGTGCCGCCGCTGCCGGCGGCGATGCCCAGCAGCGCGGCCCCGATCGCCACGAGCGCCGCGTTGTAGCCGGCCTGAAGGAGGAGTGCGTCAACGAAGGCGCTGAGCATCACCTAGACCGTTGGCAGCTTCAACTGGTCGATATGCGCTGTCGCAAGCCGCCCGCCATAGGTCTTCTGCAGGTTTTCGGCGGTGAAGGCGGTCGCGACGGGGCCCTCGGCGATCTTGCGCAGGTTGATGAGCAGCACGTGATCGAAATACTGCGTGACGGTGGCAAGGTCGTGGTGGACGCAGACGACGGTGCGCTGTTCCGCCTTGAGCGCCTTGAGCACGTCGATGATGGCTTTTTCCGTGGCGGCATCGACCCCGGCGAAGGGCTCGTCGAGCAGGTAGAGATCGGCATTCTGGGCGAGCGCTCGGGCGAGGAAGACGCGCTGCTGCTGACCGCCGGAGAGCTGGCCGATCTGGCGGCCTGCGAATTCCGCCATGCCGACGCGCTCAAGACAGGCGAGCGCCCGCTCGCGGTGCTGGCGGCGCACCAGGCCGAGCAGCCCGAGCTCGCGGTAAAGCCCCATGAGCACCACGTCGAGAACGCGGGTGGGAAAATCCCAGTCGACGGAGGCGCGCTGCGGCACATAGGCGATGCGGTGCATGGCTTGCGCCAGCGGCTGTCCGAACACGAGCACGCGGCCGGAAATCCGCGGCACGATGCCGAGCGCCGCCTTGAGGAGGGTGGATTTTCCGGCCCCGTTGGGGCCGATGATAGCTGTCATGGATCCGGCCGGCACGGTGGCGTCCACGGAGAAAACCGCCGGTTTCTCGCCATAGGAGACGGTGAGCTCGCGGACGGCAAGCGGGCTTTCGGCGGGAGCGGGATGGGCGATCTGCCGCCCCTCGTCGCTGGCAAGTTCAAGCGTCGCGGCGCTCATGATCGCCTCCATCCTTCAGCTGCCGGCCGAAAGGCGGCCGAGCATGCCGCGCTCCGGCGCCTCGCCTCCCAGCGCGCGGGCGATGGTGGTGACATTGTGGTCGATCATGCCGATATAGGTGCCCTCATAGGTCCCGTCCGGGCCCATGGCGTCCGAGAAGAGCTGGCCGCCGATCCGGACCTGTTGCCCCTTCGCCGCCGCGCCCTCCACCAGGGCGCGCATGTTGCGGTCGGAGACGGAGGATTCGACGAAGACGGCGCCCACCCTCCGGCCGACGAGAATATCGACCAGTTCCGAAACGCGGCTCAGCCCGGCCTCGCTCTGGGTCGAAATGCCCTGGATGCCCAGCACCTCGAACCCATAGGCGCGGCCGAAATATGCGAAGGCATCATGCGCCGTCACGAGGACGCGGCTTTCCTGCGGCACGGACGCGAGAACCTTCTTCGCGTAAGCCGAAAGTTCCGCGATTTCGGCCAGATGCCTTTCCGCATTGGCGCGGAACTGCGCTTCGTCTTCGGGCCTGGCGGCGATCAGCGCATTGCGCACCGCCTCCACGACGCGCGACCAGAGGTCCGGGTCCATCCAGACATGCGGATCATAGCGGCTGCGGTAGACATCGTGCGACAACAGGGACTCGCGCGGCAGGCCCTCCGCCACCGCGACGACCTTGCGGCGCGCCGCCAGCATCTCCATGAACTCCTCCATCTGGGCTTCCAGATAGAGCCCATGCCAGAGCACGAGGTCGGTCTTTGTCATGGCGAGAATGTCGCTGCGGGTCTGCCGGTAGGCATGCGGATCGACGCCCGGCCCCATCAGCCCGCGCACCTCGACCAGATCGCCGCCGACCCGGCGCGCTGCATCGGCGATCATGCCGGTGGTGGCGACGACCTGGAGCCTTTCCTGCACCGGGGCGCCGACGGAAGGCAGCGCCAGCGCGAAGAGGCCGGCCAGCACAACCAACAAACGCCTCAACCCGTCAACCATCCCGACACCCTATCCATGCTCCTGCAAATCATTTGCAGGAGATGCCGGCAAACGCAGATATCTACCGTCCTAGTGCACAACCTAGTGCAATTGCGATCGATTTGCAACAGGGGCTTTGCGGTCCGGATCGCGTCCCGCTTGACTTGGCTCCGTCGAGGCCGGATTTTAGGCAGGAACCCGAAGAGCTTTCACGGGCTTTGGGGACATGGAAGGAAACGGGACCGCCGAACCGCTCGACCGGAGCGGGCACTCGGGCGAACGGACCTTGTGGAGGATGCAATGAAGGCAATCAAGATCGCTGGCGCTTTGGCGCTGGTGCTTTGCTCTAGCACCGCGCTGGCGCAGGAGTTGAAATTCGCGCCCGGGGAGGATGACCGGTTTACCTGGCAGAGCTTTGAAGACTTCAAAGGCAAGCACGACCTTTCCGGGCAGCGGCTGACGATTTTCGGCGACTGGCTCGGGCAGGAACAGGACATCTTCAACTCGGTCATCGCCTATTTCGAGGAAGCCACGGGGGCGGACGTGTCCTTCTCGGGCTCCGACTCCTTCGAGCAGCAGATCGTCATTGACACGCAGGCCGGCAGTCCTCCCAACATCGCGATTTTTGCGCAGCCGGGCATTGCCGCCAATCTGGCCGCCGAGGGCCGCCTGGCGCCGCTCGGCCAGGAGACGGCAGACTGGGTGCGTGAAAACTATGCCGCGGGCGAATCCTGGGTCGATCTCGGCACCTATACGGGCAAGGACGGTACCGACGGATTCTATGCTTTTCCCTACAAAGCCGATGTGAAATCGCTCGTCTGGTATGTGCCGGAAAACTTGGAGGATGCCGGATACGAGGTCCCGGAGACATTGGAGGACCTGAAGGCGCTGACGGAGCAGATCGTCGCCGATGGCGGCACGCCGTGGTGCATCGGGCTTGGCGCCGGCGGCGCTACCGGCTGGCCGGCGACTGACTGGGTCGAGGACATGATGCTGCGGACCCAGCCGCCCGAGGTCTACGACCAGTGGGTGACGAACGAGATCCCCTTCAATGACGAGCGCGTGGTCGGCGCGATCGAGGAGTTCGGCTGGTTCGCCACGAATCCGGATTTCGTCGCCGGCGGTCCCGAGGCGGTGGTTTCGACCGACTTCCGCGACAGCCCGGCCGGCCTCTTTGCATCGCCACCGCAGTGCTATCTCCACCACCAGGCTTCGTTCATTCCGAGCTTCTTCCCGGAAGGCACGGAGGTGGGCGTCGACGCCGACTTCTTCTACATGCCCGCCTATGCCGAACGCGACCTCGGCAATCCGGTCCTGGGTTCCGGCAATATCGTTGCCATCACAGCGGATTCGGAGGCGGCACGCGCCTTCATCGAGTTCCTGAAAACGCCCATCGCGCATGAATTGTGGATGGCGCAATCTGGCTTCCTGACGCCTTTCAAGCAGGCGAAACCGGACGCGTATGCGAACGAACCGCTCAAGAAGCAGGGCGAGATCCTGACGAGCGCGACCACGTTCCGCTTCGATGGCTCCGACCTGATGCCCGGCTCCATCGGCGCAGGCGCCTTCTGGACCGGCATGGTCGACTATGTCGGCGGAAAGCCGGCAAAGCAGGTCGCGGACGAGATCCAGAAGGCGTGGGACGCGATCAAGAAGTGATGTTCGGGGACGCCGGGACGGGCCAGGAATTGGCGAGCGGCCCGCCCCGACGCCAGCATCCGGCCGCGGCTCGGTCCGGCGACGGCACGAGCAGGGCAGGAGAAGAGAACCGCTCCAGCGGGAGGGGAGGAAAGTGGCCCTATCGCAGACAAGCGCGGCGCCCGTCGCCAGCGAAACACGGCTGGTCTCGACCCTAACGACCGCTTTCGTCACGCTCACGGTGATGGCCGCCGGCCTGGCGGCCAGCGTGGCCGTTGCCGTGGCGGGCTACGTCCTGATCGACTTCGTCTTCCCCGATTCCAAGCTCCTTGATGCGGCGCTCGTCATGGTGCTGGGCGTCGCGGCCTGCTTCGGCTATTTCTGGGCTTCCAACAAGCTGCTCGATACGCTCTATCCGGCGTCGGGCGCCCATGTGGCCGCCAACCTGACGAAGGCCAACGCCGTCCGCCCCTGGCTTTTCCTGGGGCCGGCGGTGATCGTGGTCGGCCTCTACCTCGCCTATCCGGTGGTCAATTCCATCTGGCTGAGCTTCCACGGGCCGAGCGGCGAGACCTGGGCAGGGACGAGCAACTACGAATGGCTGGCGCGCGACGGCGGGTTCCGGGAGAGCGTGCGCAACAACATTCTCTGGCTCATCGTCGTGCCGGCGGCCACCACCTTCTTCGGCCTGATCGCCGCGGCGCTCACCGATCGCATCGCCTGGGGCAATATCGCAAAAAGCCTCATCTTCATGCCCATGGCGATCTCCTTTGTCGGGGCCAGCGTCATCTGGAAATTCATCTATGACTACCGCCCGGCGGGCTCGGAGCAGATCGGGCTGCTGAACGCGATCGTCACCGGCCTTGGCGGCGATCCGCAGGCCTGGATCACCGTTCCCTTCTGGAACAATTTCTTCCTCATGGTCGTGCTGATCTGGATCCAGACGGGTTTTGCCATGGTGATCCTCTCGGCCGCCCTTCGGGGCATTCCGGAAGAGACGATCGAGGCGGCCGTCATCGACGGCGCGTCCCCCTTCCAGATCTTCTACAAGATCAAGGTGCCGCAGATCTGGGCCACGATCGCCGTCGTGTGGACGACGATCACGATCCTGGTCCTCAAGGTGTTCGACATCGTTCTCGCCATGACCAACGGCCAATGGGGCACGCAGGTGCTCGCCAACTACATGTTCGACTGGATGTTCCGCGGGCTCGACTTCGGCCGCGCCTCGACCATCGCGCTGGTGATCATGCTGATGGTGGCACCCATCATGGCCTGGAACATCTACGAAACAAAGAAGGGCACCAAATGAACACGGTAGTCGGCACCCGACCGGCGCTCACCTGGGCTGTCCATATCGCCGTGTTCGTACTCGTTGCCATCTGGACCATCCCCACGCTCGGCATCCTGATCTCCTCCTTCCGTGACAAGGACCAGATCGTCACCAGCGGCTGGTGGACGGCACTTGCCCCCGCCGAGCGCAACATCGTGGCGCGCGCGGCGCCGCCGAGCGAGGCGGTCGAAGAGAATGGGCGCTGGGTGCTGCGCGGCAATGTCTTCGGCGAAGCTTCTGGCAGCGTGAGCGCCTTCGGCATCTCGATCCAGAGGCCAACCGAGTTCGCACCCGGCGTGACGGCGGAGACCCGCGACGGCGAAACCGTCGCCGTGGGCGAGAACGGCGACTACATCATCACCTATCCCGAGCAGCCCGAAGGTGAGCGCGGCCAGCGCCTGTTCGTGACGACCCTCGAGCCACCCAAATTCACGACGGAGAATTACGAAACCGTCCTCTTCTCCGAAGGAATCGGCCAGAGCTTCATCAATACGCTGACGGTCACGATCCCCGCGACGGTGATCCCCATCCTGATAGCCGCCTATGCGGCCTATGCGCTTGCCTGGATGGAGTTTCCCGGCCGAGCGCTGCTTCTTGCCACCATCGTCGGCCTCATCGTGGTGCCGCTGCAGATGGCGCTCATCCCGCTTTTGCGCCTCTACAACGACATCGGTGTGGGGAAATCCTTCATCGGCATCTGGCTTGCTCATACCGGCTTCGGCCTGCCGCTCGCGATCTATCTGCTGCGCAACTACATGGCCGGTCTTCCGCGCGAGATCCTAGAAAGCGCGCGTGTCGACGGGGCCTCGGACTTCGAGATCTTCCGCAAGATCATCCTGCCGCTTTCCTTCCCCGCACTCGCCTCCTTCGCCATCTTCCAGTTCCTGTGGGTCTGGAACGACCTGTTGGTGGCGACCGTCTTCCTCGGGAACAACGAGGAGCAGCTGGTCATGACCGGCCGGCTGCGAGAGCTTCTGGGCTCGCGCGGCGGCAACTGGGAAATTCTTTCGGCCTCGGCCTTCGTGGCCATCATCGTGCCGATCGTCGTCTTCTTTGCCCTGCAGCGCTATCTTGTCCGCGGCCTGCTGGCAGGCTCGGTGAAGGGAGGTTGACCACTCCTATGTGCAGAACGACCGGACGAGGACATGGGTTTGAGCGGCGGCGCTGTCCTTGCCGCTCTCGACGGGCGAATGGGGGAGAAATCTGATGTCCGGCGTTTTGATGAAGAACATCAGGAAGAGCTATGGGGCGACGGAGGTCATCCACGGCATCGACCTTGAGATCGAGTCGGGAGAGTTCGTCGTCTTCGTGGGCCCCTCCGGCTGCGGAAAGTCGACGCTGCTGCGCATGATTGCCGGGCTCGAGAGCATCTCGGATGGCGATATGTATATCGGCGCCGAGCGGGTGAATGACATCCCCCCGTCGCAGCGGGGCATCGCCATGGTGTTTCAGTCCTACGCGCTCTACCCCCATATGAGCGTTTTCGACAACATGGCTTTCGGCATGCGCATCGCCAAAAGGCCGAGGGAGGAGATCGACAGGCGCGTGAAGGAGGCAGCCGAGATCCTTCGCCTGACGCCCTATCTCGACCGCCTGCCTAAGGCGCTTTCCGGCGGACAGCGGCAGCGCGTCGCGATCGGCCGCGCCATCGTGCGCAACCCGAAGGTCTTTCTCTTCGACGAGCCTTTGTCCAATCTCGACGCGGCGCTGCGCGTAGCCACTCGCATCGAGATCGCCAAGCTCAAGGAGTCCATGCCGAATTCGACGATGATCTATGTCACGCATGACCAGGTGGAAGCCATGACGCTGGCCGACCGGATCGTCGTGCTTTCGGCCGGCCGAATCGAGCAGGTGGGCGCACCGATCGAGCTCTACGAGAGGCCAGCGAACCTGTTCGTGGCGCAGTTCATCGGTTCGCCCGCAATGAATGTGCAGCGCGCCAAGATCGAGAAGACCGGCGAGAGCACCACGATCAACCTCGGCAAGAGAAAGGCCGACCTTCCGATCCCTTCTCCCGGCCAACTCGCTGGAGCGGACGTGCATCTAGGCGTCAGGCCGGAGGACCTCACCATTGCCAGCAATGGCGGCGGTCTCATGGATGGCCGCGTCAATATCGTCGAGTCGCTCGGCGAGGTGACCAATGTCTATCTGGACGTCGAGAACGCGCCGCAGCCCATCGTCGTGAAGCTGCCCGGCGTGCAGAGATTTGCCCGAGGCGAGATCGTATCTGTGGCCGCTCAGCCTTCCAAGATGCATCTGTTCAACGAGAACGGCCGCTCGCTGCTTTATCTTTGAGGCTGTGCCGCGAGGGCTGGACGTTACCTGATCCAAACCGCCCGCAAATCATTGACATTCGTGCCCGTCGGCCCGGGTGCAAAGAGCTCGCCCAATGCGTCGAAAGCACTCCAGGATTCATGGGCCGCAAGGAGCGCCTTCGGATCGTGGCCAGCTTCGCGCAGGCGCACTGCAGTCGTGTGGTCGGCAAACGCACCGGCGCTGGATTCCGAGCCGTCGATGCCGTCCGTATCAGCGGCGAAGGCGGCAATGCCAGGCACGCCGTCGATGGCAAGCGCGAGGGAAAGCAGGAACTCGGTGTTCCGTCCGCCGCGCCCGCCTTTCTGGCGGATGGTGACGGTGGTCTCGCCGCCCGACAGCATCAGCACGGGCCTTGGGAACGGGCGGTCGCGCAGTGCTATCTCACGGGCGATCGCCGCATGCACCCGGCCCACGTCACGCGCCTCGCCCTCCATGGCATCCGACAGGATCACCGTCTTCACCCCCTGCCTCTCTGCTTCCGAGGCGGCGGCTTCGAGCGAGCGGGCCGCCGAGGCGATCACATGCACTTCATTGCGGGCGAAGCGCGGGTCGTCAGGCCTGGGCGCATCCGCGCGACTGGAATGCAGGTGTCGCAGAGCGGCCGCAGGCAGCTTCAGACGATGGGACTTCACCACGGCGAGCGCATCCCGGCGCGTTGCCCAGTCGGGGATGGTCGGGCCGGAAGACACCAGCGCCGGGTTGTCACCGGGGATATCGGAGACGACGAGGGTCACCACTTTTGCGGGATGGGCGGCGGCGGCAAGGCGGCCGCCCTTGATCGAGGAAAGATGCTTTCGCACCGTATTCATGGCCGAGATCGGCGCGCCGGAGGCAAGCAGCGCCTGGTTCACTGCGATCTCGTCCTCCAGCGCCATGCCCGGCGGGGGAGCGGGAAGCAGCGCCGAGCCGCCGCCACAGACGAGCGCCACGACGAGGTCGTTCTCGCTCAGGTTGCCGACCAGGCGCAGGAGGTGACGGGCGCCTTCGAGGCCGGCGGCATCGGGCACCGGGTGGGCGGCTTCCAGCACGGCAATCCGCCTTGTCGGCGCGCCGTAGCCATAGCGGGTGACCACCGCCCCTTCGAGCGGACCATCCCAGACGTCCTCGAAAGCCTGCGCCATCTGGGCAGCGCCTTTGCCGGCGCCGATGACGATGGTGCGGCCCTTCGGGCGGGCAGGGAGGAAAGCAGGGACCACCTTTCTCGGGTCGGCCGCAGAGACCGCGGCGTGGAACAGGCTTTCGAAGAGTTGTCTCGGGTCGAGTGTTGTCATGAGGGCTCTCCGCTCTTTTGCGATTTCCAACACTCAGAAGTTCCAAGATTGTTGAACCGCCTATATTTTCCGCAAGGGAAGAGACAAGGCAGCATCGTCCTGCCGCCATTTGCCATGTCTGCGATCTGCGGAGGGTCAGCGCAAACGCCACCTATCCCCCTCGGCGGGAGAAAGCAAATTCTTGGGCTTCGGCAAAGCCCAACGCGCTTCAATTTGCAAGAGAGGAAGTAATCTAGCGGGCAATTCCCGCCGGCTACACACCGCCCTTCATTGCGTTGCCGGCAACATAAGTCTCCACCACCGCGCGATCGTCGCCGAGCGTCTGCAGCAGGAATAACTCCTCGGCCAAGGTCTTTGCCCGCTCCATGCGCAGGCGCATTGCCGGCGTGGCGCTGGAATTGAGCACGACGAGATCGGCATCCTTGCCGGGCTCAAGCGTGCCAATGCGGCGGGCAAGCGACAGGGCTTCGGCATTGCCGCGCGTGATCTGCCAGAAGGAGGCGAGGGGATTCAGCTTTTCCCCCTGCAGGGCGATCACCTTATAACCCTCGTCCATGGTGCGCAGCATGGAATAGTTCGTGCCGCCACCCGTGTCGGTCGCGGCCGCGATGCGCAGCGGCTTTTCGCGCCGGCGATAGCGCAGATAGTCGAACAGGCCGGAACCGAGGAAAAGGTTCGAGGTCGGGCAGAACACCGCCACCGAGCCGGAGTCGGAAAGCGCATCCGCCTCGCGCTCGGAAAGATGGATGCAGTGGCCGAACAGGCTTTTCGGCCCCAGCAGGCCGTATTTCTCGTAGATCGCCGTGTAGTCGGCGCAGTCCGGGTAGAGTTCGCAGGAAAAGGCGATCTCGGCGTGGTTTTCCGAAAGATGGGTCTGCATGTGCAGGTCGGGATGCTCCGCCACCAAGGCCTTGGCCATCTCCATCTGCTCCGGCGATGAGGTGATGGCGAAGCGCGGGGTGATCGCGTAATGAAGCCGGCCCCTGCCGTGCCACTTTGCGATCAGCGCCTTGGTGTCGTCGTAGCTCGATTGCGCGGTGTCGGTGAGTGCGGAGGGCGCGTTGCGGTCCATCATCACCTTCCCGGCGATGATGCACATGCCGCGCTCCTCGGCCTCCGAGAAAAGAGCGTCGGCCGATTGCGGGTGCACGCTGCAATAGACAGCCGATGTGGTTGTCCCGTGCCGCGCCATCTCGTCCAGGAAGGCGCGGGCGATGCGCCGGGCATGCGCCTCGTCCTCGAACGCGCTTTCGGCCGGAAAGGTATAGTTGTTCAACCAGTCGAGCAACTCCGCCCCATAACTCGCGATCACCTGCATCTGCGGGAAATGCGCATGCGCATCGATGAAGCCCGGAAGCAGAAGGTGCGGGCGGTGGTCGATGGTTTTGGCATCCGGGCCGGCTTTCGCCGCAAGGTCCGAATGGCTGCCTGCGGCGCGGATGATACCTTCTTCCACCAGCACCGCCCCGTCCTCCTCGTATCGATAGGAGGAATGATCATGCGCTGCCTGCGGCTCGCGCAGGAAGGTGAGAAGGCGGGCGCGGATCAGGATTTTTGCCATTGACGAGATGCCTTTTGCGCGTCAGCGCGCTTCTTCGAACCAGGTGACGAGCAGCCGGCGTTCCTGCTCCGTCATAGCCGAGACATTGCCGGGTGGCATGGCATGGCTGCGGCCTGCCTGCAGATAAATCTCGCGCGCATGAGCGGCGATGCCGGCATCCGTGTCGAGCCTGACGTTCTTGGGCGCCGCGTGCACGCCTTCAAAGCCGGGTTCGGCCGCATGGCACATGGCGCAGCGGCCCATCACCGTGTCGCGCACGGCCGGAAATTGCGTGGAGGCGATGAAGCGCTCCTCGGCGGCGGAGATTTTTCGCTCGCCGGTCAAGACCGCGGGCACGGTGGAAAGCCACATGATGATGACGAAGAGGATAGCGGCCGCGGCCCAGGTCCAGTGCGGGTTGCCCTTCCGCGCATGGACCGTATTGAAATAGTGCCGGATCAGCACGCCGATGATGAAGATGAGCGAGGCGATGATCCAGTTGAACTTGGTGCCGAACGCAAGCGGATAGTGGTTCGACAGCATCAAAAAGATCACTGGCAGCGTGAGGTAATTGTTGTGCAGCGAGCGCTGCTTGGCCTGCGCGCCCAGCTTCGGGTCCGGCTTCCTCCCGGCCTTCAGGTCGGCCACCACGATCTTCTGGTTGGGGATGATGAGGAGGAAGACGTTGGCGGACATGATGGTGGCGGTGAAAGCGCCCAGATGCAGGAACGCCGCGCGGCCGGTGAAAAGCTGCGTATAGCCCCAGCTCATCGCCACCAGGATTGCGTAGAGCACCAGCATGAGCGCGGTGTCGCTTTTCCCCAGAGGCGATTTGCAGAGCGTGTCGTAAAGAAGCCAGCCGAGGCCGATGGAGGCTAGCGAGATTAGGATCGCAGTGGGTGCGGAGATGTCGAGCACGTTGCGGTCGATGAGAAAAAGATCGGCGCCCGCGTAATAGACGATGGCGAGCAGCGCGAAGCCCGACAGCCACGTAGAATAGGCCTCCCATTTGAACCAGGTGAGATGCTCCGGAAGGCTTGCGGGTGCTATCAGATACTTCTGGATGTGATAGAACCCGCCGCCATGCACCTGCCATTCCTCGCCGTGGACGCCTTCCGGGAGCCCCTCCCGCTTCACGAGGCCGAGATCCAGCGCAATGAAGTAGAAGGACGAGCCGATCCAGGCTATGGCGGTCACCACGTGCAACCAGCGCACCGCGAAGGACAGCCAGTCCCACAAGACGGCATAGTCGTTCATGCCCGCTCCCACTCCTTTTAGGGCCAGCTTACGAGTTCCATCCTAAAGGGAAAGGGATGGCCGGCGCGATGACTTTCAAATTTATCTGGAAAATCACTGCTGCAGGCGTTTCATTGGTAAAATGGCCTATCTGGACAACATCGCCGTCTTCGTCCGCGTGCTGGAACTTGGCAGCCTCTCGGCAGCGGGGCGTGATATGCGGATTTCGCCGGCGGTCGCCTCGAACCGCATCAAGGAGCTTGAAAAGCATCTCGGCGTGCGGCTGCTCAACCGCACGACCCGGCAGCTGACCGCCACCGAGCACGGGCGCGCTTTTTATGGCGGCGCCAAGAAGGTGCTGGAGGCGGTGGAGGAGGCGGAAGCGGCGGTTGCCGCGCTCTCCGGCCAGCCGCGCGGCACGATCCGCGTCACCGCGCCGCTGGGCCTGGGCAAGAGGCTGATCGCCAGCGGCATTCCCGAATTCCGCGAGCGCTACCCACAAATCGAGGTGCGGCTGAGGCTCTCCGACCACGAGGTCGACATCATGCGCGAGGGCATCGATGTCGCCTTCAAGTTGGGGCTACTCGAAAATTCCAGCCTGCGCATGCGCGGCATCATGGATTGCGAGCGCGTGCTCGCCGCCTCGCCGAAATATCTGGAAAAGCGTGGGGAGCCGCAGCGGCCTGAGCAGCTCGTCGAAGACGGCCACGATTGCCTGATGCTGCGCTTTCCCGGCGTGCGCGAATATTTCTGGACGTTGCAGACGGAATCGGGACCGCAGAAATTCGAGGTGCGGGGGCCTTTCGACACGGATGATGGCGACGTGATCACCGGCTGGGCGCTCGCCGGCCACGGCATCATCAACAAGCCTCGCTTCGAGATCGAGCCCTTCATCCGCGACGGGCGCCTGAAGGTTATCCTGCCCGAAAACCCGCCCGTGCCGGTGAAGCTCGCGGCGGTCTACCCGCACAAGAAGCTGCAGGACCCGAAAGTGCGGCTGCTCGTCGATTTCATGGCCGAACGCTGCCAGCGCATGATCGGGGAGATTTTGAGAGGAAGGTGACATGAAAAAGAAGATTCCTGTTTTTAAAACAGACGAGGACGTTGAGGCGTTTATCGAGAACGCTGACCTCAGCGAATATGATCTCAGCGAGTTCAAGCCTTTCCGGTTCGAGCTCACTAAGGAGAAAGATGAGGGCGAGGAGCCCGTGTCCCGCCCTCGTCCTTCGACAAGCTCAGGATGAGGGCTTGCGCCGGCGCTTCAGGCAACGGGCGTTTGCGTCCGCTGATGTTTATAACAGCGCCCGCAGCACCTCCGCCGCCGTCAGCGCCGCGATGACCGCGGGGCGCTTGTCGCGAAGGTCGGCTCCGCCGATGGGGCAGACGAGGCGGGCGAGGCGGGAGTCTTCGCCTCCGTGTTTCAGGTACCAGCTTCGAAACGTGGCTTTCTTCGTCTTTGAGCCGATCATGCCGACATAGGCCGTATCGTCGCGCGCCAGCGCCTCGGAGACGATGAGGAAATCCAGCGAATGCTCGTGCGTGAGCACGACGAAGGCCGAATGCGGCGGCGCTTGGCGAACAGTCTCCTCGGGCACCGCGGTGAGTTTTTTCTCCACAACGTCCGGCAGATTTTCCAGCGCTTCGGTTCTCGTCTCGACCACAATCGTGCGAACCGGGAGCAGGGCAAGTGCCGCCGCCAGCGCATGGCCCACATGGCCGCCGCCGAAAAGATAGATATTGGGGCGGGCGGCGTCTTCCGTCTCTGCCCGGATCAGCAATTCGGCACGTTCCGCCGGACCGGCAATGCGGATGTCGACTGCCACGCGCCCGCCGCAGCACTGGCCGATCTCGGGGCCGAGCGGGATATCGAGCGCGCCGCTTGCGATGTTTTCCGCAATCAGCTCGCGCGCCTTGGCGATCGCCAGGAATTCGAGCTGCCCGCCGCCGATCGTGCCGAAGATTTTCTCAGGCGAAACGAGCATCCATGCGCCCACTTCGCGCGGGGTCGAGCCTTTGGCCTCGGCAACGGTGACGAGGGCCGCTGCGGGGGATGCCTTGAGGAAAGCGGCGAGGCTCTTGGCGAGGGCCGTCATGACCGGAGATGCCTGACGGCCCTTGGCGGATAGGATCGCGATCCTTCACGCCCCCCTCTGGCCTGCCGGCCATCTCCCCCACAAGGGGGGAGATTGGCTTTCGCGACTGCTTTCGCCAATCGCCACCGCTCCGAAGAGGGCGGAGCAATGCGGCCAGCGTAATCTCCCCCCTTGTGGGGGAGATGGCCGCCCCTCGACAAAAGCTCGGGAGGCCAGAGGGGGGTGGTGAAGGGCGAAAGCATTTCAGAACAATAGCGGGCCGAAACCGCGTATTCTACCTTCCCGCTTCCGCCTTCAGCCGCTCCACGGCGAAAAGCACGCGCTCGGGCGTGGCGGGGGCGTCGAGGCGCGGGCAGATCTTGTAATCGGCCACGCTCGCCACCGCATCGGAAAGCGCGTGCAGAACGGAAATGGCGAGCATGAAGGGCGGCTCGCCCACGGCCTTGGAGCGGTGGATGGTTGGCTCGGCATTCTCCGCCCAGTCGGCAAGCTTTACGTTGAAGATTTTCGGCCGGTCGGAGGCAAGGGGTATCTTGTAGGTCGAGGGCGCATGCGTCCGCAGCCTCCCCTTTTCGTCCCACACCAGCTCCTCGGTGGTGAGCCAGCCCATGCCCTGGATGAAGCCGCCCTCGATCTGGCCCAAGTCGATGGCCGGGTTCAGGGAGCGGCCGGTCTCGTGCAGGATATCCACCCGCTCCACCATGTATTCTCCGGTGAGCGTGTCGATGGAAACTTCCGTGCAGGCGGCGCCATAGGCGAAGTAGTAGAAGGGCTGGCCGCGGCCCTTGTCGCGGTCCCAGTGGATTTTCGGGGTCTTGTAGAAGCCGGCAGACGAAAGCTGCACGCGCGCCATATAGGCCTGCTTGATCAGATCGGCGAAGGGGATTTCCTGGTTGCCGACGCGCACGCGGCCCGGCAGGAATACCACCTGCTCATGTGGCACCTCGTACCGGTCGGCGGCGAAATCGATGAGCCGGTCCTTGATCTGCCGCGCGGCATTTTGCGCCGCCATGCCGTTCAGGTCCGAGCCGGAGGAGGCGGCGGTTGCCGACGTGTTCGGAACCTTGCCGGTGGTGGTGGCCGTGATCTTCACCTGGTCGATGTCGATCTGGAATTCTTCCGCCACCACCTGGGCCACCTTCACGTAAAGGCCCTGGCCCATCTCCGTGCCGCCATGGTTCAGGTGCACGGAGCCGTCGGTATAGACATGCACCAGCGCGCCGGCCTGGTTGAAATGGGTGGCGGTGAAGGAGATGCCGAATTTTACAGGCGTCAGCGCGATGCCGCGCTTGATGATTTCGCTCCCGGCATTGAAGGCCGCGATGGCCTGCCGCCGCCCGGCATAATCGGCACTCGCCTCCAGCTCGGCCACGAGGCGGTGGATGATGTTGTCTTCCACCGTCTGGTGGTAGGGGGTGACGTTGCGGTCCGTCTCGCCGTAGAAATTGCGTTTGCGGATTTCGAGCGGGTCCTTGCCGAGCGCGAAGGCGATCTCCTCGACCACGCGCTCCGCGCCCACCATCCCCTGCGGTCCGCCGAAGCCGCGGAAGGCTGTGTTCGAGACCGTGTTGGTGTAGAGCGGCACTGACGCCGCGCGCACCACCGGATAGAAATAGGCGTTGTCGCAGTGGAAGAGCGCGCGGTCGGTGACCGGCCCGGAGAGATCGGCTGAAAAGCCGCAGCGGGCGGCATATTTCAGGTGGACGCCGAGGATGTTTCCTTCGTCGTCGAAACCGACGTCGTAGTCGATCAGGAAGTCGTGCCGCTTGCCGGTGGCCGTCATGTCGTCGTCGCGATCCGGGCGCAGTTTTACCGGCCGGCCGGTTTGCTTGGCGGCGATCGCCG
The DNA here is from genome assembly GCF_031180965.1 of Chelativorans sp. GTDB lineage: Bacteria > Pseudomonadota > Alphaproteobacteria > Rhizobiales > Rhizobiaceae > Chelativorans. The sequence goes on from NZ_JAPSLH010000012.1 coordinate 26,483, forward strand.
CCACCGCGGCAAACAGGTTCGCCTGGGTTTCCTTGCCGCCGAAGCCGCCGCCCATGCGGCGCACCTCGACGGTCACGGCATGCGAGGGCACGCCCAGCGTATGGGCTACTATATGCTGCACCTCGCTCGGGTGTTGTGTCGAGGAGTGGACGGTCACGTCCATGTCCTCGCCCGGCACGGCAAGGGCGATCTGGCCTTCAAGGTAAAAATGGTCCTGCCCGCCTACGCGCATTTGCCCCTTGATGCGGCGCGGGGCCCGGGCGATCGCATCCTCGGCTTCGCCGCGCTTCAGCGTCAGCGGCTTCGTCACCAGCTTCGGATTCGCCGGGTCCGCGTCAGCGATGTCGATGATGGCCGGCTTTTCCTCGTATTCGATCTTCGCCTTCTGGCAGGCGCGACGGGCGGCCTCCCGCGTCTCGGCGATCACGGCGAAGATCGGCTGGCCGAAGAACTGCACCTCCTTTTCAGGGAAGATCGGCTCGTCGTGCAAGCCGGTGGAGCTGATATCGTTTACGCCCGGCACATCTTTCGCGGTGAGCACAGCGATTACGCCCGGCGCGGTCTCTACCTCCGAAAGATCCATCGCGCGGATGGTGCCGTGCGCAACCGTGGAAAGCCCGAGATAGGCGTGCAGCGTGCCGGCCGGCTCCGGCAGGTCGTCGATATAGACGGCTTCGCCGGCCACATGTTTGTGCGCGGAGTCGTGGCGGAGGCTGATGCCCACGCCGCCGGTGATTGTCGTCCTGGTAAGATCGAGCGCCTCGTGCTTGGTCATGCCGCTTCCCCGCGCTCGACCTGCAGCGGGCCGGAATGCCCGCTCGTTTCGAGAAAGAAGCGCCGCAGAAGATTCCTGGCCGCCAGCATGCGGTATTCGGCGGAAGCGCGCATGTCGCTGATTGGCGTGAAATCCTGGCCATAGGCGGACAGCGCGTTTTCGATCGTGGCCTCAGTCCACGGCCTTCCGAGAAGCTCTGCCTCCACGGCTTTCGCGCGCTTCGGTGTCGCCGCCATGCCGCCATAGGCGATGCGCGCGGAGGCGACGGTGCCGTCCGCCGCCATCTTCACCGCGAAGGCGCCGAGCACGGCCGTGATGTCCTCGTCGCGGCGCTTGGTGATCTTCCACGCGGCAAAGCGGGTGTCGGGATCGGGGAGTGGGACATGCACCGCCTCGACAAATTCGCCCGGCTGCCGGTCCTGTTTGCCATAGGCGATGAAGAAATCTTCGAGCGGAATGGTGCGCCGCGTATTGCCCTTGCGCAGCGTGAGCGTGGCTCCCAGCGCGATCAGCGGCGGCGGGGTGTCGCCGATGGGCGAGCCGTTGGCGATGTTGCCGCCGATGGTGCCCATGTTGCGAATCTGGTCCCCGCCAATGCGGTCGATCAGGCGGCCGAGCGCCGGGACGCGGGGGGCAAGCGCCTCGAAGGCTTCCGAATAGCTGACGCCGGCACCGATGGTGATCGTGCCGTCATTCTCCGCAATCGTGCGCAGCTCTTCCAGCCCGCCAATGAAGACGACGGGCGCGATCTCGCGCATGAATTTCGTCACCCATAGGCCCACATCCGTGCTGCCCGCCACGATGGTCGCCTTGGGCTCGGCTTCCAGCACAGCCGCCAGATCATCGAGGCTGGCGGGGATGACGAGGCGATCGCGGCCCGCGCCGATCTCCACGCGCGCGCCGTCCTTCATGGCAAGAAGCGCGGTTTTCAGCGCTTCGCGCTCCAGTGCCAGCGGGTCCGATCGGGCATCGCCATAGGCGGGGATGGCGCGGGCGGCGCGCATGATCGATTCATAGCCGGTGCAGCGGCAGAGGTTTCCCTGCAGCGCCTTCTCGATCGCCCTGTCGCCCGGCTGCGGGTTGTTCATCCAGAGCCCGTAGAGCGACATCACGAAGCCCGGCGTGCAGAAGCCGCATTGCGAGCCGTGATGGTCCACCATCGCCTGCTGCACGGGATGGAGCAAGCCATCCGGCCGCTTCAGATGCTCGACCGTGACGACATGGCAGCCGTCAAGCGAGGCAAGAAAGCGGATGCAGGCGTTCACGCCCTCATAGACGAGCTTGCCGTCAGCAAGCCGGCCCACCAGCGCGGTGCAGGCGCCGCAGTCGCCCTCGGCGCAGCCTTCCTTGGTGCCCATCAGGCGGCGGTCGAGCCGCAGATAGTCGAGCAGGGTCTGGTCGGGCCGGACGTCCGCGAGCGCGATCTTCAGGCCGTTCAGAAGGAAGCGGATTTCATTGCGGGTGGCGGGCATCAGCTTCCCCGGTAGGTCGAATAACCGTAGGGCGAGACGAGCAGCGGCACGTGGTAATGCGCGCGCTCGGCCATGCCGAAGCGGATCGGCACGCGGTCGAGGAAAGCCGGGGAGGGAAGTGCAGCCCCTTTGGCGCGCAGGTATTTGCCCACCGCGAACACGAGCTCATATTCGCCGGGCGCAAAGGCCGTGCCCTCCAGGAGTGGCGCGTCGCAGCGGCCGTCGGCATTGGTCCGGACCGTCTTCACCAGCGTGCGACTTTCGCCTTCGAGCCGATAGAGCGCAATTTCCATCCCGGCCGCGGGGCGGCCTGCCGCCGTATCGAGAACATGGGTCGTCAGCCGTCCCTGTTCGCCCATGCGGCCTCCCTTCGGTACCGTGTTTCAGCCGATGGATTGTGCGGCAAATCGCGCGCGCGCATAAGGGGGGTGCGGCGGAAAGGCTGCAAAAAGACTTTCAAATTTTTCGTGGGGAATGGGTGCCGGAACCTTCGGCTATCCTTGAAAGCGACGTGGAGGGATCCAAACGGTGACACGCTACTGCCGAAACATGCGCGGCTATGGCCCCAACCCGCCGGACGCAAAATGGCCTGGCGGCGCCTATGTGGCCGTGCAATTCGTCGTCAATTACGAGGAGGGCGGCGAAAACTGCATTCTGCATGGGGATGCCGCCTCCGAAGCTTTTCTATCTGAAATCGTCGGTGCTGCCCCATGGCAGGGCATGCGGCACTGGAACATGGAGTCGATCTACGAATATGGCGCGCGCGCCGGCTTCTGGCGGCTTCACCGCATGTTCACGGAAGCCGAGGTGCCGGTGACGGTCTATGGCGTCGCCACCGCGCTTGCCCGCGCGCCCGACCAGGTGGCGGCCATGAAGGAAGCCAGCTGGGAGATCGCCAGCCACGGGCTGCGCTGGATCGACTACCGCGCCCACTCCGAGGAGGACGAGCGCCGCGATTTGCAGGAGGCGGTGCGGCTGCATACAGAGGTGGTGGGCGAGCCGCCGCGGGGACTTTATCTCGGCCGCACGTCGGTGAATTCGTTGAAACTTGCCATCGAGCATGGCGGGTTCGACTGGATTTCCGACACCTATGACGACGACCTGCCCTATTGGATCGACCACGACGGGCACGGCAATCCGACGCGGCCGCAGCTGGTGATTCCCTACACGCTCGATGCCAATGACATGCGTTTCGCCACGCCGCAGGGGTTCAACTCCGGCGACCAGTTCTTCGCCTATCTCAAGGACGCGTTCGACACGCTCTATGAGGAGGGCAGGGCAGGGCGGCGGCCTGCCATGATGAGTGTGGGCCTGCATTGCCGCCTCATCGGGCGGCCCGGCCGTGCGGCCTCTCTGAAACGCTTCATCGAATACGTACAAAGCCATGACAGGGTCTGGCTGCCGCGCCGCATCGACATTGCCCGCCATTGGATGGAGCATCATCCATATCAGGCGCCGGAGCTCAGGCCGAGCCGGATGGGCAAGGGCGATTTTGTGGAGCGTTTCGGCTCGATCTTCGAGCATTCGCCCTGGCTTGCCGAGCGTGCTTTCGCGCTGGAGCTTGCGGCGGCGCATGACAGCGCTGGCGGCCTCCACAATGCGCTCGTGCGGGTTTTCCGCTCGGCGAGCGAAGAGGAGCGGCTCGGTGTACTGAAAGCGCATCCGGACCTTGCCGGAAAGCTTGCGGCGGCGAAACGGCTCACGCCGGATTCGGCCAAGGAGCAGGCTTCCGCCGGCCTCGACGCGCTGACGGACGAGGAGCGCGCGCGCTTCACCGATCTCAACACGCGCTACACGCAAAAATTCGGCTTTCCCTTCATCATCGCCGTCAAGGACAATACGAAGGAAAGCATTTTGCGCGCGTTCGAACACCGGCTCGAGAACAGCCGCGAGGAAGAGTTTGCGACCGCCTGCCGCCAGGTGGAGCGCATCGCCTATCTGCGGCTCAAGGATATCCTGCCCTCATGACCAGAACCTACTTCGCGCCCACAGGCGGCCACCCGCCGCAGACCGACCTTCTCACCGGCCGCGCGGTCTTCACCGAGGCCTACGCCGTGATCCCCAAGGGCGTGATGCGCGACATCGTCACCAGCCGGCTTCCCTTCTGGGAAAAGACCCGGGCTTGGGTGATCGCCCGCCCGCTCTCGGGCTTTGCGGAGACTTTTTCCCAGTACATCATGGAGGTCCTGCCGGGCGGCGGCAGCGAAAATCCGGAGCCTTACCGGGAAGCGGAGGCGGTGCTGTTTGTGGTCGAGGGCGAACTGACCGTGCGTCTCGACGGGGAAAGCCACCGCATGCAGCCGGGCGGCTACGCCTTCCTGCCCTCCGCGAGCCGCTGGAGCGCGCATAATGAAGGCTCGGAGCCGGTGCGCTTCCATTGGATCCGAAAGGCCTATGAGGCGGTGGAGGGGATCCCGGTGCCCGATGCCTTCTTCGTTAATGAGAAGGATATCGCGCCGACACCCATGCCCGGCACGGAGGGCAAGTGGGCGACGACGCGCTTTGTCGATCCTGATGACGTCCGCCACGACATGCATGTGACCATTGTCACCTTCGAGCCGGGCGCTGTGATCCCCTTTGCCGAAACCCATGTCATGGAGCACGGACTCTACGTGCTCGAAGGCAAAGCGGTCTACCGGCTCAACCAGGATTGGGTCGAGGTGGAGGCCGGAGACTTCATGTGGCTGCGCGCCTTCTGCCCGCAGGCCTGCTATGCCGGCGGGCCTGGGCGGTTCCGGTACCTCCTCTACAAGGATGTGAACCGGCATGCGTCTCTCAAACCGCTGTGGCGGCAGCATCCACGATGAAAATCACCGCAGTTCCACTCACCCGTGCCGCCTTCGCGCCCTTTGGCGACGTGATCGATACGGAAGGCGCGCAAAGCTTTCCGATCAATAACGGCAAGACGCAGCGCTTCCACGACCTCGCTACGGTGGACGTGCAGGGGGAGGCGGCGCGCGTGCTCATCAGCATCGCCCGCGGGCAGCCATACACCTTTCCCCTGAAACTCACGATGGTCGAGCGCCATCCGCTGGGGAGCCAGGCCTTCATTCCGCTTGAGCCCCGGCCGTTCCTCGTCGTTGTCTGCCTCGATGAGGGCGGACGGCCGGGCAGGCCGCAAGCCTTTCTCACTGGAGCCGGCCAAGGCGTGAATTATGCCCGCAACACCTGGCACGCAGTGTTGACGCCTATCGGCGAGAAACAGGATTTTCTCATCGTCGACCGCGGCGGCGACGGCAACAATCTGGAAGAATTTTTCTTCTCCGAGCCCTACGAAATCCACCTGCCGGATAGGCCATGAAGATCGACGGGACGTTTATCGACCGCCTGCTCGACGTGATTGAGCACGACATCGTCCCAAGGACGCGGGCTGGCGTCGAAGTGGGCAACAAGATCTTCGCGCGGCGATCCTGAAGAAGAGCGATCTGTCGCTGGTACTGGCTGAAACCAATAACGAGCTGGAAAACCCGCTCTGGCACGGTGAAGTGCATACGCTGAAGCGGTTCTATGAGCTGCCGAAGGAGCAGCGGCCGGAGACGAGGGACTGCATCTTTCTTTCGACGCATGAACCCTGCTCGCTCTGTCTTTCCGCGATCACCTGGACCGGCTTCGACAATTTCTTCTATCTCTTCAGCCATGCGGATTCGCGCGACGCCTTCGCGATCCCGCACGATCTTAAGATCCTGAAGGAGGTTTTCCGGCTTGATCCTGGCGGCTATCCCGCCGAAAACGCCTTCTGGAAGAGTTTTTCCATCCCGGCGCTGGTCCGCGATTTGCCGGAAGCCGACCGGCAGCGGCTGGAACCCCGGCTTGGCCGGATGTCGGAGATCTATGCCGAACTGTCAGGGGCCTATCAGCAGAGCAAGGCCGGGAACGACATTCCTCTCAATTGACGTCGCCTTGCTTCAAGGTCGTCTGGTATATATCATCATATATACCGCGTAGGAGGCGACGCAGCCCTGCTCTGGATCGGCGGATTGAAACCCACACCAAGCCGGAGCTCTGCGTGTCAGCAATAACCTACGGCGAGACGCGTTACGGTCTTGCCAGACGGCCTGATGCAGCCCGCCTCGCGGCTGCTGCTGCGGTATTGTTTCACCTGGTCGATATACTGCCATGGCTCCGGAAGTAGCGGACCGTTACGGCGAGGTGCGGGCCGAGCTGCGGCGTTTGGGCCGGATCCAGCCACTCGATTTGCTCATTGCCGCCCATGCTCTTCAGGTTGGCGCGACTCTGGTAACCAGCGATCGTGCTTTCCAGTTTGTGCCAGGGCTTGCTGTGGAGAACTGGCTCGAAACTTAGATTCGCTCCAGCGCCAGCGCGATGCCTTGGCCGACGCCGATGCACATCGTGGCAAGCGCCAGTTTTGCGCCGCGTTCCTTCAGCTCCAGTGCCGCCGTGCCGGAAATGCGCGCGCCTGACATGCCCAAGGGATGGCCGAGCGCGATCGCGCCGCCATTGGGGTTCACATGCGCTGCGTCCTCGGGAATGCCCAGTTCGCGCAAGACGGCAATGCCCTGCGAGGCAAAGGCTTCGTTCAGTTCGATCACGTCAAAGTCCGAGGCCCGCAGCCCGAGCCGGGCGCAGAGCTTCTTCGTCGCCGGCGCAGGGCCGATTCCCATGACGCGCGGGGGCACTCCCGCCGTCGCGCCGCCGAGAATTCGGGCGATGGGCGTGAGGCCATATTTCCTTGCGGCGGCTTCCGAGGCGATGATGAGCGCGGCCGCGCCGTCGTTCACGCCGGAGGCGTTACCGGCCGTCACTGTGCCGCCCTCGCGGAAGGGCGTGGGGAGTTTTGCGAGTGCTTCTATGGTCGTGCCGGGGCGGGGATGCTCGTCCTTCTCCACCACGACCGGCTCGCCCTTGCGCTGCGGAATCTTCACCGGAACGATCTCTTTCGCCAGCCGCCCGTTCTCCTGCGCCGCGACCGCCTTGTCCTGGCTGCGCATCGCGAACGCGTCCTGGTCCGCGCGGCTCACGCGAAAATCTTCGGCCACGTTCTCGCCCGTCTCAGGCATGGAATCGACGCCGTATTGCTTCTTCATCAGCGGATTGACGAAGCGCCAGCCGATGGTGGTGTCGTGAATCTCGGCATTGCGGGAAAAGGCCGTCTCCGCCTTGGGCAGCACGAAGGGCGCGCGGCTCATGGATTCCACGCCGCCGGCGATCATCAGCTCGGCCTCGCCCGCCTTGATCGCGCGGGCTGCGGTCGCCACAGCATCCATGCCCGAGCCGCAGAGCCGGTTGATCGTCGAGCCCGGTACCTCGACCGGCAGGCCGGCGAGGAGCACCGCCATGCGGGCCACATTGCGGTTGTCCTCGCCCGCCTGGTTGGCGCAGCCATAGAGCACGTCTTCCACCGCGGCCCAATCCACGTCTTTATTGCGCTCCATCAGCGCCTTCAGCGGAATGGCGGCGAGGTCGTCAGCACGCACCGAGGAAAGCACGCCGCCGAAGCGGCCGATGGGCGTGCGGACGTAGTCGCAAATAAAGGCTTCAGCCATCCTTGGATCCTCTCTTGGCGGCCGGGCTGTCCGTGCCTTTGTGCGCTGCGTCGGTACGCGCCTTCAAGTCGCGCAAGGTTTTCAGCTCCAGCTCGGTCGGCGGCGGCGTCTCGTCGAGCTGTTCGGCGAATTTCACCCTCCAGCCGCATGTCTCCTGCACCATCTCGCGCGTGACGCCCGGATGGAGCGATACGACCGTGAATTCCTTCGTCTCCGGATCGGGCTTCCAGATGGCGAGGTCAGTGATGAGCAGCGTCGGGCCCTCGGTCTCGATCCCCAGCCGCTTGCGGTGGTCGCCGCCGTCTCCGTGGCCGAAGGAGGTGTAAAAATCGATCTTTTCCACCATGCCGCGCTTCGATTGCGCCATGGTGATGTAGACCTGCTGGGACGATGTGGCGATCTCCGGCGCCCCGCCGCCGCCCGGCAGCCGCGTTTTGGGTTTGTGGTAGTCGCCGATGACGGTGGTGTTGATGTTGCCGTATTTGTCCAGCTGGGCTGCGCCAAGGAAGCCGATGGTGATGCGCCCGCCCTGCAACCAGTAGCGAAACATCTCCGGCACCGAAACGGTGGTGAGCGCGGTGTCGCAGAGCTCGCCATCGCCGATCGAGAGCGGCAGCACGTCGGGCGCGGTGCCTATGGTGCCGGATTCGTAGATCAGCGTGATGTCCGGCGCGTGCGTCAGCCGCGCCACGTTGCACGCCGCCGAAGGCGCGCCGATGCCGACGAAACACACGTCCTCGCTCGTCAGCGCCCGCGAGGCGGCGATGGTCATCATCTCATTGGGGGTGAAAGACTGCTCGTTCATCATGCCACCCTCAGCTTTGCCACGCGTCCTGCGAAATCTTCCGGCTTCGCCTTCATCACATGCTCTTCCATCCAGGTGCGGAAGCGGTCGCGGTCGGCAGCGATCTCGTCCCATTCCAGATAGGAGGCATTGTCACGCGCGTAATAGCCATGCGTGTAGGAGGGGTGGGCTCCGCCCGGCACAACCGAAATGGCGGTGACCGTCCAGTGCGGGAGGATGCACAGGTTCGGATGCAGACCGTCGAAGCTGTCGACTACTTCCTCGACCGTCACAACCGCGCGTTTGGCCGCCAGCACCGCCTCCTTCTGGATGCCGATGATGCCTTCGATCAGCACGTTGCCCTTCCTGTCCGCCTTCTGGGCGTGGATGAAGGTCACGTCCGGCCGCACCGCCGGCACCGCCGCCAGCACCTCCCCGGTAAAGGGGCAGGTGACGTTTCTGATGTTCGGGTTGACCTCGGGCAGGCCCGCGCCGCGATAGCCGCGGAAGACTGCGCAGGGGAGCCCTGCGGCACCCGCTTCGTAGGCATTTGCCATGGCGGCATGGGAATGCTCCTCCACCTCGATCACATGCGGCCAGCCATTCTCCACCGCATCACGGACACGGCGCAGGAGGCCGACCCCCGGATTGCCCGCATAGGAGAAGACGAGCTTCCTCGCCATGCCCATCCCGACCATCTGGTCATAGACGACGTCCGGCGTCATGCGGATGAGGGTGAGATCCCTAAAAACCTGACGGATCGCCTCATGGGCGGCTGCGGTCGGGATGAGATGGGTGAAGCCCTCAAAGGCGGCAACATCGCCATCCCTGAGATTTTCCCGAACCGCCTGATCAAGCGGCATGAAGCGGGCCATATCGCCTCCAGATGTTCGTATTGCGAACATAAGTTTTGTATGCGATACGTAGATAGATGAGCCAGGTTCTGGAGTCAACGCAGAAGGCGGAGCCCGAAGACCGCGATCTGGTGGGATCGCTGGCCAAGGGCCTGCGCGTTTTGGACATTCTGGCCGGCGCGCCCTCGGGCCTGCGGCTCACGGAAGTTGCCGAGGCGGCGCGACTGACGCGCGCCGGCGCCCGCCGACTGCTCCTGACGCTGGTCGCCGAAGGCTATGCGAGGCAGGAGGGGCGCCTCTTCCTGCTCTCCGCCAAGCTGCTGTCGCTCACCCGCGCCTGGCTCGGCGGGGCGCCGCTCTGGGCCTACGCGGAGCCGGTGATGCGCGAGGTCTCGCAGGCGCTCGGCGAATCCTGCTCGGCCGCGGTGCTCGAAGGGGAGGATGTCGTCTATGTGGCGCGCGTTGCGGGCCGGCGCATCGTATCGGTGTCCCTGTCCGTCGGAGCGCGGCTCCCGGCCTACTGCACGTCCATGGGGCGAGTGCTTCTTTCAGATCTGGACGATGCCGAACTCGCCCGTTTTCTGAGCAAGGCGGCGATCCGCGCCAACACACCCAAGACGATCACCGACCGGGAGGCGCTTGCCGATCGTGTGGCTGAAGCGCGGCGGGCCGGCTACGCCATCGTCGACGAGGAACTGGAGCTGGGGCTCCGGTCGATCGCGGTGCCGGTGCGCGCCCGCTCGGGACGCGTCGTGGCGGCAATCAACGTGTCCACGCAATCCGCGCGGTTTTCCTGCGACGAGATGCGCGAGGTCATCCTGCCGCCGCTTCTCGAGGCGGCCGCAAAAATCGAGGATTTCCTGGCGCTGCAATAGGGGGCGGAGCGCACTCATGCGGCGCTCCTGGAGTCCCTTCCCTGATCGGCGGGATCGAGCATCTCGCGCATTTTGCGGACGAGGCGCTCCTGCAGGCGCGCATGCAGAAGCTTTTCCCAGGCCGGATCGCCGGCCGCCTTTGCATGGGGCATCGACAGGAGCGTATCGATGACGGATGCGCGATCATCGCGCGCCAGCAGCGCATCGATCTCCGCCTCCAGTTCCTCATCCAGCTTCATGATGCGCCTCCAAATCAGGAGCGGGATTTCTCTCTCCCGATCCTGTCTGCATAAAGGCGCGGCGATGAAGATTTGACGACAGTCCGCCGGGAAATTCGGCGGCGTGCAGCCGGCTAAACGTAACGATTCACAACGTTTTCCAGCTTCTCCTGACGGCCGGAGCGCGGCTTGGGGTCAAGATTCGCGCGGACCACGCGCTCGGCGATTTGCTCCAATGTGCGCTGGCCAGCGAGCATCGCCTGCGCTTCAGCATCACTCCATCCGGCATACCGCTCTTCAAGCGGGCCGCTCAGCGTCTTGTCCTCAATCATCCGAGCGGCGGCCTTCAAGCCGCGAGCGCAAATGTCCATGCCGCCGATATGGGCAGCAATCAGATCCTCCGGATCCAGCGACTGGCGGCGCAGCTTCGCGTCGAAATTCGTACCGCCGGTCGTGAAGCCGCCAGCCTGCAGCACGTAGTAGTAAGCCAAGGCGGCCTCGGGCGCATTGTTCGGAAACTGGTCGGTGTCCCAGCCCGACTGGTAGTCGTTGCGGTTCATGTCGATCGACCCGAAAATGCCGAGGGCGGCGGCCAGCGCCAGTTCGTGCTCGAAGGAGTGGCCGGCAAGCAGCGCATGGCCCTGCTCGATGTTCACCTTCACCTCGTTTTCCAGCCCATAGCGCTTCAAGAAACCGTAGACCGTCCCGACGTCGAAGTCATACTGATGCTTGGTGGGCTCCTGCGGCTTCGGCTCGATGAGGATCGTGCCCTTGAAGCCCGTCCTGTGCTTATAGTCGACCACCAGATTCAGGAAGCGCCCGAGTTGGTCGAGTTCGCGGCTCATATCGGTGTTGAGCAGCGTCTCATAGCCCTCGCGTCCGCCCCACAACACGTAGTTCTCGCCATCGAGCCGCTTCGTCACGTCCATGCAGGCTTTCACGGTTGCGGCCGCATAGGCGAATACATCCGGGTCGGGATTGGTGGCGGCACCGGCCATGTAGCGCCTGTGGGAGAAAAGATTCGCGGTGCCCCAAAGGAGCTTCACACCGGTCTTTTCCATCTTCGCGGCGAAGTAGTCGGCGATCTCGTTCAACCGATCCACGCTCTCGGAGAAGGACGCTCCTTCCGGCCGCACGTCATGGTCATGGAAGGTGAAGAACGGCGCGCCAAGAATCTCGAACATCTCGAAGGCGACGTCGGCCTTGAGTTTCGCGTTTTCCATCGTGTCGCCGAACCACGGACGCTCGAAGGTCTGGCCGCCGAAAGGATCGCCGCCCGGCCAGACGAAATTGTGCCAATAGCAGACGGCGAAGCGAAGATGGTCCTCAAGGCGCTTTCCGAGCACGACCTCATCGGGATTGTAGTGGCGGAAGGCCAGCGGATTGTCGCTTTCGGGCCCTTCGTAGCGGATGGGTTTGAGGTCGCCGAAAAAACCTGTGCTCACGATGAAACTCCTCGGATGGCTGGGTAGAGGTCGCGGTAGCGGCGATAGCTCGCCTCGAAGGCTGGAGCGAGCGCGCGGTCGGGCTCGACTGTCGCAGAAATTCTCGGCGGCGTGCAGACGGAAAGCGGATCAGCGCCTTCGGCGGCGATGAGGCCGAGCCGAGCGGCGCCGAAGGCCGCGCCGAAATCGCCTTCGGCGGGCACGTCCACGGGAAGGTTCAGCGCCGTGGCGATCGCCTTCAGCCAGTAAGTGGAGCGGGAGCCGCCGCCGATCGCGGTCACGCGCGCAATGTCGGTGCCGGCTTGCTTCAGCGCTTCCAAGCTGTCGCGGAAGGCGAAGGCCACACCCTCGACCACCGCCTGGGTCAGCGCGGCGCGGTCGCTCTGATGCGACAGGCCTGTGAGGCTGCCGCGGATCACCGCGTCGTTGTACGGCGTGCGCTCGCCGGAAAGATAGGGCAGGAAGGTTACGCCGGAGGGCGGCTTCAGCTCCTCGCCGAGTTCGGCCGTCAGCTCGCCCGCTTTGCGTCCGGTAATGCCTGCCAGCCAGTTGAGCGAATCGGTGGCGGAAAGGATCACACCCATCTGGTGCCATGTGTCCGGCAGCGCATGGCAGAATGTGTGCACCGCGCTCTCGGGATTGGGCAGATAGGCGCCGTTGGAGGCAAAGAGCACGCCGGATGTACCAAGCGAGACGAAGGCGGCGCCGGGCTCGACCGTGCCAGCGCCGCAGGCGGAGGCGGCGTTGTCGCCCGCGCCGCCGGCGACCGTGACACCGGCACCCAAGCCCCAGCTGCCGGCAAGCTCGCCGCGCAGCGTGCCGGCGCGCTCGGTGCCTTCCACGAGGCGCGGCATGTGGGTCTCGTCAAGGCCGGTGAAAGCGAGCAGCTCCGGCGACCAGCGGCGCTTTTCGACGTCCAGCCAGGAGGTGCCGGCCGCGTCGGACATTTCCGAAACGTGCTCGCCGGTCAGCCAGAGGCGCAGGTAGTCCTTGGGGAGAAGCACCTTCTTCGTCGCGGCGAAGATATCCGGCTCGTTGCGCCTGACCCATACAAGCTTGGGCGCGGTGAAACCGGGGAAGACAATGTTGCCGGTGACCTTCCGGAAGCGCGGATCGGAGTCGAGCTCTGCCGCTTCCGCATGGCTGCGCGTGTCGTTCCAAAGAATGCAGGGGCGCAGCGGCCGGTCCGAGGCATCGAGCAGCGTGGCACCATGCATCTGGCCGGAAAGGCCGATGCCTTTTACAGCCGCCAGTGCCTCGCCATGGGAAGCCTTCAGTGCGCCGATGGCCTCGTCGGCAGCGCGGATCCAGTCCGCAGGATGCTGTTCCGACCATCCGGAATGGGGGCGGGAAACCTCGAGCGCGACCGTCGCCGAGGCGACAATCCGCTGGGCGCCGTCAAGCAAGAGCGCCTTGATCCCGGACGTGCCGAGATCGAGACCCAGATACATCTTCTCCTCCCAGGCGCGCAGCGCGCCGTATTTATTTCGGGTTCCGAAACAAATATGCACAAGTGTCGGACGGAAGCAATTGGCCAGGACAGCCGAGAGGTCTTTCGCTGCCCGGGAGGTGGCGCTTCGGCTCCGTTGCGACTAGAAATCCTCGTCTGCCAGAGCGGAGAGAGGGAGCGGCTATGTCGATCCAAAGCAGCGAAGTCACAATCCTCGTGCCCGGAAAGCTGCATCCGCATGCGGTAAGCCGGATCGGCGAGCGGTTCAGACTGGTGACGGTCGAGCGTGCCGACCCGGCTCTTCTGACGAAGGAGATCACGGGCAGTGTGGTCGGTATCGCGTCCTCCACCGTCATCAGCGCTGCCTTCATCGATGCCCTTCCAAACCTTCAGATCATCGCGACTTTCGGCGTCGGCTATGACGATGTCGATGCCGAGCATGCCGGTCTTAGAGGCGTGATGGTGACCAACACGCCGGACGTGCTGACGGAAGAGGTGGCAGACGTCACGATCGGTCTCCTGATCAACACCGTGCGCGAATTGCCGAAAGCGGAGAAATATCTGCGCGAGGGACGCTGGCGGAGCGAGGGATCCTATCTCTTGACGAAGGGCTCGCTGCGCGGCCGCAGTGTCGGCATCTTCGGGATGGGCCGCATCGGCCGCGCCATCGCGCGCCGGATCGAGGCGTTCGGACTGCCTGTCAGTTACCACAACCGGCGCCGGGTTGAGGACGTGCCCTATCCCTATCACCCGACGCTGCTTGCGCTGGCCGAGGCGGTGGACACGCTGATCTCCATCGCGCCGGGGGGAGCGGGCACGAGAAATGCAGTGGACGCACAGGTTCTGCGCGCCCTCGGGGAAAATGGAGTCTTCATCAATGTGGGCCGCGGCAGCACGGTGGACGAGGAGGCGCTCGCCGCCGCTCTGCGCAGCGGAACCATCCTCGCGGCTGGGCTCGATGTCTTCGCCGACGAGCCCCATGTACCGGAGAACTTGCTTGCCTGCGAGAATGCGTGCCTCTTGCCGCATGTGGCATCGGCATCCGTTCCCACACGCATAGCGATGGCAAACCTTGTCGCCGACAATATCATCTCCTGGTTCACGCGCGGGGAGGCGCTCACCCCGGTGCAGGAGACGGCACATGTGGGACGGCAGGCATGATTTGCGGCTGCCATTTTTCTGCCAAGTAAGTTTCAGTTAATAATTTCGCCCAATGATGCGTTTTAATCAACTGAGGGGGCGAAGATGAAACTGGCGATCTCGACGCTAGCAGCGCTTGGCGTCTTGGGAGCGGCATATTTTCTGCTCCCCGAACATCGCGAGGCGACGGCCGCCAAGGTCGGGGAAGCCAAAGAGTCTCCAGTCCGCTATGAACTCAGCGTCGTTGGGCGGGAAGGGGACTGCACGGTGGTCAAGCGGGGCAATGTGGAGGCCGCGCGCGCCAATCTCGAGCTGACCCCCAAGTGCGTGGAACTGATGCCCCGCCTTGCCCAGGCGCGCTACTGGCAGGAGAACGGCGAGGGAGAGCTGCGTTTCGTCGCAGCCGACGGCCGTGCCGTGGTCGAGTTTTTCGCGGCTGACGGAGTGGCATATGAGTCGCTGAAGCCGCAATCGCCGCTGATTGCGCTCAAGGCCGAATAGGAGCCCCGCTCACTCTGCCGCCAAGGGCTGGCGGCCGCGTCGGTCCGCATGCGCGCGCACGGCATCTCCAAAAGCCCTCAGTACCCGCTGCGAGGCGCTGTCCGTCGCGGCCCAATACTCCGGATGCCACTGCACGCCGACGGCGAAGCCTGGCGCGCCGATCACTGAGACCGCTTCCACCGTTCCGTCCGGAGCCACCGCCTCCACCTGGAGGCGCGAACCCAGCTGGCCGATCGCCTGCCGGTGGACGGAGTTCACCATGATCTCGCCGCTGCCGAACACCTCTGCAAGGCAGGTGCCGGGCCTGATCTCCACCTTCTGGCGGATCGCGAAGCGCTCGTCCGGCGTCCCCTCAGGCCCGCGGTGATCAAGCGTGCCGGGGTGCTCCTGGATATCGTTGATCAGCGATCCGCCGAGCGCGACATTCAATTCCTGTATGCCCCGGCAGATGGCCAGCAGCGGCAGGCCCTTCTCGATTGCCTTGCGGATGAGCGGCAGGGTGGTCGAATCGCGCCGCTGATCGTAGGGACCATTCTTCTCGTCGGCCGTGCCGCCATAAAGCGGCGGGTAGACGTTGGATCGCGCGCCCGTCAGCATCAGCCCGTCCACGGCGCCGAGAACGGAATCTAGATCGATCGCCTCGCCGAAGGAAGGCACGAGGACCGGCACCACGCCCGCCGTCGACAGGGCCGCGGTGAGATACTGCTCAGGCGTCGCGTGCCAGGTATAGCCCTCGAAAACCTTCACGTCGGTCGGCAGGGCAACAAGCGGCTGCGGCATCAGGCGGCTCCTAGCAGTTGTTAGGCGTATGTACTTCTGTTCGCGGCGGTTTCCAAGGTCGGCCAGCCGCGCACGTACATGCTGGAAAGCTGGACTTGCCGGAAGGCGCGTGTATTGATACCCCGGCATTCGGGGGAGGCAGGCGCGTGCCGCAGCGCCCGATTCCGCACAGTTTCTCGATCCTCAATGTGGGAGGTACTTCATGGATCGCCGCTCATTCATAAAAAAGGCAGGCCTTGCCGGTGTCGGCGCAGGCGCAGCCGCTCTCGCCACGCCTGCCATTTCCCAAGGGAACCAGACCTGGCGCATGGTCACCACCTGGCCGAAGAACTTTCCCGGCCTCGGTGTCGGTGCACAGCGCCTCGCTGACCGCATCACCGCGGCCTCCGGCGGCCGGCTCACGGTCCAGGTCTACGCCGCGGGCGAGCTCGTGCCGCCGCTGCAGTCGCTCGATGCGGTCATCGACGGTTCGGCCGAGATGAGCCACGGCGCGGCCTATTACTGGCAGAACAAGAGCCAGGGTCTCTCCTTCTTCACTGGCGTTCCCTACGGCATGACCTCGCGCGAACTCACCGGCTGGGTGCGCTTCCTCGGCGGCCAGGAGATCTGGGACGAGATCTACGACCAGTTCGGCGTACAGGGCTTTCTGTCGGGCGATACGGGGACCCAGGCGGGCGGCTGGTTCCGCAACGAGCTGACGGGGCTCGATTCGATCAAGGGCCTGCGGTTCCGCACGCCGGGGCTCGGCGGCCAGGTGTGGGAGAAGCTCGGTGCTACTGTCACCAACATGGCGGCCGGCGAGATTTTCCAGGCTTTGCAGTCGGGCACGCTGGACGCGGCCGAGTTCGTCGGTCCCTACAACGACCTCGCCCTCGGCTTTTACCAGGTTTGCAAGAACTACTACTTCCCGAGCTTCGTCGAGCCGGGTTTGGCAACCGAGCTCGTCGTTTCCAAGGCAAAGTATCAGGAACTGCCGAGCGACCTTCAGGCGATCATCCGCGACGCCTGCCAGGCCGAGTACGACAATGTGGCCGCCGACTTTGCTGCCAACGACCCACGTGCCCTGCAGACGCTGGTCAACGAGCATGGCGTGCAGGTCCGCACCTTCCCGGACGACATTTTGCAGGCCGGCGCCAATGCGGCCAAGGAGATCCTGCAGACTATGCTCGACTCCAGCGACCCGTTGACCAAGAAGACGGCCGAGAGCTTCGTTTCGGCGCTCAACATCGTGCGCCAGAAGACGCAGGGTACCGATTCGCTCTTCATCCAGGCGCGCGAGAAATACTTCCAGATCTGAACAGCCGCACCGTCTGTCGAAGATTCGGCCCGGGCGGCAACGCCCGGGCTTTCTTTTGGCTAGCCCCCGAACATCGAGCTCAGCCCCTGGCCGGCCGCGAAGGCGCCATAGCCGAGCAGCGCGAAATAGATCAGCGTGGCGATCGTCAAGCCGTAGCCGGCGAGCACGAACAAGCCGTCACATTGTGCAATTCCGATGGCAAGGAACAACACGCCGAAGGCGGGCAGCGTGTTGGAAAAGGGAACGAAGCCGAGTGGGAACATCAGCAGCACGCCGCCAAGCATCAAGACGAGGCCGTTGAAGCGGCTGACCGCCGTCCCCTTCGTCAGCCCCTCGATGCGGGGCTTGATGACCCTCTCGATGCGCCCGACAATGTGGGATCCCTTCTTGAGCGTCGGGATGAGCTTTTCGGCGTCGATCGGACGTTCGGCGATCTTCTTCGGCAGCCAGGGCGCGCGATTGAGCATGATGCCGACAGAGATCAGGATGATCGCAAGGCCGAAGACGGTGCTCACCCCGGGGATCGAGACCGGGAGCAGGAACGGCAAGGTGAGAATCGCGCAGAGCAGGAGCAGGCCCTGTTCCCCCGTGAGCTCGACAATCTCGCGGAGTGTGACGGTACGGCCGTCGATCGAGTCAACCATCTTCTGAATCGTCTCGCGCAGGGAGTGCGAAGTGTCTTCGAACCTCATGCCGGACTGCTCCTTAGCTGTAGATCCAGCGGGGCAGCCAAGTGGCGATCCCGGGGAAGGCGAACATGATGGTGATGGCCAGGATCTGCAGACAGACGAACGGAATAATGCCTCTATAGATCATGCCGGTGGAGACGCTCCTCGGCGCCACGCCGCGCAGATAGAAGAGGGCGAAGCCGAACGGCGGGGTGAGGAAACTCGTCTGCAGGTTCACGCCGACCAGCACGCCCAGCCATAAGGGATCCACGTCCAGCGCAAGCAGGATTGGCGCCGTGATCGGGATGACGATGAAGATGATCTCGAACGTGTCCAGGATGAAGCCGAGCAGGAACATGATGAGCATCACCATCGCCACCGCGGCCAGCTGGCCGCCCGGCAGACCGGTGAGGAATTCGTGCACGAGGTTGTCGCCGCCCATCAGGCGGAAGACGATCGAGAAGACAGAGGCGCCGAGAAGAATGACGAACACCATCGATGTGATGGCTGCAGTCGAGATCACAGCCTCGCGCAGAACGCGAAAGGAAAGCCGCCAGCGCAGCGCCGCAAGAACCATCGCGCCGACCGCGCCGACGGAGGCTGCTTCCGTTGCCGTGGCGACGCCGCCCAGGATCGAGCCAAGCACGGCAATAATGAGGATCAGCGGCGGCACGAGCGCGACCACGATCTCCTTCAGAAGGTCCTTCTTCTCCTCCGGCGGGACCGGGGTTGCCGGGCAGGTTTCCGGCTGGAAGATCGCCTTGAAAATCATCCAGCCGAGATAAAGCGACACGAGCAGGAGCCCGGGCAGGAGCGCGCCGGCAAAGAGGTCGCCCACCGAGACCGGTGCCGGCGCGAAATTGCCCTTGGCCATCTGCACCTGCGCATTTATGCCGGCGAGCATATCGCCCATGAAAATGAGCACGGTAGACGGCGGTATGATCTGCCCCAGCGTGCCCGAGGCGCAGATGACGCCGGAGGCCAGCCTGGGGTCATAGCCGGCGCGCAGCATCGCCGGAAGCGAGATCAGCCCCATGGTGACCACGGTCGCCCCGACCACGCCTGTCGAGGCGGCAAGCAGCGCGCCCACGACAATGACGGAAATGCCGAGCCCACCGCGCAGATTGCCGAACAGCTTGCCCATGGTGAGAAGCAGTTGCTCGGCGATCTTGGAGCGTTCCAGGACCACGCCCATGAAAATGAAGAGCGGCACCGCGACCAACACCTCATTCGTCATGAAGCCCGCATAGCGGGGCGGCAGGCTGCCAAGATTGGTCGGGTCGAACACGCCGAAGAACATGCCGACCGCCCCGAAGAGCAGCGATACGCCGGCGAGGGTGAAGGCCACTGGGAATCCCAGCATCAGGAACCCGATGATGCCGAAGAACATCAGGCCGGAAAGGATTTCGCCGATCAGCCGCGGATCCATCAGTGGGCGCTCCCGTCGCTTTCATAGCGCAGCCGGGCGGGCAGCAGATGCTCGCTGCCGGCGAGCACCAGTATGCTCCGCAGAGCCATCGCAATGCCCTGGAGGGCGACGAGGCCCGCGAAGACAAGGATGAAGCTCTTCAGGATATAGAGGCCGCCCAGGCCTCCGGTGTTCGGTGATCCTTCATAGATACGCCAGGAACGGGCCACGAACGGCCAGCCATAGCGATAGACGATCCAGCAAAAGGGGAGCAGAAAAACGACGACGCCGATCAGGTCGATGAGTGCCTTCGTGCGGGTCGCGGCGGGGCGATAGAAGATGTCGACGCGTACGTGGTCATTGCGCAGGAGGGCGAATGCGGCAACGGCAGTAAACATTGCTCCGTTAAGCCAGACATAGAGATCCTGCATCCATACGAAACTGATGGAGAAGACATAGCGCTGCACCACGACAGTGAAGCAGACCAGCACGATGGCGAGCGCAAGCCAGGAGAAAATGCTGCCTATCAGCCAGTTCAAGCCGCTGATGGCGCGCACGATCAGGGCGATGATCCGCACGGCTACGCCTCCCCAGGGGCCGCCTGCGCGCGCCCTCCATCTGCTCTGCTCATTCGTTCACTCCCAAGCTCGCCCCCGGCCGGGAGCCGAGGTTTCCCCTTGCGCGCATTGGCTGCGCTTCTATGCACACGTCAACGTGGCGGCCGGGTTCTTAGCAGCTTTGTCCCGCCTGCAAAAGTGCGGAGCGACGAAGGTAGAAGACGAGCGCCACGCCGGCTCGGCGGAAAAACTGCGGTGCATGCCCCTATCGGAGGGCTGATTCGAGCGGAACGATTCGTGCTGGAAATGGCTGTCTGCGTCTAACAAAATGTCGCGAAGGCATCTCATTGGATATTGCTCTTGCTCTTTTTACCGGCTCATCAATTTCATTTGGCCGAAATGGGGAGGAAAAGTATTTATACTGATGCGGTCTGGCATTCTCTTGAGGAGAAGCCGCGAGGAGGTTCGCATGACGCTCCATGAGGTCTCGCTGAGCGACAAATTCGATCTCTCCAAGGAGCGCATCTTCGTGTCCGGCGCCCAGGCGATCGTGCGCATGCTCCTGATGCAGCGCGAACGCGACCGGCGCGCCGGTCTCAATACAGCAGGGTTCGTCTCAGGATATCGCGGATCGCCCGTCGCCGGCATTGACCATCAGCTGTGGAAGGCGGGAAGGGAACTGCAAGGCGCAAATATCGTCTTCCAGCCCGGCCTCAACGAAGAACTGGCCGCCACCGCCTGCTGGGGGTCGCAGCAGACGGAACTGCTGGGCGACGGCAGGTATGATGGCGTGTTCGCGCTCTGGTACGGCAAGGGGCCGGGCGTCGACCGCACGGGCGATGTCTTCCGCCACGCCAACATGGCCGGGACCTCGCCCCATGGCGGCGTGCTCGCGCTCATGGGCGACGACCATACGGCCGAATCATCGACCGTGGCGCATCAGAGCGAATTCGCTTTTGTCGACACGATGATACCGATCCTCAATCCCGCCGGGGTCCAGGAACTCATCGACTACGGCCTTTACGGCTACGCGCTGTCGCGTTTCGCCGGGACATGGGCCGCCATCAAATGCGTCAAGGACAATATCGAATCGACCGCCTCGGTAGATGTGGCGCTGGAGCGCCTCAACATCGTCCTGCCCGAGTTCGAGATGCCTCCCGGCGGGCTCAACATCCGGCACGAGGTGAACCAGCTTGGCCAGGAAGAGCGGCTGCACGACTTCAAGCGCGGTGCGGCGGCGGCCTTCGTTCGGGTGAATGGGCTCGACCGCATCATCTTCTCGGGCGGCGCGAAGCCGAGGCTCGGCATCGTTACAATTGGCACCAGTTATCTGGATACGCGTCAGGCGCTGGATGATCTGGGTATCGACGAGGCGCGTGCGGCCGCCCTCGGCATAAGGCTTTTCAAGGTTGCCTGTCCCTGGCCGTTCGACTTCGAGCACATGGCCGATTTCGTGCGCGGGCTGGAAATGGTCATCGTCGTCGAGGAGAAGCGCTCGCTGCTCGAAGTCCAGCTGCGTGAAAACCTCTACGGGACGGCCAACCACCCGGTGATCATCGGGAAGAAGGATGAGCGTGGCGAACTCCTTTTCCCGGTCAAGGGCGCGCTCGACCCGAACGAGATTGCCATTGCCATCGGCGAACGGATCCTCAGAGTGGTGGGCCCGTCGGAGGAGATCGCCTCGCGCGTGGCGAGGCTGCGTCAGTTCCAGGCGATGCTGGCCGAGACGAAGGACGTCGCCGGCCGCGTTCCCTATTTTTGCTCTGGCTGCCCGCACAATACCTCGACGCGCGTGCCGGAAGGCTCGATCGCCGGGGGCGGCATCGGCTGCCATTTCATGGCCGTCTGGATGGACCGGGGCACGATCGGTTTCACCGCCATGGGCGGGGAGGGGGCGCAGTGGATCGGCCAGGCGCCGTTCTCCAAACGCGAGCACTTCTTCCAGAACCTCGGCGACGGCACTTACAATCATTCGGGCTCGCTTGCCCTGCGCTTCGCGATCGCTGCCGGCGTCAACATCACCTACAAGATCCTCTACAACGACGCCGTCGCGATGACCGGCGGACAGCCGCATGAGGGCGGCCTCACGCTCGGCATGATCGCCGATCAGGTACGGGCCGAGGGCGTGAAGCGGATCGCCGTCGTGAGCGATGATCCCGATAAGTATGAAGGCGTGGTGCGCTTCCCGGGAGGCACGACCGTCCACCACCGCGACGACCTCGACCAGGTGCAGCGCGAACTCAGGGAGGTCAAGGGCGTCACGGTCCTCCTCTATGACCAGACCTGCGCGGCCGAGAAGCGGCGGCGCCGCAAGCGGGGCACATATCCCGATCCCGACAAGCGGGTCATCATCAACGAGCTTGTCTGTGAAGGTTGCGGCGACTGCGGCGTCAAATCCAACTGCGTCTCGATCCAGCCGGTAGAAACGGAGTTCGGCCGTAAGCGGCGCATCGACCAGTCGAGCTGCAACAAGGACTTCTCCTGCCTCAATGGCTTCTGCCCGTCCTTCGTGACCGTCCACGGCGCAAAGTTGAAGAAGCTTGCCGGAGCGGCCGGCGATATTGATCCGCTCTCCGGAGTCCCCGATGCCGAGCTCTTCCCGATCGAGCGCGGCTGGTCGGGCATCGTGGACGGCATCGGCGGGACCGGCGTCGTCACCATCGGCGCAGTGCTTGGCATGGCGGCGCATCTGGAGGGCAAGGGCTCGGGCGTCATCGACATGGCAGGCCTCGCCCAGAAGGGCGGCGCGGTCTATTCGCACCTGCGCATCGCGCGCACCCCGCAGGACATCAATTCCATCCATGTGGCGGCCGGCAAGGCGGACCTTGTGCTCGGCTGCGACCTGGTGGTTTCCGGAGCACGGAAAGTGCTGTCGACCGTGCGCGAGGGCCACACGCTCTTCGTCGCCAACACCGCAGAGGTGATGCCGGGCGACTTCGCGCGCTCGGCCGATTTCTCGCTTC
Source organism: Chelativorans sp. (assembly GCF_031180965.1). Lineage (GTDB taxonomy): Bacteria > Pseudomonadota > Alphaproteobacteria > Rhizobiales > Rhizobiaceae > Chelativorans. The sequence continues at coordinate 49,174 of NZ_JAPSLH010000012.1, forward strand.
CCGTCGAACGGCTGAAGCGTGCGGTCCGCGAGGCGGCGGGCAAGGAAAGGGCGCACTTCTTCGACGCGACGCGCACCGCGACAGTGCTTTTCGGCAATTCCATCGCCGCCAACATGTTCATGCTGGGCATGGCCTACCAGCTGGGCGGGCTGCCGGTCTCCGCCGAAGCCATCGAGAAAGCGATCGAGCTGAATGGCGAGGCGGTGGCCATGAATGTCTCTGCCTTCCGCTGGGGCCGCCGCGCGGCGCATGAGCCGGACTTCGTGCTCGACCTCGTCGCGCGCTCCGCGCCGGCCGGGCGGGAGGCTCCGGCGCAGAACCTCGATGAAATCATCGACCGGCGCGCGGCCTTCCTCGCTGCCTATCAGGACGAGACCTACGCGGCGCGCTATCGCGAGCGAATCGCCCGCCTGCGTGCGGCGGAAGAAAAGGCGCTGCCCGGCTCCACCTCGGTAACCGAAGCGGCCGCGCGTAACCTCTTCAAGCTGATGGCCGTCAAGGACGAGTACGAGGTGGCGCGGCTCTACACCGATGGCTCATTCCAGCGCCAGCTGACCGCCGAATTCGAAAGCTTCGACCGTCTCGAGTTCCACCTCGCGCCGCCGGCTTTCGCCAGGCGCGGGCCGGACGGGCACCTCAGGAAGGCGCGCTATGGGCAGTGGATGTTGAAGGCTTTTGCGCTGCTCGCACGGCTCAAATGGCTGCGGCGCACGCCCCTCGATCCGTTCGGCTACACCGCCGAACGCAGGATGGAGCGCGAACTCCTTGCCCAGTACGAGAAAGACCTTGAGCGGATCGAGGCGATCCTTGCGCCAGGGCGCATCGAAGCCGCGGCCGCACTCGCTTCGGTGCCATCCCTTATCCGGGGCTTCGGCCATGTGAAGGAAGGAAATGCCAAGCGGGCGGCCGAAGAGCGGGCGCGCCTTCTTGTGCGCCTGGAGAAAGACGAACCCGACCCAGTGCTCCAGGCCGCGGAGTAGAACGAGCCCGGTTCTGGCACAATCCGGACAGCGTTACTCTATTATAAACCTTTCTTAAGTCCGGTATGCGATGGCTGGACCGGACAACGGGTTCACGCTGTGAAAAATAGCAGGCCAAGGATACCTGAAGACGTCTATGTCGGCTTCGTTCGGTCGCTGTTCAACGACGCCGAAGTCCTGCTCATCGGCGGGGCCTGCCATTTCCTGATCGCCATCCTCGTCTACACCAGCTCACGCGAGCCGATCTATTTGTGGTTCGCGGTGGTTTTATTCTTCGCCGGCGTGTTCCGGTACTACAATATCTTGCAAGGCAAGAAGGCTGAAATAGCCAATTACGAGCAGGCCCGGCGCTGGGAGTGGAGCTACCTCTGCACCGGTACGTTCCAAGCTCTTGCCATGGGTCTTTTCAGCTTCACGGCGATCTACTACAAACCCGACCCATTCGGCGAGATCGGGTCCGTTGCGGTCGTCCTAGGCTCCACGATCACCATTGTCGGCCGGAACTACGGCTCCAGCAGGATGGTGATGCTGCAGTCGACGGCCATTGTCGTGCCAATGGCAGTGGCCATGATCATGCGCGGCGGCTACCAACTCGTCATCCTCGGCCTCTATCTAATACCATTCATCTTCGTCCTCAAGAAGATGTCGAAGACGGTGCAGACGGTGCTCTTCGACGCCATCATACAGGGCAATCGCTCCCGCCTGCTCGCCCATCGGTTCGACCGCGCACTCAACACCATGTCGCACGGGCTGGTTATGTTCGGAACCGACGGCAAGGTGGTGGTCGCGAATGCGAGGGCGGCCGAGACCATGGGATTTGCCTCGGTGGACCAGTTGGTCGGGCGGACGCTGAGGGCGCTCCTGATGCGGGGCGTCGCGGGGGGCCTTCTCGACATCAAGGAAGCCCGGCACGCGGAAAAGCTGCTCACCGACGCGCTGCGGGAAGGGCGCGACCGGAAAGTGCTTTTGAAGCTGGCCGGCCAGCGCTACCTGGAGTTCTCGGCCCGCGAGGGGCGCGATGAATTAGGCGTCCTTATTTTCGAAGAAGTGACACAACGCGTCGAGGCGGAAGAACGGATCCGCTACATGGCCCGCTATGACAGCCTGACGGGGCTTCCCAACCGAGCGCATTTCCACGACGTCGTCGCCGAGCTGATGGAGGGCGGCGATCCCAACCGGCTCTGCGGCCTTGCCGTTTTCGATCTCGACGATTTCAAAAGCATCAATGACTCGCTCGGCCATCCGGTGGGCGACGGTCTCATTTATGCTGCCGCCGAGCGGCTCGCCCAGTTCGAGGATGACGAGGTGAAGGTCAGCCGCTTCGGCGGTGACGAGTTCATGATCTTCTTCAACCGCGTCGAGAGCGAAGAAGATCTCTCGCAGCGAATCGCCCATATAGCCGACAGCCTCAAGGGAGAGGTGGATGTAGCCGGCCATATGCTGCGCATCCAGACAAGCGGCGGCGCTGTTCTCGGGCCAGTGCGCGACAACCATATCGACGCGATGATCGTGAAGGCGGATCTGGCTCTCTACAAGGCAAAGGAGCAGGGCAAGAACGGCTGGCGTCTTTTCGAAGCCGAGATGGACGCAGCCTTCCGCAATCGGCAGACGATGAAGGCGGATCTCAGGAACGCGGTCGAATCAAGGAGCCTGCGGGTCGTCTTCCAACCAATTGTAGACCTGCGCACCATGCAGATATCGAGCTGCGAGGCATTGTGCCGGTGGGACCATCCGGAACTCGGGCCCATCTCACCAGCGATCTTCATTCCCCTGGCCGAAGAAATGGGCATCATCTCGGACATCAGCACGCTGGTCCTTGAGGCCGCGTGCCAGGAATGCGTGCAGTGGCCAGAGCATCTTGGCGTCTCAGTCAACCTGTCGGCGAAAGATTTCTACAGCGGTTCCGTCGTCCAAAAGGTCCGGAATGCGGTGCAAAAGGCGCAGCTTGCGGCGCACCGGCTGGAGATCGAAGTGACGGAGACGACGCTGCTCTACGACCAGATTTCGACCCGCGGCTATTTGCAGGAACTCAAGCAACTCGGGGTGAGCATTGCCCTCGACGATTTCGGCACCGGCTATTCCAGCCTCAGCTACCTTCACCGGCTGCCGCTCGATAAGGTTAAGATCGATGGAAGCTTCCTCGTCGACGTTACGAATAACGAGCGGTCGCTGCGTCTGCTCACCGGAGTTGTCGAGCTGTCGCGAAATCTCGGGCTCGCAGTCACTGTGGAGGGCGTCGAGACTTTCGCGCAGCTGAAGATACTGGCCAGCTCGGTGCAACCCGAATTCGTGCAAGGGTTCCTGTTCGGGTCAGCGCTCACCGCGTCCGGCATCAGGACGATGTCGGCACATACCTGGTCCCCGTCGGGTTTCGCAGCCCCCGGTGCGCCGCAACGCCGTTCTTCAAAGCCGGGGGACAGAAAGGACGCGAATGTGTGAGCGTCCTAGGCGAGCTGGTACGCCCTCAAGGGTTCAAGAGAAACAATGCTGGCGTTTGGCCATTCACGGTTGATAGTGTGTTAAGACAATGGAGCTAGCTTCCGGATCTTCTGCTTGGACTGGTCGGGCGATCTGTTGTTGATGTGGGGCAGGCGGTGATGTCACCGAACATTCAAGTGACCAAATCCCCGCCGGGGCCGCCGACGAGACAGCCTTCCGCCTTCACCCGGATGGCTATGGCGCTTCTCGATGAGATCGAATACCGGCGCTGCGATCGCGGAGAAGATCTCGAGGCCATCTACAAGCTGCGCTACAAATCTTTTCGCCATCACGGCCTCCTGCTGACCGAATCGGCGGACGAAAGAATGGTGGACGATCTCGACGCTGCGCCGAACTGCTACAAGTTCGGCGTCTTCATGGATAACGCGCTCATCAGCACGATCCGCCTTCACTATCTGACAAAGGAAATGCCCTACGCACCGTCAATGACGGTCTTCGGAGACATTTTGCGGCCGCGGCTCGATCGCGGCGACACCTTCATCGACCCGAGCCGGCTGGCGATCGATCCGGAGCTGACGAAGAGCTCTCGAATTCTCCCCTACATCACCATGCGGCTCGCCTTCATCGCAACGGTGCATTTTCGGACGACGGGCTGCATCTCGATGATCCGGGAGGAACATACCGCCTTCTACAACCGCAGCTTCGATTCCATGCCGATCTGCGAGCCGCGGCTCTATCCGCCATTCACCATGCCGATTTATCTCTACGAGACCCGCTATGACTTGAGCGCGCAGGTCTCGCTGGACCGCTTCCCCTTCTTCGCATCGACGGCAAGCGAACGCCGGATGCTGTTCGACCCGCCGAAGCGGGGCGAACTGGCGCCCCTTACCATCCTTCCCACGGCGAAGTATCTCGCCGCATAGGCTGCTTTCCGCCTGAACAGATGTCGCGGCGATGATGGAGCCTTCCTGCAGGATCATCGTTCTTATGGTATCCAGTCGCTCCAGATAGCTGGCGGGCGATGGCTAACCCGCCTGGCCGGGGTTGTTGTTGAAAGGAAGAGATGATGCTTTCCGACCTGTCGCTTGCACCAGCCGTCGCCCTGATCGCAGGCATCCTCATTTTGATCATGCCGCGGCTGCTCAACTATATCGTCGCCTTCTACCTCATCATCGTCGGATTGCTCGGCCTATTCCCCCAGCTCGCCGGCTGAGGGCATCGCGGCGCGAGCGCCGCGGGAGTGGGCGTCGATTTCCGGTGACGAAGACAGGAACCCCGAGACCATTGCCGGCCGTTCCTTCGCTCGCCATTCAGCTTCCTTGAGCGAAGAGCGTCGCCGGTGGCAATCGCTGGGGGAGATCGGCGGGCCTACTTCCCTATCTCAGTTGCCAAGGCGAGGCTTGAACCGGCGTACCTGCGTCACCGAGCCCATTGCCCTTGCGGCGCCTTTTCGCTATTCCCTTGCCAGCTTTGTTCCCAAGGGGTTATGCGATGGCACATGACACGCCGGAAGGTCCCGCCGAAATGGGCGCGGAAATGGACTATGCCGAGCACGAGCGCACCTATGACCTCTTCCTGACCGTCACCAAATATACCTGCCTCGTGGTGATCGCTACGCTGATCGCCATGGCCTTCGGCTTCTTCACTGCCGCGGGCTTCATTTCCAGCACCATCCTCTTCATCCTCATCTGCGCGATCGGCGCCTGGTTTCTGCGGTAACCTGCGCCGTCGCGGCCGGGCCGCTATCGGGGGGACCGTCCAATAGAAGGACTTGACGGTGGGACAGACGATCTTCGTTCCCAGGGAGGCGGACGTCAACGAACCGCGCGTGGCTGCATCACCCGATACGGTGAAGCGCTTCAAGGGGCTGGGCTTCGACGTAGTGGTGGAGAGGGGCGCGGGAATGCGTTCGCGCATTCCCGACGAGGAGTTCGAGACGGCCGGAGCCACCCTCGGTAGCGCCGCGGATGCCGCCATGGCCGATGTGGTGCTGAAAGTGCGCCGCCCGGCGGCCGGCGAACTTGCCGGTTACAAGAAGGGTGCGGTGGTGATCGCCACCATGGATCCTTACGGGAACGAGGCCCAGGTTGCGGCAATGGCCAATGCCGGGGTCACCGCCCTCGCCACGGAGTTCATGCCGCGTATCACGCGGGCGCAGTCCATGGACGTGCTCTCGAGCCAGGCCAATCTTGCCGGCTACCGCGCCGTCATCGATGCGGCGGCTGAATATGACCGGGCCCTGCCCATGATGATGACCGCGGCTGGCACCGTGCCCGCCGCCAAGGTGTTCGTGATGGGCGCGGGCGTCGCCGGCCTGCAGGCGATCGCCACGGCGCGGCGGCTGGGCGCGGTCGTGACGGCCACCGACGTTCGCGCGGCGGCGGCAGAGCAGGTGGCCTCGCTCGGCGCCAAATTCATCATGACGGATGCGCTCAAGGACGCCTCGGGCCAGGGCGGCTACGCGCGCGAGCTGACCGATGACGAGAAGACGGCCCAGGCCGCGCTCGTCGCCGAGCACATCGCCAAGCAGGACATCGTCATCACCACCGCCCTCATTCCGGGCCGACCGGCACCGCGGCTGGTGACAGCCGAGATGGTGGCGTCCATGCGGCCGGGTTCGGTAATCGTCGACCTTGCCATCGAGCGCGGCGGCAATGTCGAGGGCGCCGTCGCCGGGCAGGTGGTCACGACGGCCAATGGCGTAAAAATCCTGGGACATCTCAATGTGCCGGGTCGGGTCGCAGCCTCCGCATCGCTTCTCTACGCGCGCAACCTCTACGCCTTCGTCGAAACCATGGTCGACAAGCAGTCGAAGACCTTCGCGATCAATTTCGAGGACGAATTGGTGAAGGCAACGCTGCTCACGCACGGGGGCGCGGTAGTACACCCCAATTTCGCCAATGCGGTTTCGGCCTTCGCGCCGAAGCCCTCGCCGGCCGATCCGGACGTGGTGAAGGCGGCAGAGGGCACGGAACCGGGGCTCGCGGTCGCGCCGAAGAAGGCGCCGGCGCGCCGCAAGGCCGCCGAGACCGAAACCGGTAGTGCCAAGGAGCCGCGCAGGAGCAGGAAGCCTACGGCGCCGAAAACGGGGGGAGAGGTCTGATGGAGCCAGACGCGATCGAACAGGCGCTCGAGCAGCTCGAGCGCGCGACGGCAAGCGTCCGCGCCGCCTTCGAAAGCATGGAGGCGGAGGGCGCGGCGGATGCGGCGGGAGCCTTAGCGCATGGCGCGACGGGAGGGGCGATCGATCCCTTCATCTTCCGCTTCGCCATTTTCGTGCTTGCGATCTTTGTCGGCTATTATGTCGTCTGGTCGGTAACGCCTGCCCTGCATACCCCGCTGATGTCGGTCACCAACGCGATCTCCTCGGTCATCGTGGTGGGCGCCCTGCTCGCGGTAGGGATTTCGGCTTCGGGACTTGCGACCGGCTTCGGCTTCGTCGCCCTGGTGCTTGCCTCGGTCAACATTTTCGGCGGCTTCCTCGTCACCCAGCGCATGCTGGCCATGTACAAGAAGAAGGAAAAGTGACGTGAGCGCCAACCTCGCTTCCTTCCTTTATCTTGTCTCCGGCATTCTCTTCATCCTGGCTCTCCGGGGCCTTTCGCATCCCACCACCAGCCGGCAGGGCAATCTCTACGGCATGGTCGGCATGGGCATCGCCATCGTCACCACGCTGCTATTGACCACGCCTACGCCAGGCGGATTCGCCCTCATCCTGCTGGGCCTCGCTATCGGCGGCGGCTTGGGCGCCGTGATCGCGCGCCGCATCGCGATGACTGCCATGCCGCAGCTCGTTGCCGCCTTCCATTCGCTGGTCGGCCTTGCCGCCGTCATGGTGGCGGCGGCCGCCCTTTACGCGCCGGAGAGCTTCGGCATCGGTGAGGTGGGCGCGATCCACGCCCAGGCCCTGGTGGAGATGTCGCTCGGCGTGGCCATCGGCGCCATCACCTTCACCGGTTCCATCATCGCCTTCCTGAAGCTGGATGGCCGCATGTCCGGAAAGCCGATATTGCTGCCGGGCCGGCATGCCGTGAACGCGGCGATCGGCATCGCGCTCATCGTCCTCGTCATCATGCTGGTGGTCACGCAGAGCCACACGGTTTTCTGGCTGATCGTCCTGCTCTCGCTGGTGCTCGGCGTTCTCATCATCATCCCCATCGGCGGCGCCGACATGCCGGTGGTCGTCTCGATGCTCAACTCCTATTCGGGTTGGGCGGCGGCCGGCATCGGCTTTACGCTCGGCAATCTCGCGCTCATCATCACCGGCGCGCTGGTCGGCTCCTCGGGCGCCATCCTTTCCTACATCATGTGCAAGGGCATGAACCGGTCCTTCATCTCAGTCATTCTCGGTGGCTTCGGCGGCGAGACGGCCGCTGCGGCGGATGACGGGATCGAGCGCACCGTCAAGCAGGGCTCAGCGGACGATGCCGCCTATCTGATGATGAACGCGCAGAAGGTGATCATCGTGCCGGGCTACGGAATGGCGGTCGCGCAGGCGCAGCATGCGCTGCGCGAGTTGGCGGACAAGCTGAAGGCGCATGGGGTGGAGGTGAAGTACGCGATCCATCCGGTGGCGGGCCGTATGCCCGGCCACATGAACGTGCTCCTAGCCGAGGCCAATGTGCCCTATGACGAGGTTTTCGAGCTGGAGGACATCAATTCCGAGTTTGCGCAGGCGGATGTCGCCTATGTCATCGGCGCAAATGATGTGACCAATCCCGCGGCGCGCGACGACCCGTCCTCGCCCATCTACGGCATGCCGATCCTTGAAGTGGACAAGGCGCGCACCTGCCTGTTCGTCAAGCGCTCGCTCGGCTCCGGCTATGCCGGCATAGACAACACGCTGTTCTACAAGGACGGCACGATGATGCTTCTGGGCGACGCCAAGAAGATGACCGAGGACATCGTCAAGGCAATGGGCCACTGAGATATCCAAGAGCCCCGGGCTGCCCGGGTGGAATCGTGAACCGTTGAGGGGTACGCGCCGGTTGCACGCCTGTCCGTTGACGAGCTTGCCGGCGGCAGCTGCCGCCGGCGCTCACCGGGTCAGCCGGCCTGACCGGTTGACCGCAGCTGGAATTCGCTGACCCCCAGAGCAAGGTTGAGGCCAGTCTGGGCCTGAAGGCTAATGGGCTGGAGCACCAGGTTCTTCGCCGTCTGGCTGACCAGTATATTGGCGCCGCCGCCGATGCCGGCGGTAACTTCCGCGCTCGGGCCAACATAGTTGTCGGCTAGCGCGCCAGGCTGGTAGGCCGGATCTGACGTAGGGGCAAACACCGCCCAGCGCATCACGCTCTCGCTGGTGGTGCCGATCTCAAGCCCGAATTTCCTAACCACGCCCACATAGGTCTCCGGCGGGCGATTGGCGTCCGCGGGTTGGAACGTGCAGGAAAGCTCCTTGGACGTGACGAAGCCGATATCGGTGCCGCCTTGGATGATGCAATCCAGCGTGCCGACTTCGGTACGCTGCTGGGCAGCTGCGGACAGTACGCCAGCCGCAAGGCCGAATACCGCTCCAAGCGCGGCAATTGCGCTCCTCTTCATGACTGAAACTCCTTTTCCGTTGACACTACAGAACAGCGCCAAGGTCAGGATGGTTCCAGGGGGAGGGAAGCGGGCGGTCAGGCCCGCGAGGCCGTTGCCGTGCTGCCCGCGCCGCGCGTACGTGCCACGCCATCGCGCGCCGGACCATATTCCGGGTCGAGCTGCAATGCGCGCGCATAGGCCCGAGCGGCCTTGTCCGTTTCGCCACGCTTTTCGTAGACGAGCGCCTGGTTGGCCCAGCTTTCCGCCAGTTTTTCGTCCAGCCGGATCGCGGTGTTGAAATCAGTGAAAGCGTTCTCGTCGTCGCCCAGGGCCAGATAGGAAAGGCCGCGGCCGTTATAGCCATAGGGCTGGTTGGGCGCGAGCGAGATGGCCTTGGCGAAGTCCTCGATGGCGAACTGGTGCTGGCCGCTTGCCTGGTACAGCAGCCCGCGCCGGTGGTAGGCGCGCGGATCCGTCGTGTCGAGCTGGATCGCCCGCTCGAAGTCCTGAAATGCCTCGGTCGAGCGCCCGGCAAGGCGATAGAGCTCGCCGCGCCCCACATAGGCGCTGTCGTAGTTCGGGTTGAGCGCGAGCGCCTGGTTGTAGTCGGCAAGCGCCCGCTGCTGGTCGCCCATGTAACGGTAGATGAGCGCGCGGTTGGCGTAGGCGCGGAAGGAGCGCGGATCGAGCGAGATGGCCTGGTCGAAATCCTTCAACGCTGCGTTGTAGTTGCCGGCACGCCCATAGGCAGCGCCGCGGATATTGTAGGCTTCGGGATCATTCGGCGTGCGCTGTATGACAGCGGTGAGGGAGGCAATATTCTCCTCTGAACCCTGAGCGGTATCGATCCGGGTTACATCGGTCACCGGATCGGCGGCGTTGCAGGCCGCCAGCAACATCATTGCCGTCGACAGGAATGCAACCCGCACGCGGCTGCTGGTCCTCATCTCTGCGGTGGTTCCGTCAGCCATCAATCTGCCCGTCCTTTCGCTTCTGCCTGCGCTTGAGCGCGCTGCAACAAAAAGGTGGCGGCGATGTTTCGATCGCGCCACCTCGTGCATTAGAGCCGGTGAAAAGGACAAAAAATGGGCGCTCAGCGCGCCGCGGGCGCCCGTCCGCTCACAATGCCCTCGCGCTGGGCGCGCTTGCGCGCCAGCTTGCGCGCCCGGCGCACCGCCTCGGCCTTCTCCCGCGCCCGCTTCTCCGAGGGCTTCTCGTAATGTCCGCGCATCTTCATTTCGCGGAAAATGCCTTCGCGCTGCATCTTCTTCTTCAGCGCGCGGAGCGCCTGGTCAACATTGTTGTCGCGGACGAGTACCTGCACCTGGGTTTCCTGTAAAAGCGTTGATCCTCGATCGCCGGAGCCCGTCCGGCTAAATGCCACAACCCCGCGGAAGGGTTTTCCTTTCGCAGGATGGCGCGCTACTAGCAGAATGCGCGTTATTTGTCGAGAGGCTGCGGCGGCGAGGCGCGCAGCCCCCGCCGCCCAATCCTGCGCCGCACATTCCTACGTGCGGTTGATGGAGATACCGCCATCGGCCAGCATTGCCGCGCCGGTGACGAAGCTCGCGGCGTCCGAGGCCAGAAAGAGCGCGGCGCGGGCGATCTCCTCCGGCTTGGCTACACGCTTCAGCGCGTGCAGGCCCTCCACGAAGGCCCACTCTTCGGGTGTCTTGAAGGTGGCCGCCGGTGTATCCGTGCCTCCGGGGAGCAGCGCGTTCACGCGGATGCCGCGCGGCCCGACCTCCACGGCAAGCGTTTGAGTGAGGCCCACCAGCCCCGCCTTGGCGGCCGCGTAAGGTGCCATGCCGGGCATGCCCACCGTGTTGCCAACGAAGCTGGATGTGAAGATCAGGGTGCCCGCGCCCCGCTCCAGCATGGCCGGGATCTGGTATTTGGCGGCGAGAAAAGCGGAGGTAAGGTTTACGTCGAGCGTCTCGTCCCAACTGTCACGGTCGAGCTCGGGTGCCGGCGCCATCCGGCCCACAATGCCTGCATTGTTGAAACCAATGTCGAGGCCGCCAAAGCGCCGCATTGCCCGGTCGACAAGTGCCTTCGCATGGGCCTCGTCCCTCACGTCACCTGGTACCGCCTCCGCCTCGCCGCCCCCTTCCCGAATCTCCGCGACCAGTTTCTGGAGCTCCTGCTCGCGGCGTGCGCTGACAATGACTTTTGCGCCTTCTTCGGCGAAAAGCCTTGCCGTTGCGCGCCCAATGCCGGAGCTCGCACCGGTAACGATTGCTACTTTGCCAGCGAGAGAGAACATGCATCTTCCTTTCCAGTTGTCCGCGGCGTCTGCCGATGGAATGGCAGTCCTCTTTCCAGACCGGCCATGTCCCAACCACCCGAAACCGGACAAGCCGATTGGCGCAAAACGGCAAGTCCCGTCGCAATCAGCGCAAGGCAGGCAGCAGGCTTTCGCTACTTCTGCACATCGTCTATGCCCAAGAGGCTTGGGGTGCGGCCAGCGGGAGTCTGATGAAAAAATATTCGGTCTTTGCCATCGCGCGCGAGGCGCTGCGCGGCCACAAAGGCTGGCCGGAGCAATGGGGCTCGCCCGAGCCGAAGGCGGCCTATGACGTGATTATCGTCGGCGCGGGCGGCCATGGCCTTGCCACCGCATACTACCTTGCCAAGGAGCACGGCGTCACCAACGTGGCCGTGCTCGAGAAAGGCTGGCTGGGCGGCGGCAATACCGGCCGCAACACCACAATCATCCGCTCCAATTACCTCTATGACGAGAGCGCGGCGATCTATGACCATGCGGTAAAGCTCTGGGACGGACTGTCCCAGGAGCTCAACTACAATGTCATGTACTCCCCACGCGGCGTGATGATGCTCGCCCACAATGCGCATGACGTGCAGGTCTTCAAGCGCCATATCCACGCCAACCGGCTGAACGGGGTGGACAATGAATGGCTGACGCCGGAAGAGGCGAAGGAATACTGCCCGCCCCTCAACATCTCTCGTGACGCCCGCTATCCGGTCATGGGAGCGGCGCTGCAGCGCCGCGGCGGCACGGCGCGTCACGATGCGGTGGCTTGGGGCTATGGGAGGGCCGCTTCAATGCGCGGCGTCGACATCATCCAGAACTGCGAAGTGATCGGCATCAATCGCGGGCCGGACGGCGCGGTCGCGGGTGTCGAGACGACCCGCGGATCGATCCGGGCGAAGAAGATCGGCGTAGTCGCGGCGGGGCATTCCTCCGTCCTCATGCAGATGGCCGGCGTCTCGGTGCCGCTCGAATCTTTCCCGCTGCAGGCGCTGGTTTCCGAGCCGGTGAAGCCGGTTTTCCCCTGCGTCGTCATGTCGAACACCGTGCATGCCTATATCTCGCAATCCGACAAGGGCGAGCTCGTCATCGGCGCGGGTACCGACCAGTACACCTCCTATTCCCAGACCGGCGGCCTGCACATCATCCAGCACACGCTGGACGCCATCTGCGAGATGTTCCCGATCTTCACGCGCATGAAGATGCTGCGCTCCTGGGGCGGCATCGTCGATGTCACGCCGGACCGCTCCCCCATCCTGGCGAAGACCCCGGTGAAGGGACTCTATGTCAATTGCGGCTGGGGCACCGGTGGCTTCAAGGCGACGCCGGGCTCGGGCCATGTCTTCGCCCACACCATCGCGCGCGACGAGCCGCACCCGATCAACGCGCCCTTCACCCTGGAGCGCTTCCGGGGCGGGCGGCTCATCGACGAGGCGGCCGCGGCGGCCGTAGCGCATTAGAGGTTCCATGCTTCTCATCTACTGCCCCTATTGCGAGGAAGAGCGGCCGGAACTCGAGTTCCGGCATGCGGGTGAAGCGCATATTGCCCGGCCGGCAAACATCGCCGAGATCTCGGACGAGGAGTTCGAACGCTACTTCTTCATCCGCTCCAACCCGAAGGGGATCACCTTCGAGCGCTGGCGGCATGTCCATGGCTGTGGGCGCTTCTTCAATGCCGCACGGGACACCGTCTCGGACCGGTTTCTCGCTACCTACAAGGCGGGCGAACCCAAGCCGGATTTGAGCGGCAAGGGCGCGAAGACATGACCCAGCCCTTCCGCATTCCGGCAGCCGGGCGGCTTGACCCACAGAAGGTCGTCCGCTTCACCTTCGACGGGAAAAGCTACACCGGCCTTGAGGGCGATACGCTCGCCTCGGCGCTGCTCGCCCACGGGGTTCACCTCGTCGGCCGCTCGTTCAAGTATCACCGCCCGCGCGGCATCCTTTCGGCCGGCGCCGAGGAGCCGAACGCGCTGGTCGGCATCCGTCGGGACGAGGCGCGCAGGACACCCAATGTCCGCGCGACGGTGCAGGAGCTCTATGATGGCTTGACTGCGGTGTCGCAGAACCGCTGGCCATCGCTTGCCTTCGACGTCGGCGCCGCGAGCAGCCTTGCCGCTCCGCTCCTGTCCGCCGGCTTCTACTACAAGACCTTCATGTGGCCGAAGGCCGCATGGGAGCGTCTCTACGAGCCGGCGATCCGCCGGGCTGCAGGGCTGGGCGTGGCACCGCACAGGCCCGATCCCGACCGCTATTCAAACCGTTTCGCCCATTGCGACGTGCTGATCATCGGTGGCGGGGTCGCCGGATTGTCGGCGGCACTCGCTGCATCGGACGCTGGCGCCCGGGTCATCCTCGCCGACGAGCAGGCCGTACCGGGCGGTACGCTGCGTTTCGAGGCGGGCGCCGTGATCGACGGCATGCCCGGTTGGGAGTGGGCACTGGCGGCGGCAGCCGAGCTGCGCTCGCGTCCGAATGTGCGCCTCCTCAACCGTACCACCGGGTTCGGCTACTACGCGCAGAACATGCTGGGCCTTGTCGAGCGGCTGACCGACCACCTTGCCACTCCCGTTCCCGATGCGCCGCGTGAAAGGCTCTGGCAGGTGCGCGCAAAGCGCGTCGTGCTGGCGACGGGTGCTATCGAGCGGCACATGGTGTTCCCGGACAATGACCGGCCGGGCATCATGCTGGCTTCGGCAGCGCGGGCCTATCTCAACCATTTCGGTGTCGCGGTCGGAAGCAGGATCGCCGTCTACACAGCCGAGGATTCCGCCTATGCGGCTGCAATCGACCTGAGGAAACGGGGGGTCGAAGTGCCGGCGATCATCGATCTGCGGCAGGACCCGCGCGGGCCGCATGTCGAGGAAGCGCGGTCGCTCGGGATCGAGGTGCTGGCCGGCTGCATGGTGGTGGCCACGGAAGGGTGGCTCCGCCTGCGGCGGGTCTGCATCGCCTCCGGAGAGGGCTGGCGGCGCGACATCGAAGCGGACGCCCTGCTCACCTGCTCCGGCTGGACTCCGGCCGTCCACCTCTTCTCGCAGTCGCGCGGAAGGCTCGCCTTCGACCCGGAAACCCAGCGCTTCCTGCCCGGCCAATATGCCCAGGATGCTGCCTCAGTCGGGGCCTGCAACGGCACAACCGGTCTCGCCCCGACTGTTGCGGAGGCCTTGAAAGCAGGCGCGGATGCCGCAAGGGAAGCGGGTGCAGGTGCCGGCGGGGCGAGGAACATCGACGCGCATTCAGGCGACGCCTGGTCGGCCGGGTTTTTGGGCGATGCGCCAGCTGCAGGCCGTATGGCCTTTGTCGATTTCCAGAACGATGTGACGGCGAAGGATATCCGGCAGGCCGTGCGGGAGGGCATGCGCTCCATCGAGCACGTCAAGCGCTTCACCACTACCGGTATGGCGACGGACCAGGGCAAGACGTCCAACCCGCACGGGCTCGCGATCGCCGCCAGGATGCTTGGCAAGCCCATTCCCGAGGTCGGGCTCACCACCTTCCGGCCGCCCTACACGCCCGTCACGTTCGGCGCGCTCGCCGGCCATTCGCGGGGAAAGCTCTTCGAGCCGACGCGCCGCACGCCGATCCACCCCTGGGCCGAATCGCAGGGAGCCGTCTTCGAGGATGTCGGACAGTGGAAGCGTGCCTGGTATTTTCCGAGGAGCGGCGAGGATATGCATGCGGCGGTCGCCCGCGAATGCCGTACCGTGCGCGAGGCGGCCGGCATTTTCGACGCGTCCACGCTCGGCAAGATCGAGGTCGTGGGGCCGGACGCCGCCCGCTTCCTCGACCTGATCTACACCAACAGCTGGGCCAAGCTTGGCGTGGGGCGGTGCCGCTATGGGATCATGCTGCGCGAGGACGGGTTCATCTACGACGACGGCGTGGTCGGCCGCCTGGCCGAGGACCGCTTCCACGTGACGACCACGACGGGTGGCGCGGCGCGCGTCCTCCACCACATGGAGGATTATCTGCAGACCGAGTTCCCGGAGCTGAAGGTCTGGCCTACTTCCGTTACCGAGCAATGGGCCGTCATCGCCGTGCAGGGGCCAAGGTCGCGCGACATCATCGCTCCGCTGGTGGAGGGGGTGGACATCTCGGATACAGCCATGCCGCACATGTCGGTCCGTGAAGGACGGGTGTGCGGCGTGCCGGCGCGGCTCTTCCGGGTCTCCTTCACGGGCGAGCGCGGTTTTGAGATCAACGTGCCAGCGGACTATGGCAGGGCGGTCTGGGAGGCGGTCTGGGCCGAGGGGCAGAAGCATGGCGCCTGTGCCTACGGGACCGAAGCCATGCATGTGCTGCGTGCCGAAAAGGGTTTCATCATTGTGGGCCAGGATACGGACGGCACTGTGACGCCCGGCGATGCCGGACTCTCCTGGGCGGTAGCGAAGAATAAGCCCGATTTCGTCGGCATTCGCGGGTTGAGGCGGCCCGATCTCGTCGGCAGTGGGCGCAAGCAGCTTGTCGGCCTCAAGACCACGGATCGGAGGAAAGTGCTGGAGGAGGGGGCGCAGATCGTCGCCGACCCGAACCAACCCGTGCCGATGAAGATGCTCGGTCATGTGACCTCGTCCTACTGGTCGGAGAATTGCGGCCACTCCATCGCCCTTGCGCTGGTGCAAGATGGCCGCGAACGCGATGGCGAGCGGCTGTTTGTGCCGATGCCGGACGGCGCGGTCGAAGTGGAGGTGACCGCAACCGTGTTCTTTGACGAGCTGGGGGAACGCCTCCATGGCTGAGATCGCAAGGCGGGAGCCGGCACTCGAAGGACGTGCGTGTCAGGGGCAGGGCATCTCCCTTTCGCCCGCAGCTCCCGCAAGCCGATTGTCCCTGCGCGCGCCTGAAGCTTCCCTTGCCGGACTGTCGCAAGCCCTAAGCCTCGACCTGCCGAGACGGCCGAAAAGCTCGGCAACGAAGGGCCCGCGGGCCGCGCTCTGGCTCGGGCCCGACGAATGGCTCGTCATCGATGAGGAAGAGGCCGACCTGGCCGCGATCTGCGCGGCAGTGCCCGCGCTTCATTCGGCGGTCGATATTTCACATCGCAATGTCGGCATACTTGTCTCGGGCGCGCGCGCCGAGGAGGTCCTGAATTCGGGCTGCCCACAGGATCTTTCGTCGCGCGCGTTCCCGGTGGGGGCGGCGTCACGCACGGTCTTCGGCAAGGCCGAGATCGTCCTCTGGCGGACGGGCGAGGAGGCTTTCCGCGTGGAGTGCTGGCGGTCCTTTTCGGACTATGTCTTCAGCTTCCTGGAAGCTGCGGCCCGGGAGACCTCCTAGGCTTCCCCCCGGAACTCCGCTCCGGCTCTGGCGTTTGTCTAAAAAGGAGCAAACGATGCTGCCCGGAAACGAAAAGCACCAGGATCGTCCTGGACCCGAAGAGCTGGAAGAAGAGCTGGAAAAGGGCCTGGAAGACACTTTCCCGGCGAGCGACCCCGTCTCTGCCGCCCAGACGACACGCGCTGGCTCACCCGGCGAGTTCGCGAAGCCCAGACCGGACGTGGAGAAGGACAAGGCGGCGCATGACAAGCAGGATGACGAATTGAATGAGGCGCTGGAGGACACGTTTCCTGCCAGCGACCCGGTTTCCCCCGCCCAGACGACGCGCACTGGCGCCCCTGACGAATTCGCAACACCGAAGCGGGACGCCGAGGGGGGCAAGTAGCGAGGCCCGAGGCAGCTTGCTTTGCGACGACAAAATGCCGTCGGTTGCGCGGTGTCCTGCGTGCGGGGCGTCGGCTGAAGGGAAGAGATAGGCGGTTGGTACCGGTTCGCCTAGGCGCGGCGCCAACCGACCTGCGTTACCGGAAATTTCCGGCAGAAGGTGAGGCGTGCCACAGTTTTCAGGCTTCTGCTGAAATGCAAGGCCTAGATGGCCATGATCCCGCCGTCGGCGGCGAGCGCCTGGCCGGTCATGAAGCTGTTGGCCGGATTGGCCGCGAAGAGAATCACCTCCACAACCTCGTCGACTTCGCCGAGCCGTCTCATGGGCACGCCGCGGGTGAGGCCAGCCTCGGCGCGGGCGGGATTTCCCGGCAGGAGCTTCAGCGTCTCCGTCACCATCTCGGTGCGTGAGAAGGAGGGACAGACCGCGTTCACCCGTACGCCTCTGGTGGCGTATTCCGCTGCGGCAGTTCGCGTCAGGCCGATGACGCCGTGCTTGGCAGCGCTATAGGCGGCAAGCCGCGGCGCGCCCGCAAGGCCGGCGATCGAAGCCACATTGACGATCGCTCCACGCCGTTTCTCCTTGCGGTACTGGCGTTCCATGAGCGGCAACTGGTGCTTCATAGCGTAGAAGACGCCCATCAGGTTGACATCGATCACCCGGCGCGCCTCGTCCGAGGGGACGAGGTGGAACTTTACGAAGTTCTGGGCAATTCCGGCATTGTTGATCGCGATGTCCAGCCCGCCGAACCGCTCCTGCGCCAGGCTTACGAGCTGTTCCGAGAGAGCCTCGTCGGCGATGTCGCCGGCGAGGATGGCAGTCTCCGTGTTCAGAGTCTCGGCCAGGCTCGTGAGCGGCTCTTCCTTCAGGTCGGAGAGCACAAGGCGGGCGCCCTTAGCCGCAAGCCGCTGCGCCAAGCGCCTCCCGAAACCACCACTGGCGCCTGTCAGAAGCACCGTCAGACCGTCAAAAGTCGCCATTCAGCGCTCTCTTTTCCCCATTATCCAGCCGGCACTGGGATTGTGATCCTGCCGGTATTGCTTTTTGGCTGAAGAGTTCGGCATTCCCGCCAGAGCGGTCTTTTCACGGTTTGGATCATCGCCGTCAAGGATTGCGATGCCGCGCGGCTCGGCGGGCAGAGCTGGCTCAGATAGCTGGCCTGCCGGAAAGCTCCGCCGGCAACGCGAGCGTCAGCCAGCGGGCGGTGAGGGCGGGCTTGACGCTGTTCTCGATCTCGATCGTCGCGTCATAATGAGTCTCGACTATGCCTGACGGCCGCACCTTCATCTCGGCGAGCACGAAGCGCCCGCGGATGCGGGCTCCGGATTTCACCGGGCTCATGAAGCGCACGCGGTCGAAACCGAAATTCATCCCCATCACAGTGCCCTCAAGCGGCGGCACCGCCTCGAAGATCAGGGTCGAAAGCAGCGAGAGAGTCAGGAATCCGTGTGCGATGGTGCCGCCATAAGGCGTTTCGCGCGCGGCCCGCTCGGGGTCGGTGTGGATAAACTGGTGGTCGTCCGTCGCGGCGGCGAACTGGTCGATCATCTCCTGGGTGACCACTCGCCAGCTGGAGACGCCAACTTCCTGCCCCACCAGCGCTTGCGCCTGTTCGATGCTTACCGGTTCGCTGTCCAAGAAAACCAAGCTCCGTTACCCGCATTGCGAAGGCCGATCAGGAGCCCCCGGCGCGTCGCACAGATACAGCGTCGCGCCGGCAATGTCATCGGCCGAATGCGGTCAATGGGATTGGATGGCGCCGGATGCTGCGTGGGTAAGCTCACGCTCCAGCCGTTGTTCCTCCTCCACCTTCGGCGTTATGAAGCGGCCGAGAAGCAGGTAAGCGACCGGCGTGAGATAGAGGGTCGACAAGGAGGAAAGGCCGAGGCCGCCGACGATCACCCAACCCAATGCGATGCGTGCTTCCGCGCCGGCGCCGGAGGCCAGAACAAGCGGAATGCCGCCGACGATCGTACAGATC
Source organism: Chelativorans sp. (assembly GCF_031180965.1). Taxonomy (GTDB): domain Bacteria; phylum Pseudomonadota; class Alphaproteobacteria; order Rhizobiales; family Rhizobiaceae; genus Chelativorans. The sequence goes on from NZ_JAPSLH010000012.1 coordinate 68,037, forward strand.
ATCGTCATCATGACGGGACGGAGGCGGATAAGGGCGGCCTGCTCCACGGCTTCGCGGACGCCGAGACCGCGATCACGCAGCTGGTTCGCGAACTCGACGACGAGGATGCCGTTCTTGGCCATGATGCCGACCAGCAGGACAAGCCCGATCTGGCTGTAGACGTTGAGACTGGTGCCGGTCAGCAGCAGGGCGAAAACAGCGCAGGCAAGGCCGAGCGGGACCGTTGCCATGATGATGAGCGCGCTCACGAAGCTTTCGAATTGCGCGGCCAGCACGAGCAGGATGATCACCAGAGCGAAGCCGAAGACGGTGAGCATGCTGTTGCCGGTCTCGCCGAGGCTTGCCGCTTCCGCAAGGGGGATGATGCGGCCGCCAGGCGGCAGATGCGGGGCGGCGATCTCCTCGGCGCGGGCGAGCGCCTCACCGAGCGGGAAATCGGGCGAGAGGCCCGAGGTCACCCGGACGACGCGCAACTGCTCCTCGCGCGTCAGGGAAGGCGGCACCGCCTCCTCGCGCAGCGAGGTGATCGTAGACAGCGGTACAAACCGGCCATCACCCGTCTTGATGAAAATGTTTTCGAGGTCGGTGGGATCGTTGATCGGATTCGTAGAGGAAAGAAGCTTCACATCGAAGCTCTTGTCGTCGATGAAGAGGTCGGCGATCTTGCGACCGTCGAGCAGCGCCTGAATAGATTCGCCGAGCCCGTTGATGCTGATACCGAGATCGGCAGCCCGGTCGCGGTCGATCTCTACCTTCAGCTGAGGCTGGGTCGCGTCCTGGGAAAGCCGCGGCTGATCGAAGCGCGGGTCCTCCTCCATCTCGGCGACGATGGCGAGCGCGGCCTGCGTCAGCCGCTCGTAATTATTACCGGCAACGGCGAATTGCAGGCCGCTGCCCGAGCCGCGAATGCCAAGGCTGTTGGGCTGGAAGGCGAAGGCGCGCACGCCGGGAATCGCGGCCGCCAGACTATTCACCTCGTCGAGGATCTCCTGCTGCGAGCGCTCGCGCTCGTCCCAAGGGGCAAGGCCGAGCATCAGGAAGCCGCTGTTGGAGCCGCCCTGGCCGGTGACCGAGAAGGTGGTGCGGATCTCGCCGCTGTCGCGCAGCGGCTGTATGGACGCTTCCACCTCGCGCATCTTGCCGGCGAGGTAGTCTAGGCTCACGCCTTGCGGCGCGGAGACCCGCATCATCGCCACGGCGCGGTCTTCCGATGGCGTGAGCTCGGATTTGATCAAGCCGAACACGCCGAATGCGGCGGCCGCGAAAAGCAGCGATACCACCACGACGACCAGCGGCGCGTTCAGGCAAAAACGCAGCGTGCGCTCATAGAGACCGGCAAGCGCTCCGGCGATCCCGCCCAGGATCCCGCCACCATGGGTCTCCTCGCCGCTTTCATGGGAACGGAGCATGCGGGAAGCGAGCATCGGGCAAAGCGAAAGGGCCACGATGGAGGACAAAAAGACTGAGAAGGCGAGCACGAAGCCGAATTCGCGGAACAGGCCGCCGGCCTGCCCCGGCAGGAAGGACAGCGGGACGAAGACGGCGATAAGCGTGGCGGTCGTCGCGATCACCGCGAAGAAGACCTCCTGCGTGCCGAGCACCGCCGCCGCGCGCGGGCCCATGCCCTGATTGCGCCGGCGTACGATGTTTTCGAGCACGACGATGGCGTCGTCCACGACAAGCCCGGTCGCAAGCACGAGCGCGAGCAGCGTCAGAATATTGATGGAGAAGCCGACCAGGTAGATGGCCGCGATCGTCCCGACCAGCGCCACTGGGATGGCAATTCCCGGAATGATGGTGGCGCGCCAGTCGCGCAGGAAGAGATAGATCACCAGCAGCACCACGGTGACAGAGATTATCAGCGCAATCTCCACCTCGTGGATGGCCCCGTTGATGAAGATGGCGTCGTCGCTGGTGATCTCGATCGACATGCCTTCCGGCAAGGTTTTCCGGAGATCCTCCACAGCCTGCTTGACGCCGGAGGAGATGTCCAAGGTGTTCGACTGGGCCTGGCGCACGATGCCGAGGCCGATTCCGGTGCGGCCGTTGGTGCGGAGAGTCGTCTCACCTTCGTCCGGCCCCAGCGTGACCGTGGCCACGTCGCCCAGCCGGACATTCTCCGACAGCTCGATCTCTTCCATCTGCTCCGGAGTGGTGACGGAGGAGGTGGCGCGGACGATCAGGTTCTGGGCATTGCTCGTCAGCGAGCCCGCCGGGCTGTCGAAGGCGATGGTCGACAGCGCGCTGCCCACATCGGCGACTGTCATGCCGTGGCTTGCGAGGCGCGACTGGTCGATGTCGATGCGGAAGATCTTCGTGCGGTCTCCATAGACCTGGACGTCGGCAACGCCGGGAACGGCCGCCAGCCGGTCCACGATCTCGTCCTCGATGAAGAGCGACATGTCCTCGACGCTCATCGCGCCGGAGGTGACCGCGAGGCGCATGATAGCGTCGGCATTCTCGTCCGCCTTGACCACGATCGGGGCGTCGGCGTCGTCGGGGAGCTGGTTCTGGACGCGCCCTACTGCATCGCGCACGTCCGAGGCGGCGGTATCGAGGTTGACGCTCTCGCGGAACTCGATCGTCACGCGGCTGCGGCCGAAGGAGGAGGAGGAGGAGATGGCCGAGACGCCTGCGATGCGCGCGACGGCTCCTTCGACAATAGCGGTGATCTCGCGGTCGATCGTCTCAGCCGCCGCCCCGTCGAAATTCGTGCTGACCGAAATGACCGGCCGATCGACATCGGGCAACTCGCGCACTTCCACGCCGAACAGTGCGGCAAGGCCGGCGACGATGACGAGTGTGTTGACGACGAAGGCAAAGACCGGCCGCCGCACGAAAAGCGCCGTGATGCCTTCCCCAGCCCTGGCGATGTCCTTCTGGCTCATAAAGCTTCCTCAGCCGCCGCTGGCCGGGCGGCCGCCTTCATTGCCAGCGACGGCGATGGGCTGGCCCTCACGCACAGCATGCACGCCTTCCACGACCACATAATCGCCATCGGCGAAGGCGCCGTCGACGAGGATGCTGTCGGAATTGCGCTGCACCACGCGAACCGGCAGGCGCTGCGCCGTGCCTTCGCGAACAGCCCAGACAAAGGCGCCATCGGTGCTCCATTGGACGGCAAGCGGATCGACTGCAGGGAAGCTCTCGCCGGGAAACTGCATGGTCACCCGGAACGCCATCCCGGACCGCAGCGTGTCGGCGGGATTGGCAATCCGGCCCTGAACGTGCAGCGTGCGGCTCGCCGGGTCCACCTGGTTGTCGATGGCGCTGACCGCGCCCTCATAGGTTTCGTCCGGTCGCGCGATGGACTGGGCCGTGAGCGGCATGCCGATGGAGATCAGCCGCGCGTAGCGCTCGGGCACCCAGAAGTCGACGAGGATCTCGGAACGGTCGTCGATCGTGACAATGGGATCGGAGGAGGTGACGTAGGTACCAGGAGAGACCGGCAAAATGCCCACCGTTCCGTTGATCGGCGCGACGATGTCGCGTCGCTCCAATGCAAGCCGAGCGTCGCGCAGCGCCAGTTCCGCATTGCGCAGCGCGAGTTCCGCCTCCGTCTGCTGCACCGCCGTGGCCGTGTTGGAAGAGCGGAGCGCGGTCACCCGCTCCAGCCTCGTGCGGGCATCGTCCAGGGCCAGCTCGGCGCGGTCGACTGCAATGCGTTCGGATTCGGAGTCCATCCGGGCGATCACCTGGCCCGCTTCGACCTCAGCACCCGGTTCCACCAGGATCTCGGTCAACCGGCCGGGCGCGAAGGGGCGCACCTGCACCGTGTGCAGGGCCTTGCCGTTGCCGATCGCCGTCAGCCGGTCATTGATCGTCGCACTGGTAACCGGAGCGGAGACGATGGCGGCCTGCATGCCGCCGCCGCGCCTGCCAGGGCCCGCACCGGGAGCGCCGTTGCCGCGCCGCGCCTCAGGAGAGGGGGCTGCCGCTGCCGGAGCCTGCGCCAGTCCCAGATCCGCCGCCATCTGCCGCGCGCCGGGGAAGAACTGATACCAAAGGACAACGGCCGCCACCAGGATGACGAGACATAGCAAGGCCTGCTTCCACCAAGACATTCAGTTCTCCGGATGTCGCTGCCGCCGTGCCGGCTATTTGGCTCGGTCCCGAACTCGTTCGACGCAACTTGTGCCTAGATAGGCTTCTTGTACGGCAAGATTTAGCCTCGGTTCAGCAACTATATCATTAAATTACCGTAAGGCTGCCGGCGCAGGGCGGCGAGCTACCCGCTGTCGGGAACAAGTTGGCGCGTTGCCCGTTCACGAGCAATGGTGGACTCCGGCGGGTTCCTTGCCCAACACATGGCTGTTCATATCCTGGCGATGAATCTCGCAGCGCCGGCTGCTGTGTTCGCATGGCGCCTTGCGGCGGGTGCTGGGACGGAGCAAAGCGACGCACGATGGATATGGCCGGCGGCGACGGTGCAGATCGCCCTTCTCTGGTTCTGGCACCTCCCCGAGCCGCTCGCCTTCGCCTTCGCCGCTCCCGGCGGCCAAGCACTGATGCATCTTTCCCTATTCGCCGCCGCGTTCTGGTTCTGGCGCGCTATTCTCGACGAGGCAGAGGCGGCGCGCTGGCGTGCCCTCGGCGCGCTGCTCTTTACGGGAAAACTGTTTTGTCTGCTGGGTGTACTCCTCACTTTCGCGCCGCGGTCCCTCTATGTGAGGGTGGCCGAGATTTGCTTCGGCGGACGAGTCAGCCCAGAAGCGCTCGTGGCGGACCAGCAGCTTGCCGGCTTGCTGATGCTGGTCTCGTGCCCTCTAGTATACGTGCTCGCTGGCGTCATCATTGCCGCGCGCTGGCTGCGTGAGATCGACGGGCGGCAAGCGAGCTACCTTCCCGAAGAAGGCTACTGAAATGAGTTGGGGGGGCGTGCCGGGCTGGCGGTCCATCGCCTCCGGAGCCGCGATCGTGCTTCTCGGCGCCGGCCTCCTCGGCGGAGCCTTCATTCTCTCGGGACTCTACAATGTCGCCGCGTCTTCGAACCACTTCGACATCACCAACTTCATCATCCGCCTGACGCTCGCGCGATCGGTCGAGACACGCAGCATGGGGATCGAGCCGCCGCCCGATCTTTCCGACGAGCGGCTGGCCCGGCTCGGTGCGCGGCATTTCGCGCTCGGTTGCGCGCCCTGCCACGCCTCGCCATCCACCTCCCAGAACCCCATCGCGGCGAAGATGTATCCCGCCCCTCCGCCGCTCTCGCACGCCGCGGAGGAGTGGGATGCGGAGGAACTGTTCTGGATCGTCAAGCACGGGCTCAAATTCACCGGCATGCCGGCCTGGCCGGCATTGGAGCGGGACGAGGAGGTATGGGCTCTGGTCGCTTTCCTCGAAAGGCTGCCGGAGATGGAAGGCCGGGACTATGCCGAGTTCTCAGGCACAGGCGGCGAGCGCAGCGCCTCCGCTTTGACCTTCGCGCCGGACCGGGCGCTCGAAGAAACGGTTGAGATGTGCGGCAGTTGCCATGGCGATGCCCGCAACCCGCCGGTCCATCCCCTCGCGCCGCCGCTCGCTGGCCAGAAAGAAGCCTATCTGCGCCGGGCGCTCAGCGAGTATGCGGCCGGCCGAAGGCCGAGCGGCATCATGGAACCCATGGCCGCGGCTCTCGGGCCGTCCCAGATCGAGGCGGTGGCTCAGCATTACGCGCGGGCTTCCCTCTCGCCGCCGGGAACCAGCGTGGACGCAGACGCGGACGCGGCGGCCCGGGGCCAGGCCATAGCCATGAATGGTTTGGGCGAGGATGGTATTCCGGCCTGCCGCTCCTGCCACGCCGCGGAGACATCCGGCCAGTTCCCGCGCCTCGACGGACTTCCCGCCGAATACATCGCGACGCAGCTCTCGCTTTTTCAGAGTGGAGTTCGCGCCGGCTCGGCCTACAGCGCCATCATGGCACCCATCGCGAGGCGCTTGAGCAAGGAGCAGATCGAGGACGTTGCCGCCTATTTCGCCGCGCGCTCGCCCGGCGACGGAACGGGCGATACGGCCGGTTCGGAGGCTTCGCAATGATTCGCGTCGGGCGGGGCGGCTTGCTTCTGGCGCTGGCTTTCGCGGCAACAGGCTGCTCGGGCGTGCAGTCGGCGCTCTCGCCCAGCGGCGTCGAGGCCCTCACGATAGACCCGCTCTTCTGGACCTCCACCTGGGTCGGCGTGGTCGTCACGCTCATGGTGGTGGTTGTCGTGGCAATTGCGCTCTACGGGCCAAAGGACTGGCGGGCACGGCTCGGCGGCAATTGGCTGGTCGTCGGCGGCGGCATCGTCTTTCCCGTTGTGGTGCTGACCGGGCTCTTCATCTACGGCCTGCTCGTCATGCAGGCGGGCGCGTTGCGCAGCCAGGAAGCGGGCGAGGGCACGGTGACCATCACCGGCAAGCTATGGTGGTGGGAGGTGATCTATTCGGGTCCGAACGGAGAGGAGGTCGTGAGCGCCAACGAGCTGCGTCTTCCGGTCGGCCGTGCGGTCCGGCTGCGGCTCCTCTCCGACAACGTGATCCACAGTTTCTGGGCGCCGCAGATCGCCGGCAAGCTCGACATGATCCCCGGCCGCGTCAATGAAGTCGTCTTCGAGGCGACCAAGCCTGGCGTGAGCCGCGGGCAATGCGCTGAATATTGCGGCGGCGCGCATGCGCTCATGTCCTTCTATGTGGTGGCCATGGAGGAAGCCGAATATGCGGCCTGGCTCCAGCGCGAGGCGCAGCCCGCCCGCGAGCCCGCAACGCCCGAGGAGACCCGCGGGCGCGACCTGTTCTTCGCCAATGGCTGCGGCGCCTGCCATCAGGTGAGAGGGACGGAAGCCCGCAGCCTCATCGGTCCTGACCTTACGCATGTCGGCAGCCGCCTCTCGCTCGGGGCCGCCGCCCTTGAAAACGACCCCCAGGCCTTCGCCCGCTGGATCGCGGACAACCAGCACATCAAGCCGGAAAACCTTATGCCGCCGTTCCGCCAGTTCTCAGACGAGGAGCTTTCAGCCCTTGCCGCCTATCTGGACAGCCTGGAGTAGAGCATGACCGCGCCGAGCGAGCTGCCGAACAAGGGGCCGCGCCCCCCGGGCGAGCTGCAGGAACTCGAGCGCGTCTGGAAGATCCCGACCGGCTTCCGGCTGATCAGCGCCGTCAACAACCAGGTGATCGGCATCCTCTATATCGGGATCGCCTTCCTCTTCTTCCTGCTTGCCGGTGTCCTTGGGCTCGTCATGCGCACGCAACTTGCCTTGCCCGAGAACGACCTTGTCAGCCAGGATCTGTACAACCAGATCTTCACCGTGCACGGCACGACGATGATGTTCCTCTTCGCCGTGCCGGTGGTCGAGGCGCTCGGGGTCATGCTCCTGCCGCAGATGCTGGCGGCGCGCGACCTTCCCTTTCCCCGGCTGTCGGCCTTCGCGATCTGGGCTTACATCGTTGGCGGCCTGGTCTTCTTCTCGACCATCTTCTATGACCTTGCGCCCAAGGGCGGCTGGTTCATGTATCCGCCGCTGACGCTGAAAGAATATTCGCCGGCGGACAATGCCGATTTCTGGCTCCTCGGCATCGGCTTCATCGAGATCTCGGCAATCGCCGGCGCGATCGAGATCATCGTCGGCACGCTGCGCACCCGCCCGCCCGGCATGTCCCTGGCAAAGATGCCGGTTTTCGCCTGGGCGATGCTCATCTTCGCCGCCATGATCATGATCGCCTTTCCGGCGGTCATCCTGGCAACGATGCTGCTCGAGATCGAGCGGTCCTTCGGCTGGCCGTTCTTCTCGGCGGAAAAGGGCGGCGACCCGCTCCTGTGGCAGCATCTCTTCTGGTTCTTCGGTCATCCCGAAGTGTACATCATCTTCCTGCCGGCTGCGGGACTGGTCTCCATGATCGTGCCAACAATGGCGCGGCACCCTCTGGTGGGCTACCGGCTCATCGTCGTGGCGCTCATCGGCACCGGGTTCTTCTCCTTCGGCCTGTGGGTGCACCACATGTTCACCACAGGCATCCCTTCCCTCAGCCTTGGCTTCTTCTCGGCCGCAAGCATGGCCGTGGCGATCCCGTCGGGCATCCAGGTCTTTTCCTGGATAGCCACCATCGCCTCCAGCAAGGAACGGTTTCGCATCACCACGCCCTCGCTCTTCGTCCTCGGCTTCCTCTTCATCTTCACCGTGGGCGGGGTAACAGGCGTAATGGTGGCGCTGGTGCCGGTCGACTTCCAGGTGCATGACACCTACTTCGTCGTGGCCCATTTCCACTATGTGCTGATCGGCGGAATGGTGTTTCCGCTGTTCGCCACCTTCTATTATTGGATTCCGGCCTTCAGCCGGAACATGCTTTCCGAGCGTCTCGGGCGCTGGGTCTTCTGGCTTATGTTCATCGGCTTCAACGTCACCTTCTTCCCGATGCACATTATGGGCCTGCTCGGCATGCCCCGTCGGGTCTGGACCTACCCCGAGGATCTCGGCTGGGGCATGCTCAACATGGTTTCGTCCGTGGGCTCCTATATTCTCGCTGTCGGCGTCCTTCTTTTCGTCATCGACCTTCTCCTCCGCTTCCGGCCCACGGTCGAAAACAGCGTGGACGATCCCTGGGGCGCCGGCACGCTCGAATGGCTGCCGACCGGCGCGTACTCCACGCGCAGCATCCCCTTCGTGCAGAGCCGCGACCCCCTCTGGGATCAGCCCAATCTCGCGCGGGAGGTGGAGCAGGGGCTGCATTTCCTGCCCGGCGCCCCCACCGGCGGCCGCGAGACGATCGTCACCAGCGCTGTCGATGCGCGCCCGCAATACATCATCCGCATGCCCGGCCCGGGCTGGGCACATCTCGTTGCCGCCGTCTTCATGGCGGCCGCCTTCCTCCTGCTCACCGTCAAGATGGTGACGGTCGCCATCATCTGCGCTGTCGTCTCGATCTCCGCCTGCCTTGTCTGGGGTTGGAAGCTCGATCACGGGCCGGGCGGGGGCAAGGTCGACATCGGCGCGGGCATAAGGCTGCCCACCTATATGGCCGGGCCGAGATCCCATGCCTGGTGGGCGATGATGGTGCTCATCCTCGTCGCCTCGTCCCTCTATATCTCCTATGTCTTCTCCTATCTTTATCTCTGGATCGTCTCGCCCGAGGTGTGGGCTCCGCATGGTTCGCCCGCTCTGCCGGGCGCCGGCTGGCCGGTCGGCACGGCGCTGCTGCTCGTCGCCGGAACCGCCGCTATGGTGCTCACGCGCTGGCTGCTGCCCGAGCCCGGTCGACGGGAGCCCGCGGTGCCGCTCCTGCTTGCGCTGGCGGCGATCTGCCTTGTCGGCGCTTCCCTTGCAGAAGTCTGGGCACACTGGTCCACCGGGCTGCGCCCGGCCCAGAATTCCTATGGCGCGATGGTCTACATGGGCAGCGTCATCAATCTTCAGGTCGTGCTTGCCGTGGCCGTGCTCGCCGGCTTTGCAATCGCGCGCTATCTCACGGGAAAGCTCGATCAGGAGCGCCGGGTGAATTTCGAGAATTGCGCGTTGCTCTACTACTACGCCGCCGGGCAGATGCTGTTCGGGCTCCTGCTCCTGCACGGCTTTCCGCGGCTTGCCGGATAGGAGGGGCCATGGCCAAACTCGAGGAGATGCGCCGGCCGGAGCAGGGGACAAAAGCCTTCCCCATGCTCCTTTACCTTAGTGCCGGGCCGCTGCTCTGGGCGGGGCATCTCACCTTCGTCTACATGGCTCATACGGCGATCTGTGCGCTCGCCGGCTCCCCCGCTGCAGCCACTGCCGTGCTGCTCGTCGCCACCGGGCTGTTCCTCCTGCCGCTGGGCTTCCTCCTGTTCAAGCAGTTCCGCCTGGCGCGCCTTCTCGGGCTTGGCGAGGCGATTGAAGATCGGTCGATCTATGACGGGATCGCACTGTTCGCAAACGTCCTCTCCTTTGTCGGGATAGCCTGGTCGGGGCTGGCCGTGGCCATGCTCTCCTCCTGTGTGTTGGGACGCTGACGGGCGGAAAATCTTTCCCGAAACGGGCGGAACCAATGGTCTTCAGGAAAATTGGAAAATGACGGATTGCGGCTCAGGATCGCAGGGAGAAAAGCCGATGTCGAACCGGGAAAGAAAAATAGATCGCCTGTCGCGGGAGCAGACAAACGAATATCTGCGCCGGTCTTCGATCACCTATCTGGAATGCTGCGTCAGCCTGATGCTTACCCATCTGAGCCGCGAAGAGGTAGCCACCATCCTTGAGCAGGAGGCGGACATGGTGCGCGAGCTGGGGTGAGCGCCCTCGCGTCCCGGACCACGCAGCCCGAGATCAAAAAAGCGAGCGCTTCCTCTAGGAGAGCGAGCGCCCCAGGAGAAGAATAAGATGGCCGACGATCCAAAACGCGAGCCCGAGGATCTGCACGAGGAGGCGCCGCAGCGCGCCCAGCAGAACTGGGACGACCTCATCGGCGTGGAAGACGTGCCGGAAAATGTCGACGCCGAAGACGTGCCTTTCGACCAGTCGGGGCGCGTCGACACGGACGAGCATTACGGGGAAGGGCAGGACAATCCCTATATGGAAAGCGACGCGGCCCTGCCTGACGACGAGGAAGAAGAGGTCTTCAGCCGCAACAATTCGCGCGAGGGCGGGCGGTTCGACGAGGTCTGACGGTCAGGGTCCCGAAGGCGGGCTGTCCTCGCCCTCCAGCTCCGCCAGGCGCTCGCGCGCTTCCCGGAGGATGCGCCGGAATTCGCGTGTGGCGGACGCTTCGATCGCGAAGGCGCCGCCGGAGGGCACTGCGCCGGGGTCCTCCTGATGATCCTGAAAGAGGGTATGCGCCTCAAGCGCTTCGAGCAGCTTTTTGGCGCGCTCCTCACCCGAACTCTCCATCCTGGCGAGATGCGCAACAATGAAGGCGAGCGCTTCGCGTTGCGCGTTGAGCCGGCCTTCGATCTCCTCATTCGGCAATTCGGACAAGAGATAGTCCTTCCTTTCGGCCGTCATTCGGCAGCTGCCAGCAGCGCCGGCCGGCGATAGATGCGGTCCAGCACCTCGGCCACCTGCACGAACTGCTCTGCCTGCGGATCGTAGCCGGTATCGGCGGCAAGCCGCACGGCCCAATCGACGGCGGCGCGTCCGCCCCAGTCGTCGGGCGGCGAGGCGAGCTGTTCGCGCGCTGTGCCGCGATAGCGCTCGGCGACGAAGTCGTAGAAGGAGCCGTTCACGTTGCGCAGCGCAGCGCCGCCCTCGGTACCGTAGAAGGCGGCGGAAATCTCCGCGTCCTGGCCCGCATGCAGCCGCCAGGAACAGGCAAGTCGAACCACTGTGCCCGTCTCGAGCGTCATCGTCGCAATGGCGAAATCCTCAACGACCGCAGGGTTGGCGGAAAGCGGCTCGCCTTTGGCGAAGAGATGGCTGGAGACGTCGACGACTTTCGGGAAGCCGAGTGCCCAGAGCGCCAGATCCACCAGGTGCACGCCGAGATCAATCACGCAGCCGCCCCCCGAAAGCATCGGGTCGTAGAACCAGGCTTTGTCCGGTCCGTAGGCATTGTGGAAAACGAGGTCGACCGCCTGAACCCGGCCGATGTCGCCCCCGGCGACAATGGGACGGATCTGCCGCATGGCCTGGGTATGGCGATAGGAAAGGTCGAGCCCGAGGAGGCGATCCGCCGCCCTTGCGGCATCCACCACCGCGCGCGCCTCGCCATGATTGCGGCCGAGCGGCTTCTGACAGAACACCGCCACGCCGCGGCCGAGCGCCTGGAGCGCCTGTTCGGCATGGAGCGCGCTCGGCGTCGCGATGACAATGCCGTCCACTCCCTGCTCGAGCAGGCCCGAGAGCCCATCGACGCGCTTTGCCCCAGGCGCAAGCTTCGCCGCCTCGTCCAGGCATTCCGCCGAAGCGTCGGCAATGGCCGCCGCTTCGGCAATGCCCGAATCGATCAAGGCCTTCATGCGATGGCGGCCGATCCAGCCAACGCCGAGAAATCCCAGCCGTGGCTTCCTGAGCATGGTCTTGCTTGGGTGATCGACGACCGTGCTCATCACGGCATCCTCACCACCGCCTTCAAGAAGCCGTCCGGCCGGTCGCGCGTGGCATTCAGCGCGTCATCCAGCCGGGCAAGCGGAAACATGTCGGTGATCAGCGGCATGGGATCGAGCCGGCCCGACAGGACCGCGTCGATCGCCTCGCGCATGCCGCGGATATAAGTGAGCGGGTTGCGTTCGTGGGCGTTGATCACGTCGATGCCGCGCCAGTTCCAGAGCTGCATGTTGATCTGCCGCGGCCCATCCTGGTGGTAGCCGGCGATGATCAGCTTGCCGCCCTCGGCCGTGAGCTCGCCCGCGAGATCGAGCGGCCAGGCCTTGCCGGTCGCCTCGATCACGCGGTCGCAGAAGCGGCCGCCAGTCAGCGCCCGGACCTTGTCGATGATGGCGTGATGGTCGTCCAAAGGAACAGTCTGCGCAGCGCCCATCTGCCGGGCCATGTCGAGCGCATAGGGGCGGCGCGTGATGGCGATCACATCGGCGCCGGCCTGCGTGACGAGCCGCGTGAGGATAGCGCCCAGAAAGCCGATGCCGATAATCGCCACCGTCTGGCCTGCCTCGATATCGGCGCGGCGGAAGATGTTCATGGCGCAGCCGAGCGGCTCACCGGGCAGCGGCATATCAGCGAGCTCAGGCGGCAGCGGCACGGCCTGCGCCGCCTCGCCCACGTCGAATTCCGCATAGCTGTTCTGGAAGAGCGTCGTCACGGGCTGGCCTGGCTCCAGCCCTGTCACGCCGGGACCTACCGCGTCGACGATGCCCCAACCCTCATGGCCGAGCGCACCCGGCGCCGTTGGAAACTGCATCCATTCGGGCCCTGCCCAGGGCCCCAGATTGGAGGCGCACACACCGCATCCGGTAAGCCGCACCCGCACCTGGCCCTCGCGAGGCTCGGGCACCGGCACATCCTGGATCGCTATGGCTCCCGGTCCGGTGACTACGGCGGCCTTCATGGTGGAGGGAGTGGAAAGGGATACAATGGCGTTCGCGCGGTCGAGCGTTGTGGTCATTCATGCCGCCCTGGATTGCGAGGATTTCCAGATGAACAAGAAGCGCGCAAAATGGTTCCCGGCGGCGATGCGCGGGGCAGAAAGCAGGCGGCGATGACAAGGGCCGGACAGGCCCGATCGGTGTTTCCAAACTTTGCGCCCCCAGGTTTGTTCCGCGCCGCCGGAACAATGTCCTGCACGGCCGGTTGAGGGGTTTTGGATCGGAGGTCCCATGGCCGAGAGCGACAAGGAGAAGAATGGCGTCAAGGCAAAGGAGATGCCGCCGGAAACGGGCCGCGAGGTCCTGAAGCAGGCGACGGGCCCCGCGCCCGAAGACGTGGTGCCCGATGTCCCGGGCATCAAAGGCGGAGAGAAGATAAGGCCGGTGGACCTTTCCCTGCATGGCGACGGGATCGATCACTGGCAGGACGAACCGGACGGCGGCGACCAAACCGGCGACGGCGAGGAGGACCAGCGCAAGGAAAAAGACTGAGCCTATCTGTGCGTCCGGCCGACGATGGTGGTCAGTTCCGTGTAGGAGATCTGGCCGCCGGGCACGTCCCGCCGGTTCGCTTCGCGCAGGAAGCGGATCGGGAAAAGCACCGCCTCCACGTTGGAGTGCGAGATCTGATCGGGGCGGCGGCTGTCATTGGCGAGCGTAGCTTCAGCCTCGGCGAGCGCCGTCTCGATTTCCGCCGCATCGGCAATGCCCTTCTGGCGCAACAGGCGGCAGAGCGAGGCGACGGCCATCAGTACGCCTTCCATTTGCAGGTTCGCGGTGTTCATTGGCGGCTCCCTTTCCGGTCGAAATCACCCTGGTAAGAATCCTGCTCTTGCCGCATGACGCGTTGGGCGCCGTCGAGCTCGGCTCTGAAGCGCGGCAGCGCATGCGGGAAATGCTCGTTGAGATAGGTGATCAGCTCTTCCCTGATCTGGCATCGCAGGTCGAATGCCGCGCCCGAATTCGCCGCGCTCGCCAGGATGCGTAGCTGCATCGTGTTCTCACGGAAGTCGGTGACCTGCAGGCTGAAGATGTCGCCATCCCACAGCGGCGAGGCGCGTACGATTTCCTGCGCCTTGCGTCTGAGGGCAGCGACCGGCACCGAAAAGTCGAGGTAGAGATAAACCTCGCCAGTGAGCGCCGTGTCCTCGCGCGTCCAGTTCTGGAAGGGGCGCTCCATGAAATAGTTGAGCGGCACGATCAGACGCCGTCGATCCCAGGTGCGTACGACCACATAGGTCGACGTGATCTCTTCCACATTGCCGTATTCGCCCTCGACGATCAGCGCGTCGTCGATGCGGATTGGCTGGGTGATGGCGAGCTGGATGCCTGCGAACAGGTTCTTCAGCAAGGGCTGGAGCGCAAGACCCACGACGATGCCCGCCGCCCCCGCCGACGCCAGAAGGCTGATGCCGTACTGGCGCACCGCCTCGAACGTGGTCAGCATGGCGCCGATGCCGACGATGACGATGAGGGTGCTCGCAACCCGCTGCAGGATCCGAGACTGCGTTACATGCTTGCGCGCCAGGAAATTGTCATCCGTGTCGAGCTTGAAACGGCGCAGGTGCAGCGTCGTGAAGATATGCAGCACTAGCTGCGCCAGCCACATCAGCACCGCGATAACGCCGAGCAGGAGCACATGCCGGAAAATCTCTTTCTGGCCGCTCGTGAAGGGCACCAGGGGCGCCAGGAGCGCAAGCGCCGCAACCACAAGGATCAGCCGCAGCGGATTGGCGGACCGGGAGACAAGCGAGCGCCAAAAGAGGTCCCGGCGCGCAACGAAGCGCGTCAAAGAGCGATGCAGCAGGACATGCAGCAGAAGCGCGGCGGCGGCGGCCAGCAGCAAGGCCACGGCGGAAAACAGCCAGTCGGGCATGACTCGCGCCAATGCCTCCACCTTCGCCGCCGCGTCGATCAGCAGTGGTTCCATGCCTCTCAAAGAGCCTGACTGAAGGGCCTGTTCCCTGCGCCCGGAAGCGCAGGGGAAGATTTATGCGTGGCCCGGAGCTGCCACTCGCCGGTCCCAGGTGTCTATCGCAGCCACCCCGGCCCGCTGGGCGACTGCGGCCGCGGCGCGACCGAGGCTGAAATAACGCAGCCCGTGTTGGGTGACCGCCCGCGGCTCGAACAGGTTGCGGTAGTCGAACACGGCATCGCCCGAAAGCGTGCGGGCGAGGCGGCCGAAATTGAGCTGCCGGTACTCGTCCCATTCCGTCAGGATAACCACGGCCGAGGCGCCGGCGCAGGCTTTATACGGGCAGTCGGCCCAGGTCACGTCCTGGACGAACTGGCGCGCGTTGCCGATAGCCTTCGGGTCATGGGCCGTCACGCGCAGCCCCGCTTTCTGAAGTGCCGGGATAATGGTGAGGGCGGCCGCCTCGCGCACATCATCCGTATTGGCCTTGAAGGCGAGGCCCAGGACCGCCACGGCAGCGCCGGGCTGGAGCTGCCCCTCCTTGAGGATGCGGCGGGCGAGCGCGGTCTTGCGCTGATCGTTGCGGGCAATGAGCGTCTCGACCAGCTTTTGCGGCGCGCCATATTCGCGGCCTGTCGCGGCAAAGGCGCGCGTGTCCTTGGGAAAGCATGAGCCGCCGAAGCCAGGCCCGGGGGAAAGGAAGGCCTCGCCGATGCGCGGATCCAGCCCGATGCCGCGCGTGACCTCGGCGATGTCTCCGCCGGTCTTCTCACAAAGGTCGGCCACGTCGTTGATGAAGCCGATCTTCAGCGCCAGGAAAGCGTTAGCCGAATATTTGATCAGCTCCGCGTTGCCGGTGGTGGTGACGACCATCGGCACGCCCTTCTTTTCGAAGGAGCGGTAGATGGAGCGGAGGACGTTGCGGGATCGGGTATCGTCGGCGCCGAGGACGATGCGGTCCGGATCCATGAAGTCGGCCATTGCCGAACCTTCGCGCAGGAATTCCGGATTTGAGGCGACGCGCACATCGAAAGCGCCGCGCTCGCGGGCGATGATTTCGCGCACGCGCCGGGCGGTGCCCACCACGACGGTCGATTTCACGACGACCAGGGCGCCGCGCTTCAGATGGGGCGCGATCTGCTTGGCCGCGGCCAGCACGTGGGAGAGGTCGATCCCGCCATCCGGGCCGGAGGGCGTGCCGACCGCGATGAAAACGGCATCGGCTTCGGCCACGCTTTCGTTCAACTGCGAGGAGAAACTCAGCCGCCGGTCAGCCACGGCGCGGCGCATCGCTTCCTCAAGACCGGGCTCGTAGATCGGAAGATCCAATCGCTCCAGACGGACTATTCGCGCGGCATTGATGTCGTAGCAACGGACGGTGTGGCCCAGATTCGCCAGGCAGGTGCCGGTTGTCAGGCCGACATAGCCGGCGCCTATCATGGTGACTTGCATGCCGTTCTCCTGTGAGGGTATCACGTCGGCTTAACACCGGAAGGCGTGATGTGGTTCCCAAGTAGAAGAAGAAGGATTCCGTTAAGTCTTTCGAACGAAAGGGCAATTCAGCCTCACGCCCCGTGGAGGCGGGCGGCAAGCTCGTCGCAAGCCGCGCCGAGCCGCCCAAAGTTTCGGCTTATCGCTCAACGAATTTATTGAAACGGCTGGTGCCGCCGCTGCCGGTTTCGTCCTGGTAGAGGAAGGCCAGCTTCCGTTCATCGAAAACCCGGAAGAACTCGTCCCAGTCGATCTCTTCCAGATTGTCGTCCTGTTCGCCGAAATCGATGCGCAGGATGCCGCCAGGCCCGCTGGTCTTCACCCTTGCGGGGCGGCCGCCGCGCGACTCGGCCCATTTGCGAATGGTGTCATGATCGGTCGTCGTATTGGCCTGCGACATCGTCCCGTCCCTAAGCTCAAGCTGTTCCTGCTGCGCGCCCGGATTGCGCGTGTGGAGAGGCAACGTGGATGCACCGGAAAAGTTCCTGCGCATGCCGTTTGCCGGCTCACCTCGTCTACGGGGGAACCAAAATGCGATTTTGTGCGTTGTCGCCGGCGTCGCCTTCCTTTCATCATAAGCGGGAGCAGCCGTGAGCAAGAGAGCGCTGGTTACCGGGGGCTGCGGCTTCATCGGCCGTCAAGTCACGGAAGAACTTCTGGAAAATGGCTATTCAGTCACGGTTCTCGACAGTCTGGTCGAGCAGGTCCATGGGGAAACGGCGCCGCCGCAGGATGAACGTGTCGACTATCATTTCGGCGATGTCCGCGACCCCGAGCGTGTGAAAGCCGCCCTGAAGGGGGTGGACGTGGTCCTTCACCTGGCGGCCGAGGTCGGCGTCGGCCAGTCCATGTACGAGATTGCGCGTTATGTGGGCGTCAACGATCTCGGCACCGGTGTCCTGCTCGAATGTCTGATCGACAATCCGGTCGAGCGCATCGTCGTCGCCTCATCCATGAGTGTCTATGGCGAGGGTCTCTACCAGACCGCCGACGGAACCCGCTTCGACCGCGCGCGCCGGCGCAAGGACAAGCTGCGGCCCGGGCACTGGGATCCCTTCGACGCAGACGGCCGGCCGCTGACGCCCATCGCCACCGACGAGGAGAAGCCGGTAGAACTCGCCTCGATCTACGCGCTTACGAAATATGCGCAGGAGCGCGCCGTCCTGATCTTCGGCGAGGCCTACCCCGTCGAGGCGGTGGCGCTGCGTCTCTTCAACGTCTTCGGACCGGGCCAGGCGCTGTCCAACCCCTATACGGGCGTGCTCGCCAATTTCGCCTCCCGGCTTGCCAACAACCAGCGGCCGCTGATCTTCGAGGACGGCAGGCAAAAGCGCGACTTTGTGCATGTCCGCGACGTGGCCCGCGCCTTCCGCCTGGCGCTCGAGAGCAAGGACGCGGTCGGCCAAGTGATCAATGTCGGCAGCGGCAATGCCTATACGATCCGCCAGGTGGCCGAGATCCTCGCCGATGCGATGGGCATGCCGGAGGTGGAGCCGGAAATCCTCGACAAGATGCGCTCGGGCGATATCCGCCACTGCTTCGCCGACATCTCCAAGGCGCATGACCTTCTGGGCTTTGAGCCGCAGCACCGGCTTGAGGACACGGTGGCTGAATTCGCCGAGTGGGTGCGTGAGACAGGCGCCGTCGACAAGGCGGCCCAGATGCGCAAGCAACTCGAGGAGCGGGGGCTGGTATCATGAGCGGCCGGCCGAGCGCGCCGGCTCTGGGCGGCAGGGCGGCGCCGGTTGTCATCACCGGCGGAAGCGGCTTCATCGGCTGCAACCTTGCCGAAAGTTTCTTGCGCGACGGCGACCATGTCGTGGTGCTGGACAATCTCAGCCGCCCCGGCGTCAAGGAAAATCTCGAGTGGCTCAAGGGCGAGTTTGGCGACAGGGTCGAGCCCTTGGTCGCCGATATCCGCGATGTTGACGCGATCCGGCCGGCGCTGTCCCAAGCCAAGGCGGTGATCCACCTTGCCGGACAGACCGCGGTGACCACGAGCCTCGAAGATCCGTTCGAGGACTTCGAGGTCAATGCGCGGGGGACTCTGAACATCCTGGAAGCCGTGCGCGCATCCGGGCGCCGGACGCCGGTCATCTTCGCCAGCACAAACAAGGTCTATGGCGCGCTTGACGATCTGGAGATGATCGAGCTCGAGGACCGCTACATTCCCGCTTCGATGGACATCCGCCAGAGAGGCATCGGCGAGGATCGCAAGCTCGACTTTTGCACTCCCTATGGCTGCTCCAAGGGGGTCGCGGACCAGTATGTGCTCGATTATGCAAAATCCTTCCGCATCCCAACGGCGGTGCTGCGCATGAGCTGCATCTACGGCCCGCATCAGTTCGGCACCGAGGATCAGGGCTGGGTTGCGCATTTCCTCATTCGCGCCCTCAAGGGCGAGGCGATCGCGATCTATGGCAATGGCAAGCAGGTGCGCGACGTGCTGCACGTGGCCGACGCGGTGGCGGCCTACCGCGCCGTGCTCGCGAGAATCGACGAGGTGAGCGGCAGAACCTTCAATCTGGGCGGCGGGGTCCACAACGCCGTCAGTTTGCGGCTGGTGCTGCAGGAAATCCGCCGCATAACCGGCGAGGAGCCCCGCATCGGCTGGGGCGATTGGCGGCCGGGGGATCAGTACTATTTCGTTGCTGATACGGCGCGCCTGCAGAACGAACTCGGCTGGGTGGCCAAGATCGGCTGGCGCGACGGGTTGAGGAGTCTCGCCGACTGGCTGCGCGAGGCGCGCGGTCTGGGGCGGCGTGCGCAACAGGAAAGGCTGACCGCATGAACATGCTGCGCGTGCCGGCGCGGAACAGCGCGCCGCTCGACCACCGCCGGGTGCTGATGACGGTCGATGCGGTAGGCGGTGTCTGGCGCTATGCCATGGAACTTGCCCGCGGCCTCCTGCCGAACAATATCGGCGTGGTCTTCGCAGGGCTTGGGCCGCAGCCCGCCAAGGAGCAGGCTGAGGAGGCCAGGCGCCTGGGCAAGCTGGTCTGGCTCGACGAGCCGCTCGACTGGATCGCCCCGGACGAGGCGGCGATCAGCGGCCTGCCGGAGAAGCTCGCCCGGCTCGCTCAAGAGGAAGGGGCCGACATCCTGCATCTCAACCTGCCTTCCCAGGCCGCGGGGATGAAGACGGACCTGCCGGTCGTCGTCGTTTCCCATTCCTGCGTCGTCACCTGGTGGCACACAATGCGCAAGGAGCCGTTGCCGAAGGAATGGGCATGGATGAAGCGGCAGAATGCCGAAGGCATGGCGCGGGCGGATGTCCTGGTCTCGCCCAGCGGCAGCCACGCCCAGGCCATCGGCGAGTGCTATGGCGAGCAGCGCAACCTGACCGTCGTCCACAACTCGATCAGCGCCTTCCTCCACGGTATGGAAAAGGAGCCTTTCGTCTTCGCCGCCGGGCGCTGGTGGGACGAGGGCAAAAACGGTCATGTGCTCGACGAGGCGGCGGCGCGAACCCTTTGGCCTGTCGCCATGGCCGGCTCGACCCGTGGGCCTAATGGCCAGGAGATCGCTCTTTCCAACGCCAGGCATCTCGGCGAGATACCCCACCGGAAGGTACTCGCGGAGGCGCGGCGCGCGGGCATCGTCGTATCGCCCTCGCTCTACGAACCCTTCGGACTTGCCGCGCTTGAAGGCGCCCGGGCCGGGGCGGCCCTCGTTTTGGCTGACATTCCCACCTACCGGGAACTGTGGAGCGAGGCGGCGATCTTCTTCGATCCGCGCGACCCTGACGCCCTTGCGCAGGCGATAAACAGGCTCGCCTCGGATTCCGGCCTGCGCGTGGAACTGGGGGCGAAGGCGCTCGCCCGCTCGCGTCGGTTCACGCCGGACGTCCAGGCTGGGCGCATGGCGGAGCTTTACCGGCAACTGGTCGATGAACCGATGGCCGCATGAGATGAAGTTCGTCTTCTACACGCATTCGCTGGTCTCCGACTGGAATCACGGCAACGCTCACTTCCTGCGAGGGGTGATGCGCGAGTTGATTGGCCGCGGCCATCACGCGGTCGCGCTCGAGCCGGAAGGCGGGTGGAGCCGGGAGAACCTTCTGCGCGACCAGGGCGAGGCGGCGGTCGAGCGCTTCGCGCGGGACTTTCCCGAGCTGACGTCGCGTAGCTATGGCGCCGATTTCGATCATGAGGCGGTGCTCGCCGAAGCGGATGTTGTGGTCGTGCATGAGTGGACCGATCCAGCGCTGGTGGCGCGCATCGGCCGCGCGCGCGCCGAGGGTGGCAGCTTCACTCTCGTCTTCCACGACACGCATCACCGTGCCGTTTCGGCCGAACCGCAGATCGCGGAGCTGCGCCTGCGCGATTACGACCTGATCCTCGCCTTCGGCGAGACGCTGCGCGAGCGGTATCTTCAAGCCGGATGGGGCCGCAATGTGGTCACCTGGCACGAGGCCGCCGACACGACGCTGTTCCGGCCCATGCCCTACGAGGAGAAGGGCGACCTCGTCTGGATTGGCAATTGGGGCGATGACGAGCGCACGGCCGAGATCCACGATTTCCTGATCGGGCCGGCGAAAAAGCTCGGCCTCAAGGGCATGGTGCGCGGCGTGCGCTATCCGCCCGAGGCGCTGGACGCGCTCGCCGGGGCCGGGCTCTCCTATGGAGGCTGGATCGCCAATGCCGACGTGCCCCGCGCCTTCGCCCGCCACAAGGTCACCATGCATATCCCGCGCCGACCCTATGTCGAGGCCCTGCCGGGCATCCCGACCATTCGCATGTTCGAGGCGCTCGCCTGCGGCATCCCGCTGATCTCCGCGCCTTGGAACGACGCGGAGGGACTGTTCCGTGCCGGCACTGATTTCCTGTTCGCCAGAAATGGGGAGGACATGAAGGCCGAGCTCCGCCGCGTCCTTTCGGACTCCGGGCTGGCCGCCAGCCTTTCGGCGGCGGGGCTCGAAACCATACGCAGCCGGCATAGCTGCGCGCATCGGGTGGATGAACTTTTCGATGCGCTCTCCCGTCATGGGACGCTGAAGCTTCAAAAGCAGTTGGCACCAATGGAGGCCGCGGAATAATGAAGATCGCCTTTTATGGATCGAGCCTGGTTTCGTCCTACTGGAACGGTGCGGCGACCTATTACCGCGGGCTCATCAGGCATCTGGCGCAGCTTGGCTATGACGTCACCTTCTATGAGCCCAATGTCTATGAGCGGCAGACGCACCGCGATATGGCGCCGCCGGACTGGTGCCGCGTCGTGGTCTATGACGGCACGCATGACGCCCTGAAGCAGGTCACGGAAAAGGCGCGCGAGGCGGATGTCGTTGTCAAGGCGAGCGGCGTCGGCTACGAGGACGACATGCTCATGGAGCATGTGCTCGCCAATGCGCGGCCGGGTGCTTTGAAGATCTATTGGGACGTCGACGCTCCCGCCACGCTTGCCGAGCTCCGGCAGAATCCAGACCACCCGCTGCACAAGCAGATACGACAGGTGGACCTGGTGCTCACCTATGGCGGCGGCGATCCGGTCGTCTATGGCTACCGCGGCATTGGGGCACGCGAGTGCATTCCGATCTACAATGCGCTCGATCCGGAGACGCACCATCCGGTGCCGCCGGAGGGCCGCTTCGCCTGTGATCTTGCCTTCCTCGGCAACCGTCTGCCCGACCGCGAGGCGCGGGTCGACGAGTTCTTCTTCAAGGCCGCGGCCATGTCGCCCGGCCAATCCGTCCTACTCGGCGGGTCGGGATGGGGCGACAAGCCGATGAGCCCGAATGTCCGCTATATCGGCCATGTCTCGACGCGCGACCACAACGCCTTCAACGTGACGCCCAAGGCGGTGCTCAATATCAGCCGCTCGAGCATGGCGGAGAACGGTTTCTCGCCGGCCACGCGCGTATTCGAGGCGGCCGGCGCCGGGGCGTGCCTGATCACCGATGCCTGGGTGGGCATAGACTTCTTCCTGAAGGAAGGCGAAGAAGTGCTGGTGGCGCGGGACGGGCAGGAGGTGGCGGAAATCCTCGCCGGGCTCGACACCGCCTGGGCCAAGTCGATCGGCGAGCGGGCACGGGCACGCATCCTGCGCGACCATACCTATGCCCATCGGGCGGCCGAGGTCGACCGGATCGTCACAGAGTTCTTCCGGCAACCGCGCGTGGAGGCGGCCGAATGAGCAGGCCCCTGTCCATCGTCATCCTGGGCCTGACGCTTTCCTCCTCCTGGGGGAATGGGCACGCGACCACCTATCGCGCGCTGCTGCGCGGATTGCATGCCGAAGGGCATCAGGTGCTCTTTCTCGAGCGCGACGTGCCCTGGTACGCGGACAGCCGCGACATGCCGGACCCGGATTTCTGCCGGCTGGTCTATTACAGGGAGCTTGCCGATCTCGACCGTTTCATCCCGGCCATTCGCAACGCGGACGCGGTCATCATCGGCTCCTATGTGCCCGAAGGCATAGCGGTCATCAACCGCGTGGCCGAGATGCGGCCGCGGCTCTTCTGCTTCTACGATATCGACACGCCAGTGACGCTGGCTGCGCTCCGGCGCGGGAAGGAGGAGTTTCTGGCGCGCCGGCAAGTGCCGCTTTTCGACATCTATTTCTCCTTTTCCGGCGGCGGCGTGCTCGACATTCTCGAGGGCGAGTTCGGCGCGCGGCACGCCGAGGCGCTCTATTGCTCCGTGGACGAGGATGCATACGCGCCCACCGGGGAGACGCCCCGCTGGGATCTCGGCTATCTCGGCACCTACAGTCCCGACCGCCAGCCGGTCCTGGAGCGGCTGTTGATCGAGCCGGCGCGCCGGCTGCCCGAGAAGCGCTTCGTTGTCGCCGGCCCCCAGTATCCCGACGACATCGATTGGCCGGAGAATGTGGAGCGCATCGCCCATCTGCCGCCGGAGGCGCATGCGTCCTTCTACAGCCGGCAGCGCTTTACGCTGAACGCCACCCGCTCGGACATGGTCGCGGCCGGCTGGTCGCCAAGTGTCCGCCTCTTCGAAGCGGGCGCCTGCGCGGCGCCGATCATCAGCGATCGCTGGGAAGGGATCGAGGAGATCTTCGCCGACGGAGAATCGATCCTGCTCGCTGACGACAGTGGTGCGGTTGTCCAGATGATTAGACAAATGTCGGGCGAGAAGCGCCTGGCGATCGGCGCTGCCGCCCGCGCGCGCGTGCTCAAGGGCCATACCGGAAGGGTACGGGCGCGGGAATTGGCACGGGTGCTGCGCGAGGCAAGCAGCGAAGCGCTCGCCAAAGCGGTTTGACGGGATGCGGTGGGCCTGCAGCGTCGGCCGCGCGCAAGGCAAAGCTTCCGCATCTGCGCAGAAAGGGAAGGCGGCATGGGATCGGTAGACACCAGGACCGGGCGTACGAAGAAGCGCGTGCTTGTGGCGGGCGGAGCGGGGTTCGTCGGCTCGCATCTTTGTGATGCGCTTCTGGCCGAGGGCCACGCGGTCGTCTGCGTCGACAGCTTCCTGACGGGCGCCCGCTCCAATGTCGCGCCGCTTGAGAACCATCCGGATTTCAAGCTCATCCAGCACGATATCTGCGACGTGCTCAGCATCGACGGACCGCTGGACGAGGTCTACAACCTCGCCTGCGCCGCATCGCCGCCGCGCTATCAGGCCGATCCGGTCCACACGATGATGACAAGCGTGGTCGGCACGCGAAACCTGCTGGATCTGGCCGAGAGGAACGGCGCCCGCTTCCTGATGGCCTCCACCAGCGAGGTCTATGGCGACCCCGAAGTCCACCCCCAGCCGGAGGACTATCGCGGCAATGTCAACTGCACGGGCCCGCGCGCCTGCTACGACGAGGGGAAGCGGGCGGCGGAGGCGCTCTGCTTCGACCTACTGCGCCTCGGGCGGGTGGACACGCGGGTAGTCCGCATCTTCAACACCTATGGACCGCGCATGCAGGCAGATGACGGCCGCATCGTCTCCAACTTCATCAATCAGGCGCTGCGCGGCGAGGCGCTGACGATCTACGGCACCGGCGAGCAGACGCGCTCCTTCTGCCATGTCTCGGATCTGGTGAAAGGGCTCCTGGCGATGATGGCGGTGGAGCCCAATCCAAAGGCGCCGGTCAATCTCGGCAATCCCGGTGAGTTCACCGTCAATGAGCTCGCCGATCTGGTGCGCGAGATGATCCCCGAGGCGGCGGGCGTCGTCTACCGACCCTTGCCGCAGGACGATCCGCAGCGCCGGCGCCCGGATATTGCGCGAGCCAAGCAGCTTCTGGGGTGGGAGCCCCGTATCCCGCTGAAGCAGGGGCTTGAGGATACGATTGCCTGGTTCCGGCTCGCCTACGAGGCGGAAAAGCGGCCTATTGCGGCTGCCTGACCCGCTCGCGGGCGGGCGCTCTCGCGCGCGCGGCCTTGGCGGCCGCATCCCGGCGGCGTTTTTCCGCCAAGGCCTCTTGCAACTGCACGGCAAGCGCGAGCAGCTTCTGCGGCACTGGTTCCTTTTCGATCTCCTCGAGGAGGAGGATCAGATCGGGAGGGAGAGCTTGGGCCGGCTCCTGCGCCGGCTCCCCGCGCCCCTCTCTCTTGCGAGTCATGGCAACCCCACATTTCTTTTCCGCAGGTTTGTCGCCGAATCGCGCGCTTGGCAACTGCAGCGGTGTCGCGGCAAGGTTTTTTTGCCGTCGTTCCACCGATTTGCGCCCACCTGCTGCGCAAAAGGAACAATGAGCAGCTCCGCTCATTAGAGCTGATGCCCCGCAACAGGGCGGGCCAGGGGAGCCCATGCTCAAGACTTTAGACCACCCCGCGCTGGCGATTCGCGACCCGATCGAGGATGCGCAGCGCGCCGACTTGACCTATGTCAGCGATGTCGAGCCTGGCATCCGCCGGCGGCGTGCGGGCAAAGGCTTTTTCTATACCATGCCCGATGGCAGCCGTATCGAGGATGCCGAAACCCTCGCGCGCATCCGCAAGCTCGCCATCCCGCCGGCGTGGACGGATGTGTGGATCTGTACGCGTGCGGACGGCCATATCCAGGCCACGGGCCGGGACCAGCGCGGCCGAAAGCAATATCGCTACCATGCCGACTGGTTCATTTGCCGCGACGAGGCGAAATTCTCGAGCCTCGTCGCGTTCGCCGAAGCATTGCCGAAGCTTCGGGCGCAGGTGGACGTCGACCTTGCGCGGCGCGGCGTTCCGATGGAGCGAGCCATCGCCTCGATCGTCTGGCTGCTCGACAATACGATGATCCGCATCGGCAATGAGGCCTACACCAAGGAGAACAAAAGCTTTGGGCTCACTACCCTGCGCACCAGGCATGTGGAAGTGGAGGGCGTGAGCCTCCGATTCTCATTCCGGGGCAAGTCCGGGCAGGAATGGAATCTGAGGCTTGCGGACCGCCGCATAGCGCGCGTGGTCCGCACCATCCAGGAACTGCCAGGGCAGCACCTGTTCCAGTATCTCGACGATGATGGCCTCCGCAAGCCGGTCAACTCGCATGACGTCAACGCCTATATTCGTGCCCATGCCGGCGAGGGTTTCACGTCGAAACACTTTCGCACCTGGGGTGCTACGCGCGCTGCCGCCATCCTGCTTGCAGTCGAGCCGCCGGAGGCCAGCAAGCGAGGCATGAACCGTCAGCTCAACGCGATCGTCGATCGGGTCGCCCGCCGCCTCAACAATACCCGCGCGGTCTGCCGGCGCTGCTATATCCATCCGGCAGTCATCGAAGCCTGGGAGGAAGGTCGGCTGGCGGCCGAAATGCTGGAGATCCGCCGGCGCCACCGCAAGCCCTTCAAGGGGCTGAGCGAGGAGGAATCGCTCGTGCTGAGATGGCTGCGCGGCAGTCAGGCTCTCCGGGCGGAACAATAGGGGCTCCGGCACCGTTGCGAAGGCATGGAAAACAAGCCTCGCACCTTTCTTCGCAGCCTTCTGGCGGAACTGCTTCCCGGCTGGGCCAAGCGCGCGCGCCAAGGTATCCGGTACCGCCGACCGGCGAAGCCGAGCGGTAGCTCCGCAGGCGGAACCATCGGACAGCCTGCCCGTTCTGAACAGGACAAGCGCCGCCCCAGCGGGCGCTAATCTTTCGATCTGGAGTGCCTCATGGCGGAATATCTTTGGTTCTTCGTGGTTGCCATCATGCCCTTCCTGATCGGCGCCCTCGTGATCTACGCTCTCCTCAAACGGCGCCGCTTGACGCCTACCGAAAAGGTGGTCCGCGACGACAAGACGAGAGAGCTTTACGGCGACCGCCAGTAGGTCGTTGTTGCGCTATAACTTCCCTCCCTGACGCAACTGCCGCGGTGGATTCTCGTTCTCGTCCGGGTTTGGCCATGGCGACTCGTCAGGAAGGCGCTCCGGATCCGGCTCACGGACGGGCTGCGGGTCCGGCGCGGGTTCCGGCGGCAGATCGGGCGGGATCGGGTCAGGGACGGGGCGCGGTCCGTTCATTTTGCTTCACGTCTGGAACAGAACTAGAGCGGCCACGACCACGAACCCGATCCCCACAATAAGCAAGCCATAAAGCAGGAGCGAACCGGGCTCCTTGCGCGTCTGCGCCTTTCCCTCGGGCCGGTTTTCAAGCTCCTGCCGCCGCTGTTCGGCCGTCGGCGGCGTTCCTGCGGCCTCGTCGTCGGCGCCGAGCGGCGCTGCAGCCGGATCCGGATAGGCGATCTTCTCGCCGGTCCGCCCCTCGTCGATGTCTGCTCGCAGACGGTCGACAGTAGGAGCGTCTCCCCCCGTCCTCGGCTTGGGTGGGTTCATCTCCGCCACCGTCGCTCAGGGCACATGCGGCGTGTGCACAAGATCTTCCTGGCTGACGGCCTCGATCCTCACCTTGGCGGCATCGAACGCGGCATGCTGGCGAATGGTGCCGAGTTCGGGCGGTGGTTGGTCATAGGCCCAGAGCGCATCCTTTGCCGATTCCCCCACCGCGCCTACGCTCCAGTATCTCGCCTGGCCCTTCAGCGGACAGTGCGTCTGCGTGGGGGAGTCGCTGAAGAAGTCGAAATAGATGTCCTGGAACGGGATGTAGAAGACGGGATCCCGGCCCTCCTCCTTGAGCAGGAGCGCGTTCTTGGTCGAGGCCACCATGGCGTCCGAGAACATGACGTTCACCGTGCCGCGAAAAGGCTCGACCGTCACCTTGGGCTTTTCGTTCACGTCGAATTTCTCCTTCATTGACCGGACCCTAACGCCCGCCTGCGCACCAGGTTCCGGCCTTCGTGCACTCGGAACAAGTGTTTGGGATGGAGGTTTTGGAGGCACAAACAACCCGCATGGCGGGCTCACAGAGAAGAGGAAATCCATGCAAGTCCCGCTTCAGATTGCGTTTCACAAGGCCGAGAAATCCGACTGGGCAGAGGAGGAGATCCGCGCCCGCGTCGACAAGCTGCACACCTATCACGATCGCATCATCGGCTGCCGGGTGACGGTCGACCAGCGGGCGCAAAATGTCGAAGGGACGCTCCCGCCCGTGGTGCGCATCGAGGTCAGCCTGCCGGGCACGGCCCCCGTGGTGGTGGCTTACGAGCCCGACCGCCTGCAGCAGAAATACCAGAGCCCCGACTTGCGCAACGCGATCAACGACGCCTTCAATATTGCCGAGCGCCGGCTGGCGCAGCTCAAGGAATCGCGGGACGGCCGCAACAAGGAGGCGCACCACGACTCCCAAAACCAGTTCCTCGGCCAGGTGGCGCAGCTCTTCCCCGAGGACGACCACGGTTTCCTTTTGACCAATACCGGGGGCTCGCTCTATTTCCACCGCAACGCGATGCTGCAGGGCGATTTCGACAAGCTGCGGGTCGGCACCGAGGTTCACTACGTGGAGGAGGTCGGCGACACGGGTCCGCTGGCCACCAAGGTCCGGGTGGTCTCCAGCGAGAAAAGCTGACAGGGACGACCGGATGGAGCGGCCGGGGTCGCCGCTCCATCCGGCCATTATTTCAGACCGCTCGCAGGGGCCGATGCCCGCCTTCACCGAACTTCCGCTCGCCCTCAATCTGCTTCTCTTCCTGGCCGCCGCCGTCGTGGTCTTTTTCGCCGGCTCGCGCCTTTCGCTTTACGCGGACACGATCAGCAGCATCACCGGAATCGGCCATGCCGCCATGGGCTTCATCCTGCTTGCCGGGATCACCTCGCTTCCGGAAATCGCGGTTACGGTGGTCGCGACCCTCGACGGGCATGCCGATCTTGCCGCCAACAACCTCCTAGGAACGGCGGCCATCCATGTGGTGCTGCTCGCGGCGGTGGATTTCGCCGTGGGGCGCCGGCCGCTCACCGCCTCCGTGCCGGAACCGGCCGTGATGCTCGGAGGCAACCTGAATGTGCTCCTGCTCGCCATCGTGGTCTGCGGAATGGTGGTGGGCGATTTCCTGGTCTTCGGAGCTGGCGTGTGGTCCTGGATCTGCCTTCTCTTCTATCTGGGAAGCGTTTTTCTTCTGGGACAAGAGGAGGGTCGAGAGCCATGGGTTGCGGCCGATCAAGGCAGACCGGACCGCGATCTCATACGCGAGGTCGAGAAGAACAAGGGGCGCCGCCGGACCGGACTGCGGGAAACCCTCCTCTGGGTTTCGCTGGCGGGCGTGCTGATCCTCGTAGCCGGCTTTGTCGTCGCCCGCTCCGGCGAGGCGCTCGCCGAACAGACCGGCCTCGGCGCCGGTTTTGTCGGCTTCGTGCTGATTGCCGTCTCGACCTCGCTGCCCGAGGCCAGCACGGCCCTTGCAGCGGCGCGCCATGGCCACTTCGTCATGGCGATTTCCGACGTGCTCGGGACCAATCTCCTCAATGTCGCGCTGATCTTCCTGATCGACATACTCGCTCCCGGCGGCCCGGTGCTTGCCGACATCGGGGCGTTCTCGACCTTCGGCGCGTTGCTCGCGATCATCCTCACGGCCATGTTCCTGGCCGGCCTCGCCCAGCGGCGCGAGGGCTCGCTGCTGCGGATGGGCTATGATTCGGTAGCCATCATCCTCGCCTATTGCGGCGGCATCGCCCTCCTCTTCGCGATCCGGTGAGCATCCGCCGCAGCCGTGCTAGGGCGAATGCGGAACCGCTCGCCGCGCTGGGAATTGTTCGGGGACGATTCATGGGACGATTGCGATGGTCAGTGATCCGGAAGGCTTTCTCCTCTCGACGGCACCGCTGGAAGCGCGTGCGGAGCCCATCCTCGACAATGCCGAGGCGGAGAGTTTTTATGCCGAGGCCATCGGCGAACTCTTGGAGACGGGCATCCCCTTCCTGGTGGCCGGCACCTTCGCTGTCGCCGCCTATACGGGCATTTCACGCCTCACCAAGGACTTCGACATCTTCTGCAAGGCAGGCGACTGGCCGCGGCTGCTCTCCTATTTCAAGAGCAAGGACTATGAGGTCGAGATCGAAGACGAGCGCTGGATCGGGAAGGTCCACCGCCGCCCGATCTTCTTCGATGTGATCTTCGCCTCCTCGAATGGCACGACCCCCGTCTCAGACCTCTGGTTCGAGCATTCCTGCCAGACAAATGTGCTCGGGCATCCGGTTCGCTTGGTCGGCCCGACCGAGCTCGTCTGGTCAAAGCTCTTCATCCAGAACCGCAACCGCTATGACGGAGCGGATGTGGCGCATCTCATCCTGCGCGCCCATGAACGGATCGACTGGAAACGGCTCCTCCAGCATATGGAGGTCCACTGGGAGGTGCTGCTCATCCATCTCATCAATTTCCGCTGGATCTATCCGAGCGAACGCGACCGGGTGCCCAGCTGGCTGATGGACGAGTTGCTCGACCGGCTGTCGCACCAGCGCCAGCTGCCGCCTCCGCAAACCAGGATCTGCCGCGGCCGGATGTTCTCCGCCGCCGACTACGAGATCGATGTTCGCGAGTGGGGCTTTTCCGATATCGATGCAGAGGGTGTGAGCGGCCGATGAATGATGAGCCGATGAAGGATGAAGAGCCAGTGGTGCGGGTCGCCGCGATCGGCGACCTTCATGTGAAGGAAGACGCCACGATTTCCTACCGGCAGATGTTCAACGAAGTCTCGCGCGATGCCGATATCCTCGTCCTGGCGGGGGATCTCACCGATCTCGGCAAGCCGCGCGAGGCGGAGCTTCTGGCCGAGGATCTGCGTGGCTGCGGCATTCCGATCGTCGGCGTGCTCGGCAATCACGACTACGAGTCAGAGGCGATGGAGGAGGTCTCGCGTATCCTGCGCGAAGCGGGCGTGCATCTGCTCGACGGGCAAACCATCGAATTGAAGGGCGTCGGCTTCGCCGGCGTGAAGGGCTTTGCCGGCGGCTTCGGCAAGCGCATGCTCGCCTCGTTCGGCGAGCCCGCCATCAAGGCCATGGTGGGCGAATCCGTGAAGGAGGCGATGAAGCTTGAAAATGCGCTGCGCCAGGTCAAGGCGAAAAAATCCCTCGCCATCCTGCACTATGCGCCGATCGCCGAGACGGTGGCCGGCGAGCCGCCGGAGATTTATGCCTTCCTGGGCTCGGCCCGCCTGGGCGAGACGATCGACCGTTTCCAGGTAGGCGCGGTGGTGCATGGCCACGCGCATCACGGCACCTATGAGGGTCGGACGCCGGGCGGCGTTCCCGTCTACAATGTCGCGCGCCACATCGAAAAGCCGGGTGGCCAGCCCTACGCCATCCTGGAGCTGTAGCGCCCGTCTCACCTGAAAGGCCAGACCGCCTGGCGGTCAGCAGATCCTTGGGCTCAGCCCCTTCCGGGCAAGGAGAATGGAGCGGAGTTTCCTCCATCTTTGCTCCGGCAGGGAAGGGGGAACTGACTCCGCATCATCGGAGAGCCGCATGAATTGGTCTATCTCGCGGTCGTGCAGGTGGGCGATCACCGCCTGCTCCCACCGTCTCAGCTCCTCCTTGCGAACCTCTCCTTTATCCAGCCGGTTTCCGAGTTCCTCGAAAAGGATCAGGAGATCCCTGTAACCGGCCGCCGCCAGCTTGTTCTCAGGCGGGATATGCAGGTCGAGTCTGCGGGAAGTCTGCGAAGAAATACCGTGTTGTTTCATCCTCGGATGCTTCTCTTGGGCATGGCGGTCAGCTGCTCCGGCAATCGAGGCCGCCGGATAGCATCCGGCGCAGGGGGTGTGGCCTAATAGACAGGACCGCTTGATGTTCCCTCGTGGCGCGGCGATCCGGACTACGGCCGCCGTCTCTGCTCGGCCTCCGCCGGGGCGGCCGGAGTGCATGGCTCCTGCGACCGGAATCTTGACCAACGTCCTTCTGTCGGTGCAAATGGATTTCCCCGCTCCGGTTCTGAAACACGGGGACGGCGACAATCCGGAGGAACGGCAGATGAGAACCCCGCTTGCCCGCGTGCGCGGCCTCGGCTCGGCCAAGAGCGGCACGGATGCGTTTATCGCGGAGCGAGTGACATCGATCGCTCTTGCGCTGTTGACGCCCTATGTGGCGATCATCCTGATCCTCCTTGCCGGACAGCCGCACGAGGCGGTTGTCAGCTGGCTCGGGTCGATCTACGTCGCCCCGGCCGTGGCGGCGTTCGCCGTCATCAGCATCGTGCATATGCGACTGGGCATGAATGTCGTCATCGAGGACTATGTCCACGGCCACGGCCTGAAGACCTTGCTGCTTGTGGCCAACTGGATGTTCTGCTGGATGCTTCTCGCCTTGTGCATCTTTGCCATCCTGAAGCTGATGTTCGTGCAGGCGTAGCCGCTCAGGAGGGTCTGCCAGCGAATTTCTCCCCGACGGCATCGGAGACTAGGTGTTGCAAAAGTTGCTCCGGCGCAGACCGCTCCACGTGAAGCTCACGCCAACGGTTGGCAAGATTTATGCGCATCTTTTCCAGAACCGGCTCACCGGCCTTGACCGGAACCTGTTCTGGAATCTGCGGATCGAACTGGAGCCCTTAGGCTGGGACGGGGGGAATGGGATTGCTCCCTCGCGGTCGAGTGGCTGACATGGCCGCTGCGCCGCTGGCGGGATCTCGACGGTATGGGTCTTGAGCAAATACTCGATCGCGACCTTGTGGAGGCCTCGGTATTTCTCTTCGACGAGCATCATCGGGTGTCCTTGCACGGTCTGCAGCTTCGCGCCGCCGGCGCCAACAAATTTAGCGCAGCCATTGCCGGCGCGGCTGATATCGACGGCGAGAGCGAGCCCCTGTCGCTGGACTTTTCCCTGACTTCCGCGCTGGAGTTCACCGGCCTGGTGGTCGTACCGGACAATCTGGAGCCAAAGCCGGAGACGCCGGAGCAGGTTCGGCAGGCAGTCTCCGCTTTCATGAGCGTCGACGATCTGCGCCGGCCATCCTTTGACAAGTGGCGCTACCTGTTGGAACCCGACGTGTGAAGGATGGATGGCGACCGGCGCCATTGACTCCTCTTTCCAGGGGCGAAATTCCGGGTTGCGCAGGAGTCAAACTCTCGAAAACGGAGATTGGAATGACGATCGTGGTATCGCGCCGTCGGACGCTTGCCATTTCCCTGTTCGCCGCGGCGACGCTCGCCTTCTTGCCGGCATACGCCCAGACGGAGGGAGAGCGGCTGAACGAGGGTGACCTTGAGCGCGTGGTGGACGAGGCAATCCGCCCCCTCAAGGAAGAGCATAACGTGCCGGGAATGGCCGTGGCCATTACGGCCGGCGGGGAGCGGTATTTCTTCAGCTACGGCGTCGCTTCAAAGGAGAGCGGGCAAAGGGTCACCGAAGACACGCTCTTTGAGATAGGCTCGATCAGCAAGACCTTTACTGCGACCCTCGCCGCCTATGCCGCCGCGCGTGGAGATCTGGCCCTTTCCGACAAGGCGAGCAAATATTGGCCGGCTCTGGCCGGCAGCAGCTTCGATGGGATCAGCCTTCTCGATCTGGCCACTTATACGGCGGGAGGCCTGCCGCTGCAGTTTCCGGACGGTGTTAGCAACGTAAAGCAGATGGCGGGCTATTACCAGAACTGGCGTCCCCTCTATGCCGCCGGCACTTATCGCGTCTACTCCAATCCAAGCATCGGCCTCTTCGGCTATCTGGCCGCAAGAAGCATGGGCGAGCCGTTCGATGATCTGATGGAAGGAGAGCTCTTCCCGATGCTCGGCCTCTCCAGCACATATATCCGGGTTCCCCAGGACCGGATGGGTGACTACGCCTACGGCTATTCAAGGAAAGGCAAGCCGATCCGGATGAGGCCGGGCGTTCTAGCCTCAGAAGCCTATGGCGTGAAGACGAGCGCGGCCGACCTGATCCGGTTCGTCGAAGCGAACCTGAACAGCGCAGGCATGGATGAAACACTGCAGCGCGCGATCGCCGCGACCCATACCGGATATTACGAGGTCGGCGAGATGACCCAGGGCCTCGGCTGGGAGATCTACCCCTACCCGGTGGACCTTGACCGGCTGCTCGCGGGGAACTCGCCCGAGATTGCGGGCAAGCCCAACAAGGCGGTGAGACTGGATCCGCCGGCGCCGCCGCGGAAGGACATGCTGATCAACAAGACCGGCTCGACGAATGGCTTCGGCGCCTATGTCGCGTTCATTCCCGGCAAGGGTATTGGCGTCGTGATGCTGGCGAACAAGTATTATCCAAATCCCGCGCGCGTAAAGGCGGCGCACCAGATCTTGACAGCGCTCGATCGCCGGAGGGGCTAATACGAACCCTGAGCAGCACGCCGAGTCGTGCAGGGGGCCGACCGGAGTTCGGAAGCCCGACTTCGCAGAAGCTCAGGGCAGGAGCCATGCGAGGGAGTTGCGAAGCCGCGCAGTGCCGTCCCGCTCGAACCAGCTTCCATGCGCGAAGATGACCCGGTCTGGGCGGAACGCCACCAGGCGCTCCGCTGCCTCTCGGGGCTGGCGCCCCTTCAGCCTCACGACGGCGCGCAGATAGATGGGCGCTCTGCCGGCGGGAGCGGCGATGCCGAGAAGGCGGGCAACAGGTTTGGCAAGGAGCGGCAGCTTGCCGGGCTCGAAATTCTCGATCAGGTCAGTCAGCACCAATGTGCGGCTGCTCTTGTGAAAGAATGCGATCTCGGTGAACCCGCCAATACCCTCGACGGGCACCTGCTCGATCTCCTCCGACCAGACCTGCGGGGGCTCCGGGCCGAGATCATGGTCCAGCCGCAAGCCGGAGCGGCGAACCTGCGCCCGCTCTCGGAGGCCGGGAGCAGCCCATGCAAGCACATTGGGCAGGCGGTCCTGCCAGTCCTTCATGAAGGTCCAGTGAGCGCTGTTTGGTGCCACCAGATGCTCGATCGGGCCGATCTGCTCGAGCTTCTGCCTTAGCGCGGGATCGAATCTCGTCGGAGAGTGGAGGATGAGCCCACCCGAGCGGAGCTGCATGACGGTCATTCGAACGGGGAGCCGCACGCCCATCAGCTTCAGCGGGCCGCTGTCGACGATCCAGATTCCCGGCGCGACCGGCTTCGGCACATCGAGCGGCGGATATGTCGCTGCGTCCGAGCCGCCAAGGGTCATCCGGTCACCACCGCGCCTGATCCGATCGCCATGCGCCACCTCCGTTTCGGAAACGAAGCCGCGAGGCGAGCCTGAGGTTCCCTGTCGATCCGGAGCAAATCGCTCCGCGGGGACGCCTATGCTCGGATCGCCTGGCTAGCCAAGGCGTCCCGGCGCGAGCAAGTCCATCGGGCAGGAGACGGCCGCGAGCGTCGGCACTCCAGTGGTCTACAACCATGTTGATCTGGTGTACGGTGCCGTGATTGGCAATGAGGGTGGGATTCGTGATGACGGAAAGCGATGCCGAAAAATCCGAACCATTCCTGGTTTCGCATATCTTGCGGGCCTTTTTTGCTGCTGATCAGTCAAGGCTCATCGTGGTTCTCGAGAACGAGAGCGGCGAGCCGTTGAGCATCGCTTTGGATCCGGATGCTGCTCGCGATCTGGTGCGCGCGATCGGGCAATCCTTTCCTCGCCCTTCCGCCGTCCCTGATCGCCGCCGCCCCAACTGATCTCCGGTATTCCGGAGGGGCCACGGGCTCGCTCATGAAGCTGCCGGGCACGCGTGCAGCCGCCTCGCAAAGGCAGAAGCTATATATCGAACAAGGAGCTTGGATGGTGGGCGTGACAGGGATTGAACCTGTGACCCCTACGATGTCAACGTAGTGCTCTCCCGCTGAGCTACACGCCCATCCGACGCGCCGCATAGACCATAGAGCCGGCGCGCGTCAATAGAAAGCTTCCCGGGCCGCCGGGCTCCGGGATCACGCCGCCTGCAGCAGCTTCTCGATCTCGTTCACCAGCTCGCGCAGGTGGAACGGCTTGGACAGCACTTTGGCGTCGCGCGGGGCCTTGGAATCCGGATTGAGCGCCACCGCCGCAAAACCCGTGATGAACATGACCTTGAGGTCCGGGTCGATCTCGGTTGCCCGCCGCGCAAGCTCGATGCCGTCCATCTCCGGCATCACGATGTCGGTCAGGAGGAGCGAGAAAGGCTCTTCGCGCAGCCTTTCATAGGCCCCGGCGCCGTTGTCGAAATCAACCACCTCGTAGCCGGCGCGCTCCAGCGCCTTGACGAGGAAACGCCGCATGTCTTCGTCGTCTTCCGCAAGCAGAATTCGTGCCATCACATCTACCGAACAGATCCCGCCCCGCCGAGGCACCAAAACCTATATGTTTTTGATAAGGTAAATATCAAGTGAATGACGCCGGCGGGTCGAGTGTCGCACTGGACAGCGGGATCGCCCAATGGCAGGCTTGCTTAAACCGTATGGGAGTATTTCCAGGACATGAGGCAGTAGATGGGCGCAGCGGCCGACTTCTCGGACATTCCGGCTTTCCAAGTCGCAAGGCCGGGTGAACAGCGGTTCCCCTTCGTCTTCAACTCCCCTCACAGCGGCCGATATTACCCCGCGCGCTTCCTGGCCATGAGCAAGCTCGATCCGGCCACCATAAGGCGGTCGGAAGACTGCTATGTGGATGAACTCTTCGCCTCCGCCGCGAGTTTGGGCGCGCCGCTGCTCTCGGCCAACTTCCCGCGCGCCTATCTGGACGTCAACCGCGAGCCGTGGGAGCTCGACCCGCGCATGTTCCGCGAGCCGGTGCCGCCCTATGCGAATATCCGCTCCCCCCGCGTCGCCGGCGGGCTCGGCACTGTCCCGAAGCTGGTGGGCGAGGGGCTGGATATCTATTCGGCGCGGCTGCCGCTCGCCGAGGCCATATCGCGCATCGACCATGTCTACAGGCCCTATCATGCATGCCTTTCCGCGCTGCTGCAGGAAACGCGGGCGAAATTCGGCTATGCGGTCTTGATCGACTGCCATTCAATGCCAGCGAACATACGCGTCGGAGATGGCTCGCTGAAGCCCGATTTCATCCTGGGCGACCGCTTCGGCTCATCCTCGGCGCCGGCGCTCACCGATTATGCCATGTCGCTGCTGACGGCCAAGGGCTATACGGTCGTGCACAACAAGCCCTATGCTGGCGGATTCATCACGGAGCATTATGGCCGGCCCGCGGAGCGCCTGCACGCGCTGCAGATCGAGATCAACCGCGGCCTTTACATGAACGAGCGCACACTCGAGCGCACGGCGCGCTTCCAGGCGCTGGCCAACGACCTCAAGGACTTCATACGCGGGCTGACGATCATCCCGGAGCAGCACTTCCTCACAATGCCGCTCGCGGCAGAATAGCCGGTCGGCGGAGCTCTGCCGCCCGCTCGTAAAAAGAGACCGTATCGTTTGCACGACACGGTCATAAGTCTAGGGAGGAAACGCCCAAGATGGGCATGGACAGAACCAACTGTCCGACTCACATTCTATGTTGCGCTGCACAATTGTCAAGTCTTCATACTAATTCCGCGCCGAAAATTGAGTGGATAACCTCAAGCTGTAGCTCCTTTGCCACAGGTTATCTCGCCATCCTGTTTCCTCCAGTCCGGAAAATAGCCCAGCCATGAACGCCATGCTCCAAGAGCCCACGCCTGAATTCATGCGCCAAGTCGCCGCCGCCGCGGCGGCCGAGACCTTGCCGCGCTTTCGCCAGGGTGGTGACATCATCAACAAGCGCGAGGCGGGCTTCGACCCGGTGACGGAGGCAGACCGCGCGGCAGAGCAGGCGATCCGACGCCTCATCCGGGAAAGCTTTCCCGACCACGGAATAGTCGGCGAGGAGTTCGGAGTGGAGAATGGGGACAGGAGCCATGTCTGGGTGATCGACCCGATCGACGGCACGCGCGCCTTCATCTCCGGCCTGCCCCTATGGGGAACGCTCGTCGGGCTCACCATCGATGGGAGTGCGGTTGCGGGGATGATGTCGCAGCCTTTCACGGGCGAACTCTACTATGCCAATGCAAGCGGCGCCTATTACGAGGGGCCGGGGGGCGCGCGCCGGCTGGCTGTGCGGCGGACGACCGCCCTGCGGGATGCCACGCTCTGCACCACCACGCCGGGCCTTTTCGACGGGCGGCGCCGGGCGCTCTATGATCGCGTCGAGGAGGCGGTTCGCCTGCCGCGCTACGGCACCGACTGCTATGCCTATGCGATGCTGGCCGCCGGCCATGTGGATCTTGTCATCGAGTGCGGCTTGCAGCCCTATGACATCGTCGCCCTGATCCCCATCGTGGAGAAGGCGGGCGGCCTCGTCACCACCTGGGAGGGCGGGGCGGCGGAGGCAGGCGGCGACATCATCGCTGCGGCCACGCCGGAACTGCATGCGAGAGCGCTCGAATTTCTCCAGGGCTGAGGCGCGACTTCAGTAGCCGGAGGATTCCTGGGTAAGCAGCCCGCTCTCGGCCGGCTTGGCGAAGGCCTCGAAGGCGGCAAGCGCCTGCTCACGGAAGAAGTCGGCCTCCTGCAGAATTTCGTGCCGCGCGCCGTCGATGGTGAGGACTTTACCGGAGCGCAGGCCCCGCGCGTAGCGCTCGACCATGGGCGTGGAGACGACTTGATCCCGGCCGGCGGCGAGGAAGAGAATGGGCAGGCGGATGCTCGCCTTGAAATCGGGATCCGAGACGGTTCTTGCCGCCGCCCAGGCGCCGTTCAGCCACGCCGCCGTCGGGCCTCCGACAAAGAGCTCAGGAAAGGCGCGGACCAGCGCCTGATTGCGCTCGTAGCGCGCCAAGTCGCTCGTCAGTGCGTTGGGCTGGAAAGGCACTTCCTTGCCGCGCCTGCCGTGCCCGGCAACATACATGCGGCCCAGCCCCAAGGCACAAAGGGTTTTGGCAAGCCCTTTTGCGAGGCGCAGGGGCAGCGGCGTATGGATTTCCAGCAGGGGCGCGATCAGCACCATGCGCCGCACGCGATTGACGAGATCCGGCGTGGCGAGCAGCGCGATCAGCGCGCCGGTGGAATGGCCGAGCACGGTAAAAGGCGGGCGGCAATCCGGCAGCACCACATCGCGGAAGAATTGGTCGAGGTCCGAGACATAGTCGTTGAAGCTTCTGACATGACCCTTCATGGGGTCGCGCAGCAGCCGGTCGGAGCCGCCCTGGCCTCGCCAATCGAGCGCGGCGGCGGAAAAGCCGCGCGCCGCAAGATCGCGCACGCTCTCGAAATACTTTTCGATGCATTCGTTGCGGCCCGGCAGGATGACGACCGTTCCGTGATCACCACGCGAAGGAAAGCGCGCATAGCGGATGCGGCGGCCGTCCTTCGCTACCATCATGGCGGCCTCGGCGCCCTCGGGCACGGGGTTTTCCGGGATTTCGCGAAGCAGGTCGGTCATTGCAGATAAGGCCAGGCGGAACGGTGCTTGCGTCCGGTGATAGAGACCGGCTTCGGCAAAAGCAAAGGATTTGGCGGGGAAGAGCATACCGGAGGCGGCTTGGCCGCCTCCGGCTGCTCCGGACCGATGGAAGGGACGGATGCATACGGTCCGGAAGGTCACATGCATCCTAGCCCTTGCTCCCTGAACGTCAGGCGAAGGCGGCGTTCAGATTGCGTTCATATTTTGAAGCCTCGGGGCGCCGGGGCGAGCTGGCCGCCGCCTTGAACAGGCGGTCAAAAATACCCAGATAATTGCTGCGGCCGCCACTCACGGGGCCGTGGCCACCTGAGGAAATGCCGAGATCGGGTTTCCGGCGATGGCCAAACGCAACTTGTTGCTCAACAGGAGGACAGACCATGCGTCATGTCGATTTTTCTCCCCTCTACCGATCGACCGTAGGGTTCGACCGGCTCTTCACCATGCTTGACTCGCTTGGCCAGCTTGACGGCGGCCAGACCTATCCGCCCTACAACATCGAGCGCACGGGCAGCGATGCCTACCGCATCTCCATGGCGGTTGCGGGCTTCTCCGAGGACGACATCTCGGTTGAGGCGCACCGCAATGTGCTTACGATCAAGGGCGAAAAGCGCGACGAGCAGAACGACCAGAACGGCGAAATTCTGTATCGCGGCATCGCCTCCCGCAGCTTCGAGCGGCGCTTCCAGCTCGCCGATCACGTAGAGGTGAGCGGCGCCACGCTGAAGGACGGCCTGCTTCACATCGAGCTGACCCGCAACATCCCCGAGGAGATGAAGCCGCGCCGCATCCCCATCGCGCGCGATTCGAGCGGCGAGGCGAAGCAGATCGAGGCGACCAGGAACGCCGCCTGACCGCAAGCATCGCCATTGCAAAGCGGCGCCTTGGGGCGCCGCTTTTTTATTGCCGTCTACGTGCCGACGATCGCGGCGAACGCGTCCACTTCCTCCGCCATGGTCGCAAATGAGGTGACGAAGCGATAGAGACCTTCGTCGGCCCCGAGCGTCAGCTCCGCATCCTGCGGGACCTTCCAGGGATGGAAGAAGACACCTTTTTCCCGAAGGGACTGCGCCGTGCTCTCCTTCAGGACGGCGAAAACCTCATTCGCCTGCGGCACCCAAGCGAGCCGCGCGCCGGGGGCGTGGCGCAAATGGGTCGCCAGGCGCGCGGCCATGGCGTTGGCATGCGTTGCGTTTCTCAGCCACAGATCGTCGCTGAAATAGGCGTCGAACTGTGCGGCGATGAAGCGCGATTTGGAGAAGAGATGCGCCGCGCGCTTGCGCAGGAAGGGCATGTCGCGGCCCTTCGCCGGGTCCATGACCACGATCGCCTCGGCGCACCAGCAACCGTTCTTGGTGGCGCCGAAGGAAACAATATCCACCCCGCGCTTCCATGTCATCTCGGCGGCAGTGGTCCCGAGTGCGGCGACCGCGTTTGCAAAGCGTGCGCCGTCCATGTGGAGCGGCAGCCGGTGCTTGCGGCAGGTCTCGGCGAGCGCTCCGATTTCGTCGAGGGAATAGACAGTGCCGATTTCCGTGCTCTGGGTGATGGAGACCGCCATCGGCTGGCCGGAATGCACGAACTCTGCCGGAAAGAGCCTAATCGCCTCGTCGAGCGTCTCAGGCGTAATCTGCCCGAGCACCCCGCGCACTCCATGCGTCCGGGCGCCACCCGTCAGGTATTCCGGCGCGCCGCCCTCGTCCTCACGCATATGTGCGTTTTCATGGCAGAAGACCACTCCGCCCGGCCGGTTGAGCATCGCCATGGAAAGGGAATTCGCCGCGGTGCCGGTCGCGACGAAGAAAACCGCCACCTCGCGCTCGAAGATCTCGCAGAACCGTCTTTCCACCTGCCGGTCGAGTTCGCTTGTGCCGTAGGCGGGGGCAATCCCGCGCGAATGGAGCGCCAGCGCCTCGCCTATGGCCGGGTGTGCGCCGGCCCAATTGTCGGATGCGAAATTGATCGCCATGCCTGCCTCGCTGATTGCGCGCACCCTCGCTTGTTGCCCCCGCAGATTCAAGGGCTAAGTAAAAGGTAAACGCAGCGGCCCAGTGGAGCGCCGGATCCGGTCGGGAAGTTGCGGCTGCTGAACGCCGCGCGCAATTTTATTGCGGGCCAGCCACGGAATTTTTGCAATTTCGTATTGTACCGCGCGCGGTTTTCTGGCAATGAGCGAATAGGACAGGAGTGCTGTCTTATTTATCCGGGCATGCGAGGGTCGTATGCGCTATAGTGGCGCGGCGGTCCGGAAGGATGTGCGGAAGGCGGTGCCGAAGGACCCAAGGTCCGGGCATGCCCACGAGAAGGAACGCGCCCGCGGGAGAGGGCAAGCGTTCATCCGGCCATTTCGCAAGAATGCCGACCCGATCCACCGGGTGCGCCGCTACGGGGCCGCCCGCAACTGAACGGCGCCCACGGGCGCCACGACTGGAGGACGAGCGATGACGGAACTGACGCCATCTGTATCGACTGGGCTTCTGCCCGCCGTGCAGGCTGGGGCCGCGGCCGTCAAACGCACGGCCCATGGTGGCATGCCTGACGCGCGGGGACTTTATGACCCCAGCCGCGAGCACGATGCCTGCGGCGTCGGCTTCGTCGCGCATCTGAAAGGGGTGAAATCGCACAGCATCATCGAGGATGGCCTCAAGATGCTGGAAAACCTCACCCATCGCGGCGCTGTTGGTGCGGACCCGCTGGTGGGCGACGGGGCCGGCCTCCTGGCGCAGATCCCCGACCGCTTCTTCCGCGAGGAGATGGCACGGCAGGGTGTGGACCTGCCCCAGCCGGGCCACTATGGCGTCGGCGTCCTTTTCATGCCGCAGGATCCCGCCCTTCGCGCCCATATCGAGGAAGTGATCGCCGATGTCTGCCGTTCGGAAGGCCAGAAGCTCATCGGCTTCCGCGACGTGCCGGTCGATAATTCCTGCCTTTCCGAGGCGCCGAACATCGTCGCCTCCGAACCGGTCCACCGCCAGGTCTTCATCGCGCGCGGCGAGACGATCGCCGATGACGAGGATTTCGAACGGCGGCTCTATATCCTGCGCAAGGTGGTGTCGGGCCGCATCTATGAAGAGACGGGAGGCCGCGACAACGGCTTCTACATCGTCTCGCTTTCGGCGCGCACGGTCGTCTACAAGGGCATGTTCCTGGCTTACCAGCTGGGCGCCTATTACCGCGACCTCAAGGACCCGCGCTTCGAATCCGCGCTGGCGCTGGTGCACCAGCGCTTCTCGACCAACACCTTCCCATCCTGGAAACTGGCACATCCCTACCGCATGGTCGCGCATAACGGCGAGATCAACACGCTGCGCGGCAATGTGAACTGGATGGCGGCGCGCCAGGCCTCGGTGGATTCAGAGCTGTTCGGCAACGACATCTCCAAGCTCTGGCCGATTTCCTACGAGGGCCAGTCGGACACGGCCTGCTTCGACAACGCGCTCGAATTCCTCTACCAGGGCGGCTACCCGCTGGCGCATGCCATGATGATGCTCATCCCCGAGGCCTGGGCCGGCAACAAGCTGATGAGCCCCGAGCGTAAGGCCTTCTACGAGTATCACGCGGCGCTCATGGAGCCATGGGATGGTCCGGCCGCCGTGGCCTTCACGGACGGACGGCAGATCGGCGCCACGCTGGACCGCAACGGGTTGCGTCCGGCACGCTATGTCGTCACGGACGATGATCGCGTGATCCTGTCCTCGGAAGCCGGCGCGCTCGCGGTGCCGGAGGAAAAGGTCGTCACAAAGTGGAGGCTGCAGCCCGGCCGCATGCTGCTGATCGACCTTGAGAAGGGGCGCATCGTTTCCGACGACGAGCTGAAGGCCGAGCTTGCTGCCAAGCACCCCTTCCAGCAGTGGCTGAGCAACACGCAGCTCATTCTCGAAGAGCTGAAGCCCGTGGCCCCCCGCGCGCTGCGCCAGGACGTCTCGATGCTCGACCGGCAGCAGGCCTTCGGCTACACGCAGGAGGATGTGCGCCTCCTGATGCCGCCCATGGCCACGACCGGCCAGGAGGGAGTCGGCTCCATGGGCACCGACACGCCCATCTCGGCGATGTCCGACAAGCCGAAACTGCTCTACACCTATTTCAAGCAGAACTTCGCGCAGGTCACCAACCCGCCGATCGACCCGATTCGCGAGGAGCTGGTGATGAGCCTCGTCTCCTTCATCGGCCCGCGGCCGAACATCTTCGACCTGGTCGGCAATTCACGCCGCAAGCGGCTTGAGGTGCGCCAGCCGATCCTGACCAATGGCGATCTCGAGAAGATCCGCTCCATCGGCCATACCGAGGACCGGTTCGACACCAAGACGCTGGACGTCACCTATTCCTCGCTTGAAGGCGCGGCAGGCCTCGCCGGCGCGCTGGACCGGCTCTGCGAGCGGGCGGAGGCGGCGGTTGCCGGCGGCTACAACATCATCATCCTGTCCGACCGACAGATCGGGCCGGACCGCATCGCCATCCCCATGCTGCTCGCCACGGCCGCGGTGCATCACCACCTGATCCGCAAGGGCCTCAGGACCTCGGTCGGCCTTGTCGTGGAATCGGGAGAGCCGCGCGAAGTCCATCATTTCTGCTGCCTGGCTGGCTACGGCGCCGAGGCGATCAACCCCTATCTTGCCTTCGACACGCTGCTCGACATGCACGCCAAGGGCGATTTCCCGCCAGAGGTCGACGCGAACGAACTGGTCAAGCGCTACATAAAGTCCATCGGCAAGGGCATCCTCAAGGTGATGTCCAAGATGGGCATCTCCACCTATCAGTCCTATTGCGGCGCGCAGATCTTCGACGCGGTGGGCCTTCGTTCGGATTTCGTCCAGCGCTATTTCACCGGCACCGCCACCACGATCGAGGGCGTCGGGCTGGAGGAGATCGCCGAAGAGACGGTGGCGCGCCACCGGGCCGCCTTCAGCGACGATCCAGTCCTGCGCACCGCCCTTGAGGTGGGCGGCGAATACAATTACCGCATGCGCGGCGAGGACCATGTCTGGACGCCGGACGCCGTCGCCACGCTGCAGCACGCCGTGCGCAGGAAATCCTGGGAAACCTATCAGGAGTTCTCCAACCTCATCAATGGCGAGGCTGCCCGGGCCAAGACAATCCGCGGCCTGTTCCATATCAGGACGGCGGCCGATGCCGGCAGGAAGCCGGTGCCGATCGAGGAGGTCGAGCCCGCGGCGGAGATCGTGAAGCGCTTCTCCACCGGCGCCATGTCCTTCGGTTCCATCTCCAGGGAGGCGCATACCACGCTGGCGCGCGCCATGAACGCCATCGGCGGCAAGTCGAACACCGGCGAAGGCGGCGAGGAATCGGACCGCTTCCTGCCGCTGCCCGACGGCTCTGCCAATCCGGAGCGCTCGGCCATCAAGCAGGTGGCGAGCGGGCGCTTTGGCGTGACGGCGGAGTATCTCGTCAACTCCGACATGATGCAGATCAAGGTGGCGCAGGGAGCCAAGCCGGGCGAGGGCGGGCAGCTGCCCGGCCACAAGGTGGATGCGACCATCGCCAAGGTGCGCCATTCGACGCCCGGCGTCGGCCTCATCTCGCCGCCGCCACACCACGACATCTATTCGATCGAGGATCTGGCGCAGCTCATCTTCGACCTGAAGAACGTCAACCCGGCGGCCGACGTGTCGGTGAAGCTCGTGTCCGAGGTGGGCGTCGGCACCGTGGCCGCGGGCGTCGCCAAGGCGCGCGCCGATCACATTACCATTGCCGGCTTTGACGGCGGTACCGGCGCTTCGCCGCTCACCTCCATCAAGCATGCCGGCAGCCCCTGGGAGATGGGACTTGCCGAGACGCACCAGACCCTGGTGCTGAACGGTCTGCGCAGCAGAGTGGCGCTGCAGGTGGACGGCGGGCTGCGCACCGGGCGCGATGTCATCATCGGCGCGCTTCTGGGCGCCGACGAGTTCGGCTTCTCCACTGCGCCGCTCATCGCGGCCGGCTGCATCATGATGCGCAAGTGTCACCTGAATACCTG
Organism: Chelativorans sp.; assembly: GCF_031180965.1. Classification (GTDB taxonomy): domain Bacteria; phylum Pseudomonadota; class Alphaproteobacteria; order Rhizobiales; family Rhizobiaceae; genus Chelativorans. Next base: position 112,929 of record NZ_JAPSLH010000012.1, read on the forward strand.
CCCGGTGGGGGTTGCGACGCAGGATCCCGTGCTGCGCAAGCGCTTCAAGGGTACGCCGGAACACATCATCAACTACTTCTTCTACGTGGCGGAAGAAGTGCGGCAAATCCTGGCCGAGATGGGCTTCCGCAGGATTGACGAGATCGTCGGCCAGTCGGACCTGCTCGAAAAACGGGCGATGATCCAGCACTGGAAGGCGAAGGGCCTGGACTTCTCCCGCGTCTTCTTCAAGCCTGAGGCTGCGCGAGACGCGATCCGCTGGACAGAGCGCCAAAAACATCCGATCGACGATGTGCTCGACCGCAACCTGATTGCCGCGGCCATGCCGGCGCTCGAAAGGAAGGAGCCGGTATCGCTCGAGTTCGAGATCTGCAACACCGACCGCACCACGGGCGCGATGCTCTCGGGCGAGGTGGCAAAGCGCTTCCGCCACAAGGGGCTGAAGGACGACACGATCTCAGTGCGTTTCACAGGCACGGCCGGCCAGTCCTTCGGCGCGTTCTTATCGCGCGGCATCTCCTTCGAGCTCGAGGGCGACGCCAACGACTATGTCGGCAAGGGGCTTTCGGGCGGGCGAATCGTCATCAAGCCGTCGGACAAGGCGAAGATCGTGCCGGAGAAGTCGATCATCGTCGGCAATACGGTGCTCTATGGCGCCATCGAGGGCGAATGCTATTTCCGTGGCGTGGCGGGCGAGCGCTTCGCGGTGCGCAACTCTGGCGCCGTCGCCGTCGTCGAAGGCGTGGGCGACCATGGCTGCGAATACATGACCGGCGGCCTCGTCGTCGTGCTCGGCCAGACCGGCCGCAACTTCGCTGCGGGTATGTCCGGCGGCGTCGCCTATGTGCTCGACGAGCAGGGGGATTTCGCCGAGCGCTGCAACATGGCGATGGTCGAGCTGGAGCCCGTGCCCGAGGAGGACGACATCCTCGAAAAGCTGCATCATCACGGTGGCGACCTGGCGCATATGGGCCGGGTGGATGTCTCCGGCGACATGACGCGGCACGACGAGGAGCGTTTGGCGCACCTCATCTCCAACCACTACCGCTATACGGGTTCGGAGCGGGCTCGCACCATCCTCGACAATTGGGCGGACTACCGGCCGAAATTCCGCAAGGTGATGCCGGTCGAATACCGCCGCGCGCTCGAGGAGATGGAGCGCATGCGCATGGGCATCGCCGCGGAGTAAGGTTGAAAATCGAAGGTAGCTGTCATATGCTACAGGCATATGACAGCGGAGGCGCGCATGAACGTACATCAGCACGACGACGAAAAGCGGGTCGTCCGGGTGTTTCAGAACGGGCGCAGCAAAGCGGTACGGATTCCCAAAGAATGGGAGTTTGCGGCGGATACTGTGGTCATGAGGCAGCTTCCAGACGGCAGTATCATGATCAGAACGGGAGCCACGGCTGGACTTGTCGCTTATCTGAAGAACGCTGAGCCATGGACCGGCGGCGACTTCATAGAAGATGACCGTCATCTGCCGCCGCTCGATGATGTCGAGTTTCCATGAAGTATCTTCTGGATACCAATATCATTTCGAATCTCGTCATTGAGCCCCAAGGCCGCGCTGCCCAAAAGCTCGAGGCGGTCGGTGAAGGAAACGTCTTCACAAGCGTAATTGCGCATGCCGAGCTCATGTTCGGCGTGCGCAAGCGCGGCTCGTCCGAACTGGCGCGCAAAGTGGGCAACGTTGTCTATCGGTTGTACGTGGACCCCTTCGCGCCGCCCGCGGACAGCCACTACGCTGAAATACGGTTGGAATTGGAGCGTCGCGGAGAAATTATCGGTCCAAACGACCTCCTGATCGCGGCGCATGCGCTGGCGGTGGATGCGACGCTGGTGACGGACAACGTGAAGGAATTTTCCCGGGTTCCGGGATTGAGGGTTGAAAACTGGTTGCGGGCCTGAATGGGTTGGAAGGTGACTAATACGTGTATCGTATGCGACCGGGAAGTGATGTTCGGAAAGCCGACCGTGCGCGGTACGCGCATAACCGTGGAGCATATCCTGCGTATGGCTGCTGGAGGCCATTCGGAGTTGGAAATCGTTGATCAGCACCCCCGTCTCACGATCGAGGATGTCCGCGCCGCTTTCAAATATGCGGCTGACGATATCGCTCCATGGCGTATCGAGGCGGCGGAGTGAGTGCAGGCCCAACAGAGTGGAAGCCGAGCGCACCAGGCGGCGGCCTCCAGTGAAGCGGTAAGAACAAGACGCGGTCAACCGCGTCAGGACAAGGAACGAGCATGGGCAAGGTTACAGGCTTTCTGGAGATCGACCGGCAGGAGAACAAGTACCAGCCGGCATCCGACCGCATCCGGCATTTCCGCGAGTTCACGATCCCGATGTCGGAGCAGGAGGTCGCCAAACAGGCCGCCCGATGCATGGACTGCGGCATCCCGTACTGCCACGGCCCTACAGGCTGCCCCGTGCACAACCAGATCCCAGACTGGAACGACCTCGTCTACCAGGGCGATTGGGAAGAGGCGATCCGCAATCTCCACTCCACCAATAATTTCCCTGAGTGGACCGGCCGCATCTGCCCGGCGCCCTGCGAGGAAGCCTGCACACTCAATCTCGAAGACGCGCCGGTCACCATCAAGACCATCGAGCAGGCGATCGGCGACAAAGCCTATGAACTGGGCTTCGTGCGCCCCCAGCCGGCGGAGAAGAAGACGGGCAGGCGCGTCGCCGTCATCGGCTCGGGGCCGGCGGGCATGGCCGCCGCCCAGCAGCTCGGCCGCGCCGGCCATGAGGTGCATGTCTACGAGCGCGAAAGCCGCCCGGGCGGGCTGATGCGCTACGGGATCCCGGATTTCAAGATCGAGAAGCGCTATGTCGACCGTCGCGTCGAACAGATGCAGGGGGAGGGTGTCACCTTCTTCTGTGGCGTCAATGTCGGCGTGGACAAGCCCGTGGCCGAGCTGCTCGCCGAATATGATGCGGTGCTCTATTGCGGCGGCTCGGAAAAACCGCGCCCGGCGGGCATTCCTGGTGTCGAGCTCAACGGCGTCTACGACGCGATGCCCTATCTCGTACAGCAGAACCGCCGCATCGGCGGCGAGAACACCCAGTCCGTCGCCTGGGCATCGGAGCCGATCCTCGCCAGCGGCAAGCATGTGGTCGTAGTCGGCGGCGGCGATACGGCTTCGGACTGCATCGGCACCGCCTTCCGTCAGGGTGCAGTGCGGGTGACGCAGCTCGACATCCGTCCGAGGCCGCCGGAGAAGGAGGACAAGCTGACCGTGTGGCCCTACTGGGCGACGAAGATGCGCACCTCCTCCAGCCAGGCGGAAGGCGCCGAGCGCGAGTTCCAGGTCGCGACACTTGAGTTCATCGGCGAGGACGGCCAGCTCACCGGCGTCAAATGCTGCCAAGTGGACGAGAAGCGCAAGCCCATCGCCGGCACGGAATTCGTGATCAGGGCTGACCTCGCCTTCATCGCGATCGGCTTCTCGGGGCCCATGGAAACCGGTGTGACGCAGGAGCTCCAGGGTTCGCTCGCCACCACCGTCGATCGCCGCAACTCGACCAATGTGGTCGCCAACGATCGCGACTACCGGACGAGCGTGGACAGGCTGTTCGCCGCCGGCGACGTGCGGCGCGGCCAATCGCTGGTGGTCTGGGCGATCCGCGAGGGGAGGCAGGCGGCGCGCGCCATCGACGAGTTCCTGATGGGAAGCACCGTCCTACCGGGATAGGCGCTTTACGGCCGGATCGCCGTCGTCGTCTCCCGGTCCGCCGCTGCATTCGACGGCGCGGGCTGGCGCAGCGAGAAATCGTCGGCGCGCCCGGGCTTCGGCTTTGGCTCCGGGTCGGGCGAAGCCGCCGGCGGCGGTGCGCCTCCAAGCAACTCGCTGCCGCCGTCCAGTTCCGGGCCGGCAAGCGAGATTGGCTGCGTGCGTGTAAGATCAAGGGGTGTGGCAGAGGCCACTCCGGGCTGCGGCGCGGCGGCCACACCCGGTTGCCCGCTGTCCGGCGAAACAGCCGTTCCCAAAATCTTGCTCACCGGCTTTTCGACGTAGAAGGCGACCTTGCGCTTGCCCGCCTCGGTCAGATTGATGCCATCGCTGGAGCGCAGCCGCACCGGCTGCCCGTTCATATCCGGGCCCGTCGAGAGGAAGGCGCCGTTCTCGTCGACAAACCCTTCCCAGATATCCACAAAGGTGCCGCCGGCGCTCTCCGCGGCCTGCTTGTAGATATCGTTGAAGGCCAGCATGTCGGACGACATGCTGGGCGATTTGAAGGACGGCACGCCTGTCCAGACGAGCGGAACGCCCGCCGATTTCACGCTGTTTGCAAAAGCCGTCGCACGGCGGGCATATTCGGTGCGCCAGGCCTCAGTCTGGGGCCGTTCGGATTCTCCGTTGACGTTTAGCTGCTGCCGGTCGTTGGAGCCGATCATGACCACCACCACCGCCGGCTTCACCTCCTCGACGATGCCGCCGATTTCGCCGTTCCAGTCGTAGTAATCATCGCGCACAAAGCCGGAGGAGCCGTTGCTGCGGTCGACCACGCGGACACCCGGCGCATCGGCATAGGCGGCCTCCAATCCCTCGGCCAGGCCGCTCGCGAGAAAATCGCCGACCACCAGGACAACACGCGCGTCCTCACTCTTCTCCACCACGGGAGCTGGCTTCGGTTCGGCGGCGGCCCGGCGCGTGCTCCGCGCGGCCGGAGCGCTTCTGCGCGCGCGCTGCTCGCGCGCGACCGGCGCCCCGCGGCGGGGCCGCACGACCCGCCTCTGCCTGGGCGGAGGCGGCAAGGCTTCGCGCGGGGGCGGGCCGCCAAACAGGCGATCGAAGAAGGTCTGGCGGCGGATCAACTCCTGGGCGGAAGCGGGATCCGGCAGCACGGAAAGGACGCTCGAGACCACCGCCAGGCCGAAAACGGCGAGCCATGGCCGCAGAAAGCGATTTCTCCGTTGCCCGCCTGCGGCCATTCTCTTCTCCTCAGCGGCCTCTCAGCACGTTCAGCACTTCCTTGCTGGGATGGCCGTCCTGCGCCAGGCCCATGCGCGACTGGAAGGCCCTGATCGCCTCGCGCGACCCCTGGCCGACCTTGCCGTCAATCTCGCCTTCGTAATAGCCGAGAGCGCCCAGCCGCTGCTGCAGTTCCTGCGTCTCCTGGAAGGAGAGGCGCTGGAACGGGCGGTTCCAGTCACGCACGAGGCCGCCATAGCCGGCTATCTGGTCCGCGAGGAGGCCGACGGCAAGGGCGTATTTGTCGGAGTTGTTGTAACGTTTGATGACGAAGAAGTTCCTGGTCATCAGGAATGCAGGGCCGGCGCGGCCGTCCGGCACCTTGAGTTCGGCGTTGCGGCCGGGGGAGGGGAAGGCCTTGCCGTTGGCGCGCACGACGCCGATGGACGCCCAGCGGCTGAGCGACATCGAGCCGCCGGGGAATTTGCGGCCTTCCGGCAGCATCACCTCGTAGCCCCAGGTCTCGCCCGACTGCCAGCCATTCTTGCGCAGAAGATTGGCCGCGGAGGCCAGCGCGTCGGGCACCGAGTTCCAGATGTCGCGCCGCCCGTCGCGGTCCATATCCACCGCATAGGCTTGATAGCTCGTCGGGATGAACTGGGTGTGCCCCATGGCGCCCGCCCAGGAACTGGTGAGGTGGCGCTCGGAGACGTCTCCGCGCTCGAGGATTTTCAGCGCCGCGATGAGCTGCGTGCGGGCGAACTTGGCGCGCCGCGAGTCGGCATAGGCAAGCGTCGCCAGGGAGCGTGGGAGGCTGCGCATCACGCGGTCATTGGCGAGTGCGGCGCCGTAATTCGACTCGATCGACCAGATGGCCAGCAGGATGTGGCGATCAACGCCGAACTGGCGCTCGATGCGGTCCAGCCAGGGGCCCCACTGACGCGCCATCTGCCGCCCGGTCGCGACCGTATTCTCGTTGACCCTGTTATCGAAATATTCCCAAGCCTCGTTGCGGAACTCGGGCTGAAAGCGGGCCTTCTCCAGCACCTCCGGGTCGGGCTCCGTCACGCCGCGGAAGGCGCGGTCGTAGGTCGCGCCGGAAATGCCGTTCTGGGTCGCGACCGAGCGGAATTCGGCGACCCAGCGCCTGAATCCGGCGTCGGCCGAGGACGCCTGTATCCCGGCCGCCAAGAGGGCGGCGGACAGAACAAGCTTCGCGGCGAAGCGGAATACGGCCTTTTGTGCAATCATTCGAAACCTCCATCCGGCACTTTGGACGGAATTATGGCCAGTTGCGGTTAGGAAAGGGTTTACCATATAAGCCGTTCCACGGCTTCACCAACCGGGCGGCACCTTTTTTCTTGCCGAATTTGGTGCAGGAACCGCCAGCCCATTTCAGCATTGTCCGAAGCCTTTCGCACGTCAAGCGATCTTGAGGGGACCCTGAATGAAGAAGATCCGCAAAGCCGTCTTTCCGGTTGCAGGCCTGGGCACCCGGTTCCTGCCCGCGACCAAGGCGCTGCCCAAGGAGATGCTGACGGTCGTCGACAGACCCGTGATCCAGTATGTGGTGGACGAGGCGCGCGAGGCGGGGATCGAGCACTTCATATTCGTCACCGGGCGCAACAAGACCGCGATCGAAGATCATTTCGATGTGGCCGTGGAGCTCTATGACACGCTTTCGCGGCGCGGGAAAAACGAGATCCTCGAGCGGCTGAAGTCGATGCAGCCGCAGCCGGGCGAGACGAGCTATACGCGTCAGCAGGTTCCCCTGGGTCTTGGCCATGCCGTCTGGTGTGCGCGCGAGCTGGTCGGCAACGAGCCCTTCGCGCTGCTCCTGCCGGACATGATCATGCAGTCCGAGCCCGGCTGCATGAAGCAGATGGTGGAGCTTTACGAGGAGACGGGCGGCAATGTGCTGGCCGTCGAGGAATGCGATCCCTCCGAGACGCACAAATACGGCATCGTCGGGCGCGGCAGGGACGCGCATACGGGTTTCGAGATCACATCCATGGTGGAAAAGCCGAAGCCGGAGGACGCGCCGTCCCCCTTCTACATCAACGGCCGCTATATCCTGCAGCCGGAAATCTTCTCGCTTCTGGAGAACCAGGAGACGGGCGCCGGCGGCGAGATCCAGATCACCGATGCCATGCTGCGCCTCCATGCGGAGCAGCCGTTCTACGCGCATATCTACCGTGGCAGCACATTCGACTGCGGCTCGCCGGAAGGCTTCATCAAGGCGAACATCGCGCTTGCCCTGAAGGACGAGACGCTCAGGCCGAATGTGGCCAGCTTCATGCAGGACCTCCTGCAGAAGGCGTAGCAGGCGCTTCTCAGCGCTGCAGCGTCACGCCGGCAAAGAAGCTGGTCGCATCGTAATCACGGCCGGGCAGGCTGCTCGTCTGGCGCTCGTGCCGCGCCCGCCCGGTCAGGCCCGCATAGCGGTTGAGCCACCAGGTCACCGCCGCCTCGCCGGAGAGGATCAGGTCGTGGCCGCCGGAGGCATAGTCGCGGTAGCTTGCGCCAAGGGCCAGGCTGCCGGTCAGGTTCGAGCGCATCTGGCGCTCGATGCGCAATGTGCCCGCATGAAGCAGGGAGCCGCTTTCGCCGGCGCTCGTCGTTCCCTCGACCGTGGTGTTGGCGTTGAGGCTGACGATGGTGCCGCGCATGGGGGACCAGCTTAGGCTTGCCGCCAGGGCAAGTCCGGAGATGGTGCGGAGCCGGTCGTCCTCGAAATCCTCGCCGAGCCAGCCGACCGACACCTCGCCATTCAGCTTTTCGGAAAGGTCGAGCGCCACGCCGGCACGCGCGCCGAGCCGCAGCGAGGAGCGGGCAAAGCCGGCGCTGTCGCGCTCCTCGTCATAGAAGCGGCGGCCCGCCTCCATTTCGAGGAACGGCATGAGTGCGGGCGACAGCTCGTAACCGCCGCGCAATCTCAAGAGAGCGAGGGTGGAGTTGCGGTCGGACTGCGACAGGGTACCGCCGCCGATCAGCTCCGCATCGCCATACTGGTTGCGCGAGATCTCTCCGGTTGCGCGCAGACGCAGCGGGCCGAGCGCCTTCTCGAGGCCCGCCGATGCATTGATCGTGTGCCGCAGCGGCTGATCCTCCACCCCGGCGATGCTGACGGGCGAGGAGGCGCCCTCGCGGCCGAAGGAATAGCTCAGCGCAGCACGGCCGATGAGGCTGTGCGTAATGTCGATCTCCAGATCGGCATCCGCGCCTCCCTCCGCCTCCTCCACTTCCTCGCCGGAAAGCGATTTGCGGAAGGTGCCGAAGGCATTGATTGTCGCCTGGTGGCGCGTCCAGTCGGAGACCGCGTTGAGGCGCAGGTTCGTTTCGGAAAGCACCGCCTCGCCCCCTTCCGGGCTGCTGTCGGCGTTCGAGGTCCAGGTCAGCCCCTGCTCCAGCGTCGGCACCACCACGAATGTGCCCACCCGCAGGCCGAGCGGCTCGTAGGGGTTTTCCTCCCGGAGGAATTCCTCTCCCTCGATCGCAACCTCGCGCTCGTTCAGGCGGCTTGGGAATTCCAGCGCCTCTTCCTCCGCCGCGCTCCTGGCCCGGCCGGGAATGGCCTCCTCGAGCACCTCCTCGTCCTCCGTCTCCTCAGGCTGTTCCGGAGGGGCGGGGTCCGCCGCTTCGCGCCTTTCCTGTTCCCTGTCGGTCGCCGTCGTCGGCGGGTTGCCCGGCACGTCCGGGTCAAGGGGCGAGAAGGGATCGGAGGAAAGATCGGGATCGGGAAATAGGGTGTCGCCTGCATCGTCGTCGGGCAGGGCGCCGGGACTTGCCGGCTGGTAGGTCCCGGAGGGTATGCCGGTCGCGGGCTCCGCGTCCTCGGCCTGCGCGCTGAGCCGGCTTGTTCCGAGCGGGCCGCGCAGTGCATCCTGGGCGGCGGCGGGAAGCGCCGCGACAAGCGCGCACACCGCGCCGGCAAGATACGGCACAGCCCTTCTTCTGCTGAAGCGAACGCGCGACATCGGCACCCAAACGTCTTGCGGCGCAACCGGCGCCAAGGTAACCAAAGCGTAAAGGGCCGTGGTTAATACAAGGTTGAGGGGCGCCGTGCGCTTGCGGGCGCGACACCGATTGGACATGGCGGCGCGAAAGAGGTATGCGCAGGTCATGCTGAAAGCAGTCAAGAAACCGGATGCCGAGAACGCCATCGCGTCCGCCATGCGCACGCTGGAAACCGAGCGGGCGGGAATGGCGGCCCTTGCCGAGGCGCTGGACAACGGCCTTGCCGAACCCTTCGTGGCCGCCGTCGGGATGATCGCCGGCATTTCCGGCCGGGTGATCGTCACGGGGGTGGGCAAGAGCGGCCATATCGGCTCGAAGATCGCCGCTACCCTGGCTTCGACCGGCACGCCCGCCTTCTTCGTCCATCCGGCCGAGGCCAATCACGGCGATCTCGGCATGATCGCGCGCGACGACGCCATCATCGCGCTCTCCTGGTCGGGCGAAAGCGCCGAGCTCAAGGGCATCGTGGCCTATGCTCGCCGCTTTGCGATCCCGCTCATCGCGGTCACCTCCGGGGCGGGATCGGCGCTGGCGCGCGAGGCGAGCGTGGTGCTATGCCTGCCGCGTGTCCAGGAGGCCTGTCCGCACGGGCTGGCGCCCACCACCTCGACCCTCCTGCAGCTTGCCATTGGCGATGCGCTGGCGATCGCCCTCCTCGAGGCGCGCGGCTTCACGCCGGACCACTTCCGCACCTTCCATCCGGGCGGGCAGCTCGGCGCCAACCTCACCCATGTGGGTGACATCATGCATACGGGCGACCGCATCCCCCTGGTGCGCTCCGGCACCGGCATGCGCGCGGCCATCCTGGAAATCTCGCGCAAGGGCTTCGGATGCGTCGGCATCACGGACGGCGACGGCATTCTGATCGGCATCGTCACCGACGGCGACCTGCGCCGGCACATGGACGACGACATTCTTTCGATGACCGTGGACGAGGTGATGACGCGCGGGCCGAAGACGATCCCGCCCGACACGCTCGCCGCAACCGCGCTGCAGATCGTCAATTCCTCCGGCATTTCCGCCCTGATCGTGGTGGAAGGCGGCAAGCCGGTGGGCATCCTCCACCTGCACGATCTCCTGCGCATCGGCGCCGCATAGCGCTAGGCCTGCTCGACCTGCAACTCCCCATCTTTGGCCGCCACGACGCGCACGCGGGCGCCCGCCGGAAGGTCTGGGCCGATCACTCGCCAGACCGTGTCGCCCAGGCGGATGCGGCCGCGGCCTTCGCGGATCGGCTCCTCCAGCGCTGCCGTGCGGCCGACGAGCTGTTCCATGCGGCGGTTGAGGAGCGGCTCGTCCGTTTCCTGGTCGCGGCGCGAATCCATGAGCCGCTTGCCGACATAGGCCGAGACGAGCGAGAGGGCGAGGAAGACGAGCACCTGCACCTGCCAGGTCCAGAACCCCACGTCCCAGAGCTGCAAGGAGAGCGCGCCGGTGAGGACGGCGGCGATGCCGATCCACAGTAGGAACACGCCGGGCACGAGAATTTCCAGCGCCAGGAGGATGAAGCCGAGGAGCATCCAGTTCCACGGCCCGAGCTCCGAGAAGATGCCGATCAGCATCGCCGCCATCCGTCAGGCGCGGTCGGGGCCGGTCGAGGGCGGCCTGGCCGCAGACGGCCGGGGCGAGGCGGGCCGGGGCGCAGGTCTGGTCTCGCCGTCGCCGAAGACGTCGCGCGCGATGGCGCCGATGCCGCCCAGCGAGCCGATCAGCGAGGAGGCCTCGTAGGGCATCAGCACGATCTTGTTGTTGCTGGATGAGCCGATCTTGGCCAGCGCTTCGGTGTATTTCTGCGCAACGAAATAATTCACCGCCTGCACGTCGCCCTTGGCGATGGCCTCGGAGACCACCTGGGTGGCGCGCGCCTCGGCTTCGGCGGCGCGCTCGCGCGCCTCGGCGTCGCGAAAGGCAGCTTCGCGCCGGCCTTCCGCTTCCAGGATCTGTGCCTGCTTGAGCCCCTCCGCCTCCAGGATCTGAGCGCGCTTGTTGCGCTCGGCCATCATCTGGCGGGCCATGGATTCCACCAGATTGGCGGGCGGATTGATGTCCTTGATCTCGACGCGCGTCATCTTGATGCCCCACGGGCTCGCCGCCTCGTCGACGATGCGCAAAAGCCGCTCATTGATGGCGTCGCGGTTGGACAGGAGCTCGTCCAGGTCCATCGAGCCCATCACGGAGCGGATGTTCGTCATGGTGAGGTTCAGGATCGCGTTCTGCAGGCCCGCCACCTGGTAGGCGGCCTGCGGCGCGCTCAGCACCTGGTAGAACGCGACCCCGTCAACGGCGACGATGGCGTTGTCGCGGGTGATGATCTCCTGGGTCGGCACATCCAGCACCTGCTCCATCATGTTCATCCGCGCGCCGATGCGGTCGATGAAGGGCACGATCATGTTGAGGCCGGGGGTCAGCGTGCGGGTATAGCGGCCGAAGCGCTCGACCGTGTAGTTGTGGCCCTGCGGCACCGTCTTGATGCCGGCGAAAAGCAGAAGAAGAACGAGGATGACGAGGACGGGAATAAGAATATCGAAGCCGGAAAAAGACATTGGCGAGCCTCAAGAGCAACTTTGGCCTATGATTTCGCGCCACTCTATCCCAGCGGCGCCCCGGCAGGGAGACGGAAAATTCGGCAATGCTGGACGCCTTCCCGGAAGGGGGCGGCGGAGGCAGGGCGGGTGGAGTGAAAGTTGGGGCTGTTGGTCTGGGGCACTGTGACCGAAGGGCGCGGAATCGCGCCGCATCCCCGCTCGACCGTCGCCGGGCTGCCGGGCGCAACAAGGCATCCGCCGCAAGGGCACGGCCGCCTTAGCAACTTCCTGGGGCGGAGCGGGCGACAGCTGCCCGAGCGGCCGTTCCTTTCATCTCGGATGCGACCGCGGCGGCTCGAAGGGCCGCACCGCGTCCATGGGCGCTCCTATTGCAGAACGACGACGGCCTCCACTTCGAAGAGCATGGGATCGATTGCAAGCTTGGGAACGGGAACGAGCGTCTGTGCCGGCAGCGCGTCGCCGAACATCTTCTTGACGGTCTCGGTCAGCACCCCGAGCTTGGACATGTCGTGGTCGACCACGAAGACCGTGAGCTTGGCGACCTGATCCGGCTTGGCGCCGAGCGCCTCGAGGGCGGTGCCCAGATTTGCATAAGCCTGCTCAACCTGGGCAGCAAAGTCGGGCGACAAGGCGCCCGTGCTGTCTTGGCCGCCCTGTCCGGAGATGTAGGCCACCCGGCCGCCGCTGGGCGCGATCACCGCGGTGCTGTAGCCATTCGGCGTCGGATCATGGAGGCCCTGCGGATTGACGATGGTCAGCTTCACATCCTGCGCATTCGCGGTCCTCGCGGGAATTGCCGTGGCCATGACGATTAAACCTCCTGTGAGCAGATGCGTGATTGCGCGCGCCATGATCTTCTCCCTGGTCCGTTGGCTCTGTGGACCATGAGCGCCAGGCCCGGCACGAATGAGCTTCCGATTGGACGAGGACAGAATTGCATCGTACACTGTACGAGTCAATTGTGCGGATCGACATTCTTTGCGTCGCCGGCCACAATCGGCCTTGGGCGAGGAGAGGACGAGGAATGGCAGTGAAGCGTAGCGGCTCCCGGAGCAGGCGGTCTCCTGCGCGGCTTCAGCCCGTGCAGGAGCGGCGTAGCGACCCGCCGCCTCTTTCCAAGGAGTACATCGCGGCGGCTGCGGTCGAGCTGCTGGATGCGGAGGGAATCGGCGGATTGTCGATGCGGCGGCTGGCCGACCGCCTCGGCTCGGGCGTGATGAGCCTATACTGGCATGTCCACAATAAGGAGGATGTCTTCGATCTGGCGCTCGATTCGGTGCTCGAATATCGCGGGCCGCCACACGCAGCCGAGTCGCGGGACTGGCGCGAGGACGTCGTCCACATGCTCGAAGACTGGCGCGCCAGCATGTTGCGCCATCCCTGGTCGGCATCGCTGTTGCCGCGCCGGGCGCTCGGCCCGAACATCCTCGCTCGCCTGGAACTGCTGGGCAGCACCTTGTCCAGGGCCGGTGTGGCAGACACGGATTTGAACGTCGCGATATGGTCCCTCTGGAACTATGTGATGGGCGCCACCGTCACCCGGGCGAGCTTCGGCCTCTCGGATGAGGACAGGGCTGCCGCGCAGCAGCGCCTTGCCAGCCTCGGCGCGCGCTACCCGACAATCGGACGCTCTCGTCTGCTGTTGGATGACGATTGGGACGGTGCCTTCAGAAAAGGTCTCGATTTCCTGCTGGATGGGCTTGCGCCTCAGCCGCTTACGCCCCGCAGGAGGGGATAGGCGATTTGCACCAGCACTCCCGCCACTCACCAGCGTTGACGATTAGCGGCGATGCTGATGCCGGCGATATCTCCCCCCTTGCGGGGGAGAAAGCGTTTTCCTGCACTTGCGAGTGGGCTTGTCCCCGAGCAAGTGCGTGGAAAACGCAAGAGGGGGGATCCTTCGAACTGATCCTTCGCCCTCGGCCCGCTGGCCATGGAGGGTGTGGATCAAATCGGCCCCGCCGCCTGGATACGCAAAAATAATCTGCAGGAAAAACAAGCTTCTGCACGATTTCTGCTTTTTTTCGCCTGGAAATTTATCCCCACCCCCGGCAGCCCTCTTATCATCCGTCCCATCGCTCTTGCGGGAACCGGATGCGCACCGGGTGTTCGGGAGAGCGGCGGCAACCTCCCCCTCCAGGGATCGGTACCTGGAGGCATGCTGAGGGCCCGCGACAGGCCGGCGGTGCCGGGGCGCAGGTTCGGAGACTGCGTCCTGGAAAAACGGATGCCGGGCCGAAGGAAAAGCCCTAGCGGCTTCTCCGCGGTTTCCGCGATGCTGCTTCACACCCAGCATCCGTT
>NZ_JAPSLH010000013.1:0-18474 GCF_031180965.1 Chelativorans sp.
GCCTCCAGGTACCGATCCCTGGAGGGGGAGGTTGCCGCCGCTCTCCCGAACACCCGGTGCGCATCCGGTTCCCGCAAGAGCGATGGGACGGATTGTAAGGGGGCTCCGGGGGGTGGGGATAAAATCTCAGGCGAAAAAATGCGGAAATCGTGCAGGAACTTGTTTTTGCTTGCTAAAAATTTTTCTCGCCGAGGCGGCGAGGTCGATTTCATCCCCACCCTTCAAGGCCGGCGTGTTGGGGGATAGGCTTCCGAGGTACCCCTCTCTTGCAAATTCTAAGGACTTGGGCTTCCGCCTCCGCCCTCTGGGCTGTGGCGGACAAGACGCCCAAGTCCAAGAATTTGCTTTCTCCCCCGCAAGGGGGGAGATATCGCCGACATCGGCTTTGCCGCCAATCGTCAAGGCTGGTGAGTAGCCGAAGCGCTGGTGCAGGGCGCACGAGAGGGGTTGCTTGTGAGGCGCGAAAAAGCCTTTCACCCCTCATCCAAGAACCGCCACCCCGCCCGGCCTCGCCGCCGTTGTCTGGATAATGCTGGCCGGGCGCTTCTATTTCCGCCAGCGGTCGAGTGCTTCCTCGTCGGTCGCCTTCGCCTCGACCCAGCGGCCGGGGGCGTCGCCCAGAAGATGTTCTTTCTTCCAGAAAGGGGCGCGGGATTTGAGGTAGTCCATCAGGAAGTCCGCCGCCTCCAGCGCCGCCTTGCGGTGCGGCGACGCCGTGACGACGAGCACGATGTTCTCGCCCGGCCTGATCCTGCCGAAGCGATGGATGATGGTGAGACCGGAAAGGCTCCAGCGCTCGGCGGCCTGCCGCGCGATGCGCGCGATCTCGACCTCCGCCATACCCGGATAGTGCTCGAGCTCGAGAGCGGCGAGCCTGCCCCCCTCGTCGCGGCAGAGGCCGGTGAAGGTGACGAACGCGCCTATGTCCTTCCGCCCGGCGGAAAGCCGCTCGACCTCGGCGGCGAGGACAAAATCCTCCGCCTGCACGCGGACAAGGGGCTCGCATGCCATGCGCCTTAGCCTCCGGTCATGGGCGGGAAGAGCGCAATCTCGCCATCGGTCGGGAGCGTTGCGTCATGCTGCACATGCTCGTGGTCGATTGCGACGCGGATCACCTGCGGATGCTCGAGCGCGGCAGCATAGCCTTCGCCGCGGCTCTTCAGCCATTGAAGCAGGTCGGCTACGGTCTTCACCTCACCGGGCAGGCTGACGGTCTCGGCCTCCTTGCCGATGCGTTCGCGCACCCAGGCGAAATAGACGAGCTTCATCCTATTCCTCGATGATGTGCTTCAGCCCGGCGCGGAAATAGTCATAGCCGGTATAAAGGGTGACGAGCGCGGAAAACCAGAGCAGGGCGATGCCGGCCTGGGTGACGTAGGGGACGATCTTGTCGCCGGCCGGGCCGGCGAGAAGAAAACCGATCGCCAGCATCTGGATGGTCGTCTTCCATTTGGCGAGTTGCGTGACCGGGACGCTGACCTTGAGGGCCGCCAGATATTCCCGCAGCCCCGAGACTAGGATTTCCCGGCACAGGATGATGATGGCCGCCCAAAGCGTCCACCCGGCGATGGTGCGGTCCGTATCGGCGGCAAGAAGAAGGAGGCAGGTGGACACCAGCAGCTTGTCGGCGATGGGGTCGAGCATCTTGCCGATATTGGAGGTCTGCTTCCAGCTCCGCGCGATATAGCCGTCGAAATAGTCGGTCACGCTGGCGGCCAGGAAGATGCCGAGCGCGGACCAGCGCGCGAAGTCGCTGGATTGCAGGCGCCCTTCGAGAAAGAAGCAGAAGACGATCAGCGGCACCGCCATGATGCGCGCATAGGTGAGCAGGTTTGGCAGGTTGAAGGCGCGTCGCTGCATCGTGGATTGCTGGCTCATGGTGGGTCTAGTCAAATCAGACGCGGTGGGGCGCGGTCAAGCCGGCCCCCGGACGCAGTGGTCTTGCGCCTATCCGTTCTCGTGAAAGTGATTGTAGATCTGCCGCGCGATGGATTCGGAGATACCGTCGACCTCCATCAGGTCCTCGACACCGGCGCGGCTGACCGATTTGGCCGTGCCGAAATGATGCAGGAGCGCGCGCTTGCGTCCCGGCCCGATGCCGCTGATCTCGTCGAGCGGGTTCCTGACCATTTCTTTCTTGCGCCGCGCCCGGTGCGAGCCGATGGCGAAGCGGTGCGCCTCGTCGCGCAAGCGCTGCACGAAATAGAGGACCGGGTCGCGCGGCGGCAGGGTGAAGGGCTGGCGTCCCTCCATGAAAAAGCGCTCGCGCCCCGCGTCGCGGTCGACGCCCTTGGCGATGCCGATCGGCGTGACGAGATCGGCAATGCCGAGATCGCCGAGGATCTGCTGCACGGCGGAGAGCTGCCCCTGGCCGCCGTCGATCAGGATGACGTCCGGCCAGGCGGGGAAGGCGGCATCGTCCTGCGCCTCGCTGCCGTTGCCCGGCAGGCCCTGCTCACGGACGAGGCGGGAGAAACGCCGCTGCATCACTTCGCGCATCATGCCGAAATCGTCGCCCGGCGTGATCTCGGTCGAGCGGATGTTGAACTTGCGGTACTGGTTTTTGACAAAACCCTCCGGCCCGG
Source organism: Chelativorans sp. (assembly GCF_031180965.1). GTDB lineage: Bacteria > Pseudomonadota > Alphaproteobacteria > Rhizobiales > Rhizobiaceae > Chelativorans. The sequence continues at coordinate 2,586 of NZ_JAPSLH010000013.1, forward strand.
CGACGATCATCGCGCCGACGGCGTTGGTGCCCATGATGTGCGAGTTGTCGAACACCTCGATGCGCCGCGGCGGGCTTTCCAGCCCGAAGGTCTCGGCGAAGGCTTCGAGCAGCCGCGCCTGCGAGGAGGTCTCGGCAAGGCGGCGCCCCAGAGCCTCGCGCGCGTTCTGCAGCGCGTGGTCGGCAAGATCCTTCTTCTCGCCGCGCTGCGGCACGGAGACGAGCACCTTGCGCCCCGCCCGAGCCGAGAGGGCCTCGCAGAGCAGGTCCTGGTCCTCCACCTCATGCGACAGGAGCACGAGCCGCGGACAGGGCTTGTCGTCATAAAACTGCGCCAGGAACGAGCCCAGAACCTCGGCGGGCCCGAGCGCCGGGTCGGCCTTGGGGAAATAGGCGCGGTTGCCCCAATTCTGTCCCGTGCGGAAGAAGAAGACCTGGATGCAGGTCTGGCCGCCTTCCTGATGGATGGCGAAGACATCCGCCTCCTCGATGCCCTGGGGATTGATCCCCAGGTGGCTCTGCACATGGCTCAGTGCCGAAAGCCGATCGCGATAGATGGCGGCGCGCTCGAAATCGAGGGCGGCGGAGGCCTGCTGCATGGCGGCTGCGATCCCCGCCTTCACATTGGAGGAGCGGCCGGAGAGGAAATCCTTCGCCTCGGCGACAAGCTTCGCATAGTCCTCGGCGCTGATCTCGCCGGTGCAGGGGCCGGAACAGCGCTTGATCTGGTAGAGAAGGCAGGGCCGGGTGCGGCTCTCGAACACGGAATCGGTGCAGGTGCGCAGGAGGAAGGCGCGCTGCAGCGAGTTGATCGTGCGCCCGACCGCGCCGGCGGAGGCGAAGGGGCCGAAATAGTCACCCCTGCGCGAGCGTGCGCCGCGATGCTTGAAGATGCCGGGCGCGGGGTGGTCGCCGGTGAGCAGGATATAGGGGAAGGACTTGTCGTCCCGCATCAGGACGTTGAAGCGCGGGCGCAGGCGCTTGATGAGATTGGCTTCCAGGAGCAGCGCTTCGGTCTCGGTGCGGGTGACGACGAACTCCATCGATGCCGTCTCGCGGATCATCCGCTCGATGCGGTTCGAATGGCCGCGCCCCTGCGCGTAGTTGGTGACGCGCTTTTTCAGGCTGCGCGCCTTGCCCACATAGAGCACGTCGCCTTCGGCGTTCATCATGCGGTAGACGCCCGGCGCATTGGGCAGGCGCTTCACGAGCGCCTGGATGACCTCCGCGCCGACGCCGGCCGCTTCGCTTCCGGCGCTGTCCCATTCCAGCGCGGTCCCCGAAAGGACTTCGGTTTCGGAAGGATTGGTCTCGCTCATCACCCGCCCTGCTGCTGCCCGGTTTTCGGCCAAGCCAGATGCTTGCCGCCGTCAAGCGCGATCATCTGGCCTGTAATCGACCGCGTCTCCCATAGATAGCGAATCGTGGCGCCGAATTCAGGTAGTTCGGGACCATGGCCGAGGGGAAGGGCTTGCGCCTGCCTCCGGAAGCTTTCCTCGTCCTCCCCATGGTCGGGCAGCGTGGGGCCCGGTCCGATGGCATTGACGCGGATGCGCGGCGCGAGCGCCTGCGCCAGGGTGCGCGTCGCCGTCCAGAGGGCGGCCTTGGAAAGCGTATAGCTGAAATAGCCGGGCGCAAGCTTCCAGACGCGCTGGTCGATCATGTTCACGATGAGCCCCTCCCGGTCGCGCGGCAGCGCCAGGGCGAAGTCGCGTGCAAGAATCGCCGGCGCCTTCACATGCAGGGCAAAATGCCGCTCCCAGACCTCTTCGGTGAAGTCGGTGGCCTCATCGCGCTCGAAAACCGAAGCGTTGTTGACGAGTAGGTGGACGGGGCCAAGCTCGGCCACCGCCTCGCCGATCAGTTCCTCGGTCTGGCCCGTGTCGGTAAGGTCCGCCTGGAGGACGCAGGCCCGGCCTCCGGCGGCCCGGATCGCGGCAGCAAGGCTCTCGGCCTCTTCGCGCGACCTGCCGCAGTGGATGGCGACACCGAAGCCGTTTGCGGCCAGATCGAGGGCGATTGCGCGGCCGATCCTTTTGGCGCCGCCGGTGATCAGAGCATTGGTTCCCGTCATCATCGGACACTCCTATCCGGCCTCTCGCGCCTGGACTCGGCCGGCAGGTTGGCAGCAAAAGCCGCCTACGGGCAAGTGCCCGGCGACCTTGGGTTATGGTTACCGCTTGTTTAACTTAAGGCCCTGTAATTGCTCATTTTGTTGCATTCGAGCCACACCGCCGGCCGGATTCGGGCGTCCCGGGACACCATCTTCGGCGGCAGCCATCTTGCGGCCACTTTTGACCTTTCTTGCGTGGGGCCGGCGGAACCACGCGGCCTGCATTTCGTTTTGGCCGCGGGTTTGGGGTACCCCGGATGCTGCCTGTGGGGCAGCGTCCTTCAAGAATGCTCATGTGGCTAAGGAGATCACAATGAAGGCCAACAAGAATCATCTGCTAGGCGTTGCGGCTGCTGCAGCGATTGTCGCCGCGGCGCTGCCTGCCTACGCAGCCGATGTCGTTTACGAACAGCCGCCTGCACCGCCTGCCGCTCCGATGGAAGTGGCGCCGGTTGCCACCTGGGCCGGTCCCTATGCCGGTATCGCCGCCGGCTACGGCTTCTCGGGCGAGGTCTCCGCGGACGACGTTCCCGGCGTCGAGGTCGAGACTGACGGCTTCCTCGGCAATGTGTTTGCCGGCTGGCAGGGTCAATCCGGCTCCTTCGTCTACGGTGTCGAAGGCGATGTCGGCTACAACGGCATGGAAGGCGACGAGGACGGCCTGGAGGTCGAGCACGGCGTCGACGGCTCGCTGCGCGCCCGTCTCGGCTTTGCGGCCACCGACAACGTGCTGCTCTACGCCACCGGCGGTGGTGCGGCGAGCAGGCTCAAACTGTCGGGTGGCGGCGACGAGCAGTCGGAAACCGCGATCGGCTGGACGGCCGGCGCCGGCGTGGACGTGAAGCTGACCCCGCAGTCCTTCGCGCGCCTCGAGTACCGCTACTCGGACCTCAGCGCCGAGTTCGATGACGTCGATGTCGACACGACCAGCAACAAGGTCCTGCTCGGCGTCGGCATGAGCTTCTAAGCGAAGCCGCGAACGAGTGAAAAGCCGGGCCCTGCGCCCGGCTTTTTCTTTTGCGCAACGCGCCGCATACTAGCGGGCCGGCGGCATCAGCACGTTTGCCTGGCGGCAGGCATTCCGGTCCACCTCCGGGCAAACGCGGAAGTCGAGATCGCGCGTGAGGCATATGCGCACCTCGCGCAGGTAGCGCCGGTCGCAGGTGACGGCGATGCCGGAAGGCTCCAGGCCTGGATTTGCTGCCAGGAATTCCTGCTCTACCTTGTCCGGCGAGACGGCGAGGGGCGCCTGCAGTCGTGAAAATTCGTCGGGCACCGAAATCTGCTCGCGCGCTTCGCGCAGGAGAGCAAAATAGCCGCTCTGGGACAGGCCCGAACACGAGCCGTGCTTGCGCCACTGATGGCCGATCAGACCGGCAGAGGGGACGATGTCACGATAGGCCTTCACCAGCGAGTTCGGCACCCGGTCCGGCTGACCCGAGGGGCAGAATTCGGGATAGCCGCGCTCATATTGCGGCCAGAGGCCGTGCACCACGAAGGCGAAGGGGCGGGCGGCGTCGCACTGCTCGGCATTCGCTTCCTCTTCTTCCGCCGCGCAATAGCTGGGCGACCAGGAGAGCGAGAGGACGTAGAAGTCGAAGGTGCCGGGCTCCGCGCCCCGCTCGCCCGCCGCGGCCGGCAGGGCAAGGGCGATTGCCGCGAAAAGGACCGCCTTCAGCTTTGCGGACGCAGGACGCGGCATGCGGCGTTGTAGACGTTCCAGCGGTCGAAGCCCAGCACGCAGAACTCGACATTGTCGCCGATCGAGGCAAAGCCCTGGCCGTATTCGATCAGGTACCAGATGGGCCGGTCCTGCCCGTCGGAGAGCCGGGCGGTGGCATAGCAGTAGCGGCGCTCGATCGGGCTGTTCTGCGTCGCCGGCTCGTAGCGCGTCAGACGCGCATTGTAGAAGTCGACGATGTCGACATCGGGCAGCTGCGGCACATGGGTGACCTGATGGCGGAAGCGGCTCTGGATCATGCCGCGCACGCTCTGATGCGCACAGATGGGGTCGTCGCCGCCGCCGCCATAGACGAAGAGGTCGGCGGCCCTCAGCGCCGTTGCCGGGAGCATGGCGGAAGCTGAAAGCGCCAGACCGAAGACGAGAGCCAGTAGCCGTGCCATGCAATTCTCCTGATGATGCGGGCCGCACTTTCCGCCAGCCGGCGATTCCGGTCAAGATGCCTGCGCTTCGGGCGTCAGCTGCTCGATGAAAAAGGATCCCTCGCCGCCTTCCCCCAGAAGCCTCGCCAGAACGGGCAGGAGGGCTTCTAGTTCCGCCTTCAGCGTGAAGGGCGGGTTGACGACGATCATGCCCGAGCCGTCGAGCCGGGGTTTGGGCGAGGGCGGCCGGACGGTGAGGGCGACGTCGATGATATCGGGCACGCTGCTGTCCCGGAGAGCCTTGCGAAACGCGCCGACCGATTCGCGGTCCTTGATCGGGTACCAGAAGGCATAGATGCCGCCCTGCCATCGCCGTTGCGCCTTCTTGATCCCTTCGAGGATCCGTGTGAATTCCCCTTCCTTTTCGAAAGGCGGATCGGTGAGCACCAGGCCGCGCTTTTCCTTGGGCGGCAGGTGCGCCCCGAGCGCCAGCCAGCCGTCGAGCTCGATCACCCGCACCTGGTGATCGCCTGCGAAATTGGCCCTGAGGATCTGCGCATCCTGCGGATGCAGTTCGATCGCCGTCAAACGATCCTTGTCGCGCAGGAGGTGGCGGACGATCATGGGCGAGCCAGGATAGCGCGTGATCCGCCCATCCTCGTTCACCGCGCGAACGGCTGCGAGCAGGGGATTCAAAAGATTCGCCGATTCACCGTCGAGCGTTGCCGCCAAGAGCCGGCCGATGCCGCCCTGCCACTCGCCCGTCCGCTGCGCCTTGTCGGAGGAAAGATCATAGAGGCCGGCGCCTGCATGGGTGTCGATGACCCGGAAAGGCTTTTCCTTGCGCTTCAGATATTCGACGATGCGGGTCAAAACCGCGTGCTTCACCACATCGGCGAAATTCCCGGCATGGAAAGCGTGGCGGTAGTTCATCTGCTCCTTGCCTCAGGCTGCCATCATTCCGGCTGATCGGTGGCGTAAATCCTTTTCACCGATCTGGGCCTACTCCGAAGAGAACAAAGCCGCTAGTCTTCGAGCCATGAACACGCATCCCTCGATCCATATCGGCCATTCGGCCTGTCCGCATGATTGTCCGTCCACCTGCGCCCTCGACGTGGAAGTGGTGGGCGGCCGCGTCGGGCGGGTGCATGGGGCCAAGGACAACAGCTACACCGCCGGCGTGATCTGCGCCAAGGTCGCCCGCTATGCCGAGCGCGTGCACCATCCCGACCGCCTGCTGAAGCCGCTGGTCAGGGCCGGAGCCAAGGGCGAGGGTGTCTGGAAGGAGGCGAGCTGGGACGCAGCGCTTGACCTCGTGGCTGAAGCCTTTGTCAAGGCGGAGGAGAGATACGGCAGCGAAAGCGTCTGGCCCTATCAGTATGCCGGCACCATGGGGCTGGTGCAGCGCGATTCGATCCACCGCCTGCGCCATGCGAAGCGCTATTCCAAGCAGTTCGACACGATCTGCACCAATCCAGCCTGGGCCGGCTATGTGATGGGCACGGGCGCATTGCGCGGCGCGGACCCGCGCGAGATGGCCAAGGCGGATTGCGTCGTCATCTGGGGCACCAATGCGGTGGCCACACAAGTGAATGTGATGACCCACGCCGTGCGCGCCCGCAAGGAGCGTGGTGCGAAGATCGTCGTCATCGACGTCTACGACAATGCCACCATGAAGCAGGCCGATCTCGGCCTCATCGTCCGGCCGGGCACAGACGGCGCGCTTGCCTGTGCGGTCATGCATGTGCTTTTCCGCGACGGTTTTGCCGACTGGCCCTATCTCGAAAAATACACCGACGATCCGAAGGGCCTGGAGGCGCATCTTGCAACGCGGACGCCGCAATGGGCGGAGGCGATCACCGGCGTGCCGGCCGCCGAGATCGAGGCCTTTGCCCGGCTGGTGGGCGAGACCAAGCGCAGCTATTTCCGCCTCGGCTACGGCTTCACGCGCAACCGCAACGGCGCGGTCAACATGCATGCCGCGCTTTCCATTCCCGCCGTCACAGGCGCCTGGGCGCATGAGGGTGGCGGCGCGTTCCACTCCAATTCAGGCATTTTCGGCCTCGACAAGTCGCTGATCGAGGGGGCCTCCTACGTCGATCCCTCCGTCCGCTCGCTCGACCAGTCGCAGATCGGCCGGGTGCTGACGGGCGATCCGGCCGCGCTGCATGGCGGCCCGCCGGTCACGGCGATGCTGATCCAGAACACGAACCCGGCCAATGTGGCGCCGGAGCAGCGTCTGGTGAAGCGCGGTTTCCTGCGCGACGATCTCTTCGTCTGCGTGCACGAGCAGTTCATGACCGACACGGCCAAGCTCGCAGACGTCGTGCTGCCCGCCACCATGTTCGTCGAGCATGACGACATCTATCGCGGCGGCGGCCACCAGCACATCCTGCTCGGGCCCAAGCTGGTCGATCCGCCGGGGGAGGCACGCGAGAACATTTTCGTCATCGAAGAGCTGGCGAAGCGGCTGGGCGTCTCGCACCTGCCCGGCTTCGGGCTTTCGGCGCGCGAGCATCTCGACTGGATGCTGGGCCGGCGAGGCCTGGGCACCTTCGACAGCTTCCGGCACGATCGCTGGGCCGATGTGCAGCCGGATTTCGAAACCGCGCATTTTCTGACCGGCTTCGGGCATCCCGACGGAAAGTTCCGCTTCCGGCCGGACTGGACCAATACGCCCGGCCCGAACCGCCCCCCCGAATCGATCGGCTTCCAGGGCCCGCACGAGCGCCTGCCGGAATTCCCCGACCATGTGGATTTCATCGAGGCTGCGGAATCGGAGCATCCCTTCCGGCTCGCCACGTCGCCGGCGCGCAGTTTTCTGAACTCAAGTTTTTCAGAGACGCCGGGATCGAGAAAGCGCGAGGGCAGGCCAGAACTGATGCTGCACCCCGACGATGCGGCAGCGCTCGGAATTTCCGAGGGCGACCGCGTGGAGCTCGGCAACCGGCGCGGCGAGGTGGTGCTGCACGCCAGGATCTTCGATGGCCTGCGCCGCGGCACCGTGATTGCCGAGGGCATCTGGCCGAACAGCGCCCACGAACGGGGCGAGGGCATCAATGTGCTGACCGGCGCTGATGCCATAGCGCCTTATGGCGGCGCAGCCTTCCACGACACCAAGGTGTGGGTGAGACCGGCATCCGCCTGATCCGGCAGCTCGATGCTGGATCACACGGACTGTTGCGGCCGCAGCCGAAAGGCTCCGCTCGTCACCGCCTCGATCACCATCTTCAGCACTTCCTCGCGGCTGTGCTGATCGATCGGTAGAGCGTGCCGTTCAAGCTCGCCGAGGGAGGAGAGTTGCCGGTGAAGCTCGCTGATGTGCCCGGGATCGGTGAGCGTGTCGCCGCCGCGTTCGCGGCAGCGCTGGATCGCAAGGTTGATCGGCGGGCGCAGGACCACATAGTGCAGCGGGACGGCAACCGCCATGAAGGGCGGCAGGAACCAGGGTCCGATGATGCCGTCCAGCACGACGAAATAGCCGCCCGTCGCGTATCCCTCCGCCGCTTTCGCGAGCACGTCCATCACAACCCTGTTCTGCTCATGGGCTTCGGGCAGATAGGGCGCGATCGCGCCATGCTTGATGACGTGCCAGAAATCATCCGCGTGAAGGTGCACCTTGGGCGAGCCCGGCTCTCTGGCGAGGGCCTGTGCAGTCGTGGTCTTGCCGGAGCCAGGAGGCCCGGTGAGGATCAGGATTTCGCCTGCTAGATCGAGCATGTTTTCTGACTAGGGTCCGCCAGCCCCGGTGTCCACCCCAGCGCGGCGGGATCAGCTGAAAATCGGTGCGGCGGCTAGGGCTTCGGCGGTGCCGTCGATCCACGGACGACGAGCTCCACATCGATCTTCTCGCGCCAGGTTTCTCCGGCGTGATCGAGAATCGCCCTGACCGCGCGGCGGCCGATCTCTGCGATCGGCTGCTGGATGGTGGTGAGGGGAGGGGTCGAGGTGGCGCTTTCCGGCACCCCATCAAAGCCGACCAGGGACACATCGCCTGGCACGGACACGCCCCGCGCGCCCAACCAGTCGAGGGCGACCAGGGCGATCCGGTCCGATTGCGCGAGGATCGCCGTCGGGGGAGAGGGCGAGGCAAAGATCTCCTCGAGCGCCGGGTAGACGGTCGCCTCGTCGCTTTGCGTCTCATAGATCGGCACCTGGCTGGTGTCGATGCCCGCCGCCGTCATCGCTTCGAAGTAGCCCTTCACGCGGTCACGTGAGGCGAGAAGCCTGGTCGCGTTCACCCGTTCCATCGTCGCCCGGCCGGACGAGCCCCGCTCGATGAACCGCATAGCGAGAATGGCAAACCGGCGATGGCCGAGATCCAGGAGGTGCTGCGCCGCCAAGCGCGCGCCGGCTACGTCGTCGATGCCGACTACGGACATGGTCTCGTCATCGCTGCCGAGCGCCAGCGCCACAAACGGCAACTGCCGCTCGCGCGATGACTGGATCAGCTTGTCCGCGCCCTCGAGACAGAACAGGATGAAGCCGTCGACGAGGGCGTTCTGCATGTTCCATGCGAGCTCTTCCTCATTCGCCGCCGAGACGAGTGAGATGCCGGTGCCGCTGGCGTCGCATGCTTCCGTGATGCCCGTCATCAGCACGCGCGCATAAGGGTCCTCGAAGAAATACCCGAGCGGCAGCACCGTCGCGACGCCTATGGCATTCACCTTGCCGGCGCTCAGAAGCCGCCCCTTGGGGTCCGGACCGCGATACCCTATCGCCTTGGCCACTTCGAGCACGCGCGCGCGAACCTCCTCCCGTACGATTTCGGGCCGATTGAAGACATTCGACGCCGTGCCCTTTGAGACGCCTGCCGCCTTCGCCAGATCGGCCAGGGTCGCTGGCTTTTCGAAATTGATCCTCGCCATTTCCCCTCGCGGGTCGCGTTCCAAGCCATTGATATAGTATCTTTCTTGAACCGGTTCAATTTTTTCTTGACCTGTTTATCCGGCGGGGTATTATTGAACCAGTTCAACGGCGATCTGGATGCACGGATTGAACCGGTCCAAATGGTGTGATGAAACATTTCGCCCCGGGGGAAGGAGAGAGCAATGAGCACGATCGAGCTATTCGCCGAGTTTCACAAAGCACGTCTACGCTATGCTTGGCCTGGCACCCTGCAGGCCTGGTGGAACGCCATGCGGCGCCATCGCCGGGAGCGTCGGACGCTCGTCGCTTTGTCGCGCCTCGACCAACGCATTCTCCGCGACATGGGGTTCGACCCTGAAGAGGTCTATGAGGCGCTTGATGGCGGGTGGGACGAGGTGAATCCCGCGAGTATCCGCCCTTATTTGCCGCGTACGGAGCGCGTCTGACCGTTGTACCCGCGGCGATGCGGCGCTCCACAGCTATTTGCGATTCCTGACCGGGACTCCCGAGCTCTGAACGCGTTGCATCTCGACAGGAGTGCGAACTTCGTGATCGAACTGCCGGACGAGGTCCGACATTGTCGGGGAGGGGGAGCGACTCGCCCCCGCCTCCTCACATCGAGCCGGGGAGCAGTTCATGGCACCTGTCACTGTCAATGCGGAGAAAGTCCGCGAGTTCAAGGACGCCGAGAGCTTCTATCGCTGGCTGGGGGCCAATCACGACAAAGAAGATGAGGTCTGGATCAAGATTCACAAAGTGGGTTCGGGGAAAAAGTCGATCATGCCAAAGGAAGCAATCGACGTGGTGCTCTGCTGGGGCTGGATCGACGGCATCCGTAAAGGCCTCGACGAGCAAAGCTACCTGCAGCGTTACACGCCGCGCGGCAAGAAGAGCATCTGGAGCCAGATCAACGTCGACAATGTGGCTCGCCTGATCGCGGAAGGCCGCATGACGGAGCATGGGCTGAAGCAGGTCGAGGCGGCCAAGGCCGACGGGCGCTGGGATCGCGCCTATAAAAGCGGCAAGGAGATGACCATTCCGGACGATCTCAGGGCCGCGATTGAGGCCGAGCCCGCGGCGAAGGAGATGTTCGGCAAGCTGAACGCGCAGAACCGCTACGCGCTGGCTTTCCGTCTCCACAATATGAAGACGGAAACCGGGCGCAAAAAGAAGATCGAGGCCTTCGTCCAGATGCTCAAGCGCGGCGAGACGATCTACCCGCAGCGCAGCAGCTGACTTTGCCGCGCGCGACGCGGCCAGTCACGGCGTCCGTCGCGCCAGGTCCTCCAGATTGACCGCCTCTTCGACCGAGGAGGGCACGATGAGACTTGCCCGCTCCCCCCAGCCGATATCGGAGGTAGCAGCGAAGACGGTCTTGCCGCCTTCGAGGCGTGCCCGGCCGGAGGCGACCAGCGCCAGCCCCAGCGGATACAGCCGGTGTTCGACGCGCAGGACGCGCTCGGCGAGCTGATCCGCCGTTTCGCCCGGGATCACCGGGACGGCCGCCTGCGCAACGATAGGCCCCGAATCCATTTCGAAGGCGACGAAATGGACCGTGCAGCCATGGATGCGCGTGCCAGCCTCAAGCGCGCGCGCATGGGTGTTCAGGCCCTTGAAGAGGGGGAGCAGGGAAGGGTGGATGTTGATCATCCGGCCTTCCCAGCGGGCCACGAACTCTGCGCTCAACATGCGCATGAAGCCGGCTAGGCAGATGAGTTCGGCGCCGTGCGCGGCAAGCGCCTCTTCCAGGGCCGCCTCATGAGCCGCCTTTTCCGCGAAGTCGGTGCGCGGAACGGAAATCGCCGGTATGCCTGCCGCCGCCGCGGCGGCGAGGCCGGCGGCCTCCGCATTGTCGCTGATGACGCAGGCGATCTCGGCCGGATAGTCGCTTTCGGTCGCGGCCCGGATGAGCGCGCTCATGTTGGAGCCACGGCCGGAGATCAGGATTGCTGTCTTCTTCCTTGCCTTCATAGCGCCAGCGCCCCCTGATAGATCACGCCCTTGTCGCGGCGCGGCACGATCGCGCCCAGGATTTCGACATGCTCGCCTTCCTTCTGCAGCACCGCCGCCACCTGCGCCGCCTGGCCGGCGGCCACCACGGCGATCATGCCGATCCCGCAATTGAACGTGCGCAGCATCTCGGCGGCCTCCACGCCGCCTTCGCCCGCCAGCCAGGAGAAGACCGGCTGCACCTCCACCGCGGCGAGGTCTATCTCGGCGGCATAGGCCTTCGGCAGCACGCGCGGGATGTTCTCCGGAAAGCCGCCGCCGGTGATGTGCGCGAGCGCCTTGATGCCGTGTGTCGCGGCTATGGCCGCAAGAACCGGCTTCACATAGATGCGGGTCGGCGTCAGCAGCGCCTCGGCAAGGGACTTCTCGCTCGCAAAGGGCGCCGGATCGTCCCAGGCCAGCCGGCTCTGCGTGACGATCCTGCGCACCAGGGAAAAGCCGTTGGAATGGACGCCCGAGGAGGCAAGGCCGAGGATCACGTCGCCTTCGACGATGTCGTTGGTGGGCAGCAGCCGGCCGCGTTCGGCGGCGCCCACGGCAAAGCCGGCGAGATCATAGTCGCCGTCGCGATACATGCCCGGCATCTCGGCCGTCTCCCCGCCGATCAACGCGCAGCCCGCCTGCCGGCAGCCCTCGGCGATGCCCGCCACGATCGCGGCGCCCTGGTCGGGGTCGAGCTTTCCCGTGGCGAAATAGTCGAGAAAGAAGAGCGGCTCGGCACCCTGGACGACGAGGTCGTTCACGCACATGGCGACAAGGTCGATGCCGACCGTATCGTGCTTGCCCGCCTCGATGGCGATCTTGAGCTTCGTGCCGACGCCGTCATTGGCGGCGACGAGCACCGGATCGGAAAAGCCGGCGGCCTTGAGGTCGAAGAGCCCGCCAAATCCGCCGATCTCGCCATCTGCGCCCGGCCGGCGCGTGGAGCGCACCAGCGGCTTGATCTTTTCCACGAGCGCGTTGCCTGCATCGATGTCGACGCCGGCATCCGCATAGCTGAGGCCGTTCTTTCGCTCGCTCATGGCACCTTCCCCGGCCGGTTCTCACAAGGCTAATTGGCACGAAGGAGAGGGCCCCGCAAGGCGCGCGCCGCGCGCCCGCACAGACATCACGATTGCGAGCCTGTGGACCAAATCTGCCTCTTGCGGCGCGCGAGCGGCCCGGCCATCTATGCGGCACGCGAGGCGCGGACCGCCGCGCACGGAGAGAAGCCTTGACCATTCCCAACCTGATCACGCTGCTGCGCTTTGTCCTTGTGCCTGCCGTGGTCTTTGCGCTGCTTGCCGGAGAAGTGGAGTGGGCTTTTGCGGGCTTTGCCTTCGCGGCGATTTCCGACGGGGTAGACGGCTTCATCGCCCGCCAATTCAATCAGCGCAGTGAGCTTGGTGCCTATCTCGATCCCATGGCCGACAAGCTTCTCCTGGTCAGTGTCTTCGTGGTTTTGGGCTATATGGGCCACCTTCCGCTCTGGCTGGTGGTCGCGGCCGTCTCGCGCGACGGTCTGATCGTCGGCGGCGTTCTTCTTTCGGCAATCATGCAGCAGCCCGTTGCGATGAAGCCGCTCCTGGTTTCCAAGGCGAATACGCTCGTGCAACTGCTTCTTGCGACCTTCGTGCTTGCCGGATTGGCCTTCGAGATGTCGCTGGGCCCGCTTTATACCGGCCTCGTCTACCTGTCCGGGCTCTTGACCGTCGCTTCCGGAGCGGCCTATCTCGTCGGCTGGATCAAGCATATGGGCGGTTATGTCGATACCGGCACCCCAGGAGGTTGAGGCGGAACAGGCGCCACGCCGCTCTTTCGTCCGGCAGGTCGTGTTCTGGCTCGTCGCGGCGGCGATCCTGATCCTGTTCCTGTATGTCTTCAGTTCCATCCTCCTGCCCTTCCTTGCAGGGATGGTGCTTGCCTATTTCCTAGATCCGGTTGCCGACAGGCTGCAGCGGCTCGGCTTTTCGCGGCTTGCCGCGACCATCTTCATCCTGGTCGCCTTCATCATCATACTGGTGCTGGCGCTGATGGTCATCATCCCGGTGCTCGGCAACCAGCTCGCGGATTTCATCGTGCGCCTGCCGGAGTATTTGACGCGCCTCCAGGCCCTCGTCACCAGCATCGATCCCGAATGGTTCGAGGAGACGACGGGGGTCAACGCCCAGTCGCTGCAGGAGGGGCTGAGCACGCTTCTGACCCAGGGCGCGGGCTTTGTCGCCACGCTGTTCAGGTCGGTCTGGAGCTCCGGCGTGGCGCTCATGAACCTTGCGAGCCTTTTTATCGTAACGCCCGTAGTGGCTTTCTACATGCTGCTCGACTGGGACCGCATGATCGCCAAGGTCGACAGCTGGGTGCCGCGTGACCATGCCGAGACGGTGCGCCAGATCGCCCGCGACATCAATGTGGCGACGGCCGGCTTTGTGCGCGGGCAGGGGACGCTCTGCCTTATTCTCGGCCTGTTCTATGCGGCGATGCTCACTGTGGTGGGCCTGAATTTCGGCCTCCTCATCGGCCTTTTCGCCGGCCTCATCAGCTTTATTCCTTTCGTGGGCTCTCTGGTGGGGCTTGCCCTTTCGGTAGGCGTGGCCATCGTCCAGTTCTGGCCGGAATGGTATTGGGTGGTGGCGGTCGCGGCGATCTTCTTCGCCGGCCAGTTCATGGAGGGAAACTTTCTCCAGCCGAGGCTGGTGGGGCGCAGCGTCGGATTGCACCCGGTCTGGCTGATGTTCGCCCTTTACGCCTTCGGCTATCTGTTCGGCTTTGTCGGGCTGCTGGTCGCCGTGCCGGCCGCAGCCGCGGTGGCTGTGCTCGTGCGTTTCGCGCTGGCGCGCTATTTGGCTTCGCCCCTTTATAGCGGCCACACGGCGGCGCGTCCGGCGAAGGCAAAGGGCCGCCGGGCGTAATGGCAAGGGAACCCGCGGCGCGGCAATTGCCGCTCGAACTGCCGTACATGGACGCCCGCTCGCGCGATGATCTCATCGTCACCCCCGCCAATGAGCTTGCCGTGGCTCTGGTGGAAAGTTGGCCCAGCTGGCCGGCCCCTTTGGTGGTGCTGGCCGGGCCTGCGGGCTCGGGCAAGACGCATCTGGCGGAAATCTGGTGCGCGCTCGCCGGCGCCCAGCCGCTTTCCGCCACGTCCCTCGGGGCCGAGGCGATGGCCGCGGCCGGGCGCGGCGCGGTCCTGATCGATGATGCCGACAGCCCGCTGCTCGACGAAACGGGCCTGTTTCACCTGATCAATACCGTACGCGCCGCGCATTCGCATCTCCTGCTGACGGCGCGCCATCTGCCTTCCGGATGGGGCGTGAAGCTGCCGGACCTGCTTTCGCGGCTGAAGGCGGCCGCCGTGGTGGATATCCGTGAGCCCGACGATGCGCTGCTTGCCGGCGTGATGACGAAGCTCTTTGCTGACCGGCAGGTCTCGGTGGAGCCGCATGTGGTCCAGTTCATCCTCCGCCGTATCGAGCGCTCGCTTTCGGCGGTGCGGGAGGTGGTGGAGAGGCTGGATCGGGCGGCATTGGAGCGGAAGGTCCGCATCTCGCGTTCCCTCGCCGCCGAGATCGTCAGCGAATTGGAGGCGCGCCAGGGACGGCTCGACCTGTAGCAACGGGGGGAGCCGCCGTCCGATCGATGTTTTAGCGGCACTTTGCGGTGCTTTGGCAGGGAATCGCGCCCTGCAAGGGAACATGGGCCCCGCTTCGTGGTTCGAGGGGCGTGCATCCATTGAGCACACAACCACTCGATCGGGAGAATTTGACTATGAAAAAGCTTCTCATGAGCTCGGTTGGCGCATTTGCGCTGACGGCGGGCGCCGGTATTGCCCTGGCGCAAACGGATACAAGCGGCGCCGGCGCGGCCGGCGGTATGGGATCCGCTTCAAGCATCACCTGCGCACAGATAGCGGAGCTTGAATCCGAGGACGCTGAGAAGGCGCTCCACTACCTGGCCGGTTTCCAGGCAGCACAGCAGCAGTCCGGCACCTCCGCTTCGGCCACCGGCAGCACCATGGGCGGCGCGACGACGGGGTCCGGTTCTGACACCACTGCTGCGGCCGGCACGGGCGCTTCGGGCACAACCGGCACGACGACCGGCACGACCGGATCGGGCAGCGGCACCGACACGACGGCTTCGGCCGGCACGGGCGCTTCGGGCACGACCGGCACGACGACCGGCACCACCGGCTCGGGCAGCGGCACCGACACGACGGCTTCGGCCGGCTCGGGCACCTCGGGCACGACCGGCACGACGACCGGCACGACCGGCTCGGGCAGCGGCACCGACACGACGGCTTCGACCGGCACGGGCACCTCGGGCACGACCGGCACCACCGGCTCGGGCAGCGGCACCGACACGACGGCTTCAGCCGGCTCCGGCACTTCGGGCACGACCGGCACGACGACCGGCTCTGGCACCGACACCACCACGACAGCTGGCACCACGACCGGCGGCTCGGCCTCCGGCAGCGCCGGCGGCAGCGGCTCCGGTCTGAGCGGCCTGCCCGGTTTTGCCGAGGTTGAGGTCGAAAGCGTCATGAGCGCGTGCCAGGAAAATCCTGAATCGCTCGTCTTCGACGTGCTTGGCCAGCAGGGCGGTTCTACCGCCCAGTGAGCAGCTTGCCAGGCTGAACCAAACCCGCCGCCCTCGGGCGGCGGGTTTCCTTTGCGGTACTCACCAACGCCGATTTTCCACTCGGCGCGGCCCACGAGCGAGAAGCTCAACGGACGGCGCCCCTTCCACCATCCCGATCTTTCAGGCGTGAGAGAAGGGCACGGACGACGGTACGTGGCCGTATCAACGCGGTGTCCGCGAT
>NZ_JAPSLH010000013.1:18484-122656 GCF_031180965.1 Chelativorans sp.
CCGGGGCCTTCTCTCGGCGTTGACCGCTTTCAGATTTGGCCGGGAGGGAAGACTTTACTGGCCGTTCCCCTGGCTCGCGCCGCCGACAGCGGGAACATTGACGTCGACGTCGGGCGTCTCTACCTGCGGGGCCTCGACATTCACCTCCGGTGTCGTGATGCTGGACGTCATTTCGCCGTCCACGTCGCCACCGAATATGCCGCCGCCGAAAAGGAACGCGACCACCACGATCGCTGCGATGGCGAGAATGATGCCGGCGATCATCCCAGCACCGGTCCCGCCGCCGTCGGTTTCAACGATAGTCGTCCTTTCTTCAGGTTCACGCATGTTTCTCTCCATGTCTTTGGATCATCGGTGATGCAACATTGCTGTGCAGCCGATGGTTCCGGAAGCCGATTACGCGAAACATTCGGAACAGCAGGGTTAATCATGAAGACTATCAAGTATTTCTCCCTGTCGCGGCTGCTGTACCAAGGAGCAACTTAGATATCGGCGGGTTTCGGCGGCGCTTTTCTTCAGGAGAGGCTATGGAGCGTCTCTTTACCTGACCCCCGGGCGTCTGGTTCCGGTTTTCGGTCCCGGCATCATCGCAGGGGCCATCGGCATTCTCACGACTGAACCTGGTGCCAAGAGCTCGATCTGCACGAGGCGAGGTGGGGATAGAGCCTGGATGGAGAGGGGGCGCGTGGCGAGGCGGAGAGGATCTCCGGGTTCCTGGTACGCCCAAGGGGAATCGAACCCCTGTTTCCGCCGTGAAAGGGCGGCGTCCTAGACCGCTAGACGATGGGCGCGCATGGAACGAGGCGCGTTATAGTGGCCTTCATCGACCCGGGCAACCCCGGCTGGCCGCGGGAGGCAAGATTTTTCCGGCTCAGCCACGCCGTCCGCAGCGCCAGTTCCAGTCGCGCTCCGGACCGACATCCACATGCACCGCATTGGTATGGCAGTAGGTGCCGACGCCGCCGCGCCCCGGCAGCGAGCGGGCGAAACGCGCCAGTTCCCACTTGCTGACGCCTTCGACCACGATATCGGCTGCGGCGCAGTTCATGTGCTGCGACCTCGGCGCGCCGCGCACGCGCCGGTTATAGGCAGGGCTGCGATAGCCGGAGGTGACGACGACCCGCTTGCCGAAGCGCCGTTCGATCGTCTTCAGCACATGGACCAGCCTGGGCTTGAAGCAGGAAACGTCCACGCTTTCGCGCTGCTTGAGCAGACCGTTCGGCGCCAGGCGGGCAAGACCGGCAGCGGAGGCGATCTCCACATAGCCCGCTTCCTGTTCATAGACGTCCACATCGCCCTCGTCGGTCAAGTTACCGAGCCGCACCTCGAAGAGCTGCTCGCCGGCGCGCACGCCGGGTAGCGCGTCGCCGCTGAATGCGGCGGCCTGCACCGGGGCGGTTTCTGCGGACGCCACGGCAATGACGGGCTTTTCAGCTTTCTCCGCCTTGGATCTCGCCGCCTCGGCCGCAGCCTTTGCCGCTTCGGCAGCTTGTGCGGCCTCGGCGGGCTTGGCCTTTTCGTCCGGGAAGGGCACCCTTCTCTCGGAGGGCGCAAAGAAGGCGGAAAGGAAGCTCCGCTTCTGCGGCAGCGTCTCGGCGGCTGCAGGGGCGGGTTCCGCCGCGGCTGGCGCGTCTTCGGTCTCGGCGGCTTGCGCAGCGGCTTGGATCCGCTCGGCCGGCGCTGCGGATTGAGCAGCGGCTTCGGCGGGCTCCTGCTGCTGCGCTGGAGCAGCGGCGACCTCCGGATCGGGCGCGCTTGCAGTGGATTGTTCGGCAGGGGGCGAACTATGTTGGGGCCCGGCTGCGAACAGCCCGGCAAGGAAGCCGCGCTTCTGGCGCTGGGACGGCGCGCTTTCCGCCTGGGCTGCCGGCTCTTCCTTCGGTTCCGCTGCGGCCGCTTCGGCCGACGCGACCTGATTGCCGGAGGCTGCGTCCGGCTTTGGCTGTGCCTCTTCAGCCTGCCTGTCTTCCCCCGCCGTGGGGCGGGTCGAGGGTTTAGCGTCGGCCGGCTCCGTTGCCGCCGGATCGAGGTTCAAGCCGTCGAGGGCCGGACTTCCATAGGAGGCAGGGGCAAGATTGAGCTGTGCGGCTGTGTCGGGGGCGGAGCATGATGCAGCCAGCGCACAGGCGAATACCGCGCCAGCTATGCTCCGCGTAGAGAATTGTGCCGCACTCGGTATTCCGGCCGAAGCCGATTTGTCCGCAGCCAAAAGCGATCCTCTCCGGCGCAATAAATAACGCCTCCGCCCCTGCTCGTTGAAAAGATCCCGAGCGGCGAACGCGCCTCTTCGTAGCCAAATTACGGATTCGTGGCAATATAGACCGGGTCGGCAGCCGGCGTGTGGTCTGCGGCGCCGTTCAAAAGAGATTTACGGCTGTAACAATGGCTCAGGCCCGGACATACTCGCCGGGCGCGTCGGCCAGCCACTTCTTCCGCTTATCGAGCCTGCGGGCGGGAACCCGCTCGCCCTCCTGCCGTTCGACCCAGGCCTGCCAGTGCGGCCACCAGGACCCCGGCATTTCCTGCGCGCCCGAGAGCCAATCTTCCAAGCTTTCGGCCAGCCCTTGCCGGGTCCAGTACCGGTATTTGCCAAGCGCGGGAGGATTGATGACGCCAGCGATGTGGCCGGACCCGGAGAGCACGAATTCGACCGGCCCGCCGAACAGCTTGCTGCCTTGGAAGACCGATCTTGCCGGCGCGATGTGGTCGTCCATGGCGGCGAGGTTGTAGACCGGAATTCTTATGTCGGAAAGGAAGAGGTTCTTCCCACGCAGCCGCGCCAGGCCGCGCGCAAGGTTGTTTTCCAGATAGCAGTTGCGCAGGTAATAGGAATGGTTCGCCGCCGACATGCGTGTCGAATCGGCGTTCCAGTGGAGGAGGTCGAAGGGCAGGGGCTCACGCCCGCGCAGATAATTGTTCACCACATAGGGCCAGATGAGGTCGCGCGCTCTGAGCATGTTGAAGGCGGTGGCCATGCGGTTGCCGTCCAAAAAACCTTTCTCCTTCATGGCCCGTTCCAGGGCTGCGATCTGCTCCTCGTCGACGAAGACCTTCAGATCGCCGGCATGGGTGAAGTCCACCTGGGTGGTGAAGAAGGTCGCCGAGGCGATGCGCTGGTCCTTCTCCTGCGCCATCAGGGCGAGGTCTGCGGCGAGGAGGGTGCCGCCGACGCAATAGCCGACCGCGTTGACCTTCTCCTCGCCCGTCTGCTTCGCGATCGTCGCGAGTGCGAATTCGATCCCTTCGGTCACATATTCGTCCCAGCCATGGGCGGCGTGCCGCTCGTCCGGGTTCACCCAGGAGATGACGAAGACGGTATGGCCCTGCTCGACGGCCCAGCGGATGAAGGAGCGCTGCGGGTTGAGATCGAGCACGTAGAACTTGTTGATCCAGGGAGGAACGATGATGAGCGGCCGGCGCAGCACCCTGCGGGTCGAGGGCTCATACTGGATGATCTCCGCCAGATCGTTGCGCGCCACTACCTTGCCGGGAGTGGTGGCGAGGGTTTTTCCGAGTTCGAAATTGCGGCGGTCGGACTGGCGCAGCTTGAGCTCGCCATTGCCGGTCATCAGGTCCTCGGCCAGCATGCGCATGCCGCGAACGAGGTTCTCGCCGTCCGATTCCATGGTCTCGCGCAGGAGCTGCGGGTTCGTCAGGATAAAGTTCGAAGGTGAGAGAGCCTCGGTCAGCTGACGCACATAAAAGCGCGCCTTGTGGAGCGAATGCTCGTCCAGCCCCTCCGCATTCTCGACGAGATCGGCCGCCCAGCGGGTGGTCACGAGATAAGCCTGCTTCAGGAAATCGAAGAAGGCGTTCCTCGCCCAGTCGGGATCGGCGAACCGCTTGTCGCCGGGCTCGGGCTCGATGCCGTTTTCGGTCGGCGCTCCGCTCAGGCGGCGGACGGAACTGGCCCAGATCATCATGTAGCCGGAAAGGAGCCGCGTCTGCGCCTCGAGAGCGCGGGAGGGCTCCGCCAGCCAGTATTCGGTGAGCTTGGAGAAGGTCTTCACCATATCGGCGAAGGGTTCCGGCACCACGTCGCGCCTTTCGCCCGTCTCGCGCGGACGTGCCCAGGCAGCAGCCGCCCTGCCGGCCTCCTCCAGCGCACGGGCAAGGTTGAGGGCGAAGCGCTCGGGGTCGCGCACCAGATAGGGCTCGACCGGGGCGCCTTCCTCGCGCTCTTTTGGCTCTTCCGTGCCGGCCATTCTTGCTGCTGGACCTTTCCCTCGCCGCTGTGTCAAATAGCGCCTGATCATCCTAGGACGATGTTTTAGAAGAACATATGAAAATCGCGGCCCCTGTTCGACAGTTTTCGGCCCTCGCCCTTGCGGCCGCATGTCTCATGCCGGGCCTGCTTTCGGGCTGCGCGCAGCGCGGCCAAGAGGCTGCGCCCGTCGCGGCCTCGCCCACCCAGCCCGACGGCTATCCCAATCTCAACCTGCCGGTCCGGCCGGCCGCGCCGCAGTTGACCAATGAGGAGCGCGCCGGCCTTGCGCAGGAGCTTTCCGCCAAGCGCCCCCAGGCAGGCGGCGCGGACGCCCCAGCGGCAACAGAGACGGAAAGCCTGCGGCAGCTCGCGCAGCGCCAACAGGACCTGCTCACGGAGCTCTCCTCCGGCCGGCCGCAGGCCGGCAGCGGGGATGCCGCAGAGGCAGCCGAGGCGGAAAGGTTGCGCCGGCTGGCGCAACAGCGCCAGCAGGAAATGCTGGGCCAGATCGAGAGGGCGCAGTAGTTCTCGTCGCTTCCGATCCAGGGCTGCGGAAACTATCGACCGTCCCGGCGAAGCGGTGTATGAGGGCGGCAACCCACCACTCCGGAAACAATCGTCATGGAAGAGTTCCACAAGGTTCGCCGGCTTCCGCCCTATGTGTTCGAGCAGGTCAACAGGCTGAAGGCCAGCGCCCGCTCGCGCGGCGCGGATATCATCGACCTTGGCATGGGCAATCCGGACCTGCCGACGCCGCAGGCGATCGTCAACAAGCTCTGCGAGGTGGCGCAGGACCCCCGTACACACCGGTACTCCTCCTCGCGCGGCATTCCCGGTCTGCGCCGGGCGCAAGCTGCCTACTATGCGCGCCGCTTCGGGGTGAAGCTCAACCCCGAAACGCAGATTGTCGCCACACTCGGCTCCAAGGAGGGTTTCGCCAATATGGCGCAGGCCATCACGGCGCCCGGCGACGTGGTGCTCTGCCCCAACCCGACCTACCCGATCCACGCCTTCGGCTTCATCATGTCGGGCGGCGTGGTCCGCTCCATCCCCGCCGAACCCGACCACAATTTCATCCCGGCGCTGGAGCGTGCGGTGCGCCATTCGATCCCCAAGCCGCTGGCACTCATCCTCAATTATCCTTCGAACCCGACCGCCTGCCTCGCAACCCTCGACTTCTACAAGGACGTGGTGGCCTTCGCGCGCAAGAACGACGTCATCATCCTGTCGGACCTCGCCTATGCCGAGATCTACTTCGAGGGCAGCCCGCCGCCTTCGGTCCTGGAAGTGCCTGGTGCAATGGATGTGACGGTCGAATTCACCTCCATCTCGAAGACCTTCTCCATGCCCGGCTGGCGCATGGGGTTTGCCGTCGGCAATGAGCGGCTGATCGCCGCCCTTGCCCGAGTGAAATCCTATCTCGACTACGGCGCATTCACGCCCATCCAGGTCGCGGCCGCCGCAGCCCTCAATTCGAATGGCGGCGAGATCGAGGAGGTGCGCAGCGTCTACCGCCGCCGGCGGGACGTGCTGGTCGATGCCTTCGGCCGGGCCGGCTGGCATGTGCCGCCGCCGCCGGCGACGATGTTCGCCTGGGCGCCGATCCCGGAGCCGTTCCGCCATCTGGGTTCGCTCGAATTTTCCAAGCTGCTGGTGGAGAAGGCCGATGTGGCCGTGGCGCCCGGCATCGGCTTCGGCGAGCACGGCGACGACTATGTGCGCATCGCCCTCGTGGAGAACGAACACCGGATCCGGCAGGCGGCGCGCAGCATAAAGCGCTTCCTGTCCACGGCCGCCGAACGGCCCGACAATGTGGTGTCGATCGCCGCCCATCGCTGAGCGGAACCGCAGGTATCGAGACAGAGGAAGGCTGCAGACATGGCCGATGCCTTGCGCATAGGAATTGCCGGACTTGGCACGGTGGGCGCGAGCGTCGTGCAGATGCTCGGGACAAAGGGCGCGGAGCTGACGCGGCAATGCGGACGCGAGATTGCGACCGTAGCGGTGTCGGCGCGCGACCGCGGGCGCGACCGCGGCATCGATCTCGGCAATGCGCAGTGGTTCGATGACCCGGTGGCGCTGGCGCGCTCGGCCGAGATCGACGTCTTTGTCGAACTGATCGGCGGCGAGGACGGGGCCGCGCTGGCCTCCGTGCGCACGGCGCTGGAGACGGGCCGCCATGTGGTGACAGCGAACAAGGCGCTGCTTTCCAAGCATGGGGTGCAGCTTGCCGCGATCGCCGAGAAGAAGGGCGTCTTGCTCAACTACGAGGCGGCGGTGGCCGGCGGCATCCCGGTTATCAAGACGATGCGCGAGGCGCTGGCGGGCAATCAAGTCTCCCGCGTCTTCGGCATCATGAACGGCACCTGCAACTACATCCTGACGCGCATGGAGGCGGAGGGGCTTTCCTTCGAGGAATGCCTGAAGGAGGCGCAGCGGCTCGGCTACGCGGAAGCCGACCCGACCTTCGATATTGAAGGGCACGACACGGCGCACAAGCTGTCTATCCTGACCAGCATCGCCTTCGGCTGCCGCATTTCGGCCGATGATATTTACCTCGAAGGCATCTCCAACATCACCCAAGCCGACATCCGCGCCGCAGCGGAGCTCGGCTATCGCATCAAGCTTCTTGGCGTCGCCCAGAAGACTGACAGCGGGATCGAGCAGCGCGTGCATCCCACCATGGTGCCGACCAGCTCGGTGATCGCGCAGGTGCATGGGGTGACGAACGCGGTCGCCATCGAGACGGACATGCTGGGCGAGCTCCTGCTTTCCGGGCCCGGCGCCGGTGGCAATGCCACCGCTTCGGCCGTGATCGGCGACATCGCCGACATCGCCAAGAGCAGGCCGGGCTTCCAGCATGGCCCCGTCTTCGGGCGCCCGGCGAGGGAGCTTCAGCCCTATAAGCGCGCGCGGATGCGCTCCCATGCCGGCGGGTATTTCATCCGTCTTACCGTGCACGACCGCATCGGCGTCTTCGCCGCGATCGCCCGGCGCATGGCGGACAACGACATATCGCTGGAGTCCATCGTCCAGCATGGCGATGCGACGGAGACGGAGCACAAGACCGTCATCCTCGTGACGCACGAGACGACAGAAGCGGCGGTGCGCAAGGCGGTGGAGGGCATCACCAGGGACGGCCATCTCGTCGACAAGCCCCAGGTGATCCGCATCGAGCGGGCGGCGTAGGCTAGATGTAGGAGCGCTGGCGAGGCTCCCTTAGATCTCGGAATACCAGCCAGGATCCGGCCGCGGCCGGATCGTCGTTCAGCGTTCCTGCAGCGCAAGGCGAACTCCCAGCGCGCAGTAGATGCTGCCGACCACCTTGCCTTGCCATTTCAGCACGGTTGGATTGCGGCGCAGCAAGGTGCCGAGGCTTCCGGCCGACACGGCGAACACCACCGTGCTGATCAGGCCCAGCAGCACGAAGATCATTCCCAGGACGGTCAGCTGAAGAGAGACCGATCCGGCATCGGGGCGGACGAATTGCGGCAGGAAGGCCAGGAAGAAGAGCGCGGTCTTCGGATTGAGAACTTCTGCCAGGATCGCCTGCCGGAATGCCTGACGCGCCGTGATCGGGAGGGTGTGGGCGGTTGGCTCGGCAGGCGTCTTCGCAAGGATCGCTTGGATGCCGAGATAGAACAGGTAGGCCGCGCCAATATATTTGACGATGCTGAAGAGCGTTGTAGAGGCGGCAATGACGGCGGAGATGCCGATGATCGCCATGAAGGTGTGAATGACGTCGCCGGCGGCGATCCCTGCGCCGGTAGCGATGCCCACCTTCATGCCCGAACTCGTCGCCCGCGCGACGGTCAGGAGCGTTGCAGGGCCGGGTATGAAGACGAAACCAACAACGATGGTGATGTAGGTAGCCAGTAAGGTCCAGTCGATCATCCGGCGGCTCCTCCGCAGCAATCCTGGCCAAGAGGGCCACCCGCCTGCACGAAAAGCAATGGCTGATTTGCGCCCGACGCGGCAGCCGGCTGAGAGGAAGCGCCCGCTGCATCTAAGCTCGCTCTGACCGGCCACCGAAGAAAATGCTGGAGGGTCATATTTATTCAACCGATTCAAGTTAATAGCCGGAGCAGAGGGCCTCTTGCTGTCGAACCGTCTCTTTGCCACAAGAGGTCACCATTTAGCGGAACACAATGCTCGTCGCACTTCTTCCGGAGAACAGGGATGAACTTCATGCCGAAATCCGCCCATGCCGGTCTCGACCGGATCCTCACGCTCGAGCTCGTCCGCGTGACGGAGCGCGCCGCCGTGGCGGCGGCCAGGTTGCGCGGGCGCGGCGACGAGAAGGCAGCCGACCAGGCGGCGGTGGACGCGATGCGTTCTGAGCTGAACCGGCTGCCGATCAAAGGCACGGTCGTGATCGGCGAGGGCGAGCGCGACGAGGCGCCGATGCTTTACATCGGCGAGGAGGTCGGCCTGGGCGAGGGGCCGGAGGTCGATATCGCCCTTGATCCGCTCGAGGGCACGACCATTTGCGCCAAGAACCTTCCCAATTCGCTGGCTGTGATCGCCATCGCTGAGCGCGGAAGCCTGCTCTACGCGCCCGACGTCTATATGGAGAAGATCGCGGTCGGCCCGGGCTATCCCGACGGCATCGTCAATCTCGATGCGCCTGCGGCGGAGAACATCGAGAACCTTGCCAAAGCCAAGGGCGTGCCGGTGTCAGAGGTCACGGCTTGCATCCTCGACCGTCCGCGCCATGCGCGCCTGATCGAGGAGGTTCGGGCAACCGGCGCCGCCATCCGCCTGATCGGCGACGGCGACGTGGCCGGCGTGATCCACACGACGGACCCGGACAACACGGGAATCGACATCTATTTGGGCATCGGCGGTGCTCCGGAAGGCGTGCTGGCGGCGGCGGCGCTGCGCTGCATCGGCGGGCAGATGCAGGGCCGGCTGCAGCTCAATACCGAGGAGAAGGTGGCCCGCGCGGCCAAGATGGGCATTTCCGAGCCGAACAAGGTCTACCGCATGGAGGAGATGGCGAAGGGCGACGTGCTCTTTGCTGCCACCGGCGTGACGGACGGCAATCTCCTCTCCGGCGTGAAGTTCGCGCGCGACTATATTCAGACCCACACGATCGTCATGCGCTCGTCCTCGCGCACCGTGCGCGAGATCAAGGCGCGGCATCAGGATTTGGAAAAGTTTTAGATTTTTTGCAATTCGGGGCGCCGAGCGTCTATCTTCGCCCGCAAGGTTGGGTGAATGATGTTGAACGGCGAACGGCGGTATTTTCTCGGCGTGCAAAAATCGGCGCGCGGCGTCTCGTGGGAGCACCGTCTCGATGCGCGGGGCGAAAACCTGGCGCTCGGCATGGCCCAGAGCCACGGAATGCCGGAAATCGTCGCCCGCGTGCTGGCGGGCCGCGGCGTCCCGCAGGATGAGGCGGCGCGCTTTCTTGCGCCCTCCATCCGCGATTTGCTGCCCGACCCCTCAACCCTCACGGACATGGAGGAGGCCGCCCAGCGCATTGCCGGGGCGGTGCTTGCCGGAGAGAAGGTGGCCATCTTCGGCGACTATGACGTGGACGGCGCTGTCTCTTCCGCCATTTTGAAGCGGTTCTTGTCCCACTACGGCGTGACGGCGGATATCTACATCCCTGACCGGCTGTTCGAGGGCTATGGGCCAAATCCGGAAGCCATGCGCGAGCTGGTCCGACGCGGGGCCACTCTGATCGTGACGGTGGATTGCGGCACCAATAGCGCGCCATCGATTGCCGCGGCGAAGGAGTTGGGTGCGGACGTGGTCGTCCTCGACCACCATCAGGTGGGCGGTCCGCTGCCCGAGGCCGCCGCCGTCGTCAATCCCAACCGGGAGGACGACCTGTCGGGGCAGGGCCATCTATGCGCCGCGGGCGTCGTATTCCTGGCTCTGGTGCAGACGACGAGAATCCTGCGCAAGAAGCTCGCCGCCACGTCGCCGCCGGACTTGTTGATGATGCTCGACCTGGTGGCCCTTGCCACGATTTGCGACGTGGTGCCGCTCGTGGGGGTGAACCGTGCCTTTGTCGCGAAGGGGCTGGTGGCCGCGCGCCAGCTGAGGACCCCGGGGCTCTCGGCGCTCGCCCGCGTGTCGCGCATCGGCGAGCCGCTCAACTGCCATCACCTGGGCTTTCTGCTCGGCCCGCGCATCAATGCCGGCGGGCGCATTGGCAACGCGGCGTTGGGCAGCCTCCTGCTCGCCACGCTCGAGCCGAGCGAAGCCGAAGCGATCGCCGACACGCTGGACCGGCTCAATCGCGAGAGGCAGGACATGGAAGCGGCCATGCTGGCCGAGGCCCGCGCGGAGGCCGACGCGGAGCTGATGAACGGCTCCGGCCCCGCCATAATGGTGACGGCGAGCGAGACCTGGCATCCCGGCATTGTCGGGCTGATCGCCTCGCGGCTGAAGGATCATGCCCGCCGCCCCGCCTTCGCCATCGCCTTCGATCAAAACGGAACGGGCACCGGCTCCGGCCGCTCGATCACCGGCTTCGATCTCGGCCGGCTGGTTCGCGAGGCGGTTTCCGAAGGGCTGCTGGTGAAGGGCGGCGGACATGCAATGGCCGCGGGCATCACGGTCGAGCGCGGGAAACTGGGCGCGCTCCGTGCCTTCTTCGAGGAGAATGCGGCTGGTGTGGTCGCCTCCCTGCGCGAGGCCGAAAGCCTGAAGATCGACGCCGCACTCTCGGCCGACGGCGCGACGCTCGACCTTCTGGAGACGCTGGAGGCCGCGGGGCCCTACGGCTCGGGCCATCCCGCCCCTGTCCTCGCATTGCCGCGCCATCGGCTGGTGGACGCCAAGCTGGTCGGCAACGGCCATGTGCGGGCTGATTTGCGCTCCCATTCGGGCGCGAAGCTGCAGGCGATCGCCTTCCGCGCCGCTGAGACGGAGCTCGGGAACTTCCTCTTCGCCCATCGCGGCGCGACGGTTCATATCGCGGGCAATCTCGCCGTCAACCACTGGAACGGCAGCCGCTCCGTGCAATTCCGCATCACCGATGCGGCAGCGGACGCATGACCGGGGATCTGCGGGGATACGAGCTCCGGCCGTCGACCGCGGCTGACCGTGATGCAATTGCCCATGTCTGGCACGCCAGCGCGAGCTTGCCTCGGGTGGGCCCGCCGGACATACCGACCGTTGAAGAGTTGCGAACACGTATCGATCTGGAGCTTGCAGCAGGTTGGAGCATAACGGTCGCCGTCCGTGACGGCGATGTGATCGGTTTTGTGGCTATCAAGCCGCAGGCACCGGTTCTCGACCAGCTGTTCGTTCGACCTGGATATCTCGGCATCGGCGTCGGCAGGGCGCTTCTGGAGCACGCCATGGCGGCGATGCCGGACGGGTTCACCCTGCATACGAGGTCGGGCAACTGGAGAGCGCGCCGGTTCTATGAGAAAGCCGGCCTGACCTTCCTCCGCGAAGACGTGCATCCCCGAACGGGTGATCCGGTGTCGCACTATGGTTGGAAGATTCGGTAGGGCGGCAGTCCCTGTTTCCAGCATTGCGCTGAGAAGACGGCCGCCCTTCTGTGACTTACGCCAGCACCGTCAGCATGCGCTCGATCTCCGAGAGCTGCGCCTTGGTGGTGTCGTAACCGATCTGGATGGCCTCGCCGGCGCGATAGAACTCCGTGAGCCCGATATGCCCGAGCTTGGGCTGCAGCGACAGGTCGGGCGGGTCGCCGGCGAGCCGGGCGCGGGAGATGCGGTCCTGGATGATGTTGAAGGCTTCGACCATCACGCCGGTGATGCCGAGCCTCGAATCGTGCCGGTTCGGACCCCTTTCGACAATGAGAGGGGCCTTCACACCGTCGAGCTGCTGTCCCTCCCTTTCCGGGAGATCGGCGCTGTGCCGGATGACGGCGGCCCGGCCGAAGAGGTCGTAGTGCAGGTTGACGGCCACGACGAGCGGCTGCTCGTAGGCCCGGCACACGGAGACGGGCACCGGATTGACCAGGGCGCCGTCCATCAGGACGCGGCCATTGCACACGACCGGCTCGAAGACGCCGGGCAGGGCGTAGGAAGCACGCATGGCCGTTATGAGGGAGCCGCTGGAGATCCAGATCTCGTGCCCGGTGCGGATCTCCGCCGCCACGCAGACGAAGGGCCGGCCGAGATCGGCAAATGTGAGGCCTTCCAGATGCTCCTGCATGCGGGTCGTGAGCTTCATGCCGCCGAACAGCCCGCTGCCGCCGAAATTGAGATCGAGCAGGCCGAGGATGCGGCGGCGCGTCAAGGACCGAGCGAAATCTTCGAGCTGATCCAGCTTGCCGGCGAGATAGCACCCGCCGACCAACGCGCCGATGGAGGTGCCGGCGACCATGGCGACGCGGATGCCAGCCTCGTCCAGCGCGCGGAGGACGCCGATATGGGCCCAGCCACGCGCCGCCCCGCCGCCGAGCGCGAGCGCAATGCCCGGACCGGCGCTTTCCCGAGGAGCGTGAGTGGAAGGAGGAGGTTTCAGACCCGCCGTGTCGGCGCTATCCGCCTTGGCGCGCAGCGGCCCCCAGTCGAGCATCGCAATCTCCTTGTCCCCGCCTAGAGGCTAAGGCGGTTTGGTAATGAATTCATGAACCGGGGAGGCAGGTTCGAAGGGTTTGGCAGTGGCAATATCAACCGCTGTCGGCCAGAATTGGGCGACCGCCGACAAGGTTTACGTTTCGGTAGAAGCAGGAACGCCGCCCCGTGTGACAGGTGGCTCCCCGCCCTTCCACACGGACAATCAATTGCAGCGCGTCCTGGTCGCAGTCGGTGCGGATTGCCACCACGTGCTGCAGATTGCCGGAAGTCTCTCCCTTTTTCCAGAGGGCGCTTCGCGAGCGCGACCAGTAGTGAGCGATGCCGGTGTCGAGGGTGGTTGCCAGCGCCTCGGCATTCATATGCGCGACCATGAGGAGCGCACCGTCATCGGCGTCGGTCACCACGGCCGTGATCAGGCCGTTGGCGTCGAAACGGGGCGTGAAGGCGGTGCCTTCCTCCAGTTCGGACTTGTCCGAGGGTGGTGGGGAAAAGCGGGACTCCGACATCACCGCTCCCTCAGCCGTTGCGCGGGTCGCGCACCATGGTGATGAAGCGCACCTGCTCTTCCGGCTGCTCCTTGAAGGCGCCGGTGAAGGTGGTGGTGATGGTGTTGGAGCCTTGCTTGCGGATGCCGCGCATGGACATGCACATGTGCTCCGCCTCTATCATGACCGCTGCGCCGCGCGGCTTCAGGATCTCCTGGATCGCGCCGGCGATCTGCGCCGTCATCGACTCCTGCGTCTGCAGGCGTCGGGCGAAGATGTCGACCACGCGCGCGATCTTCGACAAGCCAACGACCTTCCCGTCGGGCAGATAGGCCACATGCGCCCTGCCGATGATCGGCACCATGTGGTGCTCGCAATGGGAGTGGAAGGAGATGTCCTTGAGCACCACCATGTCGTCGAAGCCGGCCACCTCCTCGAAGGTGCGCCCGAGCTCGTCGGCGGGGCAGAGATCATATCCTGCGAACAGCTCGCGATAGGCCTTCACCACGCGCGCCGGCGTCTCCTTGAGCCCTTCGCGGTCCGGGTCGTCGCCGGCCCAGCGCAGAAGAATCCTAACCGCCGCTTCCGCCTCCTCGCGGCTCGGCCGGTTCGTGACCGGCTTGTCCATGTAGGCGGATTTTTCGGCCGGGACGGCAGTCTGGTCGGGACGAGGCGGAAAGCTCTTGATGATCGCGTCCATGTTAAGGCGTCTCCCGTAGCCCCTGTCGCGGCAGAGGCGAGTTGAACGGTCACTGCCTTTCGCGGGTATCGGGGAGCTCTGTCCCGCCCGTAAGCGGCGTGGTCGGCGGACAGGTCCTTGCCGTCCGCCGGATACCCTCACTATATAGTTTTGGAACGGCGCAAATGAAAGATACATGCGCGACAAGCGATGCTTGGATCGCGCCGGCAGGCGGAAAATCCATGATCGATGATGTCTACAACGCAAAAATTCTTGGCTTTGCCGGCAATATCCGTCGGATCGGCCGTCTCGCCGACGCGGACGCCACCGCCACGGCGCATTCGAAGCTGTGCGGATCGACGGTGACGGTCGATCTCAAAATGGCAGACGGCGTGGTAACGGATTTCGCGCATGAGGTGCGCGCCTGTGCCCTCGGCCAGGCCTCTTCCTCGATCATGGCGCAGAATGTGGTGGGCGCCAGCGCCGAAGAACTGCGCGCCGTGCGCGAGGCCATGCGCCGCATGCTCAAGGAAAACGCCGCGCCTCCGGAAGGCCGTTTCGCCGACCTGAAATATCTGGAACCCGTGCGCGACTACAAGGCGCGTCACGCCTCCACCATGCTGACGTTCGACGCAGTGGTGGACTGCATCGACCAGATCGAGCGCAAACGGGCCGGAAAGGCAGCCTGAGACCAGACGAGCCATGCGCCCCTCCGAAGCCCTTGCAAAGCACCGCGAAGAGGTCCTGGAGATCCTTGCCCGCTACCCGGTGAGCAATCCTCGTGTCTTCGGCTCCGCAGCGAGGGGCGAGGATACGGAGGAAAGCGACCTGGACCTGCTAGTAGAGCGGGTCGGTCCAATGAGCTATTTCGATCTTTTCACGTTGGAGGACGAGCTCAAATCCGTGCTGGGGTGTGAAGTGGAAGTTTTTACCAATCTTAAGCCCCATGTAGCCGCTTCAGTCGCCCCCGAACTCCGTGCGCTCTGACAGCATGAACGATACATCGCGCCTGCTCTCGTCCGATATAGTGTTCTGGGGCGAAAGAGTCGCGGCCCACACCGAAGGGCTGACGGAGCAACAGTTCCTCAACGATGATCTCGCGGCTGATGTGGTGTGCTGGTGCTTACGTTGCATCGGCGAAGCGGCGGGAGCGCTATATCGCTCCAACGCGACGTTACGATCGTTCGATCCGGCGCTCGACCTGGTAAAGGCGTACGGGATGCGCAATCGCCTCGCACACGATTATGGAGGAATCGATCTCGGTGTCGTGTGGCAGGCGGCGACGGTATCGGTCCCCGCAATGGTCCTCGCCGCGCGGCAAGTTATCCAGCGGGGCACATGAAGCCCTCCCGAAACTGGTCCGGCGCCTGGCCGAAAACGCCGGGGCGTGTGCTCGGCACGTCGATGGTGCGGCTCTACCAACTCACGCTTTCCGGCTTCCTCGGCAATTCCTGCCGGCATTTTCCCACCTGCTCGGAATATGCCTATGAGGCGATTGCCCGCCATGGCCTATGGGCTGGCGGTTGGATGGGGCTCTTCCGGTTCGCACGTTGCGGACCGGGCGGAACGCACGGTATCGATCCGGTGCCGGAGCGGCTTTCGACCGGCCATGCCTGGTGGGCGCCCTGGCGCTATTGGCGGCCGTAAGCTTTCGGCAACCGGTCTTTACGCCGGGCGCGGATGCCGCTACATGCGGCAATCTCACCGTTCACCACCCGCGCTCGTTGGCGGGACTGGATAAGGAGATATCGTATGGCCGTTTCCCTGACATTTCCCGATGGCTCGGTGCGCGACTTCGACGCTGCGACGACCGGTGCCGCCATTGCCGAATCTATCTCCAAATCACTGGCCAAGAAGGCCGTGGCCTATGCGCTGGACGGCACGTTGCATGACCTTTCCGACCCGGTCGGACGCAACGGCAAGATAGAGATTATCACCCGCGAGGACCCGCGCGCTCTGGAGCTGATCCGCCATGACGCCGCGCATGTGATGGCCGAGGCGGTGCAGGAACTTTGGCCAGGCACCCAGGTGACCATCGGCCCGGTGATCGAAAACGGCTTCTACTACGATTTCGCCCGCAACGAGCCCTTCACGCCGGAGGATCTCCCCGTCATCGAAAAAAAGATGCGGGAGATCGTTGAGCGCAACGAACGGTTCAGAAAGGAAGTATGGCCGCGCGAGAAGGCCAAGAAAGTCTTCGCCGAGAAGGGGGAGAACTACAAGGTCGAACTGCTCGACGCCATTCCCGGGGGTGAGGACGTCAAGATCTACTTCCAGGGGGATTGGTTCGACCTCTGCCGCGGGCCTCACATGGTCTCGACGGGGCAGATCGGAAAGGCGTTCAAGCTGATGAAGGTGGCGGGCGCCTATTGGCGCGGCGATGCAAGGAACGCCATGCTGACCCGCATCTACGGGACCGCCTGGGCGGATCAGGCGCAACTCGATACTTACCTCCAGATGCTGGAGGAGGCGGAAAAGCGCGACCATCGCCGCCTCGGCCGCGAGATGGACCTGTTCCACTTTCAGGAGGAGGGTCCGGGCGTCGTCTTCTGGCACGCCAAGGGCTGGCGCATGTTCCAAAACCTGGTCTCCTATATGCGCCGCCGGCTGGACGGCGTCTATCAGGAGGTCAATGCCCCGCAGGTGCTCGATTCCTCCCTTTGGCAGACCTCGGGCCACTGGGGCTGGTACAAGGAGAACATGTTCAAGGTCGAGTGCGCGGACGAGGAGGCGGAGGATCAGCACGTTTTTGCGCTGAAGCCGATGAACTGCCCGGGCCACGTGCAGATCTTCAAGCACGGCTTGAAGTCATACCGAGATCTACCTATTCGGCTTGCAGAATTTGGTGCCGTGCACCGCTACGAACCTTCGGGGGCGCTGCACGGCCTGATGCGCGTGCGCGGCTTCACCCAGGACGATGCGCATATCTTTTGCACCGAGGACCAACTGGCCGAGGAGTGCTTGAAGATCAACGATCTGATTCTGTCCACCTATGCTGATTTCGGGTTCCAGGAGATCAGGGTCCTGTTCTCGACCCGGCCCGAAAAGCGGGTGGGCTCGGACGCGCTTTGGGATCACGCCGAGGAGATCATGGGCGAGGTCCTGAAGCAGATTCAGCGCTCCGACGATCGCATCAAGACGGCGATCAATCCCGGCGACGGCGCCTTCTACGGGCCGAAATTCGACTATGTGCTGAAAGACGCGATCGGCCGCGAATGGCAGTGCGGGACGACCCAGGTGGACTTCAACCTGCCCGAGCGCTTCGGCGCCTTCTACATAGACAAGGACTCGGAGAAGAAGCAGCCGGTCATGGTGCACCGCGCCATCTGCGGATCGATGGAGCGCTTCCTCGGCATCCTCATCGAGAACTATGCCGGGCATTTCCCTCTATGGTTCGCGCCTCTGCAGGTCGTCGTGGCGACGATCACCTCGGATGCCGATGACTATGCCCGGGATGTCGCGCGGCGGCTGAAGGGGGCTGGACTGACGGCGGAGACGGACCTGCGCAACGAGAAGATCAACTACAAGGTCCGCGAGCATTCTCTCGCCAAGGTTCCGGTTATCCTCGTCTGCGGCAAGCGCGAGGCGGAGGAGGGCACGGTGAACATGCGCCGGCTCGGCAGCCGCGACCAGGCTTCGCTTTCGCTGGAAGAGGCGGTTGCGCAGCTTTCCGCGGAGGCCACCCCGCCGGATCTTCGCCGCAACAGCGTTTAGCAGCCGCGCCGGCTTGCCGGAGCGATTGCAGAGCTAGTCGGAGCTGCCGTCCGTCAGCTGTACGAGGTCTTCGGGCAAGAGCTCGATTACCGTTTCGCCATCCGCGGCGATGGTTTTGGGATCGACGGTGACCGTGAAGTCGCGTTGGTAGGTGCGGTCTCGGTTTATGGCAACCGCCGTATATTGGCCCTCCGGCAGCACGATCGAGGCATGAGCGACGACCTCGTCAAAGACCACGCGGTCGCTTTCCGTCATGGCGATCTTCCACTGGGTGTCCGCTATGGCCTCGCCGCCCGGTTCCCGCACCAGCTTCAGCGTCACCTGGGCGGCTCGATGCTCGACCGTCGCCTCGGTTAGCTGGCCAGCTTCGACCCGGATATCGGAACGGATGGTGGCGATGGGGCCGTAGTTGGAGATGACGTGATATGTGCCGGCATTGAGCCGCACCACCGCATCCGGCTTCACGTTCGGGACGATCAGCTGGCCCTCGCTGCTAGGTGCGTCCTTGGCTTCGTAGATGGAAAAGCGCAGTTGGTTGGGGTCGATCGGGATGTCGCCCGGAAGCACGGCATCCAGCTTGAGCCCTCCGGCATCGAGCACCAGGCGCTCGCGCATGCTTTCGCGGCCGAGCCGGATGCGCTTCGTGACACCCGCGCGGCCATAGGCCGCGTGCACGAGGTAGCTTCCCGGCGCGAGCTTGAAGGAGCTGGTCCCGCCGCGCGCGCTCGCCACCAGCGGCAGTTTCCCGTCAGGGCCGGGTTCCGGGGCAAAGATGCGCCATGTCAGTCCAGCGGGAAGCTCAGGCGAGTCCTCCGTCAGCTTTGCCGCCAGCACCAGCTCCGCCTCCGCGGCAAGGGCGAGGGGCCCTTGGGTTCGCGGGGAGGCATACTCGGTGATGCCTTGCAGCCGCAGGCCGTCCAATGCGGGATTTTGCTCCTGGGCGATGGCCGCTCCCGAGACTGCGGCAACTAGAGGGATGAATATGAATCGTCTGACCACCAACCACATGCCTTGCCTTGAAGCCCAGACCGGTGGCAATTTCAAGGCTCTACAACGACAGCGCCGTCGCTGCCATGAGCCGGTCGGCTGTTTCTTCCATACAGGAGCCTGTTCTTGAACACCGCTGTGATCGACCTTCTGCTTGCCCGCCGTTCCCCTCCGATCCATGAGCTGGCGCCGCCGGCCCCCTCTAGCGCCGAACTCGACACCATCCTGAAGGCCGCGTCTCGGGTGCCCGATCACGGGCAGCTGACGCCGTGGCGCTTCATCCTCTATCGCGGCGAGGCACGGGAAAGGGTGGGCCGGCTGCTGGCCGACCTTGCCGAGAAGCGCGAGGGGCCGCTCACCGAAGCGCGGCGTCAGCAGGAACTGACGCGCTTCTCCCGCGCGCCGCTGGTGATCGGCATCGTCTCCTGCCCGAGGGAGAGCATCAAGGTCCCGCAATGGGAGATGTTCCTGTCCGGCGGCATGGTGGCCATGAACCTGATTATCGCCGCCAATGCGCTGGGCTACCAGACCAACATCATCACCAACTGGTACTCGGACGTAGAGGAAGGACGGCGCATCCTGGGCCTTGCACCGGAAGAGCGGGTCGTGGGCTTCGTGCATATCGGCAGACATCCAGGCGGCACGCCGGACCGGCCGCGGCCGGATGTGAAGAGCCTCGTCAGCGACTATGCCGGCCCGTGGGAGGGTTGAGCGCCATGTTCTACCAGCCGCGCCAGGGGCATGGTCTGCCGCACGACCCTTTCAAGGCGATCGTGGCGCCGCGTCCGATCGGCTGGATATCGACGCGGCAGCCGGACGGGAGCACCAATCTCGCGCCCTATTCCTTTTTCAATGCGCTGTCCTCCAATCCGCATCTCGTGTGCTTTTCATCCGAGGGCGAGAAGGACAGCGCGCGAGTCGCGCAGGAGACGCGCGAGTTCGTAGTGAACATCGTCGGGCTTGCTTTGGCGGAGAAGATGAACGAGACGGCCATCGACGCTCCGCCCGGCGTGAGCGAATTTGAGCTTGCCGGGATCACTGCTGCCGATTGTGAACTGGTCTCTTGTCCGCGCGTGATGGAAGCGCCTGCCGCGCTGGAATGCAAGGTTACCGAGATCCTCAAGCCGCGTGATATCGAAGGGAATCCGTCCCGCTCAATCGTCGTCATAGGCGAAGTGGTGGGCGTGCATATCCGAGACGATATGTTGAGCGGAGGTTTGTTCGATATCGCCAGGGCGCGGAATCTCGCGCGTCTCGGCTATATGGACTATACGGCGGTCGAGGAAATCTTCTCCATGCGCCGGCCGCGCTGGAAAGATCGCAAGTCAGGCTAATCCGGCCAGCCGCGCCCGCGCCAGGATGCGTTCGGCGCGGACGAGATGCGGCCGGTCGACCATTTCGCCGTCCACGCTTGCCACTCCGGAGCCCCCCGTTTCGCCGAAGGCGGCGACCACCCGCCGCGCATGATCGATCGCTTCTTCGGACGGTGTGAAGGCTGCATTGATGATGGGGACCTGCGCCGGATGAATCGCCATCTTTGCCGTGAACCCGTCGCGTTCGGCCTCGGCGCAATCCCGGCAAAAACCTTCCATGTCCCGGAAAGCGGGAAAGACCGTATCGATGGCCGGCACGTCCGCGGCGCCGGCCGCAAGCAGGGTAATGGAGCGGGCAAGGGAAAACGCGCCAGTGTAACGTCCAGCTTCGTCGCGCGTTGCGCGTGCGCCGATATCGGCCGAGAGGTCCTCCGCCCCCCAGGTGAGGCCGGAAAGCCGCTCCGTCGCGCCGGCAAAGGTGCCGGCCAGAAAGACGGCGCCGGCCGTTTCCGTGATGATGGGCAGGATGCGCGTGGCGCCATCCTCCAGGCCGTTTTCCGCCTCGTGGACCCGGAGCTTCGCTGACAGCACCGTCGCGTCCTTGCCGCCTTCCGCCTTCGGCAGCATGATGCCGTCCGGCCGAGCGGGCATCACGGCGGCAAGATCCTCGTCGGTGAGGCCGGTGCCAAGTGCGTTGACGCGTATGTAGAGAAGGGCAGGGCCTGCGCGCGTCGCGAGGAAGTCGGCAGCGATCTTCCGCGCCTCCGCTTTCCGCGAGGAGGCGACCGAGTCTTCAAGATCAAGGATCAGCGCATCGGCCCCCGCGTGAAGCGCCTTCTCAAGCTTCCTTTCCGAATCGGCCGGCACGAAGAGGAGCGAGCGCATCAAGCCGGCCTCTTCATGATCATTGCCTGGCGCAGGCAGCGGGCAACCAGCACGTCGTCCTGGTTATAGGCGCGGTGCTCAAACTCGACGATGCCGCGGTCGGGCTTCGAGCGGGATTCGCGCACGCTCTTCACTTCAGTTTCGACGCGGATCGTGTCGCCGTGAAAGAGCGGGTGCGGAAAGGTCGTTTCCGTCATGCCCAGATTGGCGACGGTCGTCCCAAGCGTCGTATCATGCACGGAAATGCCGATCATGAGGCCCAAGGTGAAAAGCGAGTTGACGAGCGGCCTGCCCCATTCCGACTTTGCGGCGAAATCGAAATCGATGTGAAGCGGCTGGGGATTGAGTGTCATCATCGAAAAGAGCACATTGTCGCTCTCAGTGATCGTCCGACGCAGCGCGTGCCTGACCACCTGTCCCGGTACGAATTCCTCCAGATAAAGACCCGCCATCTCCGCTCCTCCCGGCCTTTTCGCTATCTATGCGCCGCAGACCCGGCTCGCAAGCGCGCTTATGGTAAACGAATTCTATACGAAGGCGCGCTAGCTTGCGGCTCTCGGGGTATGGGGGCAGCACGTGGCAGTCATAGAATATTTCCTGAAGTGGATCGAAACGGCGAATGTTTCTCAACGCGCTGCCGCCGCGGAGGCGCTGGCGCGAGCCTATTTGCACAAGAACATATCCTTCGACGAGAGAATGGCGGCCGAGGCTGCTCTGACGCTGCTTCTGGACGACCCTTCGCCTCGGGTACGGCTTGCGCTCTCCGAGGCGCTGTCCCTCAGCCATCGCGCCCCGGTGCAGGTAGTGGCCGCGCTTGCGAACGATCAGGCCGAGATCGCGGCGCCCGTGCTGGTGCGCTCGCCGCTTCTGTCGGACGTGGACCTGAGGCAGCTGGTCGCCGCAGGCGAAGCAAGGACGCAGGTGCTGATTGCCTCCCGGCCACGCATCTCCATGGCGCTGTCGGCAGCGATCGCAGAGGTCGGAACGGCCGCCGCGTGCCTCGCGCTACTGCGCAACGGCGGCGCGCAGATCGCGGCTATCAGCTTCCGCCGCATCGTCGAGCGCCATGGCGCCCATCCAGAACTGCGCCATGCGCTGGCTACCGACCGCCGCTTGCCGCCAGATTGCCGGCATCTGCTCCTGGTGCAGGTAGGGGAGGCGCTTTCCTCGGCGCCGCTGGTCCGGGCGCTGATCGGGCCGGACCGCGCCGAAACGCTGACGCGGGAGGCCTGCGTATGGGCGTCGATCGGGCTGTTGGACGCTACAGACGGCAGCGAACATGCGGCGCTCGTCGAGCATCTACGGCTGCGCGGC
Source organism: Chelativorans sp. (assembly GCF_031180965.1). GTDB lineage: Bacteria > Pseudomonadota > Alphaproteobacteria > Rhizobiales > Rhizobiaceae > Chelativorans. The sequence continues at coordinate 40,585 of NZ_JAPSLH010000013.1, forward strand.
GACCTCACATCCGCCTTCCTTGTACGCGCGGTCGCGCATGGAAAGGTCGACTTTCTGGCTGCGGCACTGATAGCGCTGACCGGCCAAAGCGAAGCGAGGGTGCGCGCCCTCCTCGCGCGCGGGCGCACGGGCGCCGTACTGGGGCTTCTGTCACGAGCCGGGCTCGCATCGGTCACGCACGGCCCCATTCTCGCGGCGCTGGCAATCTGGCGCGAGGTGGCCAATGGCAGGCAGGTTGCCGGCGTGCAGGAAGTCTCCTGGCATATGCTGCAGGCGCTCGAAGCCGAGCAGACGGGCCGGGAGAGCACCGGCGGGATCGCGCTTGCCGGCCTCCTCAGGCGGATACACCTTCAAGCGCTGCGCGAGAACGCCCGGCTGCAGGCATTGGCGCTGGCAGCCTAGATATCGATCTCCTCCACGAACTCGGCATTCTCTTGGATAAAGCGGAAGCGTGCCTCGGGCTTGGTGCCCATCAGCGCGTCAACGGCGCTGCTCGTCGCTTCGGCGCTGTCAATGATCTCCACACGGAGCAGCGCGCGGAAGCGCTTATCCATCGTCGTTTCCTTGAGCTGCGCGGGCATCATCTCGCCAAGACCCTTGAAGCGGCCGATCTCGACCTTGCCGCGGCCATTGAACTCCGTCTTGAGGAGCTCGTCCTTGTGGGCGTCGTCGCGCGCATACATGGTCTTGCCGCCCTGGCTGATGCGGTAGAGCGGCGGCACTGCAAGAAACAAATGGCCGTTGGCGATCAGCTGCGGCATTTCCTGGTAGAAGAAGGTGATGAGGAGCGAGGCGATGTGCGCTCCGTCCACATCCGCATCGGTCATGATGATCACGCGCTCGTAGCGCAGGTCCTCGTCCCGGTACTTTGAACGCGTGCCGCAGCCCAATGCCTGGACGAGATCGGCAATCTGCTGGTTGGCGGCGAGTTTCCCCGAGCCGGCGCTGGCGACGTTGAGGATCTTGCCGCGCAGAGGCAGTACGGCCTGGGTCGCGCGATCGCGCGCCTGCTTTGCCGAGCCGCCGGCCGAATCGCCCTCCACGATGAAGATTTCTGCGCCAGCCGCTGCCCCGACCGTGCAGTCCGCCAGCTTTCCTGGCAGGCGCAGCTTTTGCACCGCCGATTTCCGGCTGACTTCCTTCTCCTGACGGCGCTTCAGCCGCTCGTCGGCGCGCGCGATCACCCAATCGAGCAGCTTTGACGCTTCCGACGGATTGTCCGCCAGCCAGTGATCGAAGGGATCGCGCACGGCATTTTCGACGATCCGCATGGCGGCTGCGGTAGCCAGCTTATCCTTGGTTTGGCCGACGAATTCCGGCTCGCGCACGAAGACGGAAAGCATGCCGGCGGCCGAGATCATGACATCTTCGGCCGTAATGATGGATGCGCGCTTGTTGCCGGTGAGATCGGCATAGCCGCGCAGGCCTTTCAGAAGCGCCGTGCGGAAGCCGAGCTCGTGCGTGCCGCCTTCCGGCGTGGGGATGGTATTGCAGTAGGAATTGAGGAAGGCGTCGCCGCCATACCAGGTGACTGCCCATTCGACCGAGCCGTGGCCGCCCTGCTTCTCGCTGCGACCGGAAAACACCTCGCGGGTGACCTGGAACTCGCCTTCGATGGAGGCGGCGAGATAGTCCTTCAGCCCGCCGGGGAAATGGAAGGTCGCCTTCTCCGGCGTCTCGTCTTTTTCCTTGAGCAGAGACGGCGCGCAGTTCCAGCGGATTTCGACGCCGCCAAAGAGATAGGCTTTCGAGCGCGTCATGCGGTAGAGGCGGGCGGGCTCGAACTTTGCGCCCTCGCCAAAAATCTGCGGGTCCGGCTTGAAGCGCGTGCGCGTGCCGCGCCGGTTGTGCACCTCGCCGAGATTCTCGAGCGGCCCGAGCGGGTGCCCGCGCGAAAAACGCTGGCGATAGAGCTGACGCCCGCGCGCCACCTCGACCTCCAGCGATTCCGACAGCGCGTTGACGACCGAGACGCCGACGCCGTGCAGGCCGCCGGAGGTCTCATACACCTTGGAATCGAACTTGCCGCCCGAATGCAGCGTCGTCATGATGACTTCGAGAGCCGACTTGTTCTTGAATTTCGGGTGCGGATCGACAGGGATGCCGCGGCCATTGTCCGTGACGGTGAGGAAGCCGTCTTCAGACAGCTCGACATCGATGAAGGTGGCGTGGCCGGCAACGGCCTCGTCCATCGAGTTGTCGATCACCTCGGCGAAGAGATGGTGCAGCGCCTTGTCGTCCGTGCCGCCGATATACATGCCCGGCCGGCGGCGCACCGGCTCCAGCCCCTCCAGCACCTCGATGTCAGCGGCGCTGTAGCTCTCGCTGGCGTCGCGCGAGGGCGCGGGCTTGACCGCCCTGCGGGCAGTAATGATCGGGTCGGGCTGCTTGACGCGCTCGACATTGGCTGCGAATCCAGCAAAGAGGTCGTTGCTATCTTCCATCAAGGACTCTTTCCGTACCCACGAATCACCGGCAAGTTTGCCACGTCTTTCGCGGCAAAGCGAAGGCCGTTCCGGTTCTGTTCAAAAGAATGAGCGAGGTCATACAGGAAGAACCGGTGCTCGCCAACCCGAGATGATGCGGTGCGCTCCTTAACGGGAGCACACCGGTTTCGTTAACGGTCTTGTGGAGACGTCAGCTCGCCAGCGCTTCGATCGGGGGGCAAGCGCAAACGAGGTTGCGGTCACCAGCCACATTGTCGATGCGCGAGACCGGCGGCCAGTATTTTGCCGTCCAATCCATGCTGCCGGAAGGGAAGGCGGCCTCTGCGCGGGAATAAGGATGCACCCAGCTGTCGGCCATCAGCTCAGCTGCGGTATGCGGGGCGTTGACGAGAGGGTTGTCCTCCTTCGGCCATTCGCCTTTTTCCACGCGCTCGGCTTCCTTGGCGATGGAGATCATCGCGTCACAGAATCGGTCGATCTCGCTCTTTGGCTCGGATTCCGTCGGCTCTACCATCAGCGTGCCCGCCACCGGCCAGGACATGGTCGGCGCATGGAAACCGTAGTCGATGAGGCGCTTGGCGATGTCCTCAACCGAGATGCCCGCGCGCTCCTTGAACACTCGGGTGTCGAGGATGCATTCATGCGCGACGCGCTCGTTGCGGCCCTTGTAGAGCACGGGATAATGCGCCTCCAGCCGCTCGGCGATGTAGTTGGCGTTGAGGATCGCCATTTCTGTCGCGCGCTTCAAGCCGGAGGCACCCATCATGCGGATATACATCCAGGTGATGGGCAGGATCGAGGCGCTGCCGAAGGGGGCGGCGGCCACCGCATGGCTGGAGCCGATCTCCACATGGCCGGGGAGGTAGAGCTTGAGGTGTTCCTTGACGCCGATGGGGCCGATGCCAGGCCCGCCGCCGCCGTGCGGGATGCAAAAGGTCTTGTGCAGGTTCATGTGGCAGACATCGGCGCCGAGATCGCCGGGCCGTGCGAGGCCGACGAGTGCATTCAAGTTGGCGCCGTCAAGATAGACCTGCCCGCCATGCTCGTGGATGACCCCGCACATGTCGCGCACGCCTTCCTCGAACACGCCGTGCGTGGAGGGGTAGGTGATCATTAGGGCGGCAAGCCGGGGAGCATGCTCGGCGCCCTTGGCCTTCAAATCCTCCATGTCGATGTCGCCATCCTCCGTGCAGCGCACGACGACGACGCGCATGCCGGCCATGGCCGCGGATGCCGGGTTGGTGCCGTGGGCGGAGGAGGGGATGAGGCAGACGTCCCGGTGGCCTTCGCCGCGAGCGGCGAAAAAGCGGCGGATGGCAAGCAGCCCCGCATATTCGCCCTGGCTGCCGGCATTGGGCTGCAGTGAGACGGCATGGAAGCCGGTGATTTCCGCCAGCCAGCCCTCGAGTTCCGAAATCATGCGACGGTAGCCCTTGGTGTGGCTTTCCGGAGCAAAGGGGTGCAGGCCGTTCACCTCCAGCCAGCTGACCGGCATCATCTCGGCCGCCGCGTTGAGCTTCATGGTGCAGGAGCCGAGCGGGATCATGGCGCGGTCGAGCGCCAGGTCCTTGTCCGAGAGCCGGCGCAGGAAGCGCATCATCTCCGTCTCCGAGCGGTGCTCGTGGAAGACCGGTTGGGTGAGGAAGCGCTTGTCGCGCGGACCTGCAGGAGTGATCGACGGGGCTTCGGCAGGGACCGATACGTTGAAGAGGCTGGCGATGGCGTCGAGGTCGGCCTCGGTAGAAGTCTCGTCGAAGGCGATGCCGATGCGGTCGGCGTCGATGACACGCAGGATGCGGCCGCCCCTTTCCGCCTCGGCGGCGATCGCCTCGGCACGGCCAGGAATGGAAACCGTGACCGTGTCGAAAATCTTCTCGCCGGCGAGCTTCAGGCCAGCGGCCGTGAGGCCGGCATGGAGCCGGGTGGCAAGGTTGTGGACGTGGGAGGCGATGGCCTTGAGCCCTTCTGGCCCGTGCCAGATCGCATAGGCCGCCGCCATGTTGGCGAGCAGCGCCTGCGCGGTGCAGATGTTGGAGGTGGCCTTGTCGCGGCGGATGTGCTGCTCGCGCGTCTGGAGCGCAAGGCGGTAGCCCGGCCGGCCATGTGCGTCGACGGACTGGCCGACAAGACGGCCGGGCATCAGGCGCGTCAGCCGGTCGGAAACGGCGCAATAAGCAGCGTGCGGGCCGCCGAAGCCCATCGGAACGCCGAAGCGCTGCATGGGGCCGACGGCGATTTCCGCACCGAGCGCGGCGGGGCTTTCGCTCAGGAGCAGGCCGAGCGGGTCGGCCACGAAGATGACGATGATATCCTTTGCTTTCGCCTCGCGGATGAGCGCTGAATGGTCATCATAGACGCCGCACGTATCGGCCCAGGGAACGACGAGAGCGAAGGTGCTGTCGTCCAGCTCTCTGGTGGCGATCTCGATACCGAGCGGCTCGGCACGGGTGGCGACCACGTCGCGGGTTTGCGGGTTGAGTTCGCCCGCGAGCGCCAGCCTGTTTCGGCTGCTGCGGTGGTGGCGCCAAGCGATGCCGACAGCCTCGGCGACTGCGGAAGCTTCGTCCAGCAGCGAGGCAGAGGCAACAGGAAGCCCTGTCAGCTCCGTCACCAGGGTCTGGAAATGAAAAAGCATCTCCAGGCGGCCCTGGCTGATCTCCGCCTGATAGGGCGTGTAAGCCGTGTACCAAGCCGGGTTCTCGAACAGGTTCCGCTGGATGACGGGCGGCACATGGCAGCCGTGGTAGCCGGCGCCGATGAAGCTCTTAAGGACCTTGTTGTCGCGCATGTAGCTTTGCAGTTCGGAGAGGGCCTGCGCCTCGCTCGCAGGTTCCGGCAGGTTCAGCGGCCGGTCGAGGCGGATAGACTTCGGCACGGCCTGGCTGATCAGGGTTTCGAGCGAGGGCACGCCGAGGGCGGCGAGCATCGCCTTGGTGTCATTGCTGCCCGGACCGATGTGGCGGGCGGAAAAAGGTGCGGTCATGGGAAAACTCCTAGGCGATCGTCGCCTTGTACGCGGCTTCGTCCATAAGGCCGGAAAGCTGGCCCTCATCGGTAAGCTTCATCTTCCAGAGCCAGCCCTCGCCGGTCGGGGCGGTGTTGACGAGGGCGGGGTCGCTCTTCAGCGCCTCGTTGACTTCGGTAATCTCGCCATCGACCGGGGCATAGACGTCCGAAGCGGCCTTCACCGATTCCACCACGACGGCCGAATCTCCCTTCTTCACCGCCTTGCCGGCCTCGGGAAGCTCGACGAAGACAAGGTCGCCCAACTGTTCCTGGGCATAGTCGGTGATGCCCACCGTGGCCGTCCCGCCCTCGACGCGGATCCATTCATGGTCTGCCGTGAAATAGGTCTTGCTCATGTCGTCATCCTCTGCGGTAGCGGTGGGGCGAGAAGGGAAGGGGGTGCACGTTCATCGGGATGCGGTTTCCCCGCACCTCGGCGAAGAGTGGAGTTCCAACGGCGCTTGCGTCCTCGGCCACGTAGCCCATGGCGATCGGGTGGTTCACGGATGGTCCAAAGCCACCGGAGGTGACGCGGCCGACCGTTCGGCCGTCCTCCGTCATCAGAACGGCGCCGGCACGTACCGGCTGGCGGCCTTCGGGCTTCAGGCCGATGCGGGTTTCCCTAGGACCTTCAGCGAGGATGCGGCGCAGGGCATCGGCCCCGATGAATCGGCCCTGCTCGCGCAGCGGTTTTGGAATCGCCCAGAGGATGGCGGCCGAAGCCGGATCGGTGATCTCGTCCAGATCCTGGCCGTGCAGGCAGAGGCCGGCTTCGAGCCTGAGACTGTCACGGGCGGCAAGGCCGATCCACATGGCGCGCTCGTCGGCGAGGATCTTTTCGGCGAAGGTCCGCGCCTCGTCCGGCGGCAGCGCGATCTCGAAACCGTCCTCGCCCGTATAGCCGGAGCGGGAAGCAAACCAGTTTTCGCGCGGCTCGACTGCCGTCATGAAGGTGAGGTCGGAAAGATCGAGCCCCGCGCCGAGGAGCACGCTTTCGGCATCCGGCCCTTGGAGGGCCAGCAGGACACGTTTGAGCGGGGTGAAGCGGACGTCGAAATCCTCTGCGATCTTACGGAAATGCGCCTCGTCCTTGGCGGCATTGCCGGCATTCGCCACGACCATGAAGCGGTCGGGCCCGAGACGGGTGACGATCAGATCGTCGATGATGCCGGCAGCGTCGGTAAGCAGGACCGTGTACTTGGACTTGCCCTCGCCGAGGGCGGCCGCGTCGAGCGGGCAGGCGCGGGCGAGGAAGGCCGCAGCACCTGGACCGTCGACGGCGAAAAGCTGCATGTGGGAGATGTCAAAGAGGCCGGCTTTTTCCCGCGTGTGGATGTGTTCCTTCATCACCCCAGCAGGATAGGTCAGCGGCATGCGCCAGCCGGCGAAGGCGCCGAAGCGCGCACCGGCTTCCTCATGCATGGCCTCGAGGGGGAGGTGTTTCTCGCTCATCATTCCTCCAAAGTTGCACGCACGCCGCTTGCGCGACGTGTCCGTGCCCCTCTGTCGGAAGCCTGAGAGACTCGCGCCGCCGGAACCCTGTCGGCAACGCTTACACCTTCGGCGCGGGGGCGAAGCCCCGACTTTCCAGAGTGTCTAACCCATCCGCGGTTCTTTTGCCTGAGAGATTTCGGGCGATTTCCCCTTCGGCGGCAACTTGTGCTGCTCTCTCCCACGGACGGGCAGGGCTTGGCCCTCGACAACTCCATACCTAGCGCAGCCAGGCAGGCTTGTCACGTGCAGCCTTTGCTCTCCACAAGCTATGCATCATCGCATCGGCCAGCGCCGGAAGACGGCGCGAGCCACCATTCAAGCCGATCCGCCGCGCGCATCGCCCTCCGCACGGCGGCGTCGAAGGCCTGAAGGAAGGCGCTGCGGTCCTTTTGTGAAAAGCCAGGGTTGAAACCTTTGATCTCACCCGATTCGCGCAGATCCTGCTTCAGATTGCGCATCGCGACATCCATGCCGATCGTTTCGCGGGTGAAAGTGCGGCCCGTGGGCCCGAGCACCTGCAGTTCTTTCTCCACGAGCCGCGCCGCCAGGGGCACATCTGCTGTGACGGCAATGTCGCCCTCCGTCGCGTGCTGGACGATCCAGTCGTCAGCCGCATCGGCTTTTCCAGGCACCACCACATGCCGCACCATTGGATCGCGCGAGGGCCGGAGGCCTCCATTGGAGACGAAGACGACGGGCAGGCCGTGGCGCTCGGCCACGCGGGTGACCTCGTCCTTTACCGGGCAGGCGTCGGCATCGACGTAGATGGTGGGCATGATTCCTCGGCGTTCTTGAAGAGCGTCGCAACAGTCCGCTAGGGGAGCTAGCTGCGCTCTGAGTCAAGTACCTGTCGCCAAATTGCTTGAGCAGGTCAATCCGAGTTCATAAAAAGGGCTTCAGGAGGGGAAAACGGCGCATGTTCAAAAAGATACTGATTGCCAACCGCGGCGAGATCGCGTGCCGCGTCATCAAGACGGCGCGGAAGATGGGCATCGCCACCGTCGCAATCTATTCCGAAGCCGACGCGGATGCGGTGCATGTGGACATGGCCGACGAGGCGGTGGCGATCGGCCCTGCGCCGGCCAGCCAGAGCTATCTCGCTGCCGACCGCATCATCGCCGCATGCAAGGAGACCGGCGCCGAGGCCGTGCATCCAGGCTATGGTTTCCTGTCCGAGAACGCGGATTTCTGCGAGCGGCTCGAAGCGGAAGGTATCGTCTTCATCGGCCCAAAGCCCAAGGCGATCCGCGCCATGGGCGACAAGATCACTTCCAAGAAGATCGCGGCTGAGGCCGGCGTTTCCACCGTACCCGGCCACATGGGCCTGATCGAGGATGCGGAGCATGCGACAAAGATTGCGGCCGAGATCGGGTATCCGGTAATGATCAAGGCTTCCGCTGGCGGCGGCGGTAAGGGCATGCGGATCGCCTGGAACGATGCGGAAGCGCGTGAAGGCTTCGAGCGCTCGCGCTCGGAGGCGGCATCCTCCTTCGGCGACGACCGCATTTTCATCGAGAAATTCATCGAAGAGCCGCGTCATATCGAGATACAGGTGCTGGCGGACGCTTTCGGTAACTGTGTTTATCTGGGCGAGCGCGAATGCTCCATCCAGCGCCGCAACCAGAAGATCGTCGAGGAGGCGCCTTCGCCCTTCCTTGACGAGGCGACGCGGAGCGCCATGGGGGAGCAGGCGGTGGCCCTGGCTAAGGCCGTGGACTACCAGAGCGCTGGCACTGTCGAGTTCATCGTCGACAGGAACCGCAACTTCTTCTTCCTTGAGATGAACACGCGCCTGCAGGTGGAGCACCCGGTCACGGAACTCGTTACCGGGCTCGATCTGGTCGAGCAGATGATCCGGATCGCAGCGGGCGAAAAGTTGGGGTTGGCGCAAGCCGATGTGAAATTCACCGGATGGGCCATCGAAAGCCGCATCTATGCCGAGGATCCCACTCGCAACTTCCTGCCCTCCATCGGTCGTCTCAAGCGATATCGTCCGCCGGAGGAGGGTCAGGGAGGCGATATCGTGGTGCGCAACGACACCGGCGTGGCCGAGGGGTCGGAGATATCCATGTTTTACGATCCGATGATCGCAAAACTCTGTACCTGGGCCCCGGACCGGATCAAGGCGATCAATGCCATGTCCGAGGCGCTCGATCGTTTTGTGCTCGACGGGATCGAGCACAACATTCCGTTCCTCTCCGCCCTGATGCGCCATCCGCGCTGGCGCGAAGGCCGGCTCTCGACCGGCTTCATCGCCGAGGAATATCCGGACGGGTTTTCCGTTTCCCCACCCGATGGGGAGGAGCGGATCCTCTTCTGCGCCGCAGCGCTTGCCGTAGAACTCGTGCGTGGCAAGCGGCTTGACCGTCTCCCGGGGCGCCTGGGGCCCCCCTCCGGCGACTTCAGGCGCGAGTGGGTGGTAAAGCTCCACGAGGACTATGTGGCAGTGCAGGTCGTGAGAGGCGCCGTCTCCGTCCCCCTGGAACTGGAACTCGCCGTTGAAGGAGCCGGCCCAGTGACGGTGGCTTCTTCCTGGCGGCCGGGCGAACCGATTTGGCAAGGGCAGATCAATGGCAATCCGGTTGCGATCCAGATTCGCCCTGTCCTCAACGGGGTCCGGCTTTCCCGCAAAGGGCGTGCCGCCACGCTTCATGTCCTGTCGCCGCGCGTGGCGGAACTGGACCGCCTGATGCCAGCCCGCAGGGTGGCAGATAGTTCTAAGAAGCTGCTCTGCCCGATGCCGGGGCTTGTCATCTCGATTGGTGTGAAGGAGGGGCAGGAGGTGAAGGCAGGCGAGGTGCTGGCCGTTGTGGAAGCGATGAAGATGGAAAACGTGCTGCGCGCCGAGCGCGACTGCACCATCGCCGCCGTCAACGCAGCGCCCGGGGACAGCCTCGCCGTTGACGCGGTCATCATGGAATTTGCTTAGCCGGACAGCCGATTCGGCTTGCGCATCGGCGCGGCAAACTACCTTTGCGCCTCGCCGAAGGTGGGTTCGGTTTCGGCCTCTTGCTCGGCTCTGGGCTCTTCCGGTCCGGGTTCGCGCATCTCGGTCTGTCCTGCCGCCGCAAGTGCGCGCGAGAAATCTCCCTTCCGCGCTACCTCTACCCGTTCCAGCCCCAGCCACGAAGCCATGATCTCGAGCGCCCTCCAGAGCTCTTCCGCCGTTTCCGGCGGCGCGCCGGGTTCGGAGTGGGCGGCCTGCACGCGCAGTGCACCAATCTGGCGGTCGGCCTTCAGATCGACGCGGGCGACGATCCTTTCGCCAAGCAGGAACGGATAGACATAGTAGCCGTAGACCCGCTTGTGAGCGGGCGTATAGATCTCGATGCGGTAGTGGAAATCAAACAGCCGCTCGGTGCGCGAGCGCTCCCAGATCAGCGGGTCGAAGGGTGCGAGAAGCGCCCGCGCCTCCACTCTCCGTGGCATGCGGGCATCGCGATGCATGTAGGCCTTCTGCGGCCAGCCTTTCACTGCGACTGGGAGGAGAACGCCGTTCTCCACCAGTTCGTCGATGCGCGGATAGGCGTCCTCGGGCGACAGACGGAAATAGTCGCGCAGATCGCTTGGCGTCGCCACGCCAAGCGCCCGGGCGGAAATCTCGATGAGCGCGCGCTGCGCATCTTCGGGTGAGGGGGTCGGTGCGGCAACGATAGCGGGCGGCAGCACGCGTTCGGGAAGGTCGTACAGGCGTTCGAAGCTCGGCCGACGGGAATGGGTCGTCACCAGGCCCGCCCAGAACAGCCATTCGAGCGCGCGCTTGGCGTCGCTCCACTGCCACCAGCCCGTAGTGCCCTTGTGACCGTCTATGTCGGAGGCGCCTAGGGGACCTCGCGCCGCCACCTCCGCGAGCACTTGGTCGATAAAGGCGCGCTGCTCGCGGCCGAAACGAGCAAGTCCGCCATAGATGCCGCTCCCTTCTTGAGCACGGGCCATACGCCAGCGCAGGAGCGGCTGCGTTTCGACCGGCAAAAGCGAGGCCTCATGCGCCCAATACTCGAACAGCGAGCGCGGCTTTCGCGAGGAGGCGCGGTCGAGAAGCCCGGCATGATAAGGGCCGAGCCGGGAAAAGAGCGGCATGTAGTGGGCGCGCACCGCCACATTGACCGAGTCGATTTGAAAAAGGCCGGTGCGGGCAAGGACGCGACCGAGATGGCGCCGCTCCACCGAGCCATCTGGCGCCCGGTCCGCAAAGCCTTGCGCAGCGAGGGCAATTCGCCGCACTTCTTTCAGCGTCAGCCTTTCCTTTGCCCTCATTGCTTGCTCCAGCTCCGGGAATCCGCGGGGAAATTAAGCGTTTGGCGCGCGCAGCACCACCCGTTTGCAGGATATCGGGTACACCATCCTGACAAAATTTCGCTCCGGCGGCGCAGGGGCGCTTCAAATCGCGCCGAAACGACCTAGATGAGGCCTAGCCGCTGGAACGCGTGGCGGACGCCGCGGTCTTACCTCGAAAGCAGATGCCGGGTCGCGCTTGCCCGATTCTTGCCAAGATGGCTTGCGTCACCCGACCGCCTGCGCTAACCCTCGCCGCGTTGCAACATGGGCTTGCCTCGCTGCCGGTCTCGCCAGCCAGCGTAATTGCAATGCGCCCAGTACGGAGCCTGCCGGCCAGGCAACGGAAGTTGGAAAATGAACGATCTCTTGAGTTCGTATCTACCCATCATCATCTTCATCGGGGTGGCGCTGGGGCTCTGCCTCGTGCTGATCGCCGCGCCTTTCGTCGTGGCGTTCAGGAATCCCGATCCGGAGAAGCTCTCGGCCTATGAATGCGGCTTCAACGCGTTCGACGACGCGCGCATGAAGTTCGACGTGCGCTTCTACCTCGTCTCGATCCTGTTCATCATCTTCGATCTGGAGGTGGCGTTCCTGTTTCCCTGGGCCGTTTCCTTTGGCGAGATTGGATGGTTCGGCTTTTGGTCGATGATGATCTTCCTGGGCGTGTTGACGGTTGGCTTCATCTACGAATGGAAAAAGGGAGCGCTGGAATGGGATTGAACCAGACCCTCGTTGCGCAACAACCCCGCGGCATCATCGACCCGAATACCGGCAAGCCGGTGGGCGCGAATGATCCGTTTTTTAACGACATCAACGAAGAGCTCACCGACAAGGGTTTTCTCGTCACTTCATCCGAGGCGCTGGTCACCTGGGCCCGCACCGGCTCGCTTATGTGGATGACCTTCGGCCTCGCCTGCTGCGCGGTGGAGATGATGCACATGTCCATGCCGCGCTATGACGCAGAGCGTTTCGGCATCGCGCCGCGGGCGAGCCCACGCCAATCGGACGTGATGATCGTCGCCGGCACGCTAACGAACAAAATGGCGCCGGCGCTGCGCAAGGTCTATGACCAGATGCCGGAGCCGCGCTACGTCATCTCCATGGGCTCCTGCGCAAATGGCGGCGGCTATTACCATTATTCCTACTCGGTGGTACGCGGCTGCGACCGCATCGTGCCGATCGACATCTATGTGCCCGGCTGCCCGCCCAGTGCGGAAGCGCTGCTCTACGGCATTCTTCTCCTGCAGAAGAAGATCCGCCGCACGGGTACGATAGAGCGCTAGGAGGCACAATGAGCGAAGCGCTGCGGGACCTTGCAGGATACATCAAGGAGAAGCTGGACGGGCGGGTTCAGGACTGGGCGGTCGCCTATGGCGAACTGACCCTCTTCGTGGAGCCGGGCGACATCATCGATGTGCTCACTTTCCTCAAGACGGATGTGCAGTGCCAGTTCTTCGCCTTCGTCGACATCTGCGGCGTGGACTATCCCGCACGCGAGAAACGCTTCGAGGTCGTCTATCATCTCCTCTCGCCGCGGCAGAACCAGCGCATCCGCGTAAAGGTCTCGACCGACGAAGAGACGCCGATCCCTTCCGTCATCGAAGTGTTCCCGGCGGCGAACTGGTACGAGCGCGAGGTCTACGATCTCTACGGCGTGCTCTTCACCGACCACCCGGACCTGCGCCGCATCCTGACGGACTATGGTTTCGAGGGGCATCCGCTGCGAAAGGACTTTCCGCTGACCGGCTTCGTCGAGGTCCGCTACGACGATGAGGCGAAGCGCGTGATTTACGAGCCTGTCGAACTCCGCCAGGAGTTCAGGAATTTCGATTTCCTTTCACCTTGGGAGGGGACGGAGTACGTCCTGCCCGGGGATGAGAAGGCGAAGCAGTGATCTGGAAGGTGTCGCGTGGCTGAAGCTACCGTCCGCAACTTCAACATCAATTTCGGCCCGCAGCATCCGGCTGCGCACGGCGTGCTGCGCCTCGTGCTGGAACTCGACGGCGAGATTGTCGAGCGGGTCGATCCGCATATCGGCCTGCTTCACCGCGGCACCGAGAAGTTGATCGAATACAAGACCTACCTGCAGGCGCTGCCCTATTTCGACCGGCTCGACTATGTCGCGCCGATGAATCAGGAGCATGCCTGGGCCTTGGCGATCGAGCGGCTGCTCGGCATCGAAGTGCCGATCCGCGGCCAGCTGATCCGCGTGCTCTATTCCGAGATCAGCCGCATCCTGAACCATCTCCTGAATGTCACCACCCAGGCGATGGATGTCGGCGCGCTAACGCCGCCCCTCTGGGGCTTCGAAGAGCGCGAGAAGCTAATGGTTTTTTACGAGCGCGCGTCCGGCGCACGCATGCATGCGGCCTATTTCCGGCCCGGGGGCGTCCATCAGGACCTGCCCGAGAAACTGGTCGAGGATATCGGCAGGTGGATCGATCCTTTCCACAAGACGCTGAATGATCTGGACGAGCTCCTGACGGAGAACCGCATCTTCAAGCAGCGCAATGTCGATATCGGCGTGGTCAGCCTTGAGGACGCCTGGGCCTGGGGCTTTTCCGGTGTGATGGTGCGCGGTTCGGGCGCCGCTTGGGACCTGCGCAAGAGCCAGCCCTACGAATGCTATCCGGAGATGGATTTCGATATCCCGGTCGGCAAGAATGGCGACAATTACGACCGTTACTTGATCCGCATGGAAGAGATGCGCCAGTCGGCGAAGATCATGCGGCAATGCGTGGAGCGCCTGCTCGGTAAGGATCGCGTCGGACCGTTCGCAAACCAGGACGGCAAGGTGGTCCCGCCGAAGCGCGGCGCGATGAAGCGCTCGATGGAAGCGCTCATCCATCACTTCAAGCTCTACACGGAAGGCTTCCACGTGCCGGCTGGCGAGGTTTACGCCGCCGTAGAGGCGCCGAAGGGCGAGTTCGGCGTCTATCTCGTCGCCGACGGTACAAACAAGCCCTACCGCTGCAAGCTGCGAGCGCCGGGCTTTGCGCATTTGCAGGCTATGGATTTTCTCTGCCGCGGTCACCTGCTCGCCGACGTCGCCGCCGTCCTGGGCAGTCTCGACATCGTGTTTGGTGAGGTAGACAGATAATGGCAGTCCGCCGTCTCGCAGACGAAGCCGTCCAGCCTCGGGGCTTTGCCTTCACGGCCGAGAACGAGGCATGGGCGCATCAGACGATCCGGAAATATCCGCCGGGACGCCAGCATTCGGCGGTCATCCCGCTCTTGATGCGCGCCCAGGAGCAGGAAGGCTGGGTCACCCGTGCGGCCATCGAATATGTGGCGAAGATGCTCGACATGGCGCTGATCCGCGTCCTCGAGGTGGCTACTTTCTATACGCAATTCCAGCTGGCGCCCGTCGGCACGCGCGCTCATGTACAGGTCTGCGGCACCACCCCCTGCATGCTCAGGGGGGCGGGCGAGCTGATCGAGGTTTGCAAGAAGAAGATCCACCCGGAGCAGTTCCACACCAATGAGGCGGGCACGCTCTCCTGGGAAGAAGTGGAATGTCAGGGCGCCTGCGTGAACGCGCCCATGATCATGATCTTCAAGGACACTTATGAGGATCTGACGCCGGAGCGGCTCGAACAGATCATCGACGCTTTCGAAGCGGGCAGGGGGCACGAGGTCAAACCCGGCCCGCAGATCGATCGCTTCAATTCGGCTCCCGCCTCCGGCTTCACCACGCTTACCGACGAGAGCGTGGTCATCAAGTTCCCGCAAACCGAGGAGAAGGTGGGTCGCCGGGGCAAGGCGGAGGCGCCAGGTGTTGCCGTCCCGCCGACGCGTGCGGGCCGGCCGGTGACGGATGCGCTGGAAACCGATCCCGCGATCAAGTCGCCATCGCCGGTGAAGGCGCGCCAGAGGGGGGAGAAGGCCGAAAGCGTCGCCCCGCCGCAGGAGGATGCAATCCAGGCGGATCGCGTGGCCGAGGAGGCCGAAGTCGCTTCGCGCACCCGCCACCACAGCGACAAGCCGCGCGAGGAATCGCCGTCCCTGCGCGCCGCGGAATTGAAGAAGCAGCGAGCGGCGCCGGGGATGGATCTCGGGCCAGAATCGCCCGAAAGGGAGAAGACCGTCGAGCCGGTTGCCGAGGGTGGAAAGCGCGCCCCGCAAGGGATCGAACGCCCCGCCCAGCCCGACGACCTGCAGATGATCGCCGGCATCGGCCCGCGCGTCGAGGCGGTCCTGCATAGCCTGGGTGTGTACACCTTCGCCCAGATTGCCGCATGGGGGCCTGCTGAACGCGCATGGGTGAATTCCCATCTGCGGTTCAACGGCCGCATCGAGCGTGAGGATTGGGTCCGCCAAGCGGAAGTGCTCGCCCGGGGCGGCGCCGAAGAATATGAGCGCGTCTTCGGCAGGAAGCCGCGCTAGGAGAAATAGATGCTTCAGGACAAAGACCGCATCTTCACGAATATCTACGGACGCTTTGACCTCTCGCTCAAGGGCGCGATGGCGCGCGGCCACTGGGACGGCACGAAAGCGATCATCGAGAAGGGTCGGGACTGGATCATCAGCGAGATGAAGGCGTCCGGCCTGCGTGGGCGCGGCGGGGCGGGCTTCCCGACCGGCCTGAAGTGGTCCTTCATGCCCAAGGAGCCGGGCGACAGGCCGCATTACCTCGTCGTCAACGCCGATGAATCGGAGCCCGGCACCTGCAAGGACCGCGACATCCTGCGCCACGATCCGCACACACTGGTGGAAGGGTGCCTGATCGCCGGCTTCGCCATGGGCGCGCATGCGGCCTATATCTATGTGCGCGGCGAGTTCATCCGTGAGCGCGAGGCGTTGCAGACGGCGATCGACGAAGCCTATGCCGCCGGCCTGCTCGGGAAGAACAACAAGAACGGCTGGGACATGGACGTGTTCGTCCATCACGGCGCCGGCGCCTATATCTGCGGCGAGGAGACGGCGCTGCTCGAAAGCCTGGAAGGCAAGAAGGGTCAGCCGCGGCTAAAGCCCCCATTTCCAGCCAATATGGGCCTCTATGGCTGCCCGACCACGGTGAACAATGTGGAGAGTATCGCCGTGGCTCCGACCATCCTGCGCCGGGGTGCGGCCTGGTTCTCCTCCTTCGGGCGGCCGAACAATGCGGGGACGAAGCTTTTCTGCATCTCCGGCCACGTGAACAACCCCTGCACCGTGGAAGAGGAGATGTCGATCCCCTTCCGCGAGCTGATCGAGCGCCATTGCGGCGGCGTGCGCGGCGGGTGGGACAATCTGCTAGCGGTCATTCCAGGCGGCTCCTCCGTGCCGCTGGTCCCGGCCGAGCAGATAATGGACGTGCCCATGGACTTCGACTCCCTCCGCGACCTGAAGTCGGGCCTCGGCACGGCGGCGGTGATCGTCATGGACAAGTCCATCGACATCGTGAAGGCGATCGCCCGGCTCTCTTATTTCTACAAGCACGAGAGCTGCGGCCAGTGCACGCCTTGCCGCGAGGGCACTGGCTGGATGTGGCGCGTGATGGAGCGGCTGGTGCGCGGCGAAGCGCAAAAGCACGAGATCGACATGCTGCTGGACGTGACCAAGCAGGTGGAAGGGCACACGATCTGCGCCTTGGGCGATGCGGCGGCGTGGCCGATCCAGGGCCTGATCCGGCATTTCCGGCCGGAGATCGAGCGGCGCATCGACGAATTTACCCGCAACGCGCATAGGGCGGAGCCCGCGCTTGTGGCGGCCGAATAAGCAGGCGGTGAGCGGATCATGGCAAAGCTGAAAATCGACGGCATTGAGGTCGAGGTTCCCGATCACTACACGCTGCTGCAGGCTGCCGAAGAGGTGGGCGCGGTGATTCCGCGCTTCTGCTTCCACGAGCGGTTGTCCGTGGCCGGCAATTGCCGCATGTGTCTGGTCGAGGTGAAAGGCGGGCCGCCGAAGCCGCAGGCCTCCTGCGCCATGGGCGTGCGCGACCTGCGCCCCGGACCCAATGGCGAGCTGCCGGAAGTCTTCACCAAGACGCCCATGGTGAAGAAGGCGCGCGAAGGCGTGATGGAGTTCCTGCTTATCAACCATCCGCTGGACTGCCCGATCTGCGACCAGGGCGGCGAGTGCGACCTGCAAGACCAGGCCATGGCCTTCGGCGTGGATTCCTCGCGTTTCCACGAAAACAAGCGTGCCGTCGAGGACAAGTATATCGGCCCCCTCGTCAAGACGATCATGACGCGCTGCATCCACTGCACGCGCTGTGTTCGCTTCACGACGGAAGTGGCTGGAATCTCTGAACTTGGCGCCACCGGCCGCGGCGAGGACATGGAGATCACCACCTATTTGGAGCGGGCGATGACGTCCGAGCTTCAGGGCAATGTGATCGACCTTTGCCCCGTCGGCGCCCTGACCTCCAAGCCCTACGCCTTCCAGGCACGGCCCTGGGAACTCGGCAAGACGCAGTCCATCGACGTGATGGACGCGGTCGGCTCGGCCATCCGTGTCGATACGCGCGGCCGCGAAGTGATGCGCATCCTGCCGATCGTCAACGAGGCTGTGAACGAGGAGTGGATTTCCGACAAGACCCGCTTCGTCTGGGACGGTCTTAGGACTCAGCGCCTCGACCGGCCGTATGTGCGCAAGGGCGGCCGCTTGCAGCCGGCGAGCTGGACCGAAGCGTTTCAGGCCATTGCGGCCGCGGTGAAGAATACCTCACCCGAAAAGATTGGCGCGATCGCCGGCGATCTCGCCAGCGTGGAAGAGATGTATGCGCTGAAGAAGCTCATGCAGTCGCTCGGCTCGACCAATATCGACTGCCGGCAGGACGGGACGGCGCTCGATCCGGCGCTGGGCCGCGCGAGCTACATCTTTAACCCGACCATCGAGGGCATCGAGCAGGCGGACGCGCTGCTCATCATCGGCGCCAACCCGCGCATCGAGGCGGCGGTTTTGAACGCCCGCATCCGCAAGCGCTGGCGCATGGGCGCCTTCCCGATCAGCGTCATCGGCGAAGGCGGCGAGATGCGCTACGACCATACGCATCTGGGCACCGGAACCGAGACCCTGGCCGAGTTGGCCGAGGGTAGGGGCACCTTCCTTTCCGTGCTGAGGAACGCGCAGCGGCCCATGGTGATCGTAGGGCAGGGGGCGCTGGCGCGCGCGGATGGCCGGGCGGTGCTCGGCCGTGCAGCCAAGGTTGCCCATGCCATCGGCGCGGTGACGGCCGAGTGGAACGGCTTTGCCGTGCTGCACACGGCCGCCAGCCGCGTGGGCGGCCTAGATCTCGGTTTCGTGCCTGGCGAGGGCGGCAAGGACGTGGCCGGCATGATGGGCGCAATGGACGTGCTCTTCCTGCTCGGCGCCGACGAGCTCGACATGAACCGGATCGGCAGCGCCTTCACGGTCTATATCGGCACCCATGGTGATGCCGGCGCGCATCGCGCGGACGTGATCCTGCCGGGAGCGGCCTATACCGAGAAATCCGCCACCTACGTGAACACGGAAGGGCGCGTGCAGATGACCAACCGCGCCGGCTTCGCCCCGGGCGATGCCCGCGAGGACTGGGCGATCCTGCGCGCTCTGTCGGATGTGCTCGGCCACAAGCTGCCCTTCGATTCGCTCCAGCAACTGCGCGCGATGCTCTACGCCGAGCATCCGCACTTCGCCGCTCTCGACAGCATCGAGCCGGGTATTGCCGGCCACGTCCTTGGGCTTGCCGATCTGGGGGGTACGCTTGATCCGGCGCCGTTCCTGTCGCCGATCAAGGATTTTTATCTGACAAACCCGATCGCCCGCGCATCCGCCATCATGGCGGAATGCTCGGCGCTGGCGCGGGGCGAATTGAAACAGGCGGCTGAGTAGAGGCGAGAATCTATGGAATCCTTCTTCTCAGTCTACGTGGTGCCAGGCCTGATCGTCCTTCTCCAGTCGGTCGCGCTTGTCACCATCCTGCTGATCGGCGTTGCTTATCTGCTTTACGCCGACCGCAAAGTGTGGGCGGCGGTGCAGCTTCGCCGCGGCCCGAATGTGGTGGGCCCATGGGGCCTGCTGCAGGCATTCGCCGACCTATTTAAGTTCGTTTTCAAAGAGCCGGTGATTCCGTCCGGCGCCAACAAGGGTATTTTTCTTCTCGCGCCGCTGGTTGCCGCAGCCCTGGCGATCGCCGGCTGGGCTGTGATCCCTGTCAACGAAGGTTGGGCGATCGCCGACATCAATGTCGGCATCCTCTATGTCTTCGCCATCGCCTCGCTCGAGGTCTATGGCGTGATCATGGCCGGCTGGGCGTCCAACTCGAAATATCCCTTCCTGGGAGCGCTGCGTTCGGCAGCGCAGATGGTCTCCTACGAGGTCTCCATCGGCTTCGTGATCGTGACCGTGCTGCTCGCCGTCGGCTCGCTCAACCTGTCCGATATCGTGCTGTCGCAGCGCGACGGGCTCGGCACCATGGTTGGCCTGCCGAACTCCTTCCTCGACTGGCACTGGCTGGCCCTGTTCCCGATGTTCATCATCTTTTTCATCTCCGCGCTCGCGGAGACGAACCGCCCGCCGTTCGATCTGGTCGAGGCCGAGTCGGAGCTCGTGGCCGGGCATATGATTGAGTATTCCTCGACGCCGTTCCTGCTCTTCTTCCTCGGGGAATATGTCGCGATCGTGCTGATGTGCGCGCTCACCACCATCCTCTTCCTCGGCGGATGGCTGCCGCCCTTCGACTTCGCGCCCTTCACCTGGGTGCCGGGCGTGGTGTGGTTCGTGCTCAAGGTGGTGCTCGTCTTCTTTATGATCGCCTTGGTGAAGTCCTTCGTGCCGCGCTACCGCTATGATCAGCTGATGCGGCTTGGCTGGAAAGTGTTCCTGCCGATCTCGCTTTTCATGGTGGTCGCGACGGCGGCCTTCCTGAAATTCACTGGGCTGGCATGACCGCCAGTCCCAGAAAATTCTCCGGAGAATGAAATGTCCGCCTTAGCCCATGCCGCAAAATCCCTTCTGCTGAAGGAATTTTTTGGCGCTGTCGTCCTGTCCATGCGGCAGTTCTTTGCGCCCAAGGCAACCATCAACTATCCGCATGAAAAGGGGCCGCTCAGCCCCCGCTTCCGCGGTGAGCATGCGCTGCGCCGCTATCCCAACGGCGAGGAGCGCTGCATAGCCTGCAAGCTCTGCGAGGCGATCTGCCCAGCGCAGGCCATCACCATCGAGGCCGGCCCCCGTCGCAATGACGGCACGCGCCGTACCGTGCGGTACGACATCGACATGGTGAAATGCATCTATTGCGGCTTTTGCCAGGAGGCATGCCCGGTTGATGCCATTGTCGAGGGCCCGAATTTCGAATTCGCGACGGAAACGCGCGAGGAACTCTACTACGACAAGGACAAGCTCTTGGCGAATGGCGACCGCTGGGAGCGCGAGCTTGCGCGCAACATCGCGCTCGATGCGCCGTATCGCTGAGCGGGCGGTAGCGAGAGTAGACGCGGGCGGGGTGCTCGTCTAAAGACACGGTCCAAAACGGCTGGCCAATAGCGGCCGGACAAGCTGGCGCGGCAGCACCGGCGGGGCAAATACCGAGGGAATCGATGCTGACAGGACTCGAGGCGGTCTTTTTCTACCTCTTCGCCTTTGTTGCGGTGGCGGCGGCCTTCATGGTCATCTCCGCGCGCAATCCCGTGCATTCGGTTCTTTACCTGATCCTGACCTTCTTCAACGCGGCGGCGCTCTTCCTGCTTACCGGGGCGGAGTTCCTGGCGATGATCCTGCTCATCGTCTATGTCGGCGCGGTCGCGGTACTCTTTCTCTTCGTCGTGATGATGCTCGACGTCGATTTCGCCGAGTTGAAGCAGGGTGCGCTGCAATATGCGCCAATCGGCGCCACCGTCGGCATCATCCTGGCCGTGGAACTCGTGGTGGTGCTGGGCGGCTACGCCTTCACTCCCGAGATCGCGGCCGAGGTGGCGAAGCCCGCGCCGGCAAGCGCCGAGCGCCATAACACGGCTGCGCTCGGCGATATCCTCTACACCGACTATTTCTATTTCTTCCAGGTTGCAGGGCTGATCCTGCTCGTGGCCATGATCGGCGCCATCGTGCTCACCCTGCGCCACAAGCCGAATGTAAGGCGGCAGAACATTGCCGCGCAGGTGGCACGCACGCCGGCGACCGCAATCGAGATCCGCAAGGTCGAAACGGGCGAGGGGATTTGAGCATGGAAGTCGGCATCGCGCACTATCTCACCGTCTCGGCCATCCTCTTCACGCTCGGCGTGTTCGGCATCTTTTTGAACCGCAAGAACGTGATCATCATCCTGATGTCGGTGGAGCTCATCCTGCTTTCGGTGAACCTAAATTTCATCGCCTTCTCGGCGGTGTTGGGAGACCTTGTCGGCCAGGTCTTCGCGCTCTTCGTGCTCACCGTTGCTGCGGCGGAAGCCGCGATCGGCCTCGCCATCCTGGTGGTCTTCTTCCGCAACCGCGGCTCGATCGCGGTGGAAGACATCAATACGATGAAGGGCTGAAGAGGACATCATGTATCAGGCGATCGTTTTCCTTCCCCTCATCGGCTTCCTGATTGCCGGGCTCTTCGGCCGCTCAATCGGCGCAAAGGGTGCGGAATATATCACGTCCGGCCTGCTGGTCGTCTCGGCCGTCCTTTCCTGGGTGGCTTTCTTCCAGGTGGCGCTCGGCGAAGGCGAAGCGTTCACCGTGCCTCTACTGCGCTTCATTTCCTCCGGCGCGCTGGATGTCGACTGGGCTCTCAGGATCGATACGCTCACCGTCGTGATGCTGGTGGTGGTCAACACCGTCTCCGCTTTGGTGCACATCTATTCGATCGGCTATATGCACCACGATCCGCACCGGCAGCGCTTCTTTGCCTATCTGTCGCTCTTCACCTTCGCCATGCTGATGCTGGTGACGTCCGACAATCTGGTGCAGATGTTCTTCGGCTGGGAGGGCGTGGGCCTCGCCTCCTATCTCCTGATCGGCTTCTGGTACAAGAAGCCTTCGGCCAACGCGGCGGCCATGAAGGCCTTCATCGTCAATCGCGTCGGCGATTTCGGCTTCGCGCTCGGTATTTTCGGCGTGTTCGTCCTGTTCGGCTCGACCAGCTTCGATACGATCTTCGCCAATGCCGCCTCCTTCCTGCCCGCCGAAGGGGCGGGCGATGCGGGCGCGCCGGCGCTGAATTTCCTCGGCTACGCGCTCGATTCCCAGGCGGCGCTGACCGTCGTGTGCCTGCTCCTCTTCATGGGCGCCATGGGCAAGTCGGCGCAGGTGCCGCTGCACACCTGGCTGCCCGACGCCATGGAAGGTCCAACGCCGGTCTCCGCCCTCATCCATGCCGCCACGATGGTGACGGCCGGCGTCTTCATGGTGGCGCGGCTTTCCCCCATCTTCGAGCTGTCGACCACCGCGCTGACCGTGGTGACGGCGGTCGGCGCCTTCACCGCCTTCTTCGCGGCGACCGTCGGCCTCGTGCAGAACGACATCAAGCGCGTCATCGCCTATTCGACCTGCTCGCAGCTCGGCTACATGTTCGTGGCCTTGGGAACGGGCTTCTACAGCGCGGCGATCTTCCACCTCTTCACGCACGCCTTCTTCAAGGCGCTGCTCTTCCTCGGCGCCGGCTCGGTCATCCATGCGGTCTCCGACGAGCAGGACATGCGGAAGATGGGCGGCCTGCGCAGGCACATCCCCAAGACCTACTGGATGATGATCATCGGCACGCTGGCGCTGACGGGGGTCGGTATTCCCGGCACCATCATCGGCACCGCCGGCTTCTTCTCCAAGGACGCCATCGTCGAAGGCGCATTCGTGGCCCACAATGCCGTGGCGCCCATCGCATTCGTGTTGCTCGTGGTCGCCGCCGTCTTCACCAGCTTCTACTCCTGGCGCCTCATCTTCATGACCTTCCACGGCAAGCCGCGCGCGCCTGCCGATGTCATGCATCACGTGCATGAATCCCCATTGGTGATGCTCGTGCCGCTGGTCATCCTGGCTGTTGGCGCGCTATTCGCCGGTGCGCTGTTCGAGGGGTTCTTCGTCGGCCACGAATACGAGCACTTCTGGAAAGGCGCGCTCTTCACTCTGCCGGACAACCATATGGTGGAGGAATTTCACCACGTTCCGCTGTGGGTGGCCTTCTCGCCCCTCGTCGCCATGCTGCTCGGCCTTGGCATCGCCTGGCGGTTCTATATTCGCTCGCCTGAGAGCCCCAGGAGGCTGGCGGAGCGGCACCGGCTTCTCTACGCCTTCCTGCTCAACAAGTGGTATTTCGACGAGCTCTACGATTTCCTATTCGTCAGGCCCGCGATGCGGCTCGGCCGCTTCCTCTGGAAGCGGGGTGACGTGTGGCTCATCGACGGCTTCGGCCCGGACGGCATTTCCGCGCGCGTGGTCGACGTGGCCAACAGAGTCGTCAAACTGCAGACCGGGTATCTCTACCACTACGCCTTCGCCATGCTGATAGGCGTCGCCGCCTTCGTGACCTGGATGATGCTCGGGAGCACCTTCTAAATGACCGATTGGCCGATTCTTTCCACGGTCACCTTCCTACCGCTGGTGGGCGCGTTCCTCATCCTGCTCATCCGGGATGACGGGCAGGGCGCGCGGCGCAACATCCGCAACGTGGCGCTGCTGACGACCGTCTTCACCTTCATCCTGTCGCTCTTCATCTGGATCGGCTTCGACTACTCGACGCCGGGATTCCAGATGGTCGAGAAGCGGGAGTGGATGGACGCCGGCACCTCCTATCACATGGGCGTGGATGGCATTTCGATGCTGTTCGTGATCCTGACCACGTTCCTGATGCCGTTCTGCATCCTGGCAAGCTGGGAGTCGGTCGAGCACCGCGTGAAGGAATACATGATCGCGTTTCTGATCCTGGAAACGCTCATGATAGGCGTCTTCTGCGCGCTCGATATCGTGCTCTTCTACGTCTTCTTCGAGGCCGGCCTCATCCCGATGTTCATCATCATCGGCGTGTGGGGCGGCAAGCGCCGCGTCTACGCGAGCTTCAAGTTCTTCCTCTATACGCTCGCCGGCTCGGTCCTGATGCTGCTCGCCATGATGGCCATGTACTGGCAGGCGGGCACGACGGACATCCCGACGCTGCTCACCCACGTCTTCCCGACGCCGATGCAGTACTGGCTGTGGTTGGCCTTCTTCGCCTCCTTCGCGGTCAAGATGCCCATGTGGCCCGTGCACACATGGCTGCCCGATGCCCACGTCGAGGCGCCCACGGCGGGCTCGGTCATCCTGGCCGGCATCCTGTTGAAGATGGGCGGCTACGGCTTTCTGCGCTTCTCCTTGCCCATGTTCCCGGTCGCCTCGGTCGATCTGGCGCCGCTCGTCTTCACCCTGTCGATCGTCGCCATCATCTACACCTCCCTGGTGGCGCTGATGCAGGAGGACATCAAGAAGCTGATCGCTTATTCCTCGGTCGCCCATATGGGCTTCGTCACCATGGGAATCTTCGCGCTCAACGAGCAGGGCATCCAAGGGGCCATCTTCCAGATGCTCTCGCACGGCCTCATCTCGGGCGCGCTGTTCCTTTGCGTGGGCGTCATCTACGACCGCATGCATACCCGCGAGATCGCCGCCTATGGCGGCCTGGTCAACAATATGCCGAAATACGCCGTGGCATTCATGATCTTCACCATGGCGAATGTGGGCCTGCCGGGCACGAGCGGATTCGTCGGCGAGTTCCTGACCCTGCTCGCCGCCTTTGAGGTGAACACCTGGGTGGCGTTCTTCGCCACGACGGGGGTGATCCTGTCGGCCGCCTATATGCTGTGGCTTTACCGCCGGGTGATCTTCGGGGCGCTGACCAAGGAGAGCCTGAAAGGCCTTACCGATCTTTCCTTGCGCGAGAAGACGATCCTCTATCCGCTGGCGGTACTGGTCATCTTCTTTGGCGTCTATCCGGCGCCGCTGCTCGACGCGACCGCGGCTTCCGTCAGCGCGCTGCTCGACCAGGTGAACGCCTCGCTGCAAACCGCGCAGGCCGCGGCATCCAATTGAACGGGAAGACTTCGCATGACGTTTGATCTCGCATCGAGCCTGGCTCTCGCGGTTCCCGAGGTGGCGCTTGCCGTCGGCGCGATGGTGCTGTTGATGATCGGCGTCTTTTCCGGCGAGCGCGGCAACACAACCGTGATGGGCCTCTCGGTCGCGCTGTTCCTCGCAGCCATCGCCTGGATCGTCATCTTTCCCGCTGACGGCGAAGCCTTCGACGGCGCCTTCATCAGCGACCCCTTTTCCCGTTTCATGAAGCTGCTGACCCTCGTGGGCTCCGTCGTCACGCTTGTGATGTCAGTGGGTTTCGCAAAGGCGGAAAAGTTCGACAAGTTCGAATACCCCGTCCTCATCATGCTTTCGACCCTCGGCATGATGCTGATGGTGTCGGCCAATGACATGATCTCGCTTTATCTCGGGCTGGAGCTCACCTCGCTCGCGCTCTATGTCGTGGCCGCGATCAACCGCGACAGCGTGCGTGCGACAGAGGCCGGACTCAAATATTTCGTCCTGGGCGCACTCTCCTCCGGAATGCTGCTCTATGGCGTCTCACTGGTCTACGGCTTCACCGGCAATACGAGCTTCGATGCGATCGCCGCGGCTCTGGCTGATGGCGAGCGGCAGCTTGGCCTTGTCTTCGGTCTTGTCTTCGTGCTGGCCGGCCTCGCCTTCAAGATCTCGGCCGTGCCCTTCCATATGTGGACGCCGGACGTCTATGAGGGCGCGCCGACCCCGGTGACCGCCTTCTTCGCCGCCGCGCCGAAAATGGCGGCCGTCGCGCTGCTCGTCCGCGTCACGATGCAGGCCTTCGAGCCGATCGCCGCCGACTGGCAGCAGATCATTGTCTTCATCTCGATTGCATCCATGGCGCTCGGCTCCTTCGCCGCGATCGGCCAGCGCAACATAAAGCGGCTGATGGCCTATTCCTCCATCGGCCATATGGGATTTGCGCTGGTGGGACTCGCTTCCAATTCGCAGGCCGGCGTCCGCGGCGTCATCATCTATATGCTGATCTATCTCGCGATGACGCTCGGCACCTTCGCGTTCATCCTAGCGATGCGGCGCAACGACACCAATGTTGAGCAGGTAGATGATCTGGCGGGGCTTTCAGCCACCAATCCGATGATGGCGACCGTCATGACCATCCTGATGTTCTCGATGGCCGGCATTCCGCCGCTCGCCGGCTTCTGGGCAAAATGGTACGTCTTCCTGGCCGCTATCGATGCCGGTCTCGTGCCGCTCGCCGTGATCGGCGTCCTCACTTCGGTGGTCGCTGCATACTACTATCTGCGCATTATCAAGGTGATGTGGTTCGACGAGTCCGTCGGCGCGTTCCAGCCAATGGCCGGCGAGTTGCGCTTCGTCCTCTCCCTCTCCGGCGCCTTCGTGCTTCTCTACGTGTTCTTTGGCGGCCCGGTCGGCCGGCTGGCGGAAGCCGCGGCAATGACGTTCTTCTGAGATGTTCGCGCTTGCGCCTTCCGCTCTGGCGGCCGGTTACCGGCTGGAGGCGCATGGAAGCGTCGGCTCTACGAATGCGCTGGCGCTTGAGCGCGCCACAGAAGGCGATACCGGAAAGCTTTGGATCGTCTCCAAGAACCAGACGAGCGGGCGGGGCAGGCGCGGCCGGCCCTGGGCGACACCACCAGGCAATCTCGCCGCAACGCTGCTGCTCGCCGACCGGATAGAGCTGGGAATGGCGGCCACACTTGGTTTCGTAGCGGGTCTTTCTCTTGCCGACGCGTTGCGCGAAGTCGCGCCCGAGGCGCGGCTCGGGGTAGGCTTGGATGGCGGTGAGGGCACCCGCAGCCGGTTCGAGCTGAAATGGCCGAACGACCTGCTAGCCGACGGGGCAAAGCTTGCCGGCATCCTGCTCGAGTCCTCGGTGCTGGGCGATGACCGCTTCGCCGTCGCGATCGGCATCGGCGTCAATGTCGTCTCGCACCCGGGTGATGTGCCTTATCCCGCCACCTCGCTCGCCGCGCTTGGGAATGATTGCAGCGCGGAGCGGCTTTTCACGGCCCTCTCCGCCGCCTGGATCGAAAATTTCACACTTTGGCAGGGGCCGCGCGGGACCTCGATTATTCGCGACCGCTGGTTGTCGCAGGCAGCCGGCCTCGGCTCCCAGGTCGCCGTCCGTGCCGAGGGGCGCGTGGTGCGCGGGGTGTTCGAAACAATCGACGAAGCCTGCAGGTTCGTCATTCGCGGGGATGACGGCTCGCAGCTTCTGATCGCCGCGGGCGACGTGCATTTCGGCGCCGTCGCCTCGGTGCGAGACTGACGGAAAGGTAGAAGGCGTGGCGTCGCAGCAAGCGGAACTGGTTTTCTGCCCCCTGGGAGGGGTTGGCGAAATCGGCATGAATTTCGCCCTTTATGGCTATGGCCCGCGCGAGAAGCGCAGCTGGATCGTGGTCGATTGCGGCGTCACTTTTCCGGGCCCCGACCTCCCCGGCGTGGACCTCGTGCTGCCCGATACGCGCTTCATCGAGGAGCAGTTGGAGAACCTCGCCGGCATCGTGATCACGCATGCCCATGAAGACCACTACGGCGCGCTGCTGGACCTCTGGCCCCGGCTGAAGGTCAATGTGTGGATGACGCCCTTCACCGCGGGACTGCTCGAGGCAAAGCGCGAGGGGGAGGCGAATGCTCCAAAGGTGCCGGTTACGATCTTCCGTCCCGGCGAGACTTTTTCCGTCGGACCCTTCTTGATTGAGGCGATCGCTGTCAGCCACTCCATTCCCGAGCCGGTCTCGCTCGCCATCACCACGCCTGCGGGCACTGTCATCCACACGGGTGACTGGAAGATCGATCCGGCGCCGGCGCTCGGACCGAAGATCGATGAAGCGCGGTTCCGTGCGCTGGGCGAAAAGGGTGTGCTCGCCCTGATCTGCGATTCCACCAATGCGCTGCGCGAGGGCATCTCGCCTTCCGAGCAGGCAGTGGCCGAGGGGCTGAGGGAGGTGATCGACAAGGCGCCGGGGCGCGTTGCCGTCACCACCTTCTCCTCCAATGTCGGGCGCATCCGAGCCATCGCGGAAGCGGCGCGCGATACGGGGAGGCAGGTGCTTGTGCTGGGTCGATCGCTGCAACGCGTTATCGACGTCGCCACTGAACTCGGCTATCTCGACGGCCTGCCGCCTTTCCTCTCCGAGGAGGATTTCGGCTTCATTCCGCGCGAGAACGCGGTGATCCTCTGCACGGGAAGCCAGGGCGAGCCGCGGGCGGCGCTTGCCAAGCTCGCGCGCGACGAGATGCGCAACGTGGCGCTCTCTCCGGGCGACACGGTCGTCTATTCCTCGCGCGTCATCCCCGGCAATGAGAAGGCCATCCTGATCACGAAAAACCTGCTGATCGAGCAGGGCGTGCAGATCATCGAGGATGGCGATGCGCTCGTCCATGTCTCCGGGCACCCGCGCCGCAGCGAACTGAAGCAGATGTATGAATGGGTGAAGCCGCGCATCCTGGTGCCGGTGCATGGCGAGGCGGCGCATCTGGTCGGGCATGGCTCGCTCGCCGCGACGGCGGGCATCCCTGAGGTGGTGCAGGTGCGCAACGGCGATGTGCTGCGCCTAGCGCCCGGACCCGCCGAGATCATCGACCAGGTGCCGTTCGGCCGCATCTTCAAGGACGGCAGGGTGATCGGCACGGACGAAGAGGTGGGCGTGCGCGACCGCCGCAAGCTCTCCTTCGCGGGCCATGTCGCGATCAATGTTGTACTCGACGACCGCTATGACCTGGCGGGCGATCCGGACCTGGTTGCGATCGGCCTGCCGCAGGCGGATTCTTCCGGTGAGCCCTTCGAGGAGATCATGCTGGATGCCGCCATTGGCGCCGTGACCAGCATCCCGCGCGCCAACCGCAGGGATCTCGATTTAGTGGGGGAGGCGGTGCGCCGGGCTGTGCGTTCCGCCGCCAATGATGCCTGGGGCAAGAAACCCATCGTCACCGTCTTCGTGACCCAGTGAGGCAAAAATGCTGGGCAGGCTGAATCACGTCGCCATCGCCGTGCCGGACCTTGCGGCGGCAGCGGCTGCCTATCGCGACGTGCTGGGCGCCCGCGTCTCGCGGCCCCAGGCCTTACCCGAGCATGGCGTGACGGTGGTCTTCATCGATCTCGGCAACAGCAAGATCGAACTCCTTGAGCCGCTGGGAGAAAACTCCCCCATCGCCGCGTTCCTCGAAAGGAATCCCGCAGGGGGCATGCATCATATCTGCTACGAAGTGGCGGATATCCGCACTGCCCGCGATAGGCTCACCGCGGCCGGCGCGCGCGTGCTGGGCGACGGCGACCCCAAGATCGGCGCGCACGGCAAGCCGGTGCTCTTCCTGCACCCGAAGGATTTCAGCGGCACGCTCATCGAGCTGGAAGAGGTGTGACGGCGCGCCGCGGCGGCGGCCGTTCTATTGTGTTGGCCGAACGGCTATCTAGCCGTGATGAACTGCATGAAGCCGGGGTGGCGCGGCGCCACATGGCAGGCCGCAGGTGGTGAGGTGATGCAAGTGGCCTCGGGCTTGAGCCCTGGGACCATGCCCGGACGGTGGTCGCGAAGGTCGGGCGCATGGCCAGCCGCGCCGGCACTGGAGCAAGTGGAATGAACTGGATATCCCTCGCGGCGGTCTTCTTCATCATCTGGTGGCTGATGCTGTTCGTCTCGCTGCCATTCGGCTTGCGCACCCAGGATGACGAGAACGAACTGGTTCTGGGCACCACCTCCAGCGCGCCGCGCGGACCGCACATGCTGCGCGCGGTGATCCGCACAACCCTGCTCACGGCGGCCATCTTCGCCCTGTTCTATGTGCTGACGCGCGTGCTGGGATACTCGATCGACGACATCCCGCGCGTGGTTCCGGAGTTCCGCTGAGGAAGAGGCTGCGCAAAAAAAAAGCAAGGCGCAAGCCTTGCAACTAGAACGCGTCGGTCCGATTCCGTTCTCTTAAACGGCGGCTGCGAGAGACCGCGCCAGGACCGTATCCTCCCAAGACTTTTGACCGCGTAATGAGAACGGATTGCCTTCCGCCCTCTTGTTTTTGTGAAAAACACACTAGACCAAGTTTTGACTCAATGTCACGTGAAATCTTGCGTCTCGATGGTCGGATTGCTCGGTATGGTTGACGCGACGGGGGTAGCTTCTGGCTGGACGGAGCGTTGGGCGAGCGCCGGGTTTTCAAGCTACCTTGAAATCGATATGAAGCCTTGCCACTGCCGCCGGGCGGAGTGATTCCGCCCG
Source organism: Chelativorans sp. (assembly GCF_031180965.1). Classification (GTDB taxonomy): domain Bacteria; phylum Pseudomonadota; class Alphaproteobacteria; order Rhizobiales; family Rhizobiaceae; genus Chelativorans. The sequence goes on from NZ_JAPSLH010000013.1 coordinate 70,972, forward strand.
GCCTTTCCTCACGGGTCTTTTCCATGCGAATGTCGCGTTTCTTCCTGCCCATCCTAAAGGAGAATCCCCGTGAGGCGGAGATCGTCTCACACCGGCTGATGCTGCGCGCCGGCATGATCCGGCAGCAGGCGGCCGGCAGCTTCTCCTGGCTCCCACTTGGAAAGCGCGTCCTCGACAAGGTCTGTCAGATCATTCGCGAGGAGCAGAACCGGGCAGGGGCGCAGGAGATCCTGATGCCGACAATCCAGTCCGCCGACCTCTGGATCGAAAGCGGGCGCTACAATGACTACGGCAAGGAGATGCTGCGCATCCGTGACCGGCAGGATCGCGCCATGCTGTATGGCCCGACCAACGAGGAGATGGTGACGGACATCTTCAGGGCCTATGTGAGGTCCTATAAGGACCTGCCGCTGAACCTCTATCACATACAATGGAAGTTCCGCGACGAGGTACGTCCGCGCTTTGGCGTAATGCGCAGCAGAGAATTCCTGATGAAGGACGCCTACAGCTTCGATCTGGACTACGAGGGCGCACGGGCGGCCTATAATCGCATGTTCGTCGCCTATCTGCGAACGTTTGAGCGCATGGGCCTGAAGGCGATCCCGATGCGGGCCGATACCGGCCCTATCGGCGGTGATCTGAGCCACGAATTCATCATCCTTGCTTCGACCGGCGAGAGCGCCGTCTTCTGCCACAAGGATTTCCTCGACCTGCCGGTGCCTCCGGCCGGCATCGATTTCGACAATGATGAGGAGATCGGCGGTGTGGTCGCCCAATGGACCGAGCCCTACGCCGCGACGGACGAGATGCATGATGAGGCGGCTTGGGCAGGTGTGCCGGAAGACAAGCGTCTGGCCGCGCGCGGCATCGAAGTGGGCCACATCTTCCACTTCGGTACAAAGTATTCAAAGCCGATGAAGGCGGCCGTGACCGGCCCTGACAGGCAGGAGCATTTCGTCTCCATGGGTTCGTACGGCATTGGCCCGAGCCGTCTTGCGGCCGCGATCATCGAGGCCAGTCATGACGAGAACGGCATCATCTGGCCAGAGGGCGTCGCTCCCTTCGAGATTGCCCTGATCAACATGAAGCCGGGCGATCGCGACTGCGACCGGGTCTGCGAGGAACTCTACGCGGGCATGACCTCCGCCGGCCGCGAGGTGCTTTACGACGATACCGATAGCCGTGCGGGCGCGAAATTTGCGACCGCCGATCTTATCGGCCTGCCTTGGCAGGTGATCGTCGGGCCGCGCGGCGTGGCCGCCGGGGAGGTGGAGGTGAAGAGCCGCGCAACCGGCGAACGGGAAAACCTACCCGTTTCGGCCCTTGCCGAGAGGTTCGGCGCGCGCCGATGAGCAAAGCCGCCGCGGCAAATGGGGGGATAAGGCCCTTTTCCTATTTCGAGCGCCTGGTCGCCTGGCGCTATCTGCGGTCGCGGCGCAAGGAAACGGTCGTTTCCATCATTGCCCTGATCTCCTTCCTAGGCATCATGCTGGGCGTGGCCACACTTATCGTCGTCATGGCAGTGATGAACGGGTTCCGCGCCGAACTCATGTCCCGCATTCTCGGCGTCAACGGCCATATCATTGTGCAACCTTTGGATTCGCCGATGGACGACTATGAGGCGGTTGCCGGACGGATTGCGGAAGTGCCGGGCATCCGCTTCGCGATGCCGCTGGTGGAGGGGCAGGTTCTTGCATCCGGCCACAGCGGCGCCGGCACCGGCGCTCTCGTCCGGGGCATGCGGGCGGAAGACCTGACGAAGCTCGACATGGTCGCCGAGAATGTGCGCGTGGGCACGCTCGTAGATTTCGCCGCCGGGCAAGGGGTGGTGGTCGGCTCCCGCTTGGCGCAGAGCTTGGGGCTTGCTGTGGGGGATTCGATCACGCTCGTCGCCCCGGAAGGAGACGTGACGCCCTTCGGCACGACGCCGCGGGTGAAGGGATATCCGGTCACCGCCATCTTCGAGATCGGCATGTCCGAATACGACGCCTCCATCATCTTCATGCCGCTCGAGCAGGCGCAACTCTTCTTCAACGCGTCGGGGCTGGCGCAGGCGATAGAGGTCTTCGTCGACGCGCCGGACGAGGTGGGCGCGCTGCGGCCTCTGATTGAGCAGGCTGCGCAACGCCCCGTCTCCATCACGGACTGGCGCCAGCGCAACCAGGCGCTCTTTTCCGCACTCGAGGTAGAGCGCAATGTGATGTTCATGATCCTGACGCTGATCGTGCTGGTCGCGGCGCTCAACATCATCTCCGGCATGATCATGCTGGTGAAGGACAAGGGGCATGACATAGCCATCCTGCGCACGATGGGCGCGACGAGCGGCGCAATCATGCGCATTTTCATGATGGCCGGGGCTTCGATCGGCGTTGCCGGAACTCTTGCCGGCTTCATCCTTGGCACGCTGCTCTGCCTCAACGTGGAATCCATCCGTGAATTCTTCACCTGGCTGTCGGGGACAGTCATTTTCGATCCGGAAGTCTATTTCCTAAGCCAGCTGCCGGCGGAGATGGAGACCGGAGAGACGATCTCGGTCGTGCTGATGGCGCTCGTCCTTTCCTTCCTGGCCACGATCATTCCCGCATGGCGTGCCTCGCGCCTCGATCCCGTCGACGCATTGAGATACGAATGACGCAGAGCGTATTGGAGCTGAGTTCCGTGGACCGGCACTATGTCCAGGGGCCGAATACGCTAACGATCCTGAAGGGCGCGGATTTTGCGCTCCGGTCGGGCGAGATCGTGGCGCTGGTGGCGCCCTCCGGCACCGGCAAGTCGACGCTGCTGCATGTGGCCGGCCTGCTCGAATATCCCGACAGTGGCGACGTGATCCTCAACGGCCAGTCCTGCGCGTCGCTGTCCGACGACCGGCGCACGGCCATCCGGCGCAAGGAAATCGGCTTCGTCTACCAGTTTCATCACCTCCTGCCGGAGTTCACGGCACTGGAGAATGTGATGATGCCGCAGCTTATCGCCGGCCTCGGCGTGGCGGAGGCGAGGGAGCGCGCATCGCAGCTCCTCGCCTACATGAAGATCGGCCCGCGTGCGGAGCACCGCCCGTCCGAGCTTTCCGGCGGCGAGCAGCAGCGCGTGGCTATCGCCCGCGCCGTGGCCAACGCGCCCCTCGTGCTCCTGGCGGACGAGCCAACCGGCAATCTCGACCCCGCGACGGCTGGCTATGTCTTCGAGGCGCTGGAGGCGCTTGTACGCCATTCGGGCCTGGCCGCCCTCATCGCGACGCACAACGAGGAGCTGGCCTCGCGAATGGACCGCCGCATCACGCTTGTGGAAGGCCGCGTGGTCGAGTTGCCTCGCTAGGCGTATTCTTCCTTTACCAGTTTCAGGGACTGCTCTTGTCCTGGTGGACGAGAATATTGACAAGCTTCCCGAAGGGGTCGCGGACATAGAAGCGCCGAACCCCCCAAGGCTCCTCGACCGGCCCATATTCGATCGGCACGCCCGCGTTGCTCATCCGCTCCAGCGCAGCATCAAGATCGTCCACCTCGACCGACAGGTCTGGCACCGTGGTGCCTGAACCTCCCTCCGACGCGAAGCTGATCTGTGTCTGCATCATCTCGCCAGACCCATAGGTGGCAATCCAGCCGAGATCCATCAGCAGATCGAGGCCAAGCACGTCCCGGTAAAAGCTCTCCGCTGCTGCGACCTGCTGCGTCGCGATATTTGCTACGACTCTCTTCACCCTCATCGCAACTCTCCCATAAAGGCCCGCCCCAAAGCTTCACCGACCGTTAACCCTTCGGCAAGCCTCCACCCCCTCTCCGATTCGACACTTGACGCGAACAATACCGGAACATATAGAGATCACATAAAGACCGATGGAATTGATCAAGGAGAAGACAATGTCCCAAATCGCGCAAGATCTTGCTTCGCTGGTCGCCATGGGCTCGTTCCTTCTGGCGGTGTCCGCCTGGATCGCGGCCTTCTGAGTACCGTCGGGAAGGATGAAGCGCCATCACCGAATTCGTGTGAGCCGGACGGGCTACTATTCTCTACCAAAGCCGCCTCGAGTGACCGCAAGCGATAGCGTGGGCGTCAAAATCCATACCGCCGGCTCGCCGGCACTACTTCCAAGCGTCATCGCGTCAGGCAGTCGCCTCCAGGAGACTTTCGCGCACCGTCTGCACCGGGCCGAAGATTTCCTCGAACGCTTGCTTCAGCGCTATGTCGAAATCGGCCATGGTCACAGGCAGGCCGAGATCGACCAGGCTGGTGACGCCGAAACCGGGTATGCCGCAGGGCACGATACCCGAAAAATGCGCCAGCTCCGGCTCCACATTGACTGCAATGCCGTGAAACGACACCCACCGCCGCAGGCGGATGCCTATGGCGGCGATCTTGTCCTCCATGGGTGCGCCGTCCGGGAAAGGCGGCTTGTCCGGACGCACGACCCAGACGCCGACGCGGCCAGCTCGACGCTCGCCCTTTATGTTAAAGCGGGCCAGAGCGGCGATGATCCAGTCCTCGAGTGCGGTAACGAAGGCGCGCACATCTTCGGTGCGGCGCTTCAGGTCAAGCATGACATAGGCGACGCGCTGTCCGGGACCGTGATAGGTGTATTCGCCACCCCGGCCGGTCTGGTGGACCGGAAAGCGGCCGGGGTCCAACAGGTCCCGGGGATCGGCGCTTGTTCCCGCCGTATAGAGGGGAGGGTGCTCCACCAGCCAGATGAGCTCGCTCTCCGTGCCTGCCCGAATCGTCTCCGCGCGGCTTTCCATCAGGGCTGTCGCCACCTCGTATGCGGTCAGCCCCGGCTCCACGCGCCATTCCACCGGCTCGGCAGCGGATTTGGGCAAGAAGGTGGCTGCTTTAATCATGATCCATGCTCCGGCACATTGAGTTTCCGACCCTGCGTCGGGCGCGCGGACGGAGGTTAGCAGGCGCCAGCGCTTTTCAGCATATTTGCGCTCGGCAGGCTTGTTTCGCCAGGGGTGATTTGCTACATGCGCCGTGGCCGGTCTGACCCGGCCTTTCGTTGCGTGCGGTCGTGGCGGAATTGGTAGACGCGCAGCGTTGAGGTCGCTGTGGGGCAACCCGTGGAAGTTCGAGTCTTCTCGACCGCACCAGCTAATTTCCATGGCCATTGATATTACTGCTCTTTAGGCTTTTCCCCGCACCTGATGGTCAGGGTGCGGGCGTTGGGCGTTCTTGATCTTTCCGCCGCGAGTTTTGCAAGCCGCTTCCGGTCTGCTGTCCTGGTGTAGTGGCTCGCCATGGCGCCACCAGACCAGCCGAAGAGAGCTTCAAGCTCCGCCACCGTTGCTCCGGCCTCTGCTGCCCTCGTCGCACCGATCTTCCTCACGCCGTGTGCTGATTTCCCATTGAGCCCCCACTTCATTGCAGGCCCGGCGGAAGTGTTACCAAATGTCTCTTGGTCAGCGGCCGACCATTCTCTCCGACAATGAGGGCTAGATCTGCAGTTGGGCTGGCCGCAAAGTCTCCTCCACGGCGGGCAGGATGGGAATGCTGACTCCGTCCCTGTCTTCTCTGTCCGAATGGTCGCCACCCCGTCCTTCATGTGCTGCCTGCCAAGCGTACAGCATCGCCGCGATTGAGTCCGGTGTATAGAAGGAGTGCAGCCAAACGCGCTCCTTGGTGCCCTCTGGCCACCGCTCGTCGAAGTCTGAACGTCATCCTCGCTCCGGGCCTCGAGCCCTCCGCTCTTGGGTCCCGCCGGGTTCTTCACGCCGGCAGTCGGATGGCCTGCGACCCAGTTCCGTCTCGGGCACGAGGACGGCATAAACCCGCAACCACGAACGAAATACACGGCGTGTTCTACTCCGCCGCCACTCCGGCGGGCGCCGTGCACCACGCGATCTTAGCGGCACATTGCAAGCCGCTGCTTGCGGAGAGCTGCCACGGCATCGGCATGCTCGGCGCTACCGGCGAGGCAAACTCCTTCGGCCTCGCTGAGCGCCAACCGATGTTGAATGACGCCTTCGAAGCGGGAATTGAACCTTCCAGGGTGCTGCCCGGCGCGGCCCAGACGGGCGTTGCCGACACACTGGTACTCACTCGGCACGCCGTCATCGCGGGGTGGGGGGTGGTGCTGCTGCCGCCATTCTACTGCAAGGGCGTGAGCGAAGAAGGCATGTTCCGCTTCTATGGTCAAACGGCTATGCCGGCATTGGCATCGCGCGCTGGTGGGACGCAATCTTGTGCGCGCTGTTGGATGGCACGAAACAGCTCGAGCTTGATGGCGATCTGTCGACGGGAGGAATTTCCGGACGGACTATCTCCCATACGCCCTATCTGCGGTACCGAGACTCTCGTAGATTCATTTGACGCCGCCCCGATGATTTGTAGGGGCGGCGTGGGGTTGCATCGTGTTGGTGTCCGCTAGCTGGCCACGAGCTCGATGTGACGGCAGGCCTGCCGCAGCGCTGAGACAAGGCGGTTCTGGCCGCGCACGAGCTGCGTCTTGGCAAAGCCGAGCGTCGTTTCGTCGAAGCGGTCGAGGTCTGCGGCCGCGGCGATCGAGGGCAGGGGCGGGATCGTGAGCGCCGGGTCGTGCCGGAAGCGGTTCACGCGTGTGAAGTTGATTGGCACCAGGATGCGTGCCAGATCCTGGATCACCTGGTTCGCCGCCTTGGGCTCGATCTGTCCTGACTTCACGCGGGCATAAAAGCCTTCGAGCGCTGTCGAAAGCTCTTCGACGGCCTTTTTCGAGAGCGACAGGTCGAAGCGGCTCCCCGCCTTGGCCTGGTAATCGGCCACGGTCTCAGCAAACTCGCGCGCCGTCGCGCGCCAGTCGAAGGGCAGGATCTCGGCATTGGCGTTGCGCAGCACGGCGAGCAGGTAGACCTTGATGTCGCGCAGGAGGACCTCCTTGTCGGCGATCTCCAGCGTGTCGTTCTCCGTGTGCCAGGCGATGTTCCCGCCGCAGCCGCCGACCGTGTAGTAGCCCTTCTCCTCGCGCAGAGCGTTGGTCATGGTCGAGGACAGCATCAGATAGCTGGAGATGCCGATATTGTTGAAGGAGTAGTCGCCCGCCCGATGCGGCCGCTCGCACTCGATCGACTTGCCGGTGACATCGCGGATGACCTGAGCCAGGAAGCCCTCGGTCTCGGTCATGACCGACAGGTTGATGAACTCGGTCGCCCAGCGGCAGCCGGGGCTGTCGCAGTTCACCTGTGCTACCGCGTTCTGCTCCAGATTGAGCGCGAAAGTGTCGGAGAACCAGGTGGAGCCGGCATAGCGGCCGGTGGAATGGCCCGGCCACCAGCAGATGCGCACGGAGCGCTTGAGCTTGTCGCGGTTCTGCCAGAGCACGCGGGCGATTTCCAGGAGCGTTGCGTCGCCCGTGGCGTTGTCGCCCACGCCCACGTCCCAGCTGTCGAGATGCCCGTGCAGGAGCACGTATTTCTCGGGCTCCTCCGTGCCGGGGATGAAGACTTCCGGCAGCTTGGAGGTGTACCAGCCTTCCTCCATCTCGGTGAAGATCGTGACGCTTCCGCCGCGATCGGCGATGTCGGCCAGCGCCTCGCCGTCGGGCTTGTTGACGGCCACCGCCGGGATCTTCGGCTTGCGCGGCAGGTCGTCCAGATCGGGCGTGCCCCAGATGGTCGTGCAGATGCCCCAGTGGATGTCCACGCCGGGATTGATGCCGATCACGCCGATGGCGCCGATCTCCTCGAACTGGGAAACGAGTCCGGGGCTCGCGAAACCTTCGGAGATGACGATCTTGCCGCGCACGCGGTCGGCCAGCTCCTGCGTAGTCTCGATCTTCTGCTCGAACATGTCGGTAATCATCGCGTTGTGGCGCGCGCCGACATAGACAAGCTGGCCCTTGAGCCCGTTGCGAGCATCCGCGCTGTAGGCCGGCGGCTTGGCGCGGAAGGTCTTGCCGTCGGCTTCAACCCGCGCCTGGCCGGGAAGGCTGAGATAGAGGCTCGGCTCGTGGACCTTCACCTCCACGCCATGCTTGCGCAGGCGAGAGACGACCTCATCCATGCCGCGGTTCACGTCCGTCGGGTGCTCGCGCTTGAAGGTGGAAAAGCTTTCGACCAGCCCCCACGGCTCATCCAGCGAAACCGCAGCAAGAATTTCCTTCTCGATGTTTTCCATTCGCGAAGCTCCGTCCGTTTCGGTGAGTAAAACACCGTTTCTAGTTGGCTCTGGAGGCTAGCAGAGGCATTTCCGGCTCGCAAGTGTCAGCCGGGAGCGGCGCCAAGAGCGAAGCACCCGAACGGGTGCTGCGGCTTCAGTTGGGAGGAGGGCGAGAAAGAGTCAGGCGATGGAGCGCAGGGCGGCGGACCGGGTTTCCGCCTCGGTCCGGTGCAGCGACAGTTTTTCGGAGATCTCGCTCGCGGCTTCCATCGCGGCCCGGATGTAGGTCTCGCGCCGCTCCTCGTCGAAGCGGACCATGGCGCCTGCCACGGAGATGGCCGCGATCACCTCCTCATTGGCGCCGATGATGGGGGCGGCCACCGAGAAGGCGCCCTCGTCGAGATCGTTGAGGGCGATGTTGTAGCCGTTGGCGCGGATGCGGGCCAAGGTCTGGCGCAGCTTGTCACGGTCGGTGATCGTGTACGGCGTGAACGCCTCGAGCGGGCTTGCGAGCACGGCATCAATGACGGGCTCGCCGCTGAAGGCCAGGATGCAGAGTGAGCCGCCGCCGGCATGAAGGGGCCCGTGGCGGCCCGCCTGCGCAAAGAGGCGGATGGAATGGCGTCCGGGGCGGGTGGCGAGCACGAGCGACCGCAACCCCTCGCGCACCACGAGGTTGATGGTTTCGGAGGTGCGGTCACGCAGGGCTTCCATCACGGGACGGGCGGCAAAGAGCAGGCTGCCGTCGCGGCCGACGCGCTCGCCGAGCACGCCGATGCGGTAGCCCAGCGAATAGACAGCCTGGTCGGGATCGCGAAAGACAAAGCCGCGCTCCTCCAGCGTCTGCAGCAGGCGAAACACGATCGTCTTGGTGAGCCCGAGGGACTTTGCGAGCGCCGTGACCCCTTGGCCCGGTTTTTCCGCGAGTGCCTCCAGCACGAGCAGCGCCCGGTCGACGGCGGCGATCCTATAGTTCTTCTGGCTCTCGTTCATCGGCCCGTCTCTCCGACTCTCGCGCTCTGCGAGCCTGTTGCAATATTGCAGAATTGTGATTTACTCAATTCTACCAGAAACGCTGTTTCGGTCAATGAAACAAGAGGGGCCTTGCTCGATGCGTATAGCGTATGTGGTTCCCGGTCCGATGTCGAAGGGCCCCATGGGGCTGAAGGAGATGCGCAGGCGCGAGGCGCTGCTCAATTCCTGGGCTTTTCAGGGAACAGAGGTCGCGGTTGTTGATGTGCCGGAGGGACCGGCTTCCATCGAATCCGCCTATGAGGAAGCGCTCTGCGTTCCCGCCACCATCGAGCTGATCCTGAAATGCGAGCGCGACGGTTTCGATGCCGCGATCATTGGCTGCTTCGGCGACCCGGGACTGGAGGCAGCGCGGGAGCTTGCCCGCATCCCCGTGGTCGGTCCCTGCGAGAGCTCGATGCTGCTTGCCGCAAGCCTCGGCCACAAGTTCTCGATCCTTACCATCTTCGACAGCATGGCCGCCGGCCAGGAACTGCTCGCCTACAAGGCCGGCGTGCGCGACAAGCTTGCTTCCGTGCGCGCCACCGGCATCCCGGTGCTGGAGCTCATGAAGGACGTGGAGAAGACGAAGGCGCGGATGATCGAGGTGGCCGGGCGTTGCGTCCGGGAAGACCGGGCGGACGCGTTTCTGTTCGGCTGCATGACCATGTCGTTCCTTGACATGGCAGAGGAGATTTCCGCCGCCGTCGGCGCGCCGGCTGTCAACGCCGGCAAGGCCGCGCTCAAGCACGCGGAGACGCTTGTTTCCATGGGCCTTTCCCAGTCCAAGACCGCATACCCAATGCCGGCGAAGATGCAGGCCGGCCAATCATTCGAGGCTCTGCGGGTGGCTTGAAGGCCACGCGCAGGAGAACAATCGATGCCCTTCAGAGGAGAACCTAACATGATGTCGTTCAGGAAGGCGGTCACGTCGACCGCGCTACTGCTTGTTCTTTCCGCGGCACCGGCCCTTGCCGGTGATCCGATCCGCACCATCGAGATCCTGACCCGTCCGCAGGCTGCCCAGCCGCAGGAGTTCCAGTCCGTGCAGCTCATCGCCCAGGAGTGGCGCAAGCTGGGGCTGGACGTGAACGTCAAGGTGATGCCCTGGGAGCAGATGTCAGACGTGGTGTGGTACCAGCGCGACGCATGGGACGCGACGGCCTGGCAGATGGTCGGCCGTCCGGAGCGCTCCGACCCCGACGAGATCGTCTACAATCTCTTCCACTCCTCGACGGCCGAAAAGGGCTACAACTTCATCGGCTATGTCAGCCCGGAATATGATGCCGTGGCCGAGGCGCAGCGCAAGGAAGTCGACGAGGCGAAGCGCAAGGAACTGGTCTTCCAGGCGCAGGAGCTGCTTGCGAAGGACCAGCCGAACATGATGCTGGTGCATCCGAAGCAATCCTTCGCCTTCGACAAGACGGTGTGGGATCCGGCTTCGGTGGTGAACCAGAGCGGCATCGGCATCCGCAACACCTGGACCTTCCTGTCGCTGACGCCGCTTGGCGAGAAGAAGGACATCGTCCTTAACTCCGCCGACAACGTGCAGGCGATCAATCCGCTGTACATTTCCGGCGGTGTCGACAGCTGGGTCTTCGAGCTCGTCTACGACCGTCTCGCCCGCGTCGGGCCGGATGGCCTGCCCAAGCCGTGGGCTGCCGAAAGCATCGAGTGGACAGGCGACAAGACCGTCACCGTAAAGCTGCGCGAGGGCATGAAGTGGCATGACGGCCAGCCGGTGACGCCGGAAGACGTGAAATTCTCCTTCGAGACGGCTGTGAGCGGCGAGGCACCGATGTACGCGCCCTTCGCCAGCAATATCGAGAAGATCGATATTGACGGCTCGAACATCACCTTCACGCTGAAGGAGCCTTCCGCTTCCTTCGTCACCTCGAGCCTAGCCAAGATCAACCTCATCCCCAGGCATGTCTGGGAGCCCATCATCGAGGATCTGAAGACCAAGGAAGAAAACGCCGAAAGCCACCAGGAGCAGACGCCGATCGGCTCCGGCCCGTACAAGTTCGAGCGCTGGCTCACGAACGAGGAAATCGTGCTTTCCGCCAACAAGGAGCATTTCAATGCGCCCAAGGCGGACCGCTGGATCCTGCGCATCGTGCCCAACGTCGAGGCCGCGCTCGGCATGCTGCGTTCAGGCGAGATCAACTTCCTGGCCGAGTTCGGCGGCGACCCGCAGGTGCTGATCGATGCGGCTGCGCAGGATGGCGACTTGGAAGTGGTCTCGACGGTCGAAATGGGCTTCCGCTACATCGCCTTCAACAACCGCCGGCCGCCTTTCAATGATCCGGCCTTCCGCCGCGCGCTTTCGGCTGCGGTCGACCGCCGGCTCATCGTCAAGGCTGCCTTCCGCGGCTTTGCGGAGCCGTCGAACTCCATCGTCTCGCCGGCGCTCAGCTTCTGGCACAATGAAGCGGTCGTGAAGAATTTCGAGACCGGCGGCGAGGTCGCGGCGAAGATCCTGGAAGAGGCAGGCTACACGCTGGATGGCGACCGCCTGCATTATCCGGGCGACCAGAAAGAAACGCTGGCGCAGCAGTAATTCGCGTCGGGCGGCGGGCTTTGACGCCTGCCGCCTTTGCCCTTCCTCCTGCACGGTTTTCGAGACGGGAAGATAGCGCATGGCCCATCTGAAGGCGGCATTGAGCCGGACGCTTCAGCTCGCCCTGGTGCTCTGGGCGGTCGTCACGATCCTGTTCCTCATGTTCCGGCTGATGCCGGGCAACCCGATGGCGGCCTATATCGACCCGACCTTCACCGCCGAGCAGCAGGAAGCGCTGATGGCGCAGTTCGGGCTCGACAAGCCCCTGTGGGAGCAATACGTCATCTATCTCGGCAATCTCCTGCAGGGGGAACTCGGCCAGAGCTTTCGCTATCGCGAGCCGGTGGCCGAGCGCATCCTGGCGCTTCTGCCCAACACGCTGATCCTCACCTTCACCTCGCTCATCATCGCCTATGCCTTTGGCATCCTCGCGGGCGCCTATCTCGCCTGGCGGCGCGGCAGCGCGGTGGAGAAGGTGGCGATTCCGATCGTGCTCACCACGCGGGCCATGCCGGAATTCTGGCTCGGCATGGTGCTGCTTGCGATCTTTTCCTTCTGGCTCGGCTGGTTTCCGGCGGGTGGCACTAGGTCTGCCGGTTCCGACTACGGCGGCTTCTGGGGGCTCTATACGTCGCCTGATTTCCTGGCCTATCTGGCGCTGCCGGCGCTGACGCTGGCGATCTACAGCCAGGGCCTGCCGCTCCTCCTCATGCGCTCCAACATGCTGGACGTCATGAAGGAGGATTTTGTCACCATGGCGCGCATCAAGGGGCTTTCCACCTGGACGGTGGTGGTGCGGCACGCGGCGCGCAACGCGCTGCTTCCGGTCATGACTTCCTTCGCCATTGCGGTCGGATACCAGCTGCAGGGCAATGTCGTAGTGGAGACGGTGTTTTCGTGGCCCGGGCTCGGGCGCGAGCTCGTCCGCGCCGTCTCGGCCTCGGACTACCCGCTGGCGCAGGGTGCCTTCCTGCTGATTGCGGTGGTCGTCATCCTGATGAACCTGATCGCGGACCTGCTTTACTCGCTGCTTGACCCGAGGGTGAGCCATGCCTGAGCTCGCCATCGCCAGATCTGGCCTGCCGACGCGGCTCTTCCGCAGCCTGCGCCTGCCGCTCAACGACCGCTTCGCCGTTTTCGGCCTCCTGATCTATCTGGTGTTCGTGGTCACCGCACTCTTTGCCGACCAGATCGCGCCCTACGATCCGACGGAGATTCTCTACACGGAAGACTACGACCTGGCGGCGGATATGCGCCCCGGCCAGGAAGGGTTCATACTTGGCACGACCAGCCTTGGGCGGGATGTCTTTTCGCAGCTCGTCTACGGCACGCGCTCGGCGCTGCTGATCGGCGTCACCGCCGCGTTCATGGTGGCGCTGATCGGCTCGCTGGTGGGGCTCGTCTCCGGCTATTTCGGCGGCTGGACCGACGCGGTGCTCATGCGGCTCGCCGACATCGCTTTCGGCATTCCGTTCCTCCCCTTCGTCATCGTGCTCGCCGCCTTCCTCGAGCCGTCCATCTGGAACGTGGTGCTCGCCATGGCGCTGGTGCTCTGGCGCGATACGGCCCGCGTCATCCGCAGCCAGGTGCTTACGCTGCGCTCGCGCGGCTATGTGGATGCCGCGCGCGTGGCGGGTTCGTCGGACGCAAAGATCATCCTGCGGCACATCGCGCCCAACATCCTGCCGCTCTCCTTCCTCTACGGCTCGATCGCCATCGGCTGGGCGATCCTGACGGAAGCGTCCATCTCCTTCCTTGGCTTCGGCGATCCGGAATCGATCAGCTGGGGCTACATGCTGCAGGACGCTTTCGCCAGCCAGGCGCTGGCCAAGCAAGCCTATTACTGGTTTGTGCCGCCGGGGCTGTGCATCATCCTCGTCGTCTCCGCGGGTTTCTTCATCACGCGGGGCTATGAAAACATCCTCTTCCCGAAGCTCGGCCGATGACAGAGCCTCTCCTTTCCGTGCGGAACCTGAAGGTGAGCTATGCGGTCGGCGGCGGCTCGGTGGATGCCGTGGACGGCGCGAGCTTCGATGTGCCGCGCGGCTCGATCCTTGGGCTCGTGGGCGAATCCGGCTGCGGCAAGACGACGGTCGCCCGCGCGATCACCCGGGTGATCGCCGACAATGCGAGGATCACCGGCGGCGAGATGATCTTCGAGGGAACGGATATTGCCGCCATCCCCGAGCGGCAGATGAACGCCCTGCGCTGGCGCGACATCGCCTTCATCCCGCAGAGCGCGATGAATTCGCTCGACCCGGTGTATACCGTCGAAAGCCAGCTGCACGAGGTGCTGCGCCGGCGCGGCGGCATGGACCGGCGGGCCGCGCAGGCGCGGGCGGAAGAGCTGTTCGAGATGGTGGGCATCGAGAAGAGCCGGCTCCGCGACTATCCGCATCAATTTTCTGGGGGCATGCGCCAGCGCGTGGCGATTGCGCTGGCGCTGGCGCTCAACCCGAAACTCGTCATTGCCGACGAGCCGGTGACGGCGCTTGACGTAATCGTGCAGCGGCAGATCCTCGACCAGCTGCGCGAACTGCAGGCGATGCTCGGCATCTCCGTGATCCTCGTCACGCACGACATCTCGGTGGTCGCCTATGTCTGCGACCGCACCGTGGTCATGTATGCGGGCCGGATCGCAGAGGAGGGGCCCATGGAGGCGGTGCTGACGCGCCCCATGCACCCCTACACGATGGGCCTGCGCAATGCTTTCCCGGACCTGAAGGGTGCCGCCAGCGGAACGCTGACACCCATCGAAGGCGCGCCGCCCAATCTCGCCTCGCCGCCGCCCGGCTGCCGCTTTGCGCCGCGCTGCCCGTTTGCCCTGGAGGTGTGCACCCGGGCGCAGCCGCCGCTGCGCGAATTGGCGTCCGGGCATCGCGTCGCCTGCCACCGCGCCGACGAAGCTCCGGTTCTGCGCGAGCTCGCGGTCCGGACCGAGACATGGCTGGTGCCGGCATGAGACCGATCGATCCGATTGCATCCGAGCCGCTGGTGTCCATCCGGGACGTGCAGCTGCACTACCGCATGGGCGGCATCTTTTCCGCCATGCGCGGCCGCTCGTCGGTGGTGAAGGCGGTGGACGGCGTCTCCTTCGAGATCAGGCGTGGAGAGAGCGTCGGTCTGCTCGGCGAATCCGGCTGCGGCAAGACCTCGATGGGCCGGCTGTTGCTGAAGCTCGAGGAGGCTACGGGCGGCGAGATCGTCTTTGCCGGCGAGCCGGTCACTGCGCTGAAACGGGCGGCGCTCAAGCGCTACCGCGCCAGGGCGCAGCTCATCTTCCAGAACCCGTTCGATGCGGTGAACCCGCGCTTTTCCATCCGCGCAGCACTATCCGAGCCGCTGGAGAATGCCGGCATCCCCGCGGCCGAGCGGGAGG
This sequence comes from Chelativorans sp., assembly GCF_031180965.1. Classification (GTDB taxonomy): domain Bacteria; phylum Pseudomonadota; class Alphaproteobacteria; order Rhizobiales; family Rhizobiaceae; genus Chelativorans. The sequence goes on from NZ_JAPSLH010000013.1 coordinate 85,986, forward strand.
GGAGGATTGTCAAAGCTTTGGAGCTGGTGCGCCTGCCGCAGCCGCAGCAGTTCCTCGACCGCTACCCGCACCAGCTTTCGGGCGGGCAGCTGCAGCGCGTCGTGATGGCGCGCGCGCTGATCCTGGAGCCCGATTTCGTGGTGGCCGACGAGCCGGTCTCGATGCTGGACGTCTCGGTGCGCGCCGGGGTGCTCAACGTCTTCCGCGACGTGCGTGACCGGTTGGGACTGACGGCCATCTATATCAGCCATGACCTGGCACTGGTGCGCTATGTCTGCGAGCGGACCATCGTGATGTATCTGGGTAAGGTGATGGAGGATGGGCCGACCGAGGACATCGTCCGCGAGCCGCTCCATCCCTACACGCAGGCGCTGGTGGCCGCCGTGCCCGTTCCTCAGCCTGACCAGAGCCACGATCCGCTTCCCATCGGCCGCGGCGCGCCCGATCCGCGCAACCCGCCGTCGGGCTGCGTCTTCCGCGATCGCTGCCCCTATGCCTTCGAGCGCTGCCCGGTTGAGGTGCCGCGGCTCAGGCAGGTGGGCACGCGCAAGGTTGCCTGCCACCTTTTCGACGACACGACGGGAAAGCAATGATGCGTGCCGCCTTCTATACCCGCACCGGACCTGCGCGAGAGGTTTTGGAGATTGGCGAGCAGCCAATGCCGCGGCCGGCCGCTGGCGAGGTGCTGGTGCGGGTGCGCGCCTCCGGCATCAATCCGGCCGATGTGAAGCGGCGGGCCGGCTGGCGCGGCATGAAGATGGCCCACCCGCTCGTCATCCCGCACACGGATGGTGCGGGTGAGATCGTGGAAGCCGGCTCCGGTGTCGACCGCGCGCGAGTGGGTGAGCGCGTGTGGCTGTGGAACGCGCAGGGCGGCTACGGCACGGCCGGCCGCGCGTTTGGTACGGCCGCTGAATATGTTGCCATTCCCGCCCACCAGGCGGTGCGGCTTGACGAAAAGCTCTCCTTCGAGGCGGGCGCCTGCCTCGGCGTGCCGGCGATGACCGCGTATCGCGCTGTCTATTCCGACGGACCGGTGGAGGGGCAAACGATCCTCGTCCAGGGGGCAGCGGGCGCGGTCGCGCACTTCGCCGTGCAGCTTGCCGTCGCGGGCGGCGCGAAGGTGCTGGGCACGGTCAGCAACGAGGCTGCGGCGGCGCATGCGCGGGCGGCGGGAGCAGCCGAGATCATCGACCGCAAGCGCGAGGATGTGGTCCAGCGCGTGCTGGAGCTGACCAAAGGCGAGGGTGTCGACCGCATCATCGAGGTGGATTTCGGCGCCAACCACGCGGCCGATATCGCCATGCTGAAGGTGAACGGCACGATCGCCTCCTATTCCTCCAGCAGCAATCCGGAGCCGGTCTTCCCCTACTACGCCTTCGCCAACAAGGCCGCGAATCTTCGCGTCATCCAGGGCTTCTGCATCTCCGAGGCGGCGCGGCTGGAGGGGGAAAAGATGCTGGCACGGCTCGCAGCCGAGGGCCGGCTCACCGTCGCCATCGGCACCACCTACCCACTCAGCGAAATCGCCGCCGCCCATGAGCATGTCGAGCGCGGAAGCCTCGGCAATGTCGTGGTGCAGGTCTGAAAGTTCTCGTTTCAAAGGAAGATCAATGCTGCAATCGGTGAAATCCGCTCCGCCGGCCGAAGAGGAGGCGCAGGTGGGGGGCTCGGTCTGCGATCCCGTGACGCTCGAAATCATCCGCGGTGCGATCGCGGCGGCGCAGGCGGAAATGGAGGCGCTTCTGGAGCGCACTGCCATCTCCGCCTTCATCCGCGAGAAGAAGGATTTTTACACCGCGCTCTTCGATGCGGATGGCGTGATGGCTGTGGGCTCCATGGTGCCGATCTTCGGCGACATGACGAGCCCGGTTTTCGACCGCTTTCCGGCCAACACGATGAAGCCGGGCGATCTCTACTGGTACAATGACTGCTACGGCTCGCGCGGGGCGGTTTCGCACTCCAACGACCAGGTGCTGCTTGCACCGGTGTTCAAGGACGGCAGGCGCTGCGCCTTCGTGATGAGCTGGGCGCATTTCGCTGATATTGGCGGCCTGCGTCCGGGCTCGATCAGCCCCGATGCGACGGAGATCTACCACGAAGGCATCATCATCCCGGTCACCAAGCTCATTGATGAGGGCAGGGTGAACGAGGCGACGCTGTCGATCTTCCACCGCAACTCGCGCTTCCCCGACCAGAGCGAGGGCGACATGCGCGCGCTGATGGCGAGCGTGGAGGTTGGCGTGAAGCGTATGGGCGAGATCCTCGACAGGTTTGGCGCGGATGTGGTGGCCGACGCGTTCGCGCAGCTGCTTGCCCGCACGCGCCGCCTGGTGCGCACGCGGCTCGGCGAAACCTTCGACTACGGCACGCACCGCTTCACCGATGCGATCGACGGCGACGGCCACGGCAACGGGCCGTTCAAGATCCGCTTTGCGCTGACGCGCGAAAAAGGCGCGGACGGCGAGGACCGCTTCGTCTTCGACGCCAGCGAGACGGACGACCAGGCGCCCGGGCCCGTCAACTATCTCATGAACCGGGGCGTGCCGGGCATGGCGCTTGGCCTCTATTATCTCGGCGGCGATCCGGCACAGGTCTGCAATGCCGGTGGGCCGAATGCGATCGATGAGGTGCGGCTGCGCGAAGGCTCGCTGCTCCTGCCGCGCTTCCCCGCGCCGCTGGGCATGCGCGGGCTCACCACCATGCGCGTGATCTCCGCCATCGGCGGGCTGGTGAATGTCGCCAAGGGCGGGGCGCCTGCGGCGAACTCGGCCTATGTGATCACCATCATGCGCGGGCTCTTCCGCAACGAGGCGGGTGACCTTCAGCGCTTCCTGCTCGCCGACGGCATCGGCGTCGGCTACGGCGCGCGGCCGATCGCTGACGGCATCGATGCGGTCTATTTCGTCGCGCAGGAAAATTACCCTGTCGAGTTCCTGGAGCTCGGCTATCCCGTGCGGCTGCGCACCTACGGCGTCAACCGCGATTCCGGTGGGGCAGGGCGTTTCCGCGGCGGCTGCGGCATCATCCGCGAGTACGAGATCCTGGCCGAGGAGGCGCTGCTTGCGGTGCGCATCGACAGCGTCAAGAACCCGCCCTGGGGGATCGAGGGAGGCATGTCCGGCGGCACCGGCCGCGCCGTCGTCAATCCCGGCACCGGGCATGAGCAGGTGCTGAAGCCGCTTTCGGACGGCAACAAGCTGAAGCGGGGCGATATCCTGCGCATCGAGACCGGCGGAGGCGGCGGCTACGGCCACCCCTTCGACCGGGCGGCGGAGGCTGTGCTCGAGGATGTGCTCGGGGGCTATGTGAGCCGTGAGGCGGCCGAGAGGCTCTACGGCGTGGTGCTCGACCGCGACCGGCTGGACGTGCGGGCGACCGAAAAAGCCCGTGCCTCGCGTCCCTCCGTACGCCGATTCCACCGCCAGGAGTATGTCGATGCCCTCAGCTGATACCTCGCTCGCAATCGCTGTTGACATCGGCGGCACGTTTACGGATATCTCGCTGCTCGATCGCGCCTCGGGAAAAGTCTGGCGCGCCAAGACGCCGAGCGTTCCTTCCGATCCCTCCGAAGCGTTCATGACCGGCATCAGACTGGCGCTCGCCGATGCCGGCGCGCAAGCCACGGCGCTCGCGCAAGTGCTGCACGGCACGACGGTCGCCACCAACATGATCCTGGAAGGGAAGGGCGCGCGCTCGGCTCTGGTCACGACGCGCGGCTTCCGCCACGTGCTGGCGATTGGCCGGCAGGACATTCCGCGCAAGGCCAATCTCTACACCTGGGTGAAGCCGGCGCGGCCGGTTCCCGCCTCGCGCATCGTCGAGATCGACGAGCGTAACGGCGCAGGCGGCGCGGTGATCGAGCCGCTGGACGAAGAGAGCGTGCATGCGGCGGCGGAAGCGATCCGCCGCATGGATGTGGAGGCGGTGGGCGTGTGCCTGCTGCACGCATTTGCCAATCCCGCGCATGAGCGGCGGGTGGCAGCGATCTTGCGCGAGGCGCTGCCGGGCATCGCGGTGACGATCTCCACGGACGTTCTGCCGGTGGTGCGCGAATATGAGCGGTCGCTGACGACCGCGCTCAACGCCACCGTCATGCCGGGCGTGACCACCTATGTGAGCCGTCTGGAACGTCGGCTGGAGGAAGAGAGGGTGGGGGCGCCGCTCCTCCTCATGAAGTCGAATGGCGGTGTCGCCGGGGCGTCGCAGATCCGGCAGGCGCCGGTGCTGACGGCACTTTCGGGACCGGCGGCGGGGGTGGTGGGCGCTAGCGCGATTGCTGCCGCCTGCGGCATCAAGGATCTGATTACCGTCGATATCGGCGGCACCAGCGCGGATATATGCCTGATCAAGGACGGCCGCATCGGGCTCACCCAGCGCGGCAATGTCGGCGAATGGCCGCTGCCGCTGCCCATGGTGGACATGGTGACGATCGGAGCGGGCGGCGGATCGATCGCTGCGGTGGAGGACGCCACCCTGACCGTGGGGCCGAAGAGCGCCGGCGCCCGGCCGGGCCCGGCGGCCTATGGCCATGGCGGCAAGGATGCGACGGTGACCGACGCGCATGTGGTGCTGGGGCATCTGCCGGCGAAGCTATTGGGCGGACGCATGGGCCTCGACGTGGAGGCGGCGCGGCGAATGATCATGGAACGGGTGGCTGCTCCGTTGGGCCTCTCGCTGGAAGCTGCCGCGCGTGGCGTGCTCGCCATCGTCGACAACCACATGGTGGGCGCGGTGCGGGTGGTCTCGGTCGAGCGCGGGCACGATCCGCGGCGCTTCACGCTGGTGCCCTTCGGCGGCGCGGGGCCGCTGCACGGCTGCGCGCTGGCCGACCTGCTCGGCATCTCCCGCGTCATGATCCCTCCGGCGCCGGGTGTGCTCTGCGCCGACGGGCTGCTTGCGGCGGACCTGAAGGCCGAGTTCAGCCGCACGCTTCCCAAGGCCGGCCCGGTTGATGTCGCGGCAGCCGAGGCGATCTTCGCCGAATTGGATGCGCAGGCGGAAGGCTGGCTCTCGGAGGAAGGCGTTCCAGAGGCCAAGCGGCGCAAGGCGCGGATGGCGCTCCTGCGCTATCACGGCCAGGGCGGGGAGATCGCCGTCGCCTGGGCTTCCTCGCGCGAGGCGGTGGAGCAGGCCTTTGTGGCAGAGCACCAGGCGCTCTACGGCTTCACGCTCGCAGCACCCATCGAATTGGTGACGCTGCGCATCGATGCCGCCGGATTGACCGCCGCCCCGCCGCAGACGCGGCTTCAGCCCTCGACCGCTTTTGCGCCTTATGGAAGTGCGCCGGTGCATTTTGCGGAGGGCACGCGCGAAGTGCCGCTCATCGACCGCGCCGGGCTCGGCGCGGGCGCCTCTTTCGACGGGCCGGTGATCCTGACCCAGCTCGACACCACCACGCTCGTCCCTCCCGGCTGGAGCGGCAGCGTGCATGAGAGCGGGGCTCTGATCCTGACGTGCGAGGGGAGGGCTGGATGAGCGCCGAGCGGCTCGAAAAGGTTTTTGCGCACATCGAGGCCAACCGCGATGCGTTCGTGAAGCGGGTGATGGACTATGTCCGCCATCCGAGCATCAGCGCGCACAATGTCGGCATCCGCGAGGTGGCTGACATGCTGGTCGGCTTCCTGAAAGAGCTCGGCATGGAGGCCGAAACAGTGCCCACCAAGAACCACCCGATGGTGCTCGGCCGGCGCATGGTCTCACCGGAAAAGCCGACTGTGCTGCTTTACGGCCATTATGACGTGCAGCCGCCGGACCCGCTGGATCTCTGGCAAAGCCCGCCCTTCGAGCCGACGATCCGCAACGGGCGCATCTATGCGCGCGGCATCGGCGACAACAAGGGCCAGCATTTCGCGCAATTGCTGGCGCTCGAATCGTATCTGGCGGTGCATGGCGATCTACCATGCAATGTCATCTTCCTGCTCGAAGGCGAGGAGGAGATCGGCAGCCCGCACATCGCCGAGTTCGTGCGCGAGCATGCGGACAGGCTGAAGGCGGATCTGGTAGTCACCTCGGATGGGCCGCTGCACGAGTCCGGACTGCCGGTGATCACGTTCGGCGTGCGCGGCGTGGCCTCCTTCGAGCTGCGCGCCAGGACTGCAAGCCGTGACGTCCATTCCGGCAATTTCGGCGGCGTCGTGCCGAACGCTATCTGGAAGCTCGTGCATCTGCTCGCCACAATGAAGAACGCCAAGGGCGAGATCACCATCGAGGGGCTGATGGAGCCAGTCATTCCGCCGACGGCGCTGGAGCGGGAGGCGGTCGCAAGGCTTCCGCTCGACCTTGAGGGAGTGAAGGCGGAGCTGGGGCTCTCTGATCTCGACCAGCCTGCGGACCGTGGCTATTTCGACCGGCTGATGTTTTATCCGACGCTCACCATCAACGGCTTTCACGGCGGCTATGGCGGCCCGGGCTCGAAGACGGTGCTGCCATGCGAAGCGCTGGTCAAATGCGACATCCGCCTGGTCGAGCCGCTGACGCCGGATTACGTGTTCGGCAAGGTAGCCGCACATGTGAAGCGGCACGCGCCGGACGTGGAGTTCGTGCCGCTCAACGGCATGCTGCCGTCCAAGACGCCGATGGATTCGCCCTTTGCAGAACCGCTCCGGCGGGCGGTCGTGGCTGCACGCGGCGTGGAACCACTGCTCTATCCCACGGTCGGCGGCAGCCTGCCGGATTATGTCTTCACCAAGATCCTGGGGACGCCGGCCTTCGTGGTGCCCTATGCCAATGCCGACGAGGCCAATCACGCGCCAAACGAGAACCTCAAGATAGAGCGCTTCATCGGCGGCATCAGGACCGGGGCGGCTCTGCTGTTTGAGTTGGGCAGGATTGAGACGCGGACCGGCTGAAGCGAAGTCTGTGCGGATGGCCGACTGCCTCCCCGCCTTCAGCGGCGAGGAACACAGGCAGAGAATTGAATCGCCAGCTAATATTCAGCGCAAAATCGAGTCCGCTCTGACTTCCACTACGTGAGGACGAGGCTGGATGCTATATCAGCTGCAGAGCTCGTTTCCGCCGCTCACCGTGCCTCTGGCAGTGCGCTCCGGATCGATGGTGCTGCCAATGGATATGGCGACGCCAAAAAGCTCCGCCGCCTCGTCCGCCGTGTAGTAGCCAAGTTCCACATCGCGTAGCACGGCGCCGGGATCGCGCTCGTGGGCGGGGCCGTAGCCGCCTCCACCCGGCGTCTCCACGCGCACGCGGTCGCCGGCGGCGAGCGGTATGTCTTGCTCCTTGGTGATGTGCGCCGGCCGGTGCTGCACGCCGCCGCGCATCACCACGATCTCGCCGGACTTTCCATCGTTGCCGCCCAGCGCACCCTGCGGGCCGAAGCGGCCGTGGTCCATGACGAAGGACGCCAGGGCCTCGCCGCGCAGAAGCTCCACCTCATAGATTAGGCCGAAGCCGCCGCGATGGCGGCCTGCGCCGCCGGATCCCTCGCGCAGCGAATATTCCAGGAAATGCACCGGAAACACCTGCTCGGTGATTTCCACCGGCGGCGATTTCGAGATGCCTATCGTCGAGCATCCGTTGGTGAGCCCGTCCTCGCGGGCATTGCCGCCATAGCCGCCGCCGGAGATCTGGTACATGACGTAGTCGCGCCCGGCGACCGGATCGTGCCCGCCGAGCGCAAAGTTGCCGCTGGAGCCGGCGGGCGCGGCGGTGACCAGTTCAGGAAGCGCATTCACCAGAGCGGCAAAGACGGCCTCGGCGATGCGCTGCGAGACCTCGGCGGCACAGCCCGAGACGGGCCGCGGATATTGCGCGTCGAGGAAGGTGCCAGCGGGCCGCACGATCTCGATCGGGTCGAAAGCGCCGGCGCTCAGCGGGATTTCGGGAAAGATGTGGCGGATCGCCAGATAGACCGAAGAGTTTGTGGTGGCGAGAACACTGTTCATCGGCCCCTTGCAAGGCGGGCTGGAGCCGTCGAAATCGAAAATCAGCCGGTTATCGTCCGTCTTGGTGACGGCAAGCGCGATCGTCAGCGGCTCGTTCACGACGCCGTCAGAGTCGATGAACGCCTTGCCGCGATAGGTCCCGCTCGCGATGCTGCCGATGCAGGCGCGCATCTGCTCAGCCGAGCGGGCGCGCAGTTCCGCCACGGCATCGAGCACCGTCTCGTCGCCGTAGCGGTCGAGCAATTCGCCAAGGCGCTCCTTGCCCACTTCCAGCGCGGCGGTCTGGGCTCGGATGTCGCCGATCCGCTGATCGGCAACGCGGATGTTGGAGGTAATGATGGAGAAGATCTCGCGGTCCATGACGCCGCGCTTGAACAGCTTTACCGGCGGAAGCCGCAGGCCTTCCTGCTCAACGGACGTTGCGGACGCCGAGAAGCCGCCGGGGACGGCGCCGCCGATATCCGGCCAGTGCCCGATATTGGAGAGCCAGCAGAAGATTTTTCCGCCGCGGTAGAAGGGCATCGCGAAGCGCACGTCCATCAGATGCGTGCCGCCGAGATAGGGATCGTTGACGATATAGATGTCGCCTTCCTCGGGCGGCAGGCAACGGCCGTCGCGGATCATCTCGATGATGGTGCGCGTGGAGGCTTGCATGGTTCCGACAAATACCGGCAGCCCCTTCAGCCCCTGCGCGATGAGCGAGCCGTCCTCGGCCGAGTAGATGCCGTCGGAGCGGTCGTCGGCCTCGGCGATGATCGGCGAGAAGGCGGCGCGCGAAAAGGTGGTGTCCATCTCGTCGCAGACCTGCTGCAGGCCGGCCTGAATGACGGAAAGGGTGATCGGATCAATGCCGCTCATCGGGACCCGCTCTTGATGGTGATGATGATGTTGCCGTGCTCGTCCCCCTCGGCGACATCGCCGGGCAGGATCACGGTTGTGGCGTCGAACTGCTCGAGGATGGCAGGTCCCTCGATCCGTGCGTCGAGCGGCAGGCGCTCGCGCGCGTAAACGGGCGTTTCCATCCATTCGCCGTCGAACCAGACCGACCGCTTCTGGCGCAGCGCCTCACCGATGCTTGCGGCGCGCCCCGACTTCGGGATGAGATCGTCCAGCGGGATCTGCCGGCGAATGCCGATCACGGTCGTGTTCACATTGACGATGTTCGCCCGCACTTCGGGCAGGCGGATACGGAAGCGGCGGAAATAGGCTTCCTCGAAGCGCTCCTGGATCTCCTGCGTTTCAGAGAGCATTCCCGCGACGGGGACGCGGATCAGATGCGTCTGCCCCACGAACTGCATGTCGAGGCTGTGCTCGACGCGCACTTCTACCGGCCTAATGGATTCGCGCTCCAGCGCGGCGCGGCCGGCGGCGATCTGCTCGGAAAGGATTGCGTTCAGTTGCTGCGGCTCAACCTCGCGGACGGGGCTGTTCACGGTATTGACGTAGTCGTGCTGGAGATCGGCGGCGATGCAGCCGATAGCATTGGTGATGCCGGGCCGGGCGGGCACCATGACGCGGGGAATGCCAAGCTCCCGCGCAATGGCCGAGGCATGGAGCGGTCCCGCTCCACCAAAGGCATAGAGAACGAAGTCGCGGGGATCGTTACCCTTGGCGATGGACACCATCCGGATCGCGCCGGCCATCTTGAGATTGGCGATGCGCAGCACAGCTCCCGCGGCCTCCACTGCCGACAGCCCGAGTTTTCCGCCCAGATGGTCTGCAAAGGCGGCCTCGATGCGGGATACCGGCACCGCCTCGCCCACCGACAGGAGGCGCGTGGGATCTAGACGGCCAAGGAGCAGGTTTGCGTCCGTAATCGTCGGCGCTTCACCGCCGCGCCCGTAGCAGATGGGCCCTGGCTGCGATCCGGCGCTTTGCGGGCCGACTTCCAGCAGACCGGCGCTGTTTACCTTGGCAAGCGAGCCGCCGCCGGCGCCGATCGTGTGCACGTCAACCATGGGCACATGGATGGGCAGGGCGTATTCAAGCTCGATCTCGTTGGAGATCAGAGGCCGGCTGTCCCGGATCAGCGCGACGTCGGTGGAGGTACCCCCCATGTCGTAGGTGACGAGATTTTTGTAGCCGGCGCGCGCTGCCGTGCGGGCAGCCGCAATCACGCCAGAGGCAGGCCCGGACATCACGGTCTTTGCCGCCTCGCGCGTGACCAGCCTAGAGGAGGTCGTTCCGCCGTTGCCGTTCATCATCAGGAAGTCGCGGCTGTAGCCGCCTGCCTGCAGGCGTTCCCGCATCCGGTCGACATAGCGCTCGAGGATCGGCTGCACGGACGCGTTGACGGCCGCCGTGACCCCGCGCTCGAATTCACGCGCCTCAGATAACAGGGAATGGCCGGTGGTGATGAACTCGTTCGGCCAGAGTTCACGCGCGATCTCCGCCGCGCGGACCTCATGCGCCGGGTTCTTGTAGGCGTGCAGGAAGTGGATGACGAGCGCCTCGCATCCGGCGTCCAGGAGCTGCGCAATCGCGCTGCGCAGCTCATCCTCGTCAAGCGGCGTGCGGACACGCCCGCTTGCCTCCATCCGCTCGCTCACTTCCAGGCGCAGGTTGCGCGGAATGAGCGGGACGAATGTGCCGAAGAGCCCGTAGGGGTTCGGCCGCGTCCGGCGACCGAGCTCGATCACATCGCGGAAGCCGCGGGTGGTGATCATGCCTACCCGCGCGATGCGGCGTTCCAGCAGCGCGTTGGTGGTCGTGGTGGTGCCGTGGACGATGAGATCGATCTCGGACGGCTTGTAGCCGGATTGCGCCAGCGCATCGAGAACGGCGCGAGACTGGTCGTCCGGCGTCGTCGGCACCTTGCCGATCCGCACCTCTCCGCTCCTCATGTCGAGCACGATCAGGTCCGTGAACGTGCCGCCCACGTCGATGCCGGCGACAATGCCCTGCGTGTGATCCTCGGAATGCGTCATCTCGAAGCTTTGCTGGTTACGTGCCCGGATGCGGGCGCCGGCTGAAATTTGTTCGTGCACGAAGCATTTGGCCCCGGCCGGCCCCTGCCCTGTCGCCGCCTCATCGTTGGCCGTCAAAAACCTTAATCTGGTCGGCCGCAAGTCCGCCCATGCGGTTGTGCACGCGGGGACCGCAGGACATCACGAGGCACAACACCATCTCGTCGCGCCGGGGTGCATCGGGAATGCTGACATCCATGGCGTCGAAATGGCTACGGACATAGGCGGCGTTGATATGGCCGAGGGGCACATCGAGATGCGCGCCCATGCCACCTACCTTCATGGCCGAGGGAACTATGGCCAACGCCTGCCCCAACTGCTCGCGCATCGTGTAGCCGCCGGGCACGTGCCAGAGGGCTCCATGCTCCAGCTCCCCATCCTCGCCGACGATCATCCCCTTGCCATAACCATCGATCACCTTGGGGTCGCCTCCGAGTGCCTCGATCAGGCGCGTGGTCATCAGTTGCCCCAGCGGCTTGAGATCGTCCATTCCCGGCTGCAGCTCTTCCACATAGCGGCCTGCATGAGGGTTCTTCACGACGGCAAGGACAGCGGCGCGGCGTCGCGGCGTCTGCGGCGCAGGCCCATTCTCATGCATGATCTCCTCGGAAATCACGACGATCTTGCGGATTGGGAAGTCAGGCATGGTCTTCTCTCCAATGGGCTGACGCAGCTGTCACGTAATCAGTTTCAAGAGCTCGATGAATCGTTTGCGGTCGCGTGGCTTCAACGGAGCCACCACTTCTTCGCTGACGGCTTGCGAGATGGGCAGCACCTCCAGCGTGAACTCCACGCCCTTGACCGTCAGGCCGACGAGATTCACCCGCTGGTCCTGCTCCGACTGCTTGCGCCGGGTGAGGCCCATGAGTTGCAGCCGACGCAGGAGCGGGCTCAGCGTGGCGGTGTCGATGGCGGTGATCTTGCCCAGCTGGTTCTGCGGCATGTTGCCATGGCGCAGAAGCGTCGCCAGCACAGCCACCTGGGTGGGCGTGATCGAATAGTTCTCGAACGCCTTCTGGAAGAGCGCGGTGCCCCGCTGATGCGCCAGACGTATCAGGTGCGCATTGTGCTTCTCCAGCACGTAGCCGGTAGCAGCCAACCGGCGGTCGATCTCCTCGCGCGAGGGAAATGCTTCCGCCTGCTCAAATGAGCTCTCGGAAACGGCTTCCCCGGTGTCTTTCGACCGCTTCGGCACGCTTCGGCTCATTGCGCCGCCACCGCCACCAGGTCACCTTCGAACACCTGGTTGGAAATAGCGCCACCCTTGGTCAGAGCGCCCACCACCGTTTGCGTGTCGGAGACGGTGCCGAAATGCGTGGCGATATCGTAGAGGCTGGAGACATGCTCGCGCGGGCCGGTGCCCGCGCAGGCGTCATGCGGCACGACAACCTCATATCCCTGGAAGAAGGCGTCGTGCACCGTCGAGCGCACGCAGATATTGGTCACGACGCCGAAAACGACGAGCTGCGAAATCTGCATGTCCTTAAGCAGGAGGTCGAGGTCAGTCTGGAAGAAGGCGGAGTATCGGTGTTTCATCACGCGAAGATCATCCTCGCGCGGCTCCAGGCCTGCGATTATTTCCGTTGCCCAGGTGTTTTCCGCGCAATGCGGGGTGCGCTTCAGCCATTCGCGGTCTCGCCGCATGTTGCGGCGATGGGAATCGATGACGAAGATCACGGGCATCTGCCGGTCGCGTGCCGCCGCTATCAGGGCACGCTGCTGCGGGAGCAGCCTCTCGGCTCCGGGCAGCACCATGTTGCCGCCGGGCGTACAGAACTCGTTGATCATGTCCACCACGACGACGGCTGCCCGCGCGGGATCAAGCACCATCGAGCCATCATGGCGGTGCGCGGAAAAGACGTCTGTCATCGGCTGTCTCCTTGCCCTTGAGTTCAGTCCGTGAGTGAAGCGTAGAGCATTTCGAAGAAGCGGTCGGAGTCCACGCGGGAAGCGACTTTCACGTTGTTCGGCAGGCCACGCAAGCCCCAGAAGTCAGCCACAGTGGCACCGAAGGCATGGGTCGCCGTTAAGTCGATTTCCACATGAGCCTCGCGGGTCTCGATCAGGCTGGGCTCGATGATGGAAGCCAGCACCAGCGGATCGTGCAGCGCACCGCCGATTCCCATCTGGCCGCGATGCAGCTTCTCATAGAAGCGAAGCCAGTCGAGGACAACCTTCGAAAGGTGGGTGCCAATCGCCTCTAGCCGCTTGAACTGCGGCTCCTCCACCAGCACATGCATGGTGACGTCCAGGCCGACCATGGTCACATCGAGACCGCTGTCGATGACGATCCGTGCCGCCTCCGGATCGCAGAAGATGTTGAACTCGGTCGGTGTGATGATTTCGCTGCGGCGCCAGAACGCGCCGCCCATCAGCACGATCCGCGCGATCTTCTCCTTCACGTCCGGATGCTTGAGGAGGAGCATGCCAATATTGGTGAGCGGCCCGGTTGGAGCCACCACCACGGGCTCATCGGCCTCGCGCAAGAGCTTGGCAAGGAAGTCGACCCCGTGCATGGGCACCAGCTCGGTCGTCGGCTCCAGCAGGTAGGGTGAGCCGTCGAGCCCGCTCGGCCCGTCCGCCGTCCCAAGCACGAGCGGCCGCGCCAGCGGCTGCACGCAGCCGGCGGCGACCGGCACATCGCGTGCGCCGATCAGTTCCAGAATGCGCAGGGCGTTCGAGGTGGTCTTCGCGAGCGGCGCATTTCCGCAGACCGTCGTCACGCCGAGGAGATCGATGGCCGGCGAGCGATGTGCCATGACGAGAGCGATGGCGTCGTCATGGCCGGGGTCGCAATCCAGGATGACCTTGATGGGCTTCACGGCCAAACTCCTATCGCAGCGCGCCGAGCGCGCTCTTGAACAGTTGCAGGAAGCGGCGGCCGTCCAGGTTGCGGCAGATGCGCGTGGTCTTGGGACCATCAAAGCTCAGGATCTGGCGGCCGGAAAAGGCAACGGTCTGGCCGCGCACCAGGCGCTCGCTGAGCGCCACATCCACGAAGAGCGGTTCGCTCATCGTGAAGAGTTCCGGATGTGTGACGGTCGCCACCGCGATCGCGTCGTCAAGGGGGAAGCCTACGAGGTGAAAGAATTCGCGCCAGATGTCGATATAAATCGAAAAATTCTCGCAGATATGCGCGACCACCCTGCTGTCGGGATAGGCGGTTGCGAGGTCGTTCAGGTCGTCGCGCGTCAGCATCGAGGCCGCCACGCGGTTGTCCTCGCAGATGTCGAGCGGCACCAGGATCACCGGCGCGCCGGAGCGCAGCACCACGCGTGCGGCCTCCGGATCGGCCCAGATGTTGTACTCGGAAACCGGGGTCATGTTGCCCGGCGTCTGGAAGCAGCCGCCGAGCACCACGATCTGCTTGACGAGCGAAGCCAGATCCGGCGCCATGTCCAAAGCCATGGCGATGTTGGTCTGCGGACCCGTCGCGACGATCGAGATCTCGCCCGGGTTCCGGCGCACCGTCTCGATGATGAAGTCCACCGCGTGCTTGTCCATGGCGGGCCTTGCAGGCCGCGGCGCAGGCGGATTGAACTTCTTCAGCCGCTCGCCGAACCGCTCCTTGAGCCGCTTCTCGAAATGGACCGGCGCCTCCATGTCCTCCTTGGCGTTGCCGACAATCGGGCGCCAGGCGCCGGCCGCGACAGGGAGGTCGTCGCGGCCGGCTAACGTCGCCGTGTTGAGGACGACGTTTGTCACTTGCTCGATGGGGCCTGCGGCACCGGTCACGCAGGTCACGCCTTCGAGCTTTATGTCGGCGGAACCGAGCGCGAAGAGGATGGCGAGAATGTCGTCTCCCGCCGAATCCACATCCAGTATGATCCTTTGCGGAGTGGTGGTCATGCTTGCCTGCGCCTGATGAGTGAGAGGGTTTCCGCCGTCTCGCGGAAGAGCTTGGGCCGTTGCCGGTAGGTGAGCGCGAAGAGAGCCGCGAGGGTCACCAGATAGGGCACCGTCAGGACCAGATAGGACGACAGGCCGAAGGTCTGCAGCCGGAGCGAAAGCGCATCCGCGAAGCCGAAGAGAAGGCAGCCGAAGAGCACGCGCACCGGATCTCCATTGGAGAAGATCAGCACCGCCACGGCCATGAAGCCGCGACCCGACGACATGTTCTCGGCGAACATGGTGATATAGCCGAGCGAAAGATGAGCGCCGGCAAGCCCCGCCAGGACGCCGCAGAAGAGCGAAGCGATGTGCTGCATGGCGGCTGTCGAGATGCCCAGCGCTTCAGCGGCCGCCGGTTTCTCGCCCGTCACGCGGATATGCAGCCCGATGCGCGTGCGGTAGAGGATCAGCCACACCACGAAGACCATCGCGAAGGACAGGTAGACCAGCGGCGTGAAGCCGGACAGCATCTGCCCGAGTGGGCCCAGGTCATGGATGACCGGGAGCTCGATGCGCGGCATGCCGACGATGTCGCCGCTGACGATCGAGCCGCGTGTGCCGAATATCGCCTTTGTCAACGTGATGGTGAGCCCGCCCGCCAGCAGGTTCAGCGCCAGGCCGACCACCACCTCGTTCGCCCGCAGCGTGACGACGAACAGCGAAAAGATTCCCGCCACGACGACTGACGCGGTCACGCCGATCAGCACGCCGCCCAGCGCCGACTGCGTCCAGATCGAGCCGAGCACCGCAAAGAACGCGCCGAGCAGCATCTGCCCTTCAAGGCCGATATTGAAGATGCCGGCCTTGGTCGTGAACGTGCCGCCGAGGGAGACGAGCAGGATCGGCGCAGTCGTGCGCAGCGTCGCCGCAATCAGGGCGATGTTGAAGATGCGCTCTAGAACTTCCATCGGCGCTCTCCCTGCGTGCTGTCGCGCCGGCGGCGGATGAGGATCTGCGCCGAGACGCAGAGGATGATGAAGGCCTGGAACACCGTGATCACCTCGCGCGACGCATTCGTTTCGACTTCCATCAGCAGCGACCCGGCCCTGAGCGCGCCGAAGAACAGCGCTGTGCCGATGACGCCGATCGGGCTGCCATTGGCAAGAAGCGCGGCAATCACCCCATCAAAGCCGAAGCCCGGTGCGAAACCTTCCATGAAACGGTGGTGCACGCCGAGCGTCTCCACCCCGCCGGCAAGGCCACCGACCGCGCCCGAGCAGAGCAGGATGACCAGGATGTTGCGGCGGATGGAGACGCCGCCGTACTCGGCGAACTTCACGTTGGTGCCCATGGCGCTCACGGAATAGCCGGCGCTGGTGCGCGTCAGGAACAGGTGAAGTCCAATGGCGAGCGCTATGCCGATGAAGAGCCCGATATTGAGGCGGGAAACATCGGAGATCTGCGGCAGGTAGGCCGTGGGCGCGATCGGCTCCGTCTCCGACCAGCCGCCCGGCCGCTTGAAGACGGAAATCGTCAGATAGGAGGTAATGAGGACCGCCACATAGTTCGACAGGATCGTCGAGACCACCTCGTTGGTACCGAAGCGGGCACGGAAGAAGGCAGGGAGCGCAATCCACAGCGCACCGGCCACGATTGCTGCCGCCATCGCCACAAGCACGTGCAGCCCGGCCGGAAGCGCAAAGCTGAAGCCCACCCAGGCGGCGGCGAATCCGCCCATATAGAGCTGTCCCTCCACACCGATGTTGAAGAGCCCGCCGCGCAGCGCGACGCAGGCCGCCACGCCGGCAATGATGATGGGCGTGGCCTGAAGCAGCGAGCCCGCGGTTCGCTCCCAGCTTCCGAAGGCGCCGCGAAGCAGCGTGGCAAAAACGTGGAGCGGGCTTTCACCGACGAGAAGGATGATGACCGCTCCGCCAATGATCGAGATGCCCACCGCGATCGCCTGCCCGATGAGCTGTTCGGCCCATTGCGGCATCCCTTGAGTCTTGAGCGCGTCCGGCGCCGGCTTGTTGTCGGACGGGAGCGTCATGCGGCTGCCCTCGGGCGCTCCGCGCCACCGGCCATCAGCAGCCCGATCTCGTCCTCAGTCGTCTTTTCCGGATCCACCTCGCCGCTGATGCGGCCGGCGAACATCACGAGAATGCGGTCGGCGAGCGCCAGGACCTCATCGATCTGCACTGAGATCAGCAGGATCGCGGCACCCTGGTCGCGCTTCAACATGATCTCGTCATGGATGCGCTCCATGGCGCCGATATCCACCCCGCGCGTCGGCTGGTCGACGAGCAGGAACGGCGTCTCCCGCGAGAATTCCCGGGCGACGACCACTTTCTGCATGTTGCCGCCGGAAAGCGTCTTCACCAGCGTCTTCTCGTTGCGCGCGCGGATGTCGAAGCGCTTTATTAGGCCGCGGGCAAATTCCCGCACCCGTCCCCAGCGGATCAGACCCCTGCCGGCCCAGGGCTGCGCATATTGCCGCCCCATCAAGATGTTGGCGCTGATGGATGCGGAAGCATCGACGCCGCGCGCCAGCCGGTCCGCCGGCACGTGAGCCAGCCCTGCCTCGCGCATGGCACGTGGGTGGCTTTCCGCGATGGTGATGCCATTGACGGCGATCTCACCATGGCTCGGCGCGCGCAGGCCGGCGATCACTTCTGCCAGCTCGGTCTGGCCGTTGCCGTCGACGCCCACGATGCCGACGATCTCTCCCGAGCGGACCGTAAGATTGACGTCGCGCAGCGCAAGCACGCCGCGCGCATCGCGCGCGCAGATCTCCTTGAGCTCGATCACCGTGCGCCCGGAGATCGCCTTGCGTGGACGGCGGTCGAAATTGACGTTCCTTCCCACCATCATGCGGACGAGCTCATCCTCGTTGAGTTCCCGTGTCGGGCGGGTACCGACCACGGCTCCGTCGCGCAGAACGGTCACCGTGTCCGAGACTTCCATCACCTCCGACAGATGATGCGAGATGAAGATCACCGTCATGCCGGCATCCGCAAAGCGGCGCAGGATGCGGAAGAGCTCGCGGCTTTCCTGCGGCGTGAGCACCGCCGTCGGCTCGTCGAGGATGACGATCTTGGCGCCGCGGGCGAGCACCTTCAGGATTTCCACACGCTGCTCGATGCCCACGGAGAGTTCCGAGACACGCCGGTCGGGATCGACCTTCAGCCCGAACTCGGCCGAGATCTGCCGCGTCTTCTCCGATTGCGCCTTGCGGTCGATGAGGCCGCCGCGCACGATCTCCATGCCGAGGAAAATGTTCTCAGCGACAGTCAGTGATGGAACGAGCTTGAAGTGCTGGTGGACCATGCCGAGCCCCAGCGCGATCGCCCGGCGCGGCGAATCCATAACCACCGTCTGCCCGTTGATCCTGATGGTCCCCTCGTCCGGCTGCACCAGGCCGAAAAGCACGTTCATCAGCGTCGTCTTGCCGGCGCCATTTTCGCCGACGAGCGCATGGATCTCGCCCTGCCGCACCCCGAAACTCACATTCCGGTTTGCGACCACCGCGCCGAAACGCTTCGTGACGCCGGTCATCTCGATGGCGAAGGTCATCGCTGCGTTCGTCTCATCCTGAACGGCCCCGCGGCAATATCAGCGGGGAGAGTAGGGCAGGGAGGCGGCTCGGGGGAGAGCATACCTCCCTGCCCAGTCTGCTACTGGTTAAGCTTCACCTGGATCTTGCCGTCGGCGATGCCGGAGCGAACTTCCTCCAGCTTGGTCTTCACCTCGGCAGGGATCTTGTCAGCCACCTCGTCGCAGATCTTTAATTCGATGCCCCCGGCCGCCACGCCGTAGGAAACGGGACCCGGCTTGACTGGCTTGCCTTCCACTTCACCCTTGATGAGATCGTAGACGGCGACGTCGGCCCGCTTCAGCATCGAGGCCAGGATGTTGCCCGGCGCGGTGCCGCACTGGTCGATATCCACACCAACGGCGTATTTGCCGGCAGCCTTTGCCGCCTGCAGCACGCCTTCGCCGGTCGGCCCCGCCGCCTGATAGATGACGTCAACACCCTGGCCATAAAGGGTCATGGCAAGCTCGCTGCCCTTTGCCGGATCATCGAAGGTACCGGCAAAGACGCTGCTCACGGAAACGCCTTCGGCCTGTTCGGCCACACCCTGCTCCATGCCCATCAGGAAGTTGCGGATGACGGGAATGTCGCGCCCGCCGATGAAGCCCACCTCATCGGAGGAGTTGAAGCCTTCCGCATCGGCGGCCGCAAGCATGCCGGTCAGTGCCCCCACCAGGTAGGAGCCTTCCTCCTCGACGAAATCCACATAGGTCATGCTCGGGCTGTCGAGCACGCCGTCGATGAAGATGAAGCGCTGGTCGGGATATGCCTGGTTCGACTTCTGCAGCGCGTCAACAAGCTCCCAGCCCATGACGAAGACGAGGTCGTACTCGCCGCCCTTCGCGATGTTGTTGAACTGCTCCTCATAGTCGAGGGCGCGGTTACCCGTGTCGACTATCTTGAGCTCGACACCGAAATCGGTCTCGGCCTTCTTGAGGCCATTCATGATCGCAATGCCGAAGCCCTGCGAGAAATAGCCCGATATCGCCGCAACCTTGAGCGTTTCAGCGGAAGCGTTGCCTGCGCCGAGAAGCATTGCCGCGAGCGCGCTGCCCGCCGCCAAATTCCTGAATTTCGCCTTCATGGAGACCTCCGGTCCTGTTCCCTGTCCCACGAACTCTGAGTTGCCCCCACAGGGTGTCTCTTGACGGACGATTTCGTTCGTGTACGAAGTAATTTCGAGACTGAAATTCAGACTTTGTCAAGCGTCATTCGATAGCGACGCGCTTAAATGGCTCCATTGCCCTGGCGCGTCTGCTTTCATGATCGGGGAAAGCTGCGATGGCCAGGCATGTCATTGTCACAGGCGCTGCAGGGCTTCTGGGCAGCCATGTCGCGGCGGCCTTCCGGCAGGCGCAATGGCAGGTGACCGCGCTCGACGTCGCGGCCGACAAATCCCGGAACATAGGGCAGGCGGACCTGCGCGATCTCAAGACCGCGCATGCCCTTGTCCGGGATGCCGATTGCGTCGCCCATATCGCTTCCATCCCGCGCCCCGTGGGCTATGCGGCGCATGAGGTCTTCGACACGAACATGTCGCTGATGTTCAACGTGCAGTCCGCCATGGAAGAGGCCGGCATCGGAAAGCTCCTCTTCGCCTCCTCTTTCAGCGTGCTGGGCCTGCCCTTTGCCGAGCGCCCGGTGAAGCTTCACTACTTTCCGGTGGACGAAAGCCATCCGGTGGCGCCGCAGGATGTCTATGCGGTCACCAAGTGGCTGGGCGAGGAAATGGTGGACGCATGGGCCCGCCGGACGGGAGGCACGGCGGTGAGCCTGCGCATGCCCTGGATCCAGACGGCGCAAAGCTTTCTGCGCGATGTGGTGCCGCGGCGCGCAAGAAAAGAGTCCGGGCTCGATCTGTGGGCCTATATCGATGCGCGGGATGCGGCGCGTGCGTTCGTGCTGGCGGCCGAAGCCCCGCTTGAAGGCCACAGCCGCATGTTCATCTCTGCCAGCGATACGTATCACGAATATCCGACGCCGCTCCTGCTGTCGCGGAGCTATCCCGATGTGGAAGTGCGCGAGGAGTTGCCGGGCCACGCTGCCGTCATATCATCAACGCGGGCGCGCGAGCTGATCGGCTTTGTGCCGGAGCACTCCTGGCGCCAGTATGGGGGATCCTGAGGAAGGACGATGCCCATGGATTTTTCAGGAAAGACAGTTCTCATCACCGGTGGCGCCGGCGCCATCGGCAGCGCGACCGCGCGCTTGTTCCTGCGCCATGGCGCCTCGGTCGTGCTCGCCGATCTGAATGAAGAGGCCCTTCTCACGCTGGAGCGGGATATCGCCGCGCCTGACCGGTTGGCCGTCGTTCCCGGCGATGCCGCCGATCCCGAAACTGCCGAGCGGGCGGTGCGGACCGCGGTGGAGCGGTTCGGCGCCCTCGACGTCCTCTTCAACAATGCCGGCATTTCCGGAAAGGTCGCGCCGGTGCACGAGCTCGATCTCGACGCATGGGACGCGATCGTGCGCGCAAACCTGCGCAGCATGTTCTGCATGCTGAAAGCCAGTGCCGCTGAAATGGTGCGTGCCGGCCGCGGCGGCGCCATCGTCAACATGGGCTCCTCCATGGCCGGCTGGGACGTGCTTTTAGGCGGCGCCGGCTATGTCAGCACCAAACATGCGGTGGTGGGGCTCACTAAGGCTGCAGCGCTCGATCTTGCGCCCCACGGCATCCGCGTGAATGCGGTCTGCCCCGGCGTGATCGAGACCACGCTGGGCGTGCCCGGGTTGCGAGACGGTGCTGCGGAAGACCGCTCGGCCGTCCAGCATTTCGCCGAGCGCATTCCTTCGCGGCGCATCGGTCAGGTTGAAGATGTCGCGGAGGTGGTGCTCTTTCTGGCTTCCGACGGCGCTCGCCATGTCAACGGCGCGGCCTGGCTCATCGATGGCGGGCAGACGCTGCAGAGTTTTGCCAACGGACCGCTGTCCGGGGGTTATTGATGTGCAGACCGGCGAGGGTCAACCTGTTGGCCTGCTATCGACTGGGGTGCCTGACGATCGCGCGGCGTGCCGTAGGCTCCTGACTTACCCGCCGCAGCACGAGGCGGGCCGCGTGCGAACGCCTCTGATGAACGACCACGCCGCATGGCGATAGGCGTTGCGGGAAGCTGCTGAGCACTGACCCGTCCAACTTTCAGTCAGGGTCAGTCCAGTAGTCGTGGCCGCTCGCACGCGGATCGACCGCCCACTAGCGGAACTGCCAACCACCTTTCGTGTGGGGCGTGTTTGACACGGACTTGTGGATTGTCGGTCAAATAGGCTCGCCTCTGACAAGCTCGTCTTTCGGTACCTTTACGATTTCTCGAAGGTGGGCCTTACCTCATGAAAGGAGGGCTACAACATTCCGATTGCCCTCGGCAACATGCCGCTAGCCGAGTTCGCAATGACATCCACGTTGGCAAAACAGGTCGCCTCTGTGGAACGGAAGTAGTCAGACCGACCGATGGGCCGCAACTACGGTTGCTTTGTTGTTGCGGCTGTCTGCTCGGTGCCACCTTCAACCATGAGAGCGCAGGCAGTCGCAAGATGTCACTCGTTCGAGCGGATGCCGCTCCCAAGCCGAGCCAACCACTTGGAGCTCTACGTGCACGTGTCGTTGGTCATTCAGATGTTCCTATCCCGTCTATGCCGAAACGATGGCGCCGTTTCATGGCCTGCAAGCCCTGCCATAGCTTGCAAGGCAAGCGGGTAGCCCGTTGGTCCAAACCCGGCCATGACGGCGGTGGCGATCTTCGACACGAATGAATTGTGATAATAGCTCTCGCGCCGGTGGATGTTGGAGATGTGCAGCTCGATGATCGGGCCCGGAAACATTTTCAGCGCATCCAGGATGGCGATCGAGGTGAAGGTGAGGGCGGCCGGATTGATGATGATGCCGGCTGCACCTTCGTCAATCGCCTCGTGGATCCACTCGACGATCTCTCCTTCGAAATTGGACTGGTGAAAGCGGAGCGGGCGGCTGCCCGCCGCCTCGCGGCACATGGCTTCGATCTCGGCGAGCGTGGTGGTGCCGTAGATTTCCGGCTCGCGCTTGCCCAATCGGTTTAGATTGGGGCCGTTCAAGATGAAGATCGGCTTCATGGGCATGGCTCCTTTCATTCCTGGTACCGAGCAGGCGGGGCAGCCAGAGCACGGTTTGCGGGACGAAGGTGATCACGGCGAGCGCGGCGATCATGGCGAAGAGGAAGGGGAGAACGTCCCGGACGAGATCCCTGATCGGCACCTCGGCGATCCGCGTCATGACGAAGAGCAGGAGGCCGTAGGGCGGGGTGATCAGCCCGATCATGATGTTGACCACCACCATCACGCCGAAATGGACGAGATCGATGCCCAGCGCCTCAGCCGTGGGCACGAGCACGGGCACGACGACCAGAAGGATGGTCGTGCCTTCCAGCAGGCATCCGAGCAGAAGAAGCAGGATGTTGACCAGGATCAGAAAGGCGGCGGGCGAGAGATCCCAGGCGGTAAACAGCGCGCGGATGTCGTTCGGGATGTTCTCGACGGTGACCACATAGTTGAAGACGAGCGCTCCGGCGATCAGCATGCCGGTCGAAGCGCTCGTGCGCGCACTCGCCAGAACCGAGCCGTAGAAGTCGCGAAAGCTGACGCTGCGATAGAGCACCACGGAGATGATGAGAGCGTAGGCGGCGGCGATTGCCGCCGCTTCGGTGGGTGTGGTGACACCGGTATAGATGCAGCCGAGCAGGACGACCGGCATCATCAGCGTGGGGAAGGCGCGCCAGGTGATGCCCGGCAGCGCGCGGAGCGGCGTGGGCTTTTCAACGGGGAAGTTTTCGCGACGGGCCGATATGATGACAATGATCATCTGCGCCAGCGCCATGAGGAGGCCCGGCACGAGGCCGCCGAGAAAGAGATAGCCGATGGAAGCATCCGACACGAGCGCGTAGAGCACCATCGGGATCGAGGGCGGGATGATCGGGCCGATGACGGCGGTGGCCGCGGTAAGCGCCGCGGCAAAGCTGGCGCGGTACTTGCCGTTGGCGGTCATCATGCTCTGCATCATCTTGCCGGTGCCGGCAGCATCGGCGATCGCCGAGCCCGACATGCCGGCGAAGATGATGCTTTGCAGGATGTTCACATGCGCCAGGCCGCCGCGGAAGCGGCCCACCACCGCATCGCAGAATCTGAGCAGCCGCTCGGTCATGGAGCCGATGTTCATGAGCTCGGCCGCCAGAATGAAGAGAGGCACGGCGAGGATGATGTAGTTGGAATACATGCCGTTGAGGAGCTGCTCGGCCGCGGTGCCCATGTCGAGGCCGGCAAGCAGCAGGTAGAGGATCGAGCCGGCGATCATCGAATGACCGATCGGCAGGCCGAGAAAGGCCAGCGCCGTGATCGCCACGATGGAGATCGAGAAGGGGCTCGCGAGGCTCATAAGCCCGATCCTGCCCTGGCGGGATCGAATTCCTTGGGCGCGGTGCCGAACATGGCGCGCCAGCAGAGCCAGACGTAGCGGACGATCACCGCCACGACGAAGACGAGGTAGATCGAGAACAGCCAGTCGAAGCGGATTTTAAGATAGGCCGTGCTCTCGACGCGCATGAAGGCGACGTAGTCGAGCACGGCGGGGAAGGAGACAGTGTAGAGGCCGATGAGGCAAAGCGCCGAGACGACAACCATGATGCGGCGGGCGCGCGGCCCTGCCGAGGCATAGATGAGATCGAAGCGGATCTCTTCCTCCTCCTTCAGCACGAAGGCCGCACCCCAGAGCACCATCCAGATCCAAAGGACGACGCTGATCTCGTTCGTCCAGCCGATCGGCAGGTTGAGCCCGTAGCGGAAGACGATCTGCAGCAGGAAGGCGGCGAACATGGCCGCAAGCATGGCCGCGAGCACGTTTTCCGCCCGCCGGTAGAGCCAGCAGCCGACATTGCTTCTGGTAATGTTCACCGCCCCTCCCGCAGTTCCGGCTTCTTGAACCAGGATCGAAGGGCCGGAGCGCGCCCGGCCCTCGGCAGTCGATCAGAGTGCGTTGATCTTGTCGACCATCCCCTCAGGCCAGTCCTTGGCGAGATCGGAGGCGAGGTATTTTTCCTGCGCGTAGGTGCGGAAGGCG
Source organism: Chelativorans sp. (assembly GCF_031180965.1). Lineage (GTDB taxonomy): Bacteria > Pseudomonadota > Alphaproteobacteria > Rhizobiales > Rhizobiaceae > Chelativorans. The sequence continues at coordinate 110,355 of NZ_JAPSLH010000013.1, forward strand.
GCGATGTCCGGCTCGTATATCTTCAGCCCTTTCTCCTTGAAGAAGGCGACGAGCTCCGCCTCACGCGCCAGATGCTTTTGCGTGCTGAAATCGATCGCCGCATCGGCGGCTGCCTGGAAGCGCGCCTGCTTTTCCGCGCCCATTTCGTCCCAGACCTTCTTGGAGACGACGAGGAGATCGAAGCCGACGAGATGCGACGTCATGACGATCTGCGACATCACCTCGTAGAACTTCATGTTCTCGACATTGGGAAGTGGATTGTCCTGCCCGTCGATCGCGCCGGTCTGCAGGCCTGTATAGACTTCGGCATAGGCCATGGGCACCGGATTGGCCCCGAGCGCCTCGCCCAGGAACTGCCAGGCATCGCCACCGGGCATGCGCAGCTTGACGCCCGCGAGGTCGGCCGGGGTCTTGATCTCCTTCTCGGGCTTCACGCCCACCTGGCGCGCGCCGAAATAGGTGGGGCCGAGCACGCGGATGCCGAGCTGGTCCTCCGCCATCTTCTTCATCTCGGCGCCCAGATCGCTGTCGAAGAAGGTTTTGAGATGCGCCGCATCGCGGAAGAGATAGGCCGCGGTCAGGATCGACCAGGCCGGGATCTGCTTGGAGATGTCCTGCGGGGCGATGTTGCCCATTTCCAGATTGCCGCGCTGGATGGCGACGAGCTCCGTGCCCTGCTTGAAGAGGTTGCCGCCGTAATAGCCTTCGAAGGTGAAGTCGTCAGCGATCGCCTCGGCGAACTGCTTCATCATCTCGGCGCGGATGTCCTGCTCCGAGAAGACGGCGGAGAAGCGCAGCGTCGGCTTGTCCTGCGCGAATGCGGGAAAAGCGGCCGCCGTGGCGGCAAGCCCCGTGCCGATCAGGAACCGGCGGCGGTTGGTAGCGATGGTCATGGTTCTTCCTCCCTTTCTGTGCGTCAGCGCGCATTGATCCTTTCGAGCATTCCCTCCGGCCAATCCTTCGAGAGCGGCGACTCCAGGTATTTCTTGTTGGAATAAGTCCGGAACGCCGCGACGTCGGGCTCATAGACCTCGAGCCCCTCGGCCTTGAAGAAATCGATGAGCTCGGCCTCCTGCCGGATGTATTCGGCATCGCTCCATTCGAACGCCGCGTCTGCGGCATCCTGCATCCGCTTCTGCTGCTCCGGCGTCAGCGAATCGAAAAGTTCGGCGTTGATGAGGAGCAGGCCGAAGCCGACATTGTGCCCGGTGAGCACGATCTGGTCGGTCACCTCGTGGAACTTCATCAGCTTGTTGTTGGGAAGCGGATTGTCCTGGGCGTCGATAGCCCCGGTCTGCAGGCCCGTATAGACCTCGGCGTAGTCCATCGCGACCGGGTTCGCGCCGATGGATTCGCCGAGAAATTGCCAGGCCTCGCCCCCGGGCATGCGGAGCTTCACCCCGGCGAGATCTTCCGGCCTGACGATCTTCTTGTCGCCCTTTAGATTGAGGTGGCGGGTGCCGTAATAGGCGGGCGCCAGGATGACGACGCCCATCTCCTCTCGCGCCATGCGCTTGAATTCCTCGCCGATGTCGCTTTCGAAGATCGCCTTGAGGTGGGCGGCGTCGCGGACGAGGTAGGCCGCGGTCAGGATGCTGAAGGCTGGCACCTGCTTGGCAAAATCGGAAGGCGGCATGAGCGCCATCTCCAGATTGCCGCGCTGGACGGCGACGATCTCGGTGCCCTGCTTGTAAAGCGTGCTGCCGAAATAGGGCTCGAACAGGAACTCGTCGCCGAGTTTCTTGGCAAAGATGTCGACCAGCGCCACTGAGCGTGGCGCATCGGCCGTCGTGGAGTCGGCGAAGCGCAGCTTTATCGCCTCGGCCCGAGCCTGTCCGGCGATGGCGAGCAGTCCGAGTGCAGCTATGCCCGCCGCAAGCGACCGCCTCGTGAATGTGATGCTCATCGATACCCCTCCCTAAAGTCCGAATCGATGTTCGGGCAGCCCCTGCCCAAGCCCCTCGATGGCGAAAAGCGCGCCCGCCAAAGGTTCTCCCGCCCTCTGCTCCGGCGTGAGGAACTTGGTGGCGCTGGTGATGAAGAGCGTTCTGTAATCCTTGCCACCGAAACAGAGACAGGTCGGGTTGGTGACCGGCAGCAGGAAGGTGCGGTCGACCCGGCCGTCCGGCCGGTAGCGCACCAGCCGCCTGCCGGCGAAGAAAGCGGCCCACAGGCATCCGTCGACGTCGACGCAGGCGCCGTCCGGGCGATCTCCCGTCGCCGAATAGTCTGCAAAGACGCGGCGGTCGGTGATCACCCCATCATCGAGGTCGAGATCATAGGCGTAGCTCAGGTGGCGGCGGGTGTCGGTGAAATAGAGCGTGCGGCCGTCGGGCGAAAAGGCGATGCCGTTGGCAACGATCACGCCTTCTTCCATCCGGGTCACCGTGCCGTCGGGATCGACGCGGTAGAGGCTGCCATTGCCTCGGTGGAGCTGGTTGTCCATGGTGCCGACCCAGAAACGGCCGCGCGCATCCACCCGGCCGTCGTTCAGGCGGTTGTCGAGCCCGGTCTCGACCGTGGCGAACGGCGTTCTCTTCCCGGTCTCCAGATCGAGACGGTAGAGCATCAGGTCGGCGGCCAGCAGGCGGTCGCCGCTCCTGGTCAGAGCCTGTGTCCCGGCGAAGGTTCCCGGGAGCGGGAGCACCTCGTGAATGCGGGTCCGCGGATCAAAGGATTGCAGCTTCGGCCGTTCGATATCGAGCCACCAGAGGCGCTGGGTGCGGTCACACCAGAGCGGTGTTTCGCCCAGCTGGTCGGCCCCGTTGACGAGCACTTCGATGCGGCTGGTTTTCGCTTCCATGTTCATGCCGCTGCCTCGAAATGTCCGGCCATGGCGCACATGTCCGCGGCGCGGCCGGTGAAAAGCTCGAAGGCGCGGACAGCCTGGCCAATGGCCATTCCGATGCCCGGCAGGACCTTGCAGCGGAGCCGGCGCGCATGGCGCAAAAGCTCGGTCTCCGGCGGGAAATAGACGATCTCCGCTACCCAGTGGTCGGCGTGCAGATGGTCGGCGGGGAAGGGGAGTCCTGGATATTTCGCCATCCCCACCGGCGTTGTGTTGACGAGCCCGTCCGCCGTCCCGAGCGCTGCCGCCGGATCGGTTTCCGCGCGAACCACCTGGTCCGTGATCGCACCCATCTTCTCCGCGAGGAGGCGCGCGCGCTCCGGCTCGGAATCGATGATCGCCAGGTCCTTCACGCCGAGTTCCATCAGCGCATAAGCCACGGCGGCACCCGCGCCGCCGGCGCCGAACTGCACCACCCGGCCGAGCGGGACGCGCGCCATGTCGCGCCGGAAGCTCTCGGCAAAGCCCCAGCAATCCGTGTTGTGTCCGATGGCCTTCCCGCCCGAAAAGACGACAGTGTTGACCGCGCCGATGGCGGAAGCCTCGTTGGCCAGCCCGTCCAGGCAGGCAAGCACCTGCTGCTTGAACGGATGCGTCAAGTTGAGGCCGTTGAAGCCGAGCTCGCGCGCCGCGGCGATGCAGGCGGGCAGGTCGTCGTCGGCGAGGTGCAGCTTGTCGAAATCGATGAGGATATAGGTGGAGCGCAGGCCGAGCCGTGCCGCTTCGCGCTCGTGCATGGCCGGCGTGCGGGAGGACTGGATGGAGCGGCCGACGAGCCCGACGACCACGTCCGATGCTGCCTGGTGCAGGATCGTGCGCTTCGCCGCGATGAGATCGCGAAGCGATGCGACGATAGACTGGGGGGCTCCGGACACCTTTCCTCCACTTTTCCGGTGCGGACGGAGTGCTGCGAGCACGCCGTGCTTGTGTTCGCTCCCGCTCGCCCGATAATTGCCTGCAAAGAGCGTGCTTCACTATGTACGAAATAGTTAGTACACGGAATCGAGAATGAAGACAAGGGGCCGATCCATGGCGGCAGAGTCCAGGCGGGGCGGGGATTCCGATACGCTGAAGCGGCAGCAGGACCCCGAAGGCACCAAGCGGGACATCATCGAGACGGCCTCACGCGAGTTCGCGCTGAACGGACTAGCGGGCGCCAGGATCGATGAGATCGCCGCGCGGACCCGCTCCAGCAAGCGCATGATCTACTACTATTTCGGCGACAAGGAGGGGCTCTATCTCAAGGCGCTGGAGAACGCCTATCGCCGGGTGCGAGAGGGCGAGGCTCAGCTCGATACGAAGGGGATGCCGCCCATCGAGGCGCTGAAGCGCCTGGTGGAATTCACCTTCGACCATCACCACCAGCACGAGGAATTCATCCGCATGGTGATGATCGAGAACATCCATCACGGCGCGTATCTGGAAAGGTCCGAGGTGATCCGCGACCTCAACGTCACAGCCATCGACAACATCGCCGCCATCTACGGACGCGGGGTCGAGGAGGGTGTCTTCCGCACGGGGCTCGATGCGGTAGAATTGCACTGGCAGGTGAGCGCGCTCTGCTTCTTCAACGTCTCGAACCGCGCCACCTTTTCGAAGATTTTCGGACGCGATTTCGGCTCCGAGGAAGCCCTGGACCGCCTGCGCAGGAACGCGGTGGACATGGTTCTGCGCTTCGTCATCAAGCCGGAGGCCATCTCTCTCCTCGACCCGGCTTGACTTGAGTCTCCGCTGCCCGACCTGTAATGTACGAACTAGTACGTTTATACGGCGCGGGAGTTTCGCGGATGAAGACCTCCATTGCCACCGTCTCCATCAGCGGTGATCTGAAGGAGAAACTCGCCGCGATCGCGGCCGCCGGCTTCGACGGCGTGGAGATTTTCGAGAATGACTTTCTCGCTTTTGACGGCACGCCTGCGGAAGTGGGCCGCATGGTGCGGGACCACGGGCTGGAGATCACGCTCTTCCAGCCCTTCCGCGATTTCGAGGGTATGCCCGAGCCGCAGCGCTCGCGCGTCTTCGACCGGGCGGAACGGAAATTCGACCTGATGCAGCAATTGGGCACCGACCTCATGCTGGTCTGCTCCAACATGTCGCCGCTCTCGCTCGGCGGCGTCGACCGGGCAGCGGCGGATTTTCGCGAGCTCGGCCAGCGTGCGGCGAAGCGCGGCCTGCGCGTCGGCTATGAGGCGCTCGCGTGGGGGCGGCATATCAACGATCATCGCGATGCCTGGGAGATCGTCCGGCGCGCGGACCACGCGAACATTGGGCTTATCCTCGATTCCTTTCACACGCTGGCGCGCCGCATCGACCTGGAGACCATTAGGGCCATTCCGGGCAACCGCATCTTCATCGTGCAGCTCGCCGACGCCCCCAGGATCGACATGGACGTTCTCTATTTGAGCCGCCATTTCCGCAACATGCCGGGAGAGGGCGACCTGCCGGTGGTCGACTTCATGCGCGCGGTCGCGGCTACCGGATATGACGGACCCCTGTCGCTGGAAATCTTCAACGATCAGTTTCGCGGCGGCTCGCCCAAGTCGATCTCGGTCGATGGCCGGCGCTCGCTGATCAGCCTCATGGATCAGGTCGCGCGGCTGGAGCCGGGAATCCGGCTTAACGTGCCGTCCATTCCGGATCGGACTGTCGTTCAGGGCGTGGAATTCGTCGAGTTCGCGGCGGACGAAGAGGAGGCGCAGGAGCTTGCGGCCCTGCTCTCGGCGATGGGCTTTTCCCTTGCTGCCCGTCACCGGAGCAAGCACGTCGACCTCTGGCGGCAGGGCGCGATCAACATCCTTATCAACACCGAGAGGGAGGGCTTTGCGCATTCCTCCTACATTGTCCACGGCGCCAATGCCTATGCCATGGGACTGAAGGTGGAGGACGCCGCCGCCACCGTTGCTCGTGCACGGGCTCTCGGGGCGGAAGTCTTCGAGCAGCGGCATGGGCCGGGCGAGCTTGCCATCCCGGCGATCCGCGGCGTTGGCGGCGGGGTCATCATCTACTTCCTGGACGGCAAGGGCGAGCTGTCGCGCGTGTGGGAAGTGGAGTTCGAACCCGTGGCGGGCGAGGCGGCGGATGCGGGACTGGTGGCGATCGATCACGTCGCGCAGACAATGAATTACGAGGAGATGCTGACCTGGATTCTCTTCTACACCTCGATCTTCCGCACCACGAAGTCGCCGATGGTCGATGTGGTAGATCCCGCCGGGCTGGTGCGCAGCCAGGTGATCGAAAGCGAAGACGGCGCGCTGCGCCTGACGCTGAACGGCGCGGAGAACCGCAAAACGCTCGCCGGCCATTTCATCGCCGAAAGTTTCGGCTCGTCCGTGCAGCACCTGGCTTTCGCCTGCCGCGACATTTTTCAGACGGCGCAGATGCTGCAGGGGCATGGTTTTCGGGCGCTCGAAATCTCGCGCAACTACTATGACGATCTGGAGGCCCGTTTCGGCCTCGACCCGGATTTTTGCGACCGGCTGCGCGCGGAAAACATCCTCTACGACCGCGACGGCGAAGGCGAGTATTTCCAGCTCTACAGCACCAATTACGGTGAAGGCTTCTTCTTCGAGATCGTCGAGCGCCGCGGCAATTACCGCGGCTACGGCGCGGCGAATGCGCCATTCCGGATCGCGGCGCAGAAGAGGTCGCTAAGGCAGCCCGGAATTCCTAGGTTATAGGCGAGGCCAGACCGCTCTCGAAATATCCAGCTGAGCCTCATTCCCCACGCGGCGGCTTTCAGCATTTCCTGCTGCGGTGTCCGCGGAGGCGTGCTTGCGGTGGGATATCTTCTTTTCGGACAGGCCGATCGACCGCTCAAAGCTGACGACGTTCTCGATCATCCGCTCGAATTCCCATGGGAAGTGCCCAAGTATCTCCGCCATAAGCTCGCCGGCGAGGATAGTGAGTTCCCGGGCACGCAGCTCGGTGATCCTCGCCGCAGGCGTGATGGCGCGGCCGCTCTCGATATCGATATAGAGGCACCGTTGCCGCGTCTTTTCCAGCTCATCGCTTTCGGCTTCATGGAGCAAACGCCGACCGTATCCTTCCTAGAATACGTCCAACCTGGCATTGATAGGCGCGCCGGACATGACGCTGATGAAGTGCTGCTTGCGATGATTCTTTTCGACGGAGGGATTACGGGCGATCGGCAGCGGCGCATTCAGATAGATGAGTTCTTCGGCCAGGCGCGTGAGTTTGCCGACCTCGACAGGAATGCAGCGATCGGGAAGTTGCCGCGATGAACAGTTCACACGCGTCGTTCTTCGGGGCACGAAGGACGATGCGGCCATCGAATGGCAGGGCTTAAAGCAGCAAGGTGCCGCCTTCACGGTCCTCGCGTGCAACGAATGCTCTGATCTTGGTTCAGAAGCCTTTCTGGCATTCGCCTTTGACCATGCGGGCCGTGTAGCTGTGGTACTTCGGTGCCTTCGGTTCCGTCTTCTTCTGAGCGGAAGCGGTGTTGTTGTGTTTGAAAGTCGTGGTTTTCTCCATTGGTTGATAGTTGACGTTCGGAAAGACGGTTCAAAAGAGACGGGGTGCCCATGGTGGTTTGTCCCAAGCACGGGAGCTCAGCGAGGGGGCGTGCAGCGATCGACCAATATTCACCCACGCGAGGCCCGCTCATGCGGCCGCCTTTACGAACCTCAGGAATTCGACCTCCGTCGTCACGATCAGGCGGTAGGTCTCGGACTTGGCCTGTTGCTCCTCGCCTTCCTCGTAGCGCGACAAGAATGCGAGGAAGTGGACGAGGTCGCCTTCCTGCTCTTTGCCATCTTTGTTCAGGTAGATGATATTGCCGTGCGCGAGAGCATTCCGGAGGGCGCGCAGCACTGAGGCCGTAGCCTTTTCTGGAAGGAAGTTTTGGCCGTCCTCTGCAAGAGGGTGTTTGCCATCTCTTGCCACCCAATGTTCCGGCGCACCAAAATGCTCCACAATGTGCAATTGCCTCCATGCCGACGGTCCGTCACCGCCCCAGAACGGTGCTTCAGAAAACTTCACTTTGACTAGCCCGCCGGTCATCTTGGTCATTTCAGCATCGCTTCCCGATGTAGGAAATGATGCGCGCGAGCCCGCTCGAAAGGGATGGTCAACACGGCCCGCCGCAACCAGAAGCGCGAAGGAGCCGACTAGGTTCTTGTCGCGGGCAAACGGTTCGACCGCTTCGAGAAGCTGAAGACACCGTCTCGATACTCTGCTGCCAGCCTGTGTGGAATGGCCATGATGCCCCCTTTGCTAGCCTGATGAAGCACATTATCAAAGATGCGGCTCCACGCTGCCGGTGGGTCAGCTCGATTACTGACTTTCGACCGACGGCGAAAAGGGTCCCGCTAAGACGTCCGCATTCAGGCGCACGAAAACTCTGCCTTAAAATCGACATGGGGCGCGAAGGAGCCGTTCAAGTAATTGCGGCGAGGGACGGCTCCGAGCTGATACCGACCGGCTTCCCGCACGCTGGCGTGCATGCCTCGGAGCCCGGCAGCAACTCCGTGAGAATGTGATTAGCAGACCGCGGTCGATCTGAAAACTTTGCTATATGGCGATGTATCACGAAACACCCATTGACCGAACGTTTTTTGCGCTCGCGGACCCTATGCGGCGCCAGGTTCTCGAGCGGCTGAAGTCGGAACCCGGCCCCTCCAAGCGAGCTTGCGCAACCGCTGCCGATCAAGTTGCCTGGACTCATGAAACATCTTGCCGTCCTGTCGGACGCCGGGCTGATCTCGAGAACAAGAACGGCCGCGTCGTGATGGTCAGCCTTGCAGCAGGGCCATTGTCTGAAGCGGCGGACTGGCTTCACCATTTTGAGGCCTTCTGGAACGTCAGCCTCGACCGTCTGGCCGCCCTCGTGGAGGAGAGCAGCGAGGAATGAATCGCCAACACCCGGACATAACCATCGTGCGCAGGCTCACGACACCGTCCGAAAAGGGTTTATGCGGCCATGACGAAGGTCGATCAGATCCTGCAGTGGTGGGGTCCGGATGCAGGGCCAGCCGTCAGCGCCGAAATCGATCTTCGCCCCGGAGGCCGCTACAGCGTCGTCTTTCGTCTGGTGGACGGCTCGGAACACAACCCGAGGGGTGTCTATCAGGAAGTCGTGCCGAACGAAAAGCTCGCCTTCACCTGGGAGTGGCTCAACCGGCCCGATTGGGAGTCGCTGGTAACCATTCTCCTGCGACCTATCGACATTGGCAGCGAGCTAACCCTGACCCAAGAGAAGCTCCCGAACGACGATGCGATCAAGAGCCACCATGCCGGCTGGGCCGGCTGGATGGCCGAACCGCAACACTATTTGGAGGAAGAATAGTGAGTGAACTGGTTATTTAGGCCTACGATTGGGTGCCTGACGGTCCCCGTGGCTTCGTGCGCGACATACGGCTGAGGTGGGCATGCGAGGAGGCTGGCCTGCCCTATCAGGTCAAGAGCACACCTTTCAAAGATCGGAGCGAGGAACACTTCAAGCACCAGCCATTCGGCCAGGCGCCATGGCTCACCGACAGTGACCTCTCGATCTTCGAGAGCGGGGCGGGATTGCTGCACCTCGCCAGAAAAAGCGAAAAACTGATGCGGCGCGATCCCGTCGGGGAAGCCGAAACACTGCAGTGGACGATCGCCGCGCTCAATTCGGTCGAGATGGTTTCTGTACCCTGGTGGGTCCTGGAAGTAACCGGCGCCAAAGACAACGGTCTGACAGGCTGGCTGGAAAGCCGCCTCGATAATGTGGAGCGCGTCCTCATGGAGCGCGAATGGATGGCGGCCGGTCGCTTCACTGTCGCGGACCTGCTGATGGCCGATGTGCTGCGCGTCGAAAAGGTTCGTGCCTTCGGAGATCGGCCGGCGACGGAGACGTACGTGACGCGAATCACGGACCGACCGGCGTTCAAGAAGGCCCATGCCGACCAGATGGCGCATTTCGCGAATGCCGATTGATTTGGCGGACATCCGAACTGCGTATGCCAGGGGTAGCTTCGTCCGCATATCGGTCGTTTGCCAACCACGCAAACGAGTGTTCGGTTTTGCAGGCTGGTCACGAGCGGCTATACGACTGAAAGGGGGCGCAAAACAGCCGCTTAACCTAAAGCGCTGTGCCTAGGGTTTCTGTACCAGGTGCGAACGTTGGACTGATCTTGCCGCGGCGATCGGGGCTCTGCGAAAACTCCGACGATCTGGCCGGTGCGCCCTGCGAGTTTCGCCGCGAGATGAGGGAACTCGGGATCGCAATTCGGAATCGTTGAGCATTTCCTCTGGGCTCTGCACCGCTTATCAACGGCGGAAGAAGACGACTTCCGCCTCAGGGCTTTTTTAAAGTTATCCCATCATGCTACCTACTTCTGGGGCTAGATTCGGCGGGTACAGTGTCGTGTCCTCGCCGTTCCAGGCGGAGGACCCTCATGGGGAGTCAAGACTTCGGACGCGTCGTTTCTGGTCAACAACGACGCCGACACTCTCGTAGAAGTTTCTCGTTTCTCCTCCATACCGTCCTGGCACTGATCGCGTACTCACAATCAGCGTTGGGCGATAACGTTGTCACTAGCCCGCCGGACGCCACACTCACCCCGGGCTCTGTCTACTCTTCTTCGAGCGACGGCGTCGCGGCACTGGATTCCGATCAGGGCGGATCCATTATCGGAAGCGGTGTGATTGTCACGACGAGCGGTGACGGAGCGCCCGGCGCGTGGGGGCGCAACGGCGGCGACATCACCTTGTCCTCCAGCTCGATCGCGACCTCCGGCGACTACGACTTTCAAGGCGCCGACGGGGTCTATGTTCAAGGTGGGAGCACGGCCACTCTCAGGGATGTGGCGATTACGGTCCGTGGCGCGAACTCGATCGGTGTCGTTGTTCTCTCGGGAGATCTGGCCACCATCTATGGCGGCTCGATACTGACGGGGGATCCGAACGATCCTAGCAAGGGAGCAAGGGGCCACGGACTCGAAGTAAATGCGTGGACGGGGGTAGCGAGCAAAATCGTCGCCGGCCGGAACGTCCAAGGGCAGGGTCTCAGCATCACGACCTACGGTGCTTCTGGCTACGGCATCAACGCTCAGAATCAAGGCGAAATCGACGCCACGGGCGCGACGATCGAGACGTTCGGTTCGGGCGCTCACGGGGCGGTCTCGGGCGGTATCGTCACGCTCACGGACGGCTCGGTTTCGACGGCCGGCCAAGGCGCCTTCGGGCTTCTGATCGCTCCTCCGGGCGTCGGTAGCAACACCAGCTCCCTCACGGCAACCGGCACCGATGTCACAACGGCCGGAGCCGGCGCGCATGCCATTTACATGCAGCAAACCGGACAGCTTTCCGTCTCGAACGCCGCGGTGAGCGCGACCGGCGCCGGGAGCAACGGCCTAGTGTCTGCCGGTGGCTCGCAGACGACTGCGAGCGCTACCTTGAGCAATGTCAGGCTCATTGCAACGGAGACGGGCATCGCCGTGACGGGCGGCGCGCTGGACCTTGGAATAGAAGCCGGCTCTGTGGTGACCGGCGGCGCGGGTGGCCTCCTGAGTGTGCAGGGTCGCAACGGCGCAGCGGGCGCCATCACTCTCACGGCCGACGCCTCGCACCTGATCGGCGCGGTGGTGGTGGACGGCGCGGCGGCTAACTCGGCAGCCATCACGCTGCAGAACGAGTCCAGTCTTGTGGGCGACGTGTCCGTTGATACCACCAACGGCGCGTTCGCCGACATGACGCTCAACGGTTCAATCTGGCATGGCGCCGCCACCCAGATGCGCAATGTGTCCATCGACGATGCGAGCACCTGGGTCATCAACGGCGATTCGTCGGTTCTCGGAACGCTCGCGGTTGACGGGACGTTGCAGATCGGTACCGGCGGTTCGGCCGGCAGTCTGGCCGGCGACATCGACAACCTGGGCACTGTGATCTTCAACCGCGCTGGGCAGTTCGTCTTCGACGGCGTGATCAGCGGCAGCGGGACAATCGAGCAGGTTGGCCCTGGCATTAGTGCCCTGTCGGGCGACAGCAGCGCCTTTACGGGTGCAACGACTATTTCAAATGGTACGCTTGCTGTTGACGGGGCGCTGTGTGGCAGACTCGCGCTCCTCGGGAGCGGCCGGCTGCAAGGTACTGGCAGTGTCTGCGACACGAAGAATTCCGGTACCATTGCGCCTGGCAATTCGATCGGCACGCTCACCGTCGTCGGCGACTATATCGGGCAGGGGGGAACGCTCGCGATCGAGGCCCTGCTCGGCGGTGACACTTCGCCGACCGATGTGCTGGCCGTCACCGGCGCCACCTCGGGCACGACCAATGTGCAGGTGACCAATCTCGGCGGCAACGGTGCTCCCACCCGTGAAGGCATCAGGATCGTCGATGTCGGGGGGACGTCCAACGGCACCTTCACGCTTCTGGGCCACTTCACCTATGACGGCGACCCGGCGGTGGTTGGGGGCGCTTATGCCTACCGGCTCTACCAGGGCGGCGTGACCAATCCGAATGA
>NZ_JAPSLH010000055.1 GCF_031180965.1 Chelativorans sp.
TGGGTCACGACGCGGGCGAGATGATCCAGCTCGCCGGCATCGCCGTCACCATGGGGGCCACCAAGGCCGATTTCGACCGCACCGTCGCGGTTCACCCAACGGCAGCGGAGGAGCTGGTCACCATGCGTACGCCCGTGGTGGTCAAGAAGCCGGTGGCCGTGGGATAAGCGACACGAAGGCGAGCCTGAGAGGCCTGAAGCCATGACACTCCTGGAAGCCTATGCCGATTTCGGCGTTCCGGTCATCGCCGTGGCGATGGGCTTCGGGGCTCTCTGGATGTCCCGGCGTCGGAGCCGTCGGCGCCACGCCGGGCGAGCGGCGCATTCCGACATTCCGCAGCATTCCAGGCCCAATCCGAGAAGCCGCGACACGCAGTCCTCCGCCGCGCGTCTGTTAACTAGCGCACTCGCCTTTTTGAATATGTCGTGTATAGGTGCCGTTTCGTGCCGCTTGTTGCGGTGAACGACGATGAATTTCGAGAAAGGACACGGGGGTAAGTGTCATGACCGAGCGGTGGACGCCCGACAGCTGGAGAAACAAGCCGATCCAGCAGGTTCCGGCCTATCCGGACCTTGAGGCGCTTGAGAGCGTCGAGCAGCAGCTCGCCGGCTTTCCCCCGCTGGTCTTTGCGGGCGAGGCCCGCAAGCTGAAGCGGACGCTGGGCAAGGTCGCCAAGGGCGAGGCCTTCCTGCTCCAGGGCGGCGACTGCGCCGAGAGCTTCGCCGAGCATTCGGCGGACAACATCCGTGATTTCTTCCGCCTGTTCCTCCAGATGGCCGTGGTGCTCACCTATGCGGGCGGCTCGCCGGTGGTGAAGGTCGGCCGGGCGGCCGGCCAGTTCGCCAAGCCGCGCTCGGCCCCGACGGAGACCATCGACGGCGTCGAGCTGCCGAGCTACCGGGGCGACATCATCAGCGACATCGCCTTCACGCCGGAGGCCCGCACGCCCGATCCGCGCCGCCAGCTCATGGCGTACCGCCAGTCCGCCGCGACGCTGAACCTGATCCGCGCCTTCGCCACCGGCGGCTACGCCAATCTCGAGAACGCCCATCGCTGGATGCTCGGCTTCGTGAAGGATTCGCCGCAATCCTCCCGCTACAGCGAGCTCGCCGAGCGCATCACCGAGAGCCTGAACTTCATGCGGGCCATCGGGATCGACCCGGAGACCCATCCCGAGATGCGCTCGACGGATTTCTACACCAGCCACGAGGCCCTTCTCCTCGGCTACGAGGAAGCCATGACCCGCGTCGATTCCACGACCGGCGACTGGTACGCCACCTCCGGCCACATGCTCTGGATCGGCGACCGCACCCGCCAGATCGACCATGCCCACGTGGAATACATGCGCGGCATCAAGAACCCGATCGGCCTCAAGTGCGGTCCGTCGCTCTCGGCCGACGGGCTGCTCAAGCTCATCGACACCCTCAACCCCGAGGACGAGGCCGGCCGCCTCACCCTGATCTGCCGCTTCGGCGCCGACAAGGTGGGCGATCACCTGCCGGGCCTGATCCGCGCGGTGCAGCGGGAAGGGCGCACGGTGGTGTGGTCCTGCGATCCGATGCACGGCAACACCATCAAGGCGGCCTCGGGCTACAAGACCCGGCCGTTCGAGAAGGTCATGGGCGAGGTGCGGGACTTCTTCGCGATCCATCAGGCGGAAGGCACGCATGCGGGCGGCATCCACCTGGAAATGACCGGCAAGAACGTGACGGAATGCACGGGCGGCGCCCGGGCGCTCACCGATGCGGATCTGCGCGACCGCTACCACACCTACTGCGATCCGCGGCTCAACGCCGAGCAGGCGCTGGAAATCGCCTTCCTGACCTCGGAGCTCATCAAGCGCGAGCGTCAGTCAAGGGAACAACCGGCCGCCCTCGCGGCGGAATGACGGATTGGTCGGATTAAGAAAAAGGGGCGCCGAAAGCGCCCCTTTTTCTTTACGCATACGCAACTCTACTCGTATTTGGGCTTAACTAAGCCAGCCCATGAAGAAGAGGATAAGAATGATCGGCAGAGGAATGCCGATGAGCCAGAGCAGGCCGCCTTTCAACATGTCAGTCTCCCAGTGTTTCGTGTGAAAATAACGAACTGAACTGTTGCGGGTTCCCATAAAGCTTGAGCTTTGCACGGATCGTTGAATCACGGGGATCCGGCCTTCGCGCAACTTATGCAGAGTCCCGGGATCAGCCCTGCTCCGCGCGCGTTTAAGAGTTCACCGGAAAGCTTTACGCTTGCGTTGTTGTGCCCTCCGCGGCGCGCTAGATCTGCAGGTATCATGGCTCAGAACACGCTCAAGATCGCTCTCGCGCAGCTCAACCCCATCGTCGGCGACGTGGCCGGCAACGAGGAGAAGGCGCGCCGCGCCCGTGCCGAGGCGGCCCGCCTCGGGGCCGACCTGGTGATGTTCTCGGAGCAGTTCCTCGCCGCCTATCCGGCCGAGGACCTCGTGCTCAAGCCCGCCTTCCAGGATGTTTGCCGCGCCGCGCTGGAACGCCTGGCCCGCGAGACGGCCGACGGCGGCCCCGGGATGCTCATCGGATTGCCCTGGCGGGAGGGCGATGCCCTCTACAACGCCTATGCGCTGCTCGACAACGGCGCGATCACCCTGCGCTACAAGGTCGACCTGCCGAACTACGACGTGTTCGACGAGAAGCGGAACTTCGATCCCGGCCCGCTGCCGGGCCCGGTCAATTTCCGCGGCATCCGGATCGGCGTGCCGGTCTGCGAGGATATCTGGACCGGCGACGTGGTCGAGTGCCTCGCCGAGACGGGAGCCGAGCTTCTCCTGGTGCCGAACGGCTCGCCCTATCATCGCGGCAAGACGGATGAACGCTTCAGCATCGCCACCGCCCGCGTGACGGAGAGCGGGCTGCCGCTCGTCTATCTCAACCAGGTCGGCGGCCAGGACGAACTCGTCTTCGACGGCGCGTCCTTCATCCTCAACGCGGATTGCTCGCTCGCCGGCCAGCTGCCCGCGTTCGAGGAATGCATCGTCCTCACCGCCTGGGAGAAGGGCGAGGACGGGTGGGTCTGCCGGGACGCGCCCATCGCCACCATCGAGGAGGGCAGGGAGGCGGATTATGCCGCCTGTGTTCTGGGCCTTCGCGATTACGTGGAGAAGAACCGCTTTCCCGGCGTGGTGCTCGGTCTCTCGGGCGGCATCGATTCCGCCATCTGCGCCGCCATGGCGGTGGATGCGCTCGGGCCCGAGCGGGTGCATTGCGTGATGCTGCCCTACCGCTACACCTCGGGCGAGTCGCTGAAGGACGCGGAGGACTGCGCCAAGGCGCTGGGCGTCCGCTACGACATCCTGCCGATCGCCGAGCCCGTGGAGGGTTTCGAGGCGGCCCTGCAGCCTCTGT
>NZ_JAPSLH010000056.1 GCF_031180965.1 Chelativorans sp.
CCTCGCGCAGCAGGACGGAGCGGCAGACCGCGTTGTAGGGGCGCGGCCCCACCGCGTCGAGCCTTGCGCGCATGCGGGCGACGTTGGCCACCGGCGAGACATGGGCGAGCTGGCGCGCCACCTTGAGCAGCCGCTCCTCGTGGCCCCGTGCGTTGCGGGCCAGCGCCGGATAGAGCTTGGTGGCAGCAAGGTCGAGCCGCTGCCGCTTGGGCGACACCAGGGCCTCGGGGCTCGGCAGGGCCCGGGCCGTGGCGCGCAGGTCCGACCGGCGGCGCTCCACGAGGCGAAGGGCCGCCTCCACATGGCGCCGAGAAAGGTCGTTCACGGCGGCCATGAGCTCCACGCGCACCGGCACCACCATCTCGGCGGCGCCCGTGGGGGTCGGGGCTCGCATGTCGGCCGCATGGTCGATGAGGGTCCAATCGGTCTCGTGGCCGACCGCCGAGACGAGCGGGATGCCGCTCTCGGCCGCCGCCCGCACCACGATCTCCTCGTTGAAGCCCCACAGATCCTCGATGGATCCGCCCCCGCGGGCGACGATCAGCACGTCCGGCCGCGGGATCCGACCGCCCGGTTCCAGCGCATTGAAGCCCCGGATGGCGGCAGCCACCTCCGCCGCGCAGGTTTCGCCCTGCACGCGCACGGGCCACACCAGCACCCGGCGTGGGAAACGATCCTCCAGCCGATGGAGGATGTCGCGGATCACCGCCCCGGTCGGCGACGTGACGACGCCGATCACCTGCGGCAGGAAGGGCAGCCGGCGCTTGCGCTCCTGGGCGAAGAGCCCCTCGGCATTGAGCTTGCGGCGGCGCTCCTCAAGCAGCGCCATGAGCGCTCCTATGCCGGCCGGTTCGAGCGTCTCGATGACGATCTGGTACTTGGACGAGCCCGGGAAGGTGGTGATGCGCCCAGTCGCGATGACCTCCATCCCCTCCTCGGGGCGGATCTTGAGCTTGGCGAAAGCTCCTTTCCAGATCACCGCATCGATGCGGGCATTCTGATCTTTCAGGCAGAAATAGGCATGTCCCGAGGAATGGGGCCCACGGTAGCCGGATACCTCGCCCCGCAGGCGTACGTGGCCGAATGCATCCTCCAGGGTGCGCTTGAGGGCGCCTGCCAGGTCCGAAACCGACCATTCGGGAGCATTCGAGGGAGCTTTTGCTGCGAACATGACGTGAACCTAATCCCCCTGCCCCGGGCCTGCCAAGGGCATCAACGCAACACGCCGTCACAATGGCAAACTATCCCCTGTGCATTTCGCCGCGCCCGCAAAACAGGTCTTGAACGCACACTTTCAAGACTAGGCGCAACAGCCCTTAGGCGCTAAGAGCGCAGGCGTCATCAGGGAGGGCTCAAGGCCATGAACATCCTTCTCATCGGATCGGGCGGACGCGAGCACGCATTGGCGAGAAGCCTCTCGGCAAGCCCTCTCTGCGACAAGCTTCTCGTCGCCCCAGGCAATCCCGGCACGGCGCAGCATGGCACCAATGTGGTGCTCGATGTGACGGACCATCGGGCCGTGATCGATCTGTGCCGGGTGATGCAGGTCGATTTCGTCGTGGTCGGTCCGGAGGCGCCCCTGGTGGCCGGTCTCGTGGACGATCTCTCGGCTGCAGGCATCAAGGCCTTCGGACCGAGCAAGGCCGCCGCCCAGCTCGAGGGCTCGAAGGCCTTCACCAAGGATCTCTGCGCGGAGTTCAACATCCCCACCGCCGCCTACAGGCGCTTCACCGACGCGGAAGCGGCCAAGACCTACGTTCGCAATTACGGCGTGCCGATCGTGGTGAAGGCGGACGGGCTTGCCGCCGGCAAAGGGGTGGTCGTTGCCGCGTCCTTCGAAGAGGCTGAGGAAGCCATCGACATGATGATCGGCGGCGGTTTGGGCGCAGCAGGAGCCGAGGTGGTGATCGAGGCTTTTCTCGAGGGCGAGGAGGCGAGCTTCTTCGCGCTCTGCGACGGGACGCACGCGATCCCCTTCGGTACGGCGCAGGACCACAAGCGCGTCTTCGACGGCGACAAGGGACCGAACACCGGCGGCATGGGCGCCTATTCGCCGGCTGCCGTGATGACGCCGGAGCTTCAGGCCCGCGCCATGCGTGAAATCATCGAGCCGACCCTGGCCGGCATGAAGGCACGCGGCATGCCCTATACCGGCATCCTTTATGCGGGATTGATGCTCACCAAGGACGGCCCTCAGCTCATCGAATACAATGCCCGCCTCGGCGACCCCGAAACCCAGGTTCTGCTGCCGCGCCTGACATCCGATCTGGCGACGGCGCTGCTCGCCGCTTGCGACGGTGTGCTGAACAGCATCTCGCTGCAATGGTCCGAACAGGCGGCGCTCACCGTCGTCATGGCGGCTCAAGGCTATCCGGGTGCGATCGAGAAGGGTTCGGAAATCAGCGGCATCGCGAGGGCTGAAGAACTCGACGACGTCATCGTCTTTCATGCCGGCACGAAACGCGACGGCGACAGGATCGTTGCCAATGGCGGGCGCGTGCTCAACGTCACCGCATTGGGACGCACGATCTCGGACGCGCAAAGGAAGGCCTATGAGGCTGTTGCCAGGATCGAATGGCCGCAAGGCTTCTGCCGCAAGGATATCGGCTGGCGCGCGGTGGAACGCGAGCGGCGCGGAGTGGCGTCTGATTCCATCGGAGGATGACGAAACGGAAGTTTCTCCACTGATAGTTGTAACTCTTTTTTTTCCTAAGTTGCCTCATCCCTTTCGCAGGAGAATGCTCTAGCTTCTCAGCATTCTTTTTTTGCAACCAGCGAGCGGCATCCATGAGCGACGATCTCTTTCCCGATTTCGAAAGCCACTGGATCGACACGGAGGTCGGGCGCATCTTCGCGCGCTCGAAAGGCAGCGGAAAGCCGCTCGTCCTGCTGCACGGTTTTCCTCAGACGCATGCCATGTGGCACCACCTCGCGCCGGCATTGGCGGAAACCCACAAGGTCGTCTGCATGGATCTGCGCGGCTATGGCTGGTCCGTTGCCCCCAAGGGCGATCCGAAGCACGAGACCTATTCCAAACGCGCCATGGGCCGAGACGTCGTTCAAGTGATGGAGGCGCTGGGACACGTTCATTTCGCCGTGGCTGGACACGACCGCGGAGCCCGCGTGGCCTACCGGCTCGCGCTCGACCATCCCGGTCGCGTGGAGCGGCTCGCCCTTCTCGACATCCTGCCGACCTACCACGTGTGGGAGCAGATGCGTGCCGGGACGATTCCGGAAGTCCACTGGGGTTATCTCTCACAAGCCTATCCGAAGCCGGAAGAAGAGATCGGGCGCGACCCGATTCCCTATTTCGAAGGCCTGATG
>NZ_JAPSLH010000043.1 GCF_031180965.1 Chelativorans sp.
GTGCCGTAGCCGACGGCGAGCGCGACTTCGGTGACCGAGGCCGTGGCCGATACCGCCAGCATCGCGCGAGCACGCTCGATGCGTTCACGCGTCAGCCACTCGTGTGGTGTCTGGCCAGTCGCGAGGCGGAAGGCCGTGCAGAAATGATACCGGCTCAGGCCGACGATCGCGGCCAGCTCGTTGAGACCGATCTCCTCGGCAAGGTTGTCCCGCATGTAGGCGGTCACGCGGCGGACCTGCCAGTCCGCCAACCCGCGCCGCGGCGCTGCCGGTTCGAGCGTTTGGAAGGTTGAGTGGCCGCGAATGAGCTGGGTGCAGAGAAGGTCCAGCCCCTGCTCTACAAAGAGCCGGGAGGAGGTGTCGTCAGCCGCCGCCTCGCGGGCTAGAAGCTCAAGGACCCGCGCGGATGTGGGGTCATCGAACCCTACCCGCCCCAGCAACTCGACCGGCTTGCCGTCCGTCAGCGGGTCGGCGCACGATTGCAGCCGCTCAGGGGTGAGATAGACATGCGACACTTCAATGCCGCCGGAAATGTCCCAGCGTCCATCGGCGCCGTCGGGAATGAGGGTGATGGTGCCAGGCCGCGTCGTGGAAGCTGCCCGCTGCCGGCCCGACTGCCACGTGATCTCCTGTGGCTGCGAGTAATACGTCATCACCACATGGCCGCGCATCGCAGGCAGCGTGTCATGCAGCGCTCCGTGACGCCAGCGGCGCGTGAGGAGCGTGTCGCCACGAAGCATCCTAGGAACGAGATCTGGAGGCGTGTCGAGAATGCGTTCCATCTCGGCGACCACCGAGATGGCATTGCGCGCAGTGTCAGCAGTATCCGGATCTCCGGCCATCATCGCGCCTCGACGCACTCTGCTTCCTACAGCGCTCTTATAGACCGTTTCGACGTCCGCTGCTAACCGCTCGCGCGGTGCTCAATACGAGCGCTCTAGAAGCGCGGCGATGACCGCGTCCGCCAGCGGGGCTGACGATGCGGGATTCTGACCTGTCAGGAGGTTGCCGTCGGTGACCACATAGACCCCCCAGTTCGGCCCCTGCTCGAACACCGCGCCAGACTTGCGCAGCGTGTCGGCGAGCAGCCAGGGTGCGTTGTCCGCAGTCCCGAACTCAATCTCCTCCTCGTCCGTGAGCGAAGTCATCCGGCGTCCGGCGAACGGCCATTTGCCATTCTCGTCTCTGGTCGCCAGCAGCGCCGCAGGGCCATGACAGACCGCCGCGATGACCTTGTTCTCGCGATCAGCCGCGACCAGCACGCGCGCCATGTCCGGATCCTTGTAGAGGTCTTCGACCGGTCCGTGCCCGCCGGGGACGACGATAGCGTCGTAGCGGCTCACGTCGATATCGCCCAGGACCAGCGGCTTCTCTATGCGCTCGGCATTGCTCGCCAGATAGCTGCGCATACGATCGGCGAGCTCCTCGCCCACGAAGCTGGGATCGAGACTCTTCTTGTCCATCGTGGGAGCCACACCACCCGGGCTCGCGAGGTCGACCTGGAAGCCCGCCTCGATCAGCTTCTCATCGATCGCGACGAATTCCTCGGCCCACACGCCGGATTCGTAAATGGAGCCGTCCGCGCGCGTCCACTTGTCCGCTGCGGAAAGGACGATCAGGATATTATTGGTCATCATTCTTCTCCTCGGTTCCGTTGCTCCCCCGGGGTTCTTCCGGCGGCGAAAGCAATGTCGCCACAAAACCCTGCTCCGATGTTGCCCGATGGTCGCCGATCTTTGCCTGATACTCCGCCCTTTGCACCGGGCATCGGAACGCACGTCGAGAGCGTGGATGATGATCTTGGGGATGTGAATCTCCGATTGAACGGGAATGGAGGCCGCTGCGTCGGGATGCAGCGGCCCTCCACGATCCGGGCTTCAGCCAGTGAGGGCTGGCCGGATCAGATGTTCTGGCCGCCAGACACTTCGATCCGCTGCGCGGTGATCCAGCGGTTGTCGGGGCCGAGCAGGCTAGCAACCGCAGGGCCAATGTCGTCGGGCACGCCGACGCGGCCGAGTGCAATCATATTTGCGAACGCCTCGTTATATTCCGGCGTGTCGCGCACCGCGCCGCCGAGGAAGTCGGTCTCGATCGCACCCGGCGCGATCGTGTTCGCGGTGATGCCACGGCTGCCCAGTTCCTTAGCCATGTAGAGCGTCAGGATCTCGACCGCGCCCTTGGCGGCGGAATAGGCCGAGAAGCCCGGATAGGAGACGCGGGTCAGACCCGTCGAGAAGTTCACGATGCGCCCCCCGTCGGCGAGCAGCGGCAGGAGCGCCTGCGTGAGAAAGAACACGCCCTTGACGTGAACATTGAACAACAGGTCGAACTGCGCCTCGGTCGTCTCCGCAAAGGCGGCCATCTCGCCGTGGCCGGCGTTGTTGACGAGGTGATCGAAGCTGTCGCGCCCCCAGGACCGGAGCGCCGAGCGAACGCTTTCGGCGAACGCCGGAAAAGCGGCGGCGTCGCCGACATCGAGCTGCAGCGCGACCGCCTTGCGGCCCATGCCTTCGATCTCGGACACGACGGCCTGCGCGCCCTCGACGCCGCTGCGATAGGTGAGGATGATGTCGCCGCCGTGGCGAGCGACGCTGATGGCGGTGTTGCGGCCCAGACCGCGGCTGCCGCCAGTGACGATCGAAATAGTGGTCATTTGTGGCTCCTTACTCGGTGAGCGTCGTGCTCACCGGCACTTTCGGCGATCGGGCCCGGCCAGTGTTGCCGGATAGTCGGCTATTCTTGCCTGTTTCTACGCGGGCTCGCGATGCGGTGTGCCGAGCACCCGGTCCACCATTGCCTGCGCCGAGCCGAGATAGTTGGCCGGATCAGTCAGTTCCCGAAGCCTCGCCAGCCCCAGCGGCGTCGCGACATCCTGCACTCTCGTTAGGAGATCGAAGAGCGGCTTTCCGGTTTCCACGGCTTCCCGGCATCCGGCATAGACCAGGTCGTGGGCCGCCTGGCGGCCGGTGATCGGTGCTAGCGCCATCATCACCGCCTCCGCGACGATGAGACCTTGTGACACGGCAAGATTCTGGTGCATGCGATCGGGATGGACCTCCAGCGCGGACAACATGAACGAGGCCTGCGCCAGCGCGCCCGATGCGAGCGCGAAGCTCTCCGGCACCGCCGCCCATTCGAGGTGCCACGGCCCGGTCGCGCGCTCGAAGTCATGCGCCATGGCGTCGAGCATGAGCCCCGCATGCTGGCGCACCATCTTTGCCGCGGCGATGATCAGCTCGCAGGAAACGGGATTGCGCTTCTGCGGCATGGTGCTGGAGGCGCCGCGGTGCCGGACGAAAGGCTCCGCGACTTCGCCGATTTCGGTCATCATCATGATCGAGATGTCGGTCGCGATCTTGGCGAGACTTCCCGTCACGAGGCCTAGGATCTGGACCGCTTCGGCGAAGCCGTCCCTGCACGAATGCCAGGTGATCGACGGCACGCCAAGGCCGAGTTCGTCGGCGAGCTCCGCCTGTACGTCCAATCCCCGGTCGCCGAGCGATGCCAGGGTCCCGGAAGCGC
This sequence comes from Chelativorans sp., assembly GCF_031180965.1. GTDB lineage: Bacteria > Pseudomonadota > Alphaproteobacteria > Rhizobiales > Rhizobiaceae > Chelativorans. Next base: position 3,523 of record NZ_JAPSLH010000043.1, read on the forward strand.
CGGAGAACTCGACCACAAGGACGCGCGGCCTGATCTGTGCGATTCGCTCCCGATGGCGCTCCATCGCCGAAAGCCAGACTGCTGCCTTGTAGCCGAAGGTGATCGGCAGCGCGTGCTGGAGGTGTGTGCGCCCCGCCATCGGCGTATCGCGATGAAGCTTCGCCAGGCGGCGGAGCGCCTCGATTATCTCGGCGAGCCGGACTTCGACGATCCCGATCGCCGCGCGCATCTGCAGGACGGTCGCAGTATCCATGATGTCCTGCGTGGTCGCCCCCCAGTGCAGGTAGCGCCCCGCCTCGCCGGCGGCGTCGGCGAGCTGCTCCACGATCGGAAGGATAGGATAGCCGACGATTTCGGTTTCACGGCGCAGCCGCTCCCAATCGAAGCGAAAGGCCTGGGCAGCCGCAGCAATGCCGTCGGCGGCCGTGTCTGGGATGACGCCAATGCGCGCTTCGGCCCGGGCCAGTGCGATTTCGACTTCAACACAGCGCTGCACGAAGGACCTGGCATCGAAGACCTCGCGCATCTGCGCATCGACAAAGCTCGCACCGAACAGCGGCGAGTCGATAGGGGTTAGCGGGTAGATGGATTCAGGTGTCATGGCTGAGCTCCATGTCTCGAGCTACTTTGGAGAGGGCACCGGCAGGCTGCAGGTGTAGGCCGAGCATCGCCCTCCCGCAGGCACTTTCGAAGAAGATCGACCCGGTCGCGGCGAGCAGGAACAGCAGGCCGGTGCCGCCCGCGGCCATCATCGCCTGGCTTACTACCGAAGCGGCCGGGAAATACCGCGCCTCAGCAAGGAGCGTGCCGACGAGTCCCAGGACCGTGGCCGCGGCGTACAGCGCGACCGCGGCGTTGAGGAGGTTTAGGCTGACGAGCTGCAGACGAATCCGCCGCTCGGCGAGCCTCACCGCCGTCGCGGGATCGGTATATTCCAGCGACAAACGATCGTCGCGCCCGGCTAGTGAGGCTCTAAAATCGCGCCACTGCGCGATGGCGAGATTATAGCGCATGGTCGCGCCGTTCTGCAGGATCGCGCAGGCATTGGTCAGGATTGCCGGCGCCGCAATGAAGGACAGCGGCAGATTCTCGTCCATGCCAATACCCTTCGCGTCGCGATGCGGGCGCGGCGGCCAGCGCCGCCCGCGCTAGTAAATGTTGACGTGCTTGATTCGGTGATAGGGGTCGAGGATCTCGATCCCTCCTTCCGTGTCGATGCCGCTTTCCTTCCAGCCGCCGAGCGCAGCCTCCGGATAATGGGTCAGCGGGCCGTTCACGCCGACGACACCATACTCCAGCGCATCGGTGAGCCGGCGCTGCCGACGGGCGTCGTTGGTGAAGACGTAGGAAGCGAGGCCAAACTCGAGCCCGTTCGCCTTTTCGAGCACTTCCGTCTCGTCGGTGAACGGCAGGATCGGCGCGACCGGACCAAACGGCTCTTCGTGGAGGATCGCAGCCTCGTCGGGCACGTCTGCAAGCACGGTCGGTGCGTAGAAGAAGCCGCGATTGCCAACGCGCTCGCCACCGGCGAGGACGGACGCGCCACGCTCTTTTGCATCCTCGACCAGCCGCGTGATTGCCTCGAGCCGGCGCGCGTTGGCGAGCGGCCCCATCTGCGTCGCCGGGTCCATCCCGTCGCCGACGCGCAATGCTCTGGCCTGTGCGACGAAGCGGGCAGTAAAGCGCTCGCGGATGCTCTCCTCGACGAAGAAGCGCGATGGGCAGAGGCAGATCTGGCCGGCGTTGGTGAACTTCGCGCGCGCCAGCACGTCCGCCGCCTGCTCGGGATCGACGTCGCCGCACACGATCACAGGGGCGTGGCCGCCGAGCTCCATCGTGACCGGCTTGATCATGGCGCCCGCCGCAGCGGCGAGCCGCTTGCCGATCGGGATGGAGCCCGTGAAGGTGACCTTGGCGACTTCAGGCGCGGCAATGAGGTGGTCAGAGATCGGGCCGGCGTGGCCGAAAATCACCGCAATGGCGGCGGGCGTTACCCCCGCTTCCAGCAACGCCCTTGCCATCGCCAGCACAGAGGCGGGCGTCTCCTGCGAGGGCTTGCAGATGATCGCGCAGCCCGCGCCGAGCGCACCGGCGAACTTCTTGGAGGCGAGCGCCATCGGGAAATTCCACGGTGTGAAGGCCGCCACCACGCCGATGGGATGGTTCTGGACCTCGATCCGGCTGCCTGGTACACGGCCGGGCACCACGCGGTCCGCAATGCGCCGGGCCTGCTCACCGCCCCATTCGAGGAAATCGGCCGACCGCTCGACCTCGATCCTGGCCTGGCCGAGCGGCTTGCCCTGCTCTAGCGTCAGCGAGCGCGCCACCGCCTCCACGTCGGCGCGCAGGATGTCCGCGGCCCTTTTCAGGGTGCGGCCGCGCTCCCATGGAGTCACTGCCCGCCATTCGCGAATGCCGCGGGCTGCGGTGGCGACGATCTCATCCAGGTCTTCGGCCGAGGCATAGGCGACCCGGCCGATGCTCTCGCCCGTCGCCGGGTTGAGGACGGGCTCGCTTTCGCCAGTCGAGCCGGGGCGGCTGCTGCCGTTGACGAGAAGGTAGAACTCGCTGCTCATGGGACGGGCCTCCTGCTGTTTGCCCACCCTTTATGCCTTCAGGCGCCGGTCGGAGTTTGCTCAAAAGTCGCGAGTTCTTGCCCATTCCTCGGCTTGTCATTGAGACGTCAGCCGATGTGGATTACGCTTTGTGCATGGCTCACACGCTGCTCGATATCGTGCGTCGCTACACGGAGGCACATGCCGACGAGAACGGCATTGCCGTCACGCCCATTCCTGGCCTGACGTTCATTCGTCAGGTCGCGCCGACGGAACTGCAATATGCCATCAACAATCCCCTGGTTGCCATGGTGCTGCAGGGAACCAAAAGGGTGCTGGTGGGCAGCAATACATTTGACTTTGGTGCCGGTGAGTCGCTCCTGATCACTGCGGACGTGCCGACGGTCAGCCAGATCACGCGGGCAAATATCAGTGTTCCCTATTTTTCCGTGGTCATCGATCTTGATCCCTCGGTGATCCAGAGCCTACTTGTCGAAATGGGGCCCGCGCCGCCTGCCACCGGCGCGACGGTCCGTGTTGATCCAACCGAAGCGGAAGTTGCCGACGCCGCTCTGCGGTTGATGCGGCTCCTCGACCGCCCGGTCGCGGTCCCCATCCTGCGGGCGCAGTTTATCCGGGAGTTGCATTTCTGGCTGCTTTCAGGCCGGCACGGCGGAGACATCCGCAATCTCGGCGTGACCGACAGCCGCGCGCATCGCATCGCGCGCGCGGTGGCGCTCATTCGCGAGAGTTTCGCCAAGCCGCTCGGAGTGGAGCAACTGGCGGACGCCGCGGGCATGAGCGTATCCTCCTTCCACGAGCATTTCCGGGCGATCACCTCGCTGACCCCGCTTCAGTTCCAGAAGCAGCTCAGGCTGATCGAGGCGCGCCGCCTGATGCTGTCCGAGGGCGAGCTGATCAGCAACGCGGCCTATACCGTGGGCTACGAGAGCGTATCGCAGTTCACGCGCGAATACGGCCGCATGTTCGGCATGCCACCGGCGCGCGACATGAAGGCAGCGAAGCAGCGAATGCAGCCTGCGCCGCAATTGGTCGCCCCGGCCGGAAACTGACCGGCGCATGCCCGTCCACCGAAGCTAAGCCTCCCGCCGTCGCACGTGCTCGATCAGCGCGCGCAACTTGGGAGCGACGTTCCTGCGGCTGGGGTAGTAGAGCTAGAAGCCGGCGAAGGAGGGGCAATAGTCCTCCAGCACCGGCATGAGCCCCGCGGGCGATCGCGGGAGCGAAGCTTTCTTCCATGCCGAAGGTGATGCCGGCACCGGCGACGGCCAGTTTGATCATAAGCGCCATGTCGTTGGTGGTTGATCTCGGGGCGACCGCAACGCTGAACGCCTTGCCGGCCTCGGCGACTTCCCTGCGGTAAGGCGCAGACCTGGGTGCCGGCCGCCAGCCGATGCAGCGGTGAGCGGCGAGCTCGCGTGGATGCGAAGGCAGGCCGAAGCGATCCCGATAGGTGGGCGAGCAGACCGGGAGCTGGCGTTCGTCCCCGGCGATCGGCACGGCGATCATGCCCTGCTCGATCACTTCGCCCAGGCGGACGCCGGCGTCGTAGCCCTCGGCGACGATGTCAGATTCCTCGTCGGTCACGTTGATGTCGAGCTGGACCTCGGGATTGGCCTCGGCGAAGCTCGCCAGGAAGGGCCCCGACAGGAAGCGCTCGGCGATCGACGAAACCGCCAGCCGCAGTTGCCCGCGCGGGCGCTCCTTGAAGCTTCCGGTCGCCTCGACCGCGGCGCGCATATCCGCAATCGCCGGGCTGTTCTGCATGAAGCAGCGCCCCCTCTTCGGTCAGGCTGACGCTGCGCGTGGTGCGCCGGAGGAGCGCGATGCCCAGCGTCTCCTCCAGCCGGCTTATTGTCTGGCTGGCCGCCGAGCGAGTGACGCCGAGCCGGTCGGCTGCGGCGCGGAAGCTCCGTTCCTCGGCCACCAGGGCGAACACGGCAAGGGCGTTGAGATCGGGCTGCATTGGTTAGTAAAACTTACCATATTGTAAAGGAATGAGCGGCTTATCGCTTTGGCAGGTCTATCTCTTTCGCAACCGCCGTGACGCGGTTCAGCAAAGGAGACGAACCATGGACAAGGTGATCCTCATTCCCGGCGCATCGAGCGGGATAGGCGCCGCATCGCGCGTGAACTCGGCAAGGCCGGCGCAAAGCTCATGCTCGGCGCACACTGCACCGATGGACTGGAGGCGCTGGCCCAAGAGGTCCGCGAGGAAGGCGGCGAAGTGCTGACGCGGAGCCAAGACGTCACCGACCGGGACGACGTCTCCGCCTTTTCGGAGGCGGCGCGCGAAGCCTTCGGGCGCGTTGACGTAATCGTCAACAACGCTGGCGTCATGCCGCTCTCGTTGATGACCGCGCTCAAAGTCGACGAGTGGGACCGGATGGTCGACGTCAACATCAAGGGCGTGCTCTACGGCATCGCCGCCGTGGTGCCCCAATGACGGCGCGAGGAGCGGGCCAATCATCAACATCGCATCGATCGGCGCCTTGACGGTCTCTCCCACTGCCGCCGTCCATTGCGCGACGAAATTTGCGGTGCGGGCGATATCGGACGCCCTGCGGCAGGAGCACAATAAGATCCGCGTCACCTGCATTCATCCGGGCGTGGTGGAAAGCGAGCTGGCCGACACGATCACCGATCCGGCCGCTGCGGAGCTGATGCGCACCTATCGTGCCATCGCCCTCAGGCCCGATGCGATTGCCCGGGCGGTTCGCTACGCGATTGAGCAGCCCGAGGACGTCGACGTCAACGAGATCGTTGTGCGTCCGACGGCAACGATGTGAGGCGGCGATGAGACCCCGTCTTCACCTCCATACTGCCGCGGCCATGCTGCTGCTCGCGGCGCTTCCCGCAACCGCGCAAGCCAATCGGCCGAAGAGCGGCAGCGGCGCGGCGATGCCGTGCTGCGGGAACTGAACAACGGCGCCCCGCAGCCGGTGCTCGAGCGCATGCGGCAGCAGTTCCCATTCCTTGCTGACGTGACCCAGGGCTATGCGCTGGGCGAGGTCTGGTCGCGCCCGGGACTCGACAGCCGGACTCGGCAACTCGCCGCTGTCGCTGCCTTCGCCGCAATGGGCGAGCCTGCGTTCATGAAGGTACACGCCGGCTATGCCCTCAATCTTGGGACAAGCGAGGAAGAGCTGAAGGAGATCGTCTACCTGACGACGGTCACTGCCGGCTTTCCAAGGGCGATTGCGGCGTCGCAGGCACTTTCCGAGCTGTTCGCCGAACGCCGCGCCGCGCCTGCCGGCCGACGGAAGCCGGCGCCATGAACCGTCTTCTGCCATGCGTCCTAGCGTTCGTCGCCGGCGTGCCAGTCACCGGCATTTCGAAAGGAGAAGCAGAGATGACCCGTGAGACGGACCCGTTCGCCGAGCGGCAGGCGCACCCCTATGTCGGCATGTGGAAGACCGCCGACCGCGGGTGCGCCACAACCTGCTCCCCAACGGCCGCTATCAGGGCCGCTACGAGGTGCGCGGCAATCAGATCTTCTACTGGGACGATACCGGCTTCACCGCCGACGGGACGTTCATCGACGACGTGCTGCATCACGGCGGGATGATCCTGTATCGCGCGAACTGATTCAGTTCGTAATAGAATACCGGACTGCCGGGACGGCAATTAGGTTGAGCGCCGGTTCGGCGGCTGGTCGGGCGGCGGATCGTGCGCGAGCAGGATGCCGTTCGCGACGTGCCAGCGGTGAGGTCGAAACCGGCGCTCGGTTGCCGCTAGAGCGTGTCGATCCACGCCGTCATCGCGGCATTCACTTCGTCTTTCCGGTCGAGCATGATCCAGTGCCCGGCGCCCGTCCAGGCCTCGACCTTGGAGTTGGAATGCGAGAACAAGGGCCGCATGCGGTCGGCTTGGCCAGGGTCCCTACACAGATGATAGAATGGGACCGCCAGCTGCCGACAGAATCCGGCGCTCGCCTCCCCGGTGCCAACCTGATCTGGCCCCAGGAAGAGCGGGCCAAAGGTCTCGCGCACGACGTGCTGGGGCATGCTCTGGACGCGCCGCGCGTGCCAGCGCTTGAAGCCTGGGTCAGTGTTGCGATCGTAGACCGACTCGAAAAGCCGGGCACGACCCTGGCGGGGTCGCCAGCTGCGAGGTCCCGGGCAACCTTGCCGAACAGGCGCGCCGCCGCTGCATCGAAACCCAGCGCGCCGTCGATCGATACCACGCCGCGGACCAGGTCGGGCCGTTTCGCGGCGAGCCTCGCGGCAATCTGCGCCCCCATCGAATGCCCGACGAGGACGAACTTCCGTCCCCGGTGGCTCGCTACAATCAACGCCTCGATGTCCGCGACATAGTCGGCAGGGGAATAGGCGCCCGGGGGCATGATTTCGGACCTGCCATGTCCGCGCAGATCGGGAGCCACCACGCGGTATTTGCTCTCCAGCACCGGCAGCTGCCAGCTCCAGTCGTGCGAATCGCACGTCCAGCCGTGGAGCAGCATGACGTCGGGACCGCTCCCGACGTCGGTATGGAACAGCTGTGCGGCGCGACCGCCGGGCGGCGTCGGGAAGGCGGCGCTGGCCACCGGGCCGAGCGCGGCGGTTGCCGTCGATGCCCCCATTAATCCCAGCAAGCCACGCCGTGTTAGCTCGAAACTTCTCTTTGCCATGAGCGCCTCCTTTGCGTTTCACCCCCGACGAGCCAGGGCGACGCCGGGCGGAATTGATCGCCTGAAGGCGTTCAGATATACCGTTGATATCTAGGGTCAATTACGCACCTTGCGGTGCCTAGATATGAGCGAGGATATTGCCATGCCGAGGACCCGGCCTGCGGATGTCGACATCGTCTATTTCGCGGATTGCGCGGCCCGTTCGTTCTTTGACCAAGTGGCCAACAAATGGTCGGTCATGATCCTGACCATCCTCGCCGAACGCCCAACGCGCTTCAACGCGTTCATGCGCCGGTTGGAAGGGATCACGCACAAGGCGCTGACGCAGTCGCTGCGGCGGCTCGAACGCAATGGCCTGATATCGCGCAAGGTGCTGGCCACCTCGCCGGTCGCCGTAGAATATGCAATTACCGACTTGGGGCGCACGCTCCAGGTTCCGTTCGGCACAGTCTACGACTGGGCAATCAACCATCTGGACGACATCGAGGAAGCTCAGCGACGCTACGACGCGCGGGCCGAACCCTGACCCGGAGCCCGCGACGCCACGATCATTCGGTTGCCGGCTTCAGCAAATCTTCGCGTCATTGACGGAAGCTGGTGTTCTCGGGGATGGTGCCATCAATGCCTTAGCCCGTGCCGAGCGTGGCGGCGACTACCGCCAGTCGTGACCAGCAGCGGCAGCGCTGGTCAGTGCGCTAGGCAAGCAACCACGCCACGCGGCGATGGCCTCTTCACGTGCTGGCCCCGCCTGTCTTGATGAAATCCAGGAAGGCGCGGAGCGGCGGAGGGACCAGGCGGCGGCCGGAGTAATAGAGGAATGGTCCGGAAAACGGCTGCCACCAGTCCTGCAGCACGGGGTCCAGCGCGCCGCTATCGAGAAGCGGGCGCAGCCAGCCTTCAAACAGGTGGATGATCCCCGCGCCCGCGACAGCCATGTCGACCGCAAGATCGACACCGGCCCCGACGGTCACCACCAGCGGGCCCTGCACCTCGACGCGCACCACCTCGCCATTCCGCTCGAACTCCCACGGGGTCGTCGTCGCGCCGCTGGCGAAGCGGCCAGTCAGGCAGGCGTGGCCGAGCAGGTCGCGCGGATGCTCAGGACGACCGTATCGATCGAGATAGGCCGGCGCCGCGGCGGTGGCGAACCGCTGGACCCGTGGCCCGATCGGCACGGCGATCATGTCCTGCTCCAGCTTCTCCTCGTAGCGGATGCCCGCATCGCAGCCCGAGGCGAGCACATCGACGAAACCCTCTTCGACAAGGACGTCCACCTTGATGTCGGGATAGATGGCCATGAAGCCGGGCAGGATCGCCGGCAGCACGAGCCGGACTGCGACGACAGGGACGTTAAGTCGGAGCGTGCCCGCCGGGCGATCGCGGAAGGCGTTCACCACCTCGATCGCCGCCTCCACTTCGCCCAGCGCCGGCGCCAGCCGCTCGATCAGTCGGGCGCCCGCTTCGGTCGGAGCGACGCTGCGTGTGGTGCGATGGAGCAGGCGAACGCCCAGTCGCGCTTCCAGCCGCCGCACCGCTTCGCTGAGACTCGAGGCGCTCGTGCCGCTGGTGCGCGCAGCACCGCGGAAGCCGGCGGCTCGCGCCACGGCAAGGAAGGCGTTCAGGTCGCCGAGGTCCACCTGCATTGTTTGCCTATCCGCACAGCCCGTGCAGATAATGGCGGATTATCGGCGCAGTGGGCAACATCTAAATGGGTGGCCAGAAAAAGGAGGCCGATATGCAGACCATCGACCAGGCAGGAACTTTCAAGCTGGGCAGCCGCACCGTGAAGCGGCTCGGTTACGGCGCCATGCAGCTTGCCGGACCCGGCGTGTTCGGGCCGCCCAAGGACCCGGACGCGGCTTTTGCGGTACTGCGCGAAGCCGCGGCGCTCGGCGTCAACCATATCGACACGAGCGACTTCTACGGCCCGCACATCGTAAACCAGCTGATCCGCGAGGCGCTGTCGCCCTATCCGGACGAACTCGTCATCGTCACGAAGGTCGGCGCGAGGCGGGGCGAGGACGGCTCGTGGCTCCCCGCCGCGACTCCCGACGAGCTGCGCCGGGCAGTGCATGACAATCTGCGCAACCTCGGCCTCGACGCACTCGATGCCGTCAACATGCGATTCTGGGGCGACGAGGGCCACGGGCCTGCGGAAGGTCCCGTCGAGCCCCAGCTGGCGGTGCTCGCCGAGCTGCAGCGGGAAGGCGTCGTCCGCCATATCGGCCTTAGCAACGTGACAGCCGCGCAGGTCAAGGAAGCCCGCCAAATCGTGGAGGTCGTCTGCGTGCAGAACCAATACAACCTCGCCCATCGCGGCGATGATGCGATGGTTGATATTCTGGCCGAAGAGGGCATTGCCTATGTGCCTTTCTTCCCGCTGGGCGGCTTCAGCCCACTGCAGTCGGCAACGCTGTCCCGGGTCGCCGAACGGTTGGAGGCGACCGCGATGCAGGTCGCGCTCGCCTGGCTGCTGCAGCGGTCGCCGAACATCCTGTTGATCCCCGGCACCTCGTCGGTCGCTCATCTGCGCGAGAATGCCGCAGCCGCGTCGCTCGTTCTGCCGGAAGATGCGGTTGCGGAGCTCGACGGCATCGCCGTCGTCGAGCCCGCGGAATAGGCCGCCCGCGGCAGCGCCCGCATCCCTTGGCCGACCAGCCAGGCTGAGGGATGCGGGCGATTGCCTCGATGTCGAAATCGAAGCCGGCCAGCCAATTGACGCCTATCGTGATTCAGTTCGGATAGAGTCGCCGATCGCTTTCTCGCGCACTGCCATGACCGGCTCGAACCGGGATCGCCCCTCGGCCTTCAACGCACCGCCGGTTGGACGATGGCAGGCTTCAACACCTCGTCACACCATGACCGAAAGCTGGTGGGCGTGCTGTTCGCGCTGGTCCGCAACTCGGCATTGTCTAGGCCGTCATTTTTGGCGACATACATGTCGGCATAGCCCTCGATGAAAGCGGCCGACATTCCTTGCGCCGCCAGCGCGGCCTTGAAGCTTTCGAGCGACATCGGCTCGAACCGGATCAGCCTTTCCAGAACGTCCGACATAATCGTCGCCATGTCATTGCATGACAGGTCCTCGGGGCCGAGTACCGGCACGTCGGCGCGCCCACCCCAGGAGGGATCGAGCAACAGGTCCGCCGCAACGGCGGCGATGTCGCGCGTGGCGCAGGTCGGGAACTTGCGGTCGCCATCGAGCGGCAGAGAGAAGACTCCTTGCTCGCTTATGGACGCGGCCTGGCGGAGAAGATTGTCCATGAACGAAGGCATGGCGAGCGAGCGGTAGCCGGCGCCCGTGGCGGCGATCAGGTCGTCCATAGCCAGCGACGCGGTGACGAGCCCGGCCATGCGGGCCTGCGGCGTGCCCCGGCCCAGCGCCGAGACGCCGACCACGCGGCGCACGCCGCAATTCCTAATCGCCTCGCAGGCGGGGCGTGTAAAGTCGACATAGGCCGCTTCGAGGCTCGTCGCGGCCGGATCGGGCGGCACAAGCCAGAACAAGGCGTCGGCGCCTTCCAGCGCGCGGGCCATGACTGGTCCGTCGCCATGCGACCCCTGCACGACCTCGACGCGGCCGGCCATCCACCCAGGAAGGCGCGAGGGGTCGCGCGCGATCACGCGGACCGGCACGCCGCTCCGGACTATAGTATCGAGCAACTGGCGTCCGATCTGGCCGGTAGGGGCGGTGATGACGATCATTTTCGCTTCTCTCGCTGATTTCGGGGACCGGCCGCGCCTGCCGCGACCAATGACGAGATAGGCCATGGAAACGGGACGATCTATGCCGTACAGTCCGAAAATCTCTCTCAATCGTCCAGGAATGTCATGGACCCACTCTCCGACGTCCTGTCGCTACTGAAGCCGCGCAGCTATGTGTCGGCCGGTCTCGATGCCGGCGGCGATTGGTCGATCCGCTTCTCCGACCAGCATGGGCGCATCAAATGCTATGCGGTGATCACCGGCGAATGCTGGCTCGCGGTGGATGACGTGCCGCAGGCCGTGCGCCTCAGGGCCGGCGATTGCTTCGTGCTCCCCAGCGGGCGCCCGTTCCTGCTGGCCAGCAATCTTGCGCTGGCGCCCGCCGAGGCGGACACGGTGTTCCCGCCAGCCAGGCCGGGCGGCGTCGTGGCCTATAATGAGGGCGGGGATTTCTTCCTCGCCGGAAGCCGTTTCGCCATCTCTGGCGTGCCTGCCGCGAGCCTGCTGCGGACGCTGCCCCCGATTGTGCACATCCAGAAGAAGCCGGACCAGGCGGCGCTGCGCTGGTCGGTGGAGCAGATGATGCGCGAGCTGCACGAAGGGGAGCCGGGCGGCTCACTCATCGCGCAGCATCTCGCGCATATGATGCTGATCCAGGCGCTACGGGTTCACCTGGCGGAGGGGCCGGCGGCGGGTGTGGGCTGGTTCTATGCGCTGGCGGACAGGCAGATGAGCGCCGCCATAGGCGCGATGCACGAGGATCCTGCGCATCGCTGGACGCTGCGGGGCCTGGCCGAGCGCGCCTTCATGTCGCGGTCCAGCTTCGCGGCCCGTTTCAAGGAGACGGTCGGCGAAACACCGATGGAGTATCTGACTCGCTGGCGGATGCTGCTCGCCGCGGACCGGCTGGAGAATTCGGGCGATCCCGTGTCCCGCATCGCCTTGTCGGTTGGCTATGAATCCGAAAGCGCATTCGGCACGGCGTTCAAGCGGGTGATGGGCTGCTCGCCGCGCCAATATGCCGGTGGGCGGCGGCAGACCCGCCCCCTCGCGCCAACCGCCAAAGCCACGTGAGCCTTCTCCAATGTTGTCCGCCGTGCCGTCGCCCACCTCGCCCGCGGCGCACGATATGATACATCAGCTTACTACGCCACGGATGCAACCTCCTGGAGAGGCCCCGACAAGCTGGAGAGTGGGGGCTGGCGCGTGAATCATCCGGGGAATTCCATGCCGGGTAGATTGAGGTGGACGAGGACTCCCGCACTTCAGAGCCGCGACTACTGGGAAGAGAGTGTTGGCGGCTACGTCGCCGGCGCCGAGCCGTTCACCGCGCTCTTCTGCGCCGATGCGGTCGCGTTCGCCGAGATCACGCCAGGCGTCACCCTCCTGGCGTTGCACCGGGCCAGGCGCACTGGCGCTCGTAGCCGAGGAGAAAAGCGCGGTCGTCACTCCGATCGACTTCTCGCAGGCCATGATCAATCGCCTGCGCGAACCCGCGCGCGGGCGACGGATCGATGCCCGGCAGATGGACGGCCAAACCCGCCGCCAGCTTCGAGCGCGCATGTTCGGTCTTCGGGGTACCCTTGTCTCCGGACTGGCCGAGATGGCGCGGGTGCTGCAACGGGAGGCGTCGCCGTTATAGCCACCGCAAACACGCCGGTCGGCTTTGGCCCGAACATGGTGTTGGCTATCGCTAGCGGCCGCACAAATGCGGCTGAAAGAAAGAGATGGAGCGAAAGCGCGAGTGAATGTGAGCTGGCTGCGCTCTAGTGAAGCTCTCCGGCTAACACCTCACCCTGAGACGGTCTGAGAACCCGTGCGCCGGCGCGAACGCGCAGAGCGTCCCGCTTCGGTGGCGCCCTGAACAGCCGGCCATATTCGCGGGTGAATTGCGAAACGCTCTCATACCCTACCTCGAACGCCGCGTTGCTTGCCGAGAAGCCTTCATCGAGCATGAGGCGCCGGGCTTCAATGAGTCGCAGCCGCTTCTGATACTGCCCCGGCGTCAGCGAGGTCATTATCTTGAAGTGCTTGTGAAATGCGGTGAGGCTCATCGCCGCTGCCGCAGCCAGACGCTCGACGGGAATGCGCGACCGATACTCGGCCCTCAGAATGGCAATGGCCGAGGCTAGCCGGCCGGCATAGCTGTCGGGATCGGCAAGGGTGCGCAGCGCAGGCCCGTGTTGACCGGACAGGAGCCAGTAGTGCAGCTCCCGCATGATGCCGGGACGCAGAAGCTCCGCCGCGTCCGGGCGGTCCAGAAGGCGCAACAGGCGCAACGCGCAATCCAGCATCGCCGCATTGGTGTCCTCCGTGAACAACGTCGATATCAGAGAGGAGCGCCGTGCACCGGCGTTGCCCGTCTGTATCGAGATCTCGCGCAGGAGCGACATTTCCAGCTCGACGGCGACCGCAAGATAGGGCTCGTACGGAGTGGCCTCGACGATCCGCCCGACCACAGGCATGTCGGCGCTCACGATGACGGACTGACCTTCCCTGAAAACGCGCTCCTCGCTCCCTACGATCATGCGCTTGGCGCCCTGAAGCACGAAGCATATGAGCGGCCGGTAGACCGAGTGCAGGTCACCTGCCGGCGTCTCGACGCACATCATCCGCAACCCCGGCACGGGCGTGAGTGCCAGTCCGTCGCTGTTCGCATAGCGGCTTGCAAAGGTCCGCACGGCCTTCTTGAGCTGGTTCATATGGCTTGCTCCTGCATTTCGGTTTGGTCCTAGCACACAGGCGACGCAATTTCACCCGCCCTGCAGGATCAGGCAAATTTTTCGCAAGCGATGGCAAGCCTCTGCGCCCGCCCCCCGGTAAACCCTCTCGTGAAGCAGACGCAAGCCGCCAGCAGCCAAACGAAGAGATGTGCAAGCGCGACCGTCCGCGGACAGTCGGGAGAAAGTCAAATGAAGACGACAGGAAACACGATTCTCATTACCGGCGGCGGCTCAGGAATCGGCCGTGAGTTGGCAAAGTCCTTCAACGCGCTCGGAAACACCGTGATCGTCGCTGGCCGGCACGTGGAGACGCTTCAGGAGACCATTGCGGGCCGGAACGATATGCATGCGATTGTACTCGATGTCGAAGATCCGGATGCGATCGCGGAATTGGCCGAGCGTGTGCGCGAGAGGCATCCTGCGCTCAACGTGCTGATCAACAATGCGGGCATCATGCGGCGCGAGAACTTGGCCCAAATGCGCGACCTTCATGACGCGGAACAGACCATCGCGACCAATCTCCTGGCGCCGATCCGGCTAACAAACGCGCTGATCGATCATCTCGTCAGCCAGAATGACGCGGCGGTCGTGAATGTGAGCTCTGGCCTTGCCTTTGTGCCTATGAGCAGTACGCCGACCTATAACGCGACCAAGGCGGCGATCCATTCCTATACGGTGTCGATGCGCGAACAGCTCAAGGGCAGGGTCGAAGTCATCGAGCTCGCACCGCCCGCGGTGCAGACCGAGCTCACGCCGGGACAGTCGTCGCGCGAAGGCTACATGCCTCTAGACGCCTTTATCGAGGAGGCGATGGGACTTTTCCTTCACAAGCCGACGCCCAAGGAAATCTTGGTGGAACGCGTAAGTTTCCTGCGCTGGGCGGAGCGAAACGGAAACTTCGACAGGGCGGTCGAAATGCTCGGCGCTCACTGAGCAAAACGCACGGGTGCCGCGACGAAGCGTGGCGCAAAACTGAGCTCTAAGGGGCTATGGCCCGAAATCCTGTCGGTGCAGTGCCGACTCAAATCCCCGAAAAGGAGACGAAAATGACACATGACCAGAATGCATCGGGTACCAGCGCAGTGTCGCGCCGCAAGGTGCTGGCCGGAGCCGGTGTGCTTGCCACATCGGCCGCCATGGCAGGGATGGCCCAAGCCCAGTCCGCGACCACGGCGGACGGAGCGGCGCCGCAAAACGCGGGCAGAGTTGCGCTGGTGACCGGCTCGTCCAGGGGAATAGGCGCGGCAACGGCACGACAGCTAGGCCGCGACGGCTATCGGGTTATCGTCAATTGCGTGGTGAACAGGGATCTGGCGGCAGAGGTCGCTCAAGAGATCGAGGCCAGCGGGAGTCAGGCAATCTGGCGGCAGGCCGATGTGCGGGATCCGGCGGCGGTGCGAGCGCTGTTCGATGCCGGTGAAGAAGCCTTCGGCGGCATCGACGTCGTGGTTGCCAATGCCGGCGTCATGAACCTGGCGCCCTTCGCGGAAATGTCGGACGAAGATGTTCGACACATGATCGACGTGAATATCCTCGGGAGCTTCCACACGTTGCGCGAAGCCGCTCGGCGCGTTCGCGACGGCGGACGGATCTTCGCCCTCTCTTCCACCATCACCCGGTTCCGAACCGAGACATACGGGCCTTACGCTGCGTCGAAAATGGCGCAGGAACTTTATGCCACCGTATTGGCGAAGGAACTGGCTGGGCGGAACATCTCCGTCAATGCCATCGCCCCCGGCGTTGTCAACACGACGCTCTTCACCGACGGCAAGACGGAAGAGCAGATTGCTGCCTTCGTGCAGCGCACGCCGCATGGACGGCTCGGCCAACCCGAGGACATCGCCAACGTTATTTCTCTCCTGTGCAGCGGAAACGCTCACTGGGTAAACGGCCAGGTCGTATACGCTAACGGGGGCATTGCCTGATCGGCACCGCCGTGCCGAGTTGCTTCCGTCACGCGGCTTGCCGGTGACGGAAGCAAGGCTGCCGGACTGAACGCAACCAGTTCCTTGCGATCGGCAACTGACCAGAGGAAATGATGAGGCATCCAAAGAGATTTCTAGCCCGCTCGGTCGCCCACGAGTTTTTGAGAAACACAGGCCTAAAAGCATTGGCTCTGGGTCTCATCGTTGCCAGCGGGGCGCATGCCCATCACGGCTTCGATGGGCGCTACACTCTTGCTGCGCCTATCTGGATTGAAGGCGTAGTGGTCGACGCTTATTTCGGCCACCCGCACTCCGAACTCACCGTTCAGCTTTCGAGCGATTTAGCCGTGCCGGTGCCGCCGCCCGATCTTGGTCCCGCAGCGAATTTTCTCGATCCGCAAGCGCTGACGGTTCCGGATGACATCGCCGGACGGACAGTCATTCTCGAATTACCTCCGACACCGCAATATGCCTCACTCGGTGACCGTATCGCGAGCGGGAGCCGTATCGCGGCTGTTGCGGTCCGCAACTGCGAGCCGCCACACCAGCTCAATGTCCAGTGGCTACGACTGCCGGATGGGGAGGTGGAAAGCCGGAGTGGAGCAATGAGCTACATGATCGACCAATGCTGATCGAGATCGTTGATGCAATGGCCGGCTGGCCGCCGGTCGGCTACGTTCGCACCAGTCCGGCCGCATATGCGACGGTCAACGCGACGCATATCGTCGGAATTAGCTTGCTCGTCGGAGCAATCATTAGCTCCGACCTGAGAACCGCTGGCCTGTGGAAGGCAGATCTCTGGCGGGAAGGGCTGGAAACATGCGTGCCGGTTGCCGCGTTCGGGCTGGTGCTCGCCGCAATTTCCGGCGTGATGCTGTTTTCCGTCCGGGGCGGAACCTACCTTGCCGACCCCGCTTTCCAGATCAAGGCATTGCTGCTGGCGGCGGGTCTGGTAAACGTCTTCGTTTTCAGGTTGGCCATGGCAAGAACAAGATGCGTCGCGCCGTCGATGGCGATGAGACTGAGTGCTTTTTCGTCGATGGTGATTTGGGTGGGCGCCATCTTCGCGGGCCGGTGGATCGCCTTCACATATTACCCTTGAGGAACGGGAGCCATGAAACCGACGCGCAGAACTGTTCTCCAAACCTTGCTCGCTGCTCCGCCCGCGATGATTTTCACCGGCTCATCGGCGCATGTGTGGGCTGACGTCTCGGAGCTTCCTCTCACGCCATCGTGCGAATCCGGGACGGAACCCACACCGCAGCAGACGGAGGGCCCCTTCTTCCGGCCCAACGCACCGCAAAGAAGCGATCTGACAGCCGATGCCGGATCGCAACAACGATTTTCCCTACGTGGCTTCGTTTTCGATACGCGCTGCCGACCGGTGCCGGAGGCGATGGTGGAGATATGGCATGCGGACGAGCGCGGAGAATATGACAATGCCGGCTATCGCT
This sequence comes from Chelativorans sp., assembly GCF_031180965.1. GTDB lineage: Bacteria > Pseudomonadota > Alphaproteobacteria > Rhizobiales > Rhizobiaceae > Chelativorans. Next base: position 20,536 of record NZ_JAPSLH010000043.1, read on the forward strand.
GGCGCGCATATCAGTTTACCGACGAGGCGGGCCGCTGGGGCTTCGACACGATCCTGACGCAGCATTATTCTTTCCGCACCGCCCACTATCATTTCCGGGTGCAACGGAAAGGCGGTGACGTGTTGACCACGCAGCTCTACTTCCCCGACCATCCTCGCAACGATGGTGACAGGCTTTTCGACCCGCGGCTGGTCATGGCGCTTGACAATCAACGGAGCACTGGCAGGTTCGATTTCGTCGTGCCAAGTCTCTGAATTATTCTACTCCTCGGCTTGGCCTTTTAGGGATTCCTGCCGCCGGTGGTTGGCCACCAACGGTTTCCCCAACCCGAGCAGCCCATGAACGCGCCCTCCTGCGGTCTTTGGCGGCGACCGCGCACGCGATGCAGTAAGCGTTGCCCGAATTGCTCGCGAAAAAACCATTCTCGACTAGCAGAACAGGTTCAGGCGTTCATGGCCTCCAACACCCGATCAGGCAGGAAGGGGTATCGAGCGCGTGACGCTCATTCCCGGCACAAAGCGCGGCGAGATGGAGGTAACGCTGCACGGCGAGCTTGGCGCCATCCTGAAGCGGCTCGGTGCGGAAGGTGTTGAGAAGGCGTAGAAAGGAACACTGCCGGACGGCTCGTTCGGGAGTGTCTGCGTCAGTGGTTCGGGGGCTCGCAATGACCGGGAGCGACATTTGCTCCGGGCCGCGGTCTAGCGATGCTCGGGGATCGCTGGGCACTCACAGAGGCGGCGAGATGCACACTATCGACACGGGCGTAACAGCATGCCGTCCGAGGAACGGGATGTGTGTATCAGTAATTTTCTTGATGCACATTGATTCGGTGTGTGCAGCAATATATAATTTGATGCACACAAAGAACGGAGAAGTATGGAAATCGTTGCTCACAGTCGACCGGCCATCGTGGCGTACCAGGACCTGCTGCGTCTTCACCTCGACGAAAGGGCCTCTAGCCTGATTGGCACCATCGAGGAGCGACGGCGCAACGGACGAACCTATCTTTACGAGCGCTTCCGGATCGGGACCGAGATGGTGAGCAGGTACCTCGGCGAAGACAAACCGGAGCTACGCACACGCCTTGAACGCGCCGAAGCTTTGAAGGCCGAGACGGACATGCGCCGGAAGCGGATGACCAGGCTTGCGAAGACGCTCCGGGCCGAGGGCTTCATCACGACCGATCGCGAAACCGGATCGTTACTTCTCGCCTTTTCTCGGGCAGGGGTGTTCCGGCTTGGAGGCACGCTCGTGGGGACATCAGCCTACAGCCTTTATCAGGGTGACCTCGGGGTGCGCATGGACCACGAAGAGTTAGCGCAAACTGGAGACATCGATTTCGCGAGCTTCGAACGGCTCTCGGTCGTTCTGGAAGACAAGGTCGAAGAGAGCCCTGCAGAGATCCTCAAGTTGCTCAAGTTCGATCCTGTTCCCGAAGCAAACGATCGCCAGATTTGGAGATGGCGGCAGAGCCACTCAGAAGCAATGGTCGAATTTCTGACACCGGCCTTCGGTGACGAAAAGGTCAAGCCGCTGCCTGCTCTGGGG
>NZ_JAPSLH010000057.1 GCF_031180965.1 Chelativorans sp.
GGCGGATCAGGGGAAGGGTGTCGCCCCGAAGGAGGCTTTTACGGGCCATGGCGCTGCTGAAACTTTCGTGCCGAAGGGCTCGCGGTTACCACGCGAAGCCCCTCGGCGGCAAATCCTGCGCCCATGGCCCCTGGCATCGGTTGCGCCGTCATGCCGCGGCTGGTGAAGGCGCATGACAGGTTGGTTTACAGGCTTTCGGTTTGCCGAAGCGGCTCCTCTCCTTGCGCTTGAGCGAAGGCACTCCCGATGAACGCCAGCAATTCCTCGTCCTCGCCGATTCCGCTGTTGGGCGTCGTCAGCAGCTTGTCGCCGTAGAAGATCGAGTTTGCCCCCGCAATCATACACAGAATCTGTGCCTCCCAGCCGAGGTGCGAGCGCCCCGCAGAAAGGCGTATGACCGAGGTGGGCATGACGAGGCGGGCCGTGGCGACCATACGAACCAATTCGAAGGATTCGATCCGCTTGCGTTTCTCTAGCGGCGTGCCTGCGACGGGCACAAGGGCATTGATGGGTACGCTCTCTGGATGAGGCAAGAAACCGGCCAGTACGCGCAGCATCGAGGCCCGGTCGCGGACGCTCTCGCCCATGCCGATGATGCCGCCACAGCAGAGTTCGATTCCCGCCTCGCGCACCGCAGCCAGGGTTCGCAGGCGGTCGTCGTAGCTGCGCGTGGTGATGATATTTGAGTAAAATTCCGGGCTCGTATCGAGATTGTGGTTATAGGCGGTGAGTCCCGCCTCGGCGAGCCGCCGCGCCTGGTGCGGCTGGAGCATGCCGAGGGTGACGCACGCCTCCATGCCGAGCCTGCGCACGCCTTCGACCATCGCAATGACGGCATCAAACTCCTTCCCGTCCCGGACCTGCCGCCAGGCGGCGCCCATGCAGAAACGCTCGGCTCCCGCAGCCTTGGCCTTTGCGGCCAGGGCAAGGACGCTTTCAGGGTCCATCAACCGTTCCTTTGTCAGATCGACCTCGCGGTGATGGGCCGATTGGGGACAATAGGCGCAATCCTCCGGGCAACTCCCGGTCTTGATGCTCAGGAGGCTCGCCTTCTGGACCTTGTTCGGATCATGGTGGCGGCGGTGCACCGCGTTGGCGCGGCCGACGAGTTCGAGGAGCGGAAGCGCGTAGAGCGCTTCGATTTCCTCGACGGCCTAATCGTGCCGGATCAGGCCATCAGAAACCGACATGGGACTTGATTCGTTCGAGCAGACCGGAGGCGCTAAGCAGAGCCGCGGCCACGGCGACGACGCCGATTTTCACCAGGTCACCGAGCAGGAAAGGCGCGACGCCGAGCGCCAAGAGCTGACCGACCGGAACGAACAGGGAAAGCCACAGCAGGCCGAAGCCGTAGACCACCGCGAGACCCGCCAGCATGGCGCCGAGGCGCCTTAAGGTTCCCCGCCCGGCGGCCAGCTTTCCGACAAGGCCCGAGGCGATCAGGTATCCCAGGAGATAGCCTCCCGTCGGGCCGACCATGTAAGCAAGGCCGATGCCGCGGGCGGGCGTGCCCGAAAAGACGGGCAGACCGACCGCTCCCGCAGCCAGATAGGCGATGAAGATGGAGACGGCCGCATAGGGGCCGAGGGCCACCGCAATGGCCATGACGGCCAGCGTGTGGAGGGTCATCGGCACTGGCCAGAACGGAATCTGCACCTTGGCGCTTAATGTCATGAGCGCGACGCCGAGTGTGAGGGTTAGCGCCAGCTTGGCTTTGGATTCGGCCAGTGCGCCGATCTTGTTTCGGGCTCTGGTAAGCACTTGGTTCATGGTTCTGCTCCTGATTATAGATAATTCTTGAATCGCTCATCGGAATGAATCCAGAAAATCTATAACATTGCAACAGAAAAGAATTCCTTCTGCCCGGGATGAAGTTTTCATAGATAATTTTGGGATTTACCCGATGATTGCAAAAGCGTCACGGGTCCGGCCGGAGGTCGTCGCCACCGGGCGTTGCCCGATCCAGCGCACATGACGCTCTAGAATGGCCGCTGCCGTCTCGACCTGTCCCTGCTTCAGGGCCGCCAGGATGGCGCGGTGGTCGTGATCCGTCCGGGCCTCCCATTCCGAGCGCCACGCCGCGAAGAGAAAGCGGGCGCTTGCCGCGTGGAGGTCGTCGATGGCCGCCAGCAAGCGGGGCATGCCGCAGGGGGTCAGGATCAGACGGTGAAAGGTCCGGTTCGCCTCCTCCCAGGACCGCACGTCGACGGATCTGTCGCCCGCGCGGATGGCTTCCTCGGCCTGCTCGAAGATGGCGCGGGTCAAATGGGGAGCGGCATGGCGCAGGGCGAGGACCTCCAGGGCCGCGCGCATTTCTGCGACTTCCCGGACCTCGCCGACATCGAACAGCGCCACCCGCACTCCGCGCCGGGGCTCGCTGACTACGAGCCCCTGAGCTTCGAGACGGCGGAAGGCTTCGCGGACAGGAACATGGCTTGCGCCGAATTCCTCGGCAATATGATCCTGCCGAAGCCGGCTTCCGGGCTCCAGTTCACCCGCAACGATGCGCTCCGCAAGTGCGCGGCTGATGCGTCCTGCGACGGTGTTGTCGGGCTTTTTCGGGTTGGGCCGCGCCATGCATCCCGGATAATCTATAAAATGCGCCGAGACAAACGGTCTGAAAAGAGAAAGCTTCTCAGACCGTGGAAATATGTGGCAACCGCCTCTGGAACCTTCACACCGCCCGCAGATGGCGGATCGGGCGGCCGGGGGCGATCGTCTCGGCGGCGGAGATGATGCCCTGGGCGTCGATGCCGAAATGGCGGTAGAGGTCCTTAATCGTGCCGGTCTGGCCGAAATGCTCCACGCCGAGCGAGCGGGTGCGGTGGCCCATGACGGAGCCCATCCAGGCGAGCGTCGCCGGGTGACCATCGATCACGGTGACGAGCCCGCAATGGGGCGGCACGTCGGCGAGCAGGCGCTCCACGTGGCTCCTGGCGTGGACGAGGCCGCGCTCGCGGGCGCGCTGCGCCGC
>NZ_JAPSLH010000044.1 GCF_031180965.1 Chelativorans sp.
CCTCCAGGTACCGATCCCTGGAGGGGGAGGTTGCCGCCGCTCTCCCGAACACCCGGTGCGCATCCGGTTCCCGCAAGAGCGATGGGACGGATTGTAAGAGGGCTGCCGGGGGTGGGGATAAAATCTCAGGCGAAAAAAAGCAGAAATCGTGCAGGAGCTTGTTTTTGCTGCAGATTATTTTTGCGCACTGGAGCCGCGAGGCCAATTTCATCCCCACCTTCGGGGCGGGCGGAGGGGGATCGGTTCGAAAGAACCCCTCACTTGCGTTTTTCCAAGCACTTGCTCGGGGACAAGCCCACTCGCAAGTGCAGGAAAACGCTTTCTCTCCCGCAAGGGGAGAGATATCGCCGGCATCGGCTTTGCTGCTAATCATCGAGGCTGGTGAGCGACCGAAGCGCTGGTGCAGGGCGCCCATCTCTCCCCCTGCGGGGGGTGAGCGGCCGGTTCGCCGAAGGCGAATTCATCGTGCCAGTGGCACGATGAAAGGCCAGCAACGCCGCGATGCTGCGAAGCAGCGGGGACCCGGCCGGAAAGCGTTTCCGGCACCTGCAAGCGGGCTTGTCCCCGAGCAAGTGTTTGGAAATCGCAAGAGAGGGGTTCCGTCCTACCGGTCGCGGAACTTGTTGGTGATGGGATAGCGCCGGTCGCGCCCAAAGTTCTTCCTGGTGATCTTCACGCCAGGGGCGGCCTGCCGGCGCTTGTATTCGGCCACGTAGAGAAGATGCTCCACCCGGTGGACCAGCGCCCGGTCGTGTCCGCGCGCGACGATCTCGTCCACGCCCATCTCGTTCTCCACGAGGCATTCGAGGATGTCATCGAGCACCGGATAGGGCGGCAGCGAATCCTGGTCGGTCTGGTTCTCGCGCAGCTCCGCCGAGGGGGCCTTGTCGATGATGCTCGAAGGGATCACCTCGCCCGAAGGCCCGAGCGCCGTCGGCGGCACGTGCTCGTTGCGCCAACGGCAGAGCGCGTAGACCTGCATCTTGTAGAGGTCCTTTATGGGATTGAAGCCGCCATTCATGTCGCCATAAAGCGTCGCATAGCCGACCGACATTTCCGACTTGTTGCCGGTGGTGACCACCATGGAGCCGAACTTGTTGGAGATGGCCATCAGGAGGGTGCCGCGCGCGCGGCTCTGCAGGTTCTCCTCGGTGATGCCCTCCTCCGTGCCTTCGAAGAGCTGGCCGAGCGCGTTCCTGAAACCTTCCACGGGCTCATGGATCGGCACGATATCGTAGCGGCAGCCGAGCGCTCGGGCGCAGGCCTCCGCGTCGCGCAGCGATTCCTTGGAGGTGTAGCGATAGGGCATCATCACCGCCCTCACCCGCTCCTCGCCGAGCGCGTCGACGGCAAGCGCGGCGCAGAGCGCCGAATCGACGCCGCCCGACATGCCCAGCACGACATTCCTGAAACCGTTCTTGTTCACGTAATCGCGCAGGCCCAGCATGCAGGCGCGGTAGTCGGCCTCCTCCTTTTCCGGGATGATCGCCATCGGGCCGCCGGTGCAGACCCAGCCTCCGGCTTCCGCGCCTGCAACGCCCTCGTCCTTGCGCCAGGTTGTGACGGCGACCGCCTCCTCGAACTGGCTCATCTGGAAGGCGAGCGACTTGTCCGACTGGATGGCGAAGGAGGCGCCGTCGAAGACGAGCTCGTCCTGCCCGCCCAGCATATTGGCATAAATGATCGGCAGGCCGGTTTCGATCACCTGCACGAGCACGATCTGCTGGCGCACCTCGACCTTGCCGCGATAGTAGGGCGAGCCGTTGGGGACCAGCAGTATCTCGGCGCCGGATTCGGCAAGCGTCTCGCAGACGTCGAGTTCGCCCCAAATGTCCTCGCAGACGGGAATGCCGAGCCTGACGCCGCGGAAATTCACCGGGCCGGGCATGCTGGGCCCCGCCTGGAAGACGCGCTTCTCGTCGAACTCCCCGTAATTCGGCAGGTCGACCTTGTGACGCTCGGCGACGACCTTGCCGCCGTCCAGCACCATCACCGAATTGTGGACGCCGCTCTCGCGCTTCAGCGGCGTGCCGATGATGACGCCGGGCCCGCCGTCGGCCGTATCCTCCGCCAGATCCCGCACCGCCCGCTCGCAGGCGGCCAGGAAGGCGGGCTTGAGGACCAGGTCCTCGGGCGGGTAGCCGGCGATGAAGAGCTCGGTCAGGAGCAGAAGATCCGCCCCCTGACGGGCGGCGTCGGCACGCGCCTCGCGGGCCTTGGCAAGGTTGCCGGGAACATCGCCAACGGTAGGGTTCAACTGCGCGACGGCGATGCGGAGAGTATCGGGAGCGGCGTTGGTCATGAGGCTCATCTAGCTCGCCCCCCGGAGGCTGGCAAGAATGGGCTCAGCCGCCAACGCCCAGCTTCTCCTCGCCCCGGTCAAGGATGAGCGGGATGATCAGGTCCTCCTCATCATAAAGATGACCGGTGAGCATGTGGATCAGCCTTTCATTCTCATCCGCATAGGCGTCGGCGGCGAAACGCTTCCTGTCGGCGTCCTGCTGCAGGGCGACCAGGAATTCGCGCGCGGTGGCGGCATTGCGCTCCAGCGCGTCGTGGATCACGTGGTGGTCGCTGTCCAAGATGTCGAAGCCGCGCTGGAGCCGCCGCTCGGCCTCGGCGAAGACGGGAAAATAGTGGAGGTCCTCGACCTGGTGGTGGCCGTGCAACTGCTGCAGGAAGAAGCGCAGCCGCGGCGCGAACCATTGCGCGAAGTCGGCCGGCGGCAGGAGCCCCTCGCGGTAGTCGCCCACGCTCTTTTGCAGCATTCCGCCGAGCTCGCGGAACATGTCGTGCCGCTGCAGCCAGAACTGCGCCATCTGGCCGAGATTGGCGTGGCCCTGCCACACCTCCCGCGGATATTTTTCCACCAGGAAGCGCAGATCGTCGGGGAGCTTTCCGCGCTTCTCGAGCAGGAGGTCGTGGGGCAGTTCGGTCATCAGTCTCTCTTGCCGGCGGCTTTCACGAGCGGCGACGATGAGGAAGCCACATGCTGCGGAAGGCCGTCATCGATCTCGTAATAGTCGCCCTTGTCGGCGACGAAGATGTGCGCCTCTTCGGTCAGCCCGGTGGGCAGGTCGAAGCTGCCCGCCATGATGGAGATCTCCTTCGCGCCGTTCTGCTTCCAGAAGAGGGCCGATCCGCACACCCGGCAGAAGCCGCGCTTGGCCATGTCCGACGCGGCGTACCAGGTGAGTGTTCCGGCATCCTCAATCTCGATCCGCTGATCGTCGATCTCGGTTGCCGCATAGTAATGCCCGGTCTGCCGGCGGCACTGCGAGCAATGGCAGTAGAGGATACCGCGCAATTTTCCCGTCGTGCGGAAACGCACTGCACCACAGAGGCACCTGCCCTGTCTGATTTCGCTCATCGGCCTCTCCAGCAAAAATCCCGGCCATCATGCCATGGTGAAAAGGCCGGCGGCACCGCAAAAATGTTGAACGCTCTGATCAATATAGGCGCGCTCCGCCGGCCTGACACCAGCGGAATCGGCCTTGGCCGTCCTGCCTGTTTGAAGGTCCAGGCATGGATCCTCGCATGACGCCGCACAATGACGAGGCGGAGAGGCTTGTGCACCCTCTCCGTGCTCGGCAATTGGCGGCAGTCGTCAGCCTGCGGCGACTTTCCGCTGCGGATGCGCCGCTGCGTCCTTCTTGAGGAGCTCGGCCACGAGGAAGGCAAGCTCCAGCGCCTGGTCGGCGTTGAGGCGCGGATCGCAATGGGTGTGGTAGCGGTCCGAAAGGTCCTCGGCCGAGATGGCGCGGGCGCCGCCCGTGCATTCGGTGACGTTCTTGCCGGTCATCTCCACATGGATGCCGCCCGGATGCGTGCCCTCGGCGCGATGCACCTCGAAGAAGGTCTCGACCTCCGTCAGGATGCGGTCGAAGGGCCGCGTCTTGTAGCCGTTGAGCGAGATCGTGTTGCCGTGCATCGGATCGCAGGACCACACGACCTTGCGCCCCTCCTTCTGCACGGCGCGCAGGAGCTTCGGCAGGTGATCCGCCGCCTTGTCGGCGCCGAAGCGGGCTATGAGGGTGAGCCGCCCCGCCTCGTTCTGCGGGTTGAGCACATCGATCAGCCGCAGGAGCGTGTCGGGATCGAGCGAGGGGCCGCATTTCAGCCCGAGCGGGTTCTTGATGCCGCGGCAATATTCCACGTGGGCGTGGTCGGGCTGGCGCGTGCGGTCGCCGATCCAGATCAGGTGGCCGGAGGTGGCGTACCAGTCGCCGGAGGTGGAATCGATGCGCGTCAGCGCCTCCTCATAGCCGAGCAGCAGCGCCTCGTGGCTGGTGTAGAAATCGGTCTCGCGCAGCGAGGGGTGGCTTTCCGCGCTGATGCCGATAGCGCGCATGAAATCCATCGTCTCGGTGATGCGGTCGGCCAGCGCCTGGTAGCGCTCGCCCTGCGGGCTGTCGGCGATGAAGCCCACCATCCACTTGTGCACGTTCTCGAGATTTGCGTAGCCGCCCTGGGCGAAGGCGCGCAGGAGGTTGAGCGTCGCCGCCGACTGGCGGTAGGCCATTTCCTGGCGCGCCGGGTCGGGCATGCGCGAGGCTTCGGAAAAATCGATGCCGTTGATGATGTCGCCGCGATAGGCGGGCAGCGTCACGCCGTCCTTCGTCTCGGTATCGGCAGAGCGCGGCTTGGCGAACTGGCCGGCGATGCGGCCCACCTTCACCACCGGCTGGGCGCCGGCGAAGGTCAGCACCACCGCCATCTGCAGGAAGACGCGGAAGAAGTCGCGGATGTTGTCGGCGCCGTGCTCGGAGAAGCTTTCGGCGCAATCGCCTCCCTGGAGGAGGAAGGCTTCGCCCTCGGCCACCGCGGCGAGCTGCTTCTTGAGCTTGCGCGCCTCGCCGGCAAAGACGAGCGGAGGATAGGTCGCCATGCGAGCCTCGACCTCGGCCAGGGCGGCCCGGTCCGGATAGGCCGGAACCTGCAGGATCGGCTTGTCTCTCCACGAATTCGGCGACCATCTTGTCATTTCAGCACCCAATAGACTTCACATCCGGCGGAATACCCCGGCCGGCCAGCGGCTATTTACCGGAAGCCTTGCGCGGATACTACCCCGCAATTGGCGCGGAGGCGATGCAAAGCGCTGCGAAAAAGCTAAACCCGCTCGCCGTTCCGCACGCGGTAGGTGGGCTGGTACATGGTGACGAGTTCCTCCGCCGCCGTCGGATGGATGGCCATGGTGCGGTCGAAATCGTCCTTGGTGAGGCGGGCTTTCACCGCGATGCCCAGGAGCTGCGCCATCTCGCCCGCGTCCGGCCCGAGGACATGGGCGCCGAGGACGCGGCGCGAGGCGGCATCCACCACCAGCTTCATCATCATCTTGTCCTGCCGTCCGGCGAGGGTGTGCCGCATCGGGCGGAAGCTGGCGCGGAAGATTTCCAGCTCGCCGAAGCGCCTCGCGGCCTCCTCCTCGGAAAGCCCGACCGTGCCGATCTCCGGCTGCGAAAAGACGGCGGTGGCGATGTCCTGGTGGTCCACCCTGGTCGGGTTGCCCTTGAAGACGGTCTCGATGAAGCACATGGCCTCGTGGATGGCGACGGGGGTCAGCTGGACCCGGTCGGTGACGTCGCCAATCGCCCAGATATTCTCGACATTCGTGCGCGAATAGTCGTCGACCAGGATCTCGCCTCTGATGCCGGTCTCCACGCCCGCCGCTTCCAGCCCCAGATCCTGGGTGTTGGGGTTGCGGCCGATGGCGAGCATGATCTGGTCGAAGGTCTCGACCCCGCCGGACAGGAGGTGCGCGTCGAGCCGGCCGTCCGGCCGCTTTTCCACCTTCTCGAACACTTCGTGGCAGAGGATGCGAATACCCTTCGCCTCCATGGCTTCGTGCAGGCCGCGCCGCAGATCGCCGTCGAAACGGGAGAGGATTTCCTTGCCGCGATAGACGAGCGTGGTCTCAATCCTCAGCCCATGAAAGATGTTGGCGAACTCGACGGCGATATAGCCGCCGCCGCCGATGGCGATGGAGCGGGGCAGCTCCTTCAGGTCAAAGGCTTCGTTGGAGAAGATGCAGTGCTCGTGGCCGGGGAGGGCCTCGTGCGGATTGGGCCGCCCGCCGGTGGCGATGAGGATGTTTTCCGCCGTCAGCGTCTCGTCGCCCACGCGAACCGTGTGCCGGTCGAGCAGGACCGCCCTGCCCTCGATGATGCGCGCGCCGGCGTTTTCGAGCCCCTTGCGGTAGAGCCCTTCGAGGCGGGCGATCTCGCGGTCCTTGTTGGCGATGAGCGTCGGCCAGTCAAAACGGGTCTGGCCGACGGTCCAGCCATAGCCCGCCGCATCCTCGAAATGCTCGGGGAATTGCGAGGCGTAGACGAAGAGCTTCTTCGGTACGCAGCCGCGGATCACGCAGGTTCCCCCGAAGCGGTATTCCTCGGCGATGGCTACGCGCTTGCCGAGGGAGGCGGCAAGGCGCCCTGCCCTGACCCCACCCGAGCCGCCGCCGATGACAAATAGATCAAGGTCGAACTTCGCCATGGCCCACCCGCCGCTTCGATTTTGGTCCCCTGCAGCTATGACCTTCGCGCGCAAAAGAAAAGCCCGGCACATTCGGCCGGGCCTTCAATTTCTATTCAAGATGGCCAGCGAAATCAGTTGCCCGCCGGAGCACTCTCCGCGGCCCCGCCTTCCGCCGTCCCGGGCTCGGCGGCGGAAGGCGCCTGAATCCCAGCGGCTGCCTGCAGGGTTTCCACCACGGAATTGGAAAGGTCGCGGACGACACCGCGGCGCCAGATCTCGGCGGCCTGCATGACCTCGCGCGTGACGATCGGGCCGTCCTGCAGGAGCTTCTTGCCGGTCGGAGAATTGTAGAAGGTGGCGATGTTCTGCAGGTCCTCCTGGCTGAAGATCCGCGCATAGGCCGCGGCAGCCTCGTTCTCGAGGTCGGCGCGGCGGCTCGCAAGCTCCAGCGCCTTCTGGTCGACGGTGTCGTTGATGAGCTCGACCATGTTCGGGCTCTGCTGGATGAGCTGGGCCTTCAGCGCCGCCGCGGCCTCGGGCAGAAAGCCGTCGAAGGGGTCGGTGGCATTGATCGCGTCGATCGCCGAGCGGGCGGCCTTCAGATGCTCCTCGGAAACCTCCTGCGCCCCCGCATGCAGCGACAGCGCGGTCAGTGCCACCGCAGCGGAAAAGGCGAGCGTGCGAGCGCGTTTGGCCAATGTCATCTCTGTTGCTCCGTTCTCTATGGTCCCACCCGGCCCGCCGCATCAAGCGTCCTGATGCCGTCCTTGCCTGCAAGGATCGCCAGGCTGGCGAGGCCGATGAAAATTCCGTGCTCCACGACGCCCGGTATGGAATTCAGCGCCTGCGCGAGGGCTTCTGGCTCCGGAATGCGGCCAAAAGATGCATCGACAATGAAATGTCCGCCGTCCGTGACGAAGGGTTTTTCCCCCGCCATGCGGGTGCTGATCTCGCCGGAAAGACCGAGGCGTCCCGCCGCCGCCCTGATGGCGACCACAGTGGCGCCGAGGCCGAACGGGTTCACCTCGATGGGGAGCGGGAAGCGGCCAAGCGTGTCAACCACCTTGCTCTCGTCGGCGATGACGACCATACGGCGAGAAGCCGCGGCCACGATCTTCTCGCGCAGGAGCGCGCCTCCGCCGCCCTTGATCAGGGTGAGCGCGGGACCAACCTCGTCCGCGCCGTCGACCGCCAGGTCCAGCTCCGGCGTGTCGTCGAGGTTCGTCAGCGGGACAGACAGGTCCCGGCACAGTTTGGCCGTGCGCTCGGAGGTCGGAACGCCGACGATTCGCAGGCCCTCCTCGATTCTGGCGGCGAGCAGGCGCACGAATTCCTCGGCGGTCGAGCCCGTGCCGAGGCCGAGCTTCATGCCGCTTTCGACATGTTCCAGAGCCGCCCGCGCGGCTTCGATCTTCAAGGTCCTGGCGTCCGGTTCCATCTTGCCCCCGCAGCAAAGCAGCCTCTAGCCGGTTTCACCGCCCGCCGCAAATGCCTTTGCGCCCCCGTCCGAGACGCGCTATCGGCATGGTTGGCAAATGGGGAATCAGCCATGGCATCGCCTATTCTCGTGCTCGATCTCGACGGGACGCTCGTCGATACCGCGCCGGACCTGCTCGCCAGCCTCAATCACTGCCTGCGCACAGTGGATGTGCCGGAGGTGGCGCCGGGTGAGATCCGCCGTTACGTCGGGTCGGGGAGCCGGGTGATGATCGAGCGCGCCTTCGCGGCGCATGGACGGCCCGTCGCCGACGGCGAACTGGACGCGCTGCAAAGGCTGTTCATCGAACATTACAAGGCCGGTATGCCCGGCCTGTCGAAACCCTTTCCCGGGGCGATCGAAGCGCTGTCGCGGTTCCGCGATGCGGGCTATGCGGCCGCCGTCTGCACCAATAAGCTCGAGGGCCTGTCGCGCGCCCTGCTCCGGGCGCTGGACATTGCCGACCGGTTCGAGGCGATCAGCGGCGCCGACACCTTCGGCCACCGCAAGCCGGACCCGCGGCATCTTCTGGATACGATCGCGCTGGCGGGCGGCGACCGCGAGCGCGCCATAATGATCGGCGATTCGCGCACGGATATCGACACCGCCAAGGCCGCCGGCATTCCGGTGGTGGCAGTGGATTTCGGCTATACGGACCGGCCGGTGCGCGAGTTCGAGCCGAGCGTCGTCATCTCGCATTTCGACGAGCTGACGCTGGGATTGGCGGAAAACCTCCTGAAGGCCGCCGCCGGCCGCCCTGCGGCTTGACTTCGCCGCAAGCCCTCCCTTATATCGCCGCGCGCTTGGCGATTTACCGCCGGGCGGGCGCGTAGCTCAGCGGGAGAGCACACCCTTCACACGGGTGGGGTCGTAGGTTCAATCCCTACCGCGCCCACCATTTATTTCGATGGAATCGATAACTCCTAAGACAAGCTATTCTGAAACCTGCAACTTCGCTCTAGAGCGTGCAGGGAACAGAGGCTTCATGCCGTACAAATCTTGCCCGCCCTGCCCCTATGAGGTGGTCCGGTTTCAGTCTTAGGGCATGGTCGGCTTCTGGGCCAATGCCGGGCCCGATCTGGGTGGTGCCGCGTGCATGACGATTGGCTCCGGCGCCGGTAGCTTATCGGATTCGAACCCGCGATCCCCTGCTTATGAGGCAGGCGAGATAGACCATTTCTCCACACCGGCAAAACCTAGACCGATCCCCTTGGCCTCACAGCGAGGCGCAAGCGTGCTATGGTCTCCGCCGGGAGGAGAACGACCATGCAAGACCACCTCGTAGAATTCAGTCTGCTTATGGTTTCCGTCGTGTCGTCAACGGCGGCGGTCGCACTGCTACTTTGGCATTGCTGAGGCACTGGAACATGTCCTCTTCCCGCGGTAGGAAGGCCGCGGGCGGAGGCTGACGTCCAGCGAAAGCGGCACGTTCGGTCTGCTGGCCGCGCTTAAGGCTCGCCAGATCCAGACTGTCTGCCGCCCTCGCGCAAACTGCCTGTCGTAGCCTTCCCGGAGCCACTATTGCTCGCCGCTTTTGCAATCTCAGCCGTTCTCGCGCTCGTAACCGTTCTCCTCACCTATGAGGTGCTGAACGTCGCTGGCGCCCTGCGGCGGCGGTTTTCGTTGCCACGCCGCCTTGAACTCTTGGTCCTGGTCGCAGCATCCATCGCCGTTCATCTGGCGAACATCGGTCTCTTCGCGCTCATGTATGCATGGATGAGCCAGTACCCCGAACTTGGCACACTCGCAGGTGAGGTGACCGGTGAAGCAGGCGAATTCCTCTATTTCTCCGTAGCCTGTTACACGACCATCGGCTTTGGTGAGATCTACGCCACCGGACCGATGCGGATTGTGGCGGCGTTGGAAGGCTTGAACGGCCTGGTGCTCATCACCTGGTCTGCGTCGTTTGCCTACGCCACGACCTCAGACCTGTGGGACCGGGACCAGGAACGCTAGTGAGAGCGGCTTCCAGCTGGAACGCGCGCAAGCATACGCAAAAGTGTGTCGTTCCGGAATACGAAGTGCTCGCCAAGCGCGCCGATGACGTGCAGGGCTACCAACGCTATCAGCAGGTTTTTCAGAACCTCGTGCGCATCCGCAGCATCGTCGACACGGCCAAACCAGGCGACAGCCCCAGAAATTGGCATCGCCAAGATCAGGAAATACAAAGCGACGTGGCTAGCTTGACCGAGCCAGATTAGCGGGGCCGGCTTGTCACGATGTGCCGGGGGAGCTCCTCGCGTGAGCCTGACGAAAACGCGGACCGCGGCCAGGGCGAGCACCGTCACCCCTACCCCAATGTGCAGATTGGCCCAGCCCAGCCCTTCTTGGATGCGCTCTCCGTCGGCTCGGTCGCCCCAGGCGTCAGACACGCCGTCGTTCACGAGCAACTGGAAAAAGATCAAACCCGCGATGATCCAATGCAGCCAGATTTGAACGGCTGAGTACCCCTGCGGCGGGCGAAGAGGCATGTCCTAACCTCCTTCTGCTTCCTGGTCCCTCGGCGAAATTGATACGTTACCCCACTGCCCTAATGGCGGGCCGCCCCCACTTATCGAAGGATTGACCGCACGCGCTGCATTTCCGCCGCCCCATAAGGCTTGGTTAGGCGAGGTCGGGTTGCGAAATCGAGTTGCAGGCGTGCCGCACTTCGGGCACTCCACGGCAGCCAAATTGGTGCCCCCGCGACTTCCCCGGGGTGCGGAAAGAAAAGAACGCGTAGCAGACGATTGCACCAATCGCAGCCAAACTCAGAACAATTTCGAATGCGCCATGCCGTCCGTTAATCGTGGCCCGGTCAACCTAATTCGAGGATAGCAGCGAACCATCCATCGGGACAATCGGCGAGCGTTTTGCCACACCGCCAGCATCGCTCGAGCATGCCTTCAATGACCTTGGTGCTTCCCTTACTCCTGCTCAGACGGACGCATGGCGACCATGTAGCAGTAGCTTGCCCCGTCGGGCTCCTCTCAAATACCGCGGGAAGAGTCAGACTTTCGTCGGTCCTCCCGTTGGCATTAGGTCTGGTGCACCGTCAGACGAGGAACCTCCTACAGCCGCCATTGTTGGCCTAGGCCTGAAACAAGGAGGTTCTTTTTATGCGTAAACTTATGGCATCCCTGGCAATGCTTCTCGCGGTTGCCACCACGACTCTTCCGGCAGCAGCACAGACGGCGAATACGCCCGCCGCACCCGAAACCACCGCCAACGAGGATGAAGGCTTCGATCTTGGCTGGATCGGTCTACTCGGTCTGCTTGGGCTAGCTGGCCTCACCGGTCGTCGCCGCGACACCCGCAGCACTCTCCGCTAACATTGCCTCGAACGGCTCACCATATCCCGGTGAAAACCGGGGCGCCGAGCTGACGCCGCCCAGATCCGAGACGCACCAGCAACGGTGCGTCTCATGCGCAGGACTGCTGCGAGCTTTCGCGGCTGACGGAATCGGGCTAATCCGTTCCATCTGCAGGAGGGAACGCATGTTCAGTCACATCGTAGTAGGCGCAGACGAGCTCGACATTTCGAAGAAGTTCTATGATGCAATCTTCACTGCATCAGGAGGCAATGCCGGTGAGTTCGATGCGAAGGGCCGCGTCGTCTATACCCGCGACGGCGTGCGGTTCATGGTGACGAAACCGATCAACGGACAGCCTGCAACCTTCGCCAACGGCGGTACGGTCGG
Organism: Chelativorans sp.; assembly: GCF_031180965.1. Lineage (GTDB taxonomy): Bacteria > Pseudomonadota > Alphaproteobacteria > Rhizobiales > Rhizobiaceae > Chelativorans. Next base: position 11,632 of record NZ_JAPSLH010000044.1, read on the forward strand.
TTTCTCCATGCAAAACGCAGAGCAAGTCCAGGCATGGCACGACGCGGGCGTCGTGAATGGCGGAACGTCTGTAGAAAGCCCTCCAGGTCTTCGCGACATGGGCGCCCGGAAGCTTTATCTCGCCTATCTGCGAGACCCCATTGGAAACAAGCTTTGCGCCAGGGCGGTCATCGCCGGATAGCATCCGACGCCGCCCCTTGCTGCTTCCGCTTCCTCGGCGCTCCTCGGCGAGCGGGTCTTCGCCAGGCTTCAGCTTGTCGCCCTTCTCCTTGCACCACCCAGCTTGGCGCGGAGGAAATCGCCGCCCGCTTCAGCGTGACGGCGCATGTGGCGGGCAGCGCTCGCGTCTCCGAACGGTCCCGCCCCGGCTGATGCAGGTCTATCGCGAAAAGGGATTGCCTGTCGCAGAGATCTGCCATCGGGCTACACGCGGCTCCGGCCCTAGCCTCCTGCCTTCATCATGGAGCTGAGCGGCTCCTGTGAAACATTCTCCTCGATTGACTCGCGTCCGGGCGTTTCCGGCAGCGCCTTGCGGAAGTTCCTGGCATAGTCCGGCGGCATGATCGGCGGCATCATCGGCTCGTATGGATCGACCACCGCTTCGATGACCACGGGGCCCACGGCAGCGAACGCGGCGTCGAGGACGCCTTCGACTTCATCGGCACGGGAGACGCTGTAGCCGATGCCGCCCATCGCCTGGGCCGCGAGCGCAAAATCGATCGGCTGCAGTTCGCAGGCGAATTGCGGGTTGCCCAGGAACATCATCTGCTCCCATGCGATCTGGTTGAGCATGTTGTTCTTGAGCACGAGCACCTTCAAGGGGATCTGATACCGAACGGCGGTCGAGAATTCCCCGAGCTGCATCGCGAAACCGCCATCACCGACCACCGCGAAGATCGGCCTGCCTGGAAAGGCCAGGCCTGCGGCGATCACATATGGCAATCCGCAGGCCATGGATGCGAGTGCACCCGACACGCCGAATTCCTGGCCCGGCCGCATGCCTATATGGCGCGCAGCCAGCTCCGTGTTCTGTCCGGAATCGGTCGCAAGGATCGCATTGTCAGGCATGCGGCGGCCAAACGCCCGGACAATGACCTGCGGTTTCAGCGGCGTGTCCGGCTTGGCTTCCGACTGGGCCATCATCTCGCGCCAGCGCCGCATGCCGGCTTGCGCCTCTTCGAGGAAGCTGCGGTCCGGCTTCGGCGAGAGGCGTTCATTGAGCAGGCTGAGCGTTTCCCGCGCATCTCCCACGAGGCCCACGTCGACAGGGCAGCGCAAGCCGATCCTCTGGGCATCCCGGTCGATCTGGATGCAGCGCGCCTTACCCGGTTCCGGATAATACTCGATGTAGGGAAAGGTTGAGCCGACAATCAGGAGCGCATCGCATTGCTGCAAGGCCTGTTGCGATGGAGCAGTGCCGAGGATGCCGATGCCGCCGGTCGTCAGGGGGTGATCATCAGGAAGGACGGCTTTGCCGAGAAGCGCCTTGGCCACGGGCGCAGCCAGAAGTTCGGCAGCGCGCTCCAGCTCCGCCCGTGCACCGAGCGCACCGCGGCCGGCCAGGATTGCCACTTTGGACGCATTGTTCAGAATGTCGGCAGCGCGTTCGAGCTGCTCTGCATCCGGCAGCCTGCTTCCTTCGAACCAGCGATCCGGCGTATGCGCGGGCCTGTTCCGTTTCGAACGCTTGGCCTCATCGAGCTGCTGCTCCTGAATGTCGCTCGCAATGGACAGATGCGCCACCCCACGCCTGGCCAAGGCAGAACGGCAGGCGAGGCTCGCGACGTTCTCCATATGCGCCGCGTCCGAAACCTGGGCATTGAAGATGGCGACATCGCTGAAAGCGCGGGTCAGATCCACGTCCTGCTGCGTGAACGTCTCGATCAGGTCGTGGTACTGCATTCCCGTGATCGCCAGGACCGGCGCTTGGTCGAGCTTGGCATCATAAAGCCCGGTCAGAAGATGTGTTCCGCCCGGGCCTGAGGTCGCCAGGCACACGCCGAGCCTGCCGGTCCATTTGGCGTAGGCGCAGGCCATGAAGGCAGCCGATTCCTCGTGGCGCACCTGAACGAACCGGATCCGATCCTGCCGGGTCCGCAGCGCCTCCATGATGCCGTTGATGCCGTCTCCCGGCAGCCCGAAGATGAATTCGACATTCCAGTTGATCAGCGTCTCGATGAGGATATCTGCGGCATTGGGCATGCACCTCCAGACCCGCCGAACCGGACGCGGCGCCCAAGGTTCCTTGGTCTGCCAGACAGGCTCTTCAGGCGCTCTCACGCCATCATCTGAAGCGGCATTCAAGTGTGAGGGCTCCGTCCCACTGCGGCCCGGCTTCCGCCCTACCCCTTGTTCCCGAGCTCGTGATCGCACGTATCGTGCGATACTCGGAGCCGTGATTGTCGAAGCTATCAAATGATAGGATATTCCCAACTCGCGCGAGAATTCCGGACCAGGAACATGGCCGTCACATGATGGTTTCTGCTCCCGAAGAAGGGACGGAAAAATGCAGTATGATATTCGCCAGAGCGCCGACGGCACCTGGGAGGTATTCGACGTAAGAACGGGGAGCGTCGCTTCGCTGGGGGGCGTGCCGCTAGAGCGGCTCGAGCAGATCGAGGCCACTGCAGCATTGCATATGCTGCGCTCCCGGTTTGTGCAGGACGCGCGCAAGAAGCAGGACGCACAAGCGGCGGGTAGACGAGGAAAATGGTTCAGATAGCTGTAATGGCCCTCACTCTGCTCGTTTTGTCAGCCGAATCCGCACCGGCGGAAAGCATCACCGTCGAACGCGGCCCCTGCCTCGGCGAATGCCCTGTGTACCGCATTGAGGTGTCTGCGAGCGGCGAAGGCACTTTCGATGGCCGGCGTTTCACGGCCGTCCAGGGCCAACGCAAGTTCTCCATCACGCGGCAAGAATGGTCCGCTTTTCAGGGCGTCCTCGCCCCGTACCGGCCTAGAGGAACGGAAGACATCACACCTGGCCATCCGCGTTGTCGCCAAATGGCTACCGACCACCCATCCATCATTGTGACCTGGGCCGAGGGCAAGCGGACTGATCGCCTGATCTTCAATTACGGGTGCAAGGATCCAGAAAATGCGGCGATGGCGCGCGTACTGAGTGACGCGCCTGATCTCCTGCCGGTCGGAGAATTCATTGAGGAGCGGCGCCTTGAAGACGGCGCATGGGACCGTCACCCCTCCACCGATCATTCCCGGTAAGCTGTGGGCCCCTGTCTGGCCGCTCGGAATGCAAAAAGCCCCGCCGGCCAGGAGCCAGCGGGGCGTTGTATGAGTGCAGGGAACACTGAGGCAGGGGAAACGCAATCAGCCAAGGCGTAAGCCCGGAGCAGATGTTTACAGCAACTTTATACAAAGGCTCGGAAATTCCTCAGAAAATCCATCCCAGTTACTATTGTTTTATTTTCCATTCAACGGTGAAGCGCCCCAGCTTATTGAGATACAACCGCGCGACGGCTATCATAGCTTTGACGAAAACAGGCTTGCGGGTGGATAACCCGGCAGGATCGAACGATAGGGATGGCCACTCATGTCAGTATTGAACAGTCTGGCCCATCGCGGTCCCTTAATGATTATTGTTGTCCTCGCAGGGATGGGAACTACGGTCGGCTTCGCTTCGAATGACGTCTGCCATGGGGTGAAGATAGAAGTAACCAAGGCTCGCAAGGAGGCATACGCCCCTCTCGTCGTCGCGGCAATGGACGGCCAGGTCAAGCCCGCCCAGGTGGAGTTCAGCGCGCTGATGGAGAGCGGCAATTGGAGTGCCGCTTACGTGTCCACCCCTGTGAGCGATGACGGTGTTATGTTTTTCGAGGCAGTCGCCGGCCAGAAGCGTTTTCGCGACCTATGGGGCGGCTGGGCGGACCCGTCGGAACGCCCGGAATTGGTTGCATGGGCAAGGAAGCTTGGGGCGCCGGCGGACTTGGCCAACTGTTTCGCCGAGACCGTTACGGACCGATGAATGATGTTGGGTCAAGGACAAGGCGGATCAACGAGGCCGAACCTCGTTATCCCCGCATGGAAGCCAGGAGCTTCCGGCACGGAGACACACACAATCAGTAGGAGGCTGGTGACATGCATAAGCTAAATCGAACGCTTTTGGCGGCTATGTTGATAGGCATGGCGGGGGTTGCAACCGCAGGGGCCCAATCGACCGCCGAGGTGAATGAAACTCTCGATGATCTCTTTGGCGAGCACGCGCCGTATCAGGCGTTCTTCGACAAGCTGAAGAAGGCCGTTGCGGAGAATGATAAACAGTCGGTCGCTTCCATGGTCGATTATCCATTCAAGGCGCGGATCAATGGCAAGGCCGTGACGATCAGAGACGCGGCTCATTTTACCGCGGATTACGACAGGGTCTTCACTGCCAAGGTCAAGGAAGCCGTCTCTAAGCAGACTTATGCGAACCTGTTTGCCAACTGGCAGGGCGTCATGGTCGGAGACGGAGAAGTCTGGTTCAGCGGCATTTGCAAAAATGAGGCGTGCGAACAGCGGACGGTAAAGATCATCGCTGTCAACGACTGACAAACGGAAGGATGGCGGTCACCCGGAACAATCCGCCACACCGGCCCAGTGGATGCTGTGGCCACTCCCTCCGATCTAGCATAAAAAAGCCCCGCCGGCCGGAGCAGGCGGGGCACGGGGCGGGCACACTAGGCGTGGCCGCACCTACCATTGCATGCGGAAGCCGACCGTGCCGGTGATCGAGTGGCTATCGCCGAAGTTTGCGAGGCTCGTCTTCGCCAGCGCCTCGCCATAGAGGGAGTACTTGTCGTCAGCAAAGTTCAAGGAGCCGCCGACGCCAAGACCGCCCCAGAGCGCATCGTCCTCGCTCTCGATATCCGCTCCCGCGACACCCGCGATCGCGGGTAGACGCCGGCAAAGGCGTACACGGCATAATCCCATACGCGCCGCTGCAAGCGGTCCTGGCAGGAGCATGGAATCTTGATAGAAAGCCGATTCGCCTCGCCCTTCACACGGGTGGGTGGTGGGCTCAATCCCTACCGCGCCCACCATCCTCTCGCGCCGTCATCACAAGAAGCACTCCCTAGGCCCGTGCGGCCAGCGGCGTACCACCGCCGACGGCAGGTTCTTCGTCGGCCAGTTCGGCACGCAAACGTTGCGCCCTCAGGGCGGGACGTTCCGCTCCGGCGGCCGGCGTGGGCCTCGAGCTTGTCGTCCGACGCAAGCGCCAGGGCGCGGCGGTCGTCCTCATCCAGGTGCAGCGTCATATGCGGGAAGGTTATCTCGATCCTGCGCTCCTCGAAGCTGCAAAATTCGAGTTTGATCGGACGGTATGTCTAGGTGAGGTGCAGCGCGCTGCCGTAGGCGCCCCCATAATTTGCCGTTAAGCTCTTGCTGGCGCCATCACCGCCTCCTGATGGCGGATCAACGTCAATCTGCGCCCGTTGACGTATGGCTAGCAGAGATTATGTGCTGGTAGCCAAGTCACAGCACCAGCCATACACGCGTAACTCAAAGCAAACCCGTAGCCGGTGCGTCAGAGCCGCGATTCCGGCCCACATGATGCTGGTGCTGGATGGCACCCTCAGATCGCCGCCCGCTGCGTCTCGGCCGGCGGCATAGTTCTGATCATCTCGACCAGGCTCGCCTGGTCGGCATCGCCATAGCCCGACGCGACGGCTTTTCTTATGAGTTGGAGCATCGGCGCGATCAGTTCGGGGCTGACACCCTGGCCCTCGCTCGCCACGATAAAGTTTTTGAAGGCTGCCGCCTGCATCTCGAGGTTCGAGACGACATTGCTGCGGTAGTCACCGCTGTCGATGCGCCGCGCCATGTCAGGCAGCCAGGTCATGACGGCCCCGAGCCAGTTGGTCAGCATCGGAAGAAATTGTTCCGCCGACCCCTTTTCCGATCCGGTCAACGCGAAGGCATGCGTGACACCGGAGAACAGGCCGTACATGGCGGTGAGCAGGGCAATGTCGTGCAACGGCGCCAGCCCGGCGTCCTCGCCGAGATATCTGGCCGCTCCCAGCGCGCCGAGCGTTTTCCCGTGCGCCTCGAATGCCGCGCGCGCACCGCTGTAGAGGATCAGGGCCTCGGCTTGGCCGATCATCGGCGGAACCGCCATGATGCCGCCGTCGAGGTAGTCGGCGCCCCGGGCGGCTGCCCATTGTGCCATCTCGCGCGCCTGCGCCGGCGTGCCATTGGTGAGGTTGACAAACGTGCGGCCGGCAAGCGCGTCCGTTGCCGGCTCGAAAGCCTCATAGACGGTATCGTAGACCAGCAGGCAGGCGATCACCAGTCTGCTCGCCTCGACGGCGTCCTTGACGTTCGTGGCGGCGATGGCGCCCTCGGCTACAAGCGCCTCAGCCTTGGCCGGCGAGCGGTTCCACACGGTCACGCTGAGGCCGCTTTTCAGGAGCGCCCTGGCCAGGGCCGAGCCCATGGCGCCAAGGCCGATGACGGATACGTCGGACATTTGCTTTCCTTTCTTTTTCGCTTCGATCGTGAAGTTACGCCGAGCTGTACGTGCGATTAGTCGGCGACAGGTCCTAGCCGAGGCGGCCGTCGGCATTTGATCCGCTCGCTGGGGTGAAGGTGCTCCGGCGTCCTTGCCCGAAGCTAGGCAGGTACTTTCGACTGCACAAGTACAGACAAAAAAGTAAGGTACCTACTAAATACTCAGAATCGGAGAGTTCCTGGAAAAAGAACTGCCGGAATTTGCGGATTGGGTCCCGCGCTCGCGGTGATCGGCGGCAAGTTGGGCGCAGCCCTGCCGCTTTGCCTGTGGCATCAGCCAGATTCGCATGTGCACAGGCAAAAGCGAATCCCACGTCGGACTCATCTGTCAGGCGGAAACCACGAGGCTGCGAAGTTCTTCTTCAAGCGTTTCACGAACGTCTTCGCGAGTGGCATCGGCTTCGGGATGCGCTTCAAGAAGATCCTCAGCTTTGGCTTCAAGATCGAGAGCGGAATCCGCGTCTGCCATCGTGTCGGCTATGTGCACGGCTAGTGGGAGGGCCGGCATAGTCCCATCTCCCATGTGCCCCGCCAACCCGCCGCCGAACAAAGCGCGTTCAGGAAAGTTCCTGAAGGAGCGCTAGACCGCGTGGCGGTCTGCCCTGTAGGAGCCTTCACCATGTGGAACGCATCGAATGACGGATCGGGAGACCGTCAGAACGAAACTCCTGACGACCGGGCGGAGCGTATTCGCCAGAGAGCGTATGAACTCTGGGAGGCCGAAGGCCGCCAAGAGGGTAGAACAGACGAATATTGGAAGCGGGCGGAAGAACTGATCGAGGATGAGGCTCAGACGGCCTATCCGCCATCCGCATCTCGAGGCAACCGCACTTAGCGGGCCTCCGCTGATTTGTTCGAGTGCGACCCTGCCAGAATTCGCTAGGCAGGTGCGGGTTAAAAGGCGCATACAGTTCGTTCAGCCGACCGACACCTGCTGGTGAGTCGCGGTCCCACTCTTGTCAGAGACCCCTATTCTCAATGGCTAGCCGAAGTGACGAATGAACCTCGCCGTCATGGGCGAGTTCTCCATCACGAGCAGAGGGGACCAAAAAATTGCCATACGATATCCGGCAGAATGCCGACGACACTTGGACTGTCATCGACACGTCGAGCGGACGCACCGCCTCCTTGGGAGGAATGAGGTTGGAACAACTCGACCGGGATGAGGCGTATGCGGCAATGCACATGCTACACTCTCGTTTCCAGCAGGCCGCACGGAGCAGGCAGGTCACACATTAACCGAAAAACCCCGCCAGCCTTTCGGCCAGCGGGAGCGATAACACTAGGCGTGGCGCGCACCTACCATTGCATGCGGAAGCCGACAGTGCCGGTGATCGAGTGGCTATCGCCGAAGTTTGCGAGGCTCGTCTTCGCTAGCGCCTCGCCATAGAGGGAGTACTTCTCGTCAGCAAAGTTGAGCGAGCCGCCGATGCCAAGACCGCCCCAGAGCGCATCGTCCTCGCTGTCGATGTCCACTCCCGCGACATCCACATTCGAGCCGCCGTCGAAGTCATAGTAGAGATTGGCGATGCCGTAGAAATGCGAGCGGTTGATGCTGCCCGACGGGCCCTGCCACTCGGCCTGGCGGTCGAGCGTGATGCCGAGGCGCCCGACGAGGTTCTCGGCTCTGTCCAGCGACACATCCGCCCCGAAGGCATCGGTGAAGTCGTCGAACTCCACGGCCGAGTAGATGAGCTGCACCTGTGGGGTGGTTGCCCAGGCTGGCGTCAGCGCTATCCGCTTGCCTGCTTCGAGGCTGAGCGCGTAGCCCACGCCCTCATTGCCGTCCTCCAGCACCAGCCCGGCCGTGCTGGATTCAAGATCGCTGTCGAACCAGGTCACCTGCGCCTGGCCGTCCACATAGAAGCCGTTGTCGGCATACCAGGTGAGCGTGCCGCCTGCGCCGTAGCCAGAGCCTTCGATGGAGCCGTCGCCATGGATGGAGGCGACGTCGGACGAGAAGGTGCCGTAATGCAGGCTCACCCCACCGATGAGATCGCCCGCGCCGAGATCGGCGATGGGAATGTCGATGCCGGCCTTGAACTTCCAGCTCGACAGATTGTAGTCGGCGCCGGTCGTGCTTGTCTCCGGCTCGAAGCTGCCGCCGAAGCCGCGCAGTTCCGCCCAGATGCCGAGCTGCCTCTGAGCCACCGTCTCTTCCGAGATCGCGTCAGCGCCCTCGGCGACGACGGTCCACTGCCGGTTGCCCACACGCTGCTGGAGTGAGCCGATGTCGATGAAGCCGAGCAGAGCGCTCGCATAGGCCTCGTAGAGCGGCACGCCTGGCTGGTAGTGCGGGGGCGGCGGCGGCAGAGGTGGGCACTCTCCATCATCGCACGGGGGTGGTACCGGCGGATTGGGCTGCTCCAGTGTCGAACGCAGATACCAGTCGCCGTCATTCGGATTGGTCACGCCGCCCTGGTAGAGCCGGTAGGCATAAGCGCCCCCAACCACCGCCGGGTCGCCGTCATAGGTGAAGTGGCCCAGAAGCGTGAAGGTGCCGTTGGACGTCCCCCCGACAT
>NZ_JAPSLH010000058.1 GCF_031180965.1 Chelativorans sp.
AGGCGCGTCCCTCATGGGAGGGATCGAAGGCGCGCCCGCGCAGGGCGGCCGCCATCCGCCTCCATCCGTCATAGAGGCCACCGACGCCGGCGCGCCCTTCGAGCACCGATCGGAAACGGGACGGGTCTCGGCTCTGCACATCGGCACTCAAATGATCGAGCGTCGTAGCCAGCTCGCTTTCAAGACGCTCAAGGCGGGTGGGACGTGCAAGGCTCAAAAGGTCCTGCCCGCGCATGGGATCGCCGAACGCGATGAAGGCCTCCGCTCCGCGCTCCAGCCAGAAATTGTATTCAATGGCAAGCGGCAGGATCGTGCAATCGGGAGCGCGCTCGACGAGGCGCGCGACGCCGGGCTTGAGTCCGAGAGGACGTTCACGCACGTCACTGAAGCGTCCCTGCGCGGTAATCCATAGAGCGCGGTCGGGGGCAGAGAGAATCTCCGCACCAGCCTTCAGAAAAGCCGCGGCACCGCGCGGGCATTCGAGATCGACGCCGAAGGCGCCAATGCGGCCGAAGATGCCGTACCGCTTCAGCATCGCTGCATCGATGGGTGCATAGCTCTCATAGGCCGGAAAGAAGCGGTCGGCCGTCAGGATGTAGACCGCCGCGTCCCACCAGGCTGGATGATTGGAATAGACGATGACGGGACCCTGCCGGGGCTCATCGGGCATGCCCCATGAGGCGATCCGCAGGGCATTCATGTGGCGTGTGAAATAGCGCCGAAAGGTCGAGACCATGAAGTGGTGAAGCAGGGCAGAACGGCGCGCGACGGGAGAATCCCCCGCGCGACGGGGGAAAGAGCGCTCCGTCTCCACCTTGCTCGTTTTCTGCCTCAAGACACGTTCCGTAAATTCTCGACCTTGCAATCCGCATCGAGGGCGTCGGCGGCGATCCAGCCCGACATCATGACCATCGGCATGCCAGGGCCGGGATGGGCCGCGCCGCCGGCGAGATAGAGGCCGCGCACCTGCCGGCTGCGATTGCCCGGCTTGAAGGCTCCCATGAACTTGCCGTGGCTCGCCAGCCCGTAGATTGCGCCGTTGAGCACCTTGTAGCGGTCGTGGATGTCCTGGGGCGTGAGATGGCGTTCAACGACGATGCGCTCCTCGATGTCGCTCATGCCGGCCGTGCGTTTGAGCTTGTCGAGGATCACCTGCCGGTAGGCCGGGAACATCTGCGACCAATCGTGGTGCGGGCGCAGGTAAGGCGTGTGGACGAGAACGTAAAGCGCCTCGCCGCCGTCCGGCGCGACGCTCGGATCGGTGGCAGCCGGAGCCGCGAGGTAGCAGGTGGGATCGGGCGCGGGCTCGCCGCGCCGGTAGATGAAGTCAAACTCCTCCTCCGGATCGCGGGAGAACACGAAATCGTGGTGGAGCACGTGATCGTAGCGCCTGTTCAGCCCGAGATAGAGAACCACGCCGGAGCAGGCGGGCTCGAAATCCTTACGGGCATAATGCTCGCCCACCTCGCCGCCCACGAGTTCGCGGTAAGTGCGGATGGAATCCATGTTGGAGATGACGCTGTCGTAGGCGGCCGTCTCGCCGCTCGCCAGAACAAGACCCGTGATTGCCCCGTTCTCGATTTTGAGCGATGCCACGTCGCTGTCGGTTCTGATCGTGGCGCCCAGCTCGCTGGCGAGCTTTGCCAAGGCTTCCGCCACCGCGCGGGTGCCGCCCATGGGATACCACACGCCGTCCGCCGACTGCATGTGGGCGATGGCGCAGAGCACCGCAGGCGAGCCATAGGGAGAGGAGCCGACATATTGGGTGAAGTGGTCGAGCATCTGTGCCAAGCGCTCGTCCTTCACCTTGGACCGGATGGTGCCGGCCACGGAGGAGCCCATGCGCAGGGACAGAACATCCCGCAGGGTTGCAGGATTCATGTTAGCACGGATGTTGATGGTGTCGAAGAGATCCTCCACCGGCTTCCAAAAGAAGAACCGGTTCGAGATGTCATGAAGGCGGGCGGATATGTCCTGGAAGCGCTTGTATCCTTCGCCGGCATTCTTTCCAGGAGCGAAGCGATCCATGGCCTCAGCCATGGCCTCGATGTTTTCCTGGAGATCGATCTGCGTCCCGTCATCGAAGAAACAGCGCCATTGCGGATCGAGGCGCACGAGGTCGACGTAGTCGGATAGGTTGCGGCCGGCTTCTGCGAAGATGCGCTCCAGAACCCGAGGCACGGTCAGGATCGTCGGCCCCATGTCGAAGCGAAAGCCGTCTTCGTGCAAAACCGCCGCCTTGCCGCCGATCCAGGCGTTCTTGTCGTACAAGGTGACCTTGTGTCCGCGAGCCGCCGCGACACAGGCGGCCGCCAATCCGCCCAATCCTCCGCCGATAACGGCAACCGAAGTCTGTCGAGCGCTCACGCATCCCTCCCGCAAGGCACGAGCCCATCCGTCATGGGTCCGCGTCCAATCGAGTTGGTTCTAGGAAGGGTATGGGCCAGTTCAAGGCGGCTCACGAAGGTTTGGGCGGCGGGCGCAGATCATCCGAAGCGAATGTCCGCCAGGCGCGCGGATCACCGGGTCGAACCCTGCGGATGCCAAGCGTGGCCTCAGATGGTTCACGTCGCGCATCCCCCCGCCCCAGAGCAGGTTCTTCAGGCGGTTGATCGCAGAGGTCGTGCTGCGCCCCTCGGGGGACAGAACTGCGACGAGGAGCCAGCCGCCGGGCCGCAAGGAGCGGAAGATCCGCTCCATTGCGCCTTGGAGAACGGCCTCGGGCAGGAACATCTGCGGCAGGAAGGCTAGGTCGAAGGCCTTCTCGTCCCTGAGATCCTCCACGCGCTCCTGCCGAACGGCGATGCGAGCGGCAAGGCCAGCCTCCTGCACATGCCGGTTTCCGATCGCAGC
>NZ_JAPSLH010000014.1 GCF_031180965.1 Chelativorans sp.
ATGTCGGGGGGACGTCCAACGGCACCTTCACGCTTCTGGGCCACTTCACCTATGACGGCGACCCGGCGGTGGTTGGGGGCGCTTATGCCTACCGGCTCTACCAGGGCGGCGTGACCAATCCGAATGAAGCTGGCTGGAGACCTTCCTTGCCCACGGCAGCGGGATTACCGAGCCAGAACTGGTCGATGAGGACTATGAGGAGGAAAATCAAGCCTTTACGCAATGAAAGCCACTCCGGAGCGCCGAGAACTACACGCTCAGATATTTACCACTATTTCGCCGAGCGAAGACGGATAGTCCCTAGACGTTGCGACACTCGTGAACACCGCCATTGCGGCGCTCTTGCTTGTCGGCATGCTCATGTCCCTTGGTCAGCGGCGACACAATCGGTGAGAGCCGAATTTCGCTAGATTAGCGCGCAAGGCGCTTGCGGGCCGATCCGCGGCATCCATTTCGATCGTGTCGTCGCCACGTTTGAACGTGTAAGATCAGGCCTGCGGTGGTCAAGATTGCTGAGCGACTGGCCGCCAGAACGCCGATGCGAGCTTAGCCTGGTGAGATTCTTCGAACGCAAGAAACTGCCCCTCGCCACAGGCTACAATGAGGAGATTACCGCTGACACTGGGTCCGGCAGAGCACAGTCGGCCGCTGGGCTTTTGATAGGATAGTCACATGGTTTTCCTGCAAACGCCCACGAGCTTGGAGCAGGGGCATGCGGCGATGTTCGAACTGCTTGAGAGCCCGCGCCCGCCGGACGCGGTGTTCTTCCAAACGGACAATCTCGCTCCTGGCGCGACGATGGCCTTCCTCTCGCGCGGCGTTGCCGTGCCATCCGAGGTGGCGATCGCCGGCTTCGGCGATCTTGCCATGTCAGCCCTCCTGCCGGTACTGCTTACAACTGTGAAGGCGCGCCTTGAAGCGCATGGCCGTGAAGCGGCTTCGCTCATTCTTACGCAATTGCGGGCGAGAGGCCCATTTCACCAGTACACGACGTCGGTCACGAGTTGCTGGTCCGGGAGAGCACATGAACGCTTACGTGTGATCTTTGCCTGAACCGCTCTCTTATTCGTCATTCGCGTCAGGCTCGCCCCCTCTTTTTTCCATTTCTGGACATCTTCGATGCGCGATCCCTAAATCAGGCGGAGGTAAAATTTGGTTCACGGCCGTCGAGCTGCATTTACGGTCCTGGTCTGCCCCCAGAAAAGTGGTCCTCCTTGAAGTAGGCTGTTTAGCCTTAGAGAGGACTTTGGAATGCCCAGAAGGAGCACAAGCCGAAGAGAACGTTGCGAAGCTGCGCGAACTGCTTAACGGTAAGATCTTCTAGCCTCGCCGAAGCGAAGGTCATCGTCGAGGCATGGCGGCGCTATAACACCGAGAGAGCGCACTGGTCGCTCGGATATAAGCCACCGGCGCCGGAGGCAATCGTCATGCCCGCGGCACCACCCAGATCGCCTCCGGCATTGGCCCAGAAGCCGATAATGCACTAAGACTGAAACCGAACCACCTCATAGGGCGGGTCAACGAGCTGCTCCTGTGAGCCGAAATGATAGCTCACCGCAGACGCCGTTTTGCCGGCGACTTTAGCAACCCGGCGCGCGGTCAGCTCTTCGATGCTGCAGATCTCGCACAGGAGTTGCTCACATGCGTCTATGAGCCTGGTCTCCCATGGGGTTGACAGAGGACACCCAGGTGAAATTGTGACCTGAAGGTAAGTTGCAAACATTGCTGCTGGATGACACACGCGCCGGTCGAGTAGTCGGTCAAAACTATCCCGTAATCGCCATGTGTACGTGGCGCACGAAGTTCATCCTGCCTGGCATCCTGCCGCTCTTCCAGTCGGCAAGCTGGCTAGGCTGCGATAGCCACATTAAAACGTTTAACAAGCGGCTTGCTCGATGCAGCGGCGCGCATGCGCGGCTTGTATAGGTAACAGGCGAGGAAAACCGCACCTAGCGACGCAGAATGCGATACAAGCTGTGATACAGTTTCATGCGTGACGAAGAGAAAACACAATGAGTTCAGAGTTTATATAGGACATACCATTGCGTCTCGACCGCACCATCTAATCTCCACGCCATCGACATTGCTTCTCTTTTTTTTGGGCGTTTCCCCGCACCTGATGGTCAGGGTGCGGGCGTTGGGCGTTCTTGATCTTTTCAGAGGCGCCCTGCGAGCAGCATTCGGTCGCGCTGCGCGTGTACAGGCTGGCCATGTTCCCGTGGCCGACCGAAGCGCGTCCAGCTCCGTCAGTCGCCTCCGCTTCGGTGGCTTACGTTGCTCCGATCTTGGGGGCGCCATGGGCTGACTTGCCTCCTTTATTACCTGCGCGGCGAAGAAGTTCCCGTCGGCGGGCACCTATCCCCCAACGATGAAGGCGAGATCACCAGTAGGTTCCTTCGCGAAGAGTTTCCTCGAGCGCGGGAAAGATCAGGATGCTAACCTCTATCTTGTCTTCTCGCTTCGGGCCGTTCCCGCCGGTCAGAGGTATTGTCCAAGCGACTTGATGCAGAGGTCCGGACTGGACAGCACTGGAACAGGTGTCTCCTGCTGCAGGCGCTCGGCAAGATGCGCCAGGGAAGCCTGGGCAAGAACGATCACGTCGCATGTCTCCATCATGCGGCGCGCAGCATTGCTGGCGATGCGATCATGCTCATCCCTCTCTCCGCGCATGAGCGCATGGTATGCGTCCTGCTCCAGCGCCGTCACGATTTCCACCGTCCGCCCCAGGTCTTGCGCATGGGTGCGGATCAGCCCGGAGCTGGGCTCCACCGTGCTCGGCGTCGTGCAAAGCAGGCCGATGCGGTTGCCGCGGGCCGCGGCTTCACGCGCCATGGCGTCGTCGATCTTGACGATCGGTATGCCCACGGTCTTGCGGGCGGTGTCGATCGCCGGCGATGTCGAAGAGCAGGTGAAAAGAATCACCGTGGCGCCCGCCTTTTCCGCGAGCTGGGCATGTGCCGTGACGCGGGCGACCAGGCCAGGCGTCTGGCCGTGGCGGATCAGGTCCTGCAGAAGGCTCTCATCCAGCATGTGAAAGGCGTCGGCGCCCGGATAGGCCTCCGCCAGCTTCTGCTTGAAGAGGGGAAGAAGGGTGCCGACGGTGTGCACAACCGCCAGCCGCGTGGTCTTCTCAGTCATCGTGTCGAGCCTCGCTTCTTGCCACTATGATTTCGACGCCCGCCCGGCGGAAAGGCTGAAGCATCTCTTCCCTGGCGCCTTTGGATGTGACGAAAACGTCCACCTTCTCCGGTGTGGCGAAGGCCGCAAAGCCGCTGGTCGTGAGCTTCGTGTGATCCGCCACCACCACCACCCGGCGCGCGATCGCCATCATGCCGCGCTTCAGTTCGGATTCGAACGGGTCCGGGCTGGTGAACCCGCCGGTTGCCGACACTCCCGCCGCGCCGAGGAAGGCGATGTCAACCGCCACGTTCTGCAGCCCTTGCACGGCGCTGAGGCCGACAAGGCTCATGGACAGGGGCGAAAGCTCGCCGCCGATGACATGCACCCGCCAGCCCGGCCGGCGCCCGATCTCCTGCGCAACGAGAAGATTGTTCGTCACCACGGTCAGGTTGCGCCGGGGCTTCAAATGCCGGGCCACGGAAAGCGTCGTCGTGCCGCCGTCGAGAAGCACGACCTGGCCGTCGGCAACAAGCTCTGCCGCGTGCCGCCCGATCGCGTCCTTCTCCGCCTCATTGGAACGCACGCGGAACTCGACCGAGGGCAGCGCCTCGCCCTGCAGGGCGGGGGAGGTGCTGCTCCGGGCAAGGATCGCTCCGCCGCGTACGAGTTGCACCCTTCGGTCGGATGCGAGCAGCTTGAGGTCGCGGCGCACCGTCTCGGCCGAGACGCCGAAACGGGAAGCCGCGTCCGTCACCGTGATCCGCCCCTGCGTCTCGATCTCCGCCAGAACCGCGGCGAGCCGCTCGCTTTGCATGAGTGCTTTTGCGTCCAGGTTCACAGCGCCACCGTTCAACTTCCGTCAGCGGAAAAGATCTGCCTTGCCCGCGCTCAACAGGAAAGATTCGATCTTGTCCGCCACGACATCCTCCACCGCCTTTTCCGCTTTCCGGCGTTGCTCATCCGGGAGCGCGGAGCACTCGGCATTGCTCATCCGGCTCTCGCGGCCAAGCGCGGCGAGCAGGCCCGCCTCGAGATCGGTGGCAATGTTGACCTTGCTGATCCCGCCGCCGGGTAGCGCAATGGCGCGCCGGATCATCTCCGCCGGGACGCCCGAGCCGCCATGCAGCACGAGCTGGACCGGCGTCGCCTCCCGGATGCGCCGGAGGCGCTCGAAATCGATCTTCGGCTGGCGGACGATATAGTGCCCGTGCGCGGTGCCGACCGAGACGGCAAGCGCGTCGACCCCGGTCTGCTCTACGAAGTCGGCTGCCTCCTGAGGGTCCGTGTAGAGCTCGACATCGTCATCCGTCTCCACGTAATCCGTGGTCCCGATCTTTCCGAGTTCCGCCTCGATCGAGACGCCGCGGTCATGCGCCAGCTCCGCCGCTTCCCGAGAAACCGCGACATTCTCTTCGAACGGCTTGGCCGAGCCGTCCATCATCACGGATGTGAAGCCCGCGTCGATTGCCGCCGCGATGACGCTCAGCTCGAACGTATGGTCGAGATGGAGCACGACGGGAACGGTGGGTTGCACCTCGTCCATCCCGCGCCGGAAGGCCTCGCCGAATTCGTGTGGCGTTATCCCGTATCGCTCCATCTCCCGCTGCGAGATCTGGACGATTAGGGGCGAGTTGAGCTTTTCGCCGGCGCGCAGGATCGGGCGGATCATGCTCGTGTAGCGCGGGGCGAATGACCCGACCGCAAAGCCGTTCCTGCAGGCCGTGGCAAGGACCGGCGCCAGCGGAAGGACAGACGGTGCGGATGTGGCGGGAGTGGGCATGGAAAACCTTCTGGCGGCTAGAGGAGGAGGTCGGGCAGGATCGTCACGATCTGCGGGAACAGGACCAGCAGCAGATCGACGATCAGCAGCGGGATCAGGAAGGGCAGGGTCGAGCGCACGATGGCGTGGAGCGGCAGGCCGGAGATGCGCGCCATCACGAACAACACCATGCCAAAGGGCGGCGTGAGCAGACCGATCATCATGGTCAAGACGACGACGACGCCGAAAGCCAGCGGATCGATGCCCGCATTCAGCATGATCGGCAGGAGGACGGGCGTGAGGATGATAATGGCGGCGGTGCCCTCCAGAAAGCAGCCGACGATGAGGAGGAAGCCCACGATCAGCAGCCCGACGACCAGCGGGTCGCTTGAAATTGCGGCGATGCCGTCGACCATGGCATCCGTGAGGCCGGCGCGGGTGACCAGATAACCGTAGATCATGGCCATCGATACGATGAGCATGATCGTGCCGGTGTCGACGGCGGTCTCCCGCATGATGCTGAGCACCTCGCGCCAGGTCGTGATGCGGTAGACGATGACGGCGAGGAAGGTCGCGTAGATGCAGGCGACCGCGGAGGCTTCCGTCGGCGTCGCCACGCCTGAGACGATGCCGCCGATGATGATCACAGGCGTGAGCAGCGCCGGCAGACCGTACCAGAAGCTCTCGGCGAGTTCGCGCACCTGGAAGCGCGAGCCTTCTGGAAGGCCGCGGATACGGGCATAGACGGCGATGTAGACCATCAACGCGGCGCCCATCAGCAGGCCTGGCAGCAGCCCTGCCAGAAGCATTCCCCCGACGGAGACGCCCGTCATCAGCGCATAGATCACCAATGGCACTGAGGGCGGGATGATCGGCCCGATGGTCGAGGAGGCGGCGATGACGGCAACCGAGAAATCATCCTTGTAGCCATTGTCGCGCATGCCCTTCAGTTCGACGGGACCCATGCCCGCCGCATCGGACACGGCGGTTCCTGTCATGCCGGCAAAGATGATGCTGGATATCACGTTGACATGGGCGAGACCGCCTCGCACCTGGCCCACAAGCGCGTTGGCGAAGCGGAAGATCCGCAGCGTGATGCCTCCCGCATTCATGATCTTGCCGGTGTAGATGAAGAAGGGAACCGACAGCAGCAGGAAGTTGTCGAGCCCGGAGACCGCCCGCTGGACCATGAAGCCGGGATTGAAGTCGAAACCCCGCTCCATGAGGGTGACCAGGATCGACGTGCCGGCGATCGAGAAGGCGACCGGAACAGTAAGCGCGAACAAGATGAAGAGATAGCCGACATAGGCAAGGCTCATGATGCCGCCCTCCGGCCGATCAACCACAATGCCACATGCGCGCCGCTGTGCAGCAGCATCAATCCGAAGCTGATCGTGAAGGCCAGATAAGCCCAGCCATTCGAGATCCAGCTCACGGTGGGAAGCGAGGTGTTCCAGCTCGATGCCACCATCGGAATGCTGGCGTAGAAGAGGAAGGCGGTGACGAGGGCGGTTACCACGGACGAGATCAGCGCCAGCCCTCCCGCGGTGCCCGGCCAGAGCGACGGCACGGTGTCGATCACGATCATGGCCCGCTCGTGGAATGCAGCCGAAGCGCCGAGATAGACGACATAGATGAAGAGGAGCCGGCTCACGTCTTCCGTCCAGGGCACGGAGACCTGCAGCCCAAACCGGAAGAAGATCTGCGCGGTAACCAGGAGGAGCATTGCGCCGAAGAGGATACCGATCAGAGTCGATATCCAGCCGGCCACCGTGGCTATTCCGGCGGTGAGCGCATTGTGCGCCCTGCCTGCAGCCGCGCCGGCTCCGTTGATCCTGCCTGCGTCTGACAACCTGGTCCTCCCTCGCATAATAACCCGTCCAGTGACGCTAATCTCACAAAAAACCACATAAAACAACACACGCCCGCGATAATTTGCCTGTACATGAATGTAAATGTTGCCTTTCGTGGATTCAGCGCCTAGAAGAGGACAGGCGCCACGGGAGGTGGCGTGCAATGCCCACGGGCTATCGGGAGGTGAAATATGAAGAGAGGATTCCTCAGGACGATCGGCGCGATCTGCCTTGCCGCCACAGCACTGGCAAGCATTGCCCAGGTGCAAGCTGCAGACGTGACGATCCGTGTGGCCAGCGCCTTCAATGACGGCACGGACATGATCCGCGCAGCCATGCGTTTCGGCGAAATCGTCGAAGAAAAGAGCGGAGGCGCGATCGACGTCCAGTTCTTCGCGAACGGCCAGATGGGCGGCGAAAAGGACAATCTGGAAGCCCTGAAGATCGGCGAGATCGAGATGGGCGTCTTCGGCACTTATCCGATCGTCACGCTGGCGCCCGCCTATTCATTTTTCGACGCGCCCTTCGTTTTCCGCGACAAGGACCACTTCTACGCCGTCTACAAGGGTGAGCTCGGCGACGGGGTAAGAAAGATATTCAAGGAGCAGAACGGCATCCACGAGCTCGGCATCATGGGCCGCGGCTATCGCCACATAACATCGAACAAGCCGATCGAATTCGTTGACGACCTGGCCGGCGTGAAGATGCGCATGGGGCAATCGAAGCCATTCATTGAAGCCTTTGCCGAAACCGGCGCGGTGGTGGTGCCGATTGCCCTGCCGGAGCTCTTTACTTCTCTGAAGCTCGGCGTGGTCTCCGCCTCCGAGGGGCCGTACGATCAGATCTACACATTCAAGCTGCACGAGGCCCAGAGCCATCTGGCAATCACAGGTCACCTCTATGCAACGTCGCTCTGGCTGATGAACCAGGAATTCTATGACGGGCTCTCGGAGGAGCACCGCAAGATTGTCGATGAGGCGGCAGCGGAGGCGCTCGCGCTGGGCGACAAGATGTCCGAGGAGAGCGCGGAGCAATTGCTGGCAAAGCTCCAGGAGGAGGGCATGACCGTCACCAAGCCGGACTATGCTGCTTTCATGCAGAAGGTACGCCCCGCCATCGACAGGCTGTTCGCCCAGGACTGGACGGTCACGACTGCGGCCGCAATCGAGGCGGTGAAGTAACCCAAGGAGGCCGGTTGACGGGGATGGACGTGCTTTCCCGACGGGTCGCATGATGCTGCGACGGCCGCTGCATCCAGCCCGCATCATGTGCCTCGGAGGCATGACGCTCGATCGAGTCTTCCTCGTCGAGACGCTTCCTTCGGGACCCTCCAAAACGATTGCGCACGATTTCATCGAGCGTGGCGGGGGAATGGCTGCGACCGCCGCAGTGGCGGTCGCAGCTCTCGGGGGAGCCGTCAGGCTTCTGAGCCGGGTGGGCGAAGACCTGGCCGGCCAGGCGCTCGTGACCGAACTGGAACGGATTGGGGTCGACACGAGGGGTGTCCTGCGCGTTCAGGGGGGCAGGACCTCCACCTCCGCGGTTCACATCGATTCCGCCGGCGAAAGAATGCTGACGAATTTTCCCGGCGATCTCCCGAGGGATGCCGATTGGCTGCCGCTTTCGGACGTGGCCGCCCAGTCGGCCGTGCTCGCGGATATCCGCTGGCTTGAAGGCGCCGAAGCGCTGCTCGACGCGGCGCGGCGCTGCCGCGTCCCGAGCGTGCTCGATGCGGATGCGGGCGACCCCGCCAGCCTGCGCCGCCTTTGCGCGCGTGCAAACCACGCGGTCTTCTCCGAACAGGGGCTGCGGCAGCTTAGCGGATCGGACGATCCGGAAACGGGTCTCCGCAAGGTGCTGGCAGATGCAGAGCAGGTTATTGGCGTCACCCTCGGCGACCGGGGTTCGCTATGGGTTGCAGGCGGCGACCTGTTTCACGTTCCGGCGCTGAAAGTCGAGGCGATCAATTCCAACGGCGTTGGCGACGTCTTTCACGGCGCCTATACTCTCGCGATCGGGGAGGGCGCCACCGTGCGTGAAGCTGCACGTTTCGCCACTCTTGCCGCAGCGGTCAAGTGCCGGGACATCAGGGGGTGGAACGGAATGCCGAGCCGAGCCGACATCGAGGAACTGCAGGCTGCTCGCGCCGGTGTTGACTGGGCTTCCCCGTGATAGAGAGCTAAACCATGCTGCTTGGCTGCATCGGCGACGACTTCACCGGCTCTTCCGACCTCGCCAACACCTTGGCAAAGGGCGGTATGCGCACCGTGCAGTATACCCGGATTCCGACCGAAAGGGCTCTGCCCGGGGCGCAGGCCGCAGTCATTTCGCTGAAATCGCGCACATGCCCGCCCCCGGAGGCAGTGGCGATGTCGTTGGCAGCCTTGCAATGGCTGCAGGAGCAGGGCTGCCGCCAGTTCTTCTTCAAATATTGCTCCACCTTCGATTCGACGCCGGACGGCAATATCGGCCCGGTGGTCGAGGCGCTTGCGGACCGACTTGGCGTCGACCGCACCATCATCTGCCCCGCTTTTCCCGCGACCGGGCGGACGCTTTACCACGGTCACCTCTTCGTCGGTGACCGTCTGCTCAGCGAGTCGGGGATGGAGCGCCATCCGCTGACGCCGATGACGGATTCCGACATCAGGCGCTGGCTCGCGCGCCAATCCCGCAGCGGGGTTGGTCATATCGACCACAGCATTGTTTCCCAGGGCGCAGAGGCGATCGAGGCCGCACTCGAAGCGCAAGCGCGGAAGGGGCGTCGGCTGATTGTAGTGGACGCCCTTCAGGACAGCCACCTGATGGCCATCGGCGCGGCCTCCAGGAACCTGCGCCTGGTAACCGGCGGCTCAGGCGCGGCTCTGGGCTTGCCGATGAACTTCCGCCGAGCCGGGCTTTTAGGAGAGGGTGGCTCCCGCGCATGGGCAGGAACGCCCGGACCAGCCGCCGTCCTGTCGGGCTCCTGTTCGACGGCCACCCGCAAGCAGATCGCAAGTCACAAGGCCGCATGCCAGCCGACATTCGCGATCAGCGTAGACCAGATCATGGCCGGATCTCTCGAGGCCCAGCATCTGGCCTCCTGGTTCGCCCGCCACCAGGATGCGGTACCGCTTGCTTATTCTTCCGCTGAACCCGATGCGGTGGCCGAAGTGCAAGCCAGATATGGCAGGGAAGCTGCGGCCTCGAAGCTGGAGGCGTTCTTCGCCGACACGGCGAAGCATCTCGTCGCGCAGGGAATCAGGCGGCTCGTAGTGGCTGGCGGCGAAACCTCCGGAGCGGTGGTCGGCGCCATTGCCGGCGAGACGCTCGAGATCGGACCGGAAATCGATCCCGGCGTTCCCATCCTGAAAGTCAGCGGCGCCACCCTTTCCCTGGCGCTCAAGTCCGGGAACTTCGGCAGCGACGACTTCTTCATCAAGGCGGCGGAGATGATGGCGGGATGACGAGCGAAGTCACAAGGCTGCGGGAAGAGATCTGCCTTCTTGCACGATCCATGTTCGACCGCGGCCTGACGCACGGGTCTACCGGCAATATCAGCGCGCGGCTCGCAGACGGCGGCCTGTTGGTTACACCGACGGGGTCATCGTTCGGCAGGCTCGATCCGGCCCGCTTGTCCCGCTTTGACGCGAACGGCCGCCTCGTTGACGGCGACCCGCCGACCAAGGAGATGCCGCTTCACACCGCCTTCTACGAAACGACCGCCGCCGGCGCGGTCGTTCATCTCCACGCGACTCATTCCGTCGCGCTCTCGATCCTTCCCAATACCGATCCCGATGATGTCCTGCCGCCGCTGACGGCGTATTCGGTGATGAAGCTCGGCAAGGTCAAACTGCTGCCGTTCTTCGCGCCCGGCGATCCCCAGATGGGGGCCGCGATCCGCGAGCTCGCCGGCCGCCATCCGGCCGTGCTCCTTGCCCACCATGGCCCGGTCGTCGCCGCCGGCGATCTCAGCGCCGCAGTGGAGGCGATGGAGGAGCTGGAGGCTACCGCGCGTCTGGTCCTCCTGTGCCACGGCCTGAATCCGCGGCGGCTTGCACCCGAACAGATCGACGCCGTGCGCGCCAGGGCTTCGGGTCTCTAGGCGCGATCGGAGCGCGCCGTGGGTGCCTGAGGGAAAGGGACGCTGGCCGCAATGAGTACTGCGGCGGTCAGTAGAATGCGTAGCAGGATGCCTCTCATTGTCCCCTTCGCACTTGCTTTCTTCGGATCGTATCGCCCTGGACCCGGGCCGTACTGTGCAGTCACTTCCAACCGAATGTGGCCGCCTCGGAGGAGTGAGCCGATGTTGCCTCCCTAGGGGAAGCGCTCAGGGGACCGGCTGCGACAGAATTCGCCGCAGCCCAGCGTCGGCTGCGGCACCCCAGTCCTCTAGCTCTGGTGGCGCAGCCAGATCGGGTCGAACTTTCTCCTTGCCGGGAAGGAATTCATAATAGCGCGTCGAGACGCTGACGCCGAGGCCGGAATTGGGCAGGTGGAAACGGCGGACCTCCTGCCAATTGTTTGGCGCCGCGCCGGCTGCTTCGCCCACAAGCAGTGCATTGGTCGTGCGCATGAAGTCGACGGCATTCGTCATGGCCGCCGAGAAAGTCGACCGCCCGATGATGACATACAGAACGCCCCGTCTGTTGAGCCACGGTCGGCGCGCGATCTGATCTATGAAGGCCCGTCCCTTGCTGTAGTCGCCGCCGCTGTTGTCGCGAAGATCGATGATCAGCCGGCGCGGGTGTTCTCCGTCGAGGCCCCGCAACAAAGCTTCCGCCTCGCTCGCCAGATTGCCATAGGAGCGCCAGTTCACGTAGACGCTGCCGTCAGCGAGCCCCTCGGTCCAGAATCCCTGCCCAGCGTTGCGACGCCACAAGGGTAGTCGGGGCTGCGGCGTCGCCAACAGCTTGACTTGGGGTTTCAATTGCAGACGGGTGCTGGTGCCGCCGGGCTTTTCCAACGTGAGCCGCACCGGTCCCGTGCCGCCTGCTCGTACCCCCTCGAGAATCTCGGGGTTGCTCAGCAGACCGGGAATCTCGGCGCGGACATGCTGCCGCGTTTCACCCTGCGGGATGAACGCGCGCATGCGTTCGATCACCTGCGCGATAGGCACGCCGTTCACGGCGATCAAACGCGAGCCCAGCAGGCTTTGATGTGGCGCCGAGATGCCGACAATCCGCACCCCATCCTCGAACCAGTAGAATTCGACCGGCAGGCGTACCGTCCCACTTGGCAGCGCGACCGCGGTATGGCCATCCCCTATGAGGGCGCCGAGCTTGCGAAACTCCAATGCAACTTGGACGCCGCTGAGTCGCGGAATCGCGTTTCGAACGCGTTCCAGCTCGCGCTCGAACTCCTTGCGTGATATGCGGTGAAAGGGCGATCCGTGCTTAGATCGCAAAATTGCGGCCAGGCGATCCAGATCCTCCAGCCATTGCGCACTGGAAATCGTCAGGTTCTGTTCAGGAGCAGCAAAGAACGTTTTGGCGTCAACCGTGGTGAGCCGGGCGGAGATGGTCCCTGGCGCACCGTCCAAGTCGAACGTCCCGGTCAGCGTCGATCCATCGATCCGTAAGAATACCACGCCGCTGCCGCCAACCCCGCGGAACCGTCCTACAATAGTGTCGCCGCCCTGAGCCTCCAGCAGCTCGAACGTGGCATCGGGTATGGACAGCCTTCCAGTGACGGCTTCATCGGATTGGTGTAGCTCGACATGCAACGGCAATGGCGGCAGGGACAAGATTTGCGCTGTGCCCCCGAAGCGAGTGGTGCCGTTCATCTCACCCTGCGCGATAGCGGGATTCGTTACCTTCGAAACGAGCGCAAGAAGTGCCGTCACGGCAATGACGATACGCAAACAACCCTCCTACTTTGTGCTGTGGCATCGATCATCCGGCAACTGCCGCGATCATCGCCCTCCTGATTGATGGAAACTCGGTGCTCTTACCCGACCATTGCAGGGCGCCCTGCGGTTTGTGCAGCAGGGACTAAGGATTCGTGATGAGAGGCCCTGGTGGAGTAGATAATCCCTCAGGCTGGGATCATGCCTCCAGCCATTATTCGTGAATGGGCCAATGGGCGCGCACGAGCTGGCGAATGGACAGGCACGGTCGACTATGACGCGTCAAAGAATTGATCGCCTCAATTCTCTTCAGGGGTGGGCGGCCGACATGGCCGCGTGCATCGTGGCCGGCCTCGCATTTGGCATCGTGGGGCCGTTTGGCACGTTCTTGAACGGGTCTCTCCCAACAGTCATGGCCTATTGGACGGCTGTCCTGATGCTCAGCGGCATCGTGCTAGGTCTCTTCGTAAGGTTTGCCTGCGCGTGGGCTCATTACCGGCGGCTACCCCCCTGGATCTGGATGGCAGGCATACTGATCGTGTCCGCGCCGCCGCTGGCCATCATGAGCCGGACGCTGGCGGTCACGTTGTGGCCGGAAGTAGACACGTCGGTCGGTTGGATCGAGTGGCACGGACAGACCTTGGCCATAAGCGCAATCTGCCTGTTACTGTATGTCGCCTTTCGTTTCCGGACGTTATGGCCACTGCCCAGCCGAGAGGGAGTAGCAGTCGCCCCCCATTGGACCGCGCGCCTGTCGCCTCAACTGCGGCGTAGCGTAATCTGTCTTCAGATGGAGGATCACTACGTCCGCTTTCATACGCGAAGCGGTTCGAAATTGCTGCTCATGCCGCTCGGCCAGGCGATCGCTCAATTGGACGCGGTTGACGGCCTGCAAGTTCACCGATCATGGTGGGTGGCGCGCCATGCTGTCGAGGGCGTCATCCGTGACGGACGCAACCTGCGCCTCCGCCTGACGACAGGCATCGAAGCACCTGTCGCACGCGCGAAAGTTGCCACGCTGCGCTCGGCGGGCTGGCTCCCGCCTGTCCTTCCTATGAGCAACCACCAGGAACGTGACACGGCCTGACTGCTCATGCACGAGTGACCGCCAGCCGGGCAATCGAGAGACGATCCGCATCAATCTCCCGTCACCATAGTCCGAGCGAAGGTCTCGGCTATGGCGAGAACGGCCGCGTGAATGGGCCCTGCGGTGAGGCTGGGCATGACCGAAGCATCCACGACAAACAGATTGTCGAGCGCCTTTAGCCGCAGATTCGCATCCACGACGGCGTCTGCATCCCTACCCATCCTGCAGGTACCGCAGGGGTGATGGTGTGTGATGGCCGCCTGCGCGATGAAGTCGTCCATCTCGGCCGCGTTGTTGAGGGTTCCTGGCAGGAGTTCCCGCTCTCGCCAATCGGCGAGCTCGTCTCGATGCCCGATTGCCCGCGCCGCCTGGAGAGCTTGGCGAAACAGCTCGCGGTCCCGGCGGGTTTGCAAGTAGGCGGGATTGATAATCAGTCGGTCCCCGAGTTCCGGCCCACTTATGCGCACGCTGCCGCGGCTTGTGGGGTGGGTGATCCCAAATAGCAGCGAATAGGCCGAGCCGACAGCAGGGGCCTGAAAGCGCTCAGACACGATCGGGGCTATGCCGCAACCGACGACGATTTCAGGCTGCCCTGTAGCGGTGAAGTCGGCAGCGCGCATATAGGCCATCGACTCCGAGTGCTGGAGACGCGATGGAGGAACAGGCCTGCGGGCCGCATAAAGATTACCAGCGCCGAGCAAGTGGTCCTGAAGGTTGCTGCCTATGTCCGGTACATGAATCAGGCAATCAACGCCTGCCTTGCTCAGCACAACTTGCGGCCCGATGCCCGAGCGCATCAACAAGGCGGGACTTTCCAGCGCGCCTGCGGATAAGACAATCTGGTCTGCAAAGACATTGACCAAACCTTCTCGCCCCACGACTTCGACGCTGCGGACCCGACTGCCATCGAGCTTAACTCGTCGCGCCCGGGATCCCGTGACGATGCGCAGGTTATCGCGCGCCCGAACGGCCGGCGTCAGCCAGGCATCCGCTGCCGTTACGCGCCGCCCGTTGCTGATGTTCAGGGAATTGGGGGTGACGCCGATCATCTCTCCGCCGTTGTGACCTCCAAGGCGGGGCAGCCCCAGAGAAGCGCCTGCCTCCATGAAGGCTCGTGCGACCGGGCTTACTTCTTCCGCCGGCACATGAACGGGCATTGGCCCGCCCTTGCCGTAAAGGCCGTTGCCGCCAAGAGGGTGGTCTTCGATCGCCCGGAAAGCAGGCAGAAGTTCCTCCCAGCTCCATCGGGAATCGCCGGTTGCGTCGACCCAAGCCAGGAAGTCCGAAGGGTGGCCGCGCATATAACCCATCGCGTGCAGGCAACTCGATCCGCCGATCACCCGCCCGCGAGCCCAGTGATGCACCCGGCCCGCGGTTCCGGCTTGCGGCTCCGTGCGATAATCCCAATCGTAACTGCGGCCCTGAAGCGCCGGCCATGCAGCGGGCTTCCAGATGTCGGGGTCGCTCGCCTCTTCGCCTGCCTCGATCAACAGGACGCGACGAGCCGGCTCCTCGCTCAATCGCCCTGCAAGCAAAGCGCCAGCCGAGCCGCCGCCGATGATGACGACATCGGCAGTCATTTTGCTTTCAACCTCAGCCTTGGTCATCGCCACCCTATACGGCACGTGCCGGTTTCGATGTCCGGATGTTCGACACGGAAAGAAGCCCCGCGGTGATTTATGCTCGTCGGTCACCTCGTTCAAAACGTCATGAAGGATTTGGAACCCTTCAAACGAGCACCGCCTTCCGGAAAGACTAGGCGCCGCCTTCCATGGATTTCTTCGCCGCCGCTTTCGCCCTTAAGAGGTGCTTCTTCGAAGCTTTGCGCGCGGCCTTTTCGTCGCCAGCGGCGATGGCTTCGAAGATCTCCCTCATCTCAGCCAGGCTGCTTTGTGCTCTGCCTTCCAATGACATCGACCGTCCGCGAAAGAAGCTGATTCTGGCTACGAGACCGCGGTGGACTTCCTCCAGGACAGGGTTTCCGCAATTGCCGAGTATGGTCGAATAGAAGTCTGCGGCGGTCATGACTTGGGCCAGGCTGTCATTGCTGGATGCCGCCGCTTCGAACGCCAAAAGGGACTTCTCAAGTTCATGCAGCTGCTCCGCGGAAATCCTCAACGCGCATCGTCCAGCAGCCTCCACTTCCAGCAGCTCTCGAACCTCGTAGATGGCTGTTGCCTCCTCCCACGAAAGCGCCGGTATCGACGGACCGCGATTGGGTACAATTTCGATCAGGCGTTCAGCTTCAAGGCTACGCAGCGCCTCCCTTAATGAGGGGCGGCTGACGCCGAGTTGCGCACATAACTGACTTTCGACAAGGCGGCTTCCCGGCGGGAATATTCCAGAAAAGATGGCGAACCGTAGCTTGTCGACGGTCTCCTGCTGCACCGTTCTTGGTGAAATCCGCAAATTCAAACCTGGCGTCATCGGTCGAATCTCGTGGGCTCCCGCGTCGCAATCTATCGCATCTTACGCGACGCCGCAGCAAATGGACATCAGCGAACCAGTAGATTGTCAATTATCAAGATTGAAAGACTGTCAGACAATCCTGTTGACGCGCTGCGGGGAATGTGATCCCTTGGGATGAGAGGGGAAACGGTCTGGGGGGCGTTGAACTTGGCGGCAAATGCATCTTATGGCCAATTGAACTCGCGACGGATCGATACGGGTGGAATCACCTTGAACGTCCGCGAGGCCGGCAACGGCCCTTTGATGCTGTTCTTTCATGGCATCACCGCCAACTCCGCCGTCTTTGCACCCTTGATGACTCGGCTCTCGTATCGCTTCACCACCATAGCGGTTGATCAAAGGGGCCATGGCAAGAGCGGTAAGCCGGAAAGCGGCTACAACGCGGACGATTTCGCAAACGACATCGCTGCCCTGATACGCAGTCTCGACAAAGGTCCTGCCATTCTCGTGGGACATTCGCTGGGTGCGAGAAACTCGGTCACGGCTGCCGCGAAATACCCGGACCTGGTGCGGTCGGTCATAGCAATCGACTTCACGCCATATATCGAGCCTGAAGTGTTCGACGCGTTGGAGGCCCGTGTAAACGCTGGAGATCAGCTTTTCGAGAATTTACAGGCCGTCGAGGCATATCTGGCCAACCGGTATCCGAACATTCCCGCCGATGCCATCAGAATTCGGGCCGAAAGCGGATATCAGCCGGTCGATGGCGGGCTGCGTCCACTGGCGTCGCCCACTGCCATGGCTCAAACCGCCAAGGGCCTGCGATCAGACCTGACGCCTGCCTATCGCGAAGTGAAGAAGCCCGTCCTCATCATCCGCGGTGAACTCAGCAAGTTGGTTTCGGCCGCGGCGCTGGCAAAGACAAGCCGGCTGCGCCCGGACCTGCCTGTGGTCGTCGTCCCGAACGCTGATCACTACGTCAATGAGGTGTCTCCCGACATCACGCTGAAAGCGATCACGAATTTCATCGATGCCTGACGGCCGATCACGCCGTCTTCTTGTACGCAATAGGATCTGAAAATGGCCAATGTGAACAAAACATCCGGCAAGTCGCGTCGCGCGGAAGTCGCGGGTGGCGGCTTTGCGGGTCTGACAGCCGCCATCGCTCTGAGGCAGAACGGTTGGGATGTCAGGTTGCACGAGAAGAGCTCAGAACTGCGGGCATTCGGCGCAGGCATCTACCTCTGGCACAACGGGCTTCGCGTGCTCGAAGGCATAGGCGCCCTGGACGACGTTCTCCAGGGCTCCCACACGCCTCCAACCTATGAGACCTGGCTGCACAACAAGTCGATCTCGAAGGAGACGTTCAACGGTCTTCCCTGGCGCATCATGACCCGGAGTCACCTGCACAATGCATTGGTTGCTCGTGCCCGTGCCGTGGGTGTCGATATCCGCGTGAATTCGGAGGCCGTTGCCGCCGACCCGGAAGGGCGCCTGACCCTCCAGACTGGAGAGGTTCTCGAAGCCGATTTGATTGTCGGCGCCGACGGTGTTGGATCCAAGGTCAGGGATTCCATCGGTTTCGAGCAGGACCGGTGGATTTCCATAGACGGTCTGATCCGACTGATTGTCCCACGCAAGAAGAAGGAACTTGGCCATGGCGAGTGGGATAACACCATCGACATGTGGAACTTCTGGCCGCGCGTGCAGCGGATTCTCTATTCTCCCTGCAATGAGAACGAGCTCTATCTGGGCCTCATGGCCCCGGCCGCGGATCCACGCGGATCGCGGGTCCCGATCGACCTGGAAGTCTGGGTCGAGATGTTCCCCTTTCTGGAGCCGTGCCTGATCGAGGCGGCGAAGCTGGAAACTGCCAGATACGATAAGTACGAAACGACCAAGCTGGCTAGCTGGACGAGGGGCAAGGTCGCCCTTGTGGGAGATGCCGCACATGCAATGTGCCCGGCTCTTGCCCAAGGCGCCGGCTGCGCGATGGTGAACGCTTTCAGCCTGTCGCAAGACTTGGAAACAGGCTCCTCCGTCGAAGACGCGTTGGTCGATTGGGAAAAGCGCATTCGCCCGATCACGGATCGCTGCCAGGCCCTGTCTGGCGAATATGCGGCGAACCGTTCGCTCTCGAAGGGAAACATGTTCACGCCGGCAGCCTTGGAGGCTGCTCGTTACGATCCGCTGCGCCGCGTGTTCTCATGGCCCCAGTAGCGTCGGTCAGCCGCTCAACAAATGAATTGGCGCGCGCGGGAGCTGCGCTCTGCCTAGGAGATGAGAATGGACTATTCGGCTGAAGTTGAAAAACACTATGAGGTGCGCGGCTGGTATTCGACCGTTCATGAAATCCGGCATGACGGCGGACAACCTGGCGATACCCTCGTCAAGGCGGCGGTGGGCGTCGTCATACGCAATCCTTTTGCTGGCAAATTCGTCGCCGATTTGTCCCCTCTCATAGATCCCAGTCCGGCCATCGGTCATGCGCTCGGCCAGCGAGTCGTGGCCCTGCTCGGCAACAGGCCGGTCGAAAGCTATGGCAAGGGCGGTATCGCCGGCACAGCCGGTGAGCAGGAGCATGTCGTCGCCTGCATCA
Organism: Chelativorans sp.; assembly: GCF_031180965.1. Taxonomy (GTDB): domain Bacteria; phylum Pseudomonadota; class Alphaproteobacteria; order Rhizobiales; family Rhizobiaceae; genus Chelativorans. The sequence continues at coordinate 18,652 of NZ_JAPSLH010000014.1, forward strand.
CCACCGCGTTTGGAAACCCACTGCGGGAACAGGTAGGTGGCGGGAAGGCCTGGATCTCGTCGGCCAGCAAAGTGGCCGCCGCCGGCGCATCCATCGACATACCGCTCGCCCACAAGGATGAGCTCTACATCCGTTCCCACTATGACGCCGTCACCTTCTCCGTACCGGATAGCCCGCGCCCGAATGAGCTTTTGATCTGCGTCGCCGCCGCAACCGGCCCGCGCGTGCATCAGCGCGTCGGCGGCAAATCCGTCGCTGACCTAAGGCCGCCATCTAGTTCGATCGGAACCTATTAAAGGACCAATTCCATGCCTCTGAACATCAAGGACCTCAAGATTACATCCGCTGATTTCCAGCCGCTCGGGAAAATGCGGGATGAGCATGCCGGCGACAAGGGCAACGTCCTGCCCAAGCTGACGATAAGCGGCGTCCCGGCGGGTGCAAAAGAACTCGCGGTTATTTGCCATGACCCCGACGCGCCCTTGCCCAACGGCTTCACGCATTGGGTCGTCTACGGCATCGATCCGTCGACGACCGATCTTTCTGACGCGCAGGAGAAGTTTCGCGTGGGACCCAATGGCGTCGGCGACAAGCAGTACTACGGGCCTCAGCCGCCGGCCGGCCACGGAGTGCATCACTATTATTTCTGGGTCTACGCCCTGGACACAAAGGTCGAGGGAACGCCTACCCGCGAGGAATTCCTCCAGAAATATGCCGGAAACATCATCGAGCAGAACCGGATTGTCGGCACTTACGAGAACAAATGAAAGCAGCGGCCGCAGCGATCAATAACAAGAACAAGAACGAACGTGCTCGCTGTGCAATGGGAGAATTCGAGAGTGACAAACAGCAACTCCGCTCGCCAGACGATCTTCGAGGAGCTGGTGACAGCGACGAAGATCCTGCTAAACGAGGGCATCCTCGATACGTTCGGGCACATCAGTGCCCGTGACCCCGAGGATCCCCAGAGCTTCTATCTGGCGCAGAAGCTTGCTCCGAGCCTGATCACGGCCGATGACATCCTGCGTTTCAACCTCGATGGTGAGACGACGGACAATCGGCCGGCCTACCTGGAACGCTATATTCACAGCGAGATCTACAAGGCACGGCCGGACGTTCATTGCGTTCTGCACAGCCATTCTCCGGCCGTCCTGCCCTATTGTTTCACCGATCAGCCGCTGCGGCCCGTGACCCATATGGGCGCGTTTCTGGGCGAACGGGTTCCCGTGTACGAAATACGCGACAAGCACGGTGATGAGACCGACCTCTTCGGCGGTGGCCGCGATGTCTGCCGGGATATCGCCGAAAGCCTGGGCGATCAGGCCGTTGTTCTCATGGCGCGCCATGGCGTCGTGAATGTCGGGAAGTCGATCCGGGAAGTGGTCTTTCGCGCCTTCTACACGGAACAGAACGCTGCGGCGCAGACGGTTGGCCTGCAGATCGGCAACATCAAGTATTTGTCGCCGGGCGAGATCAAGACCGCAGGCAAGCTCGTCGGCGCCCAGATCGATCGGGGATGGGATCACTGGTCGCAACGCCTCAAGGAGGCAGGGTTGGCCTAGGGCCGAAGGACCATGAGAGACGCCGGAGAACGCCGGTTCGGCGCGAGGCGTTGGAGGAAGGCGGCCAAGCGTAACATGCAGCACGCGGAAAGCTACGACTACATCATCGTTGGGGCCGGATCGGCCGGCTGCGTGCTCGCCAACCGGCTGAGCGCGGATCCCAGATGTTCGGTGCTGCTGCTCGAGGCCGGCGGCTGGGACCGTGACCCCATGATCCATATTCCGCTCGGATGGGGCAAGATTCTGACCGAGCGTCGCCACGACTGGATGTATTTCTGCGAGCCTGAAGACAATGTCGGCGGACGCAGGGTCGAGTGCGCGCGCGGCAAGGTCATCGGCGGATCATCCTCGACCAACGCCATGGCCTATGTGCGGGGCAATCGCGGCGACTACGACCGCTGGGCAGCAAGCGGGCTCAGCGACTGGTCGTATGAGAAGGTCCTGCCCTATTTCCGCAAGCAGGAAAGCTGGGAGGGGGGCGAAAGCCACTATCGCGGCGGCTCCGGACCACTCAACACCCAGTTCTGCCGCTACAAGGACACGCTGATCGACGCCTTTGCGCAGGCCAGCGAGCAGGCGGGCTATCCGCAGACAAAGGACTACAACGGCGAGCAGCAGGAAGGCTTTGGGCGCCTGCAGATGACGATCTCGAAAGGCCGTCGGTGCTCAACCGCGTCCGCCTATCTGCGGCCGGTCCTGAAGCGGTCGAACCTGACCGTCCTGACGGGAGCGATGGCGACGAAGATCGTTATGGAGGGCACGCGCGCCACCGGCATCACGATGTGCCATCGCGGCGCCGAACGCACGGTTCTCGCCCGCAGGGAAGTTCTGCTCGCAGGCGGCGTGATCAACACGCCGCAACTCCTGATGCTCTCCGGCATAGGCGCGCCGGAGGAGCTTGCGGCCCATGGCATTCAGACGCGAGTCAATCTGCCGGCCGTCGGCAAGAACCTGCAGGATCACGTCTCGGTCATCCTCATGTACCGGCGCCGGAGTCCCGGCCCCTTCCTGCGCAAGATGCGTGCGGATCGGATCGCGTTCGATTTCCTGAAGACCTACCTTACCGGAACGGGGTTTTCGGCAGACGTCCCCGGCGGCGTGGTGGCATTCCTGAAAAGCGGGCCTGAGCGGCCGTTGCCGGATGTGCAGCTTCTCTTCACGGCTGCTCCGCTCGCTGCCTGGCCTTATTTCAAGCCCTTCAAGGAGCCCTTCCCGGATGGCTTTGCGACCCGGGTGGTGGCGACACAGCCCGAAAGCCGGGGGGCGGTGAAGCTCGCCTCGGCCGATCCTGCCGCCGCACCGCTGATCCATCAGAACTTCCTCGCCTCGCCCAAAGATTGGGAATCACTGCGGGCCGGCTTTCGGGTGGCAAGGGATCTCGCGGCCCAGCCCGCCATGCAGCCCTTCATCCAGGCGGAATTCTTTCCTGGCACAAAATGCCAGAGCGATGACGAGATCGACGAGCATATCCGCCAGACCTCCATCACCGTGCATCATCCGGCAGGGACCTGCCGGATGGGGGCGGACGCGGCCTCGGTCGTCGACCCGGAGCTGCGCGTTCGCGGCGTTGGCGGCCTCAGAGTGGTTGACGCCTCCGTCATGCCCGACCTGGTCTGCGGAAACATAAACGCGGCAGTCATCATGATTGCCGAGAAAGCCGCCGACCTCATCGCCACATCAAAAGCAAGCGGGGCAGCGTGATGATCCAGCGCATCGCCATTATCGGTCTGGGTACCATGGGGCCGGGCATGGCCGCCAGGCTCGCCAGAGGTGGCCTCCAGGTTACCGCCTGCGATGTCGCCCCGGCGGCCATCGAGCGCGCGAAAACGATGTTGAGCGCGGCAGAGACCGTTCTCGACGCGTTGGGGATCGCCACACCGGCAACGGGTGCAGGAACGGTGCGCTTCACCGGCGATATCGCCGAGGCGGTTGCCGGCGCCGACCTCGTCATCGAGAACGTTCCGGAAAACCTTTCGATCAAGGCCGATGTCTATCGCGCGATCGACGGCCTGATCGCGGCGGACACGATCGTTGCATCGGACACCTCGGGCATTCCGATCACGCAGCTGCAGGCGCACATCTCAAATCCTGCACGGATGGTCGGCATGCACTGGTCGAACCCGCCGCACATCATCCCGATGATCGAGGTCATCGGCGGCGAACAAACCGCTCCGGAGACGGTGCAGACCATTCGTGACCTCATTCGCTCGCTCGGTCTCCTGCCGGTCGTGGTGAAAAAGGACGTTCCGGGCTTCGTCGAGAACCGGGTGCTCTATGCGCTGCTTCGCGAGGTGGTCGACCTCGTCGAGCGCGGCGTGATCGAGCCTGAGGACATCGACACCTGTGTGTCCTGGGGCATCGGCTACAAGCTCGCCGTCGTCGGGCCGATGGCGCTGCTCGATATGGCCGGGCTCGACATCTACAACTCGGTTTCCTCGTTCCTCAATGCGGACCTTTCCGACCGCAAGGATGTCGCGCCTATGATTGGCCGGAAGATCGCGGCCGGCACGCTTGGGATCAAGTCGGGCGAAGGGATCTACGCCTACACGCCCGAGCGCATCGCCGAACTCCAGCGCGAACGCGCGCGCAAGCTGGTCGCCATCCGGCGCATCCTTGAGGGACGTGACTGACGCCATGGCGATCGAAGGCGAGCCTCTGAAGCAGACAGCACGGGAAACTGCCCCGTCGCGTTTGACCGGGTGGGCGATGAACTCGCTGCACACTTTGCTCGGCCTGACCCTGCTGTTCGTTGTTGGCGTCAACGTGGTGAATGCCGTCAGCCGCTACCTGTTCGGCATCTCGCCAGTAGGGGCCGACGAGCTGATGGTCTACGTGGTGATCTGGGCAGTCATGATTGCCGCCATCCTCTCGTTGATCCTGCGGTCCCACATCAACGTCAACCTGCTGCCTTTGTACACCAAGGGGCGGGTGCGCCACCTGCTTCACGTCATCCATGATGGCGCGGCGATCCTCGCCTGCGGATACGCGACCTACGCGTCCTGGCTCTTCATCGGCCGAATCGCGAAACTGGGTGTCACGAGCATGGGGCTCGGTCTGCCGATGACCGTCCCGCACGCGGCGCTGCTGATTGGCTTTGCAGGGCTCACTGCGGTGGGAGCCCTAATGCTGGCGCGCGATCTTATGGCGCTGATCCGCAATGCGCCGGATGCGGAGGCGGAGCAGTGATTGCGTCCCTCGCCCTCCTCCCGCTGCTTCTCCTCGCAGTTGGAACGCCGGTTTTCATCGTGTTCCTGACGGCGGCCGCGGTGACGATGATGTTCGTCACGCCTCTGCCGCCCGTAACCCTGCAGCAGGTCCTCTTTGGCGGCCTCGACAATTACGCGCTGCTGGCAATTCCCTTCTTCGTGTTCGCCGGCGAATTGATGAGCACAAGCGGCATCGCGCATCGATTGATCAACTGGACGATGGCAATGGTCGGCCGCGTGCCGGGCAGCCTGGGGGTCGCCACCGTCGGCGCCTCGACCGCGATCGGTGCGATCAGCGGATCGAGCGTGGCAGCGGTCGCAGCACTCGGCAAGACGCTTTACCCGAAGCTGGTGGCCTCGGGCTACGGCAAGGAGCGGGCTGGCGGGCTGCTTGCTTCTGCCGGAGCGATCGACATCGTCATTCCGCCCAGCATCGCCATGATCCTCTACGGCTTGGCGGCGGAGCAATCCATTCCGAGGCTCTTCATGGCCGGGGTGCTTCCCGGCGTTTTGATGGCCGCGATGATGGCAGGGTTCGTGGTCCTCGTTGCGGTGCGGCGCGGCATCCCGAGCGAAGGCCGCTTCGAACCCAGCCTCGCCTTGCGAGCGACAAAAGAGGCGTTCTGGGCGCTGCTGATGCCGATTTTCGTGCTTGGCGGCATCTATTTCGGCATGTTCTCTCCGACGGAGGCGGGCGGGTTCGCCTGCGTCTACGCGATTCTGATAGCGCTGTTTGTTTACCGGACGATGACAGTTCTCCAGGTCATCAAAGCGGCCGGCAATGCGGCGATCCTCTCGGGCCAGATCCTGATCATCGTGGCGGCCGCCAGCGTCATTACCTGGATGTTGACGACGCAAGGCGTGCCTCAGGCGATCACCGCGGGCATCAATGCAATGCAGCTCGACGCGCTGACCTTCCTGCTTGCCGTTAACGTCGTCCTGCTGGTGATCGGCTGCTTCCTCGACCCGACCTCCGCCATCCTTGTCTTCGCGCCGCTGCTGGTTCCGATTGCGATTTCGCTCGGGATCGATCCGATACACTTCGGCATCGTCATGACGGTAAACCTGGCCATCGGCATGTTCACACCACCCTTCGGCCTGAACATCTTCGTGGCGCAGTCCGTCACGGGCCTTCCGGCTCACTCGCTCTACCGCGGCGTAGCGCCCTTTGTCCTGGTGCTCGTGCTGGCGCTGCTCATCATCACCTACGTCCCGGCGTTGTCGCTCACGCTTGGTTCGCAACTCTAGAAAAGGGGAACCCGATGCTTTCCAGATTTCTCAAAGCCGCGGCGCTGACCACCGCACTCGTGCTGGCGCCATTCGCAGCCGCGCATGCGCAGTCGACAATGAAGCTCGCATCGGCAACGATCAATGACGTCCAGCATGAATGGCAGAAGGTATTTGCCAGGGAACTTGAGGCGCGTGTCGGCGGTGCGGTGAAAACTGAGATCTATCCCGCAAGCCAGCTCGGTGCGATTCCCCGTCTGGCGGAGGGTGTGTTGCTCGGCACCATCGAGGCCTTCACGACACCCACTTCCTTCATGACCAATGTCGACCCTCGCTTCCAGGCCTTCGATGTCCCTGGGCTCTTCAAGACGCCGCAGGATGTGCAAGCGGCCATTCACAATCCGGAATACCGCCAGCATCTGGAGGAAATGTTCCTGGACAAGGGCCTGCGCGTCATCGGCGCGATCTATAACAGTCCCACTGTCGTGTTCACGATGAAGGAAGTGACGACGCTTGCCGGCCTGCGCGGGCTGAAGATCCGCACCTTCGCCTCGCCATTGCAGATCAAGCCGATGGAACTGGTGGGCGCCACGCCTCTACCGCTGGCTCTGACCGAGGTCATCCCGCAGCTCGAATCCGGCGGCCTGGATGGAATGCTGGTGGGCATGCCGATCCTGACCGCCTTCAAATACTACGACGTCGGCAAGAACATCCTCGACCTGCGCTTCGCCGAGATCGTCTCCGTGACCGTTGTCAACGACGATTGGTTCCAGGCGCAGACCGACGAGGTCAAGGCCGCCATCATCGAAGCCGGCCGCGCCGCCGAGACGCAGGTTTTCCCTTGGGGCGTCGAGAACGTCGAGAAAACCTACAAGGTCTGGACCGACAATGGCGGCAAGGTGAACAAGCTGTCGCCCGAGGAGCAGGCCAAGATGGAAGCCGACTTCGCGAAGCTTGCCGCTGACCTGTTGGCGCAGGAGCCGGAGGTGAAGGCTGAGTACGACCGGCTGCTCGAATTGGTTGAAAAGGCGAAGCAGTGAGCGCGGTCGACCGTCTCGGCTCAGCGGCAGCTCAGTCCTGCGCTTTCGGCGCGGCAGTCAAGCTGTTGGGGCTGCGGGCGGGATCGGCCGAGCTTGAGATCCCAGCGCGTCTCATATGCGTGGCCTTCGACGCCGCACCATGCGCGCTCGACCGGAAGGGCCTCGCCCCGGGCGTTCATGGCCGCCCAGGTTCCGCTTTGCGTGTCGAAACGCAGATCGAGGCTGGCATTCTCGCCCGGTGGAATTCGGGCGAGATCGAGAGAGAACCAATGCGCGATCTCGGCCTGGCACAGGATCGGTGCGGAGCCCGAATTGCGGACATCTATGGGCATGGCAACCAGGCTGTCGGCATCGACGGTTTTTCCGCCAGCCGCCGGAACGGCAAGGCCCAGGAATATGGAAGTGCAGAGGAGGAATGATCTCATAAAGCAAGGACCCCAGAGCCAGTTCACGCTGAAAAGAACAACACTGGTGAAGACATATCGGGAATAATCAAGCAACGGGAGAAGTGAAATGACAGGTTTGATCAAACGCAGCATGCTGGCTGCGCTGGCTGCGACCTTCCTGGCAGGAGCCGCGGTTGCGGCCGAGGTGAAGTCGATTGCCATCCTGACGCCCGAGGAAGGCACCGACTTCGGCTGGAATCAGCAGGGCGTCGACGCGGCAAAGGCAGCCGCCGAGGCGGCCGGCATAGAGGTTATCGTGGCGTCCGGTCTTGGCTACGGTGACGTTCGCCCGGCCATGCGCGAGATCGCTGCCGACGGGGCGAGCTTGATCATCGCCCATGCCAGCGGCTACGCGACCTCGGCGCCGGAAATCGCCGCAGAAACGAACGTGCCGGTGGCGATCGTCGACTCTCCGCAGGCGCTGCAGGCGGGTCTCGTTGCCGATTACACGCTGAGCGGTCATGAAGGTGCCTATCTGGCCGGCCGCCTCGCAGCGAAGATGAGCCGCTCCAAACATGTGGGCATTGTGGTGTCGGGCGAGCCGCCGTCCTGGAACTCGCAGTCGGCCGGCTTCGCCGAGGGCGTAAAGGCCGAGAACCCGGATGTGAAGATCACCTACGCGGTGATCGGACCTGCCGCCTACAGCGACGCTGCCGGTGGCCGTCGCGTGACCGAAAGCGTCATCGCGGCGGGCGCCGATATCATCTTCGGCCAGGGCAACGGATCGAGCTTCGGCATGCTGCAGGCCGTCGAGACGACCAAGGCTGCCGATGGCGGCAAGGTGCTGTTCATCGACGTGATCGGCGACAAGACGTCCGTGGGCAAAGGGTTCCTGCTCAGCTCCGTCGTCTGGGACATCACGCCCGTCTACTCGGCCATGATCAAGGATCTGCAGGACGATACCTTCGGCACCAAGCGATACGCGATCGGCCTCGCCGACGACTCGGTGAAACTGCTCAAGACCGACCAGATCCCGGACAATGTGTGGGGCGAGGTCCAGAAGATTCGCGAGCAGATGATCTCCGGTGAGATCAAGGTGGAGCCCGTTTTCGAGGCCACCGCTGTGCGCGCGCTGATGACCGACGTCTCGGCGGCGGCCCAGTAGGGGGCCGACTCGCGGAAGGGGTCCGAAGACCCCTTCCGCCGTCCGGTGCCAGGTGGAGCGGAACGATGGAACCCATCAAGGATCATTCAGGACCGGCGATCGTGACGCTTGACGGCGTGACGAAGCGCTTCCCCGGCATCGTTGCCAACGACAGGATCGATCTTGAAATCCGCGCCGGCGAAGTGCACGTCCTCCTTGGTGAGAATGGTGCCGGCAAGTCGACGCTCATCGGCATGCTGTCAGGTCTCCAGCAGCCGGACGAAGGCCGCATCCTGGTTGACGGCAGGGAGATGCCGATCCGCTCGCCCAGCCATGCCTTGTCGCTCGGCATCGGTACCGTATTCCAGCACAACATGCTCGTGCCGACGCTCACCGTTGCGGAAAACCTCGCGCTGGGCGGCCGATGGTGGCAGCGGCCGAAGATTGCCGAGCTTGCCGCGCGTGTGGCCGACATCTCCCGGCCGCTCGGTATCGAGATCAATCTTGCCGCGCGGGTGTCCGAACTCTCGCTTGGCGAACAGCAGCAGGTGGAGATCGTCCGCGCGCTGCTGCGCGAAAGCCGCCTCCTGATCCTCGACGAAGCGACCTCCATGCTGACGCCCCAGGGTATCGCGGAACTCGGCGCGCTCATGCGGCGCCTGGTGGAACGCGGACTTGCCGTGGTCTTCATCACGCACAAGCTGGGCGAGGCAGCCGATTTTGGCGACCGTGTCTCGGTGCTCAAGCTTGGCCGCAAGGTGGGCGAGATCCCGCCGGAACACCTGCGCACCCGCGATCGAGCCGAGTTGATCGATGAGATCGTCGCCATGATGTTCGGGCGGCAGGCAGGTGACGACGCGGTTTCCGTTCCGCTGCGCGCCGCCAATGACGACGGTCTGCTTGAGGTGCGTAACCTCAGCGTGACGCCAACCGCAGATGCGCAGGGTCTCGACGCGGTCTCGCTCTCGGTCGGGTCCGGCGAGATCCTGGGCATCGCCGGCATCGATGGCAACGGCCAGAAGCAGCTGGCCGAAGCGCTTGCCGGACAGCGGCCTGCCACCGGCGGCAGCGTGATGCTCGCAGGACAGCCACTCGATGACCTGGACGTCGGCGGGCGCCGCAGGCAGGGACTGCGCTATCTCACCGACGACAGGCTGGGCGAAGGGACAGTGGGTGCCTTCCCCGTCTCGGTCAACTATTTCCTCAAGCAGATAGGCGAGCCGCCGCTCTGGCGCTCCGGCATCGAGCGCTCCGGCGAAATAGTAGCACGCGCCCAGGACCTGACGCGGCTCTATGATGTCCGCACACCGGCCGTCTCGACACCGGTTGGCAGGCTTTCCGGCGGCAATATCCAGAAGGTGCTCATCGCCCGCGAACTTGCCGACGGCGCTCGAGCCGTCATCTTCAACAAGCCGACCTATGGCCTCGACCTCGCCAACACGCTGGCCACGCGCCAGCGCATCCGTGACATCGCCGGGCAAGGCCTCGCGGTGCTCCTGATCTCAACCGACCTGGAGGAACTGCTCAGCATGTGCCACCGCATCGCCGTCATCTCGCAGGGGCGCCTGGTGGGCATCGTCCCGAACGGCGCCGGCGCGGGGGAACGGGTGGGCCGCCTCATGATCGGACTTGCAGCATGAGTGGGGAAGCCGTACGCGCTGCCACCCTCGACGGCTCCGGAAAAGATGCCAGCCGCCGCGACATCAGACGCCGGCTTGCGATCACGCTCGGACCTCTCCTGGTCTCGCTTGTGCTTGCCGGATGCGTGCTCCTCGTTCTGGGTGTCGATCCCCTCGCCTATTATGGGTTTGTCCTTGATCGGGGACTCCTGTCGCCGCTCGGCGTCCAGCAGACGTTGACGCGCATGGCGCCGCTGCTTTTCATCGCGGCCGGCCTCATCGTCGCCTTCCGCGCGGGCATGTGGAATCTTGGCGGCGACGGTCAGTTCCTGCTTGGCGCTGTCACCGCAGCCGCAAGCGCGCCGCTGCTCGTCCAGGCGCTGCCGCACTGGCTTGCGCTGCTCGTGGCATTCCTCATTGCAACATCCGTCGCCATGCTCTGGTCGCTCGTGCCGGCATTGCTGCGCGCATACCAGGGAGTCAATGAGATCATCACAACGCTGATGATGTCCTTCCTTGGGGTCTCGCTGGCGAACGTGCTCGTCAAGCTCCTCTTCCTGGACCCTGCCACGACTGTGCCGCAAACGCGGACGCTGGCGGTTCCCGACCGACTGCCGCGCCTGTTTGAGACGACCATCACCAGCGGCCTGGTTTTCGGGCTGGCGGCCATCGTCATCGTCCACTTTGTGATGACGCGGACGGCGTTCGGCTTGAAGCTGAGGACCGTTGGCGCCAATCCGCGCGCAGCGATTCATGCCGGTCTGAACGTGCCGCTGCTGACAGTCGCCGTTTTCGCCATTTCAGCCGGGCTGATCGGCATCGGCGGTGCGGTGGACATCATCGGTATCCAGGGCAATGTCCGGGCTGACTGGAATCCCGCCTACGGCCTGGCCGTGATCCCGGTCGTCTTCCTGGCGCGCATGAACGGCTTGGCCGCGATCGCCTTCGTCTTCCTTCTGTCGGTACTGTCGATCGGCGGCGAGAGCGCGGCGCGGCGGCTCGGCGTTCCACAGCATTTCACGATGGTTCTTGTCGCGATTGTCCTGATCACGCTGGCGATTGCCGAATATCTCGACCACCGGTTCAACCAGGCACGGAAGGTCTGATCGATGGGCGGCTTCCTCAGCGACACCTTCCTTGCAGCTCTGCTTTTCGGCGCGGTGACGGCGGCGGTTCCGCTGCTTCTGGCCGGACTCGGCGAGCAGATGTCGGAAAAAGCCGGGGTGCTCAACATCGGCATTGAAGGCATGATGATCACGGGTGCCTATCTCGGCTTCGTCGGAGCCTACTACTCCGGCTCTTTCTGGCTTGGCTTTCTCACCGGCGCTGCCGGCGGCATCGCGGTTGCTGCCCTGATGGCGCTGCTGTGCGTCCGTATCGGATTGAACCAGATCGTGATCGGCATAGCGTTGACCCTCGGGCTGGATGGCCTGACAGCGCTTCTGCACCATTTCCAGTTCTCGCGCAGCTATCCGCGGCTGCCGGCTGCCGAGGTCACGCCCATCCCGCTGCTGGCAGACATCCCGGTGCTCGGGCCGGCGCTGTTTCGCCATCACCTGATCGTCTACCTCGCGGTCGCGATGGTTGGCATCATGATCTGGGTCTACAGGCGTACACAGCTCGGCCTCAATCTGCAGGCGGCAGGCGACAAGCCGGCGGCTCTCGATGTGGCAGGCATCGACGTGATCCGCACCCGCACGGTGGCTGTGCTCTTTACCGGCGGCATGGCGGGTCTGGGCGGCGCTTATCTCGCCAATGTCGGCGCAGGGCTCTTCATTCCCTTCATCACCAATGGCGCCGGTTTCCTCGGCATCGTGCTGGCGATGCTGGCCCGCGGCCGGCCGCTCTGGGTACTCGTCGGCGCGCTTATTTTCGGCGGCTGCCTTTCGATGACGACGGCGGCGCAGGTGGCTGGTATCAATATTCCGACCGACGTCATCCAGATGCTGCCCTTCCTGGTGGTGATGGCAATGCTGGTCCTTTTCGGGCGCCGCGCCAGCCTGCCGGCCGCCCTTGGAATTCCCTACGAGCGCGGTGCGCGCTGAAGATCAAAACAGGAGGAGAAAATGGCCGATACTAAAGTCTACCTGCTCGACGGCGGCTCGCTCGTGATTGACGGGTTCCACGTCTTCTGGAACCGCGGCCCCGCTGGAGACGTGCGCTTCCCGGTCTACTCGATCCTGGTGGAGCATGCGGAGGGCCGCTTCCTTTTCGACACCGGCTTCGATTACGACCATGTCATGAAGGTGCTTCCCTTCGAGAAGCCGATGCAGACCAAGGAGCAGACGATCCCCGGCGCTCTCGGGCTGATTGGGCTCGAGCCGAAGGATGTGGGTGTGGTCTTCAACTCACACTTCCATTTCGACCATTGCGGCGGCAACAAATACTTCCCACACGCCAAGAAGATCTGCCACAAGCTGGAAGTGCCGCAGGCACGCAACCCGCAGCCTTTCGAGCATCTCGGCTATTCCGATCTCAGCTTCTCGGCCGAGGCGGCCGAAGCGCGCGGCGTAACCCACCAACTCCTCCCCGGCACCACGCGGGAGAACTCGACCTTCGAGGGGATCGAGGGTGATGTGGAGCTCGCCAAGGGTGTCCACCTGATCTTCACGCCGGGCCACTCGATCGGCCATTACAGCCTGCTGGTGGAGTTCCAGACCCGCCGGCCGATCCTGTTCACGATCGATGCCGCCTACACGCAGAAGAGCCTGGAAACGCTGTGCCAAGCCTCCTTCCATATTGACCCGGTCGCGGGTGTCGAATCCATGCGGAGGGTCAAGAAGCTGGCGGAGGAGAAGGATGCAGAGCTGATGTTCTCCCACGACATGGAGAACTACAGAAACTACCGCACCGGCACGCAGTTCTACAGTTGAGGATCGGGTGATGCGCTACACCGATAATATGGAGCCCGTTTTCACCCTGACCTCCGGGCCGGTCAACGCCTATCCCGACGTGCTGCGCGGTCTCGGCCGCACCGTTCTCTACGACTATGACCCCGCCTTTCAGCTCTTCTATGAAAGGATGGTCGAAAAGGCGCAGAAGGCCATGCGGCTCTCCACCCGCCCCGTCATCCTGCACGGTGAGCCGGTGCTGGGTCTGGAGGCAGCGGCAGCTTCGCTGATCACGCCCGAGGATACGGTGCTCAACCTGGCCTCCGGCGTCTACGGCAAGGGCTTCGGCTACTGGGCCAAGCGCTATTCGCCGAACCTGGTGGAGATCGAAACTGCCTACAACGAGGCGATCGATCCGCAAGCCGTCCGCGACATGCTGGCGAAGCATCCGGAAGTGACCGTTGTCTCCGTCTGCCACCACGACACGCCTTCGGGCACGATCAACCCGATCGATGAGATTGGTGCCGTGGTCGCCGCACACGGCGCGTACCTCATCGTCGATGCTGTATCTTCCTTCGGCGGAATGAAGACTCATCCGGAGGAATGCCGGGCCGATATCTATATCACGGGTCCGAACAAGTGCCTGGGAGCACCACCCGGTCTGACCATGGCCGCAATCAGCGACCGCGCGTGGGCAAAGATGAAGGCGAATCCGGCCGCGCCGCGTGCCTCGATGCTGTCCATCCTCGATTGGGAAGATGCCTGGTCGCGGTCACAGCCGTTCCCGTTCACGCCATCAGTCGCCGAGATGAACGGGCTCGACGTGGCGCTCGACCTCTATCTCGGCGAAGGACCGGAAGCGGTCTGGGCGCGGCATGCGCTGACCGCGAAGGCCGCGCGTGCGGGCATCAAGGCCATGGGTCTCGGCATCTGGGCAGCGCGCGAAGCGATCGCCTCGCCGACGACCACCGCGGTCCGGACGCCGGAAGGGATCGACGAGGCGAGGCTGCGGCGTGAGGTGCGCGCCCGTTACGGCGTCGTTTTCTCGTCGGGTCGCGGTGAGACGCTCGGGAAACTCACCCGCATCGGGCACATGGGCCCGACCGCTCAGCCAATCTACGCGGTCGCCGCGCTTTCGGCCCTCGGCGGAGCATTAAACACGATGGGCTTCCGTGGGGACACTGCCGCTGGCGTGGCGGCTGCCATGGCCGTGATTGATACAGACGCGTGAACCAATTTCGAAACATAGGAGGGGAAGAATGAGCGGAAGACTTTCGGGACGCACCGCACTGGTCACAGGCGCAGCGCAGGGCATCGGCAAAGCGATCGCCGGGCGGCTGGCGGCAGACGGAGCGACCGTCATCGTCAGCGATGTGAACGCCGACGGCGCGGCGGCGGCGGCCACGGCAATCAGCAAGGGCGCTTTCGCCATAGCCGCCGATATTTCGCAGCCGGACGCGGTCGCGTCGATGTTCAGGGAGATCGAAGAGAGGACGGGCGGTGTCGATATTCTCGTTAACAACGCCTCTATCGTACCCTTTGTGGCATGGGACAATGTGGATCTCGCCCACTGGCGCAAGATCATCGACGTCAATCTGACCGGCACTTTCATCGTCACCCGCGCCGCGACGGACCAGATGCGGGCGAAGAAGAAGGCCGGCCGGGTCATCTCGATTGCGTCCAACACCTTCTTTGCCGGCACGCCGAACATGGCCGCCTACGTGGCGGCCAAGGGCGGCGTCATCGGCTTCACCCGTGCGCTGGCGACAGAACTTGGCCAGTATGGCATCACCGCCAATGCGGTGACGCCCGGTCTTATCGAGAGCGACGGCGTCAAGGCGAGCCCGCACAACCAGGCGTTCGAGTTCGTGGAAATGCTGCAGGCCGTGAAGGGCAGGGGACAGCCGGAGCACATCGCCGACGTGGTGTCGTTCCTAGCCTCGGACGACGCACGCTGGATGACTGGCCAGACGATAAACGTCGATGCGGGGATGGTACGCCACTAGTTCGCAGTCGCGACACAAACGCGCAGGCGGGCTGGGAGGCGTAGCAAAAAGCGCCGCTCGGCTTCCGTAGGAAGTCCGGCGACAGGCGCGCGGAGGCGTTGACGCTTACGCGACGCTGATGCCGATTGCGCGCCCCCGTGCGCGGGTAGGCGCGACCTGTTCTGGAGAAGCAGCTGGACCTGCCGTGGCGGGCTCGATCGCGCGGCCCGATAGTTGCTGCCGGCGAGGGGCCGTCGTGCTTCGCATCTCTAGCGCCCTCCTCTGCGATGGCGGCGGGACCACTACAGGCCGAGACCTGCAACGGCCGCAACGATCATCTTGCGCAGCCAGATATGTCTCGGGGCGTCGTGATGGCGCGCATGCCAAGCGAGGCTTATGACTACGTTGCCCAAATCGAGTGGCGGCGGCGCCATCACAAAGCGCCGCATGTCGGCGGCTGTTCGAGCAAGGCTGGACGGCAGCGTCATAACCAGATCCGAGCGCGCGGCGATCTCGACTGCCGCGAAGAAGCTCGGCACCCGTACCTTGACCCGGCGTTGCCTGCCCGAACGAGCGAGGATTTCGTCGACCCACGCCCGGCCACTTCCAGTGATGCTGACGACGACATGATCCAGTTCAAGGAACCGTTCCAAGGTGAGTGCCTTGCGCGCGGCAGGATGTTCGGCGCGCATCAGGGTTACGAAGTCGTCCTGGTATAGGCTGCGTTTCCGGATTCCGGCGGGCGCGTCTTCGACGACGCCGATCAGAACATCCACGGCGTCGGCTTCAAGTGCCTCGAGGGGTCGCGGACCTGGCGGCACCACCTGAAGATCGACAGACGGCGCCTGCTCCGCAAGTCTGGCGATCAGCCGCGGGGCGAGGACGGCTGCCTCAAGGTCCAGCATCAAGAGGCGCACTGGTCCGTTCGCCCGCATCGGATCGAACGTCCTGCCTTCCAGAAGTTCGCTGACACCTGCCAGGGTGTTGCGCAGCAAGGGGCGCATCTCCTCGGCGCGCGCGGTAAGCAGGTATCCGCCGGTTCCGTCCACCAGAAGCGCATCGGAGAAAAGAACCCGCAGACGCGCAAGCGCCCGGCTGGCAGCGGGTTGGCTCATGCCGAGCCGTGTGGCAGCCCGCGTCACGCTCCTCTCGTCGAGCAGCGCATTGAGCACGACGAGCAGGTTGAGGTCGGCATTTCTCAAATCCACTTCACGCATGCTGGCAATATAGCTCATGCATTCGACGCATAACAATCCGCGCCGTAGTCTCCTGGGGTATCAACCAGAGAGAAGTGACATGTACGTAGTGCTTGGAGCAAACGGGCGAGCCGGGAGCGATACCGCTCATGCCTTGATCGAAATGCGCAAGCCTGTCCGTGTTGTCCTACGGCGACCGGAGCAGGCCGAAAAGTGGAGAAAGCTCGGCGCGGACGTCGCAATCGGAAGCATCGAAGATGTGCCTAGCCTCGCTGCGGCGTTGAAGGACGCGTCGGGTGCCTTCCTGCTATCCCCTCCGCCCGTGAGCGGCGATCCTTATAGACGCGCGGAGGAGGTCGGCAGAGCGCTTGCGGAGGCGGTGCATCAAGCCAGGGCGCCGAAGATCGTCGCCCTGTCCTCCGTCGGAGCCCAGCACGAAACGGGTACAGGCATTATCGCGACGCTCAAAAGGTTGGAGAAACATCTCGATGGAGCTGCGCCTTCAACCACCTTCCTGCGGCCAGGCTATTTCGTCGAGACCTGGGGCGAGGTAGCAGCGGCAGTCATCGCCGATGGCGTGCTTCCGAGCTTTCTCGATCCCTCGAAGAAGATCCCGATGGTGAGCACGATCGACGTCGGACGCACCGCTGCCCGTCTGCTCAGCGACGATTTCATCGGCAAGCGGGTCATTGAACTGCGGGGTCCGCAGGACTGGAGCGCGGACGATGTCGCGGCCGCATTCAGCTGGGTGCTCGACCGCCCTGTGGAGACGGCATTCGTTCCGCCGGAGGCTCGCGCTGCGGTGCTCGCAAAGGAAGGAGTGCCTGCGGAAGTCGCCGATGCGCTGCTCGGGATGTATGACGGCATTGCCAACGGCAGGGTCGAGCACGAAGAAGGGAACGAACAACGCCGCGGCTCCGTGGCATTGGCCGACGCGGTCGAAAGAATTGTGAGGAGAATGAAAAAGGATGCCGGCAACCTGGCTGCTTGAGCCCGCGCTGCCTCAACAAACATCGGATATCCTACCGAAATGCCGAAGACACGATCAAGCTCGTGAACGAAGCAGAAACCGCATATCGTTCCATCTCAGAAGCGGCCGGCGTGCAGAAGGCGTCGCAGTAGGCGAGACGACAGGGACGCGCTCCCCCATCCCGGCTCGACAGAAACGGCGGGCAAAGCCCGCCTTTTTTGCGCATAGCACACAAAAACGGCTCGATTGGAACCGAAAGCAGACGGGCGGCTCCCAGCTTCCGGAGAGCGATGACAGACATTCAGCCCGACGGTACTGAAGTCTCTGACCAATTGACACACATGGGCGCCCCGCCGAAGATGCCTGCACATCTGCCGAGTTATGCAGGCAGCAAGTCGTAGACAGGGGCTACAAGATGGGCCTGCAGCATTTCTCGACAGCCGATATCCCGGCCGAAGATGCCGTCGCTTCGGTTCAGGACACGTTCGAATCAATTATCAACATGTTCATTGACACGGTTGATGACAGCCCACTTACCGTCCACATGTCGGTGCGGGTTCTGCCGAATGCGGCGGCTGCTTCGAGCACATTTTCTCCGCTGAAAGGTACGCGCACACCTTCGCGGATCGCTGCCGATGGAAACGACGATTTCACGCTGATCATTCTGAACAGCGGGCGGATGCACTTTTCCCAGGCCGGCCGCCACGAGGTCGTGCTTCGTCCAGGCGAGGCCTATCTGTGGGACAACGACCGGCCGGGGACTGGTACCTCCGACCGACTCTCGTCGGCGGTGAACGTGGTGGTCCCCCGGAATGTGCTCTCCTCGGCGGTCTCTGATCTGGACCCGCTGCTGGAGAACGGTCTCCCCGCGACGGCCGGCCTGAAGCTGCTTGCCGGCTATGCACAGACCTTGTCGCGCGATGTAGGCGTTCTCTCGGCAGCCGAAGAGGCAATAGCCGCTGCTCACCTGTACGACCTCACCGCGCTTGCGCTGGGAGCAGCACGCGATATCGGAGCCGCCGCAGGACGAGGGCTGCGCGCCGCGCGACTCAGAGCGATCAAGGATGACATCATTGCCAACCTCGCCGACGAGAGCCTGTCGCTGGAGGTGATCGCGCGGCGGCACGGGATCTCGCCGCGCTACGTGCGGGCCCTCTTCGAGACGGAGGAG
Organism: Chelativorans sp.; assembly: GCF_031180965.1. Taxonomy (GTDB): domain Bacteria; phylum Pseudomonadota; class Alphaproteobacteria; order Rhizobiales; family Rhizobiaceae; genus Chelativorans. The sequence continues at coordinate 36,989 of NZ_JAPSLH010000014.1, forward strand.
ACCAGCTTTACCGAGTTTGTGCTGAACGCACGCCTTGCGCGGGCATACCGGATGCTAACCGACCATCGTTTGGCGCGGCACGCGATCAGCACTATCGCTTTCGATGCGGGGTTCAACGACCTGACCTATTTCGGGCGGACATTTCGCCGGCGCTACGGCATGACCCCTTCGGATGTAAGGGCGCAGGCGATCGGTGGCCGCGGCGGAGCATAGGACCCCGCACGCGTACACGCGTCGTTTGTACCTTTCCGTCCTAGAGTTTGTGGCGCTCAAGCCGAGCCGAGGAGCCGTTCTCACCGCTAGAAGGATGCCCAAGCTGGGGGATTCTTCGCGATGAGAGACAGTGTGACTTCGGCTGCACGCGCGGCACTTCAGATGAGTACATCCGTCGCGGTTGTTGCTTTGGCCGCCTCGACATCGCCTGCTCTGGCTCAGACGGTCTGGACCGGCGCTGTTTCGGAAAATTGGTTCGATAACAGCAACTGGACCAATGGAGTCCCAGTTAACATACAAGACGTGATCATAGACATTACTGATCCGGCTTTCCCTGTTCTGGACAATCAAAACGCCTCCGCCGGTGATCTAACCGTAGGGGAAAGCGGCTGGGGGCGATTGATCGTCCACAACACCAGCAATTTGCAAACCCAGACGATTAATCTTGGAGGCAACGAGGGCTCGCGCGGTGAACTCTACGTCAACTTCGGCTCGACCTTAAACGTCGACGTCTTGACTGTCGGGGAATCGGGTGAAGGAGTGCTCGGTTCCACCGACGGACACATTATTAGCGAGCAGTCGGTTCTTGGGTCGGACCCTGGTTCGATTGGGTTCTTCGGGCTTCACGATGGCGCCCTTTGGGAGAGTGGCTCGTACCTCGTGGTTGGCGAGAGAGGCCAAGGCAATCTGACGATCGAGGGCAGCAGCGTCGTTGTGACGGATGGCGACGCTACGTTGGCCGAATATGCTGGCTCCGCCGGCTCGGTTAACCTTTTTGGCCTCGGCTCAGCGTGGAATGTCTCGAATCTGCTGACGGTCGGCTACGGTGGGACTGCCTCGCTGAGGATCGGCTCCGGCGCCGAGGTGAACAGCGCCGCGGGCATCATAGGGACAGAAATCGGCTCTCTTGGACAGGCATATGTCCACGGCGGCGAATGGAACACGACCAGCCTCTTTAGGCTCGGTGTATTCGGACGGGGCGAGTTGTACATCTCGGGCGAAGGAACAGTCATTAGCGACGGCCTAGATATCGGCCTTCAAGGCGGGTCAGGATTTCTCAGGGTTCGGCATCTGGCATCTTCGTTGGAGAGCACCGCTGATCTGACAGTCGGCTTCGACGGAACGGGAACGATGGTCATTGACGAGGGTGGTCGTGTCCAAAACGTCAATGGGTATCTTGGCTACTCTGCTGGAAGCACGGGCCAGGTAACCATCGCCGGTATTGGCTCGCGCTGGGACAACTTCAACGAACTAACCGTTGGACGCGAAGGTAGCGGCCATCTTGAGGTCACGGGCGGCGGTCTTCTGAACAGCGCCTGGACGGCGCTTGGACACCTTGAAAGTGGCGTAGGCTCCCTCACAGTAAGCGGCGCCGGATCTACATGGAACACCGGCAGCGACGTCAGCGTAGGATACGAGGGCCTCGGCACCCTGACAGTCACAGACGGCGCTGAGATTAGTACATCTCATACATTCATTGGCCGGTCGGCACGTTCGCAAGGGCACGTCACCATTGATGGCCCGAATACCACCTGGACCAACATCTCAACCCTGACCGTCGGGAATGAAGGCAGAGGGAGCCTCCTGATAACCGGTGGCGCAACGGTTACGGATCAGGCAGCCATGATCGGCCGCCATCTCGGCTCGGAAGGCTCTGTTCTCGTCGGTGCTGGTTCGACCTGGAATACTGGCGATCTTCTCGTTGGGCAATTCGGGAGCGGCTCGCTGATCGTTGGCGCGGGGGGGATGGTCACAGCGAATGCAGTGTCGATTGCTGCTGAGCCTGGTTCCGCAGGGTGGCTGCTTCTGAACGGAACGCTTGCTGGTACTGGTGGATTGGCGGTTCAGGCAGGCGGCTGGCTTGGCGGCAACGGAACCGCGGCGGCAGATGCGGTCTTGTCCGGCGTGCTGGCACCCGGCGAGAACGGGATCGGCACTTTGCATGTAAATGGCAGCTTCACGGCCGAGGCTGGCTCCCGTTACCAGGTAGAACTAGGTGCGGGCGGATCCTCGGACCTCGTCCAGATAACGGACGCCGCAACTTTGAACGGTGGTACCGTCGCGGTGTTGCCGCTGCCAAACCTCTCCCCCTCCGCGACATACACCATCCTCACTGCGGCCGGCGGGGTCACAGGCAACTTCGATGAAGTTTTGGAGAATTTCTATTTCCTCTCGGCGGAACTTTCCTATCAGCCAACCAGCGTGCTTTTGTCCTTCCAATTGGATCACACTCTTGAGTCGGCCGCTCTCACGCCCAACCAAAAGGGGGCCGCGGCGGGAATTGAAAGCTTGGGGCCGGGGGCAGAGCTTTGGAACGCCGTCGCGCTGCTTGGCTCGCCAGAGGAGGCAAGGGAAGCCTTCGACGCGACCTCGGGTGAAATTCACGGTTCTGCCAAAACGGCATTGATCGAAGATGCGCGCTTTGTTCGGGAAGCAATGCTTGCCAGGGTCGCCGCGGCATTCGATGGGGATGTCGGCAACGGGCTCCCCGTGATGGGCTACGGGGCTGGGGGCCCGGAAAGAATTGGCGCGGAGACGGAACGTTTCGGCCTGTGGGCGCACGGTTTCGGAGCTTGGGGAAAGATCGACAGCGATGGCAATGCGGCTGAACTTGAGCGTTCGACGGGCGGCTTCCTTGTGGGTGGCGATGCACCCGTAGGTGAAAGCTGGCGCCTCGGCCTAGTCACGGGCTACAGCCGCTCGAGCTTCGACGTAGATGGACGCGCTTCGTCTGGCGACAGCAGCAATCTTCATTTTGGCCTATACGGTGGCGGTGATTTCGGCGCGATCGGCTTGCGGTTCGGTGCTGCACATAGCTGGCATGACATTGAAACCTCGCGGGCTGTCGCATTTACCGGTTTTGCGGACACGGTCACGTCAGAGTACGATGCCGCGACGGCACAGCTTTTTGGCGAGGTGGGCTACAAACTGTCGATGGGCTCCGTCGCGCTCGAGCCGTTTGCGGGCGTCGCATATGTGAACCTGGACACCGACGGATTCACTGAAAGGGGAGGCGCGGCAACGGTGTCGAGCCCGGGAGGAACGACAGAGGCGACCTTTTCCACGCTGGGACTGCGCGGCTCGGCTGACCTGGCACTTGGCGGGATAGATGCTACGGCTCGCGCGATGCTAGGCTGGCGCCACGCCTTCGGCGACATCACCCCGGAATCCATTCATGCCTTCGCCGGTGGCGAGCCGTTTACCATCTACGGTGTGCCAATCGCAGAGGATGCGATTTTGCTGGAGGCCGGGCTCGACTTCAGCCTTACCGAAGCGGCTACCCTTGCCATCTCGTACCATGGCCAGCTTGCATCCGAGGGCAACTATCACGGCGCCCGTGCCACGCTCGGACTAAGATTCTAGGGAAGGCGGAAGTTTGCAGCAGCTGTGCTATTCCGCAGGAAGCGCTCTCGGCGAGGGCTCTCGGCTGTAGACGATGACGGCGAACATCAGGACGCCAAGCAAAATAACCAGGGAGCTTATCGCAGTCAACGGTTCGAACGCGGTGTAGCCGAGATAGAGCAGGTACAACGACGGTACCATCACCACGACGCCTGCGGTATAGACCCAGTATTGAAGCTGTGCCAGCTTGCTTTCGGCCTTCGAAGGATTGAGCGCGTAGTAGCCGCCGAAGATCGCCATGGTCACCCAGCCCAGAAGATTTGCGTGAGTATGGGCGGCGATGACGTTGTGGTTGCCCGAGATTGCCATCTGCAGGCCCATCGCGATGCCGATGATCAGGATGACGATTGCAGTCTTGAAATAAAGCGAAGCTATGTGTGGCATTGTATTCCCCCAATGACCTCTTCCCCTCGAAGAGAGAGGACATTGTACTTCAAAACCCGGTCAGCGGAAAGCGCGTGGCTGCTCAAGCTCAGCACTTGATACGCGCAAGAGGGAAGCACGGTCACGCAAAAAAGGATGAGCCGCCTCAGGACTAACCGGGCGGCTTCATTTCTCATGCAGAAAGGCTCGGCTCTACTCGGGCCCATGCTGAACCTGGGAGTAGCTTAGCGTGCCTCGATTTGCCGCCGTCTAAGCGAATGCGGCATGAAGCGGAAGCCGAAGCGATCTTGAGCGGCTCACTAGTGACTCACCTCGAATGAGAGGGCCTTGCCTGTGTCGGGGTCCAATCGGCAGGTGAAGGTGAAGTCGTCCCAGTCACTTCCTACCCTCACCTGGCCCGAGCCGGTGAGCGTTTGGCTCGACGTCATCTCGAGCGTGCTTGGATCGTCCGTGCCGAGGAAAACCCGGTCAGCCTCCTTTTTCCACTTGCGGAGTTCCTGCAGCGCCAATGGCCGACAGATGAATTCCGCGACCTTCTTCGCGTCGCTCCAGGACGAGGCCATCTCTCGCTCCTCATTTGACCGAAGCTCGGCAATCTGCGCAGCGATGACGTCCTGTTGCGCCTTCGAGAGCAGGGTGGCGGCGACGGCGGATTGACCAGTAAGAATGAGCATCAGAAATATCGCCCAGCCGCAGCTGGCTCTAGATTGTCGATGCATATGGCCCTCCTTCGGGTGCTAGGGTGCGATGGTGAGGGCCAACTGTTAAGATTGGTTGATCGCGGGATGTAAAATCTTCGGGGCTGTTGATCGCTGGCCCGGAGAACTGGTTTGTCTCGCCTGCCTCGGGAGCAGGAAATCGGTCCTCAATCCGGCCACCGCAGCCGGATCGTTAGTGATGAAGGCGCTAGCGGACGGTGTCGAGGTTCCATTCCACAGTGGCCGGCATGCAACCGCCAGCGCTCAGCCACGTTGTAGCAGCATGTTCTTCTTTTTCTCCAATCGCCTCGGGTGCCTTGGCTCGGTCGTTGTTTCCATCGCCATCACGGTTGTCGTGCTTGCACTGCTCGGGGTGTTCTAACCAAAGACGACCGAGTGCATTATCCGCCCGGGAAGCAGTGTGAACAGTCCAGTCAGGATTAACGCCAGACCATACAGTTTGATCATCCCGGCGCGGTGCTTGTCCACGCGGTGCTGATGAGCGTTCCAAACGCCTATAGGCACGGCAACGAGCACGAGCATTGAGAGCAGGTGGATCGGGCTCCAAGGCCCGAGAAGGCGCCACTCGTGGATCCAAAGGCTACTGCCGGCGACGACGAGCATCAAAATAGCCCACGAATAACCGAAGAGCCGGTGGGACGCGGTCCCCTTGGTTCTGAAGAGCTGAATGGCGCCCAGCAATATTGCAGCCATCGCAGCGATGGCGTGAACGCGGATTACCAGTGGCGCATCGTATAGAGGCTCAAGCGACATGTACGTCGTCCCCCGCGGCCGGGGCATCTTTCCTTATGTTGCCCGAGCTGACAAGGCTTGAACAAGGAGATCGTGGGCGCGCTGCTGGCGGCAGGGAAGGGCGCAGTGGCGCAGTGTACTTACAATCCCCGGCACTTCAGGGGAGCAACACCGCGACGGGCTGTTAAGGCCCGAGACTGTCAGTGCAAACCGAAGCAGTGACAACCTGTCATCAGACATAAGCGAGCCGAGGTCATTCGGCGAGAATGACCTCGGGCTAGAGCTGATCCATCCGGGATGCGCTATCGACTATAGGGGGACACGCACTGCCGCCGCGGACCGTTGTTGGGCTGATATGTGTTGTCCGATGCGCGATACGACCGCCATCGATCATAGCACCACTGGACGTGAGCGTTGCCGGAAGGTCGGACTGCCTGCTGGCTCATGGTCCCGCCAATGATGGCCCCGAGGGCAAAGGCGGCAGGTGGAAACCACCAGCCGTCGTGGTAGCGGTATCCCGGGCGGCGATCGCGAAAGCCCCGATGACCGCGCCAATGCCTGCTGCCGGCTCGACGTTCAAAATGATCACGGTCCCGGTCCCGATCCCAGCCCCGATTGCCCCGGCGGTCGCGATCCCAGTGCCGCTCCAGATCGCGGCGATCAAAGTTCCGGTCGTTGTCGCGAAGCAACCGGCGCCACGCGTCTTCCTGTACGCGCAAGACTTGCGGTGTGGCTTCAGGCGCCTTGGGCGGAACCAATGGAGCGCTGGCCGCTGAACCCATGGTGGCCAAGGCGGTCGCAAGGGCAATAGCGGCGCAGAGCGGCTTACTTTTGCTGAGTTTCATTTTGGCGCCTCAAGTTGGACGGTTTACACGCAAACCAGCACCGTGCCCGTAATGTTCCGAAAACGGGGGCAGGCTCGGAGCCGATCCTGGCGTTCCTCCCGTCTGGTTGGCGAATGGTACGGCGTCCGCCTGCACACGCAATCTACATGGCGCTCGCCTTGGTGGTGTTCCGATCCTTCTTCCACTTCCGTCGTAGTGGTTGCCCCGTGGCATCATCGCTGGCGTTCTGCAAATTTGGTGGACAGGCAGACTCCAAGCTGGCCGCTGACATCGCTGATGAAGGTAACGCCCAAGCCTTCGAAGACAGACCTGAATGTCCGCACCACATCTTCGGGGCAGGATGTATTGCCGTTCTCAAAACGCGTGACGGTGAGGCCGGAAACTCCGGCCAACTTGGCGAACTCCCGGACCGACAGCCCCAAGCCCGCCCTTGCCATGCGGCATTGAACGGGCGAGATCAGTTTTGAGGTATGGATGGACGCCTTGCTATTGGGAGCACCTCTATCGAGAGCCATCGTCAAGCGCCCAACGCCGCAGGAGCCTCCCCCTCATCGTGGCGCAGCAGCGTCTTGCTGGCGATGAAGGTGTAGAACATCGGGACGACGAAGAGCGTGAACATTGTTCCAATCAGAATCCCCGAAAAGATGACGAGGCCCATGGAGTAGCGTGCGGCCGCACCGGCGCCGCCTGCAAGGATGAGCGGCACCACGCCAAGCGACATCGCCGCCGTGGTCATGAGGATGGGGCGAAGGCGGACTTTCGCCGAGGCGACAATCGCCTCGCGCCGCGAGAGATGGTGCAGTTCGCGCTGCTGGTTTGCGAACTCCACCAGCAGGATGCCGTGCTTCGTGATGAGGCCGATGAGCGTGATGAGGCCCACCTGCGTATAGATGTTCAGCGTGCCGAGCCCCAGATTGAGCGGAATTATTGCGCCGAAGATCGACAGTGGGACCGACATCATGATGATCAGCGGATCGCGGAAGCTCTCGAACTGCGCCGCCAGCACCAGATAAATCACGATCAACGCCATTGCGAAGGCGATGAGGATGGTGTTTCCCTGCTCCTTCTCAAGCCGCGACTGCCCCGAATAGTCGACGAAGAACCCCTCGGGCAGGGTCTGCCGGGCAATGTCCTCGATCGTCTGCAGGCCGGTGCCGGTGGTGACGCCTGGCAGCGGCAGCGCCGAGATCGTTGCCGCGTTCAGCTGGTTGAACTGCTCGATCGAGGCAGGTGAGGCAGCGGTCGAGATGGAGACCACCGCCGAGAGCGGCACCATGTCACCCGTGGTGCTGCGCACGAAATAATGCCCGAGGCTCTCCGGGTTGGCGCGATAGCGCTCCGGCACCTGGGTGATGATGTCGTAGCTGTTGGAGTCACGGTCGAATTGCGCAACGGCGCCGCCGCCCACCAATACGCCGAGCGTGGTGCCGATGTCGCGTGCGGGGATGTTCAGAGCCGCTGCGCGGTCGCGATCGACGGTGATGGTCACCTGCGGCGCGTCGAAGGCAAGTGAGTTCTGCACCACGATGAAGCGGCCGCTCGCCTGCGCCTTCTGCCTGATCTCCTCGGCGATCTCGTACACTTGGCTCGGATCGCCGGTCGACTGGATAACGACCGAGATTGGCAGCCCACCGCCGGCGCCTGGGAGCGAGGGCGGCGCAAAGACCAGCGCCTCAACGCCCGCCACCTTGGTCAGGCGTTGCTGGATATCGGCCTGGATCTCCTTTTGGGAGCGGTCGCGTTCGGCCCAGTCGTTGAAAGCCCAAAGCGCGATCGCGCTGTTGGTCTGGCCGCCGAAGCCGACGATGGAGAAGTTGGTGCGCAACTCAGGGAGGTCCAGCGTCAGTTCGCGCATCTGATCCGTATAGAGCTTCGTGTATTCGGAGGTTGCATAGCGCGGCGCGTTCACCAGCGAAAATAGCGCTCCCTGGTCCTCCTCTGGGGCCAATTCGCTTGACGTTTTCATGAAGAGAAAACCCGTCAGCGCAACCAGCGAAAGGACGACGAGCAGCGTGACTGGGCGGTAGTTGAGGGAGCCGGAAACCAGCCTCTCGTACCGGTTTTCGATACGCGTGAAGGTGCGGTCGACAGCGGTCTGGAACCTGCTGTGGACGCCGGCTTTCAGGATGCGCGCACTCATCATCGGCGTGATCGTGAGCGCCACGACGCCAGAGATGATCACCGCGCCGGCCAGGGTGAAGGCGAATTCGCGGAAAAGCGAGCCGGTAAGCCCGCCGGTGAAGGCAAGCGGCGCGAACACGGCTGCAAGCGTGATCGTCATTGCGATGACCGCTGTCGAGATTTCCGCCATTCCGGTGAACGCCGCCTGGCGCGGGGTCATCCCTTCCTCCATGTGGCGGTGGATGTTCTCCACCACCACGATCGCGTCGTCGACCACCAAGCCGATGGCAAGCACCATGGCCAGCAGCGACAGGAGGTTGATGGAGAAGCCCACCAGATAAAGCAGGAAGCACACTCCGATTAGCGAGAGGGGGATGGTCACGATCGGCATCAGGACCGAGCGGAACGAGCCCAGGAACAACAGGATGACCAGGACGACGATCACCACCGCCTCGGCGATGGTCTTAAAGACCTCCTCGATTGAAGCGCTGATGGAATCGGTCGCGTCATAGACCATCTCCATCGTCATCCCTTCCGGCAGCGTTGCCTGGATGGCGGGCATTTCGGCAAGCACGGCCGCAGAGGTGTCCAGCGGGTTTGCCGCCGGCGTCGGGAAAATGCCGATGAAGGTGCCCGGATTGCCGTCAAAAGTCACGATCGTGTCGGTGCTCTCCGCCGCAAGCTCGACATCCGCCACATCGCGCAGCCGCACCACCTCGTCACCTTCGGATTTGAGGGGCAGGGCGCCGAACGCTTCCGGCGTCTGCAGCGTCGTCTGCGTGGTGATCGCGTAGGCGACATATTCGTTCTTCGTCTTGCCGGGCGCCGAGAGGAAGTTCGAGGAGTTGATCGCGCTCACCAGTTCGGCCGCCGTGACGCCGCGCGCGGCGAGCCGCACAGGATCAACCCACACCCGCATGGCATAATTTGCGGCGCCCAGAACCTGGACTTCCGCCACGCCTTCGATCGTCGACATGCGCGGCCGGATCACGCGCTCGATATATTCGGTGAGCTGCTCGGCCGTCATGTTGGGGTTCTGCAAGGCGATGTACATGATCGCGAATTGCATGCCAGTGCCCTTGACGATCGTCGGGTCCTCGGCCTCGGAAGGAAGCTGCCCACGCACCTGCTGGACCTTGGACATGACCTCGGTTAAGGCGGTGTCAGGGTTGGAGCCGAGCTGCATCTGCACCGTCACCACGCTGGCCGAAGGGCGGCTCTGGGAAGACACATATTCAATATTCTCGGTCGTCGAGACGGCAGCGGCGATCGGAGACGTGATGAAGCCCTGGATCAGGTCAGCGCTTGCGCCGGGGTAGGTGGTGGTGATGGTGATGACCGTCTCCTCCACCTCCGGATATTGCCGGACAGGCAGATTGAACAGGCCCTGGAAGCCCAGCAGCAGGATCAGGAGGCCGAGAACGGTCGATAGGACGGGCCGCCGGATGAAAAGCGCCGAGATGCTCATGGTACGGTGCTCCCCACCTGTAGCGGCTGAACTGTGTTGTCGATCGTGACCTGCGCGCCATTCGTCAGGCGGTTCTGCCCTGCATTCACGACGAGGTCGCCCGCGGAGAGGCCCCTCTTGATCTCGACGGAGCCCTCGCTGCGCCTCCCAACCTCAACAAAGACCTGTTCGATCACATAAACCTTAGGGGCCGCGCCCGGCTGCGCCGCGGCTTTAGCGGCGGCTGAGCCCGGCTGTTTCTCCGCGGCAGGCTCGCTTCGCTGGGCCAGCTTTGGCGTGGCAGGCTCCGCTCCGGACTGGGACGCATCCGGTTCCTCCTGTGGCCCTGCGGAAGGCGCCGCCGCTTCAGCCGGCGCTGGGTTGGCTCCTTCCCCCTGGGGGCGGAGGCGATAGACATAGTCGCCGTAAAGGCTGGTCACGACGGCGGTCTGCGGCACCGCCAGGACATCCTGCTCGGCGGGAAGCTCGATCATCACCCGAACGAACTGTCCTGGGTTCAACCTGCCTTCCGGATTTGCGATCTCCGCCCGGACCGAGACCAGCCGTGTCGACGGGTTGACCTTGGGGTCGATGCCGATGATCGCGCCCGTGAAGGGCATATCGCTGTCCGTCAGTCCGGCCCGCACGGGCTGCCCGATCTTTAACGCCTGGAGCTCTTGCTCAGGAACGGTGAAATTGACCCGCATCCGTTCCAGATCCTGCAACGTGGCTACAATGGTGCCCGGCGTGAGATACTGGCCAAGCTCGACCTGTGGAATGCCGATCGTTCCGTTGAACGGCGCCCGCAGCTGTTTCTGGCTTAATGCTGCGCCGGCCTTCATGACCTGCGCGGCCGAAGCCGATGCCGCCGCTTCGGCCGATTCCAGATCAGATGTGGTGCCGACGCCGCGCCGCTGCAGCTCGCGCGCGCGCTCCAAGGTTTGCTGATCCAGCGCCGCCTGCGTTTGGGCCGCCGCAAGGTCGGCCTTCTGCATCTCGTCATCGAGCCGCACGAGCACATCTCCCTGCTTCACCCGCCCGTTCGGGGCGAAGGTGATCTCCTCCACGAGGCCGGACGTTTCGACGGCGAGATCGACGCCGTTGGCCGCGCTCACCGTACCGATCGCCGCAATGCTGGGCTTCCATTCGATCGGTTCAACGATGGTCGTGGAGACGGTGAGAGTCGGCGTCGGCATGTTCGCGAAATACTGTTCGATCATGCGATCGCGAAACATGTTGTAACCAACCAACCCCCCGGCGATTAAAGCAACGAGAACGAAGGCAATGATGAAGCGGACGATCATGGAGAATGGTTTTCCGTTGCGGACACAGGCCTATGCGCGTCCCCAGCCGCCGAATCCGCAGGTCCCGACCGGCATGTTGCGGGAACGAGGCAGTTACTGTACCGTCCGGACGGTTATGTCAATCCCGGCGACCAGGTCTGATGCCCCGCAGTGCGAACTCAAAGCAGAGAATACTAGATGCCGCTTCCGAGCTCGCACGAACGGAAGGTTCGGCGCACCTTTCTCTCGATGCCGTTGCGGCGCGGGCAGGTATCTCCAAAGGGGGCCTTCTCTATAATTTCCCGACAAAGACCGCACTGCTCAAAGCGCTGGTGCAGCAGTTCATTGAGCATTTCGAAGCGACATTGAACGCGGTCGGCAACGCTGCCGGCGGTGGTCCGCTGGCCAGGGACTATTTCGAGGTGGCCTTGGAGGATCTCCAGAATGCGAGACCGCCGTCCTCTGGCTTGCTCGCCGCGCTTTCGGAGGATCCAGAGCTGCTTTCGCCGGTACGACAGTTCAATCGCAAGCTGCTCGACAGGATGAAATCAGGATCGACGGACTACACCGCCGTCCTCATGCTCTTCATGGTCTTGGAGGGGATGCGCTGCCAAAAATTGCTCGGCACAGAAGTTCTCACCGCTGATGAACGCAATAACCTCCTAAAGAGGCTCGAGGCAATGCTGGGGTAAGTAGCGCTTCCCAAAGGTGGAGCAGCTGGACGCTCGCATAGAAGGCTACCGGTGGATTGGCAGAAGTTGCCGTATCTTTGTCATTTCTGCCGTAAGAACCGACTGCTAGGTTCAATCGTCCGTCGGAAGCGCGACGGGCTCTGCAAGCGCCATCAACTCCCAGGCACAAAACGGGCCGGTGCATATGACAAAGGCAATCGCAATCCTTGTGGCCCGCCTGATCTTTGGCGGCGCATTCCTCCTGGCGACCTCCATGAAATTCACCGGTATGGACGCAACAGCGGGCTATATCGCCTCCATCGGGCTTCCGTTCCCGCTCTTCTTCGCTTGGGCCGCCGCCGTGTTTGAGCTTGGCCTCGCGCTGGCATTCTTCACGGGAGCGTTCTTCGCCGAGGCAGCGATCCTCGCCATCGTCTACGTGTTCTTCTTGGCGTTTGCGTTTCATGGGCCGTCGCGATGGGAGGAAAACCCGATGGAGTTCGGCTTCTTCATCGACCACTTCACCCTCATTGCGGGACTTCTGTTTGCCGCGGTTCATGGACCTGGCGAGAAGCTGGCGCTCGACTGGCGCCTGTCTCGCGCTCGCCGCAGCGGCTGACGGAGGCGACGATGACGATGACTAGGATCGACGTCGCAGCGCTTGCGCCGGCGGTGGCAACCATTCACGAAGAAAGGACATGAACATGCCAAGCACTATCAAGCTGCACCGCGTTCTCGCCACGCGGCCCGAGAAGGTCTTTAGGGCCTTCGTCGAACCTGATGCCGTTGCGAGCTGGCTTCCGCCTAACGGGTTCACCTGCACTGTTCACGAGCTCGACGCCGCGGTCGGCGGCGCTCACCGGATGTCGTTCCGCAATTTCACGACCGGTGGCAGCCATTCCTTTGGGGGCACCTACACGGAGCTCGTTCCCGGCGAGCGGCTCGTCTACACGGACAGTTTCGACGATCCCAACCTGCCCGGGGAGATGACGACGACCGTGGTGCTGAAAGCCGTTTCGGTTGGCACCGAGGTAAGCATTGAGCAGCAGGGAATTCCAGACCTGATTCCGCCCGAGGCCTGCTACCTCGGCTGGCAGGAATCCCTTCGCAAGCTTGCGAAACTCGTCGAGCCGGAGATCAACCAGTAGGTCGGGAATGGCCTCGATCAACTTGCTCCACCAGCGCGGCATCGCCCCAAGGCAGTCCGTTACGCCAGAACCTTCCGCCGTGGAACTGGAGAGCCGCGCCGATGGCCGATCGGAGCGACCACCCGTCATCCATCCGATCCATCATCATCTCCAAGACTACCTCGCGACCGGCGGCAAACCGGAAAAATCGTCGCGATCTTCCCAATCACTGTCGAATTCGCTGGCTGTTGTTCGTCATAGAAGCAAGCGCGAAGGGCGCGCACTCTCAAAGGGGGGAATGATATGAACACATCCGCAATGCTCTGGACCGGCCGTGTCCTGACGGGTCTCTTTGCCCTATTCATGCTGGGCGCATCGATCGCGCCGAAGCTGCTCGGAATGCCCATAGCCGAAGAGACCATGGCGCAGCTCGGCTGGCCCGAAGGCTATGCTTTTCTGATTGGAGTCATCGAGCTGACGTGCCTCGTGCTCTACCTCATTACCCGCACCAGCTTGCTAGGGGCAATCCTAATGATGGGACTGCTCGGAGGCGCGATGGCGACGCAGATCCGAGTGGAGAACCCGCTCTTCAGCCATATTTTGTTCAGTGTCTATCTCGGGCTGTTCATGTGGGGCGGCCTGTGGCTTCGCGATCAGCGCCTTCGGGCGCTGTTTCCGGTCGCCCGCGAGAGCGGCGAAACGGGCAGCCAGCCGGCTGCACCCTAACAGGCAGTCCTAACCCGCGCAGATGCAGAAGCGGAATACTTTCCTTGTGAGGTACGGCGTTCCGAAAGAATATTCCAGACCGTTGTCATCTCCCGCTAGGGTGTACTGCGACTTTGCGCCCCGCGAGGAGTAGAACGAACGACAAAGGCTTTCCGCTGAAGCTCGACAATACAATAGGAGTCCATTCAATGCGCGTTGCGCCTCTGGCATTTTCGCTGTCCCTCCTGGCCGGGTCCGCACTTGCAGCCGATATTCGTCCCCTGGTCGATGCCGAGTGGGTGAAGGCAAATGCCGGAAAGGATAACGTCGTCGTGCTCGACATTCGCGACAAGATCGCGGAGACCGATCTCGGCGAAAAGCCCTACATCGAGGGTGCTGTCGTCGCGCCCTACGCCACGGCCGGCTGGCGTACCGAGTTGAACGGCGTGCCGGGTATGCTTCCGCCGCTCGAGCAGATCACAAAACTGATCGGTGATCTCGGCATCGATGATGACGATCACGTGGTCATCGTCCCGTGGGGCACTGACTCCAGCGAGGTGGGCGGCGCGACCCGCGTCTACTGGACTTTCAAATATCTCGGCCACGACGAGGTCTCGATCCTCGACGGCGGCTGGCGTCAGTATGACGCCGCCGGCGGACCGCGTTCGCTCGAGCCGGCCAAGCCGGAGCCCGCCAAGTTTACCGCGGCGCCGCGCGAGGAACTGCTCGCCACGACCGACGAAGTCGCCGAGGCGCTGAAATCCGGCGTGAAGCTGGTCGACGGCCGTCCCACCGACCAATACGAGGGCAGGGCGAAGAGCCCTGTCGTCGCCGCCCATGGAACTCTTCCGGGTTCGGTGAACATTGAGCATTCCAAGCTCTACAGTGCAGAGTACGCGCTCTTTGCCCGGCCCGAGACGGTGAAGGCGCTGACTGAGGCTGTCGGTCTCAGCGCTGACGAAAAGAACATCGCATTCTGCAACACTGGCCACTGGGCGTCGGTCGCATGGTTCGGCCTCTCCGAGGTGCTGGGCAACAAGAACACCAGCATGTATGACGGCTCAATGGCCGAGTGGACCGCCGATCCTTCGCGTCCCGTCGAGAACAAGTCGGGTACCTGATTTGCGCTGACGGGGTCCTGTTTTCCGGAGACCGAAGGGAAACAGGTGAATGTCCGGATCCTTCCGGACATTCGCCGTTTGAGAAGGGTCGCTGACAGCGGCCGGAATGAAAAATGAGTGACATCTCCTTTGACCGTCCCAAATACCTGCCGCTGGCGGTGATCGACCGTGCCCCGGCATTTGTTGCAGGCGGCGCCCTGCTGGTCGGATTCTTTGCAATCGCGCAACTGATCGACCTGCGGCAGGCTGCCTTGTTTCTTGTGGGCGGGCTGCTGGGCGCTGCTCTCTATCACGGCTCCTTCGGCTTCACGGGCGGCTGGCGCCGCTTGGTCGTCGAGCGCCGCGGGCGCGGAGTGCGCGCCCAGATGCTTATGATTGGCGTCGCGGCGGTGGCGATGATCCCGCTGCTCTCGGCCGGCAGCCTCGGCGGCCAGCCGCTGGTCGGCGCGCTGGCGCCGGTCGGCGTCTCCGTCCTTGTGGGTGCAGCCATGTTCGGGCTGGGCATGCAGCTCGGCGGCGGCTGCGGCTCTGGCACGCTGTTCACCGTGGGCGGCGGCTCCTCGCGCATGCTGGTAACCCTGGTCTTTTTCATCATTGGCGCGTTGGTCGGTACGGCCCATCTGCCCTGGTGGTTGGAGCTGCCGTCTTACGGGACGATTGACCTCGGCCGGCAGTTCGGCGTCGGCACCGCCATCCTCGCCACGGTTTGCGCGCTTGGCCTCGTCGCGCTGGTGACGGCGCTGATCGAACGTCGCGCGCATGGCGATATCGAGCGCGAGCCGGCGCCCTCGCGTCCGGGCTGGACCTGGTTGCTCTACGGCCCGTGGCCGCTGGTCGGGGCGGGGCTGCTGCTCGCTCTGCTCAACATTGCCACTCTGCTCCTTGCCGGCCACCCCTGGTCGGTTACCTTCGGCTTCGGCTTGTGGGGCGCCAAGGCCGCGCAGGCGGTCGGCGTGCCGGTCGAGACTTGGGCGTTTTGGAACTGGCCCGGCCCGCGGACGGCGCTGCAGTCGAGCGTGCTCGCAGACGTCACCTCGGTGATGAACTTCGGCATCATCTTGGGCGCCGCGCTAGCAGCCAGCCTTGCCGGCAAGTTCGCGCCGAAGGCAAAGATCCCGCTCGGCTCCTTCCTGGCGGCCGTCATAGGGGGCCTGCTGATGGGCTACGGCGCCCGGCTCTCCTTCGGCTGCAACATCGGCGCGCTGTTCTCCGGCATCGCCTCGGGCAGCCTGCACGGCTGGCTGTGGTTCGCCGCCGCCTTCGCCGGTTCCTTCATCGGCATCTGGGCACGCCGGCTTTTCGGTCTCGACGGGTTCGCGAAGAAATGAGCACCGCGCGCAACACACTCCTCTTCGGCGCCGCGCTTGCCGCCGCAACCGCCGCTGTCGCCGTCGATCACTACTCCAATCCGGTGCCGCGCGCAGGCACGGCGGCGGCTACCGCGTCGGTCTCCGCCGCACCCTGTTCGGCAGCGGCCCCGTGCTCTGCTGGAGCCCCTGCGGCGGCTCCGGCAACGAGCGAGGCCGCTCCAGTCGCGGCTCCCACGGCACCCTGCGCTGCCGGCGCGCCATGTTCGGCAGCGGCACCGAAGCTCGCGCCGCCGGCTCCCCCTGCAGCGCCGCCGGCCAGGCGGGCAAAGCTTGCTCCGCCTCCGCCGCCGGCTCCGCTTCCCTCCGAGACGAAAAAGCTCCCGCCGCCTCCGCCGCCGGCGCCACTGCCGGCAAAAGGCCAGGTGAATGGCTGAAAGTCATAAGGAAATCGCGCTGCGCGAGATCGCATTCTGCGAGAGCCTGCTCGCCAAGGGCGGGCTCAACATGCTCAGCGAGACGTTCCGCGGCACGGACGAGATCACCGCTTGGCAACACTATCCGCCAGGCGACGTCTTCGACCCGGTCAGCGGTGCGCAGTGGTTCTACCACTGCCATCCTTCCGATGAGGGCGCGGTGGAACATGGCCACTTCCACTGCTTTCTGCGCCCACAGGGGATCGAGGGCCCGATCCATCACCTAGCGGCGGTGGGAGTAGACGCTTATGGGCGCGTTCGGCGGATATTCACCGTGAACCAGTGGGTCGTCGGTGACGACTGGCTGGACGCCGAAGGTACAATCCCGCTGCTAGCGCGTTTCGACGTCCAGATGCCGCGTCCGTCCTATCTCGTTAATCGCTGGTTGACAGCAATCTTTACGGCTTATGAGGGAGAGATCGCCGGATTGGTCCGCAAGCGTGACACGGTGCTTGCAGCGCACCGTCCGCCGGACGGTGTTGATACGCGTCAGGACCGGGCACTCGAGGTCGTTTCCGAGTTCAGGTTCCCGGATTTATAGGTGCGACCGACGGGGCCGTGGCAGGCGAACACGAAGTTGGTATCGTAGATGAATGCGTAGTGGTATCCTATTTGGGTACGGCAACCGGGCGCCTGATGGCGGCACGAGACGTACTGGTTGAGTTCTAGTCATAGCGACGGGTGCCCAACCGATCATGGCTGTAGTCCTTGCCCGCGTGACGAGCGAGATCATGCCTACCACCAGCAGCCCCGCAGTTTAGCGGCGTCTCCCGCCGCGAGATCCGGCTGTCGGTTGGCCGCCTCACAGCCTCACAAATCTTTAAAAGATTGGCCTTCGTCTTGCTCGCTTCACAGAGAGGTTGAAGTAGGTTGGCGGCATCAGCCGCACCTCGTGGCCAGCTTTGTAGCCAGCACGCAGAATGAGGTGAATTGGGCGGCAGCGGTGACGTCACGCCGCCCTTTTCCGGCATGCAGCGTTCCACGCAGGTAACAATCCGCGCCAGTGCGCTCTCCGATGCTGCCTATTCGGCCGCCCGCAACGTGACAGGCCTCAGCGAAGCAAGTTCCCGCGCCTTGGCGAGGCTTGCGGGCAGTTCCCGGCGGTAGCGCCGGCCAATCTCCATCATGAGCACGGTATCGGGCAGGAAATCGAGCTCGGCAAAGATGTCGTCCCAGGCAATGTTCCCCCAACCAAGCGGCATGTGCAGATCCCCCAGCCCCAGCGCGGTCGCTTCCTGCGGGTAGTGGAATTTCGAATGGCCGGTCGGCAGGCCGAAGGAATCGTGCACATGGAGATGGCCTGTGACGGGCGCCATGGCGCGCAACTCCGCTTGGAAGTCGAGCCCGCGGAAGGTGCTCTCGATATAGGCGTGGCTGAAATCGATGAGCGCGACCAGATTGGGATGGTTCACCGCCTTCACCGTCGCCGCCACCTCGGTGGGCGTCTGCCGATATTGGCCGAAATCGGTGGTGAAGATGTTTTCCAGTGCAATCCGAACGCCATAGGGCCTTGCGAATTCGGCGAGCTCGAAGAGAGCGTCCCGTTCGCGCTTCTCCGCCTCGGCGCGGTCGGCGACCTGATCGGCGCGCAGGAAGCCGCTATGTTGCACGATGACGCGCGCATCGACGCGGTCGCAAAGCTCGACCAGAGCCTTGGCGGCGGCGAGCTGGTAGCGCACCGTAACAGGATCCATGAAGTTCGAGGAGACGAGCCCGTGCACCGTGTAACGGAAGGGGTATTTCTTGGTGAGCGCCACGAGCGTCTCGGCGCGCTCTTCGACGATGCGGCCGCCGGCAACGACATCAAGGCTGGTCAGGCCGAGTTCGACCGTATCGACCCCAATCTCGGCCAAATAGCGCAGGTCCGATTCAAAACTTTCCAGTTCTCCGTCCACCGACCCTGCGGTAAAGCCGACACCCGTAATATTGCTCATCTTCTTCTCCTCGATTGAGCTGGGAATTCTTGAATTCACGCATGCGCGTCGATGCGGCGGCCGTCCTCTGCTGAGAAGACGTGCAGGGCATCGTCGTTGAATTCCAGGTGCACCGGAGCGCCGGAAGGGATATCGACATTCTCGGTCTCGACGGCGACGATGCGCGTTCCGCTTGCATCGGCATGGATGAGCCGAGCAGCGCCGAGCTCCTCGATATACTCCACCAGAGCCGGAATTGCCCCCGGCTTTTGCTCGTTCGTCCGGCGCACGGCTTCCGGGCGTACGCCAAGCACGAGTTTGCGCCCTGGCCTGCGCTGGCCGTTGAGGGGCTCGGCGGCAAGCCGGCCGCCGCGGCCATAGACGAAGTGGCCCTGCTCATCGAACATGCCTTCGATGAGGTTCATGGCTGGTGAGCCGATGAAGTCCGCTACGAAGCGGCTGGCCGGACGGTTGTAGACCTCCGACGGCTTTCCGATCTGCTCAACGCGTCCGGCATTCATAATGATGAGCCGGTCCGCGAGCGTCATGGCCTCCGTCTGGTCGTGGGTGACGAAGACCGAGGTGACGCCGAGGTCGCGATGGAGCCTGCGCACCTCTGCCCGCATGGCGACGCGAAGCTTGGCATCGAGATTGGAGAATGGCTCGTCGAACAGGAAAACCTTGGGCTCGCGCACCATTGCGCGCGCCATGGCCACGCGCTGCCGCTGTCCGCCCGAAAGCTGTCCCGGTCGCCGGTCGAGATAATCTTCAAGGCCGACGGACTTCGCCACGGCGCGGACACGCTCGTCGCGCTGCGCCCGCGGCACGCCGGCCACTTTCAGCGAATAGCCGATATTCTGCGCCACCGTCATGTGCGGATAGAGCGCGTAGTTCTGGAACACCATGGCGCAGCCTCGGTCACGCGGCTCCACCTGGTTCACAAGCCGATCGCCGATATGGATCTCGCCTGCGGTGACTTCCTCCAGGCCGGCGATCATGCGCAGAAGCGTGGACTTGCCGCAGCCCGACGGGCCGAGGATGACGATGAACTCTCCAGCCTCGATCTCCACGTTCACACCGTGGATCACCGGCGTTTTGCCGTAGTTCTTCTTGACGGACTTCAGCGTGATAGCAGCCATTTTTCGATCCATTCACTTGTCGCGGGAGATGAGGCCGCGCACGAACCAGCGCTGCGCAAGCGCAACGATGACGAGCGGCGGCAGCATGATGATCAAGGCACCCGCCATGGTGACGTTCCAGTCCGGCGTGCCGTTCTGGGCCGGGATCAGCGCCTTCAACTGCATCACCACCGTGCCGTAGTTCTCACGGTCCGTAGTGACCAGGAGCGGCCATAAATACTGGTTCCAGGACGACACGAACATGATGGTGGCGAGCGCCAGCATGTTGGTCCGGGAAAGCGGGATGAGTACGTCGAAAAAGAAGCGCATCGGCCCGGAGCCGTCCATCTTCGAGGCCTCTACCAGTTCGTCGGGCACGGTCATGAAGAACTGGCGGTAGAGGAAGGTGCCGGTCGCCGTGGCCACCAGCGGCAGGATCAGCCCGGTATAGGAGTTGAGGAGGTTCCAGTTGAGGCTCACTTCCACACCAGTGAGCGCTGAGATGAGGCCCGTCAGGCCCAGCGTATCGAGCAGGGTCTGAAAGGGCGAGAGCGCGTTGGCGGCGATCGAGTAGGTCGGCACGATTCGCACTTCCAGCGGCAGCATCAAGGTGACGAAGATCATCCAGAAACAGACCATCCGCGCCCGATAGTTGAAGAAGACGATCGAGAAGGCGGAAAGGGCGGCAATGGTGATCTTGCCGAAGGTCACGCCCAGCGCCACGATCAGGCTGTTCAGCAGTTTCGGACCCAGATCCGCCCGGTTCCAAGCAGCCTCAATGTTCTCCCAAAGGTGGGCGCTCGGCCAGAGGCTCATCGGCACCCGGGCGATCTCGGAAAGCGACTGCGAAGCGGCCACCAGGACGACCCAGAAGGGGGTGACGACGATGAGAAAGCCGATCACCATCATCGCATAGCTGATCGCGTTGAAGAGGGGGGAGCGCTCGATCATCGTCTTCTCCTACGCGTAGTGGATCCGCCGCTCGATCCATTTGAACTGGACGAAAGTGAGCGCCATCACGAGCAGCATGAGCACGATGCTCTGAGCGGCGGCCCCCGAATAATCGAGGCCCCTGAACCCGTCGAAATAGATCTTGTAGACCATCACCTCCGTGCTTCCGACAGGACCGCCCTCAGTCATCACGTCGATCAGCCCGAAGCTGTCGGTGAAGCTCGAGATGATGTTCATGATCAGAAGGAAGAAGGTGGTGGGAGCTATCAGCGGCAGCTGCAGGTCGATCATGCGTCGCGCCGGGCCGGCGCCGTCCATGGCGCCTGCCTCGAACATCGAGCGCGGGATCATCTGCAGGGCGGCGAGGAAGAAGATGAAATTGTAGCCGATGCCGAGCCAGGCATGGCAGACGATGACCATCAGCAGGGCATGAGCGCCGTTGGTCGCCGGATTCCAGATGCCGGGCCACATTCCGTTGAGCGTTCCGACAAGGCCGGCCTCGGGCGAGAAGATGAACCGGAAGGCCACGCCCGCCGCCGGCGCCGCAATTGCGTAGGGCCAGATATACACGTCTTGGAATATCTTAGTGCCACGCAAAGACCGGTCGACAAAGAGCGCGAGGACGAGCGCCAGGGTCATGGAAATGCCGGTCGCCGCGAGCGCGTAGAGGCCGCTGCGCATAACCGTGTTCCAGTACCTGGCGTCGCCAAATACCTGGCGAAAATTATCGAAACCCACCCAGACATTGCCTCCGCCCCAGGCCTGTTCCAGCGTGAAGGCCCAATAGAGCGCCTGCGAGGCCGGCCAGTAGAAGAAGACGAAGATCAAGATGAGCTGTGGCGCGATCAGCAGCCAGGGCAAGAGCCGGTTCCGGTAGTATGCGCGTCGTTCCATAGGGCTGCGGTCCCGAACGTTCGATGATGAGCGAGGGGCATGGGCGGGAATGCAGCCATACCCCATCTTCGCTAGTTCAGCTGAGCGCCCTGATAGGTCTTCTCAAAACGGCGCAGCACCGCGTTGCTGCGTTCGGCAGCGCCGTCCAATGCCTCCTGCACAGGCACGTTCTGGAACAGCACCTGCTGGATCGTGTCCCCCATCTCCTTGCGGATGGCGGTGAAGTTGCCGAGACGGATGCCGCGCGTATATTCCGTCGGCGGTGTGTAGGTCAGGCTCTCGATCGCTAGCTCGCGGCCCTTGTAAGGAGCCTTGTCATAGAAGCCCTTGGCCTTCATCGCCTGGAAGCCGGTATTGGTGACCGGAATGTAACCGGTGACGGTGGACCACCATTCCACCTGGTCCGGCTGGGCGATGAAGTTGTAGAAGGCGGCCGCGCCCTTGTATTCCTCGTCCGATTTGCCCTTGAGCGTCCAGAGCGACGCGCCGCCCACCAGCGAGTTCTTCCGCTCGGTGCCGGCCCAGATGGGCAGCATCGCCACTTCCCAGTTCATGCCTTCGACCGCCTGCTTGGCGAAGGTGCCGTGGTCGGCGATCGAGCTGCTCACGATCTGGCACTTGGCGTTGACGAAGGCAGCGTTCGACGTCTCGCCCGTCGCCTTGCTCTTGTGGACCAACAGGCCTTCGTCATGCAGCTTCTTCAGCCAGGTGAGCTGGTCGACGAATTTTGTCTTGTTGAACACCACCTCGGCATCGAGGCCCTCATAGCCGTTGCCCTTGGTCGCGATCGGCTGGTTATGGATGGCGGAGAATTGCTCGAACCACTGCCAGACACCGGTGGGATCGAAAGCGATCGGGCAGTCATAGCCGGCGCCCTTCATGGCGCGCGCGACCTGTTCCACTTCTTCCCAGGTCTCCGGCAGGCCTTCGAAGCCGACCTTCTTCAGCGCGTCCGTGTTGTAATAGATCATCGCCGTCGAAGAGTTGAAGGGGAAGGAGAGCAGCTCTCCCTGGCTGGTCGAATAGTAGCTGGCGATGCCGGAGAAGTAATTGCTCCAGTCGATCTGGTGCCCATTCTTCTCCATCAGCTCGCGCGCCGGCACATAGGCACCCGAAAGCATCAGGTCCAGCGTCCCGCCGTCATAGATCTGGGCAATGGCCGGCTGCTTGTTGGCGCGGAAAGCGGCGATCGTGTTCTGGAGGGTCGCCTCATAGGTGTCATGGCCGACGCAGACGATCTCGTACTCGTTCTGGGAGTCGTTGAAGCGCTTGCACATCTCCTGGACCCGTTCGCCGAGATCGCCGCTCAGGCCGTACCAGAATTCGAACTTGGTGGAGGCCGCAAAGGCCGGTGATGCGGTGAGCGCCGAAACGCTTGCTGCTAGGGCCGCAGCGAGCAGCCTGGTAAATGTCATCTGCCGTTCTCCCGTGTGGACGTGAACGCCTTCCCTTCGAGGCAGGCACCCACTAGCGGGCGAAGATGACGTTTGCTTCACGTCCAGATGAAGCTCGGATGACATTTGTGGATGAGGCACGCTG
Organism: Chelativorans sp.; assembly: GCF_031180965.1. Classification (GTDB taxonomy): domain Bacteria; phylum Pseudomonadota; class Alphaproteobacteria; order Rhizobiales; family Rhizobiaceae; genus Chelativorans. Next base: position 59,957 of record NZ_JAPSLH010000014.1, read on the forward strand.
CCAGCCGCGCGAAGCGCAGCGGGTGCCGCAGCACCAGCCGCGCTGATCGCACTACTCTGCGGCTTCTCTCATCGGGATCAGCCGCCGTTCCACCTGCTGGAGATGCAGGCGCATCGCCGTCGCGGCGCCGGAAAGGTCGCGCTCGGCAATTGCCTGCACGATGCGCTCGTGGTCCTCAAAGCTGTGATGGTCATCCGGCGGCCGCGCGCCTTCCGAGCGCAGGCGGCCCCACACAACTGTCCGGCGTACGGCATTGAGCACGTCGAAGAGACCAAGCAGCACGCTGTTTCGGCTTGCCTGCGCAATCTGCCGGTGCAGGAGGTTGTCGAAATTCTCGTATTGGCGCCAGGTCTCCGCCGCGCGCGTCTGTGCCATCGACTGCCGCATGGTGGCGATATCATCGAGCGTGGCGTGCAGCGCCGCCTCCCGCGCGATCTCCGGCTCGATGATGAGCCGCGCCCGCATCACGTCGGCGGGGCTGGTGCGGCCGGCAATCTCGGAAATGCCGATCGTCTCCTCGACGGGGCCGCTGCCCACGAACGTGCCTTTGCCGACATGGCGCCAAATGCGCCCGTCCTTCTCCAGCACCGCGAGCGCCTTGCGCAGGTCACCGCGCGAGACACCCAGGCCCTCGCACAGCTCGCGTTCTGGCGGCAGCCGCGTTTCGCCCGACAGGTCCATCTGCGCCAAATACGCCTGTAGCTGCACCAAGGCAGCGTGGCCGCCGCTTCCCAACCTGTCCATTGGTTTAACCAATCGCCACGTGATTTTCCTCATCTGCCTCTAGACGCAACCAGCCGCTTCGTCAATCTCACCACGGTTTTCGCCCTGCGAGGCACTTGCTTCAGATTTGCCGCTTGACCAATGCTGTTCGGAAGCCTAACCATTTTGAAGATTGGTTATAGGGAGGAGATACCATGACCATGATGTTCAAACGTGCCGTACTTGCTGGCGCTATTGCTGCCGTGGTGGGAAGCGTTTCTGCCGAGGCGGAAGCGGGGGATATGAGGATCGCCTTCGGCGACCTTCCGGGCATCGAGTCGATCCAGACGCTCGCCGCCATCGAGCGCGCCAAGGAGCGCGGCGTCAATGTCGAGCTAATCGTGCTCAATGATGAGGATCTCGCTGCGCAGGCCATCGTCGGCGGCCAGGCCGATGTCGGCATCGGCGCGCCCTACACACTCATCCAGAAGGTCGGGGTGCCGATCCGCATCTTTGCCCAGATTTCCACGCTGCGCTTCTTCCCCGTCGTCAACAGCGAGTTCTACAAGGACTGGAAGGATCTCGACGGCCAGGAGGTGGCCGTGCAGGCGCGCGGCTCCGGCACGGAGGCCGTCATGGTCATGATGGCCGAAAAGCACGGGATAAAGCTCGGCAATATCAGCTATGTCCCGGGTTCCGAGGTCCGCCGCAACGCGCTTCTGCAGGGCACGCTCAAGGCCTCGATCGTCGACGCCGCCAATCGCCGCGCGCTGGAAGCCGAGGCGCCTGGAAAGTTCATCGTCCTTCCGGTCGAGGACCTCGGCGCTTCGGACGAAGCTGTCTTTGCCACCGTCGAGTATCTGGAGAACAACGCGGCCGATGTCGACATGTTGGTGGAGGAACTGCTTAAGACCGGTCGCGAAATCACCGAGAATCCGGCCGCCGCGGTCGAGCTGCGCAATAAATACAAGCTCCTGCCTGACCTCGGCGCCGAAGCCGACAAGGAAATCGAGGAATATTACAAAGAGACCGCGGAGGCAGGAGCGCTGGCGCTCAATGGCGGCGGAGCGGAAGCGGCGGCCGACGATTTCGCGTTCTTCAGCCTCTCCGGACAGCTGGAGGGCGACCCAGCCTCCCTGAAAGTCGAGGACTTCTGGCATCTGGCGGCGCTCGACCGGGCGCTCGCCAAGCTCGGCAAGAAATAGGCGCGCGGCTGATGGCGACCAACATCAGACTTGAGGGGGAGGCAGGGGGGCTCGCTTTGCCTCTACGGCGCGATGCGGTGGGGTGGCAGGACCGCCCCATTCTTCTCCGCCTCATCTCCATCGCCCTTTTCGCCGCCATCTGGGAGATCGCAGGGCTCATTCCGGTGAGCTTTGCCTTCCCAACCTTCTCCGACACGCTTGTCGCCTTTTTCGGCCTGCTCGCCGACGGCAGCCTGCCCTCTGCTTATCTTTCGACGCTGCAGCCGCTCGTCGTCGGTGTCGTGCTCTCTGCCTTCCTGGGCGTCGGCATCGGCACGATCTGCGGCCTCTCGCGCACGGGAGAATGGCTGATCGTCCCGGTCTTCATCGTCCTCCAGTCGGCGCCTGTCGCGGCCTTCATTCCGCTCGTCACCTTCGTCTACGGCATCGGCATGACGGCAAAGGTGCTCGCGGTCATGATCCTGGCGCTGCCGGTCATCGTGCTCAACACCTACAAGGCCGTGCGCAACGTCAACGGATCGCTTCTGTCAATGTGCCGCTCCTTCCTGGGCACGCGCTGGCAGAGCATTTCCAAGATCATCCTTCCGGATGCGAGCCCAGTCATCTTCGCCGGCCTGCGCCTCGGCGTGGCGGCCGGCTTTGTGGGCGTCGTGCTCGCCGAGCTTCTGATCACGCCGACCGGCATCGGCGACGTCATCACCTTCCACCGCTCCCGCGCCGACTACGCCGAGATGTACGCAACCATCGCTTCAATCATCGCGCTTTCCACCCTCACTCTCGTCTTCCTGCAGTGGGTGGAGGTGCGCGTCTTCAGGCCCGAGAAGAGGGGACGCTGACATGGGCGCCACAGCACTGCGAAACAAACCCGCGCCCGTCTCAGCACCGAACGACGCGATCGTCGAGGTGAGGGGCATTTGCAAGACCTACGGCAATGTGGAAGCACTGCGGGGCGTGGACCTCGACTTCCCGCGCGGCAAGCTCACCTCGCTGCTCGGCCCCAGCGGCTGCGGCAAGACCACGCTCCTGAAGATCATCGCAGGGCTGATCGAGGCCGATGCGGGCACCGTCACCATTGACGGAAAGCCTGTGAAAGGGCCCGGTCCCGAGCGCGCCTTTGTCTTCCAGGATTTCGCGCTGATGCCCTGGGCGACCGTTCTGCGCAACGTGGCCTTCGGCCTGGAGCTGCGGAGAAGGGCAAGGGCGGAGCGCGAGGAAATCGCCCGGCGCTATATCGCCCAGGTCGGCCTCGCCGGCTTCGAGGACAAATACCCGCACGAACTTTCGGGCGGCATGCGCCAGCGCGTCGGGCTCGCCCGCGCGCTCTCGGTCGATGCCGAGGTGCTTCTGCTCGACGAACCCTTTTCGGCCGTCGACGAGCAGAACCGGCGGAAGTTCCAGGAGGACTTGATCCGCCTGCGCACGCAGGAAAACAAGACCTTCATCTTCGTCACCCATTCCATCGAGGAGGCGGTCTACATCTCCGACCGGATCGTGCTGCTTTCGCCGCGGCCTGGCCGTGTCTCACGCATTATCGAGCCGGAGATCGACCGCTCGGGCGACCCCGACCGTATCCATCGCGACAAGCACTATCTCGATACGGTCGAGGAGATCTGGCAGGGGCTCAAGCAATATGTGGAGTGACCGGCCATGACCATCTTAGGTTATCGCATCCCCATGATGGCATCGCTCGTCGTGTGGTGCCTCGTCTGGGAGGTTCTGGGCAGGACGGGGCTCATCTTCATTCTCCCGCCCTTTTCGGACGTGCTCGCAGCCGCCGTCCAACTGGTGCAGACAGCCTCATGGCAGAGCGCCACGGTCACCACGCTGCGCGCCTTTGCGATCGGGATGGTGCTCGCAATCCTCTGCGGCGTGCCTCTTGGCATCCTCATGGGCCGGGTGAAGCTTGCCGACGATCTCCTGGGCATGTGGGTGAACATCTTCTCCAGCGCGCCCCTTTCGGCCCTGGTGCCCGTGCTCATGATCCTCTTCGGCTTCGGCGAGAAGACCATAATCGCAGCGGTCTTCCTCTTCGCGATCTGGATCATCGTGCTGGACACGCGCGCAGGCGTGCGCCACATTTCGCCCTCGCTTATGGAGATGGCGCGCTCCTACGGCGCCTCGCAGCCGGCGCTCTACGGCAAGATCATCCTGTGGGCGGCACTTCCAGAGATCCTCGCCGGCATTCGCCTCGGCCTCATCCGCGGCGTCAAGGGCGTTGTGATCGGCCAGCTCCTCGTGGCAATCGTCGGCTACGGCGCGCTCTTCGAAACCTTCTCGCGCAACTTCCGCATGGCCGAATTCTGGGCCCTCACCATCATCCTTTTCGCCTTCGCTATGCTCATGGCCGAGCTGATCGAGCGGGTGGAAGCCAAAGTCGAATATTACGCAGGAGCAAGACAATGAACATCGCGGCCCCGGCCTATGTCATCGAGCCCACCGCCATCCCGACGCTGCCCGTGGCCGGGTCGGACAAGCTGTTTCCCGTGCGTCGGGTCTATTGTGTGGGCCGCAACTACGCGGCGCATGCGGTGGAGATGGGGCATGACCCGAACAAGGAGCCGCCCTTCTTCTTCCAGAAGAACCCGGACAACCTCGTCACCGACGGCAACTTCCCTTACCCGCCGGCCTCGAATGACGTCCACCACGAGATCGAGATGGTGGTCGCGCTGAAGAGTGGCGGCAAGGATATTCCGGTCGAACGGGCGCTCGACTGCGTCTATGGCTATGGCGTGGCGCTCGACATGACGCGGCGCGACCTGCAGGGCGTCGCCAAGGACATGGGTCGTCCATGGGAGGTCGGTAAGGCTTTCGAAGCCTCCGCCCCATGCTCCGCGCTCGTGCCCGCCGAAAGGATCGGCCACCCCAAAGACGGCGCCATCTGGCTCGACGTCAATGGCGAGCGGAAGCAGACCGGCGACCTCAACCAGATGATCTGGAAGGTGCCGGAGATGATCAGCTACCTTTCCGGCCTCTTCACGCTGAAGCCGGGCGACATCATCCTGTCCGGTACGCCCTCCGGTGTTGGCGCAGTGAAGCGCGGGGACGTGCTCAGGGGGCACGTGGACGGCGTGGGCGATATCGAGGTGCGGGTTGTCTGACAGGGGATGGGTGACCGCTGGGGCTGACGAAGCCTCGGCAATTGCCTCGGGCCTCGGCCGCGGGCACCGGGTCGCTATCGTTCTGCCCAACGCGCCGGAGATGGCGACCGCTTTTCCCTCCGTCGCCGCTGCCGCCACACCCCCTAAACTCAGCCTATCGGACCCTGCCGGCCGCTTCTGCCGCTCAACCATGCCGATCTTGCCGATTCGGCACGGCACGTTCGGCATCACCTAGAACTCACCGACGCCTCGTATCATACCGCCCTTCCACATCCATGGCTTGGTAGTGGCGGACGCTCCCCCTTAGAGCCTACGGCAGCGCCTAACACACGCCCGGCTTCAACGCGCTGCGCGCTCAAAAGAGCGGACCTGTCGCGTATGTCTGCGTATCATGTGTAAGTGTTGCCGGCGATTCGGTCCGGCCCGGCATTTCTGAACCCGGGCGGGGCGCGATATCCTGGCCGGGCGCAGCGGCCGAGCGCCGGTGCCTCCATGTTGTGCGTACCGGCCGCGGTTTTCCGGCAGAGATCCCACCCCAGCCTCTCGCTGGGGGCGTCGCGTTAACTATTCGTTAACCATACCACGCCTAGACCCGGGAAAGGGAAAATTAACGAAAATGACCGAAGCGTTAACCGAGACTCGACCGATCCGCCTCAAAGGTCGCTCCTTCCTCACGCTGGTGCTCACGCCGGAGCTGCCTCTGGACGGGTGGCTGCAGCGGCTCGATGATCTGGCGGCGCGCTCGGCTGGTTTTTTCCTGCGGCGGCCAGTGGTGCTCGATATTGACGGTCTCGATATCGACCGGCCGACATTGAAGGAACTGCTCGGCGCACTCGACAAGCGCAGCGTGCGAATCATGGGCATCGAGGGCGCGCGGGCGTCGCTACTGGGATTTGATATGCCGCCCGCCATGGCTGGCGGGCGACCCGCCCCTGATTTCGAGGCTCCGGACGCGGAAAGCGCGGCCGAAGCGCAGGCCGGCAAGGGCGCTGCTGCCGCGTCCGCCCATCATCCGGATCCGCAGGTGGCGAGGGCCATTCCTTCCATCATCGTCAACCAGCCCGTGCGCTCCGGACAGTCCGTCTCCTTCCCGGAGGGCGACGTGACCATCATCGGCTCGGTCGCATCGGGCGCGGAGGTTGTCGCCGGCGGCTCCATTCATGTCTACGGCGCGCTGCGCGGGCGGGCGATGGCGGGCTCCATGGGCAATTCGTCGGCGCGTATCTTCTGCCGCAAGTTGGAAGCGGAGCTGCTTGCGATCGACGGCTACTACAAGACTGCCGAGGACATGGAGCCTCAACTTCGCGGCCGGGCTGTCCAGCTCTGGCTCGAAGGCGATGCGATCAGGGCTGAAACACTCATTTGAGCCGGCGGGCGGCCATAGATAGGAGAGGGAAATGGGAAAAGTAATCGTGGTCACATCGGGCAAGGGCGGCGTCGGCAAGACGACCTCGTCGGCCGCGCTCGGTGCCGCGCTGGCCTTGCGGGGCGACAAGGTGGTCGTGGTGGATTTCGACGTGGGGCTGCGCAATCTCGATCTCGTCATGGGTGCCGAGCGTCGGGTCGTCTATGACCTCGTCAATGTCATACAGGGCGATGCCAAGCTGTCGCAGGCGCTGATCCGCGACAAGCGCGTCGAAACGCTCTACCTGCTGCCCGCCTCGCAGACCCGGGACAAGGACAATCTGACGGAGGAAGGGGTCGAACGGGTGATCGGCGCCTTGAGGAAGGCCTTTGACTGGGTCATCTGCGATAGCCCGGCCGGCATCGAGCGGGGCGCGACCCTGGCCATGCGTCACGCCGATGTGGCTGTGGTCGTGACCAACCCGGAAGTCTCCTCAGTGCGGGACTCCGACCGAATCATCGGCCTGCTCGATGCCAAGACCGCCAAGGCAGAGCGGGGCGAGCGAGTCGAAAAGCACCTGCTCCTCACCCGCTACGATCCCAACCGGGCAGAGCGCGGCGACATGCTGAAGGTGGACGATGTGCTGGAGATCCTGTCCATCCCGCTGCTCGGCATCATACCAGAGAGCATGGACGTCCTGCGCGCCTCCAATGTCGGCGCGCCGGTTACCCTGGCCGACAGCCGCAGCGCGCCGGCTGTTGCCTATCTGGACGCCGTCCGCCGCCTTACCGGCGAGACCGTGCCGATCACCATACCCGGTGAAAAGCGCAGCCTGCTCGGCAAGATATTCGGACGGAGGGCGGCATGAAGATATTCCGCATCTTTGCAAAGCAGGCTTCAGCCCCGGTGGCGCGTGAGCGCCTGCAGGTGCTTCTGGCCCACGAACGGGCGTCGGTGGGCAATTCCGACCTGGTGACGCTCCTGCGCGAGGAGATCCTGGCCGTCATTGCCAAGCATGTGCAGATCGACCGCGACAAGGTCAATGTGAAGATGGAGCGGGGCGCGAAGGTCTCGACCCTAGCGGTCGATCTGGAGATCCCGCTCGACACCGGTGCAAAGGCAGCTTGAGAAAGGCCGCCCGCGAAGCGGCGGCTCCTGCCGCCGCCTTCCGTAAAGGAGATGTCATGACCCGCGTCGCTCTTCTCGAACGGCTCAAGCAACTCCAACAGATGCCGAAATTCCAAAAGCGCGACATCACCACCGTCAGCGCGCTCCTATCCAACGAAGCCTTGGCCAGGCACGGCAGCTCTGCGAGGAGGCCGCGGGCGCGCAGGACCGGCCCGGCCCGCGAAGCAACTGATCAGGCATGCGGCCGACGGTGGCTGGGCAAGCGGTCTACGTACCTATCCATCCGCCCGCGGCGGTCCAGCATCCGCACCTCGCGCATGCTCGCCCTCTCAACCCCCGCGGCCGTCCGGTGGCATCGATTTTTTTAGCGAGATCGTCGGCTGCGTAAGGGAAGCTGTTAACCTTCATTTTCTATTGCCGGAAGGGCACTCAGGCTACTCTCGAGCTTCCGGCAAACCATGCGTTTTTCACGTACAAACCTTTCGGCGGCCGGCCCGCAGGACAGTCGTCGGACAGAACGATTCCACCACCCCGGACCTGGTGTTGAAGATGGCCCGCGCCCTGCTCGTCCGGCAAGTGAGCACCGCTCCGCTCCCTCTCGGTCCCTTCAGCAAAGCGGCGCGGCCCAGCAGGCGGTGAGCGGCATCGCGGCCCAGCCGGGGACGGCCAAGCGTGCCCTGCGGGATGCGGTGACCCGCAGCAAGCAGGCTAAAAGTGTTGCGCCGGCGCAGCCTCATCCCGCCAATCTTGAGAACGAAAAGGACGCGGACGGTAAGCCGCTGCAGAACTACTTCTTCCTTGCCCCCAATGTGCGCTTCACCCGCACGCCCGACACTTTCATCAAGAAGCAGCGCTCGTCGTCCGATCCTAACGGGGAGGGGCAGGGCGAGCCGTTGGACGCGGGTGGGAGACCTCCCGCAGCCGGGATTACGCAGAATGCCGCACCGCCTCCAGTTCAATCGCGCCATGCTCCTGCGCCTGCTCCGCAGTCCCGCGTACTCCCGCCGCCGGAAGCCGCTTCCCCGACCGATTCCGAGCGACCGGCGCGCCCCGGTGAGCGGAATGCACCATGGTCTCACCTCTCGGACCACGCCTTCTTTGAGGCCATGCCAGTCGGGCTGATGGACACCTTGGCGACAGTAAACGCTCCGGACGCCTCTGCGAGGCCGGTGAACCCGCCGGTGGCGGCGACTGCCGTTGCAGGCCCTCTCGGGCCTACAGACGAGATCACGGCGCATTTCCGCGTCATCGAGTGCCGCCCCGTGGTGCCGACCTCGAGAGCGGAGCCCAAGGCCGCCTCTCCTGCTCCCGGGCCCGCCCCTGCGCCGGAGGCGGGGGTCAACCTACCTGAAGAGGCGGCAATAACAGCGGAGCTGCAGCCCCCGCCCGTGACACGCCGCCCCGCGCATCGGACCAGGCCTTTCCGGCCTGTTGCAGAGCAGATCCCTGCGGAAGGGGCCTACGAATTTCCCCCGGAGGCCCTTTTGCAGGAGCCGCCCCAGGGCCGGGGTGTCTACATGTCGCAGGAGCAGCTGGAGCAGAATGCCGGGCTGCTGGAAAGCGTGCTGGAGGATTTCGGCGTGCGCGGCGAGATCATCCATGTGCGGCCTGGCCCCGTGGTCACGCTCTATGAGTTCGAGCCGGCGCCTGGCGTAAAATCCTCCCGCGTCATCAACCTCGCTGACGACATCGCCCGCTCCATGTCGGCGATCTCGGCCCGCGTCGCGGTCATCCCAGGTCGCAACGTCATCGGCATCGAGTTGCCCAATGCGGAGCGCGAGACGGTCTATCTGCGCGAGCTGATCGAATCGAGCGATTTCCGCCGCTCTGGCTGGAAACTGGCGCTCTGTCTGGGCAAGACGATCGGCGGCGAGCCGGTGATCGCCGAGCTGGCCAAGATGCCGCATCTGCTGGTCGCGGGCACCACCGGCTCCGGTAAATCCGTTGCCATCAACACCATGATCCTGTCGCTGCTCTATCGGCTGGCCCCGGAGGAGTGCCGGCTGATCATGGTCGATCCCAAGATGCTGGAGCTCTCCGTCTATGACGGCATCCCGCATCTTCTCACGCCGGTCGTCACCGACCCGAAAAAGGCAGTGACAGCGCTCAAATGGGCGGTGCGCGAGATGGAGGATCGCTATCGCAAGATGGCGCGGCTCGGCGTGCGCAACATCGACGGCTACAACCAGCGCGCTGCCGCCGCACGCGATAAGGGCGAGCCGGTGCTTATCTCTCTCCAGACCGGCTTCGACAGGTCAACGGGCGAGCCGATTTACGAAGAGCAGGAAATGGACCTCGCGCCCATGCCTTACATCGTCGTAATCGTCGACGAGATGGCCGACCTGATGATGGTCGCCGGCAAGGAGATCGAGGGCGCGATCCAGCGGCTCGCGCAGATGGCGCGCGCCGCCGGCATCCACCTCATCATGGCCACCCAGCGCCCCTCGGTCGATGTCATCACGGGCACGATCAAGGCCAATTTCCCGACCCGCATCTCCTTCCAGGTCACATCGAAGATCGACAGCCGCACGATTCTCGGCGAGCAGGGCGCGGAGCAGCTGCTCGGCCAGGGCGACATGCTGCACATGGCCGGCGGCGGCCGCATCTCCCGCGTGCACGGCCCCTTTGTCTCGGACGCGGAGGTGGAGCAGGTGGTGGCGCATCTGAAGGCGCAGGGCCGCCCCGAATATCTCGACACCGTCACCGCGGACGAGGAGGAAGAGGAGCCGGAACAGGAAGGGGCCGTTTTCGATAAGGGCGCAATCGCCTCCGAGGACGGGGACGACCTCTACGACCAGGCGATCAAGGTCGTGCTGCGCGACAAGCGCTGCTCCACCTCCTACATCCAGCGTCGCCTCGGCATTGGCTACAACCGCGCGGCTTCGCTGATCGAGCGGATGGAGCAGGAAGGCCTTGTCGGCCCGCCCAACCACGTCGGCAAGCGCGAGATCCTCCTCGGCAACCGCGACCGCGCCGGCCCGCAGGAGGACGAGTGAGCCCCTGGCCTGTGGAGACGCGCCGCGGCAAACATCTGTCAGTGAAGACAGTACCATCGCGCATGATGTGCGGTAGGCTATGCGCTGCCGTCTATCGCGCTACCGCTCGAGTGTCAGCAGGTGGCTTCGCCCGGCCTTTAACCGCGGCATGATCGTGACACCGCTTGACCGGTGACCGGCGCTTTTTAAGCCCGGAGGGTCTCCCATACCAAGTGGCCGCCGCCAATGTCGCGAGCTTCCTGCCGGGGCGGCACGTAGCCCAGCGGATGGATGGGACTAGGCAGGTCTTCCGCCTTTTCCACGAAGGCGCGGCGGGGCCGCGAGGGGTCGGCCACGGGCACCGCTTGCATCAGCTTGCGGGTGTAGGGGTGCTGCGGGTTTTCGAAGATCTGCGCGCGCGTGCCCATCTCCACGAAGCGGCCCATATACATCACCGCCACTCGGTGGCTGATCTGCTCAACCACGGCCATGTCGTGCGAGATGAAGAGATAGGAGATGCCGGTTTCGTCCTGGATGTCCTGCAGGAGGTCGAGCACCTGCGCCTGAATTGAGACGTCCAGCGCGGCCACGGATTCATCGGCCACGATCAGCTTGGGCGAGAGCGAGAGCGCCCGGGCGATGCAGATGCGCTGGCGCTGGCCGCCGGAGAATTCGTGCGGGTAGCGGCGCATCTGCTCCGGCGACAGGCCGACGCGGCGGAAGAGATAAGCCACCCTGTCGGTGAGCTCGCTGCCCTTGGCAAGGCCATGGATGACCAGCGGCTCGGCGACGAGGTCGCCGACGCGCATGCGCGGGTCGAGCGAGGCGTAGGGGTCCTGGAAGATCATCTGCACGTCGCGCAGGATGGGCCGCATAGCCGTCGGGCGGAGTCCCTTGGTCGAGCGGCCGGCGACGCGGATGTTGCCCTGCCAAGGGATGAGGTTGAGCAGTGCCTTGCCGGTGGTGGATTTTCCGCAGCCCGATTCCCCAACAAGCGACAGCGTCTCGCCGCGCCGGATGGTGAAGTAGATACCTTCCACCGCGTGCACGCGCCGCACCGCCCGCTGCAGGATTCCGCCCTTGATGTCGAAGCGTACCGTTAGGTTCTCCACCTCGACGAGCGGCCCATCCTCCTGCCGCGCCGGGCATGCCTCGGCCGGCCGCGCCAGCACCCGCTTGGGCTGAAGCGTTCCCTTCATCTCGCCGAGGCGGGGAACGGCGGCGAGCAGGCGCCGCGTGTATTCCTCGCGCGGGGCGGAGAAGATCACATCCACCGGGCTGCGCTCTACCATACGCCCGTGCTGCATGACGAGCACATCATCGGCCATCTCGGCCACCACGCCCATGTCGTGCGTGATCAAGATGACGGAGATGCCGCGGTCGGCCTGCAGCTTGCGGATGAGCGCCAGGATCTGCGCCTGCACGGTGACGTCAAGAGCGGTGGTGGGCTCGTCGGCGATCAGGATTTCCGGGTTCTGCGCCAGCGCCATGGCGATCACAACGCGCTGGCGCATGCCGCCGGAAAGCTCGTGAGGGTACTGCGAAAGCCGCCGCTCGGGCTCTGGGATCTGCACCTGATCGAGGAGTTCCAGCGCCCGGCGCCGGGTCTCCTTTTCCGAACCTGCGCCGTGGGCGATGATGGCATCGCCCAGTTGCCGGCCAATCGAGAGAACCGGGTTGAGCGAAGTCATCGGCTCCTGGAAGATCATGCCGATATGGCGTCCACGCACCCGCCGCATCTCGGCTTCGGGCAGGGCGAGGATGTCACGGCCGGCAAGGCGCGCGGTACCGGCGGTCACACGCGCCGTTGGCTTCGGCAGGAGTTGCATGAGCGAGAGCGCGGTCATGGACTTGCCCGATCCGCTCTCGCCCGCGATGCACAGCGTCTTGCCGCGCGCCAAGCGGAAGGAAAGACCATCCACCACCGTCTGCGCGCCGGCAGGTGTGGCGACCTGAACGGTCAGGCCATCCACCTCCAGAAGGCTGGGCGGGGTCTGCTCCGTCATGCGGCGCGTTTTCTCCGCAGGCGGCGGTTCACGAGAAGACCACCCGCGGGAAGTAGTACGAGACCACCCAGTTCGGCTGGTCGACGATCTCGCTGATGCGCAGGTCCGCGCAGACAGAGCAGAGCATGTATGCGTCTTCGGGCGAAAGCCCGCGTGTGGCGCAGAGAAGGTCGATCATGCCGCAAACAGCGGCCCTGGTCGCTTCCATGAGGTCGGAGCCGATGCCGGTCGTCACCTCGTAGCCGTCGCTATCCAGATGCCGCGTCACCGGCCCCGGCGTGGTGAAGCGCGGCATGGCGAGGTTCGCGTCCTTGACGAGGTCAAGCCGCACCACGACGTCCATGGCGCTCTCGATCGCCGTGCCGCAAACTTCGCCATCGCCCTGCGCGGCGTGGGTGTCGCCGATGGAGAAGAGCGCGCCTTCCACTTCGACCGGCAGATAGAGCGTTGTGCCGGCGGCAAGGTCGCGGATGTCGAGATTGCCGCCCACACGGCGCGGGGGCACGACGGAGTGCAGCCCCGGCTCGGCCGGCGCTAGGCCGATCGTGCCAGCGAATGGTTTTAGCGGCACCTTACCATGCTTACCGAAAAGGGCAGGGGCGAGGGTATCCGCATCATAGGTCCAGAGCGCCAGCGCCGGTTCCTTGAACTGGTCGGCTAGAAGCCCGAAGCCCGGGATGTTCGCCGTCCAGCCAAAGCCGCAGGGCTTGAAGGAAAGGATCTCCACCTTCAGCGCGTCGCCGGGCTTGGCCCCATCCACATGGATGGGGCCGCTCACCGGATTGACCTTGGTGAAGTCCAGCGTGGAGACGTCGGCCACCATGCTTTCGCGCGAAAAATGGCCGTTGCCCGAATCGAGGCATTTGAACTCCAGCGTTGATCCAGGCGCCACGTGCTCGGCCGGCGGGATCGAATTGTCCCACCCGAAATGGTGCTGGCGTCCGTGGATCGTATAGTCGCAGTTACTGCACATCTTTCGCATACACCTCGTCATAGTGGACGGGAATGTGCACCGGATCGACGAACAGCTTGTCGTCGCCACCAATGCGCTCGGAACGGATGGTGAAGCGCTCCTCGTTGAAGATCGGCGCCCAGGGAGCATCCTCCATGACCTTCAGGTAGATGTCGCTCCATTTGGCGATGCGCTCCTCCGCCCTTGCGGGGTCGACGATCGAGTCGGCCTCGGCCGCCGCCGCATCCAGTTCCTTGTTGCAGTACCAGGCCCAGTTCCAGCCGCCGGGCACGGCGCCGCCGCAGCCGAGGATCGGACCGTAGAAGTTGGACGGGTCGGGGAAGTCGGCAATCCAGGCCATGCCGCCCGACCATATCATCGGCGCCTGGCCTTCTTCGCCGCCGGCTGCGATCACATTGGCCTGCGCCAGCGACTTGATGGAGACGTTGATGCCGATCTCTTTCAAATCCTGCTGGATCGCCTGGGCGATGCGCGGCTGCGGATCCGTGTTCATGACGTAAAGCTCGGTCTCAAAACCGTCAGCGAGGCCGGCCTCGGCCAGGAGTGCCTTGGCGCCCTCAGGATCGTAGGCGTAGCCTTTGTAATCCTTCGCATAGCCGGGCATGGAGGGCGGCAGAGGCTGGTTCGCCGCCACGGCGCGGCCGTTGATGATGCGCAGGATACGATCCTTGTTGATGGCCATGTTCACGGCCTTGCGCACTTCGACCTCATCGAAGGGCGGCATCTTCACGTTCATGGTCACATAGCCGGTATGCAGCTGGCCGCCCTGGATGATGATATCCTTGAACTTGGGATCGTTCGTCACCTCGACGAATTTCGCCGGCGGGATGCCATCTCCAGGCACGTCGACCTCGCCGTTCTGCAGGCGCAGAAGCGCCACCACCGGCTCCTGGCCCACTTCAAAGACGATCTGGTCGAGCTTCGGCAGGCCCTTGTTCCAGTAGTCTTCGAAGCGTTCGAACACCAGGCGCTGGCCGAGCGTCCACTCGCCAAGCTTGAAGGCGCCGGTGCCGACCGGGTTCTTGCCGAAATCGGCGCCGTGCTTCTCTACCTCTTCCTTCGGCACCACATGGGCGAAGTTCAGCGCCAGCACGTGCAGGAAGGTGGCGTCTGGCCGCGAGAGGTCGAAGCGGATCGTATGGGGATCTTCGACGGTGATGCCGGAGAGCCCTTCGGCCGCGCCGGACGAAGCCTCCTCAAAGCCTTTGATCGAGCCGAAGAAGCCGGCGCCGGGGCTCTGGGTATTAGGGTTTACCGTGCGCTCGATGGAGTATTTCACGTCTTCGGCCGTCATCTCGCGGCCATTGTGGAATTTTACCCCCTGGCGCAGCTTGAAGGTGAAGACGGTGCCGTCCTCAGAGATCTCGTAGGATTCGGCAAGTTCCGGGCGCAGCTCCGTGGTGCCGGGCTGATAGTCCATCAGCCCGTCGAACAACGACTTGATCATCGACCAGTTCTGCCAGTCATAGCCGATGGCAGGATCCAGGGTGGAGACGTCGTCCTTGTAGGTGACGGTCATGGAGCCGCCCTGCTTGATCTCCTGTGCAAAGGAGGGAGCGGCGGCGGGGAAGGCGGAGAGGGTGATGGCGGCGACGCCCGCCAAAAGAAGCTTTCTCATCTCAAGTGTTCCTTTCTCTGGTTGCTGCACATCTTTTTTTCGAGCGCATCAGCGCAGCTTGATGCGGGGGTCGATCAATGGGGTGATGAGATCGGCAATGAGGTTGCCGAGCACGATGGCGCAGGCGGAGACCAGGGTGACGCCCATGATGATGGGGATGTCGACCCGCTGGATCGCCTGCCAGGCAAGCTGGCCGATGCCCGGCCAGCCGAACACGCTCTCCACCACGACGATGCCGGACATGAAGAGCCCGATATCGATGCCGATCATGGCGATGATCGGCAGGATGGCGTTGGGAAGCGCATGGCCGAGCAGCACCTTCGTGCGCGACATGCCGGTGGCGCGGGCAGTGCGGATATAGTCCTGGCGCAGCACATCGATCAGCGACGAGCGCATCATGCGCGCATACCAGCCCGCGCCCAGAAAGCCGAGCGTGATCGACGGCAGCACGAGATGGGCGAAGGTGCCGTAGCCGCCGATCGGGAACCAGCCGAGCTGCACCGCGAATACGTAGAGCAGCAGGATGCCGATGACGAACTGGGGCGCGGAGACGCCGATGAAAGAGGCGATCATCAGAGTGTCGTCGGTGCGCGTGCCGCGCTTCAGCGCCGCGATGACGCCCATGGTGAGGCCGAAGAGCAGCTCGCACAAGATCGCGCCGGCCATCAAAAGGAGGCTCGCGGGCAGCCGCGAGGCGATCAGCGTCGAGACCTCCGTCCTCTGCAGGTAGGAGCGGCCGAGATCGCCGTTGAGGAGCCCGCTGAGATAGCGCAGATACTGCTCGTGGAAGGGTAGGTTGAGCCCCAGCTGCTGGCGGATGTTCTCCACCGTCGCCGCCGTCGCGCTGCGGCCGGCGATCTGGCGCGCGGGATCGGCTGGCACGAGATAGAGCAGCACGAAGGTGACGAGGCTGATGCCGAGCAGGATCAGCACGGTCTGGATGAGGCGACGGGCGATGTAGGCGAGCATCAGTGCCGCCCCTGCTGCGTCGGGTCGAGGATATCGCGCAGCGCGTCGCCCACCAGGTTGAAGGCGAGCGCCAGCGCCAGGATCGCAGCGCCGGGAATGAAGACGAGCCAGGGCGCGGAGGTGAAATAGGTCTGGTTCTCGAAGATGATATTGCCCCAGGAGGGGGTCGGCGGCTGCACGCCGATACCGAGGAAGGAGAGCGTCGCCTCGAGGAGCACGGTGGTGGCGATGCCGAGCGTCGCCCAAACGATGATCGTGGACAGAAGATGCGGCAGGATATGGCGGAAGAGGATCCGTCCGGCGCCGGCGCCCATGGCGCGCTCGGCCACCACGAAATCGCGCTCGGCAATGGAGCGTGTCTCCGTATAGGTGACGCGGGCGATCTGCACCCAGTTCACCATGGCGATGACCAGCGCGACGATCCAGAGGCTCGGCCGGAAGGTGGCCGCCAGCACGATGGCGAGCAGTAGCGCTGGAAACGCCATCATCAGGTCCGTGAGCCGCATCAGCACCGTGTCGACCCAGCCGCGGAAATACCCCGCGGTGATACCGACCAGCGAGCCGATGATGACGGCGATACCGTTCGCCACCACACCGATGATCAGCGACGTCTGCGCGCCATAGATGAGCCGGCTCAGGAGGTCGCGGCCAACGAGGTCGGTCCCGAACCAGAACTGTGCGTTGGGCGGCAGCGGCGCGCCCTCAAGCGTCAGCCCCTCGAAGAACTGCTCGTAGGGGTCGTAGGGTGCAAGCCAGCGAGCAAAGACGGCCGCCACCACGACGACGGCGATGATCACGAGCCCGGTCAGCGCCAGCGGACGGCGCAGGAGCCGCGCCAAGACCGACGGCGTGCTGACCGGCGCTTCTGTCTCAACGGCCGTTTGTGACATTCTTCCGCCCGTCTGTGTCGAAGCCAGCAACGATGCCGGCCGCCGCATCTTCGATCGCGCGCCGCTCGGCCATGGCAGTCCGCCGCAACTCGTTGAAGGCTGTTCCGGCATCGCAATTGTGCTTCAGCATCAGTATGGCCGTGGCTTCAGCCACGACCTGACGCTTCGCGAGCCGCTCGCGGAGCCCGGCGATCTCCTCAGCATGCGCGCGCCGCTGTGCAAAGCCATGGCTCGCCACCACGAGGGCGCTGTAAAGGCCGGCGCTGCCGATCGGCTTCAGGAGCTGGGCGTCCGCACCCTGGCTTATCGTCCAGGCGATGCGGCCCGGCGCCTCCGAGCCGATGAGCGCGATGACCGGCATTGGAGCCAGCCCGGGCGACCAGGGGAACTGCTCGTCATGCCCCATGTCGGCATCGATGAGCAGCACGTCGTAGCCGTACATGGCTTGGCTGTCGTCGAGCGTCGGCCATGCCTGTTCGCCGGCAATGCCGATGCGTGCGCACTGCGCCAGAAGCGCATCCACGTTCTGGTGTGGCCGGTGTAGGATGAGGGCGCGCCAGCCGACGAAATTGGGCGTGTGATGCATCGCCGGGCTCACCGCACCACCCGCAATCTCTGCGTCCCGGCCATGCCGGCATAGGGGCGCTCGAGCACCGTCGCCGTCAGGAACGGGTCCGGCGCGATGGTGCTTTCGCTCAAATGGACGACGTCGAAATCTCCGTCCCGCCGTGCGCGGCCGATATGCGCGTGCAGGTTCACATGATTGGTCGCCCGGTCCACTTGAACCGGGCCGAGCGGCGTCGATGTGGTCTCAGTTCGCACATACTCCAGCACGGCCTGCGCACTGTCCGTGCCGATGTGCCGGATCGCCTCCGCGATCATGGTCACCGCCGTATAGGCCTGTACGAAGAAGGCGTCCGCCAGGAAACCCGGCTTCTCGGCCTTCACGCGCTCGGCGAAAAGGCTATTCTCGCTGCCCGCGAGCGAGCGGAAGTAGCTGGAAACTGTATAATGGCCGGCTGCGACCTCGCCCAGAAGCGCGGTCTCGCTTTCGCACAGGTTGCAGCTGATCACGGGGCAGTTTTCCGGCCGAAACGCCTCATCCTCCTCGCCCAGTGCGCGAAGGGCTGCGAGGAAAGTGTAGGAAGAGGGGCCGATCAGATTGTTGAGAATGAAGTCCGGCCGCTTGGCGCGGATCTCCTCGATCAGATGGGCGATGTCCTCGTCGCCGATCGGGACATACCGCTCCCCCAGCACGCTGCCGCCTGACCGGCAAAGGACATCGCGGGCAATGCGGTTCGTCTCCCAGCCCCAGATATAGTTCGATCCAGTCAGAAAGGCGCGGGCGCCGAAGCGCGGCACGATGTAGTCGAGCAGCGGCACCAGATGCTGGTTGGCGCAGGCAGCGATGTAGACAAGATTGTCGGATACCTCGAAACCCTCGTAGACGCAGGTGTACCAGAGCAGCGCGTCGAGCTTCTCCACGACGGGGATGACTTCCTTGCGGCTCCAGGAGGTCGTGCAGCCGACGACATGCTGCGCGCCCGTGTTGCGGATCAGGTTGCGGCAGAGCGTGGCGTAGCGATCGGCGTTGCCTTCCGGATCGGCGTGATGCGCCTCGAGCTTGAACGGGTAGCGCGGATCGGCATTGACGTCGGCGATCGCCGCCATGGCGCCAAAATAGCCTTGCCCGGCCGGCCGGCTGTAGCTGCCGCTGCGCGAAAACAGGATTCCGACCGGATACGCGGACAAACGCACCCCCAAAAACGCAATGAGCCCCGCGGGAACAGCGTCATTCCCGGCGAGGCCCATATGCCCAAAGCTCTACCACCTAGCCTAAACCCCAATCCGCAGCTGTCAAGATCGAAGCCGCGAGAGGTGGGAACGTTACCGTCTGAGTCGAGTTGTGCGATCAGGCGCGGTTCGCCCGGGCCGGCCACCGGCTCGGTTGACTTCACCTGTCCGCCGTCCACCAGAACATCCAAACGGCGCTACGCAGAGGTGGCATCGTGTATCGCATCCTTATTTCTGCTGTCCTTGTCCTTCTTGGAATTGTGCTAGCCGCAGGCGGCGTCTGGCTCGCCACCCTCGGCGGCTCCTTGTTCTATGTCCTTCTCGGCGTCCTGCTCGCTTTTTCGGGCGCACTGCTGATGGCGCGGCGCGCCATTGGGCTTGGTCTCTATGCCGCCACCATTCTCCTCACCTTGGCCTGGGGCCTGTGGGAAGTCGGGTTCGACTGGTGGGCGCTTGCACCGCGGGGAAGCCTGGTTCTCGTGCTCGGTGTGCTCCTGCTCCTGCCGCCAATGGTGCGCGCCATGCACGCACCGGGCAGGCCGAGAGCCGGCTATGGCGTTCACAGCATCGCCCTTGCCGCCGCCGTGGCCGCCGCCGCCGCCGTGGGCGTCTATTCCATGTTCCAGGAGCCGCACGAAATCTCAGGTGCCTTTCCTGAGGACCGGATGTCCGTGGATAACTCGGTGGATGCGGATGTGCCGCCCGGGGAATGGGTCGCCTACGGCCGTACGTCCCATGGCCGGCGCTATTCGCCGCTCGACCAGATCACGCCCGAGAATGTCGCCGATCTCGAAGTGGCCTGGACGTACCAGACTGGCGAGCTGCGCGACGAGAACGATCCCGAAGAGACGACCTATGAAGTGACGCCGCTGATGGTGGACGACACCGTCTACATCTGCACGCCCTTCAGTACCGTAATCGCGCTCGACCCGGTGACTGGCCAAGAGAAGTGGCGATTCGATCCGCAGTTGCGGCAGCCGCCGACCCAGACCACGCAGCACATGACCTGTCGCGGGGTATCATACCACGAAGCCTCTCCCGAGGATCTGCCTGCGGGGAACCCGGCGGCGGCGGTACCGGCAGGTACGGCGGGCGCGACGGCGCCGGGGGAGGGGGAAGCCCCTGCGGCTCCTGGCGGGCAGGAAGCCGGCGCACGAGAACCCGCGGCGCCTCAAGCCGGCCAGCAGCAGACCGGGACGGCCGCCGAAAGCGCGGCCGAGGTGACGACCCAGGCTGCACCCGTGCCGGAAAACATCGTGACGGGGCAGGCCGAGCCGAATGCGCCCGTTCCCATCGTGGAGAGGGAGGAGCCGCCTGCGACGGTCACTCTCAGCCCGGAATGCATGAACCGGCTATTCGTACCGACCTCCGACGGCCGGCTGATCACGATCAGCGCTCAGACAGGCGAGGTGTGTCCCGGCTTTGGCGGAGAGGACGGCACAATCAATTTGTGGGCCAACATGCCCAATGTCACACCCGGTTCATTCTACTCGACCTCGCCGCCGGTCGTGACCGAGACCGTTGTCATTGTGGGCGGGGCGGTGAACGACAATTCTGCCACCACTTCGCCGTCTGGTGTCATCCGCGCCTACGATGTCTATACGGGCGCCCTGGTCTGGAATTTTGACAGCAAGAATCCGGAAGCGACGGAGCCGATCGCGCCTGGCGAGACCTATTCGCAGAACGCGCCGAACTCCTGGAGCGTTGCGAGCTACGATCCGGAATTAGGGCTTGTCTATTTGCCGATGGGCAATGAATCGCCCGACCAGTTCGGCGGCAATCGCGGCGAGAACACGGAGCGGTTCTCCTCCTCGATCCTTGCGCTGCGCGCCGACTCAGGCGAGGTGGCGTGGGTCTTCCAGACCGTGCATCACGACATCTGGGACTACGACATGCCGGCGCAGCCGAGCCTCGTGGACCTCACCATCGATGGCCGGCCGGTGCCGGCATTGGTCGTGCCAACCAAGCAGGGCGATATTTTCGTGCTCAACCGCGCCACCGGGGAGCCGGTGCTGCCGGTCGAGGAGCAGCGCGTGCCCCAAGGCGCCGTCGAGGGGGATTTCACAGCGCCGACCCAGCCTCGCTCCGCCGTCTCCTTCCGCCCGGAACCGCTCACGGAGGCAGATATGTGGGGCGCGACACTGATCGATCAGCTCTACTGCCGGATCCGCTTCCATCAGCTCAGATACGAGGGCGCCTTCACACCGCCTTCCACCCAGGGCACCATCGTCTATCCCGGCAATTTCGGCACCTTCAATTGGGGCGCAGTCGCGGTCGATCCCAACCGAGATATCATGTTCGGCATGCCCGTCTACCTCGCCTTCGAGGTGAGGCTGATCCCGCGCCAGGACGAGCTTTCGCGGGTCGTCACCGAAGAGGGGGAACCTGTCTTCAACGAGAATCTCGGCGCACCGTACGCAGCGGAAATGGGCCCCTTCTACTCGCCGCTGAACCTGCCCTGCCAGCAGCCGCCATGGGGCTATGTCGCCGGCGTCGACCTTACCACTGGCGAGACTGTCTACAAGCGCGTCAACGGCACTGTCCGCGACCTCGCGCCCATTCCGCTGCCCTTCGAAATGGGGGTGCCGGGGATCGGCGGCCCGATCGTCACGGCTGGGGGCGTCGCCTTCCTGAGCGGCACGCTGGACTACTATGTGCGCGGCTACGACCTGCGCACCGGTGAGGAGGTCTGGCGCGCGCGCCTGCCCGCCGGCGGACAGGCGACGCCGTCCACCTATCTCGGCTCGGACGGCCGCCAATATCTCGTTGTCGTTGCCGGTGGCCACGGCTCGACCGGAACGAAGGCCGGCGACTCCATCATCGCCTACGCCTTGCCCAAATAGCCGGTCACCCGTGGCCTTTCGTACCGCAGCGGGTCGCTCCTCGCCCGCTGCCTTGTCGGTCGCGGGCTCGGCTATGCGCTGCTCTTCCAGCGGCCGGTACCGGCGATCACCTATAACGGTCACACCGTCGCGATCCTGGAACTCGACGAGCGTGTGCCGCGCAGGGTGGTCGGCCTCGCGCGGCCGGCAGGCGCGCCGCGGACGGCACGTTATACCGCCCTCTTTGACCATCTCGTTTCAACCTCCGCCCGTTGAAGCAAGAGGAGAGCTCCTAGGATTGGGCGAGGAGCCAATCCGTGAGCGCGCGTGCGGCTCCGCTTGTCTGCCGGTTCGCTACCAGCCAGTAGCCGCAATCGCCGCGCTGAACCTCCGGGCCGACGCGCACCAGTGTTCCGCTTGCGAGAAGCGCATCCACGAGGCCGATCCAACCAAGGGCGATGCCTTGCTCGGCAAGCGCTGCCTGGATGACGAAGCTGTAGGTGTTGAGGCCGAGATCGCCCTGGGCTGGCTCGCGCGCGATGCCGTGCGTGGCGAGCCAGGATGTCCAGGTGAACCAGCGCGGTTTGCCTGTCGTGTCGAGATGGAGAAGGGGCGCTTTGGAAAGGGCGGCGGCATGCTCGAACGGACCGAAGCGGGCGAGAAAAGCCGGGCTGCAGACAGGCACCACCCGTTCGGGCATCAAAAGCTGGGCGCCCTCGGGAAAGTCCTCTTTCCTGCCGAACAGGACGGCAGCGTCCATATTGCCCTCGCTCAAGTTGCCTAGCCCTTGCGAGGCGACGATATGCACCTCCACCTGCAGGTGCAGGCGGCGGAAATCGGCCACGCGCGGCATCAGCCAGAAGGCGGCAAAGCCGTAGTCGGTGAAGATGCGGATAGCGGGGGCGCTGGCGTCGCGGCGGATTTCGCGCGCCGCCTCGTCGATCCGTTCAAGCCCGGAATGGACGGCGCGATAGAGCGTCTCTCCCGCTTCCGAGAGCCGGCTGCCGCCATGCAGGCGGTGAAGGAGCCTGACCCCTAGCTGCTCCTCTATGCGCTTGATCTGATAGCTGACGGCGGGCTGCGACAGGCCGAGTTCCTCGGCCGCCCGCGTCAGGCTGCCGAGCCTCCCCACCGCATCGAAGATGCGCAGCCAGCCGACGTCGAGTATCCGCTCGGGCATAAAGGAACTCTATGGGGTCGATTAAAAATTACCGGCTTTAAAGATAGCCACATATGCGGATTTAATGGAAGCCGGCCTGGTGCATGCCGCACGCAAAACAAGGGGAACTCCGCCATGACACATCGTTGCTTCGGCCTGGCAATGGCCGCTTTCTTGCTTCTGGGCGCTTCGGCTTCCGCCGACGATGCGCAGAGCTGCAGGACCATCCGCCTTTCCGATCCCGGCTGGACCGACATCAGCTCTACCAATGCGATCGCCTCCGTCATTCTCGAGGGCCTTGGCTACGCGCCGGAGGTCCAGACGCTCTCTGTCCTGGTCGGCTACCAATCCTTGAAGAACAAGGACATTGACGTCTTCCTCGGTAACTGGATGCCGGCGCAACAGAGCTTTATCGACGACCTGAATGCGGCAAAGGCCGCCGAGGTGCTCACCAAGAACCTCACCGGGGCGAAATTCACCCTGGCCGTGCCGAACTATGTCGCAGAAATGGGCGTGAAGGACTTCAAGGATCTCGACGCGCATGCCGATGCCTTCGGCAAGGAGATATACGGTATCGAGCCCGGCGCTCCGGCCAATGAGAACATCCAGAAGATGATCGATGCGGACGATTTCGGACTGGGCGATTGGAGCCTGGTCGAGTCGAGCGAAACCGGCATGTTGGCCCAGGTGGCGCGCGCCGAACGGGCGAAGGAGGCAATCGTTTTCCTGGCCTGGGCGCCGCATCCGATGAACACCAAGTTCGACATCACCTATCTGTCCGGCGGCGACGCCTATTTCGGCCCCAATTTCGGCGGCGCCGAAGTCTTCACCCTGGCGCGTACCGGATGGTCCGAGCAATGTCCGAACGCGGCCCAGTTCTTCCGCAATCTCGTCTTCACCATCGAGATGGAAAACGAGATGATGGGCAAGATTCTGGATGACGGGCAGGCCCCGAACGACGCTGCAAGGGAGTTTCTCAAGGAGCACGCCGAGGCGCTTGACCCTTGGCTGAAGGATGTCACGACGCTGGACGGCCAGCCCGGCCTCGCGGCGGTGAAGGCCTCCCTGGGGCTCTAACCGATATGCATACAGCGGCCGCATCGCGCGGCCGCTGCCGGCTGGTCACATGCCTTCGAACTCGTAGCGAGAAGACCGCGCGTCATGAAGCGCCCCAACATACTCATCCTGATGGTGGACCAGCTGAACGGAACGCTGTTTCCCGACGGCCCCGCCGCATTCCTGCACGCGCCGCACCTTTCCGCCCTTGCGGCAAGGTCCGTCCGCTTCACCAATACCTATACGGCAAGCCCGCTTTGCGCCCCGGCGCGCGCGTCCTTCATGTCGGGCCAGCTCCCGAGCCGCACGCGGGTCTATGACAATGCGGCCGAGTTCGCTTCCGACATTCCCACCTACGCCCATCACCTGCGCCGCGCCGGCTATCAGACCTGCCTTTCGGGCAAGATGCATTTTGTCGGGCCCGATCAACTGCACGGGCTCGAGGAGCGCCTGACCACGGACATATATCCGGCCGATTTCGGTTGGACGCCGGACTACAGGCGCCCCGGCGAGCGCATCGACTGGTGGTATCACAACCTCGGCTCGGTCACGGGCGCGGGCGTCGCCGAGATCACGAACCAGCTCGAATATGACGACGAGGTCGCCTATCACGCCACACGCAAGATCTACGATCTGGCGCGCGGGCATGAGGCGCGCCCATGGTGCCTGACGGTGAGCTTCACGCACCCCCATGACCCTTATGTAGCGCGCCGCCGCTTTTGGGATCTTTATGAGGACTGTCCGGCGCTCGACCCCGCGGTTCCGCCCATCCCCTTCGATGAGCAGGATCCCCATTCGCAGCGCCTGATGCTGGCGAGCAACCATGCCGCCTACGCCATCAGTGACGAGGATGTGCGTCGCTCCCGGCGCGCCTATTTCGCAAACATCTCCTATATCGACGAGAAGGTCGGAGAAATCCTCGATGTCCTGGCGCGCACGCGCCAGGAGGAGAACACGATCATCGTTTTCCTGTCCGACCACGGCGACATGCTTGGCGAGCGCGGCATGTGGTTCAAGATGAGCTTCCTTGAAGGCTCCGCGCGCGTGCCCCTGATGATCGCAGCGCCGCAGCTTGCGGCCGGACGCATCGATGCGCCGGTGTCGACGCTTGACGTGGTGCCGACCCTTGCCGAACTCGCCGGGGTCAACCTCCAGGAGGTGCTGCCCTGGACCGACGGCGAGAGCCTGGTCGCGGTTGCATCGGGCGCGCGCCGCCATGCGGCAGTGCCGATGGAATATGCGGCGGAAGGATCCTATGCGCCCATGGTGGGGCTGCGCGAGGGCCGTTTCAAGCTGGTGCTCTGCGATCTCGATCCGCCGCAGCTCTTCGACCTGGAGGAGGATCCGCAGGAGCTGTCCAATCTCGCCCCGCACCCCGCATATGCCGAAATCCTCGCAGCCATGACGAAGGCGGCGAGGGCGCGCTGGGATCTCGGCCGGTTCGACGCCGAGGTGCGGGCGAGCCAGGCCCGCCGCCATGTCGTCTACGAGGCGCTGCGCAACGGCGCCTATTATCCATGGGACTACCAGCCTCTGCAGCGTGCTTCCGAGCGCTATATGCGCAACCACATGGATTTGAACGTGCTGGAGGAGGCTCAGCGCTTTCCGCGCGGCGAGTAGCGGAAGCAGGGGATCGAATGGCGCTGCGCCGACAGCCCGTTGCGCTGTCACCCCAGCCATGCATGAATGGTGCGGACGAGTATTCCTGCTGGCTACGGAGCGATTCCCATCAGATTGGCGCATTATCGGAAGGCAGGCCTCGACGGTCGGAGGAACAGATGAAGCTCGTCCTTGTGACCTTCGGATGCTTTCTGATCTTCGTCACGTTCCTCTCGCTTTCGCGTAGCCCGCGATGGTGGATTCGTGTGACGGATTTTCCGCGCCTGCAGATCGCCGTCTGCCTTGCTGCAGTTCTGCTTTGCTATGCGCTGCTCTACGGCTTTGACGGCGGCGGCAATGGCGTCTTCTTGGCCGCGGTCGCTGGTGCGCTTGGGTACCAGGGCTTCCGGATTTTTCCCTATACGATTCTGGCGCCGTGCCAGACGAAGAAAGCTGCAAAGGCGAGGCCGGACGCCTCGATCCGGCTATTGATCTCCAACGTGCTCATGGAGAACCGGCGTGCCGACGCATTCCTCGCCCTCGTGCGCGAGGCGGGGCCCGACCTCGTCCTGGCGGTGGAAACGGATGCCTGGTGGGGAGAGCAGCTGAAGGCGCTCGACCGCGACTACCCGCATTCGGTCAAGCAGCCGCAGGGCAATTATTACGGCATGCATCTGTTTTCGAAGCTGGAGCTTGAATCGCCGGAAGTCCGCTTCCTGGTCGAGAAGGATGTGCCCTCGGTCCGCACGGCGGTGCGTCTGCGCTCGGGGGATTGGATCGACTTCTTCGGCGTCCACCCGCAGCCGCCGGTGCCGCATGAGGACACCGAGGAGCGGGACGCCGAGATCCTGATCGTGGCAAAGGAGGTGAGGGCGGACGACCGGCCGGCGATCGTGGCCGGCGACCTCAACGATGTCGCCTGGTCACATACGACGCGGCTTTTCCAGCGGGTGAGCGGCACCCTCGATCCGCGGCGCGGCCGCGGCATGTTCAGCACCTTTCATACCAGATACCCGTTCTTCCGCTGGCCGCTCGACCACATCTTCCACGAGGCCTCGTTCACGCTGGTCCGGCTGCAGCGCCTCCGCAGTATCGGCTCGGATCATTTTCCCGTGCTGGCGGAACTGCACTACGAGCCCGGCGCGGCGAAGCGGCAGGAGGCTCCGGAAGCCGATCACGCGGATCGCAAGGAGGCGTGCGAGAAGGTAGCCGAGGGCAAGGAGACCGCAAGCTGAGCCGCCGAGCGCGGCCGCTGCGCCGGCCTGCTTTCCTGATCGGGACTGCCTCCTTTGTCGAACCGTAGCCCAGGCTATCGCCCGGCCTGAACGCCTCCCGCCTATACCCCTCTCGTCCACGCGCCACAGACCCTAGGAACCATGGCCGCTGGTCGCCGTTGTGACCCCAGTGCCAAAAGGCGTGGCCGCGGCCGCGCGTCGCCATCAATTCTGATACGGAGCGCCGATGCCGAAGATTGGCTTCCATGCCTCGCACGAACAGGTAGACCCGAGGTCGCTTCTCCTGGCCGTTGGCCAAGCGGAGGCTGCCGGCTTCCAGGCCGCCATGTGCTCCGACCACTTCGCGCCCTGGGGCAAAAGCCAGGGGCAGTCCGGGTTCGCATGGTCGTGGCTCGGGGCTGCGCTGCAGTCGACATCGCTCCCCTTCGGGGTGGTCACGGCCCCGGGGCAACGCTACCATCCGGCGATAATTGCGCAGGCTGCCGCCACGCTCCGCCAGATGTTTCCCGGGCGCTTCTGGATGGCGCTCGGCACCGGCGAAGCCGCCAACGAGCATATAACGGGCGACAGATGGCCGCCGAAAGACGTCCGCAACGCGCGGCTCGCCGAATGCGTCGATGTGATGCGCGGCCTCTTTTCCGGCGAGACGGTAAGCCATGACGGTCTCGTCAGGGTCGACCGGGCAAAGCTGTGGACGCTGCCCGACGATGCGCCGCGGATGATCGGCGCGGCGGTGAGCGTCGAAACTGCGCGCTGGGTCGGCGGGTGGGCGGACGGGCTGATCACCGTCAACCAGTCGCACGAGCATTTGCGGCGGATGATCGAAGCCTTCCGCGCGGGCGGTGGCGAGGGCAAGCCGCTTTATCTCCAGGTTCACCTTTCCTATGCGCCTAGCGAGGAGGCTGCGCTCGACGTCGCCTACAGCCAGTGGCGCACCAATCTCTTCGCTCCGCCGGTGTGCTGGGACCTGGAACTGCCGGAGCATTTCGACGAGGCCGCGCGCTTCGTGCGCAAGGAGGACATGCACCGCGCGGTGCTCATCTCTTCCGAACCGGCCCGCTTTGTCGACTGGATCGGCGGCTTCGCGGATTTGGGTTTCGATGGCATCTTCCTGCATCACGTCGGCGCTGAGCAGCAGGAATTCATCGAGGCTTTCGGTGCCCGCGTGTTGCCGGCCTTTGCGGAAGGGTGAGCCGATGGATATCAGCCGTACGAGCGACGTCTGGTGGAAGAACGCCGTCTTCTACTGCCTGGACGTCGAAACTTTCCGCGATGGCAATGGTGACGGGGTAGGTGACTTCCTTGGGCTTTCCCAGGAGGTCGACTACCTTGCGGGTCTGGGCGTCACTTGCATCTGGCTGATGCCCTTCTATCCCAGTCCGAACCGCGACGACGGATATGACATCACCGACTACTACTCGGTCGACCCGCTTCTGGGGACGCTCGGCGACTTCGTGGAATTCGTACGGATCGCCCGCGACAGGGGCATCCGGGTCATCGCGGACCTCGTGGTGAACCACACCTCCAAGGAGCATCCGTGGTTCAAGTCGGCTCGCTCGGACCGCAATTCGCCCTACCGGGACTGGTACATCTGGAGCGATGAGATTCCCGAGAGCGGGCCGGATGACCTCGTCTTTCCCGACAAGGAGAAGAGCAACTGGGAGTGGGACGAAGAGGCCGGCCAGTACTTCCTCCATCGTTTCTATAAGCACCAGCCGGACCTCAACATCACCAATCCCAAGGTCCGCGAGGAGATCCGCAGGATCGTCGGCTTCTGGTTGGAAATCGGCCTTGCCGGTTTCCGCGTTGATGCAGTGCCGTTCCTCCTAGAGACCGCTGGTATCACAGGATCGATGGAGATCGCGCCGCATGACTGGCTGCGCGACCTGCGCAGTTTTCTCGGCCGCCGCCGCGGCGATGCGGTTCTGATGGGCGAGGTCAATCTGGAATATGAGGAGGTGCGGCGCTTTTTTGGGGACGAGAGCGGCGACGAGCTCCATATGTGCCTCAACTTCAACCTCAACCAGGCGCTGGCGCTTGCGCTGGTGCGCGAGGATGCGGGAGCGTTGGTGCATAGCCTCAGGGCCATGCCCTCCCTACCGGCCGACGCCGCCTGGGCCAATTTCGTCCGCAATCACGACGAGTGGTCGCTCGACAAGCTCACGGAAGCAGAGCGGCAGGAGGTCTTTCGCGCTCTCGGTCCCAGGGAAGAAATGCAGCTGTTCGGGAGGGGCTTGCGCCGGCGCCTGCCAACCATGCTGGATGGAGACCAGGCGCGCATCCGCATGGTCTACAGCCTCATCTTCGCCTTGCCGGGAGCGCCGGTACTCTTCTATGGCGAAGAGATCGGAATGGCGGAAAACCTGGACATCCCGGGGCGCATGAGTGTGCGCGCGCCGATGCAGTGGTCGGATGGTCCCAGTGCCGGGTTTTCCTCCGCCCAGCCGGAAAAGATCTGCCGTCCCATTGTCGAGGGGAAGCGGTGGGGGCCTGCGGCAGTCAATGTCGCTGCCCAGCAGCGCGAGCGGGACTCGCTTCTCAACTGGATGGAGCAACTGATCCGCAAGCGGCGGGAGATGCCGGAGATCGTCTTTGGCAGCTGGAGCCTGGTGGCGGTTCCGGAGCCCTCTATTTTGGCGCTGCGCTATGATTGGGGCAGCCGTTCCGCCCTCGTCATTCACAATCTCGGCGAAAAACCCGCAACGACATCCTTCAAGCTGCGGCCTCAAGACCGGCCAGAGGCGACGGCCGACATCCTCGGTCATGGCAAATTCTCCGTCGGCAAGGACGGGACCATGACCGTCGAGCTGGAGCGCTACGGCTACCGATGGTTTCGCCTTGCTGCCTGACATCCAGGTAGTCCAAGCTCACCTCGGAACCTCAGGAAGGACGATCGAGAAAGCGCGACCAGCTGGTATGGCGGCCGGATTCCTCCCCGGCGTTTCTGATATCCAGGAATCCGACGTCGCGCTTCAGGTGGTCCGGCAGTGTGCGCGGATCGAGACGATAGGAGAGGGGTTGGACCAGATAGTGCGCCAGCCGGAGCATGAGAGCTGGGGAGAAAAGAGCGCGCGATCGCGCAAGAAGTGACGTCATGGCACCAGCCTTTGCATCATTCGCCTTGATGTTCCCCATTCAATTTGTGCCGGGAAAGCGCTAGATTCCAGTCGAATGTCGATTGGGTCGCATAAGGAGAGCTTATGCAGATGCGGATCCCGCCTCTCTCGGCGGTAAGGGTCTTCGAGGCTGCGGCGCGGCATCAGAGCTTCACCAAGGCAGCGGCTGAACTCGGCATGACGCAGGCGGCGGTAAGCTATCAGATCAAGGTACTTGAGGATCGGGTCGGGGCGCCCCTCTTTCTGCGGCGGCCGCGGCAGGTCGCTCTAGCGGAGACCGGGCAAAGGCTGGCGCCGGCGATCACGGAAGCGTTCGAGATGATCGGACAGGCCTTTGCCGCTGCGCGCGGCGGGGCACGGGGGACCCTGTCGATCACAACCGTCGCGACCTTCGCCACGAATTGGCTGGCGCAGCACCTCGGCTCGTTCCAGGTCGCCCATCCTTCGCTAGCGGTCCGCCTCGACCTGTCGCCTCACTTCGTCGACTTTGCGCGCGAGGAGATCGACCTGGCGATCCGCGCCGGCGACGGGAATTGGCCGGGTCTTGAGAGGCACATGCTGATGCGCGTGCATTTCACGCCGATGCTTAGCCCGCAGCTTGCGGCAAGCATAGGGGGTGTGAAGGAGCCGGCCGATCTCCTGCGCCTGCCCATCATCGGCCCCGACGATCCCTGGTGGGCGCAGTGGCTGACGGAAGCGGGGCTCTCGCCCGCCGCGCTCGTGGGCCGGCCGCGCAACAGCATGGGCTCCCAGTCGGTCGAAGGAGGCGCAGCCATTGCCGGACAGGGTGTGGCGATCCTCACGCCGGCTTTCTACAAGGCGGAACTGGCCTCCGGCCGCCTCATCCAGCCCTTCGACTTGGTGTGCAGCGATGGCAAAGCGTACTGGCTGGTCTACCCGCAGGCGCGGCGCAACTCCCCGAAGATCGCTGCCTTCCGCGCATGGATTCTCGCCGAAATGGCCGCCAGCACCGAACGGTAGTGACTCGGCCCGCATCTCGTTTGTATTGATGTCAAAGAACGCACGTGTGGTTGGGCGCTCCTCCTCGAGGGAGAGGCCGGCGGCGCATGCTTTCTTGATTGTCGCAATCGGAGCTATGTCCAGTGCTACAGTACCAGACGGTACGGATGGAAATTTCGGAGCACCCTGAAGCGGGGAAGCTCGCCACCGTCACCATCGACAACCCACCGGTGAATGCGGGCTCGCGGCAGGTCCGCGAAGATCTTCTCGGCGCCTTCGCGGCATTGCGTGAGGAGCCGTCACTCTCCGGCGTAATCCTGACGGGCGCGAACGGCAACTTCGTCGCCGGGGCCGATATCCGGGAGTTCGACGCCCCGCCCCAGGCGCCGCACCTGCCGGAGGTGATCGCTGCGATCGAAGCACTTCCGACCCCGGTCGTCGCGGCGATTGAGGGGGCTGCGCTGGGCGGCGGCTACGAGCTTGCGCTCGGCTGCGACGCGCGGGTGGCGACGCCGCGCGGCGTCCTCGGCCTGCCGGAAGTGACGCTCGGCCTGATCCCGGGCGCCGGCGGCACGCAGCGCCTGCCGCGGCTGGTCGGCATCGCCCGCGCCATCGAACTCGTCACCTCGGGCCGCCGAGTGAAGGCAGATGAGGCCCTGCGGCTCGGCATGCTCGACGCGGTCACGGCCAGCGACCTCCTGCCGGCAGCTGTGGAGCATTTGATGACGATGCGAGGGCGCAAGCGCGTCCTCATCGAAGCGAGCGTTCCCGCGGAGCCGGCGGATCGGATAGAGGCGGCCGAGAAGGAGGCACTCGCCGCTGCCAAGGGGGCGGACGCCGTCCCTGAAGCAATTGCGGCCGTTAAGTTCTCCGCCGAACTCCCGGTGGAAGAGGCGCTCCGCCGCGAGCGGGAGAGGTCGCTGCGCCTGCGCGTTGGGCCGCAGGCGAAGGCCCTGCGCCATCTCTTTTTCGCCGAGCGCGCGGCCGCGCGCATGCCGGATGGCGGGGAGCCGAGGTCTGTGCAGCGAGTGGGCGTGGTTGGGGCGGGGCGCATGGGGCAGGGGATCGCGCTCGCCTTTGCCCTGCGCGGCCTTCACGTCCGCCTGTTCGAGAGCGACCCTGCCGCCATGGAGCGAGCGATCGCCGCATTGCGGGAGGAGGCCGACAAGGTTGCGAAGCGGGGCCGGGCATCTTCCGGTGAGGAACTGATGGCGCGCATCAGCGCTAGCGCCTTGGAGGAAATGGCTGACCGGGATCTCGTCATCGAGGCGATCACCGAAGACATGGCGGCCAAGAAGAGCCTCTTTGCGCGCGTCGACGGGATCGTCGGTAGGGACGCCATCCTCGCCAGCAACACCTCCTATCTCGATCTGAACGAGATGGCAGCGGCCACGACGCGGCCGGAGCGGTTCGGCGGCCTGCACTTCTTCAATCCCGCGCATGTCATGCGCCTCGTGGAGGTGATCCGCACCGACAAGATGGCCCCGGAAACGCTGGCCACACTTTTATCGGTATCGAAGCGTCTCGGTAAAGTGGCGGTCGTCGCGCGCGTATGCGAGGGATTCATCGGCAACCGGATTTTCAGCGCCTATCGCCGCCAGTGCGAGTTCCTGCTGGAGGAAGGCGCTCTGCCGCAGGATATCGACCGGGCCATGGTGGATTTCGGCATGGCCATGGGGCCGTTTGCCGTCTTCGACCTGGCGGGCCTGGATATCGCCTGGGCCACGCGCAAGCGGCTCGCGCCCACCCGCGACCCGCGTGCCCGCTATGTCGAGATCCCGGATCGGCTTTGCGAGATGGGACGGTTCGGCAGGAAGACCGGAAAGGGCTGGTACGACTATACGGCATCCCCGCGCGGCGCACCCGATGCCGAGGTTGAGGCGATCATCCTCGACGCGTCCCGGCGGAAGGGGATCAAGCGGCGCAGGATCGGCGACGAGGAGATCCGGCGCCGGCTCCTTGCGGCAATGGTCAACGAGGCGGCGCTCCTGCTCTCCGAAGGCATTGCGGAGCGGCCGGGCGATGTCGACCTCGTCCTCGTCAACGGCTATGGCTTTCCCGCGCTGCGGGGAGGGCCGCTCCATTGGGCTTCGTGCCAGCCGCGCGGGCAGATCCTTGCCGATATCGATGCGATGGCGGAGGCAAGCGGTTTCGGCGTCGAGCGTGCGGGGAACCTGGAGGAAGTGCTCGCCCAGTCGGGGTGACGTTCGCAGGCAGGTTGGGGGAGGAGTTCGATGGCGGAGGGGCAACCGTCTGAAATCTACGACTATATCATCGCCGGAGGCGGCTCCGCGGGCTGTGTGCTGGCAAACCGCCTCTCCGCAGATCCAAGAAATCGCGTCCTGCTTCTGGAAGGCGGCGGGAAGGATAACTGGATCTGGTTTCATGTCCCGGTCGGCTATCTCTTTGCCATCGGCAATCCGCGCGCCGACTGGCTGTTCAAGACAGCCCCCGAGCCGGGACTGAACGGCCGCGCGCTCGCCTATCCCCGCGGCAAGGTGCTTGGCGGATCGTCGGCCATCAACGCGATGATCTATATGCGCGGACAGGCACGCGACTATGACGGCTGGCGCCAGATGGGTCTCACTGGTTGGGGCTGGGATGACGTGCTTCCCTTCTTCCTCAAGCATGAGGACCACGAAAACCCGCCAAACGAGTTCCACGCGGAGGGCGGCGAGTGGCGCGTCGAGCATCCGCGCATCCGCTGGGAGATCCTCGACAGGATAAGGGATGCCGCCGAGCAGGCCGGGATCCCGCGTATCGAGGATTTCAACTGCGGCGACAACACCGGCTCGTCCTATTTCCAGGTGAACCAAAAGCGCGGGCGTCGCTGGAGCGCCGCACGCGGCTTTCTGAAGCCCGTGCTGCACCGCCCCAATCTGAGGGTGATCACTGGCGCCGTGGTGGACCGCGTGGAGATCGCCGAAGGCCGGGCGCAGACCGTCCGCTACTTCATGGACGGCGCAGCCCATTTTGCCGCGGCGCGCGGCGAGATCATCCTCTCCGCCGGGGCAGTAGCATCGCCGGGCATCCTCGAACGGTCCGGGATCGGCGATGCCGATCTTCTGAAGGAGCGCGGGATCGAGCCGAGGCTGCATCTGCACGGCGTCGGCGCCAACCTGCAGGACCACCTGCAGATAAGGCCCGTTTACAAGGTGACCGGCATACGGACGCTCAACGGCGACTACGCCAATCTCTTGCGTCGCGCGCTGATGGGACTGGACTATCTGCTGCGCCGGCGCGGGCCGCTGACCATGGCACCCTCTCAGATGGGCGCCTTCGTGCGCTCCTCTCCGGAATACGAGACGGCCAATCTCGAGTTCCACTTCCAGCCGCTCTCGCTCGATGTATGGGGGGAAGGGCTCCATCCCTTCGACGCTTTCACTGCCAGCGTCTGCAATCTGCGCCCGACGAGCCGCGGCACGATCCACATCTCCGGCCCTGGCGTGGCCGATCAGCCCGACATCCGGGCGAACTATCTATCGACGGAGGAGGACCGGCGGGTGGCGGTGGAATCGCTCAAATGGGCTCGTCACATCGTCTCGCAGCCCGCGCTCGCTCCGTACAAGCCCGAGGAATACAAGCCCGGCCCGAATGTCACCTCGGACGAGGATCTGCTTCTTGCTGCTGGTGATCTCGGCACCACCATCTTCCATCCGGTCGGCACTGCCCGCATGGGAACGGCCGGAGATGCGGGCGCCGTAGTGGATGCCAGGCTGCGCGTCTTTGGAGTGGAGGGGTTGCGCGTCGTCGACGCATCGGTGATGCCGACGATCACCTCCGGCAACACCAACTCGCCGACCATCATGATTGCGGAAAAGGGCGCGCAGATGATCCTGGAGGATGCCTAGGCCGCACCGCTCAGCCTAGGGCCGGCTTCCTCTTGTGCTGAGGCGAACAACCAGGGGGACCAGCGATGCCGCGGCGAATACCAGCACGACGATTCGGATCGCGTGGTGGAGCGAGACCATCGCAACCTCCAATTGCAGGGCAAGGGCGAGAACGCCCATCTCCGCCACGCCGCCGGGAGAATATGCGAGCAGAAGCTCCGTCAGACCGACGCCGCTCATCCAGCTCAGCGTCCATGCGAAGCCGAGGCTGAGCAGCACGAGCAGGAAGGTGGCGCCGAGCGAGATCAGCAGGACGCGCAGGATCTCGCGTACTCTTCCGTCCTGGAAACCGCAGCCCAGGATCGTTCCGAGGATCACCTGCGCAGCGACGACAAATTCCCATGGCGTCTTGAAATCCGACCAACCTGCCAGATGGACCACAGCGCTCAGCACCATCGGCACGATCAGGAAGCGGGCAGGGAGCTTCACCAGATAGCCGAGCGCCAGGCCCGCGGCGGCGCACAACCCGAGCCAGAGAAAGGCCGAACCCTGCATATCCGCCAGGCCGACTGTCTGGCCGGCCACCCTGTTCAGCGGACCGTTCATGAATTCGATCAGGAAAGGGATCGAGTAGACGGTGAAGACGACCCGGCCAGCCTGTACCAGCGCTACATTACGGGGATCGGCTCCGGCCGAATCGCCGATGATCACCATCTCCGACAGTCCGCCAGGCATCGCCGAGAAGAAGGCTGTCCGGGCGTCGAATCCCGCCACCGCCCGGAAGTAGAGGAAACACATGGCGGTGGCTATGACCATATAGCCGAGCAGGCCAAGGATGGTGAGCCACCAGCCGGCCATCTGGCCGAGGACCTCCGGTGAGTAGGTTGCCCCCAGCATGACGCCGACAAAAGCCGAGATGGGGATGCGCAGCGGCGTGGGAGCTTCCACAGGCAACCGGAGGAGCGAAACGACGAGGCTGATGAAAAGCGGTCCCAAAAGCCAGGGAAGCGGAGTCGCCAGCCACCAGAATGCCACCCCGCCGAGCAGGCCCACCGCAAGGGCAAGCGCCATTCGCGCATATCGCGCCCATTGCGATCGGGTTGCTGCCATCCGGGGTTGCCTTGCGGGAGGTCAATGAGGAGGTCGGGTCAGCTCCTTTT
Organism: Chelativorans sp.; assembly: GCF_031180965.1. Classification (GTDB taxonomy): domain Bacteria; phylum Pseudomonadota; class Alphaproteobacteria; order Rhizobiales; family Rhizobiaceae; genus Chelativorans. The sequence continues at coordinate 95,597 of NZ_JAPSLH010000014.1, forward strand.
ACCCGACGCCGGCCGGATGAAAAGAACCAAGTTGCAGCCGTGAGCGTCACTTGCCGTCGCGGTTTCCTGCTATCCTGTGCCAACGGATTCTGCCCTTTCTTGTTCACTCTGGAGGCTTTGTATTCGGCGAAAGGCGCGCTAGAGGTGGCGCGGTCCGCGCGAGCGCGGCCGGGCATCTTGATGAGGAGGCGTCCTTGAGCGAACGGGAGACGCAGGAACACCATGGCGGCCCGGCCGAGGCGCCGGCGCACGGCATCTACAACGAGGATGGCTCGGTTTCCGCACATTTCCTGGCGCATGTCGGGGCGGCGATCGCCGACCGGGATACGCTTGCGCTGCGCGAGGATGTGGGCAGTCTGCACCAGTCCGAGATCGGTGATCTGCTGTCGGCGCTCATGCCCGAGCAGCGGCGGGCGCTTGTGCAGCTCATGGGCGCCGAGTTCGACTTCACGGCTTTGACCGAGGTCGATGAGGCCATCCGCCTCGACATAGTCGAAAGCTTGCCCAACGCGCAGATCGCGCAGGCCGTCCAGCAGCTCGATTCGGATGACGCGGTCTACATTCTCGAGGACCTTGATCCGGAGGATCAGGACGAGATCCTGGCGCAGCTACCCTTTACCGAACGGGTGCGCCTCCGCCGCTCGCTGGGCTATCCCGAAGAGTCCGCCGGCCGCCGCATGCAGACGGAATTTGTCGCGGTGCCGCCCTTTTGGACGGTCGGCCAGACTATCGACTATATGCGCGAGGACCAGAATCTGCCGGAGAGCTTCGCGCAGATATTCGTCATCGATCCGACCTTTCGCCTCGTTGGCACCGTCGACCTCGACCGCATCCTGCGCACCAAGCGTGCGGTCAAGATCGAGGAGATCATGCGCGAGACGCGCCATGCCATCCCGGCCACGATGGATCAGGAAGAAGCAGCGCGCATCTTCGAGCAGTACGACCTGCTCTCGGCGGCGGTGGTCGACGAGAACGAGCGGCTGGTGGGCGTACTCACCATCGATGACGTGGTGGACGTCATCACGCAGGAAGCGGAGGAGGACATCCTGCGCCTGGGTGGCGTCGGCGACGAGGAGCTGTCCGACTCGGTTATGGCCGCCGGGCGTTCGCGGGTGCCGTGGTTGATGGTCAATCTCGTCACGGCCTTCCTGGCCGCGTCGGTGATCAGCCTCTTTGACGCGACGATAGAACAGGTCGTTGCCCTTGCCGTGCTGATGCCCATCGTCGCCGGCATGGGCGGCAATGCCGGCTCGCAGACGATGACCGTGACGGTGCGCGCCCTCGCCACCGGCGACCTCGACATCTACAATGCAGGGCGCATCATCCGCCGCGAAATGGGTGTAGGCTGCCTCAACGGCATCATCTTCGCGGTCCTGATCGGGCTGGTAGCGGGCTTCTGGTTCCAGAGCGAGCAAATCGGCGGCATCATCGCCGCTGCGATGATCATCAACATGTTCGTCGCGGCGCTAGCCGGCATCCTCATTCCGCTCCTGCTCGATCGTCTGGGCGCGGATCCCGCCGTGGCCTCCGCGGTCTTCGTCACTGCGGTCACGGATGTGGTTGGGTTCTTTGGCTTCCTCGGCCTTGCGACCTGGTGGTTCGGCCTATGACGCGGCTGCCGCTGCGCGCGCCGGGCGCATCAGGATGAGCAGCATCACCGCGATGTTGAGCAGGTTCCAGGCAATGCCGTTCAAGAACGCGGCGCGGTAGGAACCGGTGAGATCGTAGAGCCAGCCCGACATCCATCCGCCAACGGCCATCCCGACGATCGTCGCCATGATGACGATCCCGACGCGCTGCCCGGCTTCCGCAGCCGGCAGATATTCGCGGACGATGATCGCATAGGACGGCACGATGCCGCCTTGCGACAGGCCGAAGATCAGCGAGACGATATAAAGCGAGGCGAGGCCGTCGAAGGGGATATAGAGCAGAAGCGACAGGCATTGCAGGACGGAGCCGATGAGCAGCGTCCGCACCCCGCCAATATAATCGGCGATGAAGCCGGAGGCGAGCCGGCTGACAATGCCACCCGCCAGCATCAGGGACAACATCTCCGCGCCCCGAGCGACCCCATAGCCAAGATCGACGCAGTAGGCCACGATATGGACCTGCGGCATGGACATGGCGATGCAGCAGCCGAGCCCAGCGACAGCGAGAAGGGCCTGAAGGGCTGCGGGCGAGAAGGATGTGCGGGCAAAGCCGCGCGACCCGGCCTTGATCTGCGCGGCTCCAGTTCGTGAGCCGGTTGGGGCGCGGGCGCGTAGAAGCAGCGCGAGGGGCAGGATGGTGAGGATGCAGAAGATGCCGGCGCAGAGGAACGTCGCGCGCCAGCCGATATTCCGGATGAGGAGCTGGATGACGATCGGCCAGATCACGCCGGCTAGATAGTTCCCGCTCGCCACGGTCGACACGGCAATTCCGCGCCGGCGCTCGAACCAATGCGAAATATCGGCGATCAGCGGCCCGAAGGTGGCCGAGGCGCCAAAGCCCACGAGCCCCTGCAGAATTGCGAACTGCCAGATCGTGTCGGAAAAGGACGAGAGGGCGAATCCGGCTCCGAGTGCCGCCCCGGCGACCATCACGGGAATCGCGATGCCGAAACGGTCCACGTACCGGCCGATCAGCACATTGCCGAGCGCAAACCCGATCATGGCCGCCGTATAGGGTAGGGATGCCTCGGCACGCTCAACGCCGAAATCCGCCTGAACCTGGGGGAGGGCCACAATGAAGGCCCACATTCCGATGCTGGCGACGGTGCCGAGCAGCAGGCAGGCCGCAAGGCGCATCCAGGAATGGATGTCGTCCGGGCTGCGCTGTTCGGCGGCCGGCACGGCTCTAAGCATTCGTAGACCTCCGCGGGGAGTTTAGTGAGCCGGTAACGTGCCGCGGCCGGTCTCGATAGGGCCAAACAACGGCGATCGGCTGGCCGCCGCGCGGAACCTCAAGCCGCTGCCAGCCAGCGGCGGGCTATGTAAAGCGAGACTGCGGCTGCGTTTGAGACATTGAGGGAGCGGATCGCTCCCGGCATATCAAGCCTTGCAAGCACGCGCACCGTCTCGCGCGTCTTCTGCCGCAGGCCTTTGCCTTCGGACCCCAGCACGAGGGCAAGCTTTCCGCCCTGAAATGCCTCCTCGAGCGGTTGCGGACCGTCGGAATCAAGGCCGACCGTGTGAAAGCCGGCCGTGTGCAATTCCTCCAGCGCATTGGCAAGGTTGCGCACCTCGATATGGTCGATGTGCTCCAACGCCCCAGAAGCTGCCTTGGCAAGAACGCCGGATTCGGCCGGGCTGTGGCGCGCGGTGGTGATCAGTGCATCGGCGCCGAAAGCGACAGCCGAGCGCATGATGGCGCCCACATTATGCGGGTCCGTGACCTGGTCGAGCACCAGGACGAGCGAGGCATCGCCGAGCGCCGAGAACGGTTTCGGCGCGCGGGCTTCCGCCTCCACGAGCACGCCCTGATGCACGGCGTCGGACCCGACCAGCGCGTCGATCGCCCTCGGCTCGACCAGTTCGGCTGGGAAGGCCAGTGAGGAAAGATCGGCGATATCGAGACGCTGTGCGGCATTGCGCGTCACCAGCATGCGCCGGATGGAGCGGCTGGGATTGTCGAGGGCCGCGCGCACGGTGTGGAGCCCGTAGAGGCGAACGAGGCCTTCCGGCAGGGGAGGCGCCCCCGCCTGCACCCGCGCGTTCCTGGCGGGCGCGCCGCTCTGTTCGCGGTGGGCCCTGCGCAGCCGCGCATAGTGGCTATCCTTGGGGGTTCCGGTCTTTTTCTGGTCATTCATGGCGCTCCTATAGCGCGCCCGGGCGGCTGCGCCTATGGCCGGGAACGAGCTTCGCCGATTTTCGCCAATGCTGGCGCTTCATCCTGTTGACACTGCCAAACGAGGTGGCCATAAGGCCCCTCACGGAACGGCGGTGCGCCATTGACGGGCGCGGCCGCTTTTCCCACATAGCTCTCGTTGCTCGGCAGCGGCGCGGAGGGGTGTCCGAGTGGTTAAAGGAGACGGACTGTAAATCCGTTGGCTTCGCCTACGCTGGTTCGAATCCAGCCCCCTCCACCATCGCTCACCGGATGCGGGTATAGCTCAATGGTAGAGCAGCAGCCTTCCAAGCTGAATATGCGGGTTCGATTCCCGCTACCCGCTCCAAGCGGCCCATCGCCGGCGCCCCCTCTTACCACTCGCTGAGCGGAATCAACTTTGGATTGATTCCGGTTTCGGTCCGGGAAGAGCGAAGGCTTTCCTACGATGTCGTTCGATCCCGCCGATCCGTCCTCTGCCGAGATTTGCTGAAGCGACCGAGGCGCTTGCCGCCGCCATCGACGCCTTCTGCCTGCCTTGTTGTCATCCCACATGAAATCGTCGTCGCTTCTTGCTTCCGAAGACTTGGTTCATCGACAACGGCTTGTAGCGGAAGTAAACGGCGCGTCTGCGGGGCGCTTTGACCGAATGAGATGCGAATCACCTTCGACTAGACCGAATCAGCAGGTGGGCAGAGCCGCGAAATGCAACTTCTGAGAAAATATAAAGTTCTTGTTGCTCTCATAGCGCGCACTTGGCAGCGTGTTGGTGTGGTTTTCCTGACAAAGAACGTCACAAAAAGCATACAACTCAGGCTTACTTTTCGAAATATCGTATTTTTTTGATAGGTGCTGATTTTTTTGAAATACACCGCTCCGTCTCTATGCCCATCTCGCGGCGGAATTCTCACGCTTGGGGGCGGGGGGCTTTCGTCAGAATAGCGGTTGGATACGGCTGCTCCGAATCCAAGCGGTGACTGGCGTCCTAGTACGGCCATGAGCAGGCCGTGGTGTCCCCATCGGGTGGTTTGACCTACGAGGGGGCTCGTCTATGCGCATTCCAGTCCTGCTGCTTAAGGCGGCACGGCTCGCCACGTCGCCGAAACCGCGGGCAGCAGGCTTTGGCCGAAGAGCAGCAGAGCCGAACAGGGCGACCGGCAGCTTCGGCCCAGGGGGGCTGGTGGCGCTTGCGCTGGCTTCGGTTGCGTTCTTCGCAGCGCCCGCCCCGGCGGCCGAGTACGCGACGGGAGGCAGTAGTCCGAACCGTGACGATGTTCTGTGGCTGACATGGGGTGCCCACGGCAACGTTCTTACCAATGGCTCGGAAAGCTCTGCCACCATTCCCGTTGCCGGCGGAATTACTCTGAACGTCGGCTGCAGTCTGGCAAACATCAATCACGTGACCAACGGAGGCACGGGCACGCCCGTGCTTACCGCCTATCGCCCTGGCAACTTCAGCGGCGACAGCCTTGACGATCTTTACAACAGAGGCGGCACAGGCACGAGCAATCAGCTGATCAACGGCATTATGCGAGGGAATGGCCAGACCACTTTCACCATCAACTGTAGCGCTACCCTCGGCGGGCAACCCTACGCCTTGAAGGGGCTCGTGATGGCCGATGCTGAATCGATCGACGCCAGCGGCAACGAGCACGTTCAGGCAACCGCAAGTGGCCAGTGGTTCGCGGTGGAAATGGTCAAGAACTCAGCCGCCGGCCCTTACACCGCGTTGAAGAGCAATGGTGGCCAGACAATTCGCTTCGGCCCTGGCAACAATCAGCGAACTGCAGCTGTCACTTTCCTTTCTTTCAATACGCCATCTCCGACCGTTAGCATGGACTTCGATATTGCCGGAACCGGCAATACCGCCATCGCAATCGGTTTGCTCGCGCCCTATGCGGATTTCAGCGACGCCCCGGGGGGTTATGGCGACGTCATGCATCTCGTAAACGACCTGCAATTCCAGCCCGACAACATTCCAGTTGGGACGCAGGTCAATCTAAACTCAGCCGGATATCAGCCGGGTGGGCTGCTCCCGCCGCGCAACGACTATCTCGGCACGGCCGGTCCCGATACCGAGGCGGAGCCGCCGCGCAATGGCGATGCGACGGGCGATGGTCCGGAAGAAGACGCCTGGCCTGCGAACTACACGATTTCCGTACTGCAGGCGGGCGAAACCCTGACTCAAGCCATCCCTTGCAGCGGCACCGGGTTTGTGGCGGGCTGGATCGATTTCGACCGCAGCGGAGTTTTCGATTTGGACGAGCGAGCGGAGGGCCGGTGCTCCGGCCCCAACGGGTCGGCGACGCTTACCTGGACGATCTCGCAGGACCTCACGCCCGGCGACAGTTTCGTGCGCCTGCGCTACTCGAACACTCAGGCCAGCATTGGCTCACCGACCGGCACCGCGCTCGACGGCGAGGTCGAGGATCACCTCGTGAGAGTCCTTGCCGTGCCCTACCAGTTCTGCGGCCCGGCAGCAGGTGCGGTGTTCAACATCGTCAACGGCGTCAACATCTGGCGCCTGAACCCGCCCGGCGGGCCAGACGTTCTTGTGTCCGAACTGAGCAAGCCTGTATCCGGCGAACTCAACGGGTTGATGGTCGATCCGGTACGCGACCGGCTGCTGTTTGTCTCTCCCAGCAGCGGTGGCGGTTCGACCCTGTGGGCCTATGACGCCGACAATGGTGGCTGGTATGAAGCAGCTTCGTTCGCCTCGACCGACATTCCTCGCGCGGGAATGACCCAAGCGGGTATCGGCTATTTCATCGAGAGCGCCGGTTCACCGCGCGTCTGGCGAGTCACGCCATCCGGCGAGTTCAACTACAGCGTCCAACACGTTGGCAACCTCACCTACGACTTTATCCCGACAAATCTTGGCTCGGGGGATATCGCCTTCGATCAAAACGGGGTGGCGTGGCTTGCCGCGGGCCAGGATCTTTATACCTGGAATCCCTCGTCGGGTTTCAATGCCGTTCGGCAGACCCGCCCGCTTCTTGGTGGCGAGCCGAGCAGCATCCAATGGGCCGGCATCGCATTCGGTGGTGACGGCCGGCTCTATGTCGCCAATAATGCGGGCGGCGGTGGCAGCGCATACTACGCGTATGATCCGGCCACTGGCACACTGTCCCGGATAGCTGCCACGGGTGCCGGCGCCGCGCGCGACCTTGCCTCTTGCGCCTTCCCGGCTATCGCGGAGCCCGAGCTTTCGGTCACCAAGGCGTTGGTCCAGGTAGACGGTCAGCCCTACACTACCGGCTCTGCAGTCGGTCCGGGCGATGTGCTCACCTACAGGATAACCGTCTCGAACTCAGGCGGCGCGGTCGGAACCCTGTTTCCGGGCGATGTCGACGAGACGGTACCCGCGAACACGAGTTTTGTCGCGGCGGGAAGCGACCTCACCTGCGCCAACACGGCCAGCGGCAGCGCTTGCTCGAACGAGGACGCCATAAACGTCCCGGCAAATGGTGCCGCTACGCTCGATTTCGTCGTGCAGATTGCAGATTCGATTCCAACCGGGACATCGAGCATCGACAATGCGGTGAGGGTGGCGGGCGTCGACTGCGCCGCGGCTGGCAACGATTGCGGCGAGACGACCCCGATCGCTGCCTCTGTAAGCGTTGCCAAGACGGCCAGCCCTGCACCCGGTTCCATCGTGCGCCCGGGCGACACGATCACCTATACGTTGACTGCCACGGTGGCAAACCGAGCGACGGCCGAGCCATTGACGCTGACGGACGTGCTCAGTTCGGGCCTCACCTTCGGGGCAGTCACCGCTCCCGGTCCCTTCGTCTGCACAGGCAGCCTGAGCTGCGTTCTTCCCGCTGGGACGGTCCCCGGCGACTATGCGGTGAGCTACACCGCGACCGTCGATGCCGCAGCCTCCGGCACGATAAGCAACACAGTAACACCAACGAATCCGCCGGGTGGCGACCCCGATCCTGTCTGTACGACCTGTTCGACATCCCATCCGGTGGCACCGCCGGTGATCAGCACGGTCAAGACCGCCGATCCGACGAGCGGTACGACGGTCACTCCGGGCCAGACAATCAACTTTACGGTGACAACCACGGTGTCGACCGCCGTAACCACGGCGCCGTTCCAGCTGACCGACACCGTCGGCGCCGGGCTGACGCTGGGCACGACAGTGACAAGCGATCCTGCCTTCGGCACCTCCTGCGCGCCTTCGGGCCAGATCCTTACCTGCTCATTGCCGGCAGGCACAGCGCCGGGCGAGTACACGGTGAGATATTCCGCGACGGTGAACCCGAACGCGACCGGTCCGCTGCGCAACCAGGTGACGACTTCGGGCGGCGGCGACCCCGATCCGGAGTGCACGGCTTGCGTAACCGAGCATCCCGTAGCGCCGCCCGCGATCAGCACGATCAAGACGTCCGTGCCAACGAACGGCACGACAGTGCTGCCGGGGCAGACGATCACCTATACAGTCACAACGACCGTGGCGACGTCTGCGACCGCGGAGGTGTTCCAACTGGCCGACACGATCGGCGCCGGCCTCACCCTGGGTACGGCGGTGACGAGCGATCCTGCCTTCGGCGGCTCCTGCGCAGTCTCGGGCCAGACGCTCACATGCTCGCTGCCGGCGGGAACCATGCCCGGCAGCTATGCCGTGACCTATACGGCGACGGTAAATCCGAATGCGACGGGATTGCTGCAGAACCAGGTGACCACCACAGGCGGCGGCGATCCGGATCCCGACTGCGCGCCCTGCAGGACGGAACATCCTGTCACACCGCCCGCCATCGAGGTCCGCAAGACCGCCAACCCGACCGCTGGGACGGCGGTGGAGCGGGGCGCGACCGTCGCTTATGCATTGACGGTAACGGTGGGGAGTTCGGCCACCACAGAGCCTGTGACGCTGGAGGACACCTTGTCTTCCGGGCTGACTTTCGCCGGCGTGACCAATGCCGGTCCATTCACCTGCACGGGGTCTCTCATCTGCGAGCTTCCTGCAGGCACGCTGCCGGGCAGCTACACAGTGGAATACACGGCAACCGTCAATGCCGACGCGACCGGCACTGTCGGTAACAGAGTGACGTCGCGCAATGAACCGGGAGGCGATCCCGACCCCGTCTGCTCGGCCTGCTCGATCGAGCATCCGGTGGCGCTGCCGGTCATCAGCACGATCAAGACCTCCGATCCGGACAGCGGAACCGAGGTTCCGCCGGGCCAGACGATCAACTACACGCTGACAACAACCGTGGCCGCCGCCTCGACCACGGCCGTGTTCCAGCTTACCGATACGATCGGGACGGGGCTGACGCTCGGGGCGGTAACGGCCGACCCGCAGTTCGGCGGCTCCTGCGCGGTTTCGGCGCAGGGCTTCACTTGTACCCTGCCGGCAGGCACGCCCCCCGGTACCTACTTGGTCTCCTATGCAGCGACCGTCGACCCGGACGCCGCCGGCACCCTGCGCAACCAGGTGACAATGTCAGGCGGCGGCGATCCCGATCCCGAATGCACTACCTGTTCGACCGAGCATCCGGTTGCGCCGCCGGCGATCAGTACGGAGAAGACCGCTGATCCGGCGAGCGGCGAGGATGTTCAGCGGGGCCAGTCGATCACCTTCACCGTGACGACTACGGTGGCGACGTCGGCGACCACGGCGGTTTTCCAGCTGACCGATACGGTTGGCGACGGGCTGACCCTCGGCACCCTGACGAGCACCGACCCGCAGTTCGGCGGCTCCTGTACGGTATTGGCTCAGACCCTGACTTGCGAGCTCCCCTCCGGCACAATGCCGGGCACCTATGCGGTCTCCTACACGGCGACGGTGGACGCGGATGCTTCGGGCTCCGTGGGAAACCAGGTGACGACGACAGGCGGCGGCGACCCCGATCCCGAGTGCACGACCTGCGCCACCGAGCATCCTGTGCTGCTGCCGGAAATCAGCACGGTCAAAAGCTCCGACCCGGCTACGGGCAGCGAGGTCCAGCCTGGGCAGACGATCACCTACACGGTGGCGACGACGGTGACAGTGGCCGATACCAGTGAGGTCACGACGCTGACCGACACGGCGGGTGCGGGACTGAGGCTCCAGGAGATATCCGAGCAGAACCCCCAATTCGGCGGCTCCTGCGCGATCTCAGGCCAAAACATCGAATGTGAGTTGCCCGCCGGCACGCCTCCCGGGAGCTATTCGGTGTCCTACACCGCAACGGTCAACCCGGACGCGCAGGGCACGCTCGACAACCGGGTCCAAGCGTCGGGCGGCGGCGATCCGGATCCGGAATGCGCTGCCTGCACCACCGGGCATCCGGTTGTTGCGCCGCGCCACATTTCAGTAACGAAGGTCGCCAATTTGCGCTTCATCCGTCGTGGTGAGGAGGCTCCGTTCACGATCCGTGTGAGGAACAATGCGGGGTCTGCTGCGAGCGGTTTGACGGTTGTGGACACGATCCCGTCGGGCTTTCGCTTCGTCGAGGGCTCGGCGCGGATCGGCGATACCGAAGTGGCCCCGGTGATCGCCGGGCGGCAGATCCGGTTCGAGAACGTGTCTGTGGCAGGCAATGCCGAGATCGAGATCCGGCTGCGGCTGACGGCGCTTTCCTCGGCTGGTCCGGGCGAGCATGTCAATCTGGCGCATGTCGAGGATGCCTCTGGCAGCCGCGTCTCGGCGGAGGCGCGGGCGGTGGTGGAGATCATCGTGGAGCCGGTCTTCGACTGCGGCGACATTGTCGGCAAGGTCTTTGATGACGTGAACCGCAACGGCTACCAGGACGATGGCGAGCCGGGCCTTGCGGGCGTGCGGCTTGCGACGGTCAAGGGCTGGCTGATCACCACCGACGAACATGGCCGCTTCCATGTTGCCTGCGCGGACCTTCCGGAGGCGCGCATCGGCTCGAACTTCATCATGAAGCTCGACACGCGCACCCTGCCGACGGGCTATCGCCTGACGACGGAGAACCCGCGCGTGGTGCGGCTGACGGCGGGCAAGCTGACCAAGCTGAACTTCGGCGCCTCGGTTGGCCGGGTGGTGCGGCTGGATCTCACCTCGGAAGCCTTCGTGCCGGGGCGGGTGGAACTCCTGCCGCAATGGGCCGAGGGCGTCGACCAGCTGATCACCGTGCTCGGCCAGGAGCAGTCGGTGCTGCGGCTCACCTATCTGGGTGCCGGCCTCGAGCTGGAACTCGCCGAAGAGCGTGTGAAGCGCATGAAGGAGCTGATCGCCGAGCGGTGGCGAGGGCGGCAGCGGTCCTATCCGCTCAACATCGAGACGCGTGTGGAGGCGGGGCAATGAGACTCCTTGTCACGAAGATGGGCTTGGACAAGCTGCATGAGCTCCCCTTCGGCAGGTTCAGGGCGCCGGCGCAGGATGCCGGTTGGCGAGGCGATCTGAAGCTGCTCCTGCTCGCCGGCACGGCGCTGGCGGGGCTGCTGGCTGGCCTGCCGCCGGCGGCGGCCGAGGAGAGTGCGGGCAAGGTGGTGGCCGCCCCTTCGACGGGCTCAGGAACCGTGCGCCCGCTTGCGGTGGGCGAGAATACGGAGCGGGAGAGGGCGGCCGACAGGCCGGCCATCCCCTTTATGATCAGCGTCGACGGGGAGACCGTCGACAAGAGCGGCGATCCTTCGGCAGGCTCGGGAGAGGGTCAAGGTGAGGGGGCGGCCGAGACACTTGCCCCGGGCGAGCCTGCCTCGGCCGGCGCGGCGGAAAGGCCTGTGGACCGGCAGCGGCAGACGGATGTCGACCTTGCCGCCGTCGACATCCAGGTGAAGTTCGACGGGCTGGACGCAAAAACCATGCTGAACGTCTCGACCATGCCGGTCGAGCGCACGTTCCAGGCGGGCGAGAAGGTGGAGTTTTTGGCCACGGCCAATTATCCGGCCTTCATCGAGCGGGCCGAGATCCGCATCTTCGCGGAGGGCGAGGAGGAGGAAGGCCCGGTGGCCGTCATCCCCACCGCCATAAACGGCACTGCCGCCTGGGTGATGCCGCAGGCGGAGGAGACCGATTTCGTCTATGTGCTGCGCGTCTATGACGCCAAGGGCCGGTTCGACGAGACGCTGCCCCTCACCATCGCCCGCTCTGAGCGCGATCTGCCGCGGCACGAGAGGCAAGAGGCGGCCGCGCCCGGCTGGGGCGAGGACCGCACGGCCTTCAAAAACATTCCCGTAAGAGGCGGGGCGGTGACGGTCCATGGCCGGCATGTGCCGCCCGGCTATTCGGTCCGCGTCCTCGGCGAGGCGATTCCCGTCGATCCTACCCAAGCCTTTGTGGTGCAGCGTATCCTGCCGGCCGGCGACCATGCGGTCGACGTGGCGGTGAGCGGTGTGTCGAAGTCGGGCGGGCTGTCGTTTTCCCGCGACATCAACATCCCCGACAATGACTGGTTCTATGTGGCGCTGGCGGACCTGACCATCGGCAAGCGCATGGGGGATTCGGGCATCGAGGCGGTGCGTCCCGGCGAATATGACGAAGTCTATTCCAAGGGCCGCTTCGCCTTCTATCTGAAGGGCAAGATCAAGGGCAAATATCTGCTCACGGCCGCCGCCGATACGGGCGAGGACGACCTTGACGAACTCTTCCGCAACCTCGACAGCCAGGACCCGCGGCAGATCCTGCGCCGCCTCGACCCGGACGACTACTACCCGGTCTATGGCGACGATTCCGCCTTTGCCGAGGATGCGCCGACAAAGGGCAAGTTCTATGTGCGGCTCGAGCGCGGCGACAGCCATGTGATGTGGGGCAACTACAAGACCGAGGTGACCGGCACCGAGTTCCTGCGCTCCGACCGGGCGCTCTACGGCGCCTCGGCCGTCTGGCGCTCGGAGGAGACGACCTCCTTCGGCGAGCGGCGGACGGAAGTGCAGGCCTATGCGGCCCAGCCTGACACGCTGCCCCAGCGCGAGGAGTTTCTGGGCACCGGCGGCTCGGCCTATTTCCTGAAGCGGCAGGACATCGTCGAGGGGTCGGAGACGGTGGCGGTGGAAGTGCGCGATCCGGTCACCGGCCGCGTCACCGAGCGGCGCGTCCTGTCCTATGGCGAGGACTATTCCTTCGACTATATGCAGGGCGTCATCATCCTGCGCCGGCCGCTCACCTCCATGACCGGCACGGCAAGCCCGGTGCG